>JBMNIZ010000010.1:0-31138 GCA_050951405.1 Bacillota bacterium | reverse complement strand
GACCCACCACATCATCGGATTTGACCGTCAGGATCTCCTGTAATGTATAGGAAGAGCCATAGGCCTCCAGGGCCCAAACCTCCATCTCTCCGAAACGTTGCCCACCAAACTGGGCCTTGCCTCCTAAAGGCTGCTGTGTAACGAGAGAATATGGGCCTGTAGACCGGGCGTGAATCTTATCATCAACCAAATGGGCCAGCTTCAACACATACATGTAACCTACAGTTACTTCATTATCAAAGTATTCCCCGGTACGCCCATCCCTGAGACGGGTTTTCCCATGAAGAGGTAGCCTCGCTTGTTCCAGGGTCTTTTCAATATCCCCTTCTGTGGCCCCATCAAAAACGGGAGTGGCTACATGAATGCCCAGTGCCCTGGCCGCCCAACCCAGGTGGGTTTCCAGCACCTGGCCAATATTCATCCGGGAAGGTACCCCCAGAGGGTTGAATACTATTTCCACAGGGGTCCCATCGGGTAAAAAGGGCATATCTTCTTCGGGCAGGATTTTGGAAATGACCCCCTTGTTACCGTGCCTGCCAGCCATTTTATCTCCTTCGGAAATTTTCCGCTTTTGTGCCACATACACCCGGACCAGCTCATTGACCCCTGGTGCCAGTTCGTCCCCATTCTCCCGGGAAAAAACCTTCACATCCACCACTTTACCGCTTTCCCCGTGGGGCACCCGCAGGGAGGTATCCCGCACTTCCCTGGCCTTTTCTCCAAAAATGGCTCTCAGCAGCCGTTCCTCCGCCGTCAGCTCCGTCTCTCCCTTGGGAGTGACTTTTCCTACCAGAATATCACCGGGTCGGACTTCAGCCCCTACCCGGATGACACCCCTTTCGTCCAGGTCCTTTAATACTTCTTCCCCCACATTGGGAATATCCCTGGTGATCTCCTCGGGTCCCAGCTTGGTATCCCGGGCATCGCATTCGTATTCCTCGATATGAATCGAAGTGAAAAGATCATCTTTGACCAGCTTTTCACTGATCAAGATAGCATCCTCATAGTTGTAGCCCTCCCAGGTCATGAAAGCCACCAAGACATTACGACCTAAGGCCAATTCCCCCTGATCCGTACTGGGGCCGTCCGCGATCACGTCTCCCACTTCCACTCTCTGGCCCTTTTTTCACGATGGGCTTTTGGTTGATGCAGGTCCCCTGGTTGGAGCGGGCAAATTTCAAAAGCTTGTACTTATCCAGCTCGCCGTCATCGCAGCGAACGACCACGTTGGTGGCGGTGACCTTCTCCACCACGCCGGCCCTTTGCGCCAGGACCACCACGCCGGAATCCCTGGCCGTCTTCCATTCCATTCCCGTCCCCACCAGGGGCGCTTCGGTCCGCAAAAGGGGCACCGCCTGGCGCTGCATGTTGGCTCCCATAAGGGCCCTATTGGCATCATTATGCTCTAAAAAGGGAATCAAGGCAGTGGCCACACTCCAAACCTGCTTGGGCGTAACATCCATGAAATCCACCCGGTCGGCGGGAACCACCAGAATCTCCTTCCCATGCCTGGCATTAACCCGCTTATCAACAAAACGCCCGTTTTCATCCAGACGAGCATTGGCCTGGGCGATAATGTAATTTTCCTCTTCATCGGCGGTGATATAGACAATCTCGTCAGTAACTACGCCTTTTTCCTTGTCCACTTTTCGATAAGGAGTCTCAATAAAGCCGAATTCATTGATGCGGGCATAGGTGCTTAACGAGCCGATCAGGCCGATATTCGGTCCTTCCGGTGTTTCAATGGGACAGATCCGTCCATAGTGAGAATGGTGCACGTCCCGCACCTCGAAACCCGCTCTTTCCCTGCTCAAGCCTCCCGGCCCCAGAGCGCTCAATCTTCTCTTATGGGTCAGTTCGGCCAGAGGGTTTGTCTGATCCATGAACTGGGATAGCTGGCTGGAACCGAAGAATTCCTTAATGGCGGCCACCACCGGCCGGATATTGATGAGAATCTGGGGGGTGATAACCTCCACATCCTGAATGGTCATCCTTTCCCGTACAACCCTCTCCATCCGGGAAAGGCCGATGCGAAACTGGTTCTGCAAAAGCTCACCGACAGAGCGAAGCCTCCTATTGCCCAGGTGATCAATATCATCTCCCCGGCGCTCTCCCCGCATCAGGGCGAGAAAATAACGAATCGTGGCCACAATATCCTCTTTGGTCAAATGCCGAATATACTCCTTGGTCCCATCTTCTTTTTCCTGAAAGAGGATACCGTGTTGCAATTTCTTGTGCAGTTTATATCTTCCCACATTCCCCAGATCATATCGCCTGGAGTCGAAGAATAAAGCCTCTAATAAAGACCTGGCGCTTTCCACCGCCGGAGGCTCCCCCGGGCGCAATCTCTTATAAATTTCCACCAGGGCTTCTTCTTCGTTGTCCGAGTTATCCCTTTCCAAAGTCAACTGGATGCGGGGATCATTATCAAACAGTTCTAGAATCTGGCTATTGGTGCTGTAACCCAAGGCGCGCACCAACACGGTTACCGGAATCTTTCTGGTCCGGTCAACTCTGACGTAAATCACCTCATTGGTATCGCTCTCAAACTCCAGCCAGGCGCCCCGGTTGGGAATAATAGTGGCGGTGCAAATCTTCACCCCGCTGGGATCGATTTGTTCCGTATAATAAACACCCGGTGATCGGACCAGTTGACTGACGATGACCCTCTCCGCACCGTTGATGACAAAAGTGCCTTTAGCGGTCATTAAGGGGAAATCACCCATAAATACCTCTTGTTCCTTTACTTCCCCTGTTTCTTTGTTGATCAAACGGACCTTTACTCTGAGAGGTGCGGCATAAGTCATATCCCTTTCTTTGCATTCTTCCACATCATGCTTGGGCTGCCCCAAGTTATACCCGACAAATTCCAGAAGAAGGTTCCCGGTAAAATCCTGAATCGGGGAAATATCGTCAAAAATCTCCTTCAACCCTTCCTCAATAAACCACTGGTAGGACTGCTTCTGCACTTGAATTAAGTTGGGCATGTCAAGGACTTCGTTGATTTTCGCAAAACTCCAGCGTTCCCTGGTGCCAACCTTAATCGGCTCTGGCATACCTTCACCCCCGAGTAATAATAACTGGATAAAAATCAAGGCAAGCAAAAATTCAAAAGCAAGGCGCAAACATTTGTTGCTTAACCTCGCTTTTCATCTCAAAAAGAATCGTGAAATCCCCTTATCTAACTATTCTTTCCTTTTCCAGGAAGCTTATTCCAAAAAAGAGGCAGAATTTTCTTGTCACGAGTGCCATTTTATAATGCTAGCACAAGGAAATCGGTTTGTCAAGAAATGAGGGAAGCATTTTGTTGTTGGGGGAATTGCAAGTTTAATTGCCACCCATATTTTGGCATCCTCTGATTATACTGCCATCTTTGCCATCTCATTGGCAGATTTATATCCATGAATTTTTCTTGGGTAATTATTCATCCAGTTCTCAATTCGCCTAATATCTTTCTGTTTAAGCTTGCTGATATCTGTGCCCTTTGGAATAAACCGACGTATTAGCTTATTAGCATTTTCATTGGACCCACGTTCCCATGCGCTGAATGGGTGAGCATAATAGATTTTAGTCCGATGAGTGCCCGGCTTTCTGATTGAACTCTCTAATTCTACACTATTAAGAAACTCGCTTCCGTTATCTACCGTAATGGTTTTGAACACTTCTGAAAAGCGTGCTCCGTACTCTCTTTCAAGCCTATCCAGCGTTTTCTTCACTGATTTCTGTGTCTTTTCCGGCATCTTTCGGATAATCTCTTTTCTAAACTTGCGTTCTGTTAGAACTAAGAGTGCGGCTTTGCCTTTCCCTTTGCCGCTTACAACACAATCCATCTCCCAATGGCCGGCTTCTTCACGAGTATTAGCTGCCGCAGGTCTTTCTTCAATGCTTCTGCCTTTTAGATTGTTGTGGGCAACTCGTACCCTCTTATGGCGATTTTTTTTAGGTACTCGTTTTACTGGAAGGTTTTTATTTGTTATATTTGCAAATACTTCTTTGTCGATATAGTTATAGAGCGTTTTTGTGCATATACTAGTCTTAAATTTTAAGCCTTTTGCCCGGATTTCGCCAATGACTGCGTCAGGGGTATATCCCTCTTTGATAATCTTTTTTTCAATGTAATCGGCTAGTCCATGGTCATGACCGATCTTTAAGCATGCTCCCTTATTAGCAGCTCTCTCCCGGTATATTCGCTCTGCTGTATCTGCACAGTATCTATCAACATAAACCAGGTCGCTTCTCAGCATCCTGACAGTTCCACGGGCAATCTCACGTTCGATGGTTCGCTTATGCTTGCCTAACAGCTTTGCTATCTCGCTGGGTGACTTCTTCTCCTTTAGAAGAATTTCAATCTGATAGCGTTCTTTTACAGTGATGTGTTTAAAGCGGCGGGAAGTCGTGGTACAATTGAGTTGACTCATGTGCTTTGCCTCCTTTATGTTTTTAAGCGTAGTTACCTTAAACATATCAGAGGTTTAGCCTTGAGTCTCTATTTTTTATTAAATGCGGCAATTAATTTTACAACTTACCAGCATTTTTGCAAAAACCGATAGAAAAAGGCACCTCATAAAGGTGCCCTTGTCCTGGGATCGCCAAAACCGTGCAAACTACTTGATTTCTACGGTTGCGCCTGCCTCGGTCAATTTGGCTTTAATCGCTTCCGCTTCCTCTTTGCTGACCTTTTCCTTAACCGGTTTGGGCGCATTATCCACCAATTCTTTGGCTTCCTTCAAGCCCAAAGCGGTAATCTCGCGGACCGCTTTGATCACGCCCACTTTCTTATCGCCCACGGCGGTGAGGATGACATCGAATTCAGTTTTCTCTTCTTTTTCCTCTTCCGGCCCGGCAGCAGCCGGTGCTGCTCCCACCATGGCCACCGGAGCAGCCGCACTGACACCGAATTCCTCCTCAAAAGCCTTCACCAGTTCAGCCAATTCCAACACAGTCATGCCTTTTACGGCTTCCAAAATTTCCGCTACTTTTGACATTGTTTATACCTCCATTTTTCTATACTTTCTCGGGTCAGGCTTCAACGCCTGCTTCTTTTTGTTTTCTAACGGCTTCCAAAACATAAACCAGATTCCTGATGGGACCGTTAAGCACATTTACCAACTGGGACAGGGGAGACTGGAAGCCCCGCAGAACCTGCGCCAGGAGCTCTTCCCGTCCGGGAAGATCCGCCAGGGCCTTGATGGAGTTCGCATCGATGATCTTGCCATCCAGCAAACCGCCTTTGATCTCCAGCGCCTTATGCTCCTTGGCGAATTTGGTTAAAACCTTAGCCGGAGCCACCGGATCCTCACGGCTGAAGGCGATGGCGGTGGGTCCCGATAGGTAATTGTCCAGATCCGCCAAGTCCAGCTCACGGGCAGCCAAGCTGGTCAAGGTATTCTTCAGCACCTTGTACTCAATACCTGCATTACGCAGCTCCGCCCGAAGTTTCGTCATCTGGCTCACATTTAAGCCCCGGTAATCTGTGACAATTACAGCGGAAGAATTATCCAGTTTTTCCTTGATTTCGTTGACAATTTGTTGTTTTCTTTCCCTCTGCTTGCTCAATTTTCCACCTCCTTTAGCGGATGAAAAAAGCCCCCGCAGACAACGAGGGCTTCTTCAGGAATCCAGCAAATTCCCATGAATGGTGAAAACCTCGGTAGGCGGGATCTACCCTTTAGGCACTGAGGCACCTACTGTCTACGGTCAACAAAATTGTTCTTTATTTTTATTATTTTGCCGAGGGCACAATTTTCAGAGGGTTAATTTTCACTCCCGGCCCCATGGTGGAGGACACCACCACGCTGCGCAAGATACTGGCCTTTTGCTGCAGCTGGGCCGGGCCTTGATCAAGGCCTCCAGCAAAGTCTGGAAGTTTTCTTCCAGTTGATCCAGATGAAAAGACACCTTGCCGATAGGGGCATGAACAATAGCCGTCTTATCTACCCGGTATTCGATCTTACCAGCCTTCACTTCTGCCACTGCTTTGGCCAGATCAAAAGTCACTGTGCCAGTCTTGGGGTTGGGCATCAAGCCCCGAGGGCCCAGGATCCTCCCCAATTTACCAACAACACCCATCATATCAGGAGTGGCAATGGCCACATCGAAACCAAGCCAGCCGCCTTGAATTTTTTCCGCCAGTTCTTCTCCCCCAACAAAATCCGCCCCTGCTTCCTCCGCTTCCTGCAGCTTCTCTCGCCTTTGGCAAAAACCAGGACGGTCCTGGTCTTGCCCGTTCCATGGGGCAGGACCACCGTGCCGCGTACCTGTTGGTCAGCGTGCCGGGGATCCACTCCCAGTCTCGCCGATACCTCAACTGTCTCATCGAATTTTGCCGGAGCGATTGTTCTTGACCAGCTCCAGGGCTTCCCTGGGCTCATACAGATGGGTCTTGTCAAAAGCTTTCAGGGCCTCCACATATTTTTTGCCGCGTTTGGCCATTATCATAACCTCCTTGTGGTCGTAACGGATCTGATCCTCCCACTTTTTTCCCTTTATACAATTTCTATACCCATACTCCGGGCGGTTCCTTCCACCATCCGCATAGCTGCTTCGATACTCCCGGCATTAAGATCCTGCATTTTGGTCTCAGCAATCTCCCGTACCTTGTCCCGGGATACTTTTGCCACCTTATGCCTGTTGGGTTCACCGGAAGCCGTTTCGATACCGGCCGCCTTTTTCAAGAGAACAGCCGCCGGGGGCGTCTTGGTCACAAAGGTAAAGGAACGGTCTTCGATAAACGGTTATCTCAACCGGGATAATCAACCCTGCCTGAGAGGCGGTTCTCTCGTTAAATTCCTTGCAAAAAGCCCATGATATTGACACCGTATTGCCCGAGAGCCGGTCCCTACCGGAGGCGCAGGGTTGGCTTTGCCCGCAGGACACTGCAACTTTAATCAAACCCACTACCTTTTTGGCCATTGCTCCACCTCCTAACCGTAATCCAGTTCTTTAAAAGAAAGCTGATCTAGATTTTTTCTACCTGATGAAATTCCAGTTCTACCGGTGTCTCCCGGCCAAACATGGATACCAGCACTTTGACCTTGCCTTTCTCCGGGTAAATTTCATCCACACTGCCGATAAAATTCTCAAAGGGACCACTGGCCACCCGGACGTGCTGGCCGACTTCCAGGTCAATCTTGGCCTCTTGGCTCATCCACACCCATCCGCCGTAAAATCTGATTGACCTCGCTTTACCTGCAGGGGAACGGGTTTGGAGCCGGTTCCCACGAAACCGGTAACCCCCGGGAGTATTGCGTACTACATACCAGGAATCATCGGTCATTTTCATTTCCACCATGACATACCCGGGATAGACTTTGCGCTTGACGGCCTTCCTTTTGCCGTCCTTAACCTGGATCTCATCTTCTACCGGCACCAGAATACGGAAAATCTTGTCTCCCATATTCATGGACTCAACCCGTTTTTCCAGGTTGGCCTTGACCTTATTCTCATATCCCGAATAAGTATGAATCACATACCACTGTTTCTCCATACAACGATGGGTCACCGGGGCGACCTTCCCCTCCAATCTCGCATCTCAGCCCTCAGGGTTAAAAAGTCCAAGAAGTCCTAGATGATCCGCGACAACAAAAAGCTGAATATGGAATCCACAATCCAAATCATCAGGGCCACAATAAAAACAGAAACCACTACAACCGTAGTGTAGGTGGCGATTTCTTTTCTATTCGGCCAGTGGACCTTTTTTAACTCCGACCAGACCCCCCGGAAAAACTTGGTCGCTCGTTCGCTGAATTTGGCCGGACCGGATACGCTTTTTACGGCCATCTTTCTCACATCCTTATCTTGATGCCGGGCACTATTGTTCCCCCTACAAACCGCTTACTTTCGTCTCCCTGTGTACCGTATGGGTCCTGCAAAAGCTGCAGTACTTCTTCAGTTCGAGCCGGTCCGGGTTGTTTTTTTTATTCTTACTGGTCGTATAATTGCGCCTTTTGCATTCAGTACAAGCCAGAATAACACCTACTCGCATCTTGCCGCCACCTCCCGGAGCCACACAAGCAGTGTCTTTAAGTCTACCCAAATAAATTTATCACAAATTGCTTCCAGTGTCAACAAATCCTTTTTATTCCTGGCCACCCTTATTTTGCTATTAGAAACTCTTCTGAAGGGAAAAGGCCGGAGTTGGAGCCCGGCCCTTTTTCCTACCTACTCTCGAATAGCAGTGACCACCCCTGCCCCTACGGTACGCCCTCCTTCACGAATAGCGAAACGCAAACCTTCTTCCATGGCAATGGGGGTGATCAGGTCGATACCCATCTTGATGTTGTCACCAGGCATGACCATCTCCACTCCTTCCGGTAGAGTAATAATGCCGGTCACGTCTGTTGTCCGGAAGTAAAACTGGGGACGGTATCCCGGGAAAAAGGGAGTATGACGGCCTCCTTCTTCTTTGGTCAAAACGTATACTTCCGCATCAAATTTGGTATGGGGTTTGATGGATCCCGGCTTGGCCAGTACCTGCCCCCTCTCGATCTCTTTCCGCTCCACACCTCTTAAGAGAGTACCGATGTTGTCGCCGGCTTCCGCCCGGTCCAGTAGTTTCCTGAACATCTCTACTCCGGTTACTACTGTCTTCCGTGCTTTTTCATTTAAGCCTACTATTTCAACTTCGTCCTGGACTTTCACCGTGCCTCTTTCTACCCGGCCGGTGGCTACCGTTCCACGACCGGTAATGGTGAAGACGTCTTCTACCGGCATCAGGAAAGGTTTGTCTACGGCCCTTTGGGGAGTGGGAACGTATTCGTCTACTTTGTCCATCAGTTCATGGATTTTACCGCACCATTCGCATTCTTTGGTACCGCACCCACATTCCAGGGCTTTCAATGCAGAACCGGATATGACCGGAATATCATCTCCGGGAAATTCGTATTCACTTAAAAGTTCCCGTACTTCCATTTCTACCAGTTCCATCAGTTCTTCGTCATCAACCATGTCCGCTTTGTTCAGAAAAGACCACGATATAAGGTACCCCTACCTGACGAGCCAGTAAAATGTGCTCTCTCGTCTGGGGCATGGGGCCGTCTGCTGCCGATACTACCAGAATGGCTCCATCCATCTGGGCTGCTCCGGTGATCATGTTCTTCACATAGTCCGCGTGGCCGGGACAGTCTACGTGGGCATAGTGCCTTTTTTCTGTCTCGTATTCTACGTGGGATGTGTTAATGGTAATGCCTCTTTCTTTTTCTTCCGGTGCATTGTCAATCTGATCATAGGCTGTGGCTACAGCACCACCAAATTTGGACAGTGTCAGGGTGATTGCTGCAGTCAAGGTGGTCTTGCCATGGTCCACGTGACCAATGGTGCCTACGTTTACGTGAGGTTTGGTTCTTTCAAATTTCGGTTTTGCCACTGAGGGTTCCCTCCCTGAAAAATTTGGATTACTATGGCGCGCTCCTCCTGGGAGCATAAATCACGGGCCGATCACTATTCTATGTATAAACACGACAAACCCCCGGGCGGCCTGTTACCCGGGTAAATCGGCAGCCTCTTTCTGATTACAGGCCCGTCCAAAGGATTGATACTATTTTAGCTTATTTTATTTTGCCTGTCAAATACAGACAACAATAAACAAAAGGGAAAGATTATTAGCCAACAAACAATAATCGGGTGTATTCTAATACAACAGAAACCGTAGGGACATCCCTTCTATAAATTAACCAGCATAGCAGGAATAAAAAAAGAAAAACGCCGGAGGCGTTAGTATCATTGGAGCCCACAACCGGGATTGAACCGGTGACCTCCGCCTTACCAAGGCGACGCTCTACCTTCTGAGCTATGTGGGCTTGGTTGCGGGGGAAGGATTCGAACCTACGACCTTCGGGTTATGAGCCCGACGAGCTACCAGCTGCTCCACCCCGCGACATTATATGGTGGAGAGGACTGGATTCGAACCAGTGAAGGCGGTGCCAGCAGATTTACAGTCTGCCCCCTTTGGCCAACTCGGGAACCTCTCCACACGAGAAATCTTTCCGCCAGCCACCTGCCCGGCAACTGGCGGATTTTATTATAACACCGCCGGCCAGCTTCGTCAAGAAATTTTGACCGGTAAACAAAGGGGCGGGGAATTGCAAGTTTAATTGCCACCCATATTTTGGCATCCTCTGATTATACTGCCATCTTTGCCATCTCATTGGCAGATTTATATCCATGAATTTTTCTTGGGTAATTATTCATCCAGTTCTCAATTCGCCTAATATCTTTCTGTTTAAGCTTGCTGATATCTGTGCCCTTTGGAATAAACCGACGTATTAGCTTATTAGCATTTTCATTGGACCCACGTTCCCATGCGCTGAATGGGTGAGCATAATAGATTTTAGTCCGATGAGTGCCCGGCTTTCTGATTGAACTCTCTAATTCTACACTGTTAAGAAACTCGCTTCCGTTATCTACCGTAATGGTTTTGAACACTTCTGAAAAGCGTGCTCCGTACTCTCTTTCAAGCCTATCCAGCGTTTTCTTCACTGATTTCTGTGTCTTTTCCGGCATCTTTCGGATAATCTCTTTTCTAAACTTGCGTTCTGTTAGAACTAAGAGTGCGGCTTTGCCTTTCCCTTTGCCGCTTACAACACAATCCATCTCCCAATGGCCGGCTTCTTCACGAGTATTAGCTGCCGCAGGTCTTTCTTCAATGCTTCTGCCTTTTAGATTGTTGTGGGCAACTCGTACCCTCTTATGGCGATTTTTTTTAGGTACTCGTTTTACTGGAAGGTTTTTATTTGTTATATTTGCAAATACTTCTTTGTCGATATAGTTATAGAGCGTTTTTGTGCATATACTAGTCTTAAATTTTAAGCCTTTTGCCCGGATTTCGCCAATGACTGCGTCAGGGGTATATCCCTCTTTGATAATCTTTTTTTCAATGTAATCGGCTAGTCCATGGTCATGACCGATCTTTAAGCATGCTCCCTTATTAGCAGCTCTCTCCCGGTATATTCGCTCTGCTGTATCTGCACAGTATCTATCAACATAAACCAGGTCGCTTCTCAGCATCCTGACAGTTCCACGGGCAATCTCACGTTCGATGGTTCGCTTATGCTTGCCTAACAGCTTTGCTATCTCGCTGGGTGACTTCTTCTCCTTTAGAAGAATTTCAATCTGATAGCGTTCTTTTACAGTGATGTGTTTAAAGCGGCGGGAAGTCGTGGTACAATTGAGTTGACTCATGTGCTTTGCCTCCTTTATGTTTTTAAGCGTAGTTACCTTAAACATATCAGAGGTTTAGCCTTGAGTCTCTATTTTTTATTAAATGCGGCAATTAATTTTACAACTTACCCCGGTAAACAAAGGCAGCAAAAGTCCCCTTGATCTTACCTTCTTTCCACTCTTTAGGCGCCTTTAGCTATCTCTTTTTTCCAAGTACCGCTCCAGTTTTCTTTTTACCCTTTGCAGCGCATTATCGATGGACTTGACATGCCTTTTTAGAGTCTACGGCAATCTCCTGGTAGGATTTACCCTCCAGGTAGGACATGAGCACTTTCCATTCTAGAGTGCTCAGGATCTCCCCCATTTTTTCCTCTATATCATTAAACTCTTCCCGGCTGATGATCAATTCTTCAGGATCGGTAATTTTCGTACCCGAAATCACATCCAGGAGAGTACGGTCGGAATCTTCGTCATAAATGGGCTTATTAAGAGAAATATATGAATTCAGAGGAATGTGTTTTTGACGAGTGGCAGTTTTGATTGCCGTTATTATCTGCCTGGTAATACAGAGTTCTGCAAAAGCCCTGAAAGAGGAAAGCTTATCACAGCGGAAATCCCGAATGGCCTTGTATAGCCCAATCATCCCTTCTTGGATAATATCCTCACGGTCCGCCCCAATCAGAAAATAGGATCTGGCCTTGGCCCTAACAAAATTCTTGTACTTGTTGATCAGGAACTCCTGGGCAATGTCGTCACCGTCTTGCGCCAGTTCCACAATATCTTCGTCAATCATTACCTCAAAACCGTCGCATACTTCTCTTTGGGGATTAACGCTCATTACATCGCCTCCACCTAAAGATTTGCCTGGCTATCCTTTTTCCGATGGGCCGACAATTATCTAAGATGTCAATTGTGACGATCACGCCTTTCTCCCTATCAATATCCATGCCTTAAACCAATCTGGTCCTCGATGGAGGCGGTAGTATTAAGGTTGTCCAGTCACACTAGTAATTATATAAGAAGATCTCCTTAAAATCAAGGCGTAAACTGTCCTGAAAATAACTCATCACGGGACTAGACATTCCGGCAGCCGCTCCCAGTGATCAATAGGATAGTCCCTCAGGATTTGCGCCGGAGTTTTTCCAGAACCTGGCGCAGGTTCTCCCCCAGCCGTAAATCCAGATGTCTGACTTGGTTACGATTGTTCTGGCAATACCGGTGGCTTTCCTTTTCAACTGCCCGGATCAGTTCCCGGAGCTCCCTGGCGGAGATCCTCAGTGCCCCCTTACCCAGGACCATTCTCTGTTCGGCCCAATCCGAGGTGGCAACAGTAATGCAAGAGGCGTCAGGCAAATGGTATACGAGCCTCTCGATCAGACCATCAGCGGTCTCCCCCTCCCGGGAGTAAAGAACCCGTACACCATCGATGATTTCTTCCGTTTCGAAGCCTCCTTTGACCAGGTGGGCATCAAAAACAACAATGACCTGAGTACCCATCAGTGCCTGGTAATTGATTAGGGTTTTGATGAGGCTATCCCTGGCATGGGAAAGTTCAGCCTCCTTGATGCCTTTGAATTCGGGCCAGTCATTTAAGATGTTGTAGCCGTCTACAATCAAGTATTCAGTAACCATCAGGTGGAACAGTGGCGCTGTCTGACCACCTCATACAAAACGATAGAAGCAGCCACAGCAGCATTCAGGGAATTTAGACGGCCAAGCATCGGTATTCCAACCAGAAAATCACAGGTATCCCTCACCAGCCGGCCAAGACCCCGTCCCTCGGAGCCAACTACAATGGCTACCGGGCCTAGTAAATCTACTTCAAAGTAATTGCTTGGGCCGGCGGCATCAAGACCGGTAACCCACAAGCCTTCTTTTTTGAGATACTCCAGGGTCCGTACCAGATTGGTCACCCTGGCAACGGGTACATATTCCAGTGCGCCGGCAGAGGTCTTGGCTACCGTAGGGGACAAAGCAACACTTCTTCTCTTGGGAATAACTACCCCATGAGCACCACTAGCCTCAGCTACCCGTAAGACAGCCCCAAAATTCTGGGGGTCTTCCAGGTGGTCTAAAACCAGAATAGTGGGCGGTTCCCGGCGATTTTTGGCAATGGTCAAGATCTCTTCTACCTCTACATAACTTTTGGCCGCCCCAAAAGCAATGACCCCCTGGTGATTGGCCTCCCCAATTAGTCCCTCCATCTGTTGGCGGGTGGATCTTTGAATTGGTATGCCCTGTTGCCGGGCCAGGGTTAGAAGAGGCTCCATACTCCCGCTGGCACTGGCCAACACTAATATTTTGTCGATGGATCGCCCACTTCTTAATGCTTCTAATACCGGATTCCGGCCAAAAATCAAATCCTTCACCTGACTTCACTCCACAACAGCCATTATTATAGATACTTTCCTCCAGGGCCGGGTATGCCTTTTCCTCTATTATTTGTTTCCTGGAAAACGTTCTTTAATTACCGGAGCCCGGCCGCAAGATAAGGACCCTTCATAACAAATGCCATGGGTCTCACAGCTGGGACCCGCATGATGAAAAATAACCGGCGCCACCACCTGCACCTGTGCCAGCATTAAGCGGGCCATTTCTCTTATCTCCCACTGGGCCCGTCGGCATAACCGGTGGGCAAAGAAATTCAAGAGACTCCTCCCATTAAAAGTAAAAACCAGTTTTGTTTCACAGGCGGCAGGCAATACGTAGCGGGCATCTTCCTTGGGAACGGTCTTGAGCAATCCCTCATAGATACGGGCCAACTCCTCCATAGTTTGGGTAAATTGGGCCAGGGCCTCCTGATCACGCTGGATAGAAGGGGGTACTATGTAGGAAAATTGTCTCTCGTCAACGTATCTTTGGGATTTCTGGGAGTACGAGGCCATCCGGTGCCTTACCAACTGGTGAGACAAAACCCGGCTCACCCCTTCCGCGGCAAAGGTGAAGCTGGCATGTTCCAGGGGAGATAAGTGCCCAAGACTGATAAGTTTTTCCAGCAATTTTATTTCTTCCTCCCGGCTAAACCTTTCCAGAATAGTCTCCGCTCCTATAGGCGAATAGCAAAGACGGGCTGCCGCTGCTACCGTGCGCTCGGGCTGGGGGGTATGGTTAATCAACTGGACCTTCATCGTATCACCCTCTCTGGAATTCCTTTTCCACCTGCTGAACAATAAACTGGAGAATTTCCCGTAAACGTTCCTGGCGGCCCTGTAAGAATAGATATCCCACCAGTGCTTCCAGTCCGGTGCTGAGACGGTATTCAAGCATTTCCACGTTTTTAGGAATATGGCCCGATTTGGCATTCCGCCCCCGCCGGACAATTTCCTGTTCTTCTTCTGTCAGGAGAGACTCCAGACTCCTTAATAGGGCCGCCTGGGCACCCGCCTGAACATAAGAAACAGCCCTCCGGTGCAATTCTTTCATCCTTTGACCTCCGGCTGACGTAAGCATCAAGCGCACATAAAGCTCATATACCGCATCCCCCACATATGCCAGGGCTAGAGGAGACATGGTTTCCATTTCAAATTTTTTTTGGAAATCCCGCCACAAAATGCTCACTTCCCCTCCCATCTCCAGCGTACCCCATCAGGGGTATCCTCAAGAACTACTCCCAGTTCTTTCATCCGGTTGCGGATTCCATCGGCAGTTGCCCAGTCCTTTTTGCTCCGGGCCTCCTGCCTGATCTCAATCAAAAGCTGAACAAGGGATTCCACCAACTTTTCCCCGCCGGTTCCACCCATTTCTTGCTGGTCAGGGGAAAGAAGACCCAGCACATCCCCTGCCAGTTCCTCCAGCAGGCGCTGCCCCTGCTGCAATAGATCCAAAATCCCCGGGATCCCGGCCAGGTTGCTCTGGTTGGCCAGCCCGTTGATTTCCCGGCAAAGGTCAAAGACCCTGGCTAGAGCCAGTGCCGTATTGAAATCATCTTCCATGGCCTCCTGAAAACCTTTTCTAATTTCCTCCAGCCTCCGGGCAAAAGGATGCTCCGATCCTTTCTTGTTGATCTGCCCCGGCATTCTTCAGGTAGTCAATCTTTTCCTTAGTCAATTGCCGGGTATTCTTGATTCTGTCCAGGGCTTTTCTGCTTTCGTCCAGCTTGCTATCATCGAAATCCAGGGGACTGCGATAGTGGGTAGATAAGAGAAAGAATCTGACCACATCAGGAGAGAATTTATCCAGGATTTCCCTAACCAGAAAGAAATTACCCAGAGACTTGGACATCTTTTCTTGATTTACTGTAATAAAACCATTATGCATCCAGTACCGGGCAAAAGCGCTGCCGGTGGCAGCCTCTGATTGAGCGATTTCATTCTCATGGTGAGGGAAAATCAAATCGGCTCCTCCTCCATGAATATCAAAATCAGTGCCCAGATACTCGACGGACATTACTGAGCACTCAATATGCCATCCGGGCCGGCCCCCACCCCAGGGGCTTTCCCAGGCAGGCTCTCCAGGCCTGGCTTTTTTCCAAAGAGCAAAATCCAGTGGGTCTTTTTTCCTGGTATCGATTTCCACCCTGGCCCCGGCCAGCAATTCATCCAGGCTCCGTCCCGATAGTTTACCATAGCCGGAAAATTTCCGTACACTGAAATAAACATCCCCCTCCACCTCATAAGCATAACCTTTTTCCACCAGAAGCTGGATAGTTTGCACTATGGGGTCCATATGCTGGCTCACCCGGGGATGGTAATCGGCCGGCCGCACATTCAGAGCCCCTGCATCCCTGTAGAATTCCTCAATATACTTTTCCGCCAGGAGAAGTGGGTCTGACTGTTCCTCCCGGGCCTTATTAATAATCTTGTCATCAATATCGGTGAAATTTTGCACGTAGGTAACCTGGTAGCCTCTATAGAGAAAATACCGGCGCACAGTGTCAAAAAACACCAAGGGGACGAGCATTGCCCAAGTGAATCAAGTTATAGGTGGTGGGACCGCAAACATAGATCTTGACTCGTCCCGGCTCTGCCGGTAGAAACTCCTCTTTTCTTTTGGTCAGGGTATTATAGATCATGATGCCCATGGTGTAATTGCCCCTCCAAATCTTCTATTCTTCTTTCCAGCCTTTCAATATTTCTCTGCAAGCAGAGAATCATTTCCGCCACCGGGTCCGGCACCTGATCATGCCGCAGATCAACTTCGGAAAGATCTGTCTTGGCGATATTCTTCCCATTACGAACCACAACTTTTCCTGGAACTCCTACTACGGTACAATTATCAGGTACATTCCGTAGAACTACCGACCCTGCCCCAACTTTAACATTATTGCCGATAGTGATAGCCCCCAGCACTTTGGCGCCGGTGCTGACCACCACATTGTTCCCGATAGTGGGGTGCCTCTTCCCTTTTTCCTTTCCAGTACCTCCCAGGGTCACTCCCTGGTACAAAGTGACATTGTCCCCAATTTCCGTTGTCTCTCCGATGACTACACCCATCCCATGATCAATAAACAGCCCCCTGCCGATTTTTGCACCGGGGTGAATCTCTACCCCGGTCAAAAACCGGTTGATCTGGGAAATAAGCCTGGCCAGAAAAAACCAGTCCCTGCGAAATAGCCGGTGGGCCAGCCGGTGAAGGAGTACTGCATGGAAACCGGGGTAAGTCAATACTACTTCCAAAACGCTTTTTGCGGCCGGGTCCCTTTCAAAGACGACCCTGATATCTTCTTTCAGACGCTCAAACATGATCATGAGTATCCCCCTATAGAATTAATTTATCTTACCTCTCTCTAAATAACAACCCCCGTCTCTAAAATACAGAGACGAGGGTAACGTGGTTCCACTCTGTTTTGGGCAGAAAATGCCCATCTTGTGTTCTGCTAACGGTTTTTTGCCGTAACAGCCTACTATGGTATTTCGGCCGTTCATTCAGGAGGGCACTTCGGTAAAACCCTGACCCAAAGCCGCTTTCAGCCGGCGACGGCTTCTCTCTACGGGCGGTCTTTTACCTACTTTACTCCATCATCACTTTGAGGATTTTCATTTTGGTTAAAATTATAACCAGGGCTAGGGGAGCTGTCAATAAGGCTTTTCCTCCCTTCACGGTCAGGACGCCTTGGGGCGATGCGGGCATCGCCCCGTGCGGGCCGATGTGGGCATCGGCCCCTACATTTATTGCGTTATTTCGTATTTGGCGTAGGGGCTGATGACCACATCAGCCCGCTAACCCGAAAGGATGACCCGAATTCCGACGACCGACCTCTGACACCCGACCACCGTTCTACACGCTCACGCCGGTAGTCTGCCTCAATCGGCGCAAAACCTCTTCCTTACCTAAAACGGAAACAATGTCATAAAGCTCTGGACCATGCATCCGGCCGGTCAGGGCTACCCGTAAAGGCATAAACACCTTGCGCCCTCCCAGCTTTAACTCCTTGTTGGTCTCCTTGAGGATTTTTTTCACCGTATCAGTTTCCAGATCTGGAGCATTAATTAACTTCCCGGCAAAAACCCTCACTACCTGGGGTACCTGTTCTTCCTGAATAACAGCCCGGGCTTCTTCCGTTTCAAAGCTGATATCTTGAGCAAAAAACAGCTGCACATGATCCACAATTTCACTGACACAGGGCAGGTACTCCTGGACCGCCGCCACCATTTTCACCGTCATGCCGGTATGTTTCCCGGGTCATTGTCTGCGGGCAAATAGCCGGCGGCCTGCAAGTAGGGAATGGCCAGATCGGTGATGGAGCTCCGGTGAGGCTTCTGCCGGATATAGTAGCCGTTGATCCAGTTGAGCTTGTCCAGGTCGAAAACGGCCGGGTTTTTGGCCACCCTGTCCAGGGAAAAACTGTTCAATCAGCTCCTCCATGCTGAAAATCTCTTCCTCCCCTTCCGGAGACCAACCCAAGAGGGCCAGGAAATTGACCAGAGCTTCCGGCAAGTAACCCTTCTCCCGGTACTGCACCACAGAAGTTGAACCGTGCCTCTTGCTCATTTTCGACCGGTCTTTGCCCAAAATCAAGGAAATATGGGCAAAAGCGGGCAGGGGAAAACCCAAGGCCTGGTAGATCAAAACCTGCCGGGGAGTATTGGAAAGATGCTCTTCTCCCCTGATCACATGGGTAATTTTCATCAAAGCGTCATCAATAACCACGGCAAAATTATAAGTTGGTATACCGTCGGATTTGACGATTACAAAATCACCGATTCCGTCGCTTTCAAAAACCACTTCTCCCCGGACCAGATCCTGAATGGAGATCAATTCTCCCGCCGGTACCCGGAAACGGATCGCTGGCTTGCGCCCTTGCCGGAGAAAGGCTTCCCTCTGTTCTTCCGTCAGATTCCGACAGTTGCCCAGGTAACGAGGCATTTCCCCTTTGGCCATCAGAGACTGGCGCTGGGCTTCCAATTCCTCTTCCGTACAATAACAGAGATAAGCCCGGCCATCGGCCAGCAGCTGCTGAACATAACGATTGTAAATGGACAGCCTTTCTGTCTGCCGATAGGGCCCATAGTCCCCTCCCACATCCACTCCTTCATCCCAGTTAATTCCCAACCATCGCAAAGATTCCTTGATATTCTCTTCCGCCTCCGGGCTGGAGCGTTCCAGGTCCGTGTCTTCGACTCTCAGAATAAAACTGCCTCCAGTTTTTCTCGCCAGGAGAAAATTGAAGAGAGCCGACCTGGCTCCGCCGATATGTAAAGGACCGGTAGGGCTGGGTGCAAAACGCACTCGTACTTTATCCACACAAATCCCTCCACTCGTAAAAAATATTCCAAACAGGCCAAAGCTGCCGGCAGCTCGGAACGGTTCAGATTAAAGATACAACCGCCCAAGCAGCAATTCCTTCCCCCCGCCCGGTAAAGCCCAGTCCCTCGCTGGTGGTGGCTTTTAAATTGATCCTTTCCGGGCTTAGCTGGAGAACTCGGGCAATATTTTCCTGCATGGCAGGGAAATAAGGTGTCAGTTTTGGTTTCTCGGCCACCACTACCACATCCACGTTGTTGATCTGGAAACCTTTGTCCTTAACCTCCCGGGACACCTCTTCCAGAAGAATTAAGCTGGAAATACCCCTGTATCGGCTGTCACCGGGAGGAAAATGCCGCCCTATATCCCCCAGACCCGCCGCTCCCAAGAGGGCATCGGCTAAAGCATGGAGCAAAACATCAGCATCGGAATGGCCGGCCAGCCCCAAATGGTAATCAAGGGTAATTCCTCCCAAGACCAAAGGCCTGTCCTTCACCAAAGGATGCACATCATAACCAATCCCCACCCTCATTCTTCCTTCTCCTCTCCAAAATCCCGGCGGCCAGATCCAGATCCTCGGGAGTGGTGATCTTGATATTGCTGTAGTCCCCCATGATGATTTTAACCGGGTGACCAAAATACTCCAGGATAGCCGCATCGTCAGTAGCTACCAGACCGATTTCCAAGGCCTTCTCGTAAGCATCCAACAAAAGCTCCCGGGGAAAAACCTGGGGTGTCTGCACCGCCCACAGTTTTTCCCGAGGAGGGGTTTCCACAACCATCCCCTTTTGATCGCAGATTTTAATCGTATCCTTCACCGGGACCCCCACCGCCACCGAGCCTGACCGCTTTGCCTCTTCTACCGCCCGGCTTAACAAGCTCCACGTTAAAAATGGCCGTACACCGTCATGTACGACCACCAGTGAACAGTTGGAGGAAAGAGCCTGCAAGCCTTGGTAGACAGAGTGGCATCTTTCCTTGCCTCCCGGCACAAGAGCCCGAACCTTGTTCAGACCGTAACGGGTCACAATTTCTTGCGCCAGGGACTGGTCTTCCCGGCCCACCACCAAAACCACTTCATCCACTACCCTGGAGTCTTCAAAAACCTTCAGAGTACGAGCGATAATGGGATGACCTCCCAGGTGCAGAAATTGTTTACTTTTTCCCAAACCCATCCGGAGGCCCTTTCCCGCAGCTGCAATCACCGCTGCCACTTTAGACACCCGTATGCACCTCCAAAGCGGCCTGGTGTCCTCCGGCTTTTTTCTCCATGGCCTTGGGCCGGGCAAAAATCATCCGGCCGGCAGCAGTTTGGAGAACGCTGGTCACCAAAACGGAAATATTCTGTCCTATATATTTCTTGCCGTTTTCCACCACAATCATGGTTCCATCATCCAGATAGCCGATACCCTGGCCCATCTCCTTGCCGTCCTTGATCACCTGGACTGACATCTCTTCCCCGGGAAGAACAATGGGTTTCACAGCATTGGCCAGCTCATTGATATTGAGAACTTTCACCCCTTGCAATTCAGCCACTTTATTCAGGTTAAAATCATTGGTAACAATATCCCCATTCACTTCCTGGGCCAATTTGACCAGTTTGCTGTCCACTTCAGAAAGATCATCATAGTCCCTTTCATAAATTTTCACTTTCACGTCCAATTCCTTGCGAATTTTGTTCAGGATATCCAGGCCCCGCCGTCCCCGGTTGCGCTTGAGCACATCTGAAGAATCGGCGATATGCCGCAATTCCTCCAAAACAAAACCCGGAATGAGCAAAGTGCCTTCAACAAAACCGCTTTTACAGATATCGGCAATGCGTCCGTCGATAATCACGCTGGTATCCAGTATCTTATAATTGGCACGGGTCTCTCCCTTGGCTTTTTCCTTGCCGCCCAATCTTAAATTGGAAAAGAAAATTACAATTTCATCCTTTTTCTTGGTCCCCACGCTCCAGCCCAGGTAACCCAGAATCAAACTGGCAACGATTGATAAGTAAGGACCGATCAAAGGAAAGCGATAAAAGGAAACGCCGAATAAATTGGCTATTATAAGTCCAATGATTAAGCCAATTGCACCCCCTATAATATCTTGAACCGGAGTTTTGTGCAATCTGGCTTCAAACCACCTGGCCAACTGTACCACCAGGGAAATAAGTTTAGGAGCGATGCTGTAGCCAATCAAAGCGGAAATAATAGTCAAAAGGCCGACCAGCGCCCACTTGACACCGTTTTCCGGCCCCTGCCAAAAAGGCAATAAAAACAACCCTAAAGACATCCCACCGGAACCGACGGCAATGGTGATCAATAATCTAAGTGCTTTGTTTAACATGGATTATCTCACCTCCTTCTTATAGTTTGACTGTCTGCCCTTCCCATTATACAAACTACTGGAAATTACTTCAAGGATATTTAACGCAAATAGAGAAGTCCTCCATCAAGCTGGCAAAACCAGTAAAATTAGACCGACAGCAAAAAAAGGAACAATAAGTTCCCTTTCCGTCAAGCAAGCATCCCGTCCACCAGGGATTGCATTTGTTCTTCTTCGGAACCCTGGGCCAGGACCAGTTCGCTGACCAGGATCTGTCTTGCATTCTCCAGCATTTTCCTCTCTCCCGTGGAAAGTCCCTTTTCCTGGTCCCGCAAGCTTAAATTCCTTACTACCTCCGCCACCTCAAAAATATCCCCGCTTTTGATCTTCTCCAGATTGGCCCGATACCTGCGGTTCCAGTTGGAAGACATTTGACTGCCTCCCTTCTTCAGCACGGAAAACACCTCCGCCACTTGTTCCCGGTCAATGACCTCCCGCAAGCCGATTTCCTCCACACTATCCAGCGGTATCATAACCCTCATATTACCGATAGGCATCCGCATTATATAATATTTACGGGTTTCCCCCAGGATTTCTTTCTCTTCAATGGATTCGATAATCCCCGCACCATGCATCGGGTAAACCACTTTATCCCCCACTTTAAACATACCCTCACCCCTCCTTGGATATTGTTTTAATTATAGCAAAATAGTTAATCTCTGTCAAATAAAGAGTTATTATATCATAGAAAATTTTGTTTTGTCAAACACTTTTATGAAAAATTGTTGTTAGGGGGAATTGCAAGTTTAATTGCCACCCATATTTTGGCATCCTCTGATTATACTGCCATCTTTGCCATCTCATTGGCAGATTTATATCCATGAATTTTTCTTGGGTAATTATTCATCCAGTTCTCAATTCGCCTAATATCTTTCTGTTTAAGCTTGCTGATATCTGTGCCCTTTGGAATAAACCGACGTATTAGCTTATTAGCATTTTCATTGGACCCACGTTCCCATGCGCTGAATGGGTGAGCATAATAGATTTTAGTCCGATGAGTGCCCGGCTTTCTGATTGAACTCTCTAATTCTACACTATTAAGAAACTCGCTTCCGTTATCTACCGTAATGGTTTTGAACACTTCTGAAAAGCGTGCTCCGTACTCTCTTTCAAGCCTATCCAGCGTTTTCTTCACTGATTTCTGTGTCTTTTCCTGTTAATGGCCATGATAAAATCGACATAAATGGTCACGAAAAACCCGCAAAACCGGTCATTTAGAAAAGGAAAAAAGCTCGTTCCCTACAACATTTTCATTGGAACCAAAACATTAAAGAAGGGAACGAGCAAAAATGACAGGAGTGTGGGAAATCGTGAACATTCAAGAATGTCGGAAAGCCGGCCTAAGTAAGACCGCCACAGCACAGCGTTTAAACCTGGACCGTGGCACCGTAGCAAAATATTGGGATGTTGAAGAGCCTTTGAAAGCACCACCGGTCTACCAGCGAAGTTCCAAAATCGATCTTTACAAAGAGTATATCACAAATCGACTGGAAAAATGGCCTGAACTGTTTGCAGAAACAATTTATGAAGAAATTAAAAAAATGGGATATAAAGGCTCCGCAAGAACCGTCCGGCGCTACGTCTCTAAGGTACGACCAAAACTTTCCCGGGAATACAAACCCTATGAAACCCTGCCAGGTGAACAAGCCCAGGTTGACTGGGGCCACTTAGGCACCATTGTCGAAAACGGCCGGCGGGTTAAGCTTTATGTCTTTGTTTTCTGCCTAAGTTGGTCAAGAGAAAGATATGCGGAGTTCATCACTTCCCTCAATATGGCCGTCTTTAACGCCTGCCTACATCGAGCTTTCGAGTATGTGGGAGGGATTCCCGAAACAATCCTCTTTGACAACGCCAAAACTGTGGTAGCGGAACGAGTAGGTACGATAGTGAGGTTTAATTCTACCCTTCTGGAACTGGCTTTAAGATATGGCTTCACACCCAAAGCATGTTGGATCAATGATCCGGAAAGCAAGGGCAAAGTAGAATCCAATGTCAAGTACTTGAAAAAGAGCTTCTACTACGGGCGGGAATTTAAGAACTTGGAAGACCTAAACCAGCAGTTGCAGGTGTGGCTTAAGGAAGTGGCCAATGCTAAAGTCCATGGCACCACCGGTAAAATACCTCAAGAACGCCTAATAGAAGAACGAAACTATCTAAAACCGTTGCCGGCAATCGAAGCACCCTTACCCGTCTATGAAACCCGGAAAGCCAGCAAAACAGCCCTTATCTCCGTAGACAACAACAAATATTCAGTCCCCGCTAAACTGGCCCGTAAAACAGTACATTTCAGGCGATACGAGGACAGGATTGAAATTCTAGATGATGAGCACGTAGTAGCTGTACATACCTTGGTAAAAGGTAAAAACCAAGTAATCATTAACGATGACCACTACCCTGAGCATCAAAAAATGAAACAAAGGCCTAAACATCCACTGCAAGCTGAGTTTGAAGCCTTGGCCCCGGTGGCCGAAGAATACCTGCAGCACCTTAGCCAACGCCGGGAAGGGCACCTTAGAGAACAGATGCAGAAGATCATCTCCCTAAAAGAAGATTACAGTGCTTCTGAAATCAATGCAGCCATGGAACGAGCTCTTAAGTTTGGAGCTATTGGTTACGCAAAGTTAAAATCAATACTGCAAAAACAATCCCAGAACCCCAATATTCTGCCTACAGTAGGTTCCAACAGAGCCAATTACAAGCTGGATAACCTTCCTTACCAAGTAGAAGTAGAACGCCGGGATACCAGCTATTACGAGGAGGTTATCCAGTGATTAGACAAATACCAACCGCCGATCGGAAAACCCTGGAACAGAATTTAAAAAGGTTAAGACTTCCCCATATTAGAAACATCCTTGACGATGTTAATGAATTGGCGCTGGAAGAAGAACCATCCTACCTGGATTTCTTAGCCTATGTTATTAACAAGGAGGTGGAACATAGAGACAAGACCCAACAAGAAAAAAGAATGAAAAGAGCCTGCTTTCCCCAGATAAAGACTTTGGAAGAATTTGATTTTAGTTTCCAAAACAGCATCACCCAACAAAGCATCTATGATCTGGCAACCCTTCAATTTATCGAAGCCAAGGAGAACATCATCTTTCTGGGTCCACCGGGAGTAGGCAAGAGCCACCTGGCCATTGCCCTGGGAGTTAAGGCAGTGCTAAAAGGTTACCAAGTCCGTTTTTACACACTCACGGACCTCATTGCCGAGCTTTATGCAGCTTTAGCCGATAACAGCCTGAACAGAAAGATTAACAATATCTTAAAAAATGACCTTATCATTCTGGACGAACTGGGCTATGTGTCCATGGATGAAACCGCATCAGACCATATTTTCCAGCTGGTCACCAAAGCTTACGAAAACCGTTCTTTGATCATTACCAGCAACCTGGATTTTGGAGAATGGGGCACTCTTTTTGTGAACATGAGTACTGCTGCAGCTATCTTAGATCGCTTACTACACCATGCCCATGTGTTTAACCTTAGGGGGAACAGTTATCGGGTAAGAAACCGATTAATACAACCAACAAATAAGATAGCGGCAACTACAGGCTAAATAAACCGGATTAAGCGAGTGCGAATTGCCTAGGAGGCGTTCCGCTACGCTCCACTGCCTCCTAGGCAATTCCTCTACCGTTATCGCAAGGATTAAATTCTGTATGACTGCTGGTTTTTCATGGCCAAAATTGCTGGTTTTTTAGTGACCAAAAATGCGGTTTTTCAAATGGCCATTGACATTTCCGGCATCTTTCGGATAATCTCTTTTCTAAACTTGCGTTCTGTTAGAACTAAGAGTGCGGCTTTGCCTTTCCCTTTGCCGCTTACAACACAATCCATCTCCCAATGGCCGGCTTCTTCACGAGTATTAGCTGCCGCAGGTCTTTCTTCAATGCTTCTGCCTTTTAGATTGTTGTGGGCAACTCGTACCCTCTTATGGCGATTTTTTTTAGGTACTCGTTTTACTGGAAGGTTTTTATTTGTTATATTTGCAAATACTTCTTTGTCGATATAGTTATAGAGCGTTTTTGTGCATATACTAGTCTTAAATTTTAAGCCTTTTGCCCGGATTTCGCCAATGACTGCGTCAGGGGTATATCCCTCTTTGATAATCTTTTTTTCAATGTAATCGGCTAGTCCATGGTCATGACCGATCTTTAAGCATGCTCCCTTATTAGCAGCTCTCTCCCGGTATATTCGCTCTGCTGTATCTGCACAGTATCTATCAACATAAACCAGGTCGCTTCTCAGCATCCTGACAGTTCCACGGGCAATCTCACGTTCGATGGTTCGCTTATGCTTGCCTAACAGCTTTGCTATCTCGCTGGGTGACTTCTTCTCCTTTAGAAGAATTTCAATCTGATAGCGTTCTTTTACAGTGATGTGTTTAAAGCGGCGGGAAGTCGTGGTACAATTGAGTTGACTCATGTGCTTTGCCTCCTTTATGTTTTTAAGCGTAGTTACCTTAAACATATCAGAGGTTTAGCCTTGAGTCTCTATTTTTTATTAAATGCGGCAATTAATTTTACAACTTACCAAAAACTTTCAACCCGCTAGCCGCAAGGTTTTTTCAGGCAAGGAGGGAAACAAAAATTCTGAAAAAAGCTTCGGGCTCAGCATTAAAAGTAGAGGGCTTCCAGAAATTCTTCTTGAAAGTCCCGGCGGGCAGACAACTCCAAGTGTTCTGTCCCCGCAGCAACTTTCACCGCCTTTTCCCTGATTTCTGCAGATAGCAAAGCCATCACCGCTCCCGCTCCGGCGGCATTGCCTACTGCTCTAATTTTGGCCGGATCCACCGGCGGCAATAAACCAATCTCCAAAGCGCTCTTTTTATTGAGATAAGTGCCGAAAGCTCCCGCCAGCAAGACTTCATCCAGTTCTGCCGCGGTCAGGCCCAACTGGTCCAGCAGCACCTGGATCCCAGCCCGGATTGCACCTTTGGCCAGCTGGACCTCCCTCACATCTTTCTGGGTCAAAACCACCGGGTCTCCGCCGGTTTCCTCTTCCGTGGCCAGGATAAAGCAGCTATTTCCTTCCCAGAGGCCCAGGCGCTTTTGCAGGGCAGGGGGCAAATGTTTCCCCTCCTCCTTGGCCAGCAGCCTGCCGCCTTTTTCAATAATACCATGTCGGACCAGCTCTGCTACTGCATCCATCAGCCCGGAGCCGCAGATACCTTTGGCAGGGACATCGCCGATGACCCGCAGGGAAACGTCTTCATCAATAGTCACTCCCTCAATGGCCCCTGCCTGCGCCCGCATACCGTGTTTAATCTGGGCCCCTTCAAAGGCGGGGCCGGCAGCGGTGGAGCAGGTAATTAAGCGGCCGGAAGAGGCCAGGACAATTTCCCCGTTGGTCCCAATATCCACGGCCAACCTATTTCCTTCCCCTTGATGAAGGTCGGTGGCGAGGATTACCCCCACCGTGTCTCCGCCCACATAGCCGGCGATATTGGGCAGCAGGTAGACCGGAGCATGGGGAGCCAGGGACAAACCAATCTCCCAAGCTTCCACCCGGACCAAACCGGTAAAGGCCGGAATAAAAGGAGCGGGAGCCAGATGCCTGGGATCCACCCCCAGAAACAAGTGACTCATGGTGGTATTGCCCACGACAGCAGCCAGGTAAATCTGCTTTTCCGAAATACCGGCCTGAACAGCCGCTTTTCTAATGAGACGGTTGATGACCTGGATTACCCTCCGCTGTAACTGCCCCAATTGTTTTGATCCCTGCATGGCATATTCAATCCGGGAAATAACATCTGCACCGAAAATATTTTGCGTATTGCCGGCGGAAACAGTGACCATGGTTTTACCGCTGTGGAGATCAAGAAGGCCGGCCATTACCGTCGTTGTACCTATATCCACAGCCAAGCCATAAAAATGCTCCCCGGTATCGCCTGCTTCCACCGCCAGGACCTGGTTTCCCTCCAAGACTATGGTAGTGAGGCCGTTCTCCTTTCTGACGGCTGCCGGCAGATCCCGGAGAGCTGCCAATTTTAACACTTGCGCTCCTCTGGGCAGGCTTTGCAAAAGCCGTTCTGCATCGGCCAGCTGCTTGGACAGGGAAGGAGCTTCCACTTGCACCACCAACTTGGTAATACCCGGTGAGGGTTTTCCTTCCGGCAGCCCTGCCGTCAGCGCATCATTGCGGGCCAGATAGACCTCCGGCTTGGGAATTTCCACCGTCATCCCGGCGGTGACAAGGCTCTGGCAGGCCAAGATCCAGCGCTGGCCGCCGGCTTCTATAATTTTTGCTCGACATTTGCCACAAGTGCCCTTGCCGCCACAAGGTCCCTCAAACTCCAATCCCGCTTCCTGGATAGCCTGTAAAAGGCTTGTCCCCTCCGGTACCACTACTTCGACCTGATCAGGCAAAAAAATAACCCGATGTTTTTTCAAGCTGAACCCTCCCCCCAGGACTGCCGCCTTATTAATCCGAGCCCGAAAGAAAAAATAAAGGCGTTAGTCTGCTTTTTTAGAAAATTCTCCGGCCATTCCGTTAATCCTTTGTACTATTCCAAGCTTCTTGCCCCGGCCCTCTTCCCTATTACAACTGTCTTTCCAGCCAGATCTGCTCCCGATACTGCCTGATGCCCTTTTTGATCTGCCGGGCCCGGACTTCCCCGATTCCCTCCACTCGATCAAGATCCTCCAGGCTGGCTTCCATAATGGCGGGCAGCTTTTGAAAAACATCAATCAAATTCTCAATGATGGATACCGGCAGCCGGGGAATTTTACTGAGAATCCGGTAGCCGCGGGGAATCACCACCTGTTCCAAGCAGGATAAAGTAGTTCCATGGCCCAGATGCTTGCTCACCGACAGGGGATCCAACTCTCCTTCCCGAAAAGACTGCCTGATCAGCTCTGTGATTTCCCGCACCGTCCCCTCTGTCCGCGAATGGCAATAATCCTTAATGATCATTTCCTCCTCTCCATCAACCCGGTTACTCACCCCGGTCACCTGCATCTCTACCAAGCGCCCTTCCACCCCCAACTGGGCAATGTGCAGCTCTATTTCCCGGGAAATATGCCTCACCATTTCCAGGCGGGCCAGGGCCTGGGCCACATCCGGCAGGCGGGACTGTCCTTCCATTTCCAATAGACTTAGATAGTTCAAGCTGCCCTCCATCAGCTCTTTGTACTTTTCCAGAGTCTGGATGGCCTGATTGGCCTTGGTTAAAAGATAGGCATTGTCCCGCAAAACATATCTTAAAGAACCCCGGTAGAGGGTGATCACATTTCGCCGCTGGGAAATGGCGAGCACCAGGGCTCCGGTTTGCTTGGCCACCCGCTCCGCCACCCGGTGCCGGATACCTGTTTCCTGAGAAGAAATGGAGGGCTGTGGCACCAGGTGTGCGTTTGCTTTTAATATTCTTTGCCCATCGGAACTGAGAATAATGGCCCCGTCCATTTTCGCCAGCTCGTAAAGGGCTGCGGGACGAAAATCCGTATCCAGGTCAAAGCCGTCTTCCACAATCCCCAGCACCTCCGGCGAATCACCGAGAATAATTAAAGCACCGGTCCTGGCCTTCAAAATATTATCCAGCCCGTCTCTTAAAGGAGTGCCTGGAGCGATAATTTTCAGAGCTTCCGCCAACTGTTCATGATCGGTCAAGACCGGAACTTCCCTCCCTTGAGGCTCATCTTAGCTTTAATATTGTATGATAATCTTTATTCAATCATGCAAGAAGCTTCATGAAGAAAAAAGCCGGGAGGCCTTGGTCAGCCTTGATCCCGGATATAGGCCAGCGCTTCTTGGAGATTATGCACCCCGATCATTTCCATCTCCACCCCCGGTCGGCAGCCTGCCAGATTGGCCTGGGGTAATAGGCATCTGGTAAAGCCCAACCGCTGTCCTTCTTTGACCAACCGGTCCACATTGGGCACCGGCCGCACCCGGCCTGCCAGATCTACTTCCCCGATCACAATGGTTTTGGGATCCACCGGTAGGTTGCGCAGGCTGGAGAAAAGGGCCACCGCCAAGCCCAGATCAATGGAGGTTTCGTTAATCTCGACTCCTCCTAAAAGGGAAACGTAAAGATCATAGCTGCCCAGCATGAGGCCTGCCCTTTTTTGCAAAACGGCGGCGATCAGGCTCAGGCGATCCCGATCCACACCCACCGCCACTTTCCGGGGCGGAATACCGTAAGTATTTTCCACCACCAAAGACTGCAGCTCCACCAAAATGGGGCGGGCGCTCTCCACACTGGCCACCACCACCGTGCCGGGCACCGCATCCACACCCTGGCCCAACAAAAAACGGGAAGGATTGTCAATGGGCTCCAGACCCTTTTGCACCATTTCATAGAGGGCCAATTCGGCGGTGGTGCCGTAGCGGTTCTTCAGGGGGCGGAGCATGCGGAAACCGTGATTCTTTTCCCCTTCCAGGAAAAGAACGCAATCCACCAGATGATCCAGGACCCTGGGCCCGGCAATTTGCCCCTGTTTGGTCACATGGGCCACTAAAAACACCGCCAGATTAATTCTCTTGGCCATCCGCAAAACAAATCCGGCACACTCCCTTACCTGGGAAACGCTGCCCGGCGCCGAAGCGATTTCCGGATGATAGACTGTCTGGATGGAATCCAGGACAAGAAAAACCGGCTGCAACGCCTGTACATGTTTTTCGATAACTTGTATATTGGTTTCTGAAACCACAAAAAGCTTTTCCGTAGTCACTCCCAACCGTTCCGCCCGCATTTTGATCTGTTCTTCCGATTCCTCGCCGGAAACGTACAGAACGGCCCCATAATGGCAGGCCACCTTGTTGCCACCTGCAGCAACAAAGTGGATTTACCGATACCCGGGTCTCCGGAAATCAGAACCAGGGAACCTTTCACCAACCCCCCGCCTAAGACCCGATTTAACTCCGCATCTCCGGTATCAAAGCGAGCATAGGCACCGGAAAGCACATCGGTTATGGGCAGGGGATCCCGGTCTGAGGAAGTTGTTCCCAGAAACTCCGCTTTTTCCACCACGAGCTCTTCCACCAGGGAATTCCATGCACCACAAACACATTGCCCCTGCCAGCGAAGAGCCTGGTGCCCGCAGACCTGACAGACAAAATGTGTTTTCGGCTTCTTTCCTTTCACGAGACCAACTCCTTCGGTCACAGCTGGGCCAAAAGGCCCCTTGCCTCGATTATACCATGCCCGGCAGGAGAGAAGAAAAAAGTCCGGACTAAAAATCCGGACTTTTCCCCTTTATTTTTTCTCAAAGACGATTTTTCCATCTTTCCCGTCGGCGATGATGACATCTCCTTCCTGGAATTTACCCTCCAAGAGCCCATCGGAAACTGGATCTTCGATCAAGCGTAAAATGGCTCTGCGTAAAGGCCGGGCGCCAAAATTCTCATCAAATCCTTCATCGGTCAAGATTTCCGCCGCAGCGGGAGTAATTTCCACTTTCAAACCCTGCTCTTTTAAGCGGCCGTTTAACTCATTGATCATCAAATCCACAATGCGTTTGATGTGGTCCCGGTTGAGAGCGTGGAAGACCACCAGCTCATCCAGCCTGTTTAAGAACTCCGGCCGGAAAGTTCTTTTCAATTCGGACATGATATTTTCTTTCATTTTTTCATAGGCATCCGCCTCGGTTTCCCCTCCGCCAAAACCTACTCTTCCCTGCTGCCGCAAAGTCCCAGCTCCCACATTGGAAGTCATGATGATCACCGTATTGCGAAAATCCACGGTACGCCCTTTCGCATCGGTCAAACGCCCGTCCTCCAACACTTGCAGGAGGATATTGAACACTTCCGGATGGGCTTTTTCGATTTCATCCAGGAGAATGACCGAATAGGGACTCCTTCTCACCGCCTCGGTCAACTGCCCGGCCTCCTCGTAACCCACATAGCCCGGCGGGGCGCCCACCAGCCTGGAAACCGTGTGTTTTTCCATATACTCGGACATATCCAAACGGATCATGGCATCCTCGTC
>JBMNIZ010000009.1:0-81751 GCA_050951405.1 Bacillota bacterium | reverse complement strand
CCTTATCATCTTATGGAGCTGGTAGGGGACTTTAGAACAAAAAAAGAAAGGCCCGAATGGACCTTCCCCTAAAAAACATTCTCCAGACCGAGAGAGTTGATCCTCTTTTCCACTTCCTGCTCATCAAGGGTATAAAGCCCTTGCTCCTGGAACCTCTGCCCCAGTACACCAGCATTGCAGGAATATCTCTTCTTGTACCCCTCGGGGTTTTCCAAGTGCTTCTCCGGTAAAAGCGAGCATTTCTCCGATGGCGGTGGACCTGGGCAAGACCAGGGGATCCTGCCTCACGGGCCAAACGATGAGCATTCAGGCCGGCCACCAATCCGGAGACAATGGCCTCAGAACAACCCACTAAAAGCCCCTGTTTCTCCCCGGCCACAAAGAGATTTCTGGTTCCTTTCACCAGGAGGGAATTATCTCTGGGGGTAACCGCCAGGAAACGAATACAATTTCCCTTGCTGCCCCCTGCCGGATCGAAATAGACTGCCTTTTGGAAACCAGATAGCTGTCGCAATTTCTTTAGAGGAAGATGAGGACGGGATTTGGCCTTGGCCATTCCATTATCGATGAGAACTAGGTTTTCCTTCACGGTTTTTAGATCCGTCTTGGGCAGTTCAAAATTTTGCTCGGAAAAACCAGGTGGTACAGGAATTACCAAGAAACCATCCTTCTCCAAATCCCTGACCAGCCCCGGGTCCAGGGATTCTTTAAGAATATTCACTCCCTGGCCGGTACCTCCCAAGCGGCCATCTGGCCTGATTGCTGTTCCTTCCTGCACACCCATTTTGCCGGCAATACTGACCCGGCTGCCAAAAACATGACAACGGTTGATACAAGAAACGCAGCCCCAGCCGTACTTGTTACACAGACCAGCCGGGCCAGCGGTCCCGGTGGCATCAACAAACACTTTGCCGGCCACCTGCTCCTTATTATCCAAAACCAGGGACAGGATTTCCCCTTCCCGGGTCATGACTTCCTGGACCCTGGTTTGCAGCCTGACCTGGACCTCACTTTCTCTTAAAAGGCGGGCAATCTCTTCTTCCACAGCCCACACATCATAGATCAAAGCATTTTCCAGACCGGGAAGGGGCAGCCCATGATGCCGGGCCACCCTTTCCAAAGCATCAAAGATCTCTGTTCCACCCAGAGCACGGGCTTCCAGGCAGACTGTCAGGCGGCCACCATGGTATACTTCTCCCGCCACCAAACCATAACCCAGTAAACGGTCATTTTTTTCTATAAGGGTGACAGGACTGCCTTTTTTCGCAGCCATCAGGGCCGCGGCACAACCGGCCCAGCCACCACCCACAACAACCACTCCATCAGAAATAGTAATCACCCCTCAAATAGCAACTAAAGCCACCAGCACTTAACCAGTGATCAATACATCTCCATTGGCCTGTCTGCGGTTTCTCCGGCTAAAAAGACCATTACCGCAAAGATGGCCAGGGCAATCAAGTTTACAGGCAGGTTCGGAATCATGAACATGAGAAACAGTCCTCCCAGAGCAATTCTGGGGACCATACCTTTTATGGCGATTAACGATCCATCTACAGCGGCGACCAAAGCATAAACAGCAAGACAAACAAAGAAAATAGCTTCCAGGCTGGCCAGGGGATCACCGAGATGGAGCATGGCCGGCCGGTAGATAAAGGCAAAAGGTACCACAAAAGCAGAGATGGCCAGTCGCCACCCTTTCCAGCTCACTTCCATGGGATTGGCTTCCGCAATGGAGGCGGCGGTAAAGGCGGTCAATGCTACCGGCGGGGTAAGACTACCCATAGCAGCATAGTAAATCAAGAAAAGGTGCACCGATAAAATGGGCAATCCCATTTTCGTCAGTGCCGGCCCGGCCAGGGCTGCCGTCAAGATGTAGGTGGGAGTGATATTCATGGCCAGTCCAAGAATGATGGAGATAACCATGGTCAAAAGCAAAGAGACGAACACAAGCTCTTCGCCCAGTCCCATTACCAAAGCGGTAAACTTGGTGCCGATTCCCGTCAAGGCGATAACTCCTACCACAATACCCCCGGCGGAACAGGCAACAGCTACGGAAATATTGGTTCTTACGGAACTTTCCAAAGCATCTACAATTTCCTTTAAAGTCAACTTACCACGCCGCCTAATTACTGTGAAAATAATCAGGAGAACCACTGTCTCCAGGCCGGCCCGAGTGGGGGTATAACCCTGGAACATGCGGACAATCAAGAAGGCAAGGGGGACAAAGTACTGGATTACCCCGGCCCAGACATTGGTCATCTTGGGCAGTTCATCTTTGGCCAATCCCCTAAGATTTAAGCGCACGGCCTCACTGTCAATCTGGATATAGACAGCGGCAAAATAGATTATGGCCGGGATCAAAGCCACAGCAATGATGCTAATGTATGGCATCCCGATAATCTCCGCCATAACAAAGACAGCCGCGCCCATAACCGGCGGCATAATCGGGCCACCGCAAGAAGCCGCCGTCTCCACCGCCGCAGCAAAGGCTGCCGGATAACCGGCCCTTTTCATCATGGGGATGGTGATGGCGCCGGTGGAAGCCGCATTGGCAATAGGGCTGCCAGAAAGGGAACCGAACAAAGCACTGGCAATTACAGCCGTTTTGGCCACCCCACCCCGGGCTGTCCCGGCAACCTTTTGTGATACTTCAAAGAAAAACTCCCCGCCGCCGGTCATCTTGAGAAAAGCACCAAAAATAATGAAGACAAAGGCCATAGTTGAAGAAACCTTGGTTGGTACCCCAAAAATACCACTGGTGGTCAGATAGTTGGCCTCAATCACCTGGGCCAGCGTAAAACCCCTGTGTCCGAAAATACCTGGTATCCAGGGACCTACGAAAGCATAGGCAACCAGACAGCCAGCAATAATGGTCATGGAAGATCCCATCACCCGGCGGCTGGCCTCTAAAACCAGCAAAATACAAATCACTCCAAACACGATATCCCAGAAGAATACCGGATCGGAAAAGGCCCACCGGAAGACCAGCCTTTCTGCATTCAATTGCATATAAACAGCCGTACTGATGGCCAGCACAATCAGAATCAAGATCAACTATACTGATCCCTTTGTCTTCTCCCTTCCACGGAGCATAGAGAATGAAGACCAGGGATAAGAAAATGGCCACGTGATTTGCCCTGAAACAAGATATCAAAAGGCATGGTAAAGACCGCATTGTAGATATGGTAGGCAACTATCAAGATTGAGGACCAGCGGATAAAGGTGGCCAGCTTGCCTGTTACTTTTCGCTTTTTACCTTCACTGACCAGCCCCCAAATTTCCCCTAATCTCACGCTACGAATTCCCTCCTTCAACTATCCAGCTAGGTTTTGCCATAAAGTAATAAAACAATCCCGTGAGAAAGAAAGAGAAGCAGGCAGCCTGTTACCATATAGACTGCTACGATTCCTGCCTGCTCCTTCAGCCACAATTTATTTGATGGCTCCCACTTCACGGTAATACTTTTCGGCACCGGGATGCAAGGGAATCCCCAGTACCTTCAGCCATGTACTCCAGGCTCAGGCCTTGCAGGTTGGTATGAACATTATGCATGTAATCCAGGTTCTCTCCCACCGCTTTGACAATCTGATAAATATCGTCTTCAGGCGTATCAGCAGGAGTACCGATAATTACCCGGAAAGAGAAAGTTGGAACATCCGCTTCCAGGAAGGGATAAGCATCTTTGGGGACTACTGCCGGGGAAAAACCGTACCTCTCCACAATCCTGTCGACCACTTCCTGGGAAACAGAGAGCATTTTTAAGTCCTGAGAAGTAGCCACTTCCTGGAGGGCCCCCATAGGTGCCGTTCCCGTGATGGAAATGGCATCAATCAGACGGTCTCCCATCATGTCCGAAGCTTCACCCATGCTCTTGTATAGGACTTTACCACCCCAAGATTCAATATCCTTGTAAGTAATCCCATACTCTTCCAGAAGTGCCCTGCTGGCCAATTCGGTAATGGAACCGGGATCTCCTACCGCCAGGCGAATAGCCGGTTTCTTTTCCGCCAGTTCTTCCAGAGAATCAATGGGAAAAGACTTTAAGACCACAAACTGCATGCTGGGGTCATAGACACTGAAGAGAGCCCTGACATTATCATAAACAGCATCAAAAGGTTCTTTCCCTTTGGAGGCAGCGAAAGCCATGGTGCTGTGCATAAAGCCGATGATCGCCTTCTCCTTTATGAATGGTTTTCACGTTGGCCAGCCCTTCACCGGGGACAAAGGTAATCCGGCAATCGGGGACGTTTTTCTGAATCACGTTGGCCAATCCGGTACCCACCATATCCCAAACACCGCCGCCCCCCTGGGTCGCTCCTACCAGATAAATGTCACTGAGAATAGACTTTGCCTCTTTTCCCTGATCACCCTGGACGGGATCCTGGGAAGGTTCCTTGCCCCCACAACCTACCAAAAAACTGGCTAACAGGAGTACTACCAATCCGACAACTAATAGCTTTTGGTTTTTAGAAAACATCTTTCTACCTCCATTGTCTTGTTTTTTGCAAGCAGGTCGACTACAACAGGCCTTGCCACCACTGTTCCAATTCTCCTCCCCATCCCCCCCCTTTCTTCTTCCGGCCATAGAGTGCAAAATGCCCGGTGAATTTCTCAAGAAACACTTGATGACCACTACACTTAAGTAGCGATTTTTTCGTCTTTAGGATCTACCCCTTCTCCTACCACTTCCAAAGGAAGGGGACGTGTAGGCGGCCGGTAAGAAGGTTGTTTTAAATCATCTATCTTTTGACCTGTTTCTTCGGCCAGTATCCTCAAAACAGCTAAAGCACAAGTTTTCCCCTGGCATAAACCCTTGCCGGCCCTGGTTACCCTTTTAATCTCGTCAATGGTGAGAGCGCCTTCTTGAATAACCTGTCTGATTTCAGCTTCGGTAATTTCCTCGCACCGGCAAATAATGACTTTTTCCTCTGGCAACTGGATCCCCTCTTTCTATTCCAATGATTTAAACCCTCTGACCAGCATCAGGTGCTCTTTGGGTAGCTGTAAAGTGACAAGGACCGTCCGGTCAAATCTTTCCGACTGCCGGACCTTGATGACCTGACCCTGACCTACGGGTTGACCCTGGCGATCTACTGTGACCACTATTTCCTCTAACCGGGGTAAAGGCCTGTACTCATAAGGAAGAGTTAACCGGCCTTCCTCTCCCTGGCCACTGCCGTCCACCAAAAAGATAGCCAGACCAGGGCACCGGGTCAAACAGGTACCACAGCCATTACATTTATCCACATCCAGTTTTGGTGTGCCGGTTAAGTGGTGCTCAATGGTAATGGCCTGTCGGGGGCAGGCGGCCGTACAGGGATCGCAAGGAATATTCTGCCGGCATTCAATGACCGCCACTGGCCGGTCCTGAACAGGTAAGTGATCGCAGAACGAATTCCCACAAGGATTCCCCTGCCGGACAGGAACATTCTACAGTATCCGCACAGCTTGCGCCACTCATCCGGGCCCACAACTTTTTCTTGCCTTCCCTGATTTTTCCGGAACCGGGAGCACTGCGAAGATCCTCCAGATTTTGCCTGGCCTCTACTAAAAATCTTCTTTCCGCCTCAGGCCCTCCTGCCAATCCCAGGCTTTTTGCCGCCCACCAGCCGGCCAGATGCCCTTCTTCCATGGCACTGGAAGCTTCCTCCACTCCCGCCAGAGTCCCCAGCGACAAAGATACCGGGAACAGTAGTGGCCATATTTTCATCATGTAAGGGAACATATCCTCCCAAACCAGGGGAATAAACCACCTGGCAGCCAGCCATGCTGGCCAATTCTACCATGGGATTTAAACCCACGGCCAGTAAGATGGTATCCACTTCCAGGGTCTCTTCCGTGCCAGCAATAGGCTGCCAATTACTATCCACCTGGGCGATAATAGCTTCCTCTACCTTACCGTTACCCCGGGCCTCCAGAACTGTATGGCTGGTCAAGATGGGCACACCTTTCCGGGCCAGCTTGGCCACGTGAACATCGTACCCGCCAGTGGTAGGAGCCGCCTCAACCAAGGCAACGATTTCCGCTCCTCCCTGGAGTAGCTGATAACCCACAATGAGTCCAACGTTTCCTGATCCGATAATCAACACTTTTTTGCCGGGTAAAACACCATGCACATTGGCCAGTGTCTGGGCAGCACCTGCCGTCATCACTCCCGGTAAAGTCCAGCCGGGGAAAATAACCGATTTTTCATTAGCCCCCGTGGCCAGGATTACCGCTTTTGCTTGTAATTGAGAAGTAGACTTTTTGTCAGCCAGCATGACCTCTTTCTGGGAGTTCAGATCCCAGCAGACTGTGTCCAGTCGAATATCCACATTGCCTTCCTGGGCCCTGGCAATCAGTTCCCGGGCAATATTAAATCCCCTGGTCCCGGCATAATGATGACTAGAACCAAAAAACTTGTGAATCTGTTTAAACAACTGGCCCCCAGGCAGGGAGTTTTCGTCCACCACAACGGTCTTGGCTCCTAAGGTTCCAGTTACTTCAGCAGCGGCCAGCCCTGCAGGTCCAGCACCGATAACGACAACATCCACTTTTTCCACTTTCAACTCCACCGTCCCAGTCCGTTTTGTGTCTCGATCACCATACCATCAGCCACGGGAGTAACGCAGGTCCTCACATTGGGTACACCGTCCACCGTCATCATGCAATCGGTGCAGCGTCCAATCCCGCAATAAATGCCACGGTTTTCACCAAACCTTGGTGTCTGTCTCAACTCCTTTATCCCCCTGGCCCAGAGGGCCGCAGCGATGGGTTCTCCTTCATAAGCCTGAATCTTTTGCCCATCGATGGTAATGGTAACCGTCTTTCTATCTTCAGATAGGTTTTCCAAAATGGGATGTTCTGTAATTCGCAAATCATCCTGATCCTTACTTGCCGCCGGTCTGGATTTACCAGCCTCTGGATCTGCCATGAAAAAGACTACCTCATCCCCCAGCTCCAGTCCGTTTCCCAGGCCCGTGGCCAGTTTTTCCGTAGAAACAACAATATTAATATGGTTGGGGTAATGAGTTTCATCAAAGCCGCAGACTTTTCCAATGAATTTATTACCGATTGAGAGATGATCTCCAATAGAAATCAGCCCGCCATTCCTTACTTCAAAAAACCCCTGGTAAGCTACAGTATTGACAATGGCACCAGGTTGAGCTTCTTTTTCCGCAGTAACAATAACTTCATGGATTTCCTTTTCCGCCACTGCCCGGGATTTCTGGATGATCAACTGCATCTCTCTGTTTTCCCTCATGCTGTCGGAAATAACTTTCATCCTGCCCAGCACCTTATCTTTCGCCACATAGGACGTCCCGCGAGTGGGTTTGGTTAAATGGGGATCACGCATAATTTTACTCACCTCTGATTAGTCTAGTGAATTTTCTTTTCTGTCGGTACCCGGAAAACCCGGTCTACTGCAAAATGCTCATTATACGAAGTTTTGCCGGCGACAATCATTTCCGACATTATTTTGCCAACGATGGGTGTCAGGGTAAAACCGCTATGACCGGCCGCCACGTAAAATCCCGGCAAACCGGGAACCTGTCCCAAAATCGGATAACCGTCGGCCGGATATGGCCTGATACCGGCCCAGCTCCTGATCAAGCTCACTTTGCCTAAAAGGGGTACCAGACGAACCGCCCTGCTGGCCATGGCCTTAATATCCGTATAATGGACCTGGGTATCATCAACCCCAAAATGGGCCGTGGCTCCAATCAGGATATTGCCACTGGCTGTTTGACCCAGGGTAGAAACCAGGTGACGGAAGACCCTGGGTAGCCGCTCCGTGACTAAAAGCTGCCCCTTCATGGGATCAATCTGTAAGTCAGCTCCTGCCATGGCCCCGATGGCCTTGGCCCCAGTCCCGGCGCAATTGACCACGATGGGGGCTTCAAAGATTTCCTGTTTAGCAGTAAGTATTTTATATCCCTTTCCTAAAGACTGAATATCTGTCACTTCAGTCCCCGTTTCAAACACTGCACCCAGCCGGCGGGCAGTCCTGGCCGTCACCCAAGCCAGCAGAAAAGGATTGATCATCGCATCCAGGGGGCAAAAAGTGAGACCGGCCACATGAGGAGACAGTGCAGGTTCAATCTCCAAAACATCTTTGCCAAAAAAATACTCTACCTTAAAACCAGGGGTCTTTTTTTGTTCCTCCATAAAGGCAACCCGTTTTTTCATCTCTGCCTCTGTTTCGGCAATATGGCAGCCTCCGGAGGGCACATATTCGATATCTCCGTCCAGTCCGGCTGCGAATTCGGGATAGTAAGCAGAGCTTGCCATATTCATTTCTAGATAAAAGCCGGGTCCCTTAGACTGTACGTTAACGGCCCCCACTCCGGTAGCGGAAGTGCCGGACCCAATATTTGCTTTTTCCAGAACAATTACCTTAACTCCCTTTTTTGTCAGGTGGTAGGCAACAGAGCAACCCAACACCCCGGCTCCGATAACCACCGCATCAGCTACCTTTGACATTGTACCAGCTCCCATTCTGTTTTTTTCCAGTGACAGTGATCATTGATCCAGATTTTTCTCATACTCCCCTTTCGTTGGCGTCTTAAAAAAGAAAAGGCCCAATGAGTCAGAATAATATTCCAACTCATTGGGTCCCCTTATAACCCATAGTTTTATGTAATTAAGCTAATTGTCTCAGGCTTCCACTACCTGCCGGTAACGGTCAAAGCCCTTTTCTTTCTTCTCCCTGTTGATTTCGTAAGTCACATTGATCAATTCCGCCGCCGAGTAGGGGCTGATGGTTCTTGACACCATCACCAGCTTATTGCTGGGAATCACTCGTAAAGCTTTGTTTTTTGTATCTTCTTCCATCTCCCCGGAAACCAGGTACACATCGGCCAAAACACTCTTATTCACATCATCAAAAGAACCGGTAGCCAAGCGATTGTTTAAACTGATTGATTTGGTGATTTCTTCCAGAAAATAATTGGCACAGCGACGATGTTTGGCTACAATGCCGATTATTTTATCCTCTTCAATTTGCTTGATAGCTCCTTATTCCCGCTGAATGAATTACCAGTTCTACAGCAATAAACCGTTTGCCCGGGTGCCAGCTTTTTACCTCTTCCACTCTCAATCCCTTGGCATAAGCCACCACCAGATCCGGGTTGGATTTACCTATATTTTCAGGGTAGGTTTTACTGACCAGGGCCAGGCCCTTTAAAATCCCACCAACTCTCCTCTGCAACATCTCCAAAGCACCATTACTCTGGGCCGTAACCACAACCCGAGCCAGGGACATGGACTTCCTCTCCTTTAAATTGATGATCCCCAGGTACGAAGTTGAAACGGGACGGAAACCCTATAGTGATGTTCTTCACGATATTACCATGCCATAGCACATGTTAATTTCGACACAATTAGATAAAATCCTTCTCAAGGACCAAAATTATTCTTTTCATAAAATTTCGTAAGCCAAAATCAGGAAACCCCTTTTCCCCTTTAGATCAAGATATCAACTTTCACAGCAACAAATAGCCAGAACAGGCGGGGCGATGTGGGCATCGCCCCCTACTGACTTTTTGGGGTTGGCAGTTTGTGGGAAAGTCCGGCGTGGGACATTAATCAGAATTAATATCAACCTCCACCACATAACGCAAGGTATGTTTAAATTTCCTTCTAGATCGATATTTTCAATAGTTTTACCAATTGCAGAAATGATGGTGTAGGGGGCGATGCCTACATCGCCCCGTTTTTCTTTGTTTTTAGCCCCCGTAGTTTTTAGATAAAATCCTTCCCAAGGACTAAAATTATTCTTTTCATAAAATTTCGTAAGCCAAAAATCAGGAAAGAAATCCCCTTTCCTCTTTAGATTAAGATGTCAACTTTCACAGCAATAAATAGCCAGAACAGGCGGGGCGATGTGGGCATCGCCCCCTACTAACTTTTTGGGGTTGGCGGTTGATGGGAAAAGTCCGGCGTGGGACATTAATCAGAATTTATAGCAACCTCCACCACATTACGCGAGGTATGTTTAAATTTCCTTCTAGATCGATATTTTCAATAGTTTCACCAATTGTAGAGATAATTGTGTGGGGGCGATGTGGGCATCGCCCCCTACTGACTTTTTGGGAGTGGAGGTTTATGGGGAAAGTCCGGCATGGGACATTAATCAGAATTAATATCAACTTCCACCACATGACGCAAGGTATGTTTAAATTTCCTTCTATATCGATATTTTCAATAATCCTGCCAATTGTAGAAATGATGGTGTAGGGGACGATGTGGGCATCGCCCCCTACTGACTTTTTGGGGGTGGAGGTTGATGGGGAAAGTCAGACTTGGTAAATTGCTGATTTGCCAAGGGTTGAAGGGTATTTTTTTAATACGAAAGTTGAATGAAGATAAGAATAAAAAAAACAGGCCGGCAAGGAATGACGACCTGTCTTTTTTTTTGGTTTTAGTAATCCATATCGGGCATGGGAGGCGCTGCCGGTTTCTTCTCGGGAATCTCCGCCACCAGGGTTTCCGTGGTCAGCAGCATGGAGGCGATGCTGACCGCATTCTGCAGGGCGCTCCGGGTCACCTTGGTGGGATCGACAATCCCCGCCTGGACCATATTTTCATATCTCTCGGTCATCACGTTAAAGCCGATGCCTTTTTCCCCTTCCTTCACCTTGCCAACCACTACCGAACCTTCAAAGCCGGCATTCTCGGCAATTTGCCTGAGGGGTTCTTCCAGGGCCCGGCGGATAATCTGGACGCCGACGGCTTCGTCACCGCTGGCCTCCACCTTGTCCAGGGCAGCGAGGGCGTTGACCAGGGCCACGCCGCCGCCGGGCACAATGCCTTCCTCCACAGCGGCTCTGGTAGCGGACAAGGCATCTTCCACCCGGTGCTTTCTTCTCTTTCATTTCCGTTTCAGTGGCGGCACCGATCTTGATGACCGCCACGCCGCCGGCCAGCTTGGCCATTCTCTCCTGGAGTTTCTCCCGGTCATAGTCGGAATCCGTTTCCTCGATCTGGCGCTTGATCTGATTGACCCGGGCCTGTACAGCCTCTTTGGAACCGTAACCTTCCACGATGGTGGTGCTTTCCTTACTGATCTTGACCTTCTTGGCCCGGCCCAGCATGCCCAGATCCACGCTATCCAGCTTGATGCCCAGGTCCTCGGAAATGAAGGTGCCTGCCGTCAAAATGGCGATATCCTCAAGCATGGCCTTCCGCCGGTCACCAAAGCCGGGAGCCTTGACGGCGGCCACATTCAGAGTCCCTCTTCAGTTTGTTGACCACGATGGTGGCCAGGGCTTCACCCTCGAGGTCTTCGGCGATAACCAGCAAGGGCTTGCCCGTCTTGACCACTTTCTCCAGCAGGGGTATGAAGATCATTGATGGCAGCTGATCTTTTTCTCGTAGAGCAGGATATAGGGTTCTTCCAATTCCACTTCAGCATGGATTCCGGATTGGTGACCAGGTAAGGGGAGACATAACCCCGGTCAAATTCCATGCCTTCGACCACCTCTACGGTGGTCTCGATGCCTTTGGATTCTTCAATGGTGATGACCCCGTCCCGGCCGACTTTGTCCATGGCCTCGGCGATCAGTTCCCCGATTTCCCCGTATCGTTGGCGGCGATGGAGGCCACATGCGCTATGTCCTTTTTCGTGTCCACCGGAATGCTCATCCCCTGCAATTCCTCCACCACGGCATCCACGGCCCGGTCCATGCCTCTCTTCAGGAAAACAGGGTTAGGCACCGGCAGCCACGTTTTTCAGGCCCTCCTTGGACGATGGCTTGCGCCAGAACCGTGGCCGTGGTGGTTCCGTCTCCGGCCACATCGTTGGTCTTGGAGGCAACTTCTTTGCAAAGCTGCGCCCCCATGTTTTCATTGGGATCCTTCAGCTCGATCTCTTTGGCCACGGTTACCCCGTCCTTGGTGATCACAGGGGAGCCAAATTTCCTTTCCAGGACCACATTGCGGCCCTTGGGGCCCAGGGTCACCTTGACGGCGTCGGCTACGGCATTGACACCCCTCTCCATAGCTTTCCGCGCGTCTTCTCTAAAGAGCAGCTGTTTGCCAGCCATATGTAGATGGTCGCCTCCTTTTTCTACTTCTTGATCGCCAGAGATATCGCTTTCCCGCAGAATCAGGTACTCTTCATCCTCGATCTTGACCTCGGTGCCGCCGTACTTGGCAAAAATCACCCGGTCGCCGACCTTCACTTCCAGCGGCACCACTGAGCCGTTGTCCAGCCTCCGGCCGGAGCCTACGGCGATGACTTCACCTTCCTGCGGTTTCTCTTTTGCCGTATCCGGCAAGACGATGCCACCCTTGGTCTTCTCCTCCTCGGAAAAGACTTTGACCACCACCCGGTCAGCTAGCGGTTTGAGCAACTGCGCTCCCTCCTTTGACACAACTCTTTTCTGCTTGTTAGCACTCACCGCTGCCTAGTGCTAACAGCCAATTATATAATACAAAGGAGAAAAGCATATGTCAAGTTTTGCCGGGCCGATTTAAAAAATTTTTCTTGCCCAACAAAGAGTTCACTTATGCGCTCCCCTGGTTCGGCACCAGAACATTTAAACAGGACGGTTCAATTTCCACGGCAATGGGCGTGCGGCCGATGATCTCCCCATCGGCCTGCACCACCAGCGGTCTGGCAGTGGATATCTGCACTTTTGCCGCCGTCAGGATGCTCACCTTGGGATGATCCGCATGGCCGCCGGAAAAAATCTTCGGCAGAGTGGTCAGGATCTCCCTTTTCGTCACATCCCCCACCAGGCACAGGTGAAAAACGCCGTCGTCAATCCGGGCCGGGGGCACCAAGCGCATGCCCGCCCCCAAATATTGGCCGTTCCCCACCGCCGCTGCCAGCATTTTTCCCTGTAAGGCCATCTTCTCCGTCCGAACCGTCATTTCCACATTGCGATAGCTGACCAGCACCTTGAACAAGGAAGCCACATAGGCGGGAGTGCCCTGCAGCCAGGTGAAATCCTCGTTGGTGGCCCGGGCCACCTCCGCATCAAAGCCTGTCCCGATGATGTTGGCAAAATAACGTCCATTGGCCCTGCCCAGATCAACTTTTTTCACCCGGCCCTTTATTAAAAGCCCCACCGCCTGGAAGGGATCTCCCGGGATCCCGGCGGAACGGCAAAAATCATTCCCCGTTCCCGTGGGAATAACGGCCAAGCAAGCCCTCTCAAACTGCAAGCCATTGATCACTTCGTTTAATGTTCCATCGCCGCCGCAGACGGCCAGGCAATCGTAACCCTGTGCCGGCAATTCCCTGGCCAGCTTCTCCCCTTCTCCCGGGCCGGAGGTGAAGAAAGGCCGATACGCCACCTTGAGCTGGCTCAACTGCCGTTCCAGTTTGGGCCAAAGCTTGGCCGTCCTGCCCCTGCCGGCGGTAGGGTTGATGATCACAGCTGTTCGCAAAAGAACCGCATCCTTCCCACAAAGCCTGTTTATGCCACTCATTATTTCCCTTCCTGCTTTAGAATCCCTCCTCCGGCCCAAAAAAAACCCCGTGGAACACGGGGTAAAGATGAAAATCTTTCAGTTCTATTCCAGATTGAGAAGCCTGACCAAGGTGACCGCAGCCTGGGCCCGGCTTACCGGCCCGTCGGGATTGAACCGGTCTCCCTCATCGAAGAGCCGGAATCCGCAAGCCAGGGCCACATGTCCCCGGTATTCCTGCCTAATCCGGTCTTGATCGACAAAATCCAACTGATAGATCTGGGACAGGGAAGCGGGCTTCTCATAGCCTAAATGCCTGATGAGCATCACCGCCAGCCGTTCCCTGCTGACTGGTTCTTCCGGGGCCATTTCCTCTTCTGTGATCAACCCTCCGGCCACGGCCCGGTACATCCACTCCCCATACCAGGCTTGGCTGTCCGCCAAGGGACGGGGCAGCGGGATCACCGGCCCTCTGTCTCCTTTGGCCTTGATCAACATCTTCGCCAGTTCAGCCTGGGTAATGGTATCCTCAGGTCGGAACCTGCCGTCTTCAGTTCCTTCCACAATGCCCGCTGCCGCAAGCAGTTCAATGTCCTGCCGGGCAGGATGGTCGGCAATATCGGAAAAAACGGCCGGTTTTGCCTGCTCTATGGGTTTGCCTCCCCAGTCCAGGGCCTCACCGGTCAGCCCGTCAATCATCTGGGAGAAAATACGGGGGAAATAATAGGCCAAGTAGACCGGCCTTTCTTTTTCGCCCTGCACCGGCGGGTAAAGGAAAGCCAGCTTTAAAGGAACCTGCTCCAAATAACGGACGGCGGCTTTTTCCTCGCCCAACAGCTGAACCGGGCGGGGGAATTCTCCTTCGCTCCACTGGAGCCGATAATAGCTCACCCGGCCGGAGACAGCGTCGACAGTCAAATTAAAACCGTTTTGAGGAAAAGGAATCCCATCGACCATTCTCTCGAAAACAAAACTATGGGACCGGGGGGCTTTTTCCCCGGAAGGAACCCTGCTTTCCTGGAGGCGAACCTGGCCAGTCTTTTCCGGCTGCAGTTTCTTCATGAACTTCTCCGCTATTTCTCTGGCCTGCTCCCGGTCATAGCGGGGATCTTGTTTCTCCTTCTCCTCATCATAACGGTAATCAGAGAAACCGACAATTTCCCCTGTCTTAGCCTCCATGGTCACTTCCAGGTAACCCCGGTACTCGTCAACATCAGGCCGCCAGGAAAAGACCCAGACTTTTTTCCCCGGCTCTTCCCAGAGATCCCTCAGGCTGGCATTGGTGAGGATGTAATCCCGGGGAATATCCAAAACCCTCTTGGCAATTTCCAGGGACTGCTCCTGAGTTAAAAGGGACTCCAGCTCAATAACCTCTTTTTGCTCCTCGGGAGACAAAACAGGTACCGCACTGTCGGCGGGGCTTTTCATGCTCTCTCCCGCCCCATCCGCACCCCTTTCGGGGCCGTAGTAAATCTCATCCAGCTGGATTATTTCCCCCGTAGCCGCATCAATGATGACCCTGGCCGGTTCCTTGACCCGGTAAACAAACTTGACCGGCATTTTCTGGCCTCTTTTCTCCGCTACCGGGCGGAAATAGATCAGTTCCATGCCGAATTCATCCTGGAAAATTTTTTCAGCCGCTGCCTGATCCAGGATTTTCTCCGGAACCTGCAAAGTCACCTGGTCCCAACTAAAGCTGTACTCCAGCACTTCCCCGGTATCCCCGTCCAAAACAATGCGCACGCTGTTGGCCGGGAAGGGGATTTCCTGGAAGAAACGTTGAAAATAAAATTGGTAACGGGCCGGCCCGTAGGGGTTGACAACCAGCACCGGCTGGTCCGGTTCTTGCACAAGCTCGAAATGACGGGATTTTTCCGGCTGCAATTTCTCCAGCAGCTCTAAAGCTATCTTTTCCGCCTGCCCTTGGGTAATTTTGGGCAGTTTCACCACCGGCTGAGAAGAGGATCCGGGCTTCCAGCGGTACATGCTGAGCACATCACCGGTTACCGCATCCACTTGGACAGTCATCTCCCCTCCCTCGCCTTCAGCCCCGTGCCAGTTCAACCACCAGACGGCCTTTTCCTGGTACTCATGATAATGGGATGAAAACTCGCTTAATTCTGCCGGAACGGGAAAGAAACCCTTGGCGATGCGAATGGCCTCTTCCAAGGATACCGCCGGCGTGGCGGCCTGGCCGCTACTGCCGGCAAAGGCCCAACTGGTAACCAACAGGGCCAGCATCAAAAACAATGACAAAAATTTTCCCCCGCGCATGAAAGAAAACCTCCCTTGGCATTATTCACCTCATATGGACGAAAAGATCAGGAAAAAGTTCCAAAAAAAAAATACCGGTAAAACCGGTAACCGCGGAAAAAGATTGTTTAATCTTTCAGGTCAGACAGAACCTGTCCTTGCCTTCCAGCCGGCAGCCCCTGCCCTCCCTCTCCTTCCGGCGGAGATCCGGCTTGAAAATTTACCTGATTAAAAGGAAAGACCTTTACTCCCGGATCTTTCCGCTGGCGGAAAAGATAATAAGCCAGGAGCAGGACAAGAATCCCCAGGAAAGCCAGCATCAACCAGTCCATCCTCTCCACCTCCTCTGTTCAGCCCTACAGTAAGCCCCTTGGGGCCCGGTTCGGGGTCAGTTTTTAAACCACGTCTTCCATCATCCCCGAACCAAAAACCGGATAGACTTTTTTCAATACTTTGATCTGATTGATCTCCGGATCTTCCGTGCCCTGCAGATCCGCATTTTCCTGCTTTAAAATATTCACATAATCAATAATTTCCTGGGTGATCATCTCTCCCGGGCAGAGCAAGGGGATGCCCGGCGGATAAGCCATGATGGCCTCGGCGCTCACTTCCCCGGCCGCTTCATGTAAGGGTACAATTCGGGTTTCGCTGTAAAAGGCATCCCGGGGCAGAACCGCCATCCCAGGTATTTCCGGCGGGGGAGGGCAGTATTTGATAATATTTCCCAATTTCTTGGTGCCGGCGATGGACTTCAGGCAGTCCACCAGGTAGCGGCAATTATCCATATTGTCTCCTAAGGAAATCAAAAACATCACATTATATAAATCCGAAAGCTCCACTTGTAAATTATACTTTTCCCGGAGCAGCCGCTCCACTTCATAGCCGGACATGCCCAGGCCGGTCACATTAATGACCACTTTCAAGGGGTCGAAAGCGTAGCAGCCGGGGCTTCCGGCCAAGCCCTCACCGAAAAGCCTGATGCCCTCAATGGATTTCAATTCCTCCCTGATCCAGCGGGCCAGAGCCAAGGACTTTCGCACCAGTTCCCGCCCTTTGAGGGCCATCTGCTTTCTGGCCAGATCCAGGGAACTGAGCAGCAGGTAGGAAGGACTGGTGGTCTGGGCCAAATTGAGCACGGCCTTGACCCTCTCTACGCTGACCAAACCCTGGCGCAAGAAAAGCATGGAACTTTGGGTCAGGGAACCGCCCATTTTATGGGTGCTGCTGGCTGCCAGGTCCGCTCCGGCGGCCAATGCCGGCATCGGCAAACCGTCTCCAAAAGGCAGATGAGCTCCATGGGCCTCATCAACGATGACCGGCACCTTGTAGCCGTGGGCTATTTCCACGATAGACTTCAGATCGGAAGCTGTTCCGTAGTAATTGGGATTGGCCAGGAAGACCCCTTTGGCATCAGGATGCTGCTGCAAAGCCTTTTCCACCTTCTCCACGGTCACACCCATGGAAATGCCGAAGTCCTGGTTAATCTCCGGTTCAATGTAAACCGGTTGCGCCCCGCTGATGATCAAACCGCTGATGGCCGATTTATGGGCATTCCGCGGTAAAATCAATTTCTCCCCGGGGCGGCACACCGCCATAATCATGGCTTGAATGCCTGCGGTGGTGCCGTTGACCAGAAAGAAAGCTCGGTCGGCGCCAAAGGCCTCCGCCGCCAGCTCCTCCGCCTCCTTGATCACATCTCTGGGATTGCAGATATTATCAAGGCCGGGCAGGCAGGTGAGATCCATCCGTAGGACGGTCTCCCCCACATAGTCCCTTAATTCAGGCAGCCCTTGTCCCTGCTTGTGACCCGGCACGTGAAAAGGAATGGTGCCGGAAGCAACATATTGTTTCACCGCCTCAAAAAGAGGCGTTTTTTCCTGTCGCATCTCCCCAAACCTCCAGCTCTATCTCCTCTAAATGGATAGCTTCATTACAACACATCCTCCGGAAAAATTCAAGAGGAGACTTTGCCTGCTGGAGATTTTTTAGCCCCGCCCAAACGGGGCGGGGCCTTTTACTCCTCTTTGCTTGCGGCGGCTTCTTCCTCTATGGGTTCAAACCGCCCTTTCAGCTTTTCCATGACCTGCGGCATGGTGGTATACTCCATGTCTTCCAGGGGCAAACGGTGCGGCTCGAAGGGTCCCAGGCTTCGCAGATAATCTGCCAATTGGTTGGCCTTTTCCCGGGCCCGGTCGTAAGCAGGATCGGCAAAAAGATCCCGGGGGCCGATGAGCTTCCCGTTGGCAATCTGGAATCCCAGGGCAATCACCCGGGGCGGCCCGTCAAATCTGATGGGACAAGCGTCCTTGATTCCCACCGGCATCAAGGGCCCCATATGGGAACCCCGCATCCAACCGGCCACCAAATGGGGGTTGGCAAAGGGTTCCACCACTTCCCCCACTGCCGGCAGGCCGGACTGGCAGCGCACGATGCAGACCGGATCATCCTTGCCCACATAACGTCCCGCCATTAGGTTGAGTCGCTGGGTGCTGGATACGGAAGCGATCTCCCCGCTGGTCTTGGAGTACACCGCTTTCACGGCAAAGCGCCCGGGAGCGCCGATGAAGACCAATAAATCATACAGATCTTCCGGCAGGGAAAAATTAATTTTTTTATTTTCCAGCAAGTCATGCACTTCCATGATAAAGCCTGCGTGCATTTTGGGATCGATCACCAGGCCGATGGTATTGAAAGGATCGGCGAAAATCTTATACAAAGGCAGGTTCCAAGCCCCGGGCTCGGTTTTATCTGCCATCAAGATGACCACCGGCTCACTGCTCCGCTCGGTGAATTCCATTTCCGCCACCCCCGGCCCCATGCCTTTCACATTGCCGGCAAAAGCATCCGCCAGCAGGTCCTGTCCTGCCCCGTACATTTTCAGCTCCTTGGCCACTTCCGTACAGGCCAGGAAAGTATCCCAGGCCAACTGGTGAATCTCCTGATTATCCACTCCCCGGTCATGGGTCATGATCAAATTAATATCGTCCCCCACGTGGGCCACATAGAAATCCTTTAAGAGTTTACTATCAGACAAGGACTTTTCGGCCCGGGCCAGCAGGTCCGGGTGCACCCCGGAGTGCCCCACCCAACCGCCTACGTCAGCCTTGATCACCGATAAAGTCAATTTACTCAAAACAGACCCTCCTCACGGAAACAATTATGCTATACTAATATCCATTTGTATTCGATATAGTATAACAAAATTCCTTTTCTCCCGGGGAATTTTCCCAGCCAAATTCCGGCAGGACGGGGGCCCTCCCTTTGTCCGCAAAAAAGAAGGCCCCCGGCAGGTAAATAGCCGCCTGGAAGCGAATACTCCTTCCATTCAGAACCGCAGAAAGGAGCTTTCTATGAAACGGATTTTCTTCTTGATGCTGATTTTGATCCTCATTCTTTCCCTTCTGGGTTGTGGCGGGGAAAAAGAGCCGGAACAGCTCTCTCCCCCGGCTGAAGTTGAGCCTGCGCTGGAAACCCCCGCTCCGGAAGCGGAACCGGCGGTGGTGGGGACCATACTGAACCCTTTGACGGGAGAAATGGTGGAAAGAACCATTACCCTTTTGGCGGTGATGATCAATAACGCTCCCCAGGCCCGGCCCCAAACGGGACTGGCCGCCGCTGACCTGGTTTACGAGATTGAAATGGAAGGAAACATAACCAGATTCGTGGCTTTCTATCATGGAGACCCGCCGGAAAATGTGGGCCCCGTCCGGAGCGCCCGCCCCTACGTGATGATGCTGGCCAAAGAATGGGACGCCTACTTTGCCCATGTGGGAGGCTCCGATGATGCTTTTGCCAAGGTCAAGGAATGGGGCATCAAAGACATTGATGACGTGAGAGGGCACCCCGGCTTCTGGCTGGACAGCAGCCGGAAGCGCCCCCACAATACATATTTGAACCTGGAAAAAGCCCTGTCCGGCAAAAAAGAAAGCGGGAATTTATCCCGCTGGGAATTCCAAGAGCCGACCCCGATCCTGCCCGACTATGAAAAAATCAGCTTGTCCTATGACAAAAGCAATCGGCCTTCCTATCATTTCCACCGGGAAGAAGGGCTTTATCTCCGCTATATCAATGACAAACCCCATCAGGACCGGGAAACGGGAGAGCAGATCAAGGTGCGGAATGTGATCATCCAGTATGCGGTCCATCAATCCCTGCAAAATAAGCATGGGCATATCGATGTGCGCCTGACGGGGGAAGGAAAGGCGGAATACTTTCTGGGAGGGAAACATTTTACCGGCAGCTGGCACAAGAAAGACCTGAACTCCCCCACCGTTTTCCTGGATGAAGAAGGGAAAGCCATTCAGCCGGTTCAAGGCAAAACCTGGATTCAGGTGGTCAGGAAAGGAAAAGAACCTATATTGGAATAAAAAAAACGGGCCGGTGTGGGCACCGAGGCGGTCGTCGGAATACGGCCTTCGGAATTTGGGTCATCCTTTTGGGTCAAAAACGGGCTGATGTGGGCATCAGCCCCTACAGAGATCCCGCAAATTACGTTAAAATCGTAGGGGCGATGACCACATCGCCCCGGAAATGAATAATTCCGAATTCGGGTCATCCTTTTGGGTCAAAAACAACGGGCCGGTGTGGGCACCGGCCCCTACAGAGATAACGTAAATTACGTGAAAATCGTTTTTTATCCTTGATAATCCAAACCCAATTGAAATGCCTTCAGATTCACTTCCCGGCTGTGCGCCGGCACGGTTCTCACCAGCAACTCCCGCCAGACCCCCGGCCGGGACTTCAGCTCCCGGGCCAGGACTCCCAAGAGGACAACATTGGCGGCCTTCCTGTGGCCGGCCTTTTCCGCCAGCTCCAGAGCCGGCACCACCAGCAAGCTGCTCTTTTCCTCCAGTATTTCCAAAATTCCTTCCGGATACTGCATTTGGCCGGTGATCACTGGCATGGGATCGATTTCCTGGTCACTGACGATGACCCGGCCTCCCGGCGCCAGGTAAGGAAGCCAGCGCAGGGCCTCCAATTTTTCAAAAGCCAAAATCACATCTGCCTTCCCTTTGGGAATGGTGGGGGAATACACTTTTTCCCCGTAGCGGACCTGGGTCACCACGCTGCCCCCCCGCTGGGACATGCCGTGGATTTCCGCCACCTTCACTTCCCGGCCCAGCCTCATGGCCACCTGGCCCAGTATTTTGCTGGCCAGGACCGTTCCTTGGCCGCCCACGCCCACCAGCAGGATATTGGTCACTTTACTCAAGTTTTTCACCTGCTTTCCCGATGGCCGTAAACCGGCAAACTTGGACACACTTGCCGCAGCCGTTGCACTGGCTGGGATCAACCACCGGCTTGTCTCCTCCTTTGAAAACCAGGGCCGGGCAGCCGAGACGCCGGCAGCGGCCGCAGCCGGTACACTTCTCCTCCCAGACGGTCACCGGCCCTCCCGTCAATCGATGCCCTTTCAGCAGGACGCAGGGACGCCGGGCGATGACCACCGAAGCTTCCTCCGCCTCCGCCTCTTCCTTCAAAACCCTTTCCAGTTCAGCCAAATCATAAGGATCCACCACTTGCACTCTTTTGATGCCCAGGGACCGGACCAGCCGGACCAGGTCCACCGCCGGGGTGGCTTTCCCGTCCGCCCTTCGGCCCGTACCCGGATGATCCTGGTGCCCGGTCATGGCCGTGGTGCTGTTGTCCAGGATGATGGTGGTAAAAGTGCCTTGATTGTAAACCACGTCCAGCAGGCCGGTGATGCCCGAGTGCAAAAAGGTGGAATCCCCGATCACCGCCACCAGCTTCCGGGCGAATTCCCTTCCCCGGGCCTTTTCCAGCCCTAAAGCTCCCCCGATGCTGGCCCCCATGCAGATGCAGCTGTCCATGGCGGACAGGGGAGGAGTGGCTCCCAGGGTATAACAGCCGATGTCCCCGGCCACCACCAGTTTGAGGCGGTTAAGCACGTAAAAAACTCCCCGGTGAGGGCATCCCGGGCACAACACGGGAGGCCGGGGCGGGACTTGGGTTCCTGCGAGAGGAGCTTCCCCCGTTTCCTTCCTGCCGCCCAGCTTTTCCGCTATCAGTTCCGGGCTCAGCTCTCCCACCCGGGGGAAAATCTCTTTCCCCCTTACCGATAATCCCCATGACCTGATCTGCTCTTCCAAAAAGGGCTCCAATTCCTCCACCACGTAGACCTGCTCCACTTGCCGGACAAAGCTTTCCACCTGCTTCCGGGGCAGGGGATAAGTCATCCCCAGCTTGAAGACGGAAGCCTCGGGCAGTGCTTCCTTCACATACTGGTAAGCGGCCCCACTGGCGATAACTCCTATCTTTTTCTCTCCCCACTCAATCCTGTTCAGGGGAGAGCTTTCACTGTATTCCTCCAGCTTTTGCCGGCGGCTTTCCACCAATCGATGCCGCTCCCGTCCGTAAGCCGGCAGCATCACATACTTCGGGGCATTTTTCACATAGTCCGGCAGCACCGGCTCCCGCCTTTCTCCCAGCTCCACCGGGGATTGGCCGTGGGCGATCCTGGTGGTGAGCCGGACCATGACCGGCGTATCGAATTCCTCGCTGAGCCGGAAAGCTTCCACCACGAAGTCCTTGCATTCCTGACTGTCCGCCGGCTCTAAAAGAGGGATTTTGGCAAACTGCGCGTAGCGGCGATTATCCTGCTCGTTCTGGGAACTGTGCATACCCGGGTCATCGGCGGAGATCAACACCAAGCCCCCGTTCACCCCGGTGTAGGCCAAAGTGAGCAGGGGATCCGCCGCCACGTTCACTCCCACATGCTTCATGGCCACCAGGGCCCTGGCCCCGCCGATGGAAGCCCCAATTCCCACCTCCAAAGCCACTTTTTCATTGGGGGACCATTGGGCCTTTATTTCCGGATAGGCAGCTGCTTTTTCAATAATTTCCGTACTGGGTGTGCCTGGATAGGCTGCGGCCACCGTCACTCCCGCCTCGAAGGCGCCTCTGGCAACGGCCTCATTACCCGTGCAAAGCTCTTTCATCCTTTTCCCCTTTCTATTTCCGCAAATCTTTCACCCGCCTGGCCTTTCCTTCAAATCGCTGCAGGGAGTGAGGCTCCACCAAGCGGACTTTCGCCTCCAATCCCAGCACCGTGTACAGCTTTTGGGCGATTCTTTTCTCCAGCACTTCCAGTTCCCGGAAGCGCCCGGTAAACCACTCTTCCCTGACCTCCACCTGCACTTCCAACTGATCCAGATACCCGCTCCTGGTCACTACCAGCAGGTAATTGGGAGTTAAGCCCTCCGACTCCACCAGGACGCTTTCGATCTGGGAGGGGAAGACGTTCACCCCTCGGATGATGAGCATATCATCGGTCCGGCCGGTAATCTTCCGCATCCTGAAAGAGGTGCGCCCGCAGCGGCAGGGCTCCGGGTTGATCAGGGAAATATCTTTCGTCCGGTAACGGAGGACGGGCAGTGCTTCCTTGGTCAAGGTGGTGATCACCACCTCCCCTTCCTCCCCGTAATCTTTCGGTTCCCCCGTCTCCGGATCGATAATCTCCACGAGAAAATGATCTTCGGCAATATGCATGCCGTCTTGGTAGATGCATTCACCGGACACTCCGGGCCCCATGATCTCGCTGAGGCCGTAATTGTCCGTGGCCAAAATACCCCAACGCCTTTCCAGCTCCCGGCGCATTTCCTCAGTGCAGGGCTCCGAACCGAAAAGGCCGTATTTCAAGGGCAAATCTCGGGGATTAATACCCATCTTTTCCGCCACTTCCGTCATATACAGGGCATAAGAAGGAGTGGCAATCAGGGCCGTCACCCCGAAGTCCTGCATCAGCATGATCTGCCTTTCCGTATTCCCGGAAGAAGTGGGGACCACCGCCGCCCCCACTTTTTCCAAACCGTAATGGAGGCCGAAAGCCCCGGTGAAGAGCCCGTAGCCAAAAGCCACTTGGGCAGTATCCTTCGCGGTCACTCCCGCCTGGACCACAATCCTGGCCACCAAATCGGACCAAGTCTCCAGGTCCTTCCGGGTATAGCCCACCACCGTGGGTTTGCCGGTGGTGCCGGAAGAAGCATGAATTCTGATCAATTCCTGCTGAGGCACGGCAAAAAGCCCGAAGGGATAGTTGTCCCTCAAGGCTTCCTTGGTAGTGAAAGGAAGTTTTTTCACATCCGCCAGGCTGCGGATATCCTCCGGCTTCACCCCCGCCTCATCCAAAGCTTTCCGGTAATAAGGCACTCTCTCATAAACCCGGCCTACCGTTTCCTGCAGCCGGGAAAGCTGCACTTCCCGGATTTCCTGCCGGGAAGCGCATTCCCATCTTTTATCCCAAATCATCAGTTACCAGCCTTTCTTGTCCATATTCTGCCGTTACCGCTGCTGTTCCGTAAACCGTCTCCAGATGCTCAGCCGAAAACTTGGGCGAAAAGATACTGACCAAAGGCACCACCAGCAGGGGCAGCAGGATGGCCGCCGAGCCGATGGTGGGAATTAAAGACCCGTCCATCCGGTAATAAAGGGCCAGACCCACGGAGGTGGTCAGGCCGGTGATCATCCCGGCCCAAGCTCCGGCCCGGGTGGCTCCCTTCCAGAAAAGGCCGTATAAGTACGGACCCAAAAAAGCCCCGGCCACCGTACCCCAGGACAAGGCCATCAAGGTCAGGATAAAGGTGGGCTTGAGAGCGATATAGACGGAAAGAGCGATGAAAAGCACAGAAAGAAAGCGCATGAGGATCATGACCTTCCGCCGCTCTATCTCAGGCCAGAGGGTACCCTGCACCAAGTCCATGGCGATGGCCGAACTGGAGACCAGCACTAAGGAGGCTAGGGTGGACATGGAAGCCGCCAGCACCAGCAGGAGAATTAAAACCGCCGCCGTCTCCGGCAGGGCAGTACTGATCATTAAAGGCACCACCAGGTCCGGATTGCCTTGGGGCATTTGATTGTCGAAAAACAAGCGCCCCAGGCTGCCGGTGAAATATGCGCCGAAGGCCACCACCAGGGCGAAAATGGTGGAGACGACACGGGCAGGGGGAATGGCCTTTTCGTCCCTGATGGAATAAAATTTCTGCACCATCTGGGGCAAACCCCAGGTTCCCAAGCTGGTCAAAATGACCAGGGAAAGCAGTCCCACGGGGTTGGGCGGATTGAAAGGCTGGACCAGCTTAGGCCCGTATCCGGCCAGCTTGGCCAGGCCGGCAGCCAGGCCCCCCACATGGGCGTCGGTGATCACATAAAAGAGCAGCAGGCCTACCCCCGCCAGCATGATCGTACCCTGGATGAAATCCGTCAGGGTGACGGCAAAATATCCTCCCATCACCAGGTACAAGCCGGTCAGGGCGGCGATGAAAAGCAAAGCCATGGTAAAAGGTATGCTGAAGATCTCCTCAAACAGGTAACTGAGTCCCATGTAAACTGAAGCCGAGTAAGGCACTAAAAAAATAAAAATAATTAAAGCCGCGGCAATTTTCAAGCTGGGGCTGTCGTAGCGCTTGGCCAAAAAGTCCGGCATGGTCAGGGCTCCCAAGCGGGCTGTGATTTCCCGGGTAGGCTTGGCCAGGACTTTCCAGGCCAGGTAGGTGCCGATGAAAGCGTTGCCCGCCACAATCCACAAGGAAGACAGACCAAACCCCCAGCCGATTTTTCCCGCATAGCCGATGAAAATCACCGCGCTGAAATAGGTGGTCCCGTAGGCAAATGCAGAAACCCAGGGACCGATGGTCCGGTTCCCCAGGAAAAAGTCATTGACGCTGTGGGTTTTTTTCATGCTCACATAACCGATAGCCAGCAGGACAAACACATAAATACCGATGACAACATACTTCATTCTACCATCCTCCCATTCTACGATTAAATTCGCTGACTGCCCGGGGGCCTTCCACCCTGCCTTACTCCTTTTCCCCGGACCCTGCTCGAGGCATATATCTAAATATTATTCCATGGGGAACGCAAAAATCCTCCTTGGGAAAAAACTATTTTTGCCCGCAATAAATTCCAAAGAGGAGCAAAAACAAAAAAAGGCCCCGCAGACCTTTTCCGGTTTCCGGGGCTTGTGCGAGATGCGGGCAAATCTGGCAAACTTTCATCAGCTTACATTTCGGAAGTTTGAATTCCCTTGCTTTCAGCCAGCCTGAAATCAGTCTGGATAATTTTTTGCAGGTAGGGCAGCAGGTAATGGTCCAGGCCGAACCTGCCGGCGTTGGGACCCGCCACCAGCAGAAATGTGGTCAACAAGACCATCTGGGGATTGACGCCGGTTACGCCGCTGAACATGAAAGCAAAATTCATGGTGATGCCCATCAGGGCGGAAAAAGTGGTCAAGCCGCCCAGGATGAGGCCCAAGCCCACCAGGAATTCTCCCCAGGGCACCAGCACATTGAATAAAGCCACATTGGGGATGGCAAAACCCTTCAGAAAAGCCAGCCACCAAGCCTGAACCGAGGGATTCTCCACCGCCCTACCCAACAAACCCATGGCGCTGAAGGCCTGCTCCGAGGTAATCTTGCTCCAGCCGGAAGTGAGCCAAATATAACCCAGATACAGCCTGAACACCAAAAACAGACCACTGGCGTAAATATTATTGCGCAGCCATTGCACAACCATGACAAAACCCCCTAAGTTCTATTTTGAACTTATTGTACTGATTGTGCAAAATAGTGCGCAATGGGTGAATGTCCATAAAAAAATCGGACATTTGTCCCGGGACAAAAAGCCCTTTAGACCAGCTTATTTTTGATGGCATAAGCGGTGGCTTCGGTCCGGTTTTTCAAGCCCAGCTTGCTTAAAATATTGCTCACATAATTGCGAACGGTTTTTTCCGTGAGCCGCAAGCTTTTGGCGATCTCCCGGTTGGTTTTCCCCTGGGCCACTAAAGACAAGATCTGCAGTTCCTGAGGAGTGAGCAATTCCTGCTCGCCGGCCTGGGCTTGGCTTTTCCGCAACTGTTCCATCACTTTTTTGGTCACCGCACCGTCCAGAATACATCTCCCCGCCTGGACCTGAAAGATGGTGTTGATCAGATTGTCACTGCCTATTTCCTTCAGCAGGTAGGCATCGGCCCCGGCATAGATGGCTTTCTGCACCTCTTCCTCCCCGCTGTAGGAGGTGAGCATGATCACCTTGGTGCCGGGATGCTTTTCTTTGATTTCCCGGCAGGCCTCAATCCCGCTCATGCTCTCCATCCTGATATCCATCAGCACCAGATCGGGCTGCAGTTCTTCCGCCAGCCGCACCGCTTCCAAACCGTCTTTCGCTTCTCCCACCACTTCCAACTTCTCCACTTCTTCCAAGAGGGACTTTAGACCCAGCCTGACCAGTTCGTGGTCGTCGCAAATCAAAAGCCTGATGGCCACCGGCATCACCTTCTCCCCATTAAATCAAAGCGGCCTCTCTTTCGGCTGTTTCCCCGCCGGACCGGAAATTAACCGCCTTTTCTCCTCAAAATTTCCGCGTAAGCCTCTTCTGTTTTCCGGGAGTGGGCCAGATTCAGAAAAACCGTCTCCCCGCCGCTTTCAAAGCACAAAAAAGGCGGTTTTTTCCGGTTCACAAAGAGCTTCACCGGGCCCAACTCCCTGGTCCGGAAATGGCCCCTCAAGTAAGGACCCACCGCCGCCCCGTTGGTGCGCATCTGGATTTCCGGCAGGGACTCCACCAGCTTTATTTCTTCCAGGGATTCCCAAGGGTAAACTTTACCGTAGAGGCCGTGCACCTGCAGCCCTTCTTCCAAAAAAGACACTTGGGCGGGCTGCATGAGATAAAAGAGCAGGGCGGCCACTCCCAAGAAAAGGGCCAATGTGAAGCCCAAAGGAGCTGCCAGTTTCTTGGCGGCACCCGGCCGCAGCTTTCCCTCCTGGTCGAAAATATTCCCGTCGTATTTTTGGGCCTTGACCAGCAGGTAGACTGTGGAAAGGCCGAAAAAGACATAGGCCGGGGTGGTGTTTATCTTCAAAGAAAAAGCCTCAAAAATTCCCAGCAGGAGAAAGAGGCTGCCGTTGGCGTAAGCATAATGGCCCATCAGTCTTCCCAAAGCTTTCGTATTCACCTTGGCCTTTTTCTCTTTGGGCATGGTATTGTAGCCGGAGATGAGAAAATACCAGCGGCGCACGTGGACCAAATAGCCCAGCAGGAGAAAAAGAAGGCCCGTGCTCAGATAGACCCACTGCATCAGGCATCAATCCTTACCGGTCAAAATCCGGGCAGCCTCCCTGGCCTCAGCTTTTTATGTTTCCCAACTTACCATCGGCTGCCGGTCATTTCTTTTATTGTAGCAGTTTTTGCAGGCTTCTTCCATGAAAAAAAATACCTGGTCTCCTCCCAGGTCAAAAAGCAAGTTTTTCTCCTTTTTTACAGCTCATGCCGGCGGATTTATCCCCGGGAACCCCGGGGCTATACCTAGCATCAGCCGCCCTTATCCTCCGCCGGAGGCAGCAGCTTCCCCCGGACCACTAAACGGAGCCAGGGTTTCTTGCTGTAGTCGCAGGTGACCAGGCTGATAAGCTTTTCCCCTTCCACCGGCTCTAAAACCCAGCTTTCGTCCTCTTCCAGGAGCAGCACTTCGAAGACCCGGTAGAGGTAGGTCTCCTCCGCCCCGATAAACTGGATGTCATCTCCCGGGCTCAATTCATGCAGCCGGTTGAAGTGCCGGCCGTAAGTGCGCATCCGGTGGCCGGCGATGACGAAATTGCCCTCTTCCCCCGGACCGGCGGAACCAGCCACATGGGCGATGGAGATATTTAGATTTTTCTTGCTGTCTTCTTTCAGCACGGGCATCTTCAGGCCGATCTTCTCAATGACCAGGACGCCTAACATGTTCTCTTGAATGTATTTCTCCCGGGACCGGTCCGGAGTCCCGGCCTCTTCCTCTTCAGCCCGGCCTTCTTCCTCCCCGGCCTCCGCCTGGGAAACCGCCGGATGGCTTTCCCAGGCGGCCAGCAGTTCCTCCTGCCGGCGGTCGTAGTACCTCTCCCGCAGGCCGGGGTAAGCCAGCAGGCCAAGCCCGGTGATAATCAGCAACGCCGCCAAAAGCCGCCGCATCCGTTCATCTCCTCCGGAAAAAAGTCGGAGCTGCGCCCCATCCTGAGCTGCAGCTCCAGCCCTTACTCATTTACTTACGTTTCCAGGGACTCACCAATTTCACTCCCGCCAGCAGGGCCAGCGCCCCCAGCAGGTAGTAAGGATAGGGGGTCCCTTCTCCCGTCTTGGGCATCTCCGGGACGGGGCCTTTCGGCACCGGCTCCTCCGGCACTTCTACTTCCGGAGGCTCTTCCGGCAGTTCCGGTTCGCCCCTGGGAGGCTCTTCCGGCGGGACGATTATCTCCTCAGGCGGCTCTGGACGAGGAGAAGGTTCATCCTCATCTTCATCCCTATCTGGTGGTCGTGGGGCTTGCGCACTAAAGATCCACTTGATGTTGGCGCTTTTCCCTTGATACTCGTTGGTAGTATCCGGACCGGGGAGCTCTACTTCCATTTCCAGGTATCCTTTGTCCCCTGGATAGTAGCGACCTAAACTAATAGGCTCTTCAGCAAATTTGTCTACCCGTCCTTCATAAAAGAGTTGATCCCCGGATTGATCCATGTAGGTAACCTTTAATTGCAGCACCTCAAACAGACTGGGATTTTCCTCTGATACATCCTCCAACCGCAAGGATAAATCATACCACCTATCATAATTATTTCTGATTTCCAAAGTGGCCTTTTCGGTATCCCCCGGAGACATGTTTTGCAAATCGAACAGCTTCCCATCAGCCGGCAAAAATACCAGTCCGCTGGCATTTCCCTCCAATACCACCAAGTCAGATGAACCGTTTTGGGCCTGGGCCGGTAAGGCCATCAGGAAGAAGGCCAGGGCCACAACCAAAAGCGCCATGATCTTACCTGTTTTTTTCAAATGGCTACCCTCCTTTCCTTCAGGGGGCAGATTATTTTTCCTCGGACGGTTCCCGGTTAAGCCCGGGCCCGTTGTAATCCTCCAACAACATTCAGGCCATCAAAGCAGGGCTGCTCCCGCCCTTTAGCCTGTCCAGGGCTCCACGCCGCTGGGCAAATTCTCAAGTCCCCAAACATCCTTATATGCTTCATGGGAAGCCTGAACTGCTTCCGCATTGACCAGGATCTGCAGGGCCTTACCCTGATAGCGGGGGTCTGTGTCTTCAGCCAGGGTTACAGAATTGAGAAGCGTAGACGTTTTTTGATTTTTGCTGAGAATCTTAGTATAGTAATACCAGCCGTCTTGATACACCCAGTCTTGGCTGTTCAAGTTTAAAGTGACATTGTCGATGGGCAAGCTGGGCTCCGGATGAAATACGTCATTGTCATCCACATAGCCCCAGACCGGAGTCAAGGCCACCCGCACGTAAACTCGCTTGGAACCAATGGCCTCCACGCTGACTTCTTTGTCCTTAGTCTCCCCCGGCTGCCAACCTGTAACAGGCGTATAATCCTCAATAACCTCAATGTCCACCGTTCCGGCGGTCAAATAGTTGGTTACCGGTCCCGCCTTGGCGGAAAACCAGGCGGTGGTGCCGCCCGCGGCCAAGAAAGCCGCCAATGTCAGAACCAATAAACCGATGAGAATGTTCCTTTTCATTTCACTCCCCTCCCCCAGAAGGTAGATGGGGTCAAGGGGGGCCGGCGGAAACCGGCCCGCCTCCAGATCTTATCACTGTTCCCCGGCGGGGAGCAGAAGGACTCCTGCTTGACAAGATCTTCCTCAATATTTATAGTGCTTATTTATGCAGCAGGTTCCAGTTCCCAGGGTAGCTGCTCCAAGTCCCAAGTATTTTCATCCTGGTAAGCATTATTACTGGCCTGGACCGCATCGGCTTCAACAGTGATTCTAAAGACCTTGCCCTGATAATCATTATCCGTTTCTGGGCCATCCAGGGTCACAGAACTGAGTAGTAATACTTCTTCTTCTGCGGGGAGTACATCCTTATAGTAATAGAAATCGCCTACCTTCATCCATTCTTCTTCGTTCAAACCGAGAGTAACATTGTCTGTATCTAAATCACTTGAATTGAACACATCTCCATCATAGCTGCCCCACTCTTTTGTCAGCTTTACCCGTACATAAGCGTCCTTACTACCCTTGTTTTTTACTTTGATACTTTTTTCAGTTACATCACCTGGATTCCAGTTGTCAAAATCAGTATACTCATTATCAATCACAATATCTAACGTCCCGGCAGTAAACTCATTGGTCACTTCTGCTTTGTCGGTGAACCAAGCCAGGGTCCCTCCTACGGCCAAAAGGGCCACTAAAGATACGATGAGCAAGCTCATTAAAGTGGTTTTTTTCATAATCAATTTTCCTCCTCATAATAAATTTTAAATTTTTTTATGGCCACTGCCAAATTGCTTCACTGAATTGGGATCCGTTACTCGCCGGGCCTCTGGGCCGCCGAGTGGGAATTCACTTTTCCTCCTCCGGCCCTTTGGCCCTGCCTTTTTGCGGCTAAATACACGCGGGCCAATTCCCCGGCCGTGATTAGGACGGCCAGCCCCAGGAGGAGCATCTGCCCTTCCCTGCTGCGGGCGTAGGCGAACAGGTAGCCCAGGTAGGGTACCGTCAGCACCACTTTTCCCACCAGCAGCCGGGCCGGCACCGGCAGGGGATCCAGCACTTCATTGGCATCCCCTTTGGTGTAAAACAAGAGGCCGTTTTCCTCTTCTTCCACATGATGCACCCGGTGGCTGACAACGTCGGGGCTGTACTGATTGCGGAAGGTGACTATATCCCCCGGCCGGATTTCCTCCGCCGCCAGGGGCCGCACCAGCACGATGCTGCCCACCTGGAGGGCCGGCTCCATGCTCCCGCTCATGACGATGTAGATCTTATGGCCGGCCACCGCAGGCTCGGTGCCGGTCAGCTTGCTCTTCAGAAGAAAGAAAGTGAGGAGCAGAGCCGTAGCGGTCAGCAGGACCAGGATGGATTTGCCCATCAGCGCCCCCGCTTTTTTCCACCGGTGTCCATTCATGGGGATCCTACCTTTCCTTCCTATCCTTTCTCAGGAGCAGGGAGCAGTCCCGGAGGAGATGATTACATTTCCTCCGGCTCTTCCCCTTCCCCTGTCAAAACATCATCTTTTTCCGGGCCCAGCACTGCCTCCGTGGAGGCGGGGAAAAATCCTTCCTCTCCCGCAGACTGGGGAGAGCCTCCTTCCGGACCAGGCCAGAATCCCACTTTGAAGGTATTGGTCTCCTCATCTTCGTCCCAGAACCAGGGTTTATCATCCTTCTGGTTGGTCACAACTACCTCTTTAATGCCTTCTTCGTTCGTAACGGTCACTGTAAACCGGCTATTGCTGCACTCGTAATTCATGGGCACCACTTCCCAGACGGTATAAGTGCCCGGCTCAAGCCCCGTAATGGTGGCCGACTCATTGTGACCCAGCAGCATGCTCCATGTGTGACCGTTTCCTTCCACGTAGATGGGGAACTTTCTGCCGGAATCTCCGTTGGTCACTTTTTTAGTAACCTTGAGGCTCCCTTTCACAACGGTGATGGTGACACTATCGGTCTTGGAACAACCATAAACATCCGTTACTTTAACCGTATAAGTGGTATCTTCAGTGACGGTCACCACCGGGTTTGCCTCATTGGAGGTCCAGTCGGAGTTGCTGCAGGTCCACTCATAAGTGTAAGGCCCGGTGCCTCCACTTGCCGTCGGATCGCCACCTAAAGTTACACTGCTGCCCCAGGCCACCTGCCGGTCTTCTCCGGCATCCGCCGTCAAGGGAGCCGGCACATCCACCTTCGGGACTGGGAAAGACAATGTTTGGGACTGACCGTAGACATCCTCATAGCTCAGGGTAGCGGACACATTGGTAGGCACTTGGCTGCCACCCTGATAATCAGGATGGGCTTTAATTTTATACTTCAAGGTGGCTTCGGTTTCGATGTTGCCTATATACCAGGTAATGGTCCTTGTGACTTTGTTATAGCTAACCGTTCCCTGCTGGGTGTACAGGCTGTCTTCGTCCAGTTCAAAGTTCTCAGGGATTATATCGGTAACTTCCGCATTAGTGGCCGAGTAATCGAGCTGCTGGGAAATCTGGTTGTAAATCCCCGTCAAATCTGCCGCTTGGAAAGTCTCGTAGTAGCCGGCGTTTTGGGCCCACTGCATGGTCTCCCTGGCCACCGTTAAGCATTTTGTGGGGACTTCGCCCAACATGGCCACGGTGAACACCTGGTAGCCCAGCTGGTGGCAGCTTTGACCTTCCTCATAAGCGGCTCTGGTATGGCTGTTATGGCTGGTCGGTTCGCTGGGCCCATAAGATCGGCCGATACTCACCGTGGGCACCCCGTCGGTCAGGAGAACGATGACTTTGCTGACGCCAGACCGTCCGCTGCTTTGCATCAAGTTTTTTGCCCGGCGAAAACCGGCTTGGGTGTTGGTGCCTCCATAGGTCTTTAACCCGTTAATAGCATTGTTTACTTGTTGTAAATTATTGGTGAAAGACCTTTCGATTTTCGTATCCCGGTCCAGGTTACCCCTGTTCAAGCCCAAGAAACCAGGCTCGTAAGCAAAACTGACCACGGCCACCCTGTTGTTCGGGTTCGCCAGCACTTTAGCCGCCAGCCCTTTGGCTGCTTCTTTGGCATGATACAAAATACTCGGCGAGCCGTCATTCATGCTGTTGGAGCAGTCGATGACCAGAATCAAGTCCACATCCGCTGACGGCGGAGTTCCGGTGATGTCCAGGGTGACTTCGTAAGACCGGCAGCCTGTGGTCCGCTGGGCCGATTTGCTGACAGCGATATTCCCGTCGGAACCGGACAGAAGGATCCCTTCGCCCATGCCAAGCAGGCCCTTCACTTTCTGGACCAATCCGTCCCATGCTCCTTCCGGCTCATCGCCCGGATCCGGGATGTAATCGAAAGGAACCAGGGATTCCCAGTTATCCGGCAGGGAAGGCAGTTCAACCTCTTTGAAGAAGGAGCTGCTAACCTCTTCATCCACCACCACCAAGGCTTTCCCCTGGCCGCTCACGGCGCTTCCCATCCAGTCACCTTCGGCATAGGCTCCCACTCCGATATAGCCCATGTAAAAGTTATAGGGAATATGGAACTCCCCTTCCAAGACCGCTTTTTGGCCGCTGGCCAGGAAAGGTACTCTCTCATTCAGGTCGGCCAAGGGCACCCAGAGGCGGATATCGGACAGGTCGCCGCTGCCCCGGTTGGAGAGGGTAATGGTCAGACGCACCGTATCGCCGGCTCTGTACCGCAACTTGTCAGTTTGAATGTCCACTGCCAAAGAAGCGGGGACTGTGGGAGCGATTAACAGCTCCACCAGCACAGTGTCCTGGGCGCTTACTTCCTGCCCCTCATACAGCCCTTGCACGTACAGGCTGTTGGTCAGTTTGGCCTTGGCAAAATCCTCCGGAATGACAAAGGAACTGCTTCCGGTCCATGCTTCTCCCGGGGCCAGATGCGGGATGGTTTCCGCAAAGCCGGTCAGAGTATCTTGGACAAGCAGGTCCGCCAGCTCCACCTGGCCGCTGTTGGTCACCTGGAAGGTGAAGTGGACGGTCTCTCCCGGCTGGTACTCATCCTTATCGGTTTGGATGACGGCCGTCAAAGCGGGCTGGACCGGCGGCGGGAGAAGGATATTGACGGTGATACTGTCTCCGTCCGCCACCAAAATCGGCTCTTCTTCCCCTTGGGCAAAGTAGCCCCGCACCGTCACCGAGTTGGTGAGCTGGGAGCGGTCATAGTCCAGGGGGATGGTGTAGCTCCGGAAAACGGTCTGAGCTTCCTCCGCTGCCAGGGAGATGCTTTCCCTGAGACCGGTAAGGCTGTCTTCCACCAGCAGCTCCGGCAGGTTCACATTGCCGGTATTGGTCACCCGGATGCTGAAGCTGACTGTCTCTCCCGGCGCATACTCCTCTTCATCGGCGCTGATGGCCACCGCCACAGCCGGATCGGCCACAATCACCGGCGGCAGTTCCCCGGGAGGCTCCTGGGGGTCCTCTTCTCCCGGCGGCAGGCTGGGATCTAAGGGCGGTTCTTCATCGCCCGGTTCCTCAGGGATGGTGCCGGGATCTGCCGGTTCTTGTTCATCTTCTTCTCCCGGCGGCAAATTTCCGGGATCAGCAGGATCAGCCGGCTCCTGATCAGGTTCGCCCGGTTCTGTCCCCTGTTCCGGATCTGCCGGGTCTTCCGTTCCTGGTTCACCGGGCTCATCGGCATCGGGATCTCCCGGGTCTTCCGTCCTGGGCTCATCCGGCTCGTCGGCATCGGGATCGCCCGGGTCTTCCGTCCCAGGCTCATCCGGCTCGTCGGCATCGGGATCTTCCGGGTCCACCGTCCCGGGTTCATCCGGGTCGCCCGGGCTTGTTGGTTCTCCGGGGCCCCCTGCTTCCTCCTGGCCTTCCAGCGGATCCTGGGGCAAGGCCATAGCCTGGAAGATGGGGCTGAAAACCAACAGGAAGGTCAGGGTAAACACCAGTACGCTGGACAGCCTTTTCCTCGAAGTAATTGTCATTCTCTTTTCACCTCCTCCTTAATCGTTGGATTGGTTTCTCGCCAGGTTCTCAATTCCATCTCTTCTCCTGTTTCCACCGCCTCCTCTATCAGATGAATCAGCTCCAAAAAGCTGCGAAAGGAAAGCTCTTTTCCTTGGTCTATCCATTTGATCACCCCTTGAATGCTGTTATTCCGGGTATACATGACCTTGACCAGGAAGGTGTTACCACTTGTCTGGCGAACGGGATGCTGACAAAGTGCATCGGTGTTCTCCATCTGCCCATCCTCCTCCCGTCTTTTTTTGGGTAGATACCCTGAGAAGAATCCTGCAGCAGAAAATTACAAGTCGTTTGAGCTGAATATAACATCCGGCGAAAACAAGGGCCGCACAAGCCGGTGGCAGAAAATGCACAGGAAAATCTCATTTTCTGCACAGAAGAGTTACACTTCAATTACAAATGCCGGTTTCCCAGGGCAAAAGCCCAGAACCGCCGGGGTTTGAGCATTTTTCCCAAGGACAAGGGCGGACCCGCAGATCCGCCCGAAAAATTTTTTTAAAATAACTTGACGAAAGGGCAAGTCCCTTGAAAAGGAAATTTTTGCTTGCAGAACAGGAAAATGGTCTTGTGGCGTCGAATTTTTTTTAGAAAATACCATCAATCCCAATCTGACTTTTCTTTCCGTCCACGCCTGACATGTTCCCACTCTTTTTTTCTCATGAGACCGCAAGATTTTGTATATACTAAGAAAAGTATGTGCTGCCGGAAGAAATACTCAATCGGGGAGGTTCCCAAAGTGAGAGCATTGCTGGTTTACCCGGAATGCCCGGAGAGCTTCTGGAGCTTCAAATACGCTCTCAGTTTTATCAACAAAAAATCCGCCCATCCGCCTTTGGGCCTATTGACCGTGGCCGCCCTCCTGCCAAAAGATTGGGAAAAGAAATTGGTGGACATGAACGTGAATCCATTGCGGGATGAGGACCTGGCCTGGGCTGATTATGTCTTCATCAGCGCCATGGTCATCCAGAGGAAATCCGTGCAAGAAGTGGTCAAGCGCTGCAAAGAACTGGGGAAGAAAATGGTGGCGGGAGGGCCCCTTTTCACCATGGAAACAGAGGAATTCCATGACCTTGATCACCTGATGCTGGGGGAAGCGGAAATAATTCTTCCCCGTTTCTTCCATGATCTTGCCAAGGGAAATCCCCGGCATATTTACAGCAGTGGGGAAAAACCGGATCTGGACGCAACACCCGTTCCCGCTTGGGACCTGATCAACCTGCAGGACTACGCTTCCATGAATATCCAATACTCCCGGGGCTGTCCCTACGACTGCGAATTCTGCGACATCACTTCTCTTTTTGGCCGCAGGCAGCGGGTAAAAAGGGCGGAGGCCCTGCTCGCCGAGCTGGAGGCTTTGTACCGGCGGGGCTGGAGAGGCAGCGTTTTCATGGTGGATGACAATTTCATCGGAAACAAGGCCAAGCTGAAAAAAGAACTGCTGCCCGCTCTCATTAAATGGATGAAGGAACGCCGCTATCCCTTTTGGTTTAACACGGAAGCTTCCATTAACCTGGCGGACGATGAAGAGCTGATGAACCTGATGCGGGAGGCAGGCTTCGTCCATGTCTTTGTGGGCATTGAAACCCCCGATGAAGAGAGCTTGAAAGAATGTAACAAGTTTACTAATATGAACAGGAATCTCATCGCTTCCGTGAAGAAAATCCAGAATTTCGGCCTCCAGGTGAGCGGCGGCTTCATCGTCGGATTCGATTCGGACACCCCTTCCATTTTCGAAAGGCAGATCAAATTCATCCAGAAAAGCGGTATTGTCACCGCCATGGTGAGCTTGTTGAACGCCCCGAAAGGAACAAGGCTTTACCGGCGTCTGGTGCAAGAAAACCGCCTCTTATCCCAGAACCTGACCGGCAACAATACCGACTTTACCCTGAACTTTGTACCGAAAATGCCTCTGAAGACCCTCATCTGCGGTTACGATAAAATAGTCAGCACCATCTACGAGCCGGCCCGCTACTACGACCGGATCCTGGAGTTTTTCCAGGAGTTTAAACCCCTGAAAAGAAGCAGGCTGGGTCTGTTTCGTTTTTCCCATCTGACCGCTCTTTTGAAGGCCACCCTGTACCTGGGCATCCTGGAAAAAGGAAGACGCCATTATTGGCGCCTGCTGTTAAAAACCCTGACCAAATACCCGCGTTTTTTGCCGGACGCATTTACCTTTGCCATTTACGGCTTTCATTTCCGGAAGGTATTTGAAAAATACCGGCCCCTGCTTTTTTCGGCAATCAATGAACGTTGATAAAAACAGCCGGGGCCGCTACAATCTGATTTTAGTACTGTTTCCGCCGGTCAGTTTCCGTGAGGGCAAGCAGTAAGAATAAGCCAACCCCGGCTAAAGAAAAGACCATCACCGAGCCGACGGCGATATACATCTCCCCGGTGGCAAAGCGGGAAGTGATTCCCGTGAAGATGCTGAACAAGATGAGGCCGACGGACAGGGCATACAAGGCAGCCCGGACCGGCTTCATCCCGTATTTTTTCCGGGTTTCCCGGGCAAGCACCCCGTAGGTGAGCAGTACGCCGCCAGCCACAATGAAGATGCCGGCGCCGGTCACGCTGACCGCATCTGAGCGCATGAAATACAAGATGAGCACGGTGAAAATGCCGAAAAGAATGAGCAGCACTCCTGCGACAATGCCGGCCGTGGAAATCCGCGCCGTTGGATGGGAAGGAAACGGTGATGCAGCCGGACCCTGCCCGTACTTCCGCATCTCCTCCGCCAATTCGCTCAAATCCCCCATGGAAATCACGGCTTCTTGAAAAGCCTGTTCCTCATCCAGACCCTTCCCTTTATAATCGGCAATTTTTTCCTTGATGTTGATGGCCAATTCTTCCTTTAAATCCCGCAGCTGCCGGCTCTCGGTAATTCCCGCAAAGAGCTTGTCGATGTGCGATTTTACTCTTTTATCCAAGTCCTTGGACATGGTCAATTCCTCCCGTGATCAATTTATCCAGCACATCTTTGGCGAAGAGCCAGTCCTTTTTGTTTTTCTCGTAGAGTTCCCTGCCTTTGTCGGTAAGGCGGTAATATTTTCTCCTGCCCCCCTGGCTTTCATCGCCCCAGTATGAAACGATGTATTCATCCCGCTCCAAGCGGCGGAAAGCCGTGTATAAAGTGGCTTCCTTTAATTCATACCGATTCCCGCTCAGTTTAATGATCTTTTTGTAAATCTCATAGCCGTAACTGTCCCCCTGCCGAAGTATGTTTAGAATGATGGTATCGGTATGACCCCGGATCAAATCTGTGGATATTCTGGCAGACATCTATCTCACCACCCAATATACAATTTAACCCATAATACTATGTCTGTCAAGGTATATTGCCAGAAATATTTATCATAAAAAAAGGCACTGCCTCTGAAAAGCTTCAAGAGACAGTGCCCTCTCTTTTTTAAAAGGAGCTTCGGCGCTGTTTTATTGTATCTGGAAATTTTCGTTGGCAGAAAGAGGATGGCCGGCTAAAATCTCTTCCACTTCTTCGTAACCCGTGGGAAAGGCATAGTTGTAACGGGCGGGAAGGGCAAAAACATATTGACTGTTGCGGCCCAGTTCCGTGGGCCCCACCGGCGCCGCCCCCAGGCTGAATGCCCCCTCTTCCAGCCCCTCCCACTGTTCAAGGGTGAAGATCATGATGGGAACGTCTTGCCGGGGCTCTTCCTCTGTCCACTGGGGATGTCTGATGGAAATGACGGGACCCCTTTCCACCACTTCTCCCTGCTTGGCCTCGGCCAGGGAAAAAGCCTCCCATTCATCGGTGATAATCCGGTAATCCTGCCAGCTCTCCGGCAGGGAAAAAGTGAAACCGTACCGGGTATTGTGGTAAACAACTGAAGCTTTCTCCCGGGCTTCGCCCACCTGGGCTTGGCTAATGAGCCATTTCCCCTCTGTTTTCTCTACGACCAAAACGATGGGCTTTTTGCCGGCCGCGGCATCACTTGCGCTTGTAATTTCAATGATTTCACCTTTTACCTCATAGGCTTCTTCTGCAATTTTTTCCATGCTGATTATTTCAATGCGGTCCGGCCAGGGACTGGAAGTCAGCCTCCCGGGTGCATTAATCGGGTCCTGCAGCCATTGTTCCAGAAGAGAAGGAGAGACAAACTCAGCGTAGCTTTCCTCCATGCTCCCTTTCAAGACATCTTCAGGCGCCAGGAGAGAAACCAGCTGCAGTTTCCGGCCGAATTCCTCAACTAAATTTTTGACGGCCTCCGCATCCTGATTTTGGCTTTCCTGGACTTGCTTTTGGGCTTCAGCTCCTAGGCCCAGCTGCGCCGTGGTGCAGCCCGCTAAAAAGACGCTCAAGGACAATGCCAATACTAACGCCAGTGTTTTTTTCATCTTCTTACCTCCATGCATTCAAGACTGTTCTACATTTCTTTGGACGCAAATATTTTTGATTTGTTCCCAGCATATAAAAGTAAGGGAGTTTTTAACCGGGATCGTATCCCACTGGCGGACTTGCCAATTCATACCTGACCTTCTCATTTGAATTTTGTAGATATAATCAAAGCGCCAAATGCACCGTCCCCCGGGCAGACTGCCCCTAAGCACCATAAAGTTGATAGCGACGGGGGCACTCCGGGGGAACCGGGTTTTCAAGTATCTGCCCTCTACAAACCTGCTTTTGGTGAATTCGAAAAGGTGGTAGAGCCAATTGGCGAGCATGTCCTTTAACAAAAAACTCCCCTTGAGCTGGTCCTGAATTTTTGTTCATTCAGGCGTCAACTCAAAGGGGAGCAGATCATGTCCGGAAGGTTTTGCTTCTACCACCTATTCCTGCTGTTCTCTTGGAAGCACAGGCTGCAGTAAACGGGCCTGCCTCCGCTGGGCTGAAAAGGGACCGAAGTCTCCTTGCCGCAAGCGGCACAGGTGGCAGGGTGCATTTCCCGCGGCGACCGCCTTTCGCCGCCTCGGCCCCTGCTCCGGGCTTTACGGGCGGCCCGGCATTCCGGGCACCGGCCCGGTTCATTGGTGAATCCTTTGTCCGCATAGAACTCCTGCTCGGAAGCAGAAAAAGCGAACTCTTTGCCGCACTCTTTGCAGACCAACACTTTGTCGCTGAACATGAGAAAACCTCCTGAATCTTTTAATTGCCCGTTGCAGAGGGAAATTCAAAAACTTCCCATGCCTGGGGCAATTGAGAAGGTTTCTCCTATCCATCGCATTTCCGAGCTACTTTAGTATAACTCCAAAAGGAGCGGATTACAATAGGAAATGAAGTTAAGGAAAAATCAGCCCATGACTCTTGTTTTTTTGATTTCGATCCAGGCCTCGCCGGAAAGGATGCAGTCCTCCACTGCTTTCCGGGCCGGGCCGCCGGGGGTGTTCCGGCGGGAAACGCAGGCCTCAATGGAAATGGTTTCGTATATATCAGAAGAGAAAAAAGGGGACAGCCGCCGGTATTCCTCCAGGCTCAATTCTTCCAAGCGCCGGCCCTCTTCCAGGCATTTCAGGACCAGCTTCCCCACGATTTCATGGGCTTCCCGGAAGGGCACCCCTTTTTTCGCCAGGTAATCGGCCACATCGGTAGCATTGGTAAAACCGCCTCTTGCTCCCTGAAACATGCGGTCTCGGTTTACCTTTAGGGTTTTCAGCATGGGAATGAAAGTCAAGAGACATTTTTTTGCCGTATCCACTGTATCAAAAAGAGCTTCTTTATCTTCCTGCAGGTCTTTGTTATAAGCCAGGGGCAGGGATTTGAGTACCGTCAAAAGGGCCATCAGATGTCCGTAAACACGACCTGTTTTCCCCCGGATGAGTTCTGCCACATCGGGGTTTTTCTTCTGGGGCATAATGCTGGATCCGGTACTATAGGCATCGTCCAGTTCCACAAAACGAAATTCATCAGAGGACCAGAGGATGATTTCTTCGCAAAAACGGCTCAGGTGCATCATCAAAAGAGAAACGGCAGCTATGAATTCGATAACATAATCCCGATCGCTTACCCCATCCAGGCTATTTTCACTGATGGCGGCAAAACCCAGTTCCTCCGCCACCATCTGCCGGTCTATGGGAAAGGTTGTCCCGGCCAGGGCGCCGGAACCTAAAGGAAGCACATCGGTGCGTCGATAACAGTCCTCCAGCCTCTCCCAGTCCCTTTTGAACATCTGGAAATAGGCCATCAGATGATGGGCATAGGTGATGGGCTGGGCTTTCTGCAGATGAGTATAGCCGGGCATGATGGTGGTCAGGTGTTCCCGGCCCAGATCAAGTAATGTCTCCTGCAAGTTGATCAGCAGAGACTGGATGGATCTGATTTCTTCCTTCAGATAAAGACGAGTGTCCAGGGCTACCTGGTCGTTGCGGCTTCTGGCTGTATGTAGCTTCTTACCCACCTGGCCAATCCTGGCGATAAGAAGTTTTTCGATATTCAGGTGGATATCTTCCGCTCCTACTTCAAACTCCAAACGGCCTTTTTCAACGTCTGCCAGTATTTCTTCCAGCCCCTGGATGATCTGTTCCGCCTCTTTTGCGCTGATAATTCCTGTTTTCCCCAGCATCCTGGCATGAGACTGGCTGCCCCGGATATCCTGGCGGTAAAGACGCTGGTCAAAACTGATGGAGGAATGAAAATCCTCCACCAGCCGGTCGGTGTCTTTTTGAAAACGGCCTCCCCAGAACTTCTTCATGACAGGTACCTCCTTGCAACCACTTTGACCAAAGACTGAAGAACCATCGATTTATTTGCCGGCAAGATTTTTCTCCATCAAGGCCCGGACTTTTAAGGGCAAGCCAAATAAATTGATAAAGCCTTCTGCATCCTTCTGGTTATAAACTTCGTCCTGGCCGAAAGTGACAAATTCTTCGTTATACAGGGAATAGGGGGATCTGGCCCCGGCGGGGGTACAATTTCCCTTGTAAAGCTTCAAGCGAACGAGTACCGGTAACATATTCCTGGGTCACATCAACAAAGGCATCAATAGCCTGGCGCAAGGGGGAATACCAGACTCCATCATAGACCAGTTCTGCGTATTTGGCTGCCGCAATCTCCTTAAAATGAAATGTCTGCCGGTCAAGAGTCAAGTATTCCAGCTCCCGGTGAGCATAGTAAAGAATGGTCCCTCCCGGTGTTTCATAAACGCCTCTTGATTTCATGCCTACCAACCGGTTTTCTACGATATCGTCAATGCCAACCCCATTGGCTGCCCCCAATTGATTGAGCTTCTCGATTAATTCCACCGGACCATAGTTTTTGCCGTCCACTTTAATGGGAATACCCTTTTCAAATTCAATCTCCACATAGGTGGGACGGTCCGGCGCTTTTTCCGGGGGAGTAATGATCATCAGCACATCTTCCTTGGGTTCATTCCAGGGGTCTTCCAGATCTCCTCCCTCATGGCTCAAATGCCAAAGGTTCCGGTCCATGCTGTAGGGACGGGCCTTGGTTACCGGTACGGGAATGCCCCTGGCCTCAGCATAATCAATGGCATCCTCCCGGGAACGGATATCCCAAATTCGCCAGGGGGCAATGATTTTCAGGTCCGGGTTCAAAGCTTTTACCGTCAGTTCAAAACGCACCTGGTCATTGCCTTTACCAGTAGCACCGTGAGCTACGGCTTCTGCTCCTTCTTGCTCCGCAATCTCCACCAGACGCTTGGCAATGAGAGGCCGGGCAAAGGAAGTGCCCAAAAGGTACTTGCCCTCGTAGACCGCCCCTGCCTTCAAGGTCGGAAATACAAAATCCGTGACAAATTCTTCTTTTAAATCTTCTATATAAATCTTGGAGGCTCCACTTTGAATAGCTTTTTCCTCCAGGGGTTCCAGTTCCTCACCCTGCCCCACATCGGCAGCCATGGCAATCACTTCATAACCATAAGTCTCTTTCAGCCAGGGAATAATTATCGAAGTATCCAATCCCCCGGAATAAGCCAGAACAACCTTCTTCATTAATAACATCCTCCTTCTGGACCATTTTTTATCTGCACCTTCCGCCCCGGTTACCCCATTAGAAGCGCCATGATGGCCTTCTGGGCATGGAGGCGGTTTTCCGCTTCATCAAAAATGGCAGCATGGGGTCCTTCAAAGACTTCTTCTGTCACTTCTTCTCCCCGGTGGGCGGGAAGACAATGCAGTACAATCACATCTGGCTTGGCCAGTTTCAATAGGTCCCTGTTGATTTGATAAGTCTCCAGTGCCTTCCGGCGGCGGGCAGCTTCTTCTTCCTGTCCCATACTGGCCCAGACGTCTGTATACAAAACATCCGCGTCCCTGGCAGCGGCTACAATATCATCGGTAATGGTAATGGTACCACCGGTCTCTGAGGCATCCTCCCTGGCCAGCCGGATAACCTCCGCCTGGGGAGTATAGCCGGCCGGCGAGGCTATGGTCACATCCATGCCGGTTTTGGCTCCGGCAAACATCAGTGAATGGGCCACATTGTTCCCGTCCCCCATGTAAGTCATCTTCACCCCGGCCAGCTTCCCTTTATATTCCTGAATAGTCATGATATCTGCCAGTGCCTGGCAGGGATGGAGAAGATCCGTCAAACCGTTGATGACCGGGATGCTGGCATAGGCGGCCAGTTCCACTACCTCTTCATGGCTGAAGGTCCGGATCATGATCCCATCCACATAACGGGACAGTACCCGGGCCGTATCCTTGATGGGTTCGCCCCGGCCCAACTGCAGGTCATGGCCCGAAAGAAACAGGGGAAACCCTCCCAACTGATACATCCCCACTTCAAAGGAAACCCGGGTCCGGGTGGAGTGTTTTTGAAAAATCATGCCCAGGGTTTTCCCGGCGAGTATTGGATGGGACTGGCCCCTTTTCTGTTGGGACTTGAGATGGGCGGCCACTTCCAAAAGATAACGGATTTCATCAGGTGCAAAATCGTGGAGGGAAAGAAAATCCCTCCCCCGTAAATTATGTTTGATCTCTTCTTTGGATTTAGACAATTCAATGCCCCCTCTTTTCCCAGTAGTTCAAGACTGGTCAGATAATACTAAATCCAGTATTTCCAGGGACCGGTCTACTCTCCTGGCTGGTAATAATCAAAGGGGGGAGAAAACGCAGTACTTGATCACTGACGTTGTTGATCAAAAGTCCCCTTTCCCGGCAACCGGTCACTACCGGCCCCGCCGGACAATCCAGCTCCGCTCCTATCATCAGACCTTTTCCCCGGATTTCCTTGATGCAGGAATACTTCTGTCTTAAATTCTCCAGTCCCCCGGCCAAATAATCTCCCATTTCCCGGACATTGTCCAGAATTTTTTCGGTAAAAATTGTTTCCAGAACTGCGATAGCTGCCGTGGTTACCAGGGGGTTGCCGCCAAAAGTGGAGGCATGGTCTCCCGGCTGAAAAGCAGCCGCCACTTGTTCCTTGGCCAGAAGAGCCCCAATAGGCAACCCGCCCGCCAGGGCCTTGGCCAGGGTCATGATATCCGGTTCTACCCCGTAATTCTCATAGGCAAAAAGAGTGCCGGTGCGGCCCATGCCACATTGCACTTCATCAAAAATCAGGAGGAGACCCTTTTCATCACAAAGCTGGCGCACCCTCTGCAGGTAGTCCTCCCCGGCGGGATAAACCCCACCCTCTCCCTGGATAGGTTCTAGCATAATGGCACAGGTATGGGGGCCAAGAGCTTTTTCTAAAGATCCCAGGTCGTTGAAAGAAGCATATTTAAAACCCTGGGGCAGGGGACTGTAACCCTGGTGATATTTTTCTTGGCCTGTAGCCGTCAAGGTCGCCAGGGTCCTGCCGTGAAAAGACTTGGACATGGTGATGATTTCATACCTGTCTTCCCCCAGGTGAATCTTGGCATATTTGCGAGCCAGTTTAATAGCTCCTTCATTGGCTTCAGCACCACTGTTGGCAAAAAAGACCCGGTCCAGGCAGGAGTTTTCCACCAGTAACCGCGCTAATCGCACCTGGGGTTCTATCCAGTAAAGATTAGAGCAATGAAACATTTTCTCCCCTTGGTCCCGAACAGCCTGGACAACCCGGGGATGGGCATGCCCCAGGGCGTTAACAGCCAGTCCACCGACCAGATCAAGGTATTCCCGGCCATCCCCATCCCAGACTGAGGCCCCCTGACCCCGGACCAGGGCCAGAGGAAGCCTGCCGTAAGTATTCATTAAATATTTTTGCCCTTGTTCTATGATTTCCCGGTTTTGCACTCTTACCCACAACCTCTCTTCGTCTATTTCACTACTTCTGTACCAATACCCTCGTCGGTCAAAACCTCCAGCAAAATGGAATGGGGCAGACGGCCATCGATAATATGGGTTTTGGTTACTCCCCCGGCCAGTGCCTGTACGCAGCACTCCACTTTTGGGATCATGCCCCCGGCAATTACACCCCGGTCAATGAGCTGTGCCACCTCATCAACCTGGAGAGAGGAAATCAAGGTTTCCCTGTCTTCATAGTTGGCAAAAATCCCTTCCACATCGGTCAAAAGTATTAGTTTGTCGGCCTGTAAAGCGGCGGCTATTTCCCCGGCCACATAATCAGCATTAATATTGTATGTCTCCCCGTCTTCCCCGGATCCAGTAGGAGCAATCACGGGGATATAGCCCTGGGCGATGACCGTCTGAATTATTTCCGGGTTTATTTTCCGCACATCCCCTACGTACCCCAGATCAACTTCAACTGGCTCACCTTCTCCATTTTTCGCCTGGATAATTTTCTTCCTGGCCTCGATAAGCTTACCGTCTTCACCACTCAGGCCCACCGCTTGACCACCATAGCCATTGATGAGAGCCACGATTTCTTTATTGACCTTGCCAACCAGAACCATCTCCACGATCTCCATGGTCTCCCGGTCCGTGACCCGCATTCCCTGAACAAAATCAGACTTCATCCCCAGACGGCTCATCATTTCATTGATCTCCGGTCCGCCTCCGTGGACCAAAACGGGATGCATTCCCACCAGTTTCATCAATATAATATCCTGCATCACCGCCCTCTTCAATTCCTCATTGAGCATGGCATGGCCCCCGTATTTGATCACGATGGTCTTGCCATGAAACTTCTTGATATAAGGCAGCGCTTCTACCAGAATGCCCGCCTTTTCCAGAGCTGTCAATACCACTTTCCCATCTCCCATCCTACTTTTATGTCCGGTAGTCCGCGTTGATTTTTACATAATCATAGGAAAAATCGCAGCCCCAAGCTGCTGCTTCATATTCCCCATCCCGGAAGTCAATTTCAAAGGTAATTTCCTTTTCATTTAGTATCAGAGCGGCTTTGGCCTCGTCAAAGGCCAAACCCGTACCGGCAGCAGCTGTCTGGATCCTACCCCCGGCACTGGTCAGGAAGATATCTACAGTTGCGGGATTAAAATCCGCCCCCGAATACCCGGCGGCACAGAATATCCTTCCCCAGTTAGGGTCTTCCCCGAACAAGGCCGTCTTCACCAGGCTGGAAGCGGCCACTGCCCTGGCCGCCAGACGTGCATCTTGAAGAGACCGGGCATTTTTCACCCTTACTTCCAGGAGCTTGGTGGCCCCTTCCCCATCCCGGGCAATTTCCTTGGCCAAAAGGGTGCAAATATGGGTCAAGGCCCCCTGGAATATGGTAAAATCAGGACTATTATACCTTAACTGCAGAATTCCCTGCAGCACCATTGGCCAGAAGCAAGGACCAGGTCGTTGGTACTGGTATCCCCGTCCACGGTTAACATGTTAAAAGAGGCGTCCACCGCTGCCCGCAAGGCAATTTCCAGTGCTTGTTTCTCCACTGAGGCATCAGTAGTGATAAAGGCAAGCATGGTGGCCAAATTAGGATGGATCATCCCTGAACCCTTGGCCATGGCCCCGATGGTCACTTTCTGGCCTTCCAGAAGGAAAGAAACCGCCGCTTCTTTCGGTCTCAGGTCGGTGGTCATGATAGCCCGGGCCGCCCGGTCTCCTCCCTCCGGGGAAAGCTCTTGGGCTGCCAGCTTAATCCCTCTTTGTATTTTTTCCACAGGCAGGGGCACCCCGATCACCCCGGTAGAAGCTACCAGGACCTCCTCTGTTTCCAGACCCAGCTCTAAAGCTGCCGCCCGGGCCATGGCCCGGGCATCAGCCAATCCCTGTTCCCCTGTACAGGCGTTGGCGTTGCCGCTATTGATAACCAGGGCCCGGGGTCTGGCTTTTTCCAGGTGCTCCTGATCAAGTAACAGAGGCGCCGCTTTCACCTTGTTCCGGGTGAAAACCCCGGCAGCCTCACAAGGCTCTGGGGAAAAAACCAGTGCCAGGTCCATTTTTGCGGCGGTCTTGATGCCCGCTTCCACCCCGGCAGCCTGAAAACCAAGGGGCCCAGTGACCCCGCCTCCGATTGTCTCCAAATGGGACATTATTATCGCTCCCTCTCTCTTGTTCTTAAGGAAATATGGCGTTAAATTCTAATCCCAAAGTTTCCGGCAGTCCGAAAAGAAGATTCATGTTCTGGACTGCCTGCCCGGAAGCCCCTTTTACCAGGTTATCAATAACGGAACAGACCACCAGGCGCCGGGTCCGTTTGTCGACGGTAAGATTGATCAGGCAACGATTGGAACCGTAGACCCATTTGGTCTGGGGCCATTGCTCCCCGGCCAGCAGGTGGACGAAAGGCTCCCCGGCATAATAGGAAGCATAGATTTCCCTGACTTGGTGCAGCAGAAAGATCCTGTTCCATTTGTCCGTAGGCGGTGACCAAAATTCCCCGGGTCATGGGCGCCAGATGAGGAGTGAAGGAAACCTGAAACTCTCTTCCTGCCAGTGCCTGTAATTCCTGTTCGATTTCTGGGGTATGCCGGTGGGAGGCCACCCCATAGGGTCGAATGCTATCATTGACTTCTGAAAAATGAGAGGTGAGGGAAAGTTTCCTCCCGGCACCGGAAACACCTGACTTGGCATCAATAATGATGCTCTCCGGACTGATCAATTTCTCGGCCAGGGCCGGAGCCAGCGCCAAAATAGCAGCAGTTGGATAGCAGCCCGGATTGGCTACAATGGCTGTTTCCCCTGAAATCCGTTCCCTGGTATATTTCCGGCAGCCCATAAATAGCCTCCGGTAAAAGTTCCGGGGCCCCATGCTTGACCTGGTACCATTCTTCATATACTTCCGCTTGGCGTAACCGAAAATCCGCTCCCAGATCGATGACTTTCTTCCCCCGGGAGATAGCCTCCTTCACTACCGGTACGGAATGACCGTGGGGCAAGGCTACGAAAACCACGTGGCTTGCCTCAAGGACCTGGTTCAGATCCTGCTCCTGGCAAAGTTTTTGCACCCGCCCCTGCAAGCTGGGATAAATACCGGCTATTTCTTCCCCCACATAGCTTTGGGAGGTCAATGCACACAGTTCCACTTCCGGATGCAGGGACAGGATCCTGATCAATTCCACTCCTGTATAACCGGTGGCTCCAATAATACTGGCCTTAATCACCATCTGTCACCTCAAACTCTTCCTTTCTTCTTTTCCTTTCCTCATAATTATACGTTCGAATGCATAAAAATTCAACAGGTTTTTTGGGGAATGGCACACCTTTTCTCCAAGGCATGATGAGATGCCATGCTGTTCTCATGCTATTCTATTTACATAAAAAACTATTCCTTGGAAGATAAAGGATTCGCTGATGAGTATTTTTTACCCATCCCCTTTCAGAATTTTCTTAGAGTAAGGGAAAAATGCTTAATAAAGGCCGATTCCCGCTGCCCTTTCGCAGCCGGGAATCGGCTCTTCTTCCAAAGATGAGGAGGCTACGCAAGTAAATTGCCCTTTTCCAATATCTTACGCCCGTCCAGCCACAAGGAGGGCTGAAGGAGCACCCCATCCAAGTGACTGGGCACTTCCACTGTGCCTCCGATGGTGCTGTTATCACCCAGGGCCACATGGACCGTTCCCAGCACTTTTTCATCTTCCAAGACGATACCCGACAAAACAGCCTGGTCATTGAGTCCGATGCCCAGCTCAGCGATATTCCGCGCCGCGGGCCCGAATCTGTCCACCAGTTCTTTCAGACGGTCGGCTTCCTGCCCCCCTTCTATTTCCACCACCAGTCCTTTTTCCACTTTCATCACAATGGGGCTTTGGATCAAGCCTATGCCGGCCATGGAACCGTCCACCACCAGGGTTCCGGCCGCCGTTCCCTCCAGGGGGGCGATAAAAGCTTCCCCGGCGGGAAGGTTGCCAAAACTGCCCGGCGCCTGCAGCATGCCGCTGTCAGCAAAGGCCTCCTTTCCTTGAAGGGAAAATGTCAAATCGGTACCGGCGGGAGTGGTGAGACGAACTTGCGCCGCTTCGGTGAGAAAACGGGCATATTTCCGGCAGCGGGCTTCCAATTCACCATAACCGCCGCTCAAAGTACGAGCCATGACCGGGGCAGTCAGGCCGGGCATGGAAGCCACCCGAGCACCCCGCCTGTTGGCCTCTTTCCTGGCCCGGGTATGGGACAAGGATTTGGAGGTGGCCAAAATGATCACCTGGGCTTCCAGCATGGCTTTGGCCACCATTGGAGGTGGCTCCTCACCGTTTGACTGCCGGGGCAGCATTTCCAGCAACACCGCCTCCGTTTCCAGTTCCCGCCCCTGGATCAGAAGAGCCTGACCAATATCCCGTAAAGGCTCGTCCACCACGATCAGCACATTTTCAGCTTTTTTTGCTCCCAGGCAGTCCACCAGCACCGTCCGGGCTGACTTGGTCAAATCTGGCATGGTGCACATCCTCTCCTTTCCCATCAGGCCGCGATGATGGGCAGCAAGGCCCGGCAATAACGGCAGTGGTTTCCATCCAAACCTTTCAGGTTCACCCAATAACCGCTGCGCCCGATGACTTTTTCCCCGCAATGGGGGCAATAGGTATCAGAACCGTCAAGCTGGGGAGCATTGCCCAGATAGACGTAGCGGAGCTTATCTTCCGCCAATTCCTTGGCTTTCGCCAGCGTTTCCAGGGGAGTGGGAGGCAAATCAAGCTGGTAATGGGGAAAGTAGCGGGAAAAATGCAAGGGCGTGTCCGGACCTAAAGTGCCTGCCAACCAATCCACCAGCCTGCGGATTTCTTCTTCCCCATCATTTAAGCCGGGAACCAGCAAATTGGTTACTTCCACATGACAGCCTGCCTCCCGGGCCTTTTGGGCCGTCCGGAGCACCGGCCGGTAATCTCCTTTCACCAGCTTGCGATAAAAATCCCGGTTAAAAGCCTTCACATCAATATTGAAAGCATCGATAACCGGCAGTAGTTTTTCCAGGGGCTCTTCGTTGATAAAGCCATTGGTGACCAGAACATTTTTTAAACCCTGTTCATGGCTGATGCGGGCTTCCTCCAGCACATATTCGTACCAAACCAAAGGCTCTGAATAGGTATAGGCGATGCCGATGCAGCCCCGGTCCTTTTCCCTCCGGGCAATGCGGGTCAGTTCACCCGGTTCCAAAGGAGTTAAGGAAGGCTCACCATGGGCCAGTTGCCAGTTCTGACAAAACTGACAGCGAAAATTGCAGCCTACCGTCCCCGTTGATAAAATGGTGCTGCCGGGAAAAAAGTGGTAAAGGGGCTTCTTTTCGATGGGATCAAGGGCCAGGGGACTGCAAAGAGCATAATTGCGAGTGACAAGTTTCCCTTGATGGTTTTCTCTGACCCGGCAGATCCCTTTCTGTCCCGGAGCCAGCTGGCAGCAGTGGGGGCAAAGATCGCACAGAACCCGGCCGCCCTCCCCGCTTCTGTACCATTGCGCTTCATGCATTTCGGGCATGCTCAGTCCACCTCTTCTTCCCCGGGAAAACCGTATGCAGTTTCACCGCTCCCGGTTCCTTGAAAAATCAGTGATATCTGGTGACGCTAAAACGTTCCAGTTTTACATTCTCATGCCGGCCAATGCCGGCTTTCCGGCGGGCAATTTCTATTTGCTCCTCCGCCGTATCCACGCCTTCCAAGGCGGGCAGCAGCAAACCCCTTCTTCCTCCGCTGCTCACAATCACCCCGTATTTTTGCGGGTTCAGTTCTTCCATGCTTTCCACCGGTTCCGGTTTCCCCAAAACGTCCACGGAAATGGTCAATTCCTCCAACTCCTCCGCAGTTACCGGGGGAAAACGGGGATCATCCAGCCCGGCCTGAACCGCATTCCGGACAATTTCCTCTGCCAGACTGGGCTGGGTGGGCTCAATGGTGCCAATACAGCCTCTCAGCTGTCCGTGTTTTTTCAAGGTGACGAAAGCTCCCGCCCGGGAAGGCAGGCCTTCAAGAGTAATTTCCTCTGCCGGAAGCATCTTTCCTGTAGTCAGGTAATGCTCCAGGCTCCGGCGGGCCAATTTTACCGGGGCAGATTCCGCCCCGTTCCCGGGATTCTTCTCCTCTTTTAGAGAAGCATGATGGTCCCGGTCTTTCTGCCCCCCGGATCCTTTGCCCAGAAACCGGGCCACCAGGTAACCGACACCAAAAGGAGCCTCATAGGAAAGAACCTGACATTCGATCTCAAATCCATGAAAAACGCCCAGAAGCATCAGCAAAGGCCGATAACCGCACTGGCCTGCATCCTCCACCAAGTCTTCCGGCAGCTCCATGATGCCCTGGACATCAGCCTTTTCCAACAGTTCCTTCAGTTTTAAATCAAATTCTTTTCCCCGGGGATGGTAACCCGCCGGGGCATCCGGGGTCACCCGGTGAGAAAGATCAGCGCTGGCAAAAACAGCCACCCGGCGCCTTGAAAGAAGGATGGCCTCCTGCAGCGCTTGGCCAAAGTCATAAAGGGAGGAGCGGGGCAAAAGCCCTATATTGACGGGGAGCAAGGCGAATTCTTTTTCCAATCCGCGGAAAAAGGAAAGAGGGACCATGATACCGTGGTCAAGTTCCGTGGGGGTCCCAAACTTTCTCATTAAATCCTCTTCCAATTTGACCGCCGGCACTTTCCGCCGAGAGCAATTTTCCAGCAAAATGTCGGTCAGCTCCGGGTCTCCCCCATAACGGCCCCGCACCTGGGGAGCGCCAAATTGTTTAAGACTTCCCTGGAAAGTTTCCATGCCGGGAATAGAGATCACATCGGTGAAAACCGCCCCGTGGGGAGTGATCATCACTACTGTCTCCGGGCTTGTATCCGCCATGGCCTCTGCCAGAACGGCCATAGACCGGCGGCTGGCCTGGACCTTCTTCACTTCACCTTTACCCACCTCTTCCACCATAATGGGAGGATGGGGCACTAAAGCAGCCAAAACCAATTCACCCATCAGGACACCTCCACCTTTAGATGCTCAAAGTTCATCACTTATCATTTTATCCTCATTGCAGGTTAACTTATTCTCGGAAGCGGCCGGCTTTTCCTGCTCTTTCCAGCGGGAAATCCGGCGGCGCCGGGGAGAAAAACAAAAGGAGATGAGAAAAAACAGGGTAGCGCAAAGGACAATAGCGGCCCCTGAAGCCAGATTAAAAATAAAAGACAACCAAAGACCGGCCAAGGAGGAAAAAAGCCCGGCTAAAACCGAGACAGCCAGCATGCCCCGGTAAGTCCTGGCCAGCTGATAGCCGGTGGCGGCCGGGGTTACCAGAAGAGCCGAAGCCAGCACAATGCCCACCATCTTCGCTGCCACCATGACCGTCAGAGCGATGGCTGTAAACAAACCATAGTACAAGAAGCGCACAGGCAGGCCGCTGGCTGCTGCCAGTTCTTCATCGAAGCACAGAAAAAGCAGGGCCCGGAAGGAAAGAAGGATAAAAACCGCCACCCCCGTACCGGCAATGAAAAGCAGCGCCAAGTCCCCGGTGCTCACTGCCAGGATATTACCGAACAAATAGCCGAAAACATCCCCATAATAGCCTTTGGACAGGCTGAGAATCCCCACCCCCAAAGCCATGGCTCCGGCGAAGAAAATGCCGATAGCCGTATCTTCCGGCAGGCGTCCTTGGCGGCTGATCCAAGCTATCAGCCAGGCCACTCCCAAAGCAAATGCCCCGGCGGCCCAGAGGGGATTAAGTCCGGTCACCAATCCAAGGGCCACTCCGCCAAAAGCGGTATGGGCAATGCCTGCCCCGATAAAGGAAAGGCGCTTCAGCACGACAAAAAAACCCACCAGGGCTGATAGCAGCCCCAGCAGGATACCTGCCAAAAAAGCTTTTTGCATAAAACCATAGGACAGCATTTCCATTAGTGGACCCCACCCGGCATCATAGTTAGTGAATGAAAAACCGTGGTCCCCCGGTTCCCATCGGCCAACAGCTCCCGGGGAGCACCCTGGGCCAGGACTCGGCCTGCCGAAAGAACGATTACCCGATCCGCATTGGCCTTAATTGACTCCAAATCATGGGAAACAATGAGAACGGTCAGCCCCAGCTCCTTTTTCAATTGGCCCAGAAGATGATAAAAACGGTTTTTGGCCAGCACATCCAGACCGGTAGTAGGTTCATCCAGCAGGACAAGCCGCGGTAAGCCGTTCAATGCTCTGGCCAGAAATACCAACTGCTGTTGGCCTCCTGACAGTTCCCCCATAAGACGTTTTTCCCAACCGGCCAGCCCCACCTGTTTTAAACATCGACGAGTCTCCTCCTCCACAGATGCTTCCGGCCGGTAGAAAAAGCTCCAAGAACCTTGTCCCATTTGCACCACATCCGCCACTGTCATGGGGAAATTCCTGTCGAACTGGGAATTCTGGGGCAAGTAGCCGAGAAGTTTCCGGTTTTCCCCGCCTGCCGGCCTGCCAAAAAACTCCAAACGCCCTTCCACCGGGGGAAGAAGGCCTAAAAGGACTTTCAGCAAGGTCGTCTTTCCCGCTCCGTTGGGACCCACGATGGCCGCCAGCTCTCCCAGCTTCACCTGAAAACTCACATCTGCCAGAACCAGGCGCCCGCCCAATGCCACTTTCAATCCCTGCGCATTGATCGCCAACATTAATGCAAGGCCTCCTCCAACACTTTCAGGTTATAACGCATCAGTTTTAAATAGCTGTCTCGACCCTCCAGCCCTTCACCGCCGATGGGATCAAGAATGTACACCCTGCTACCGGTTTCTTCCGCCAGGAGCTCTGCCGGACGAGGATTAAACTGGGGTTCAATGAAGACCGCTTGTATCCCTTCCTCTTTGATCTGCCGGGAAAGGGCCGCCAACCAGCGGGCGGAAGGCTCTTTGCCGGGATATTCCACCACGCTGGCCCTCTCTTCCAGGCCGTAACGCCGGGCAAAATAACCCCAGGTGGCATGAAAAGAAATAAATTTTTTTTGGCGAAAACCCCCAACAGCTTCCTTGATTTCCCGGTCCAGCCGGGCCAGTTCTCTCTGGTATTCTCTCAGCTTTTCCCGGAAATAGTCCTCCTGGTCAGGCAAAGATTCCATTAATTCCCGGCAGACCATGGGGGCGATAACTTTTTCCACCAGGACCGGATCCAACCAAATATGGGGATCCCCCAAAATCTCTTCCTCCTGCTCATGTTCATGCTCTCCCGGAGATGCAGGCAACAGATCCATCCCTTCCGTCACCGTGACCAGGCGCAGATCAGGATTGGCAGCCTGGGCCAGTCTCCCGGCCCAACTGTCTAAACCGGCGCCGATTTCCAGAAAGATGTCCGCTTCGCTCAGCTGCCTCCCTTGCTGGGGCGTGGCTTCAAAGGTATGGGGGCTGGCTCCGGGAGGAAGCAAAGTAAACACCTCCACCTGACTGCCGCCCACAGCCCAGGCTATGTCGGCCAAAGGAAAGATGGTGGCGGCCACTGTTAACTTCCCCGGGCTGCCCCCGGTTGTTTTCGTGGGGGAGCAACTAATTCCGCTTGCCATGGCCAAACCCAAAACTAAGAAAATGACCATCAATCTTCTCATCCTGATCACCTACCGGCAGGATTTGCATATTCCATAAAGTTTCAGATGATGCTCCATCACTTTAAAACCATCTTTACTGCCCGCCGTCCGGACATATTCCTCCACCGGGCATTCCGGCACATCCACCATTTCTCCACAGCGAAGGCAGATGAGATGATGATGGTGTTCCAGATTCAGTTCAAAAAGACTGCAATTTTCTCCCCAGTCCAACCGGTTCACCAGGCGCTTCTCCACCATCAATCCCAGATTGCGGTAAACAGTACCAAGGGCGATTCCCGGTTGGGATGCTTGCATTTCCTGATGAATTTCCTCGGCCGTCTTGTGTTTTTTGCCCCGGGCCAGGGATTGAATCAGGGCAATCCGCTGGGGGGTTAAACGTAAGCCCTGATCTCTCAGCCTTTCTAGGATTTCCTCCATTTCCATTTTTTACTCCTCTTAGTTAGGAATGTTTCTCAGCTGATTCTAATTCTCGTTAAACCGGCTGTCAAGATTATTCCCCGGCTGATGCAGCTGCCCCATGTGAAAAATGGTTCCCTTTTCTTCTATTGTCAAATTCCACTAGCGCAGGCCTCCTATGTATTTACTGCCCTCCCGAACGCTCAGCTTAGGCAGTTCATGATGAGCGATGAACTCCTTCACTGATGCGGGATTCGTTTTCGAGTATTCCCGCAAGGCCCAACCCACGGCCTTTTGGATGAAAAACTCCTGACTCCGGGAATTGTGTTTTATAATCGCATATAAAAGCTCCTCATCTGTCTTTTCCTTATATTTTAATTGAAACAGGATTGCCGTTCTTCTCAGCCACAGATTATTGCCATAGGCCCAGCCTTCTATCTTTTCAGGGATAACCTCCGGATACTTTGCCGCAATGGTTCCCACCGGATGCTGGGCCAGCATATCCACCGTATCCCACCAGGATTTTGTGGTGATCAATTTTTCCATCAGGGGCAGATGGCTTTTCCCGAGTTTTTTCAACATCCGTTTAAGATAATCCAGGGCTGCATACTGGTATTCCCGCGGGTCAAGCTCCCACAAGGCTAAAACATAATCTTCCCGAAAAGGCTCCTTTAAAATCCCGCTTTTTTTATAAAATTCATTCAGAAGACTTCTCCTTTCCGGAGTTTTAATGCCTAAGAAAGAAAATTTATTTTGCATGTATTGGGCCATAGGGGCAGCATGTTCTCGGTTGCGGTTTGCTTCAAATAAGGACATGACTTCTTTGATTAAATCCATCATCCCAACCTCCTGCAGATGGTTTCAGAAAATTACCGGACTTAATTATTCCCATATTTTTGTAGCAGCCTTTCTGATTATACCGAAATAAACCGAGTCCGCACAAGAAAAGCTTGGCTGAATGTGGGTAGAAGCGAAGCACAAACTGGCGCATTAGTTTTCAAGGCTGTCTCGGGCAGCGGCATCTCAAAGAAAAACCCGCACATGTAGTGCGGGTCAAGAAATATCTCGATTATTTATCGGCAAGGACTTTCCGGGCAGCCGCCAATCCGGCCCCTTTTTCACACTTGTAACCCAGGTCGCTGAGGATGGTTTCCAAAGCTCCCAGAACCAGGATCACATTCCTCTCCCGGCAGGAATGGCCCATGAGTCCGATCCGCCAAATCTTTCCGGCCAGGTCGCCCAGACCGCCGCCGATTTCAATGCTGTAGTCTGACAACAGGCGAGACCGGACGGCCATGTCATCGATCCCTTCCGGGATGCGAACCGTGGTCAGGTCCGGCAGACGATGATCCGGATTCTTCACCAAAAGTTCCATCCCCATAGCTTCCAAGCCGTCCTGGAGGGCCTTGCCCATGCGAGCATGACGGGCAAAGACATTCTCCAGCCCCTCTTGGTGAATCACTCCCAAAGCCGCATGCAAGGCAAAGATGCTGGAGATGGGAGCCGTATGGTGATAGGCTCTCTTGGTCCCGCCCCAGTACTTGGCGATCATCTGCAGATCCAGATACCAGCTTTGGATCTTGGTCTTTCTATTCATAATTACGTCTACAGCCCGTTCATTGAATGTGGCCGGGGCCAGGCCGGGAGGCGCACTAAGGCATTTCTGGGTACCGGCAAAAGCCGCATCAATGCCCACCTTATCCACTTCAATGGGAATGCCTCCAATGGAGGTAACACAGTCGACGACAAAAGAGGGCTCCGTTATCTTTCGCGATTTTGGAGATTTCCTCTAAGGGCTGTTTGACACCGGTGGAAGTCTCCGCGTGAACAATGCCGATTAGTTTGAATTTATCTTTCGCAGCGGCCTCTGCCACCTTGGCCGGATCAATGGCCTCGCCCCAAGGAGCCTCCACTACGGTGACTTCAGCACCGGAACGGCCGGCGGAATCAGCCATTCTCTGTCCGAATAGTCCGTTGATACAAATCAGCGCTTTGTCTCCCGGTTCGATTAAATTGACCATCAGGGTTTCCATCCCGGCGCTGCCGGTACCGGACATGGGCAAGGTGAGCTTGTTCTTTGTTCCGAACACTTCCCGAAGGAGGTCTGCCACTTCATTCATCACCTGGACAAAAGCCGGGTCCATATGCCCGATCAAGGGTAAAGCCTGGGCTTGTAAGGTTTTGGGGTGAGCATCGCTGGGGCCGGGGCCCATGAGAATGCGCACCGGAGGGTTGAGTTCTTTGTACATTCTTTCCGTCTCCTTTCCTTATTCCTTTTAATTCTTAAACCTCATTAATCCTCAACATCCGTAATCCATTATACACCAATTCCCGGCATGAGGGAATCTTCATCGGGCCAGCTTCAAGCTGTCAACTTTTTGATAGGCGGCATCCAAAATCTCCACCAGGTGCACGGCTTTCTGGCCGGTCTTATGGAAATTAATGCCTCCCTGGATCCGATGCAAACAAGCCGGGACATTCAACAGCCACAATGTCCGCCCCGGTTTTCTTAACATTGTTGATTTTGTTGGTGGTGATCTTGGTGGCTATTTCCGGGTATAAGCCCTGGAAAAGGCCGGCTGCTCCACAGCACTGATCCGCTTCCCGCATCTCCACAAATTTGATCCCGGGTATTGATTGGAGTATTTTCCTAGGCTGTTTGGTCACTCCCATGCCCCGGGCCAGGTGACAGGAATCATGGTAAGTAACCGTCAAGGGTAGATAGCCCAGATCCTGTCCGTTTATTTGCAGCTTATCCCATAAGTATTCCGAAATGTCCATGACCCGGGCGCTGAATTCCTGGGCCGCCTTTTCCTCTGCAGTTCCCTTAAAGATCTTCCGGATAATTTGTTCTCAACATGCCGCCGCAGGAACCGCAAGCCGGTCAGCACGTAGTCAACATCGAGAGCGCGGAATATTTCCATGTTCTTTTCTGGCCAGTCCTTTTGCGGTCTCCACATCGCCATAGGTATACATGGGCAAGCCGCAGCACTCCTGTTTTTTGGGTACGACAACTTCAATATTATTCGCCAGGAGTACCCGGACCACTGCCTCCGCCACCCCGGGCAAAGTGTGGTCTGTCATACAGCCGACAAAGTATGCCACCCGGCCGGCAGGCTGATCACCTGCCCGGTGTAGCTCAAAAGTGCTGTCAATAAAAGACTTCCGGGCTACCGGCATCCCCTTCACATCAATCCCCTTGAAAGTGGCGGGCAGTAATCCCCTGAACAAACGAAAGGCGGCAAAAGCCATGTTCCGGCGTCCCCGGTATGGCAGTACTCTCTGAAGGGGAATCTTTTTGATCAAAGGAAGACCGCGTTTCTCGTATAAATCCCGCCTGGCCGCTAAAACCAGTTCATCACCCTTGATGCCGCTGGGACAGGTGATGGCACAATAATGACAGGTCAAACAAGTATTAATGGCTTCCTCGTAAGCCGGGGTCCTTTCCAAGGCTCCGTCAGCTACGGCCAGAATCAAACGAATCCGACCGCGGGTAGCATAAGTTTCATCCCAAAGGTTGCGGTAAGTGGTACAGGTGGCTTGACAGAAGCCGCATTTGTTGCACTGGTAAAGGGCCTCATAAACTTCCTGCAGAATTCCCACCCTATTTCACCTCCACCATATTGCCAGGATTTAAGATGCCTTGGGGGTCAAAGGCCTTTTTAATTCCTTCAATAAGACGGATCGCATGGGGTGGAAACTGCAGCCCCAGGTAAGGCATTTTCACGATCCCAATCCCGTGTTCTCCGCTGATGGTGCCCCCAAGTTCTAAAGCTGTGCGGCAGATTTCCGCTTCTGCCTCATGGACTCTCTGCACCTCGTCCTTGTTTCTGGCGTCAAAAAGAACCAAGGGGTGAAGATTTCCATCACCTGCATGAGCTAAAATGCCAATAGCCAAGCCACTTTTTTTGGAAATTTCCACAATGGCCTTGGCAATTTTGGGGAAATTGCTCCTGGGTACGGTTACGTCTTGTAGAGAATAGGAGGGACGTTTTCTCGCCACCGCTCCAATAACCACCCGGCGGGCCGTCCACAACTGATCCACCTCGGCCGCAGAAGCGGCAATCTGGAAATCTCTCGCCCGATTGTTCCGGCATACTTTTTCTATTTGCTCCACTTGCCGATCCAGTTCAGGGGCAAAACCGTCAACCTCAATAATCAAAATAGCACCCGCATCCCGGGGCAAGCCGATTTTGGCAAAATCCTCGGCACAGTTGATGAGCAGGTTATCCAAAAACTCCAGGGTGGTGGGAATAATGCCTCGGGCAATAATATCGGACACAGACTGGCTGGCATCTTCCACCGTATTGAATATTCCCAACATGGTTTTTTTCGCTTCCGGCAAAGGTTTAATCCGGAGCCATAATTTGGTGATCACTCCCAGCATACCCTCAGAACCTACCAACAAGCGCACCAGATCCAAACCTTTATCCAGAGCAAATTTGCTTCCTACCCAAGTCACCTGTCCATCAGGCAAAACAAGCTCCAGTCCCAAAATATAATCCCTGGTTACCCCATATTTCAAACAGCGGGGACCTCCGGCACATTCAGCCACATTGCCTCCAATGGTGCAGACCTTCATGCTGGCCGGGTCCGGGGGATAATAGTAACCTGTTCCGGCAAGGGCATCCTGAAGATCCTGGTTGATCACTCCCGGTTCAACGCAGACCACTAAATTTTTCGTATCGATCTCCAAGATTTTATTCATCTTGGTTAAGACCAGGGCAATGCCCCTTTTGACCGGCAGGCTGCCCCCGCTGAGATTGGTGCCGGCTCCCCGGGGAGTGACAGGGATGCCGTATTCCTGTGCCACTTTCATAATATCGGAGACTTGTTGAGTAGTCACCGCAAACACAACTACCTCAGGCTGAAACTGGGGTAAAGTTGCATCGAAACCGTGGACAAGCAGCATTTCTTTATTGGTATGGCAATTCGCCGACCCCACAATCTCCTTTAAACGCGATAAAGCCGCAGATTCTATCATCTTTTCGCCTCCCTTTCCACCTTATTGTCCAGCTCTAACCGGCCATCAAACCTTGGGGGTCGAATACTTGAATCAATCTGGAAAATAAAACGGTATTCAGATCTTCGGCGCCCGGATCAATAGTTAATGCTTTTGGTACCAAACGACCACCCAATTTTTTCATCAAATCTGCCAGAAACATATCTAAAGACTGTTTTTTCTCGCTGCTTACATCAAGGAGCACCGGATGGATGTGAGAGGCACTGCCGTGCAGAACCAAACCTAAAGGCCAACTTTCAGCGGCTGCTTTCTGCACTATTTCTTCCACCGCTTGGGATAAAACAGTGGGATCCACAACCAAGTGTAAAAAGTGGCATTCGTCAGAATTGATCACTTCGGCCAATTGCGTCCTGGCCTGCCAAAGCTTGGCCTCTTCCTCATCATTCAACACTTGATACTGGCCTTTTTCCCCTCTGTTCAATCCGCCCGTTACGATTTCAATCTGGTGTTCAATAGATTCCCGATAACCCTCCACTTCAATGAGGGCCACCGCTGAGGACCGGTATTCTGCCGGCCACTGGTCTCCCAGTTTTTTCAGCATGGTCTCATCAATTAACTCCATTTTGTTGGGAATAATACCGCTGGTGGTCAGGGCACTGCATCTTTCCGCCGCTTCCACTATGGAAGAAAAAGGGACAAAGATGGTGCTGCTCACTTCGGGTTTGGGTAAAATACGAAGGAATAGCTCGGTGATGATGCCCAGGCGGCCCCGGGAACCGCCATAAATGCGATTGAGATCAAGCCCGGCCACATTTTTGTAATTCTTGCCGCCCACTCGCAGGATTTCCCCGGTAGGCAGCACTGCCGTCAGCCCCAACAGAAAATCCACGGTTTCTCCGTGACTCATCATAGTGGGACCGGAAGCACGGCAGGCCACATTGCCTCCCAAGGAGCTCCTTTCCCTGCTGAAAGGATCAACTGGAAAGTACAGGCCCTGTTCCAAGAGCGTTTTTTGAAAGTCCCAAGTGATCATTCCCGCCTGAACAAGAACCACCATATTGTCCCGGTCAAGATCGAGAATTTGGTTCATCCGCGACAAGGAAACAAAAACATCCGCACCGGACTGAAGAATTCCGCTGGAGTTTCCTCCGACTACACCCAGCTTCACACCCTGTCTCTTCAGCTTCCGGACTAGTTCCGCCACCTCCTGAGTATTGGCCGGCCGGGCCAGAAAACTTTCCCCTACTTTTTCCACATGGTCGGCACCCACCACTTCCGCCAGCATGGATTCAATCTGAGCGCTTTTCAATTTCCTCCTCCTTTCTTAGCCCAAGATTCCCCAGGGAAAAAACTCCTCCACCAAAACCGTTCCACAACAAAACCTTCCTTCTGAAAATAGATAATCTTATCAAAATACTTAATATTAGTATAGCAGATCCCCCTGAAGAATTCGAGGACGTTAAACCGCCTTGTAGCTCATCTATCTCTTTAAATCTCAATCTTGCTCCTGTTTTCTTTATTTTATGATCTGGTCTGACCACCTGACCCAAAATATGCAGTTTTCAGGCAGGTTGTTCTATTTTTCCATAATTTGCCCACCGGAGGAGTTGCAAAAATTTAAAAATTGCTCTATGCTGGACTTGTTGCAGGTGGAGGAAGTGATTTTCTATGTATGAAGAAATTGTAAACGACGGTCTTCAGCTGCTTTTGCGGTTACCCCTCAGTTATCCGATTATTTTTTTGGCCACCTTCCTGGAGGGGGCGGCCGTCCCCTTCCCCGGCAGCTTTATCCTCGCCTTGTCCGGAATAATGGTCTCCCAAGGCGTCTTTAATTTGTTTACCGCCATCGCAGCGGCCATAAGCGGTTACCTGTTGGGTGCACTTTTCCCCTACTGGTTGGGTAATTTGGGAGGCAGACCCTTGGTGCTTAGCTTGACCAGGCGATTCAAGTTCTCTGAAACTAAATTGGAGCTGGCCCAAAAGTGGTTCAACCGATATGGTTTCATCATGGTAGCAGCTACTCGTCCTTTTTTCCTGGGCAACTATATCTCTTTTATTGCGGGAATGGCCAAAATGAGACTGCTCCCCTTTCTGATTTTTACTGCCGTCGGCATTACTCCCTGGATCGTCTTTTTCTTATATGTGGGTATCATCTTGGGAGTTCACTGGCAAACCGCCGTTAAGATCTTTAACCATTATTCCCTGATTGTCTTTTTTGCTGCAGCTGTTCTGGTCCTCCTTTTCTTCTTCCGCAAAAACATCAGCAGATTTATAAGGTCTCTCCTCAAATATGCAAAGAAAAAGACCGTCTGAAAAGACGGCCTTAACGGCTTACAAAATTTCTTAATTTAAATACGCAACTAAAAAATCAGCCTTTTTTCCCTCAAACTGCTTTTTACCCCCAGGTCTTTTCCATAGGCCTCCAATTGTTGAACAAGATCCTGGGGAAGTGGAATGCCTTCCTTTAGTCTCCTATTTTTGGTATGGTACTCAATCTCTCCTGGCAAAAAGACCTCTTTTACACCTGCTGCTTTCGGCCCATTCTTAACTTGATCAATAAGATCATCCACATGAGAGCAGAATTGATCAACCGGTAAAAACGATTCGATATTAATAGCCATAAACAGATGACCTGCCCTTTGCCGGTTTTCCAGATCTTTTAATGGAGATTTGACCTTTTCACCAAATCCGGATCCCATGAGAATTCCAGCCAGTACATCGATGATAATTGAAATCCCATATCCCTTCGGGCCGCCAACCGGTAAGAGCATGCCGCCGTCTAACGCTTTTTCCGGGTCTGTTGTGTCATTGCCAAAACGGTCAGTGGCCCAGCCCGGTGGTATGCTGTTTCCTCTTTTTTGGGCCAGCATAATTTTGCCAATGGCAGCGGCGCTTGTGGCCATATCCACCACAATCGGAAGCCTGTTTTTGGCGGGAATAGCTACTGAAAAAGGGTTGTTGCCTACTACAGCTTTGGCGCCCCCCGGTGCGGGCATTAAAGGTTCTGTATTGCTGCAGCAAATTCCAATGGCCTTCTTTTCTAATGCCATCATGCTGTAATAAGCAGCCGTCCCAAAATGGTTGCTATTTCTTACTCCTACGAGGGCAATGGCCGAGGATTTGGCTTTTTCCAAGGCCATTTCCATGGCTAACTGGCTGGCAATCTGGCCCATCCCATTTTGCGCATCTAGTATGGCAAAACTGCCTTGATCTAAGATGACTTTGGTCTCTGCTAATGGATCGATCATTCCCAATTTGACGCGATCCAAATACATTGGAATGCGTATGACTCCGTGGGTGTTTAGACCTCGCAGATCCGCTTCGATTAAGGTTTCAGCAATAAACAGGGCTTTGCTTTCCTCAAAACCTGCTCGAGAAAAACATTCCACGGTAAATTGTAAGAGGCTTTCATGGCTGAAAACAAGGTGAGTTTCTGATCCGGTCATCTTCAATCTCCTCCATTTGGGCGATGGCTTATCTCAACAAAATCCTGGCATCGCCGACAATAACCCGGTCGGAAAAACAAAAGACAGGATTTAAGTCCAGTTCCTTAATCGGCTGCTCGGTCACAAATTTAGAGACTTCCACTACTAATTGTATAATTTGCTCAACATCTAAGCCTGCTTGACCTCTTGCTCCTTCTATGATCTTGTACGCTTTCAGGCTCTTCAACATCTCAGCCGCTTCCCGCTTGTCCACCGGGGCAATGCCGAAGCTCACATCCTTAAAAATCTCCACAAAAATACCACCTAATCCAACCATGACTACCGGCCCAAATTGAGCATCGTAAGTGGATCCAATAATAAGTTCTGTTGCACCCTTTACAAACGGGCTTACTATTACCCCTTCAATTACAGCAAATGGATCGTATTCCCTGGCCGACTCCACTATTTCAGAAAAAGCCTTCTCCACTTCCCCTTCGTTTTTCAGGTTTAACTTAACCCCACCTGCATCCGATTTATGAACAATTTGAGGGGAGACAACTTTTAGTACAACAGGAAAACCGAATTCCCTCGCTGCCTGAATTGTTTCTGGCAAGCTGGAACAAAATTTAAAATCCAGAACAGGAATTGAGTGTTTTCTTAATAACTCCTTTGCCTCATGTTCCAACATAGCCCTACTCATGCCTCTTCCCCCCCTTTAGCTGGTAAAGTTTGAAGGTATTTACTTCTTTCAATCATTCTAACTGCTGCTTTTACCGTTTGCTCGGGGGTATCAAATGTGGGAAACCCTGCCTCTTCAAGCATTTTACGGGCCTCATGCACCCACTGCCCGGCAAGCAAACATGTGAGAACAGGTTTTTCTGCCTCCCTGAGGGGTTTGATCAATCTTCTGGCAAGGTCTTCCGGCGGCAGAAAAGTAGGAGGCACACTAATCAAGATGACCATGTCCACTTCTTCTTCTTTTAAAACGGTTTCCAAGGCTAGACAGTGATGCTCCTCCATCGCTGCTGCAGTCATATCTATATAGCCGTCGGGCTTACAAATAATGGCTATAGACGGCAAAACTTCTTCTAACCGTTTCCGTCCCGCTTCGGAAATACTGGCCAGTCTGGCATGTTTATATTTGCCTAATTCGTCCATAGCCATGGTGCCTGGTCCGCCGGCTTCAGTTAAAATACATATTCTATTTCCTTTGGGCAAAGGCTGTGTAGTGAAAGCCTTTGCCGTGTCAATCAAATCACGAAGACCGTCCACCCTTGTAATGCCGCTTTTTCTAAAGGCAGCCTGGTATATTTCATCAGTTCCCGCCAGTGCACCGGTATGGGAGTAGGCGGCTTGAGCTCCCAGTTCATTACGGCCCACCTTTAAAACCATTACCGGTTTTTTACGGGTGATATCTTGCGCCACCTCCATCAGTTTTCTTCCCTTGTCAAACCCTTCCAGGTAAATAATGATCGCTTTTGTATCCGGATCTTGCCCGTAATAAGATAATAAATCCAAGGTATTAACGTCACACATATTGCCAAAGTGGGCGAATTTGGCAAACCCCAGAGGTTTAGGTTGTGCTTCGGCAAAAAGCAGGATGGAACCCGCCATTGCACCGCTCTGGGAACAAATGCTCACCCCTCCTTTAACATGTTTCACAATGGGTTGAATGGTTGTGTCTAAATCGTTGGTATTGTTCATCACGCCAGAGCAATTGGGCCCAAAAATCCGTATTCCTGCTTTTTGGGCAATCTCCACCAGCTCCGCCTCCATTTTTATTCCTTCTTCGGTTTTTGTTTCGCTGAAGCCGGCGGATATAACGATAACTGCCTGCACATCACCTCTGTCGGCCGCCTCTTGCACGATAGGATTAACGTTTTTGGCAGGTACCGTGATTACAACAAGGTCCAGTTTTTCAGGGATACTGGAGAGATCCGGATAGCACTTTAATTCCTGGATCACTTTTTCCTTGGGATTCACCGGATAGACGGTTCCTGGATAACCGAGTTTAATCAGGTTTCTGATAACTTGATACCCGGTTTTACTGGGATTTTGCGAAGCCCCCACCACAGCTATAGTCTCCGGGTAAAAGAAATAGTCTAAAAAATGTTTTTGCGCCAAGAATCCATCACATCCTTATCTCATTCTCATTTTAATAATTACTTTTCGGCAATTGTTTGCAGGTATTCCCAATTTTCGTCAACCTCTCTTTGCAGCTGTTTAATGTGTTCATTGCCTTCTTCCTTAAAAAGATGTTTAAATCTCCCTTGTAACTTCAAATATTCTTCAACTGGTTTCTTTCGAGTTATTTGCTTGGTAATCTTAAACTTACGTCCATCTTCAACTTCGTAAAGAGGGAAAATGCAGGTTTCCACCGCCAGTCTGGCTATGGTAACGCCCATACTTTCATCGAAGCCCCAACCTACTATACAAGGAGACTGTAGATGGATATAGGTGGGACCATCCGTATTGATGGCCTTTTCTACTTTTCTCAAGTAATCCACGGGAAAAGCAATCGAGGCGGTGGCGGCATATTTAATTCCATGGGCGGCCATTATTCTAACCATGTCCTTTCGCCGCGCTATTGGCCGGGGTTCTCCTGCTATGAGGGCCCCAACCGGTGTTGTGCTGGTCCTGGCTTTATAAGGAGTGGCACCGGATCGTTGGCCGCCAGTATTCATATAGCCTTCATTGTCATAACAAATATACAAGAATCTATGCCCTCTATCGACAGCTCCTGATAAAGCCTGCAGCCCAATGTCAACAGTACCGCCGTCTCCCGAATAGGAAAACAGGTTAATCCCGGCTCTTTTACCTAATGCCTTTAAACCTGCATCTATGCCGGAAACAATAGAACCTGCATTGGGGAAAAGGCTGTGAATATAAGGAAACAAGGTAGCGCCGGCATAACCGTAATTGGCAACCATACATCCGGTGGCGCTAACCATAATAGTGTTTCGCCCCAATACCTTACTGGCTATTCGCGCTCCAATAACAGCAGGACATCCGGGACAACCGGCTCTGCCCAAGGCCACAAATTCCTCATCGGTCAGGTTCTTAAGGTTTATTGCCACTTTAGACACCAACCTTCCAAATTCTCAATAAGGATCGATTTTCATCAGGCCAATTCACTTCATTCTCAAGAGTTGGTTGACCGGATGTAGCCTGTTCTATTAATTTTCCAAAGCAAGATTTGATGGTATTCTTGGTAATATCCCTTCCCCCAAGACCCAGTACGAAATTGAGAAGAGGCGCTTTGGTATTGGCATTGTACAAAGCCCGAGCGATATCTTGGTATAAAATGCCTCCGGTGCCATAGGCTATATCCCGGTCTAGCACCCCGATGGCTTTGCAATGATTGGCAACCTGCCTGATTTCCATTATAGGAAATGGCCTGTAACACTTAATTTTCGCAGAACCTACTTTATGCCCCAAAGACCGTAATTCATCTACCGTATCCCTCACCGTACCCATCATGGAACCAAGCCCAAAAAGAATGTATTCTGCATCTTCTGTTTGATATGTTTCTAATCGTCGATGTTTTCTCCCAAAAAATCTCTCGAATTCTTCTGCAGCCTGATCAAACACTTCAGCTCCTATAAGCATGCTTTCATGTTTATCTCTTTGAAACTCTTCAAAGTGTTCGGGGAAAGCCATCACATTGAATGATTTGGGCTTGTAAACATCTAAAATTGGATATTTCGCTTCTGTTTTTGGCACATATTTCCTAATTAATTCTATTTCCGGCAGTTCCACAGGTTCGTAAATGTGGGATAGGAAGAATCCATCGAAACAGACCATAATTGGTAATAGCACCTTTTCATTTTCCGCCACTTTATAGGCTAATAAAATCAAATCAAGGATTTCCTGGCAATTTTCCACATAAAACTGCAGAAAACCGGTATCCCTTTGCAAAAGTGTGTCTTGGTGATCAGAAAAAATGGAAACAGGCGAAGCAAGGGTGCGATTGGCTACCGCAATTACTATGGGTAACCTTAGGCCTGAGGCATAAGGCAGTACCTCATGCATCAGAGCCAACCCCTGGGAACTTGTTGCGGTGAAAACCCGAGCTCCAACCATAGCGGCTCCCACTACGGCCGAGAGGGCACTATGTTCACTTTCCACAGGGATCATCTCAGCATCTAGTTGACCATCATAAATATAATTGGATAAATACTCGACAATCTGGGTCTGGGGTGTAATCGGGTAGGCCGCTATGACTTCAACGGAAGCCAACCTGGCTGCTTCTGCTGCCGCTTTACAACCGGAAATGTATTGTCTGCCCATAATGCTATTAACCCTCCTTCACCATAACAATGGCTCCCTTGGGGCACTCCTTTGCACATACGCCACAACCCTTGCAATATGCATAATTGATCTGGAAGATATCGCCTCTTTTGATGCATCCTTCCGGACAGTAAATCCAACAAAAACTGCATTGATTGCACCGGTCAACATCTATTTGCGGAATAAAATTGCGACTGGTGCTGGGGGGCTTTTCTTGGCTCCAGCCCCCTGGATACCATGCGGAAAGCGGCCTCATGCTTTCCCAAGGATGTCCCATTTATATCACCTTCCCCATCTTATATCCCTGTTGAAAAGCTGCAACGTTACTTTGGGCCAGCTTGCCTTCAAATTTGTCCTCAATGACTCTGATGGCAACTTGCTCAGGAAATAAATCTATGATGCCGCTCGAAACACCGAACATAATTGTGCTAATAATCGGCCTGCCGAATAATTCCATGGCCATCCCCGTTGCATCGATGGCATGATATTTAACACCTCTGTGTTTAATGGTTTTTTGCAAGTCTTTTTTAGTATTGATCAGAACAGTCCCGCCCTTTTTCAAACCGGAAAGAACATCATTGTTTAAAAGAATGTCGTTGGTAATGATGAGAACATCAGGTTCGTAGATATAGGATTTTACGTTAATCGGCTTGTCACTTATTCGTACAAAAGCTTTGACGGAAGCACCTCTCATTTCGGTGCCAAAGAAAGGTAAGGAATGAGCCCATTTGCCCCCCCGAACTGCCGCTTCACCAAGCATGTTGGCTAAACTGACAACACCTTCGCCCCCTAGTCCATGAACGCGTATCTCTATCACCAAAAGTCACACTCCTTAAAACCTGCAAAGTTTAAACCCTGAAAACCAAAACGTAATTGGCCATGGAAAGCATATTATTATTTCACATTAGAAGATTTGGCAGCCATAAAGCTAAAGGTGGGAACGAAATGACGAGAATTGCTGCAAAAAGATCGCAACAAACAAAAGGAAGCGCCGCTCGATATAAATCTGTTGTGGTTACATCATGAGAGGCAACGCCTTTCAGCACAAAAAGCAGCAGACCAAAAGGAGGAGTGGTCAATCCTATTTCCAGGCAGATCAGCATTATTACACCGAACCATATCGGATCAAAGCCAAGATATTTCACAATAGGAGCAAAAAGCGGTATTGTCACCATCATGATAGGAACAGATTCCATAAAGCAACCTAAAACAAGAATGATGAACATCATTACGGCAAGAAGTGCATAAGGGGGTAAGTTGAGAGATATGATAAAGCTTACCAATTCTCTTGTGGCGCCGGAATAACTCAGCAATCTGCTAAAAATATCAGATCCTCCCACAATAAGCAACACCATAGCGGTAATCGACACTGTACCCTTAACCGATTTAAGAAAATTCTCCAGAGTAAGGCACTTATATATCTTTGCAACAACAATGGTTCCCAATGCGCCAAGAGCTGCTGCTTCCGTTGGAGTAGCGAGCCCTATAACAAAAACACCCGTAACAAGAAAGACTAATATTGCAAGGGGCATAATATCAGTAAACAAAATCTTAATCTTCTCTGCTACGCTAATACCTGACACTTGGTACTCAGGTGCCAAGGAAGGGTTTATTTTTACCCTGACGAGAATTAAGACAATATAGTTCATCATCATTAAAAATCCGGGAATTAAACCGGCAATTAAAAGTCTGCCAATAGGAACTTCAGCTACAGTGCCGTAAATAATTGCCAGCGAACTGGGTGGAATAACCATTGCCAAACCACCGGAAGCCAAGATAGGCCCGTAAGTCATCGCTTTAGCATAACCTCGCTTTCTCATTTCCGGCCCCAGAACTTGACCTATCACGGCTGTACTTGCCATGGTGGAACCGCTAAGCAAACCAAACAAACCTCCGGCGAGGTTGGAGAGTATAGCCAGGCGAGCGGGTAAGCGCCCAACCACTTTTCCCAGGGCCTCGATGCTGCGCATCGCCAGCCCGGAATGGAGCAAGACATTGCCCATTAAAACAAATAATGGCACCGGCACAATACTGAATATTCCAATGGAATTATATAAGCTCAGTATAGTGGAATGAGGACCCAAGGGTGACCCCATCAAAAAAATTGAGGCAGTTAACATGATAAACAAAAAAGTAAATCCAACCGGCATGCCTAAGACCAGCAAGATTGCAAACGGAGCCCCTATTAAACCTAACACAGCAACCCAATCCACGCAGCTTCACCACCATATCCTACATTTATTTGTGCTTCAAAACGTTATTGGTTTATCGGTCATATCTTTTTTAATATCTTCTTCCTTGAACTTTAATGCTCTCCACACCTTGGCACAAAATTGGTAGGTAAAGACGAAACATGACAGCGGGATAAACTGAAGTAACAACCATCTTGGAATTGGTAATATCCTCACAAACTTCGTATGATTAATGTAGCTGTCATACACCATATAGCTTCCGTAGTAAAACAAAGTGATACCTATAACAATCCCTAAGAAATTATTGAAAAGATCAATCTTTCTTTGCAGTTTGGCGTCTAATAACCCAACCAAAACGTCCAGTTTAACATGACCATCGTTTCTTAATACCCATGGCACGCCTAGCATAACAGCAATAAATACTAGATACTCTGCCATTTCCGTGGTCCAACCAACAGATAGTTGAAAGTAGTATCGCAATAGCACAGATAAACTTACTATTAGCATGATCAGGATAATGCAAACTCCGCTCAACGCAGCCATGATATCGGTAACAAATTCCATTACCTTTGTGAAAACGCTGCCTACTTTTTTAAGCAGTTCAGGTAGTCTGCCTGTTTTCATATCGCGGCCTCCTACTTGGTAATAATGCCAGGCCACTATTCGAGTACCAGCCAAAGGTTAGCGAGTAATACTCGCCTTTATTCAACCTTTGGCCAGTACCGAGAGCACCAATAGTAGCAAACGTAACAGAATAAAGCTCCGGTTTTCACCGCATTCGCATATGACGTTTATACTAAAATAATGGCAAACCCCCTAAAGGATGCCTTACTTAGGAGAAACGAGCTCCTTAAGCTTCGGCCCTAGAACAGGATCAGCCTTAATGACTGCTTCCCAACCAAAATCGAAAGCTTTTCTCACGTACTCTTCGGCAATCGGAGGAGGTAATTCAATAATTTCCATGCCTTTCTCAATTATTTCTTGCGTTTCTTTCTTTACCGCTTCACCCATTACTGCATGCGATTCTTTTTCAATGTATTTTACTATTTCCTCCAGTTCCTTCTGAATATCTTCGGGAAGGCCATAAAATGCATCTTTGTTCATGAATATGCCCATGCCTACAGGATAAAAGCCCGGATCAATACGGTATTTGGTCACTTCATACCATCCATAGTCCATTGGCCCAAGGGGGGTCCAACCGAATCCATCTACAACGCCGCGCTCCATGGCAGTATAAATCTCTCCACCGGGCATTGCTACAGAACCGGCGCCAAGACCTTCAAGAAAAGCCACATAGACAGGTGCAACCCTGAAAGTTTTACCCTTAAAATCATCTAAGGAATCCACTTTAAAATTAGTATAGAGGCAATAGTCCCAACCTTCACCCGCATTTTTGCCTAGATACACTATGTTCATTTTATCTTCAAATTCTTGTCTCAAAATATCGTAAACCCCGTTTTCCCTCTCCTCCCAGGGCTTTATCAGACTTAAGTGCAGTGTGGATGCAATGGGCAAAAAGTTTTCCGCCAGATTCCCGGGGAGATGCCCTATCTCAAAGGCCCCTTTACCTAACATCTCGTACTGGTCAAAGAAACCGATTACTTCTTCACTGCCTAAATATTTAATCGTTAAGCGGTCCCCTAGCCTCTTTTCCACTTCATCACGGAATAACCAAAAGCCGATATGCTCGGAAGCATGCTCCGGAAAGGGGGAAACGAAGCGCAATTCGATTTTTTGCGGAGGTTGTTCTTGCTCAGCATCGGTCTGACCTGGCTGCACATCGCTACCTTTCGACCCACCACATCCTGCGATCAAAATAAATAATGCTAATATACAAAATAAACAAACAATTTTCTTCTTTGTCATTGTAAGCCCTCCCTTAATTTAATACTGATAAATGTCGATAAATGTCGCAAACAGCAAAGTACTTATAGCAACGGTACAATCTAAGTGGGTATCGATGAAATTAACCTCCCTTCCACCTCCCAGCTTACCTTTTGTTAATTTCCATTAGGGTATGAATGATCGCGCACAAAGCCTTAACCCCTGAAACAATCGCATTTGGCTCTACACAAAAAGCCGCGTTATGCAAAGGGTAAATTACCTTAGCTGAAGGTGCCGAAGTGCCCAACCACAAAAATATACCTGGAACTTTTTCGAGGAAATAACTGAAATCCTCGCTAGCCATAATTGGTCCCACGGGAATTACGTTCTTTTCTCCAAACACCTGAATAAGGGAGGGACGAATTGTTTCAATAAGGTTTGGATCATTGATTACCGGGGACTGTTCGGAAAAAAAGTCCAGATGGCTCTTGCAACCATAAGTCTCTGCTGTATGCCGGACAATGCGTTCCAATTTTTCCTGAACCAACTGCTCCACTTCTTTTTTAAAATATCGGACCGTGCCTGCCATCTGCACTTTGTCGGCGATGATATTCTTGGCGCTTCCCCCTTGGATTGTCCCAACACTAACAACCGCTGTTTCCAAAGGATCGAGAGAACGGCTGACAATCGTCTGTAAAACCATTACAGTGGCAGAGGCAGCCACCAGTGCATCGGCGCCTTTATGGGGCTGGGAACCATGGCTGCCTTTACCGATGATGGTAATTTGGAAATTGCTTTCGGCGGCCATCACAGGCCCTGAAGTTAGCCCCACCTGCCCCACCGGTAAATCAGGATTGGCGTGCATACCGATAATAAAATCCACTGGGGGATCATCCAATACTCCGGCCTGGATCATGGCCTTGGCACCTGCGTTGGTTTCCTCGGCAGGCTGAAAAATAAACTTCACACTGAAGGGCAGCCGGTCCCTGGCTCCTGAGAAAAGCTTTGCCACTCCCAAGACCACCGTGGCATGAAAATCGTGACCGCAAGCATGCATCACACCGGGAGCCTCGGAAGGAAAGGGACTGGCGCTATCTTCCTGGATCGGCAGAGCATCGATGTCCGCCCTGATGGCAATGGTGGGGCGGCCCGGGGGGCCGGGAAGATAACCGACCACCCCGGTCATGTGCTGGAAGGTCTTAACCTCCAGGCCCATTGCCGCAAGTTTGGCGGAAATGTATCGAGTAGTCTCATGCTCTTCTCCGCTCAGTTCCGGGTACTGATGAAGATGCTTAAAGATTTCCAGAGTTTCTTCCCGGATGCTTTCCGCCGCCGCCACCCAATCCATCAAGCCCCCACCTTTTCCGACTTATCCACCACCAAATCCCGGACCACTTTATAACCGGCCTGGGGCTCCAAGGTCACATCTTTGTCCACAATGGTGTTACAGGCCAGCCGGGTCTTACCGTCCACACTGACATGGCAGCCTACGCACTTGCCGATCCGGCAGGAGTAATAGAAGACCAGGGAATGGTCCAGGTTTTCATAGATGTAGCGCAGGGCGCTTAAAACCGTTGCTCCCTTTTCAATGGGCACTTCGTAGGTCTGGTAGTAGGGCTCTTTATCCTTGGAAGGATCATAACGCTTGACTTTGATGTTGACGGTTTTTGCTTCCATGTATGATCACTCCTTTAAACCGTAGTCTCTGATTACTCGTGCCGGCTTGGAAATGTTTCAGGTCTACATCGGTAATGGTTAGTCTGGTCTTGTCCCCGTCTTTTTGCACGGTGATGTTTTTCAGCCAGTTCACGTTGTCCGTCTTGGGGAAGTCTCTCCGGTACAGGGCTCCCCGGCTTTCTTCCCGGGCCAGACTGGCTCTGGGCTACCAGCTGCATGACCTGGATGATGTTTTTGATCTGAATGGCTTCGATCCATTCCCGGTTGTGTACTCTGGTCTTGGTCTTGACAGCCAGACTTGGGCTCCACGTCTTTGGCCATTTCGTCCAGTTTGACTCAAAGCTTCTTCCAGCCCTTTTCTTTCCCGTACTACCCCCACTTTCATCCAGGCCAGCTGCTGCAGTTCCAGTCTGGTTTCCACAGCATTGGGGCCGCTGTCCCTGTTCAAGGGTTCGAAAAGACTCTTCTTGATTTCTGCTACTTGATCTGTATCAATGGCCACGTCACCGGCTTCTTTCACATACTGGGCGGCAAAAGCTCCGGCCCGGTGCCCCCAAACTTGGGTCATGGTCAGGGCGTTGCCGGACACGCGGTTTGCTCCCATAATGCTGCCTGTGCCTTCACCGGCCGCATAGAGGCCCGGTATATTGGTCTCGCATTTTTCATTGATTTTAATTCCCCCGTTCCAGAAATGGGAGGCCGGTGCTGTTTCCAAGGCATCCTGAGTTAAATCAGGCAGGAACTCTTTCATATTGAAACCGCCGTAACGCCAGTTGGCTATGTTGGAGGGGAACCATTCGGCGCTAAACTCCAGAAGGTTCTTCGGCAGGTGCCGGAGGGACAGGTAAGTACCGTTATTGGGGCTGCCCTTGCCGTCCAATACTTGGACCATGGCGGCGATGGAGTTCACATCACGGGTGCTCCGTTCCATCCTGACCGGGTCCCAGTACTTTCATGTATCTTTCGCCCAGCCGGTTTAAGGCATGGGTTTCCACGTATGCGCTCAGTAGATAGGAGAAGTCCACTCCGTTCAGGGAATCGGGTTTTATCAGGGTATAGGGTAGAAACATGGGGAATTCCATGTCGATCAGTTCTGCCCCGGCCCGGTAGGCCATGGCCAGTCCGTCCCCGGTGAGTTCTTCCGGCGCGGTGGTATGGGGGTAGATGCGCATGGCGCCTCCCGTGCAAAGAACTACCGCTTTGGTCTTGATCACGTAGAATTTCCCCGTATTAATATCGATGCCACAGGCACCCGGCCGCTCGACCATCGTTTAACAAGAATGTCCGTGACCATGAAGTTCGTCGATGACTTTGATGTTGTCTCTCTTTTTTGATTTCTTTGACCAGCACTCTGGGAAACTCAGTTCCAGGAATCCAAATGCCACGGGGATAGGTATGTCCGGGGGCATGGGTCAGTTTGTCGATCCTGGCACCCCAGTCCACCAGTTCTCTTACTCTTTCCGGAGCCTCATCACAGTGTATTTTGACTAGATCTTGATTGTTGATGTATTCGGCTTCTTTCACCATGTCTTCGGCAAATTTTTCGGGACTGTCATTGGGATCCCCGGGTAAGCCAAAGAGTTCGATACAGCTCCGGCTGTCCACGTCGATGTCAGCGTCGGCTGTAAGGGTCGCTCCTGATTTGCCGATGACTCCTTTGGTAGCTACGATGATGTTCAGGTCATGTCTGGAGGCTTCCAGCACAGCCCTGGCACCAGCCCCTTCGCTGCCTACCACTAAAATATCAGTGATTAATACTTCGTCAGCCAGGTTTTCTAGATAGCTCATCTTTTTACACCTCCAAGTATTAAACCGTTGCAATAGTATACAGGTCCCGGCTGGCACCGGACAGAATTTCAAAACCATCTTCCGTTACCAGGACATTTTCCTCAATGTCGAAACAACCCAGTTCATTGACAATTCCCGGCTCCACGGTAATAATCATCCCCGGCTCCAGGATGGTGGCATCGTAGTCAGCCACACTGGGAGGCTCTGTGCTCATCAGTCCTATGCCATGTCCTGCCCTACCACAATCGAAGCTCATAGGAAAACCGTGAGCTTCCATTTGTCTGGCACACTCTCTCGCCACTTCAGCCACGGGCACTCCTGGAGCAATCTTCTGACAGGCGGCCATGGTCACTTCATGGACAATTGCCTGAAGACGTCTCTCCTCGGCCGTAGGTCCTCCCACTACCCCGGCCCGGCAAAAATCGGACCAGTATCCCTGGTAGTTGGCCCCTACATCCAGCCAGACAAAATCCCCTCGAACAATCCGCCTGTCGGTGGCCCTGGCACTGATCCTCTCGTAATTACCAGGACCCGAGCAAATGATAATAAAGCCAGGTGCTTCTGCGCCTGCTGCCAGCATCAGGGAGGAAATTTTCCGGGAAATCTCTTTTTCTGTCATTCCTTCGTGAATTTCCCGTAAACCCTGGTCCAGGGCTTCGCTGGTTATCTGGCAGACTTTTCTCATGCACTCGATTTCTGACGGAAGCTTCACCATTCTTAACTTCCAGATGAGCTCGGAACCATCCATAAACTGGACATTGGGCAGACGAGATTTTAGTTCTTCCATGGCATTGTAGGGAATGCCCAATCTCTGTTCATAGCCCAACTCACATCCTACTTGGCCTCGATCCATCTCCAGTTCTTTTAAAATCGCCACTACATCATCCAGCGGGGTTGTCAGGACCTCTCTAAAGCCTCTCACATCCCTTACCGCCGAGCGGGACTCAGCCTCTGGTACTACAAAAATATGCACCAGGAGGACCGGCTCCTTATCCTTTGGAATAAAAAGAAAAGCGGGCCTGGTAAAAGTAGACCAGGATGTGTGGGAACGGTATCCTGTAAAGTAGTAGTAATTGGCCTCAGCGGTTATAAACAGGCCTGCCAATCCCTTTTCCCTGATCAATTCCCGGGCGGTATCGATTTTTTGCTTCATTTCCCCCGCTGGAAACTCTAAATATCTCATAAAATATTGAACACCTCCTTTAATGTTTGTCTGCTTCATCATATATGCAAGGTTTATGCCAAGCTGAGGTCATTTACCTAGAAGCTTACATGGCAAGGGTCTTGAACATTTCGCTAAAATAATTATCAAACTAAAATTTCTCATTTCTTAAAAAATTGACAAAAGCATTGCGGTAAAATCCACCATTGGGGAAGAATTTCAAATGAAAATTAAGACCAGGAGCTCCAGACCTAAACCGGAATCATGAGAACTAATGGGGAAAAACCGGAAACCGAAATTTATCATTTTAAGAAACATTTCTTAAATTGCAAAACCAGCAGGAGGTAGCCCATCTATCCAGAATTATTTATAAAAGCTCAAAGCTCGTGGGAAAATCTTATTGAGATCTGGTCTAATGTTTTTAATTATTAATACATTTGCCGCTATTCTTTTCAGCTAAAAACCTACCAATATTTTTATAGCCAGACGCCATTTACCCACTATTTCTTCCTACTTGAACTAATAGCTCAATAAGAAAGGAGGGCCTTATATTTTGATCTATTATAAAATTCCCCTAAAATAATTGGTTGCTAGCAAATTCCAAGGGGTAAACCTACAAAGGAAGGTGGAATAAGGTTGGCTTCCCTGACAAGCATCAAAAGAACCGCCCAACAGACTGCTGAAGCTATTTCTGCTGCATTACATGTCCATGTGGAGATTTCCGATGACAACCTGGAATGCGTTGCTGGCACCGGGGAATTTGCCAAGCTAATCGGTACTAAACTAAAAGGCTATATCCATTCCCGGGTCCTCAGTTCGGGTAAGTTTTGTGTTATTGAGAACCCAGGTTACCATGAATTTTGCCGGCAATGTCCCCATCTGAAGAATTGCTACGCCACAGCGGAAATCTGTGTCCCGATTTTTAAGGGAAAGACTCCGGTAGGAGTGATCGGACTGGTCAGTATGGATGAAGAGCAAAAGGAACGGCTGACCTCTTTTCAAGAACAGAACGTAAACTTTCTGGAGAAAATGAGCGACCTGTTATCCAGCAAACTGAAAGAAATAGAGCTTTTGGAAAAAGAGAAATTCCTGAATAATCAGCTGGAGATGGTCATCAATTTTGTTGACCAGGGTGTTATTGCCAGTGATGAATACGGTAACATCACTCACATCAATCACTATGCCCAAAAAGTTGTAGGCGAGGGAAATGTCATTGGCAAGAGACTAACTACGGTCATGCCTGTGGAAAAAATAAAAAATATGTATCTTTCCAACAAGTACTTCAAGCAAGAGAAATTTGATTTAAGACAAAAAAATCGCAATTTAAGGGTGATCGGCAATGCTCACCCAGTGATTGTTGATAATAAAAATTCAGGAGTGGTCCTCAGTTTCCGGGCTATCTCCGATGCGTTACGGATGTTTCACGAAGCCAACAGCTCTCTTCAATACGGGTTTGAAGACATTATCGGTACCAGCCGTCCCCTCCTGGAAGTAAAAGAAAAGGCAAAAAAAAATCGCCAATTCTGATTCCACAGTCCTCATTACCGGTGAAAGCGGGACGGGTAAGGAAATCCTGGCCCGGGCCATCCACGCCAATAGCAACCGCAGCCAGGAACATTTTGTCACCATCAACTGCGGGGCCATTCCCGAGACTCTGTTAGAAAGTGAACTCTTCGGTTATGAAGAAGGTGCCTTCACCGGAGCAAAAAAGGGCGGAAAACTAGGCAAATTCGAAATCGCCAACGGGGGCACGATTTTCCTCGATGAAATAGGAGACATGCCTCTCCACTTGCAGGTCAAATTATTGCGAGTGTTACAGGAAAAAGTCATTGAAAGGGTGGGAGGTTCTTTCTCTGTGCCCATCGATGTACGGGTCATCGCAGCCACTCACCGGGATCTGGAAGAGCAGGCCCAGCAGAACCAATTTCGCTGGGATTTATACTATAGGCTGAACGTTATTCCCCTTCATATCCCTCCCTTACGGGAACGTCAAGAGGATATTATGATGCTAGCCAAGTATTTTCTGGAAATATATAATCATAAAATCAATAAGAAGATTAAGTATTTTGCCAAAGAAACGGAAAACTTGCTTTTGAATTATGAGTGGCCCGGTAATGTGCGGGAACTTTCCAATGCTGTAGAATATGCGGTGAATATGGAAACCTCTGCTATTCTAAGTGCCCGGAATCTACCGCCCCGTCTCCGCATGCGTGCTTCAACTTCCCAGTACATCGAGAAAGATAACGGCCTGAAAAAAATGGAAAGGGACCTGATTGCGGACGCCCTGGCTAAATACGGCATCAGTACGGAAGGGAAAAAGAGGGTGGCGGAATCCCTGGGGATCAGCTTGGCTACCCTGTACCGGAAGCTGAAAAATATATGACTTATCTTGAATAACAAAGGCCCCGGCTCTGGTAGGAAGTTAGAGATTGAGAATTGGAGGTTGGAATATTTGCTTTCTATTGGCAAAAATTTGGGCGGACACAGGGATCCGCCCATTACAAATCATCGGGTTCTTATTCTATATACCTTCCAAATAGTACTGTCATGAAACATCAGAGCTCTGGATTCTGTTTCTGTATTGCCATATACCGTTTCGGTGCCAAATAGTACTGTCATGAAACATCAGAGCTCTGGGGCTTGACTTTATATTTATGTGGGCTAGCCAAATAAACCACGAATGGCCAGCCAGATCGAATGGAAAAAGACCTTGAGAAAATTGCTGCGGGGAATATCCTTTTCGGCCACCAACGGGTAGCGTTTTTCCCCGTCTCGGGTTTCTACCAACAACTCCCCAATTTTGGTCCCTTTTGTTACTGGAGCCTCCAAATATTTAGGCAGATCAGCCCTGATGTCGGGTGTTTCCCCTTTGAGAATAGTGACAAACAAATCCTCAGGCAATACGGCCTGTACGGAACTGCCCTTACCTTTGTAGACCCTCACTTTTCCATAGTCCTGCCCTTTTTCCCCGATTTTCTGTGCCTGGTAATTGTCAAAACCATAGTTTAGCAGGGCATAGGCATCCTTTTCCCTCTCTTCTTCACTACTGGCCCCCAGGATCACAACAATGAGCCGGTAGTCATCTCTTTTGCCTGTGGCGATCAGGTTATTGGTACTGCTCAAACGGCCGGTTTTGAGACCATCAATTTCCGGGTATTTGAGTAAACCATTACGGTTATACTGCTTGATCCCATTATACTCGTATTCCTTTGTTGAATGGTACTGGAGCATTTCCGGGAAACTCAACAAGTAATTCCGACTTAAGAAGGCCAAGTCCCTGGCCGTAGAATACTGGTCCGGATCCCCCAACCCATGGGCATTGACAAAATGAGTATCCCCCAAGCCCAGGTCACTGGCTTTGGCATTCATCCGGTTCACGAATTCCTCTTCCGTACCTCCAATATACTCGGCCAGAGCCACGCAGGCATCATTACCCGAGACAATGGTAATTCCTTTGAATAACTCCTCCACCGGCACCTGGGTATCAACCAGAACAAACATTTTTGAACCACTGGTCCGCCAAGCCCTTTCCGAAATGGGAACGGGATCCTCCAGGGTGATTTCTCCCGCTTTCAGTTGTTCGCAAGCAAGATAGAGGGTCATTATTTTGGTTAGACTGGCTGGAGCCCATCTTTGATTTTCATTCTTAGCATAAATAATATCGCCGCTGGCAGCATCTAACAGTACTGCTGCTCCGCAAGAAATCTCCGGTACCGCCGGCCGGGCCAGTACCGGGTTACAAGATAACAATAGTAATATCAGGATGAGAGTAATGGCTGTTTTGGTGGGAAAGCGCATCATCCTGGTGGCCTCCTTTTTGTTTAGATTCCGACGATTTATCTAGCCCGATGTTTTTAGCCTGGTAAAGATACCTGGTGGAAAAAATCCAGCAGTTCTTCCAGGTTTGAGACATGGGTCACCATGGGGACTTCTTCCCTGTCTAAGTTAAAACCGATAAAAGGGACCCCGGCAGCCTGGGCCGCCTCACCATCGATCCAGTTGTCGCCAATGTAATAGATCTTGCTTACTTTGTTTGCATATTGATTTTTTATGAGTGGTATTCCGGCGGGGATGAGGTTTCAACTCTTCTACTTCATCCCTGGTCGCTACCTGTTCAAAAAAGTCTACCAGGCCAAACCGCTGGAGGACCGTGTCTGCAGTTTTCCGGGAATTGTTGGTTAGTACGGTGAGGATGAAGCCTCTTTCCTGCAGCTTTTGTAAAACCTCATCTGCTCCCTGTTCTACTGTGGCCTGCATCATTCCTTGATATTCTGTTTCCTCTACTTTTTCCCATAATTCCTGGCCGTGGGAGGTGCCTTTCGCCCGGTCATATTCTTCCACCAGTTTCAGCATTTGGGATACGGACATGGTGGATAGTTCATCGGCGCTGAGTTTTGTTATATTCTTTTCCATTATTTGCTCCCTCATCCAGCGACCTAGGGTGATAAAGTCCATCCGTGAATGACCAGAGTATCGTCCAGGTCAAAGATCAGCAGTGTTGGTTTCACGTCTCTCACCTTCTCTCCATTAATATTTTCCCGGTTAAATCATCAATAAATTGCCTGGCTGTCCGCCCGGACCTGCTGTTATGCCAGCGTTCCCACTGGAGTGCCTTCTCCCTGAGGAGGGCGGGTGCTATCTTCAGGCCTCTCTGTCGGGCTAAACCTTCTACAATTTCCAGATACTCCTCTTGATCGGGAGTGGAAAAAATAATGGTGATTCCAAAGCGATCTGCCAAGGAAAGTTTTTCTTGTAGAGAGTCCTGGGTTCTTACTTCTCCGTCTTCGCTAACTTCCCTGTCCCGGAAACTCTCTTTTATTAAGTGGCGCCGGTTGGAAGTAGCGTAAATCAGGACATTCTCGGGACGGGCCTCTAGGCTTCCTTCCAGAAGTGCTTTTAGATGTTTATAGTCCAATTCTCCGTCTTCAAAGGACAGGTCATCGATAAAAATTATAAAACGCTGGGCCCTTCCCCTGAGTTTTCCCAGGAGTTCCGGGAAAAAATATCAGGTCTTGCTTGGCCACCTCTATCAATCTTAGCCCGGCTTCGCCGTATTCATGGATCAGGGCCTTGATGGTGGAGGATTTTCCCGTACCTCTTTCCCCATATAGGAGGAGATTGTTGGCCGGGAAGCCTGCCAAGAACTGTTCTGTGTTTTCTATCACCTGCCGTCTCTGGTGCTCATAACCGATCAGGTGGGATAGCCGGATCGGGTCCGGC
>JBMNIZ010000008.1:0-129697 GCA_050951405.1 Bacillota bacterium | reverse complement strand
AGGAAGGATATTATTCCTATACCGGCCGGCTTCGGCCGGCCGGTCTGTATTGTGCACCCGGCATGGGCGCTGTCTATAGGGTGAAAGTCCCGAATGGCGAAGGTAGCAGTAGCCGTAGCTTAAGACAAGGGTGTCCGTCGTGAGGTGGAATCTGAAGGAAGTCGGCGGCAAAGCTCCGGCCCGACCCCGACAAACAGGAACCACATAGAAGACTAGCGGCAGTTGGATGAGCTTGCAAACCAAAGCGAAGTCCTTGCTACCGAAGGCTGCCGAGAGTAGATGTGGCGGGTAGAAGAGAACAAAGGTGCCCCAGGTATTGATAATGTTACGGCAAACGCTATATACGACAGCACTGGGCCAGGATTGGCAAAGAACTCTTCCAGGGAACCTATCAGCCCCAACCGGTACGCCGGGTCGAAATCCCGAAACCAGGCGGCGGAACAAGGCTATTAGGTATCCCAACCGCCGTAGACCGCCTTATCCAACAAGCACTCTTGCAAGTACTCACCCCTATCTTTGACCCAGAATTCTCCCCGTTCAGTTACGGGTTTCGACCCGGACGGAGGGGTCATGAAGCGGTCAGACAAGCGAGGAAGTACGTAGAGGAAGGCTATACCTGAGTAGTGGATATGGACATGGAAAAATTCTTTGACCGCGTCAATCATGACATTTTAATAGCGAGAGCAGCCCGCAAAATCAAAGACAAGCGGGTGCTGAAACTCATTCGCCGTTATCTACAAGCCGAAGTTATGGTCAACGAAGTAGTCATGAGTACCGATGAAGGAACACCACAAGGAGGGCCCTTAAGTCCCCTTTTGGCCAATATCCTACTTGACGACCTGGACCGGGAATTAAAAAGACGCAGGCACAAGTCCGTACGCTACGCAGACGACTTTAACATCTACGCTCGAAGCAGGCGAGCCGGAGAACGAGTAATGGAAAATATCAAGACCTTCCTCAAGGAGAAGTTAAAACTCAAAGTGAATGAGACAAAGAGTGCCGTAGACAGGCCGTGGAAGCGGAAGTATCTGGGGTTTAGCATGTGCCACCGGAAAGACGGAATAGGTATCAGACTAGCACGGCAAACCATCAACCGAGTGAAGAACAATATCCGGGAGATGACCTCCCGGAGCAGAGCCGAAAGCAGCATGTCAGAGCGCATTCGCAAGCTCAATTCGTACCTTGGAGGCTGGCTAGGCTACTATGCCCTGGCGGAGACGCCAAGTAAACTCCAGGAACTTGAGGGATGGCTAAAGCGGAGACTGAGAATGTGCATCTGGAAACAACGGAAGCGTGTTCGGACCCGGTACCGGGAACTGCGGGCTCTGGGCTTTTCCGGGAAAGCAGTTCAAATGATGGCCAATGCTCGCAAAGGATACTGGTACATGTCCCTGGAATTAAATAACGCCCTGAACAATGCCTATTGGCAAAACCAGGGTTTAATGAGTTTAACCGCACGTTATCATCAAATTCGTCAAGCTTGGTGAACCGCCGTATACCGAACGGTACGTACGGTATTGTGAGAGGACGGGGGTTAATCATCCCCTCCTACTTGATTATCCAGTGATTAACGGACTATCCGGCAGATTGATGGGGGTAAAGCGTGTATGGAGCCAATTGAAACGGGCCCGGCGCGTAAAGGCAAGCGCTCCTCGGGCTTTTTCCGTGACCGTCCTGGTCTTGGCGGCAGCTGTCATTGCGGATCTGTTTATTTTCCGGTTCGTCACCTTTCGGCCTTTAGGCTTGGAACCCAGCGACCTGGCCGAGGGCCCCCGCTTGCATACTTGGTTCGAAGCAGCAGCGGTCAATTAAAGTGAACCTTTCTCCCGGGAGAAGTGCCAGAGCTGCTCCCGGCCCTGGATTGGCAGGAAACCGTCTCTGCACGGTTCGCCCGACAATGGATGTGGTGGGGTTCGGCAGAAAGGGACGGGGATCTGTATGTTCAGCTCCGTTTATATGAGAGCCTGGACTTCAGTCTGAAGAAGGGGTGGGGGAAGGCACTGCAGCTGGTTAGACAGCCGGAGGAAGGCATTACCTTTACGATTCTTATAGTTTCCAAAATGGAGTAGAGATCAGTGATTCCTTTGTCGATTTGCCCAACGACCTCTGGGCCAGGCAAACCGTGCTGGCAGGCAATTATCGTGATCTCTATTTGTGTTTTCCCGACTTCCCTGCCGGGGAGATTCCCGCTCAAGCTGAGAATCATTGAAGCCTTTCAGGGGAGATAGTCCGGCCAATCCCGGCAATATTTTTTCCGAGACTCCGGATTGCTCCGGCGGGTGAGATGGGAAGGCAGCCGTCCCTTGTGGCTGCTGGCCCCGGTCTGTTTTCGTTTGGGCCTTTTCCTGAAACTGATTTTCCAGGGACTGGAAAGTATTAGGCTTGAGAGTGCAGCGGCTTCTTGATTGATGAGAACTTCTCTGCCCCGGCTCGTCCTGGAAATATCCGGGCCGGAGGAGAGGGAGATTGCCTTCCTGGATGCGGAATCCTGGTGGATAAGGAAGGGGGCAATTATAACCCGATCATTCTGGAGGAAAAGCCGTTAGGCAAGGAGGCGGGCAGCCGGACACAGGAGTGCTGGAAGTTTGCTTTGAAAGATTGCCTGCCGGGGTGAAACTGCAAGGGCTCTGGCTGAGTCTTTTCGCCGGCGAAGCAGGCAAGGAATTGTATTTGGAATTATGAGATAATTTTTACGTTATAAATTAATACCAAAAAAATCGTCTGAATTTATTATCCACGAAAAGATCTCCGTGGTGCACCTTATAAAGAACAAAAAAATATTTACTAAAAAGCGAAAAATCCAGCAGGAAAATGTTCAAGGACGGCGAATAGGACTATTAGTGAGGATGGGATGGTGCTTTTTATGTGAAAAAGATTTTATGAACTTGCTCCAAAGGAGGAGCTGTCCATGAGGATGGAGGAATTTCTTTTTTCTTACCGGGAGGAGGTTTTTGACAGGTGGTTCCAAGGGGTTTTTGCCGAATATGCCCCGGAGACCGCTCGCTTTCTCCGGAACGAGAAGGATCAGTTCGCCAATCCGGTAGGGCATGCCCTGTATGAGGGATTAGAAGGCCTGTACCGAGAGCTGCTGTTGGAAAAGGCTTCCCCCCAGATCCATCTCTATTTGGAAAAGATATTGCAGGTAAGAGCTGTCCAGGATTTTGCGCCGTCCCAGGCCGTAAGTTTCGTTCTTCGCTTAAAAGAAGTGGTCAGGGAGGAAGTAAAGAAAAGGGAACCACAGGTCAAGGTGACGGTCGAAAGCTGGTTGGCTTTTGAGGAAAAAGTTGATTCCCTCGTTTTGCTGGCATTTGATGTGTATTCCCAGTACCGGGAAAGGCTTTATGAGATCAAGGTGAAGGAGCTGAAAAACAGCATTGAGGTTTTTCGCCGCCGGCTCAACCAGGAAACTGAAAAGCTGCGGACATAAAACCATCGGATTTATTCTTTGCACCTGATAAGGAAGTGAGGGATCTTTATGGCATCAATTCCTAAACCGGACCAGTTGGCCAAAATTAATTACCGACCGCCAAAAACAAACTGGTTGGAGGTCCCGGTAGAGTATAAGCCGGGTTTTTGGAGCTATGGCGGCAAGCCGCACAACTTGGAAGTGTTGGGCCTGCCTAACCCCAGGGATTGGTCTCCGAAAGATGAGGACTGGAAGCTGCCTGAGAACTGGCAGGAAATAATCCTGGAAGGCTTGCGGGAAAGACTGGATAAGTATCGCTCTTTGCGGCTTTTCATGGATATTTGTGTCAGATGCGGGGCTTGTGCGGACAAATGTCATTATTATATCGGTTCCGGTGATCCGAAGAATATGCCGGTGCTCAGGGCGGAATTACTCCGTTCGGTCTATCGAAAGGATTTCACCACTGCGGGAAGGATTCTGGGCAAATTTGCCGGGGCCCGCAAACTAGACGAGGAAGTTCTGAAAGAATGGTTCTACTATTTTTTCCAGTGTTCTGAATGTCGCCGGTGTTCCCTTTTTTGTCCCTATGGTATTGATACTGCGGAGATAACCATTATCGCCAGGGAGCTTCTCAACCTGGTGGGCTGTAATATTGATTGGGTTGTTGCCTCTGTGGCTAATTGCTACAGGACAGGCAACCACCTGGGTATTCAGCCTCATGCCCTGGTGGACATGATCGAATTCTACGTAGATGAGATTGAAGATATTACGGGTATCAGGTTGGAACCTACTTTCAACAGAAAGGGCGCTGAGATACTCTTCGTTGTACCTTCCGGTGACATTTTTGCTGACCCAGGCACTTATAACCTGATGGGCTACATGATGCTTTTTCACGAACTAGGACTTGATTACACCTGGAGTACCTATGCTTCCGAGGGAGGAAACTTCGGCTTATTTACTTCCCATGAAATGATGAAGAGGCTGAACGCCAAGCTCTATGCCGAGGCTAAGAGGCTGGGAGTTAAGTGGATGCTCGGGGGAGAATGTGGCCATATGTGGCGTGTTCTTCACCAGTACATGGATACCATGAATGGCCCGGCGGATTTTATGGAAGAGCCCGTTTCTCCCATTACCGGGACTAGATTCGAGAATGCCAAATCAACCAAGATGGTGCATATCTGCGAATTTACCGCCGATCTAATCAAACATAACAAACTGAAGCTGGATCCGTCTCGCAATGATCACTTGAAGGTCACTTTTCATGATTCCTGCAATACTTCCCGGGGAATGGGGATTTTGGATGAGCCCCGGTATATTATTAAAAACGTCTGTCGTCATTTCCATGAAATGCCAGAAAATACTATCAGGGAGCAAACTTTTTGCTGCGGCAGCGGTTCGGGACTGAATGCGGATGAGGTGATGGAACTCAGGATGCGAGGGGGATTGCCCAGGGCCAATGCTGTCCAGTACGTACGGGAGAAATACGGGGTCAACATGTTAGCCTGTATCTGCGCTATTGATCGGGCAGTATTGCCCGCCTTGATGGATTATTGGGTACCCGGGGTAGAGGTGGCTGGTGTTCACGAACTTTTGGGAAATGCTCTTATTCTCAAGGGAGAAAAGGAGAGAACTACCGACTTGCGTGGCGAGCCCCTGCCGGGAGCGGAGGAGGATGGAGATGTATAACGGAGGCAGGATTCTTGTGGGGGTATGTATTTTTCTGGTTCTGGTTACCTTCCCCTTCTGGAATGCTATTGGAAGATCTACTGCTGCCCCCGAACTGGACTTGGATACCCCTGTTATTCAACAATTAAGTGAAAAAAAATGCGTGGAACCGGCTGCAGTTATGCGTGAAAACCACATGCAGCTTTTGGACGATTGGAGAAACCAGGTGGTCCGGGAGGGGAACCGGGTTTATACTGCTGCAGATGGGACTGAATACCAGATGAGTTTGCAGAATACCTGTCTTTCCTGCCACTCCAACAAAGCTGATTTTTGCGATCAATGTCATGATTATGCTGGTATTACGCCTGATTGCTGGACCTGTCATTTAGAGCCGGAGGGGAATTAGCCATGAAAATCAATCGAAGGAATTTCCTCATTGTCGGTGGCTTTGGCGCCCTGGGAGCCGGGATGGTATCGGCCACAAAGAGTTTCGGCAGAAAAGTTCAGGCCGGGCAAGGGATGCCGGCTCCAAAATGGGCCTTGGCTGTGGATCTACAGAAATGTTGGGCCGGGCAGCAAGCTGGTTGCCATGACTGCCTCAATGCCTGCAACAAAGCCCATAATATTCCTCAAATGAATGAGCCCAAGGATGAAATCAAATGGATCTGGCTGGCGCCTTTTGAAAAAGTATTACCCGGCCAGCAGCATGATTTCCTGCCAGAAGGTATCAAGGAAAAACCGGTAGTGACTCTTTGCAATCACTGTGACAATCCACCTTGTGTGCGAGTCTGTCCTACCAAGGCCACCTTTAAGAGTGCAGAGGGAGTGGTGACCATGGATTACCACCGCTGCATCGGCTGTCGTTACTGTATGGCTGCCTGCCCCTATGGTGCCAGGAGCTTCAATTTCCGAGACCCACGGCCCTTTATTCCCGAACGGGAAATGACGTATCCCACCCGGGAAAAGGGCGTGGTGGAGAAATGCAACTTCTGTGCCGAAAGACTAGAGGAAGGACTCCGGCCAAGCTGTGTTGAGGCCTGTTCCTATGGGGCGTTGATCTTCGGGGACCTGTCGGACCCTCAATCAGAAGTGAGGGAAATTCTGCGCCAGCGCTATAGCTTGCAGAGAAAACCTCAACTGGGTACCGATCCAAAAGTCTACTATTTGATCTAGAATTATTTTGCCATGTGGGGGAGGGGTGCAAATGTTAGACAAAGCCCTGAAGGGAAGCCCTAAATATTGGGGTTGGATTATTATCCTCTTAGCCATTGCCGGAGTAGGATTTGGCTGTTATCTCTGGCAGTTAAATCAGGGACTGACTGTTACCGGCATGTCCCGGGATGTTTCCTGGGCTCTTTATATTGCGCAGTTGACCTTTTTCGTGGGAATAGCCGCATCGGCTGTGACAGTGGTACTGCCTTACTACCTGCATGATGTGAAGTCTTTTGGGCGGATCACTATTTTTGGTGAATTCCTGGCAGTGGCCGCTGTGATCATGTGCGTGCTTTTTGTGATCGTTGACCTGGGCAAGCCCGCTCGTCTGTTTAATATTATCTTTCACCCCACGCCCAATTCCATCCTTTTTTGGGACATGGTGGTATTGAGCGGCTACCTGCTTTTGAATTTGGTTATCGGCTGGAATGTGCTGGAAGCAGAGAGGAATTCACTGCAGCCTCCTGCTTGGGTCAAGACTTTGATTTATATTTCCATACCATGGGCCATCAGCATCCATACGGTTACTGCCTTTCTCTATGCAGGCTTGCCCGGACGGGATTATTGGCTGACGGCCTTGATGGCCGCCCGTTTTCTGGCCTCCGCCTTTGTTTCCGGTCCGGCCTTATTGATCCTCTTATGCTTTGTGGTGAAACGGGTGAGCAAGTTCGATCCGGGAGAAGAGGCTTTGGGGAAACTGTCGGTGATCATGACCTATGCTCTGGCCATCAGTATCTTTTTCGTGGGATTGGAATTCTTTACTGCCTTTTATAGTCAGGTGCCCGGACATATGGAGGGCTTGCTCTACCTTTTCTGGGGTCTGGACGGCCATGGAAACCTGGTACCTTTCATGTGGGTGTTTGCTCTACTGTCTCTAGTGGGTTTTGTACTTCTGGTAAACCCCCGTACGCGCAAGCAGGAAAGCACTTTAAAGCTGGCCTGCGGAGCCGTGTTCATTGCCATGCTTCTGGAAAAGGGGTTAGGTTTGGTGGTGACGGGTTTTATCCCCAACCCTTTGCATACAGTAGTAGAATATGCGCCCACCGCGCCTGAACTGGCAATCACGGTAGGCATCTGGGCCATCGGCTTCCTGATCATTACGGTATTATACAAGATGGCTATCGGGGTTAAGGAAGAAATTGAATTTTAGCACACGGCACCTGTTCTGAACAGGTGCTGGCCAACGGAAGCGAGGGAATTGAATTGGCCATCGGGTTGTCTTTTGTCATCATTATACTGTTGATCGGTTTTGTGCTGCTGGGCATTGAGCTGGGGCAAATGCACTTTTTCTTCGGAGTAATCGTACCCTACCTGGCCCTAGCTATCTTTGTGGTTGGTTTTGTGCGCCGTATCCTGAAATGGGCCATGACGCCGGTTCCTTTTCGCATTCCTCTCACCGGCGGCCAGCAGAAATCATTGCCCTGGATCAAGGACAGCAAGCTGGACTCTCCATCCACGACGGCAGGGGTGGTGGGCCGCATGCTGTTGGAGGTGCTTCTTTTCCGGTCCCTTTTTCGCAATACCAAAACCGAGCTGCACGAAGGACCAAAACTGACTTATCGCTGGGAAAAGTGGCTCTGGCTGGGGGGATTGGCTTTTCACTGGTCCTTGTTGATTATTTTGCTCCGGCATCTGCGGTTTTTCACCGAACCGGTACCGGCTTTTGTCAATATTCTCAGTGGCCTGGACGGAATTTTCCGTTTTGGTTTTCAAGCCTTTCTTGTGACTGATGTTTTAATCGTGTTGGCCTTGACTTATCTATTTTTGCGAAGGGTGCTGGTACCCCAGTTTCGCTATATTTCCCTGAGTGCAGACTATTTCCCCCTATTCTTAATCGGTGGTATCGCCGCTACTGGGATCCTGATGAAGTATTGGCTCAGGGTGGATGTAAAATCCGTCAAAGAGCTGGCCATGGGCTTGGTGACATTTCAACCTGTTCTTCCCCCTGATGGGATAGGTGTTCTCTTCTATATTCACCTTTTCCTGGTCAGTGTTCTGTTGGCTTATTTCCCCTTTAGCAAGCTGGTCCACATGGGGGGTATTTTCCTCAGCCCCACCCGGAATATGGCCAACGACAGCCGTTTTAATCGCCATGTCAATCCCTGGAACTATCCGGTGAAAGTGCATACCTATGAGGAGTATGAGGACGAGTTCAGGGACAAGATGACTGCTGTTGGATTACCAGTGGAAAAGAGGTGATAATTAGAGCCGCCTGTCATGAAGACGTCATTATACTGCAAAAAATTATGGAGGTGGGAAAATGACCCAACACAAAACGCCTTTGCTTGATGAATTGGAAAAGGGCCCATGGCCGAGTTTTGTCAAACAGTTAAAGCAAGCAGCGGAAAAAAATGAAAGTGCCAACGATCTACTAGGATTGCTGGAACGCTCCTACGAAGACAAAGTGGGACACTGGAAACACGGTGGCATTGTGGGAGTGCGTGGCTATGGCGGCGGCGTAATTGGCCGGTATACCAATTTGCCGGAAGAATTCCCAGGAGTGACTGAATTCCACACCATGCGGGTAAATCAGCCCAGCGGCTGGTTCTATACCACCGAAGCGCTGCGCACCATTTGCGACATTTGGGAAAAAAGGGGTAGCGGCCTGACGAACTTTCACGGTTCTACAGGTGACATCATCCTCTTGGGCACCCAAACGGAGCAACTGCAGCCCTGTTTTGATGAGTTGAGTGAAAAAGGTTTTGACCTGGGCGGATCCGGTTCCGACTTGCGTACACCCAGTGCCTGTGTGGGACCGGCGCGGTGTGAGTATGCTTGCTTTGACACCCTGGATCTTTGCAATGATTTGACGCACACCTACCAGGATGAGCTCCATCGCCCCATGTGGCCTTATAAGTTTAAGATCAAGATTGCCGGTTGCCCCAATGACTGCGTGGCTTCCATCGCCCGGGCGGATTTTTCCATCATCGGCACCTGGCGGGACAGCTTGCGCATTGACCAAGCGGAAGTGAAGAAATATGCAGCTAATGGCATGGATATTAAGGGAGAAGTGACCGATTACTGTCCTACTAAATGCCTGGAATATGACGAGCAGTCCCAGGAATTGAAATTGAAAGTGGAAGACTGCACCCGCTGCATGCACTGCATTAATAAGATGCCTAAAGCGCTCAGCGTAGGGTCCGAAAAGGGTGCCACTATTCTTATCGGAGGCAAGGCCACCATCTTGCAATCCGCCTTCTTGTCCTGGGTCATCGTGCCCTTTATGAAGATGGAACCTCCCTATACGGAAGTAAAGGAATTGTTGGAGAAGATCTGGGAGTGGTGGGATGAGAACGGCAAGATGCGGGAAAGAGTGGGAGAACTCATCTATCGCAAAGGTATGGGAGAATTCCTGCGAGCCGTCGGCTTGCCGCCGGTACCTCAGATGGTTTATCAACCCAGGGCCAACCCATACATCTTCTGGCAGCCTGATGAGGTGGAAGGAGCCAACAAGTAAAAAAGTTGTTTGCCGCAAAATCGACTTGAATAATTTTGGGAGAGGTGATTACTTTGGCCAAAGCCAGAACAGATATTGGACCCCCAGATTTTAGGGAAATGTTGCCGCCTATAATTAAAGAGAATTATGGAAAATGGAAGTATCACGAAATCATCAAGCCTGGGGTACTAAAGCACGTTGCCGAAAGCGGCGCCGAACTCTACAGCGTCCGCGTGGGCTCGTCCCGTTTGGTTAGCATAGATTTTATCCGGGAGATTTGCAATCTGGCTGATGAATTTTGCGGAGGGCATTTAAGATTTACCAGCCGGAACAATATCGAATTCCTGGTATCGGATCAGGATAAGCTGGAACCTCTGCTGCAAGCGCTGAAGGAGAAAGGGCTGCCTGTTGGCGGGACCGGCAATTCCTCTGAGCAATATTGTCCATACCCAGGGCTGGGTGCACTGCCATACTCCCGCCACCGATGCTTCCGGTATCGTGAAGGCAGTGATGGACGATCTTTATGAGCATTTTGTCAACATGGATTTACCAGCCAAGCTGCGGATAGCCCTGGCCTGCTGCTCTGAATATGTGCGGGGCCGTGCACTGCTCGGATATCGCCATCCTTGGCATCCACCGGACGGTACCCAGGATTGACCATGAAAGACTGCCCAAGACTTGCGAGATCCCGCACCTTGATTGCCAGCTGTCCCAACGGCGGCGATCAGGCCGGATCCTAAGAACAAGAGCGTCAAGCTGAATGAGGAAAGGTGTATGTTCTGTGCGGCAACTGCTACACCATGTGCCCGGCCATGGAAATTCTCGATCCGGTGAACGACGGCTTGGCCATTCTGGTAGGAGGGAAGGTTTCCAATGCTCGAGACAGCTCCGGCTTTTTCCCGCTCTGGCCATTCCTTTCCTTCCCAACAACCCGCCTCGCTGGCCGGAAGTGGTGGGGGCCGTTCGGATAGCATCGTGGAGGTCTGGATTAAGGATGCGAGAAAGGGAGAGCGGGTAGGGCAGTGGATCGAAAGGATCGGTTGGGAGAGTTTCTTCAAGAAAACCGGTATACCCTTTAGTGACAAGCACATTGACGATTTTATTTTCTCCGTGCCGACCTTCCGTACCACTACCAATTTCCGTTGGTAGGGGGTGAAAATAGTGGCTGAGACTGACCAGGATTTGCGAGAACGAGTCATTGCTTATCTTCAAACAGTCGACAAGGCGAAAAGTAGGGACATTGCCGATGCTCTGGGAGAAAAAAAGAAGCTAGTTGATAATGTGGTGAAAGAACTGGCCAAGGAAGACTTGATTGAGTTCCTCTATCTGGGAACATCGTACGTTAAATTGAAGTAGTAATCTCTACAAACTTTTCCCATTGCAAGAGGCGGGCCGCCCTACCTGAACCTCCTTTGTTAAGGCGGCCCGTCTTTCTATTTTATATGGAAGGAGAAAACAGCTATGTATCTTGTCAATGTTAACCCGGATACCTGTACCGGCTGCGGTGATTGCGTAGAAGTCTGCCCGGCAGATATTTTAGAAGTGGTGGATGGGGTAGTGGAAGTAGTCGGCGATGATTGTATGGGTTGTGAAAGTTGTGTGGAAGCCTGCTCCACCGGTTCCATCAGCATACAGGAATTATAAATTTTAAAAAATATTTCAGGAGGTGCTTTCATTGGCATTTGTCGAGTATGAAGGGCAACAAATTGAAGTGGATGAGGATGGTTTTATTACTGACCCCTCTCTTTGGGATGAGAAGCTGGCTGAGTTTCTCGCCAAGACTGAAGAAGTTGAGGAGCTGACCGAGGATCACTGGAAGGTGATCAATTACCTGAATGATTATTACAAGCAGTTTGGCATTGCCCCTATGGTCCGGAAACTTTGTAAAGATACGGGATTCAAGCTGAATTATATTTATGAGCTTTTCCCCAGCGGACCTGCTAAAGGTGCTTGTAAAATTGCCGGTTTACCCAAGCCCACGGGTTGCGTGTAAGATATCAAAAACTTCGCCTGCTGATGGGAGGATAGAAAATGCCTACAAGCAAGAAAATTGTTGTCGTAGGCGGGGTGGCCACAGGACCCAAGGCAGCGGCCCGGGCCCGGCGTTTATTGCCGGATGCTGAGATTACCGTGATTGAAAAAGGGAGCCTGGTTTCATATGGCAGTTGCGGGCTCCCCCTTTTTTTGGAGGGTATGGTCAGCGGAGTGGAAGAATTGATTTCCACTGCTTCCGGCATTCCCCGTACCATTGAGTATTTTGCCGGAGAGAAGAATATTCGTTTCTTGACTGGCACTGTAGCAGAGAGTATCCTGAGGGATAGTAAAGAAATTCTAGTCTTTAACCAGGCAGACAATGTCAGGAGTAAAATACCTTATGACGAATTGGTGCTGGCTACCGGCGGCGGAGCCCATCATTCCTTCCTGTGCCCGGGACTGACTCTGGCCGGGGTGACGGTTTTACATCACCCTGATGATGCCATGCTGATCAGAAATTGGCTGAGCATCGGGGCGCAGAAAATTGTTATAATTGGCGGTGGACTGATTGGCCTGGAAGCCGCCGCTGCCCTGGCCCGGCCGAAGAGAACTGTTACCGTGGTGGAGATGCAGGAGCAGCTCCTGCCTGGATTGCTGGATGATGGAAATTGCCCGCCTGGTGCAGGATGAGTTTGAGAAAAACAGGGTCGTTGTCCGTACCGGTGAAAAGCTGACGGCTCTATAGAAGGAAATGAGCGAGGGCAAGGTTCAAAGGGTAGTGACGGACAAAGGGGTCATTGGAGGCAGACTCTGGTCATTCTGGCCTGTGGGGTGAAAGCCAGGGTAGACCTGGCCCGAGGAAAGCGGGCTGGCTATCGGTCCCAACCGGCGCTATCGCTGTCGACCAAAGCTTACGGACCAGCGACCCGTTTATTTATGCAGCGAGGAGACTGCGTTGAAAACATCCACCTGATTACAGGGACGTCCTGTCTACGTCCCCCTGGCTTCCACGGCCAATAAGCAGGGGCGGGTTATCGGGAATAACCTGGCAGGACGGGAGGATACTTTTCCCGGCGTCCTGGGGACCGGGGTGATGCAGGCTTTTGAATATACTGCGGGCCGGACCGGATCTGACGGAAAAACAGGCCGGAGAACTGGGCTATCCGGTGGAGACTGTTTTAGTGGCCGGCCTTGATTCCGCCCATTACCACCCTTTACACGGGGGAGGCCTGATCAAGCTGGTCTCGCACAGGGAAACAGGTCGGCTGTTGGGAGTCCAGGCGGTGGGAACGGGAGAAATAGTGAAAAGACTGGACGTCTTCGTTACGGCCATTTCTCTCGGTGCAGATTTGGAACAGCTGAGCAATCTGGATTTGGGCTATGCTCCGCCTTTTGCTACTCCCATTGATCTGGGATTGCATGCGATTAATACCTTGAAGAATAAAAGAGAAGGTTTGATGGGGTCCCTTTCACCTGCGGAATTTTGTCGTCTTTTAGAAAACAATGAAGAGATAGTGGTTTTGGATGTGCGCACGCCGGAAGAGGCGGACGATAGGCCCCTGGCTTCCGACAAAGTGCTGCGGATCCCTCTTTATGAATTGAGAGGAAGGGTGCATGAAGTGCCCCAGGATAAGAGAGTGGTAACCCTTTGCGAGTTGGGTATCAGGGCTTATGAGGCGGCGCGTATTTTGCAGGGTGAAGGGCGAGAGGATGTGTCCTATGTTCAAGGAGGAGTTTACGGACTGCCCCGGGCCGTCTTGGGATAATAGACGGAAGCCTTTCTAAATCCAGAACAAAAGAGGGATTATCATGACCATTGCCAAAAATATACCGCGTTTGGTCATTGCTGCGCCTCAAGGCCGTTCAGGCAAGACCACCATCACCATTGGATTGCTCGGTGCCCTGAAAAAACAGGGATACCGGGTTCAGCCCTTCAAGAAGGGCCCTGATTACATCGATCCGAGCTGGCTTTCTGCTGCAGCGGGCCGGACCTGTCGCAATTTGGACAGCTTTCTGCTGGATGATGAAGATATTAAGCGTTCCCTGATCCAGGCGGCCTCCGATGCTCACCTGGCAGTAGTGGAAGGGGCCATGGGCTTTTATGATGGGATGGATCTGGAAGGCAATGGGAGTACCGCCCAGATTGCCAAAAAAATAGAAGCCCCTGTTCTGTTGGTTCTGGACTGCCAGCGCATGAGCCGGAGCGCAGCGGCATTGGTCATGGGTTTCCAAAAATTTGATCCGGAGATCAGAATCGCCGGGGTGATTCTCAACAATGTTTCCCGCCCCCGCCATCGGGCCAGGCTGGTGGAATCCATTGCTAAATATTGCCATATTCCCGTGGTGGGTTTTCTTCCTCGAGATGGTAATTTGACCATTCCCGGACGGCATTTGGGCTTGATGTCAGCCGGGGAAAGTGAAGAACTGGAGGATTTTTTCTCCCGGTTAAGCTGTCTGGTGGAGGACAATTTTGATCTGGATGAGATTTTGAGCATTGCGGGCCAGGCTTTCCCCCTGGAACTGAAGGATACAGGAGAGCCGTTCCCCTTGGTTTCTCAATTTCCTCCCTCCATCGGGGTGATCCGGGACCAAGCTTTTAATTTTTATTACCCGGAAAACCTGGAGGCCCTGGAAAAAGCAGGGGCTAGCCTCTGCTACTTGAATTCCATGGGAGATGCCAATCTGCCGGAACTGGACGGCCTATTGATCGGAGGAGGGCAGCCCGAAATTTTTGCTGCCAGGTTGGCGGAAAACAAAGTCTTTCGGGAGCAGCTTTCCCGGGAAATTGAGAAGGGACTGCCGGTTTATGCTGAAGGAGGCGGGCTTCTTTACTTGAGCAGGGGGATTGATGTGGATGGCAACAGGTATCCCATGGTGGGAGCATTGCCTTTTGAAGTGAGCCTGGATTCCAAGCCTCGGGGACACGGTTACACGGTGATGGAGACAGTCCTTTCCAATCCCTATTTTAGCAAGGGTAGCTTGGTGAAAGGGCATGAATTCCATCGCTCCCGTTTGCGAAATCTGGATCATGAGCTGGTGGAATTCGCTTTTCGCGTGAAAAGGGGTCATGGTTTTGACAAAAACGCAGATGGCCTTATTTATAAAAATGTTTTCGCCTCTTTTACCCATATTCATGCCTTAAGCCAGCCGGAATGGGCTGTCAGACTGGTGGCTGCTGCAAGAAGTTACAAGCAAAAAAAGAAAGAAGGTTTCATCTATTCAACTTCAAACTGGAGGGGGGTTATCTAGTGCTGCTGGTAATTTTTATCTATATCACTGTTTTATCATTTATTATCTTTACCTTGGTCAAGGTCTGGAAATATGCAACCATGCCCATGCATTCCCGTTGGGAACTCTATCCGGTACCCAAAGAGGCGGGAAGGGGAGAGTACGGCGGTTCCTACTATGAAGAGACTCTCTGGTGGGAAAAACCCAGGAAAATCTCCCTGGTCGGGGAACTGAAAGAAATGCTCAAAGAGATGCTTTTTATCAAAAATCTTTTCAATAATCAAAGACCCTTATGGTGGCTTTCCTATGCTCTGCACCTGGGCATTTACTTGTTAGGGGCCTGGGCGATTCTTTTATTCGTGGGAGCCATTACGGAACTTGCCGGTTTGCCCATAACTGTCGGTTCTACCGTCAATGCCCATTGGTGGGCGGTGCTCATTCATTATCTGACCCTTTGCACCGGGGCCCTGGGTGCTATTCTGGTGGCTTTTGGTTCAGGAAGTCTGTTTTGCAAACGTATTTTTGATGCCTCTTTGCAAAGATATACCAGCCCCCAAGAGTATTTTAATTTATTGCTGATCTTCAGCGTGGTTGCTACCGGCATCCTCATCTGGACCGGGGATCCGTTGTTCATCCTGGCCCGGGAGAGAATGCGGCTGATCCTGACTTTCCAGGGATTTGAGGCCGGTGCTTTGGTCATTCTTCATGTGATTCTCTTAGGTATTTTGCTGGTTTATATCCCGACTTCCAAGATGAGCCATTATGTGGGCAAATATTTTACTTACCATAAAGTGCTTTGGGAAAACGAGCCTAATTTGCCTGGCAGTGCCATTATGCAAAAGGTGGAAGAAGCATCTGCCGTGAAACCGAGTAAGACTTGGTCAGCTTCTCATTACCAAAGCCCGGATCAGACAGCCCAAGGTCAATAAAGTGGGGGAGGGAAAAAGGAAATGGCAAACAACCAAGATATCAGGCCTAAAGATTTAAGCAGAGATTGCGAACAATTGGTCAAGCTGGAAAAACTGATGGAGCTGCCTGCTCCTTATGACGGGCCGGGGATGGAGCCTTCTTTTGCTGAGACAAAAGATGAGTGGAAGAAAAATCATTGTGCGTCACTGGATGGCTATGTTGGCATTGAGACTTTGGTTCGGCCTAAAACCAAGGAAGAAGAGGAACGGTTGGTGAAAGGCTTTTTGAGCGGCCTGGAGAAAACTTTTTCCGCAGAAACCAACAGGAATTTTCTTCAGCCGTTGCTTCTTTCCTTTGAATACTGCGCCAAGTGCAACACTTGTTCTGAAGCCTGTCATGTTTATTTGGCCAGCAACAGGAATGAAATTTATCGACCTCTTTTCCGCTCGGAGGCTTTTCGATCTATCATAAAAAAATACCGGGGCGGAGGCAACAAGTTTTTGGAGAAATGGACCGGGGGCGATATCCAGATTAACTGGGAAACTATTGCCCGTCTGGGAGAACTGGCCTATCGCTGCAACCTGTGCCGGCGTTGTGCCCAGACTTGTCCTTTAGGTTTGGACAACGCCCTTTTGGCAAGGGAAATCCGGAAGATTTTCAGCCAGGAGCTGGGAATTGCTCCCAAGCCCCTCCACGAAAAAGGAACCGTACTCCAGTTGGCCACGGGATCCAGTACGGGTATTACCAAGCCGGCCCTTTTGGATATGCTGGAGTTCATCGAAGAAGAAATTGAAGAATTGACTGGGAAAAAAATCAAGTTTCCCCTGGATAAAAAGGGAGCGGACATCCTGCTGACCCATAATGCGGGGGAATTTATGGCCTGGCCGGAAAACCCCGCAGCCTTTGCCATTCTTTTCGAAGAGGCGGGATTGGATTGGACCTTGAGCACGGAGATCATCGGCTATGACAATGTCAATTACGGCATTTGGTATGATGACGGGATGGCCCGTCAGGTGGCATTGCAGCAGTTTAAAGCGGCCCGGGAATTGGGGGTTCGCCGGATAATCATTGGGGAATGCGGCCACGCTCACCGGGCCGCCGCCGTGAGCATGGACAGGGTTGTCACTTCCAAAGATTATATTCCCCGGGAAAGCTGTCTGCCTCTCCTTTGGGAGCTGGTCAGGGATAAAAAGCTGCAATTTGACCCCAGCAAAAACAACTTTCCCGTCACCCTCCATGACCCCTGCAATGTGGTCAGGGCCATGGGGATAGTGCAGCCCCAGAGGGAAATTCTCCGCGCCATCTGTCCCCAGTTCAGGGAAATGACTCCCCACGGAGTTTACAATTATTGCTGTGGTGGCGGCAGCGGCTTTGCCATCATGAACTCCATGAATTTCCCTGAATTTCGGAACAAGGTCAGTGCTCGGATGAAGTTTAAGCAAATCTTGGATGCTTTCCAAGGGGAAGTGGAAAAAACAGAAATTCCCAAATATGTCTGTGCTCCTTGTTCCAACTGTAAAGGAACCATTCGGGACTTACTGGAGTATTACGAGGCTACAGACAAGTATAATATCCACTATGGAGGATTGGTGGAATTAATGGTGAATGCATTGGTAGGATTGGAAAAGCCCTTCCTGGAATTTCTCCGGGAGGAATAGTTGTCTCATTTAACCGGGCCGAGGAGCCCGGTTTTTTGATGCAAAAAATTAGTAGATTAATCAAAAATGAAATTTATTTTTATAAAGGTTTAATTTGACTAAAACAATGCATATCAGCAATAATGTGAAAAAAATTATTTAGATAAGACGAAAAAATAAATAAAAACATAAAATAGACAAAAACAAAAGCAGGAATTATTGCCTTAAAGAGCGAATTGTCTATTGTGCAAGCGAAAAAGATAATTCGATATTTCGTTATAATTTAATAAGCTTGTGTTTATTCAAGAAAAACTCTTTCTATGAGGAAGGTGGTCAGAAAAAACAAAATCAACGGATAATTGAGAATAGGCAGATAGATAATACCTATCATATATGCTCTAAGAAGTATGCTCCATTGGGCGGAAAAGAGGAGGAAGGAAGAGAATGAAGAAATCATCATCATTACGGATGCGGCCGGTTCTTTCAGGCCGAGGCTGGTCGCAACTATGGAAGAAGGAGGACTGGTGGGCCATCTGGCTGGGCCTGGGAATTGTTATCGCCTCGATCATCTTTTGGGCAGCCGGCAGCAGTTTGGAACCCATTGCCCTGATTATACCGGAGTGGTCGGAACTGACCTGGGTGGCAAATCATTTTGCTGAAAAATCGGCCTCATATTTCTTGCAGTTTTTGGCTTGGTTGGTTGCCTTTGGCGTTGCCATCCATATTTTAGGCTATCGGATCAGGGAATTCATTCCCGGTTTTGCGATTATATTTATCTTGTCTGCGCTGGTCTTAACCTTCGGGTCCTGGGAGTGGGCAAAGAAATATAATCTGGAAGCGCCCTTGGTAGCTCTGGCCTTAGGGATGCTCATCGGCAATGCCATGACTATCCCCAAATGGCTGGATGCCACCTTAATAACCGAATTTTATGTAAAAACCGGCATTGTTCTCTTGGGTGCCACTTTGCCTTTCACCAAGATCATTCAGGCCGGCCCTTTGGCTTTTTTGCAGGCTACGCTGGTGGCGGTAGTCACTTTCCTCACTATTTACTTGTCCGGTACCAAGTTTTTTGGCTTGGATAAGAGGTTTGCCGCTACTTTAGGGGCGGGAGGATCCATCTGCGGCGTTTCTGCTTCCATTGCCGTGGGTAGCTCGGTGAAGGCGGAAAAAAAATCATGTCTCGGTTTCCATCAGCCTGGTCATTGTCTGGGCCATCGTGATGATATACCTGCTTCCCATTATTATTAAACAGCTTGGAATCCATCCGGGGCCCGCTGGCGCCTGGATCGGCACTTCCGAATTTGCCGATGCCGCCGGCATGGCCGCTGCCGCTGCTATCGGAGAGCAATCCATACGCACTTTTACTTTAATGAAAGTAGTCGGCCGGGATATGTTTATCGGCGTCTGGTGTTTTATCCTGGCTCTGATTTCCGTGACCAAATGGGAAAAGCAGGAGACCGGCGCCGGACCTGATGTGCTGGAGATCTGGTATAGGTTCCCCAAATTTGTCATCGGCTTTTTTGCTGCTTCCGCTTTAATTACTTTCCTGTCTGTTTCCGTTGATGCTGAAACTGCAGCGGCCATTAATTCTCAGGTGATCAATCCGATTAAGACCTTGAGAACTTGGGTTTTCACCTTTTGTTTCTTATGCATTGGATTGACTACCCGCTTCCGGGAACTTTCGGCAGTTGGCTGGAGGCCTTTTGCCGCATTTACTACCGGGGTATTGATCAATGTGCCTCTCGGTTATATGCTTTCCAATGTGCTTTTTGCCGCCTATTGGATGGCAGTACATTAAAAATCTGGAGCCTGCATCAGGCTCCAGATCGTATTTTACATAAACCCCCAGCTGCGGCTATATTCCACTTTCCAGCTGAAATCACCTGGGCCGAATCCTCGGCGGGAAAGTTCTTCCAGGGCTTTGGTCGTCTCAATATCTTTAGCTTCCATAAACAGGCAGTTCCCACTGACCAAGAAAACCCACTCCTGGGAGAAACCTTGCAAAATTTCCACCATGGCAGCTATCCGTTCCATACGCCGGGCCAGGAGTTGTCCGAAAGCTTTGATGGATGCCGGCTCTACTTTTTCTAATTGCTGTGTCCGGCCGGATGCACAGGATTGAGTCAGATGGTTTTTCTGTTTTTCTATGAAAAAGGGGAAAATAAAAATAGTTTTTTGCACGCAAGCATCCTTGTTTTTAGCCAAGATCAACACCCTTTCAGTTTCTGTGATCTTCAATCAGGGGCACGCCGGTTATTTGCCTTTTTATCATACTACAGATGGCCGGGCTCTGGCAAAACTAGGGCAAAAGCTATGGCTTGAGAGTATTGCAAGAAAAAAGCAATGAAATTAAGAAAAGTGCAATAAAAATAATTCCAATAAGAAAGAAAGCGGAAATAGAACCATGATATTTATTTGAGCATTTAGCAAGGGGATAATGTTAGAATCGAATTGACCTGGAGGATAAGGAGGTAGGAAAATGGATGTAATCCTGGGGATGCTGGGAATTGCGGGATTGACAAAAGTAGTTGGGGAAAAGAATCTTGCCTGGATCCTGCTGTTGACCGGGCTGTGTTTGGCAGTCGCACTGGTAAGCGGCATTGCTTACGGTTTGCTTACAGCATAATCTAAAGATTGCCTTTTTCTTGCCAATATTAGTGAAAAGGATTACAAGCACATCTGTCAGAGAGGTGGGAAAAGAAGATGTCCTTGTCGCGGAGAAAATTTATCAAAGCAACCGGCATCGCTGCCGCCGCTTTCGGCCTTGGCGGGGGCATTTTCCGGATGCCCGTTGCTTCGGCCTCCGGATCAAAGGAGGCTGCCGGCAGCAACGAGGCGAAAGGAGTGCTCATCGATATTACCAAGTGCATCGGCTGCCACATGTGTTCCGTAGCCTGCCGGAAGCAAAATGGTTTGGCCGGCAAATCCCAGGTTCTCGATGCTGAAACTTGGACTCGGGTAAAGACCGTAGAAGTGGACAAAGACGGGGAAAAGGTGAAAAGGCACATCAGAGAGCAGTGTTTTCACTGCCTTGACCCGGCCTGTGTATCAGCATGCTTGGTGGGAGCTTTGGAAAAGACTCCTGCGGGGCCGGTGATCTATGACGGCTCAAAATGTATGGGCTGTCGGTACTGCATGATCGCCTGTCCTTTCAATATCCCCAAATATCAGTGGGACAATCCTTTTCCTTTGGTGCGCAAATGCATTTTCTGTTTCGAAAGACTGGAGGAAGGAAAGGCGCCTGCCTGTGTGGACGCCTGTCAACAGGGAGCTACTCTATTCGGCCCCAGGTCGGAGCTTTTGGCAGAAGCCGAACGCCGCATTGCTTCTCATCCCGGTCAATATGTAGAGCATATTTACGGAATGGAAGAAGTGGGCGGAACCTCTTTTCTCTTTTTGTCCGATGTTCCTTTTGAAGTGCTGGGTTTCCCCACGGATCTGGGGACTGAACCTTTGCCCAACCATACCTGGAAGGCCCTGTCCAAGATACCGGCCGTAGTGCTGGGAGGGGCGGCCTTCTTAGGGGCAGCCTATCATCTGAATAAGGACCGGGGGGAAGGGAAATGAACAAAAAAATTCAATGGCAATTTAAGATGACTCCCACGCGGGCCGTTTTGATCGCTATCGTACTTTTAGGCTGTGTTTCCGCCTTTGTCCGATTTACCAAAGGACTGGGCGCGGCCACTAATCTGTCTGACCAGGTTCCTTGGGGGCTGTGGATCGCCTTTGATGTGATCAGCGGGGTGGCCTTGGCCGCCGGGGCCTTTATTACGGCAGCGGTTATTTACATTTTTAATCGCAAGAAATTTCTTCCTCTCCTGAGGCCGGCCATTTTAACCGGATTCTTAGGTTATGTGCTGGTGGCTTTGGGTTTAATTTTTGACCTGGGCAAATATTATTATATTTGGCATCCCATTATCATGTGGCAGCCCCGGTCGGTGATGTTCGAAGTGGCCTGGTGTGTGATGCTTTACCTGACGGTACTGGCCCTGGAGCTGAGTCCGGTGGTATTTGAGAGATTCAGACAAGAAAAGGCTCGGAGGATCATTCATTCCATGACTATTCCTTTGGTGTGTGCAGGTATTCTTCTTTCTACTTTACACCAGTCTTCATTGGGTTCCTTGTTTTTAATTGTGCCCAATAAATTGCACCCCTTGTGGTGGACTCCTCTTCTCCCGGTGATGTTTTTCGCCAGTGCTGTAGCCTTGGGAGTGGGGATGGTCATCGTGGAGTCCACTCTATCCAACCGGGCTTTTGGCAAAAAGCAGGAGACTTCCATTTTGGCTGATTTTGCCAAAGGACTGCCTGTCATCCTGGGGATCTATTTGGTCATAAAAATAGCTGATTTGGCAATGCGAGGCCAGCTCGGCCTGATTTGGGAAGGCAGCGTGGAAAGCCGGATGTTTCTCATCGAGATGTTGGTGGGGGTAATCGTGCCCGGCATTTTGGCTTGTTTCGCCTCCCTGAGAAAGAATGCCAATACTCTCTTTCTCATCAGCTCTTTAGTGGTGGTGGGAGTAGTCATCAACAGATTTAACGTGGCTTTGGTAGGTATGGCCCGGGCCGCGGGGCAGAGCTATTTCCCCCACTGGATGGAATTCAGCATCACAGCGGCTTTAATTGCCGGCGGAGTGCTGGTATACACTTTCTTCATGGAGAACTTCCCCATGGAAGTGAAGGAGGAATTGGTGGAAGAAAAAGCTGAAGAAGCTTCCGTGGTAGCCTGATCAGCCGGCGGGAAAGTATGATCTGAAGGGATAAGGATGCTGCCTCCTGCGGCGCTAAAGATAACTTTCCCCACTAGCAGAAGCCGCCCGTATGCCGTTACCGGCCGGGCGGCTTTTTTAGATCCCCGGGCGCTTCATAGGCCGGCTCCAACTCCAATATTTCCGACATTTCCCTGCTCAAGGAAACCAGATCTTTTTTGTCCAGTTCTTTGAGGGAGCTTTTACCCATGGTCCTCAGCGCGATTTTCATTTCGTCGGCACAGGATGCCAGAAAATTGTACAGGCTTTGGGCTCCTTTTTCCGCATGAAAGGATTTTTTATATTTGCCTCTTTCCCAGGCGATTTGGGTGGGAGGTTCAAAAGGAAGAGGTTTTAACGATTGGGTATGGGTGGTGGCCATTAAGGCGATGGACCCGATGTAAACCGCATCGGCCCCTAAGGCCAGTGCTTTCAGAAAATGCCCCGGCGTTTGCAGGCTTCCGGAGATGAGCAAATCAACTTCTGATCTGGCCCTGTTGCGCTCCAAGTGGTTCACGGCCCTTGCCAGGGCGTATACGGCAGGAATGCCGAAATCGTCCTGCAAAATGGGAGGGGCGGCTTTGGTGGCCGCTTCCGCTCCATCGATGGCGATCGCGTCCACATCTGCTTTTAAGCACCAGTCCAGGTCTTTCTCCAGTTGATGGCCGGCCCCGATTTTAACCCCGATGGGAATACCCTCTACCATTTTCCTCAATTTTTTCACCGTCCTAATTAAATCTTCTCCCGAGTTTATTCCCGGAATGCGGGAATGGGCTACTGCCGGTTCCCCTTTTTTCAGCCCCAATCTTTTCCGCAGCTTGGGGGATATTTCCTGGGGATAAAGGACGTGGGCAGCGCCTCCCAAAGCTCCTTGACCGATTTGCAGTTCCAGCATATCCGCCTGGCCAAGTATGTCCGGCGATTTGTTCCAGGAAGAACGGTTGTACTGTAAAATTAGAAATTTGGCGATCTGTCTCTCTTTGGGCAGCAAAGGTCCTTCACCAGTATTGGCGGCTGTTCCGGCCAAGGCGGCAGCCCGGGCGATGGCCAGGCGCAGAGGCTCGCTGAGGGCTATCCCGTAGGCCATGCCGGAGATGATGATGGGCAGAGACAGGCGCAGGGGTTTGGCAGCTTTCTTGCCGATTACGGTGGAAAGATCTATGGCTTTATCCCCAGGGCAGGGTATATTCTCCAATTGGCCATGACTGAACATCAAATCATCGAAAGAGGGAAATCTTTTGGGACTGCCCAGGGGCCTTTGGATGGATTTGCCTGTTTGGGCTCTTAAGTTGGTTTCCAGGACCATTTGCGGAGAGATTCTCTGTAAGGCGGAAATCAGCTCCCAGAGGTTTTCATCATAAGGATCTGTCATCAATCTCTGCAGCGTTTTTTGCACACTTTTTCCCAGCAGATGGCGGCCCAAAAAATATCCCCCCATCAGCATGGGCAGTCCCCAAAGGAGATGGGGCCAGGGATATCGCTTGTCTTTTTGCAAAGAAACCACCTCTTTTCAGTAGTTTTCAGTCCGCGAGAGAAAAATATACCATCGTTCCCCTAGGAAAGAAGGCTTGTTTCCGCTAAAATAAGGTGGGGAATTGAATTTTCCCAGATATGAATTTTACCGGGAGAATCGGAGGAATGATCATGTCCCGGCTGCGGGCGGAAAAACTCAATCGACTGCGCCATATTTTGCAGGAGATGGGCAGTGTCCTGATTGCTTTTTCCGGCGGTGTGGACAGCACCTTCCTTTTGAGGGAGGGAGTGGAGCTGCTGGGGGACAGGGCTTTGGCTGCCACAGCTCTTTCTGTTATTTACCCCGCCTGGGAACAAGAGGAGGCCGGACGGCTGGCCCGGGAATTGGGTGCCAGGCATATTTTTGTACAAACCATGGAGATGGAAATGCCGTCTTTTACCGACAACGCGCCGGATCGATGCTACCATTGTAAGAAAGAATTGTATGCGAAGTTATGGCAGCTGGCCAAAAAAGAAGGGCTGAAACAGGTAGTTGATGGTTCCAACCTGGATGATCTGGCCGATTACCGGCCCGGCCGGCAGGCAGCCAGGGAGCTCAATGTCCGCAGTCCTCTGCAGGAAGCCGGTCTGACGAAAGATGACATCCGGCACTTATCCCGGGCATTTGGTTTGCGGACCTGGGACAAGCCTGCTCTTGCTTGCCTCAGTTCCCGCTTTCCTTATGGGGTCAAAATTACCAGGGAAAAGTTGTCCCAGGTGGAAACAGGGGAAAAGCTGCTCCGCTCAATGGGTTTGCGACAATTCCGCCTGCGCCACCATGGCCGGCTGGCCAGAATTGAGGTTCTTCCGGAACAATTCTCCCTTCTTATGGAGCAGGCGCCGAAAGTCATTCAAGATTTAAAAGCATGCGGTTTTACTTATGTCACCATGGATTTGGAAGGCTACCGGACCGGAAGTATGAATGAGACTTTATTGCCGAGGATGAAAAACCATGAAGGCAAATGACCTGCGTGATTTATTGATCGGCATTCAAAATGGGGAAATAAGCATTGAAGCCGGCTTGGGCATTTTGCGAAACTCGTTTTTTACCGACTTGGGTTTTGCCAAAGTCGATCATCGCCGGCAATGGAGAAAAGGTTTTCCCGAAGTGGTCTTCTGTGCAGGCAAGACCGGGGAACAAGTGGCTTCCATCATGGCAAAAATGCTGGAAAAAGAGGACACAAATCTTCTAGCCACCAAGGCCAGCCCGGAGATTTTCCAGGCTGTCCGGGAAGTGGCCCCGGAGGCGGAATACTACGAGTTGCCCCGTCTTCTGGTCATCCGCCGGGGTGAACAAAAAAAGAGAGGGAATATTTTGGTGGTCAGCGCCGGGACTTCGGATTTGCCGGTGGCGGAAGAGGCCGCCATCACTGCCGAAGTGATGGGCAACCGGGTACAACGTTTGTACGATGTAGGGGTGGCCGGCCTCCACCGGCTGGCCGCTTATCAGGACCGGCTGCTGGCCGCCCGGGTGTTGATTGTGGTGGCAGGCATGGAAGGGGCCCTGGCCAGCGTTATTGGCGGACTGGTAGATAAGCCGGTCATTGCCGTACCTACCAGTGTTGGTTACGGGGCCGGCTTCGGCGGTCTGGCCGCTCTCTTGGGGATGCTGAACAGCTGCGCCCCCGGGGTCAGTGTGGTGAACATCGATAACGGGTTTGGAGCCGGTTTCCAGGCCAGCCTCATCAACCGTTTGGGAGAGTGAGCAGGAGTGAGAATAGCCTATTTTCACTGTTTTGCAGGGATAAGCGGAGATATGATCCTGGGAGCTTTGGTTGATGCCGGGCTCTCTTTCCAACAGCTGCAAGAGGATCTGGCCGGCCTTTCTCTGACGGGTTTTCGCTTGGAAAAAGAAAAGGTCACCAGAAAAGGAATTGGCGGCACCAGAATTCGGGTGATTACGGAAGAGGGCCATGTCCACCGCGGTCTGGAGGATATTAAAAGGATTATCCAGGAGAGCAGGTCTGCCTGGTGCAGCTAAGGAAAAGTCCATCGAGATTTTTACCAGGCTGGCCCAGGCGGAAGCCAAAGTCCACCGCAGCCGGGTGGAGGAGATTCATTTCCATGAAGTAGGGGCCTTGGATGCCATTGTGGATATCGTGGGAGCCGTGAGCGGTCTTCGGCGCTTGGGAATTGAAGAGGTCTATTCTTCCCCGCTGCATATTGGAACGGGTTTTGTTCACTGCGCCCACGGAACCATACCGGTTCCGGCGCCGGCCACTGTGGAATTGCTCAAAGGGGTGCCCGTTTATTCGCAAGGGATTGATAGTGAATTGGTTACACCTACGGGAGCGGCTATTCTGACCTCTTACTGCCGTCATTACGGTCCGATGCCTCCCATGCGTCTTTTGTCCTGCGGTTACGGGGCAGGGGAAAGGGATCTGAGTATTCCCAATCTGCTCCGACTACAGCTGGGAGAGAGAATAAAAGAGGGGCTTTGCGGCGGCAGCCTGCGCCTGGGAGGCCGTGGGGAAATAGGACAGGAAGAGGTGCTTCTTTTGGAAGCCAATATTGATGATATGAATCCGGAGTTTTATGATTATCTCATGGATATTTTTCTTCAGGCAGGTGCCTTGGAGGTTTTCTTCCATCCCATACACATGAAGAAAAATCGACCTGCCGTTCTGCTGAAACTCCTGATCAAACCCGGCCAGTTGGAGGAATTTACTCATCTGCTCTTGGCGGAAAGCAGCTCCATCGGGCTGAGAGTCTATCCAGCCGCCAAGTTGATGTTGCCTTATAAAATCATTTCTGTGGAAACGAAACTGGGCACGGCAAGAGTGAAGGTGGCCGTTTCCGGAGAGTGCATCCGGAATATTTCTCCTGAATATGAAGACTGCCGGCAAATAGCGCAGGAAAGGAAAATGCCCTTGAAGGAGGTTTATGACCTGATCAAGGGTGAAGCTTACCGGTTTTTACAAAGGAAGGACCGCCCCTAAGCGGTCCTTCCCTGTCAGAGCTGCCTGGCAAAAGTTGAATTAGCGCATATAGCAGGCGGGTCTGCCGGTTTTGGTCAATTTGGTGGGATCGCATCCAGCGCTGTTGGGATGGAGTCAGCCTCCACCGTCTTTGAGCAGCTCTTTTTCCGGGTCCCCACCAAACCAGCGGCAGCTGGAAAAACTGCATTTTTTGGCCATTTTTATTGCCCTCCCGGCTTGATATTTTCTGAACGGTGTTTTACATTTTTCCTCAAAAGGACCAGAATTATTCTCTTTAATAAATATAGGTTCCGATTATTCTTCTCTCGGACAGGGGCATGGATTTGTCCAGGAAACAAAAGCTGGGAACATTTTTTAAAAATTCCCGGTGCTCTCCGCTTTTTCCCTTTTTGTCTTTTCCCTCATCATGCTGGTGAAAGTGCGGACGTTATGAGCGAAGGACTGTACTTTCGGGTCGTCAAGCAGCTCGAAAAAGTTCTCCAGGGTCTCCAGGGCCGCAACTCCTTCCCGATTAACGAAAGGCTTGAGGCTGCGTAGGAAATTGTTAATCTCCGCTTGGCCTGCCATGTCTTCACCCTCCTTTGCAGCAGGAAATTCTCTTGCTATAGCTTATTATTCCAGGGAGACAACTGCTACAAATTCCGGCAGCAAGCCTCCAGCTTCCCGGCTGGAAAAAGGGGAGGGACGGGTTTGTGCCCGCCCGGTACCCGGCAGACGATAATTTCCCGAGGCAGGGAGGATTCTTCCCGGAAAAATGCGAACTATGAAAAAGATTTGTCAAGCTGGAAAGGAAGAGAGACTCGGCAGACTGATTAAAGGAGGTTCGCCAGTGACGAAAGTATTCGTAGCGGATTTGGTAGAGGGGCAGGTCCTGCGCAGCATTTTCCAGATACGCCGCAAGGATTTGTATAATTTTCGTGAGAAACAGGGGAAATTTCTTTCCTTGACCCTGGGCGATAAAAGCGGAGAAATCGAGGCCAAAGTCTGGGACCGGGCCGAGGAAATAGCGGTGAGTTTGAAAGTCAACGACTTTATTGCTATTTTGGGGCAGGTTGGCTCATATAATCAAAGGCTGCAGATCACCATTGACAAGCTAAAAGTTTTGGATCCGGCCAAAGTGGATATTACCCAGTTTTTACCGTCAACCCCTTATGATGTGCAGGAGTTATGGTCCGAGCTGAAAGCAATTGTGGAAACGGTACAGAATCCCTATCTCAAGGAACTGGTGGAGGACTTTTTGCAGGATGAAAAACTGGTGGAAGCTTTTTGCCGGGCGCCCGCTGCCAAGGTCCATCACCAGTCTTATCTGGGTGGTCTTTTAGAGCACACCCTCAATGTTTTGCGCCTCTGCCGGGGTATTGCCGCGGCTTATCCGGAGGTTGACCAGGACCTTCTTTTCACCGGGGCGCTTTTTCACGATATTGGTAAAATCTACGAGTTTGACTATCAGTATGCCATTGACTATACCGATGCCGGCCGTCTCCTGGGACATATTGTCATGGGTGTGGATTTGGTTCACCAGCGTTTGCGCAAAATTACCGGTTTCCCCGACAGTCTTCGTTTAAAGCTCCTGCACATGATTGTGAGTCACCATGGCAAATACGAATGGCAGTCTCCCAAAAAACCCAAATTTTTGGAAGCGGCCATTTTGCATCAAGCTGATCTGCTGGATGCGGAAATGGATAAATTTAGGCGGGCCAGAGAAGCTACGCCTGGGGAGGGGAACTGGACTCCTTACAACAGGCAGCTGGAGCGATATATCTTTACCGGCTAAAACGGACGGATGTGGGAAAGAGCTAACTGGTCCAAGAAGATGAGGAAAGCGGTGAATGAGATGCGCATTTTACACCTGGCTGATTTACATCTGGGCTGGCGCCCATCCTTCCTGCCGCCGGAAAAACAGGAGGAGGTACAAAAGGAAAGAGACCGGCTTTTGGGCTGGGCGGTGGATTATGCCCTGGATGAAAAAGCCGCTATTGATCTGGTCATCGTCGCCGGGGATTTGTTCGAAACCCACCGCCCTCCTCGGGAATTGACGGAAAGGGTGATCAGGGACTTGGCAAGGCTGGAAGAAGCGGGCATTCACCTGATTACGGTGCCCGGCAATCATGATGAAATCACCTACCATGATTCCGTTTACCGCCAGGAAAAAGAGCGCTGGCCGGGTCTTTTGGTCACCAATCCCCAGCCCCGGCTGGTGGGTACATTCTCTCTCAGGGGAACCGCCTGTTATGTTTACAGTATGGCTTACACGGGAGGGATCACCGGATCCCTATCTCCTTTGACCGCATTTCCTCGAGAGGAAGCAGCCGGCTTTCATCTGGCAGTCTTTCACGGTTCTTACGGCCGGGATGGGGGAGAACGGAGTTTGCCTTTGGATCCTAAAGGGCTGGCCCAAGCCGGCTATCACTATGTGGCTTTAGGGCATTTTCATCGCCGTCAGAGCTATCAACTGGGAGCAGGGCTGGCCATGTATCCGGGGATAGTTTATGGAAAGGGATTTCATGATCCGGGGGAGGGCAGTTTTCTGGTGGTGGATTTTTCCCGCCCTGAACCCAGGACGGAGATCGTACCGGTGGAAATAAGAAATTTTCGCAGTGAAACAGTGGATGTGGGGCTGGCGGCAGACGCCGAGGAATTGGCGGAAATGCTGATGTCCCGGTCTGATCCCCGGCAGCTTTTGGAACTGCGCCTGACCGGGCTGGCCAGCTTTCCGTTGAACGGGGAAGAAATGGAAGCCCGGCTGGCCCCTTATTTTTACTACCTGGAAGTAAAGGACGAATCCGTGGAGTATTCCCGGGAAAGCCTGGAGCGCCTGGCGGAGGAACCCACCATTACCGGCATCTTTTTGCGCAGAATTCTCGCTCGCCTGCAAGAGGCCGGAGATGAAGGAGAACGTCGTCTTTTGCACCGGGCCTTAACCAAGGGACTGCTTGCTCTAAGAGGAGATGGAAGAAGTGTCTGAGGTAACTTGGAAAAAACTAAGGCTTGCAGGCTTTGGAGCGTATAAAGAGCCGGTGACGGTGGAGTTTCAGGAAGGACTTAACGTTCTTGTAGCTCCCAATGAAAGAGGAAAGACCACTTTAATAGCCGGGCTGCAAGCTATCCTCTTTGGGCTGCCGGCCAGTTCGGATCCTGGCAAATTCGGTGATAGCCGATTTCGGAACTGGGATGGTGCCGCTGCCTTTGAAGGAGAACTGGAGTTTTGCTCCAGGGGAGTTGTTTATAAACTCAAGCGACTTTTTGCAGATAACCGCTTTTATTTGCAGATGAAAGAAAATGGCCGCTGGCGGGAGGAACTGTCCGGTATGCACAATCCTTCTGCCCGACGCCCTAACTTGGAGTACGAAGGAAAACTGCGGCATCTGATCGGTTTGAGTTCCCGGGACCTCTTTTCTGCCACCTTTTGTTTAAACCAGCCCCTGCCGGAAACAGAGCAGCTGGATGAAGAAGTTCAATCCCTCCTCTCCGGTTCCGGGGGGCATTACCGGGCAGCTTTGGAAAAGCTACAGGAAGAGGCCAAAAAATTAACCCGTTATACCGGAAGCCTGGGCATAACCGATCGGGACGGCCGGTTGGACGGAGCGTTGGAGCTGCTGAAGGGCCGCCTGGAAGAATTGCGTCAGGCCTGGGAGGAAAGCCGGGAAGGAGCGGATAATTTACAAAAACTGCTGATTAGAGCCCGGGAACTGGAGGACAAGATCAAAGACTTGCGGAAAGAATGGGAAGAAAAAGACAGCCTTTATCGGGCTTGGGACCGTTGGCGCTTTTTGCAGAGCCGTTACCGGGAGACGGTGAAAAAACAAATGGAATTGGGACAGGCCCGGGAGAAGGTCCGGGAAATCATGACGAAGCTGGAAAAAGGCCAGGAGAAACTGCGGCGTGATTATCCGGAACTGGAAAATAGGCCCGAAGATTTGTCCGCTGAACTGGAGGCCCTGATTCGCCGAGAAGAAGAAAAAGCCCGCCTGGAAAAGGAGCAAAAGGAAATAGAACGGGAATTGGAAGAGCTGGCAGCGGAAATTGCCTCCTTGACAGCCCGCCTCCAGGAGGAATTTTTTCCTTTTCAGACCAATCCCCGTCTTTTAGCGGATTTTCAGGAATTTCAGAGGCTGTCCCTGGCGAAAAAAGAATTGACAGACAAGCTGGATGCCGTCAGCCGGGAGGAAAAAGAAATTGAAGAACAGCTTCTGCAGATGCCTGACTGGATGATCCTGGGCCATAATCCGGCAGCATTATTGGGGATGTGGCGGCAGGCCCAGCCGGAACCCGGAGAAAAATGGCGACAATTTCAACTCTGGCAGAAAGAGCTCCAGTTGATCCAGGAGAAAATATCGGGCCCCTTTGGGCTTTTTGCCCAACTGGGTGCGGAGGAAGAGGAGGCAATTTCTTCCTATACCTCCCGGAAGCTGGAACTGGAGATGGATTGCCGGGAGAAAAAGCTGGCCCGGGAGAAAGCCGAAGAATTGCTGGCCGCCTACCGGGGAATGGAGGAGCAGTTCCAAAATGAATACGGTGACCTGGCAGGATTGAAAGAGGAAGATATAGAGAGGAAATTATCGCTGCTGGAAGAGCGCCGGCGCCGGCAGAGGGAGACAGATCCGGCTCCGAGAATATTCCTTCTGCCCTTGCTTCTGGCGGGGATAGGGGGATGCCTGCTGGCCGGCTTTGGCTGGGCCCTGGGCCGGAATTTACTTTACTCGGTTTTAGCCGCTCTTCTGGGCGGAATTGCCGGCTGGGTCCTGGGCAGTTTTTTAAGCAGAGCAAAAAAGGATGGTGCGCCGGAAACCGGGATAGATCTTTTGGAGAAAGAGCTGGCGGAAATAGATGCCCGCCTCGGCTCCCGGGCCGGTGCCGGGGAAGCGGAGTTGGGAGTATTGCAGCACCGGTTCAGCCTCCGTGCCAATCAGGAGAATAAGTTGAAAGAGATGGCGCAAGAGCTCCCCTCCCCGGAAGAACTGGAAAAGCTGAAGAGACAGGCGGAAGAAGCGGAGAAAGCCTTGGAGAATTTCCATGCTTTGACGCAGCCATTTACGGAAGTATTCGGAGCAGCTGTTTCCCAGGCCTATGAGGAATACCGGGAATTGATTGCCCAGAAGAATCGCCTCCAGGAAAATCTGGAAAGGCTGTCCCGAGAGGAGTACGGCTTGGCTGCCGCCGAGCTGGAAAAAGCGCCTGCAGTAAATTTGAAGAGTTCCTGGGAGACTCCCCGCCGCTTGTGGCGGCTTCTGGGCGAAGAAGGGAAATCGGTGGAAGATTTAATGGGCTGGCTGGAAAAGAAGGAGGAAACTTGGTGGGAAGAGATCACAGCCAGCGCTGCGGCTTGGGAGGATTGTCAATCCCGCTTGGCGGCTCTCCAGGCCAAAAAAGCCGAATTGGAAGAGCGAGACGGAGCTGATCTCACCCCCCTGGAGAGGATAGAGGAGCAGCTTTCTCGGCTGGAAGCGGCAATAAGCCCTTTTGATGCCAATACGAATCCGGAATACCTGCGTGAACTGGAGGAGGCTTATCAAGAGGCCAGGGAAAATCTTCTCCGGCTGCAGCATGCCGGGGAAAGGTTGGCAAATAAAAAGAAGAAGCTGAAAGAGGAACTTGAGGAGCTGGCAGCTGCCCTGGAGGAAAAGCGCCTGGGGCTGAAAGAATATCTGGAGCCTGCCGGAGGAGAAGCGGCGACGGCTTTACAAAGGCTGCAATCTTATGAGGAAAAACGGCAGGAGCTAATCGGTATTCAGGGTGCGCTCCAGGCATTGCTGGATGGTCTTCAGGTGGAAAACCAGGAGGAGCTGGCGCTGAAGCTCTTGGATACAGAAAATGAAGCCAGGCATATTTGGCACCAGTTGGAGGAATTGACCAGAGAACACCCCGGTTTGCCCGATCACCGGGGCGCTTTTGCACCAGCAGAGCTGGAAAATGAATTCCGGTCTTTGGCCCAGGCCCGGGAGAAATTGGCCAGGGAAAGGGAGGATAGGGAAGAAGAACTCAGGCGGGTTTTGAAAGAACAGGCACGCCTGGAAGGGATGCAACCCCTAAATCTGGCAGCTGCAGAACTGGAAATAAAAGAACTGGAAGAAGAAAAGAATAGCCTGGAATTGGAAAGCCGGGCCCTGGCTTTGGCTTACCGGGAGCTGGAGGCAGCCGTAGATGAGTACCATCTTTCCTACCGGGAACATCTGAACAGGGAAGTGACCGCTTATTTCCGCCGTTTTACCGGCAACCAAAGCCGCCGGGTGGAAATTGGGGAGGACTTTCTGATCAAGATTGTTCACGGGGGGAAAAAATGCCTGGTCAGCCAGCTGAGCCAGGGAGCCAGGGATCAACTTTATCTGTCCCTCCGTCTGGCCATAGCCTCTCTTCTGTCCGGGGAAATCAATCTCCCCTTGATCTTTGATGATCCTTTTCACAACTTTGATGCCCGACGGCTGGCCCGGGTGGGCGAGACGCTGCAGGAAATTGCCAGAGAACGCCAGATCATTTTCCTGTCCCACCGGGAAGATTTTCTCCCCTGGGGTGCGCCGGTGCATTTGCGGATAGGGAAGGTGCTGTGATGGGATTGCGTTTTATCCTGGGCCGGGCAGGTACCGGTAAGACCCGTTTCTGCCTGGAAGAAATAAGATATTCTCTGCGGCAGGATCCGAAGGAGGGGCCGCCCCTGATTTTTTTAGTGCCGGAGCAGGCCAGTTTTCAAACGGAAATGGCTTTGATCGCCGCTCCGGATCTCACCGGTACCATCCGGGCTAAGGTGCTGAGTTTCCGCCGGTTGGGCTGGTTGATATTTCAGGAAACCGGCGGCGGCCACCGCCGCTACCTGGATGAATTGGGGAAAATGATGGCCATCCGGTCCCTTCTTCTGCAAAAAAGCAAAGAACTGCTCCTTTTTGACAAAATCGCGCAAGAGACGGGCTTTATTCATAAGCTGGCCAAGACCTTGGCGGAATTCAAGCAATACAATATTTTACCGGACACTTTGTTTGAGTATTACCAGGGCTTAGTCCGAGAAACTGGGGATCAGTCGGCCCTAGGCTATAAAATTCATGACCTGCATCTGATTTATCAGGCTTACGAGGACTTCCTGTCCGGGCGCTATCTGGATCCCGATGATTATCTCCATCTTTTGTCCCGCAAAATCCTGGTCTGTTCGTTTCTGCAGGGAGCTCGGGTTTGGATTGACGGTTTTTCCGCTTTTACCCCCCGGGAGATGGAAGTGATCGGAGCACTTCTCTGCCAATGCAGACAGGTTAATCTGGCCTTGTGTCTGGACAGCAGGCAATTGCAGGGAAAGTGCCGGGAAACGGATCTCTTTCACCCCACCCGGGAAACCTATGAGCAATTTTTGGATCTGGCCGCCCGGCTCCGGGTGCCGGTGGAGGACACCATTTGTCTTGACCGTCCCGGTTCCCTGGCATTTCGCTTTCTGGCCAATCCCGCCCTGGGTTATTTGGAAAAAAACTTTGAAAATCCCAGTTCCCCTTGGCAGGGAGAAATACAAGGATTGCAGCTGGTGGCCGCCGCCAATCGCCGGGTGGAGGCGGAAGGGGTAGCCCGGGAGATTTTGCGCCTGGTGCGAGATGAAGGTTACCGCTATCGGGACTTGGCGGTAATTCTCCGCAATCTGGATGATTATGCCGATTTGCTGGCAGCGGTTTTTACCGATTATGGCATTCCCTATTTTATGGACCGGAAGCGACCTGTTCATCACCATCCCTTAATCGAGCTGGTGAAGGCCGCTTTAGAGACCGTATCCGGTTCATGGCATTATGAATCTGTTTTTCGTTATTTAAAAACCGATCTGGTTCCTGTCAGCCGGGCAGAGGTGGACTTGCTGGAAAATTATGTTTTGGCAAACGGCATTGGCGGCCGGCACTGGCTGGAAGCGGAGCCTTGGACTTTTCCCCGGCAGTATTCTTGGGAGGAAGACAGGGAAGCCACGCTCCAGGATACAGTCTATTTGGAAAAGATCCACCGGGCGCGGGTTCGGGCCAGCTCGGATCTGATCAGCTTTCACCGGCAGGTTACGGGAAGAAAAAAGCTGACCGTCCGGGAGATGACCGTCGCTCTTTATGGCTTGTTAGAGGATCTGGGAGTGCCAAGGCGCCTGGAGGGCTGGCGCCGGAAAGCTGTGAAACAGGGAATGTTGGATGAGGGAGAAGAACATTTGCAAGTTTGGAACGGCCTGATGCAGGTGCTGGATCAATTGGTGGAGGCGCTAGGAGACCAAATCTTAACCATCGGTCAGTATGCCCGGGTGCTGGAATCGGGCTTGGAAACCCTGCAGCTGGGTTTAATTCCCCAAGCTCTGGATCAAGTGCTGGTGGGCTCCATTGAACGCTCCCGTCAACCGGAAATCAAAGGGGCTTTTCTTCTGGGAGTGAATGAGGGCAGTTTTCCCGCCCGCTTGTCGGAAGATGAGATTTTTACCGACGGGGAAAGAGAAAAGCTGGCCGGATCCCGCCTGGAACTGGCTCCTACCAGCAAAATGCGCCTCCTCCACGAAGAATATTTGGCTTATATAGCCTTGACCAGAGCGGCCCATTATCTCTGGGTCAGTTATCCCCTAGCCGGGGAGGAGGGAAAAAGCCTGCTGCCCTCTCCTCTGATCGGGCGTCTCCGGTTGTTGTTTCCCAATATGTCTTTGCGATTTCTGGCGGTGGAGCCGGAAAAGAGCAGCTTTCCGCTTCTCCATTACCTGACTGACCCTGGCCGGGTCCTTTCTTTCACAGCCTGCCAGCTGCAGAAGGCCAGGAAAGGGAGAGAATTTTCCCCCCTGGTCCTGGAGCTGTATCGCTGGCTCTTGGATCACCGGGAGCAAGTGCCCGGCTTGGCTCTCTTTCTCAGGGCCCCGTTTTATCGAAATGAAACGGAGCGTCTAAGCGAGGATTTGGTGGAAAAACTTTACGGCAACAGCCTTAGGTCCAGCGTCTCCCGTTTGGAAACCTTTGCCTCCTGTCCCTTTCGCTATTTTGCCCAATATGGATTGGGCTTGGAGGAAAGGAGAATTTTTCGACTTGACGCCAGGGCTGCGGGTTTGTTCTATCATCAGTTTTTCAAAGAATTTACGGAAGAGCTCCAGTCCAGGGGCTTGGACTGGGGTAAGCTCAGAGATGAGGAACTGGAGGGATTGGTGGCGGAAATAGTGGAAAGAATGATCCCGCGCCTGCAGAATGAAATCCTGCTCAATTCTCCCCGTTACCGCTATTTAACAGGAGTGCTGAGAGAGACCTTGTTAACAGCCACGAAAGTTTTAACGGAGCATGCCCGCCGGGGGATGTTCCGACCGGTGGCTGTTGAATTGGCTTTTGGCCTGGAGAAAGGATTGCCCCCTTGGGAGATCTCTCTCAAAGGGGGAAGGCGTTTGCAATTGAGAGGGCGGATCGATCGTTTGGATTTGGCTCGAAAAGAAGGTTCCCTTTACCTCAGAGTGATTGATTATAAGAGCAGCGATCGGGACTTGGAATTAACCAAGCTTTATCACGGCTTGGATCTGCAGCTTCTCACCTATCTGGCGGTGGCCCTGGCCTACGGGCGGCGGTGGGGAGTGGACAAGGTGGAGCCGGGTGGTGTCTTTTACTTTCCCGTTCAGCAGCCCCTCCTCCGGGAAGACGGTCCTCTCGCTCCGGAGGAGGCTGCCGCCAAGATCAAAAAGAAATTGAAAATGCGAGGTATAGTCCTGGATGACCCCCATGTAATAGGTCTGATGGGAGGCGCGAAGAGCTCCGATTTGATCCCGGCTTCTTTGAACAGGGACGGCAGTTTGAGCAAAAGATCAAAGGCTCTTTCCCGGGAAAACTGGACCCTGCTGCAAGAGTTTTTGAGGCGGCGCCTGGCCCGGCTCAGCGAGGAGATTTTTTCCGGTGTTACCGATATTGCTCCCTACCGCTTGGGAACGGAGACCCCGTGTAGTCACTGCTCTTTTACCCCTTTTTGCTGTTTTGATATTTTGTTGGAGGGCTGCCGCTACCGGGATCTGGCCAAGGAAAAAGACGAAGTGATCATGGAGCGGATCCGACAGGAAATGAAAGAAGGTGAGGCATGATGAGCATGGATCGCCATATACCTGAGCCCTGGACCCAGGCCCAGTGGGAGGCCATCACTGCTTCCGGCGGCAATCTGCTGGTTTCGGCGGCGGCCGGTTCCGGCAAGACCGCCGTTTTAGTGGAAAGGGTTATTCACCGCCTCTTGGAGACCGAAAACCCTGTAGATCTGGATCGTTTCCTGGTGGTAACTTTTACGGAAGCGGCTGCGGCGGAAATGAGGCAGCGGATCGGCCGGGCCCTGGCGGAGGCCCTGACGAAAAGGCCCGGAGACCGGCATCTCAAAAAGCAACAATCCCTTCTGAACAAGGCGTCTATTTCAACCCTGCACAGCTTTTGTTTAAACTTGATCCGCAAATATTTTTATTTATTGGAATTGGATCCTTCCGTCAAAGTGGCAGGGCAGGAGGAGACGGCCTTGCTCAAAGAGGAAGTCCTGGAGGAGCTTCTGGAAAGGAAATATGCCGAAGCAGATCCGGCTTTCTTCCTTCTGGCAGAAACTTTTGGCGGAAGGGGCGACCAGGGACTGAGGGATCAGGTCCTGGCTCTTTACGAGTTTACCAGGAGCCAGCCCTGGCCGGAAGAGTGGTTGGCAAAAGCCCTCCGGAGCTTCCGGCTTGCTGACGGAGTCTCCTTGGAAAAGCTCCCCTGGTATCCGGAATTTTGCCGAGGGATTTCTTTGGAATTGGCAAAGGCCGGCTGGACTTTAAAACGGGCCTGCCGGTATGCTTCCTTGCCGGGGGGGCCTGCCCTTTACCTGGATAATTTGACTGAGGAGCTGGCCCGGCTGCAGGAATTATCAGCCCAACTGGCCTGCGGTTCCTGGGAAGAAGTGCGGAACAAGGGGTTGGAATGCACAAACTTCCGGAGTCTGCCCCGAGTTAAGGCCGATACAGTTGATGCTGAGCTGCAAAAAAAGGCAAAAAAAGAAAGAGACCGGGCAAAGAAAATCGTGCAAGGATTGCAGTCCTATTTTCGGCGCTCCGGTGAGGAATTGATGGAAGACCTCCGTTTCCTGGCTCCCCTTCTGGAAAACTTGGTCCATCTGGTCCGGGAATTCTCCCAGCTTTATCAGCAGCGCAAGAAAAGTAAGACCCAGCTGGATTTTGCCGATCTGGAACATTATTGCCTGCAGCTGTTGAGCGTTAAAGAGGAAAAAGCCGGGGCTTTGCTGCCTTCGGCCATAGCTTTGGAATTACGGGAACAGTACCAGGAGGTATTGGTGGATGAATACCAGGATATTAATGATCTGCAGGAAGTCATCCTCCATTTAGTTTCCAGGCAGGGGACGCAGAAGCCCAATCTGTTCATGGTGGGTGATGTGAAACAGAGCATTTATCGTTTTCGTTTGGCCAACCCCCTCCTCTTTTTAAAAAAATTGAACAGCTTCCGGCCGGAGAAAAAAAGCCGGGACCGGAAGATCATTCTGGCTGCCAATTTTCGCAGCCGGGAAACAGTGCTGGAAGGAGTAAACTTTCTTTTCCGCCGTCTGATGAACCCTGAAGTGGGAGAATTGACCTATGACCGGGAAGCAGAGCTGGTCTGCCGGGCTGCCTATCCGGAACCGCCGGAAGGCTTGAGGATCCCGGCCGGAAGCCCCATTGAGGTACACCTGATTGAAAGAAACGCCCTTTCAGAGGAAAATGAGGAGGAAGGAGAGGAAAATACTATTCCGGTTGAGCCTGATGAAGATCTCACCGCCCTGGAAAAAGAGGCCCGGCTTATCGCTTTTCGGATCCGGCAAATGGTGGGAAAAGAAGGTGAGCCGGAATTTGCCGTCTGGGACAAGGAAATAAAATCCTATCGACCGGTTAGCTACCGGGACATGGCCATCTTACTCCGCTCTCCCCGGATCCGGGCCAACACTTTTTTAGAAGTCTTTCGGGAGTTTGATATACCCATTTTTGCCCAGTTGGGAACCGGATACTTCCAGGCGATTGAAATCCATGTGATGCTGTCTCTCCTGCAAGTCATCGACAATCCCCGGCAGGATATTCCCCTGGCAGCAGTTCTTCGTTCTCCTCTGGTAGGCCTCACTGCCCGGGAGCTGGCGGAAATCCGGGCCGTGAAAAAATCTGGGGACTTTTACGCAGCTGTTCTGGCTGCCCGGCAGAAAAGCTTTAACCGGGAGCTTCAGGAGAAGCTGGAGAAATTCCTGGCCAGGCTGCACGCCTGGAGAACAAAAAGCCGGCAGGGGCCTTTAAGCAGCCTGATTTGGAGTATCTACCGGGAGACCGGTTATCTGGATTATGTGGGTGCCATGCCCGGGGGCAGTCAAAGGCAGGCCAATCTTGCTTCTCTTTATGAGAGAGCGGCCCAATTTGATCAGTTTGCTCGGCGCGGCTTATTCCGTTTTCTCCGCTTTGTGGAGAAACTGCAGGAAAGGGATCAGGATCTGGGAACAGCAGATGTTCTGGGAGAAAATGAGAATGTGGTGCGTCTCATCAGCGTACATAAGAGTAAAGGGTTGGAATTTCCGGTAGTCATTCTGGCAGGGCTGGGAAACGACTTTAATTTCCGGGATTTGTCCCGGGACCTTTTGCTCCACCCGGAATTGGGTTTTGGACCTATGGTCATCAATCCCCAGCTTTCGCTGAAATATCCCAGTATGGCTTACCGGGCTGTGCGGAATTCCCTGCAAAGGGCCGACCTGGCCGAGGAGATGCGGGTTCTCTACGTGGCTTTGACCAGGGCCCGGGAAAAATTGATTCTGGTGGGTTCTACCAGAAAACTGGACGAGCAGCGGCGGGAGTGGTCCGCTTATGCCGATGGAGATGAGATTCTGCCGGCCCCTCTGCTGGCTTCGGCCAAGTGTTATCTGGATTGGTTGGGCCCCGCCCTGGCCGGCTGTGCCGAGCATGATCGTCGATGGGACATCTGTTGCTGGGGCACCGCCGGAGGGAAGGCCCTGCCGGAAATACCGCCGGCGCCTGTATCCGATCATCTGCCCTGGGATAGAATCAAGTCCCTGCAGCCCTTGGAAGGCTCTCCCCAGCCGGATCTTCGCCGGGAACTGGACCGGCGTCTCCACTGGTTTTATCCCCTGAAGGATTTGACCAAATTGCCGGCTAAACTGGCGGTGACGGAAATACCGTCCAGTCCCATAACCCCACCGGCAGAGGAGGAGGCGGTCCCCCTTTTCCGGCCCAAGATAAAAAGAAAGCCTCTTTTCCTGCAGGGAAAAGAGGTCTTTTCTCCGGCTCAATTGGGCAGCTTGGTACATCTGGTCATGCAGCATCTTGACTTCAGCCGGGTTGGGGGAGAAGCTGAGATAGAAAGACAAATCGCTTCCCTAGTGGAGAAAGGCTTTTTGACGGAAGAGGAGGCCGCTGCCCTTGATCCCCGTCCTCTTGCCGGTTTTTTCCGGCGCCCCTTGGGATTGCGCATAGCGGCCGCTCCCGGGGAGGCTGTCCGGAGGGAACTGGCCTTCACCCTGGCTTTACCGGCGGAAGAAGTCTATCCGGAGCTGTCAGGCCGGATGGGAGGGCGGGATCCGGTACTCATTCAAGGAATTATCGATTGTCTTTTGGAGGAAGAGGATGGAATGGTTTTAGTTGACTACAAAACTGACCGTCTGGGGGAAAAAGACCTGGCAGCCGCAGTGGCCAGGTACAGCTTCCAGTTGGATTTATATGCTCGGGCGGTGGAGACCATCTACCAGCTGCCGGTAAAAGAAAGATATCTGTATTTTTTCCATCTGGGACGGGAAGTGCAGGTATCACCGGGAGCCGGCCCTTTTAGAGGAGTTCCAGCAGTTTCTCCTTGAGCCGGAGGAATTCAGCTGCAGTCAGGGATTTGGCAGTCCGCGGCCTGGGCAGCTCAACCTGGAAATGGCCTTTGATGCCGGCCGGTCTTTCCGAGAGCACATAAATCCGATCGGCTAGAAAAATGGCTTCATCGATATCGTGGGTGATGAAAAGAATAGAGGGCCGGAACCTGGTCCAGATCTCCTGGAGCCAGCCATGGAGTTTGCTTTTGGTAATGGCGTCCAGGCTGGCGAAAGGTTCATCCAGGAGCATGATTTCACTTTTATTTAAATAAGTGCGCAGCAAAGCGGCTCTCTGGCGCATTCCGCCGGAGAGCTGGTGGGGGTAGGAGGATTCGAAACCCTCCAGCCCGAAAAGGGGGAACAGGTCCCGGGCTTTTTGCCGGGCCCTGTTTTTGTCCATCTTCCGGATTTCCAGGGGAATGATCACATTATCCAAGGTGGTACGCCAAGGCAGCAGCAGGTCTTTTTGAGGCATATAGCTGACCAGGCCGGTTTTGCCGTTGGCCGGTTCACCATTGATCAGCACTTGGCCTTCATCGGGGAGGAGAAGACCGCTGATGATATTAAATAGGGTGCTTTTGCCGCAGCCGCTGGGGCCGATCAGGCTGACGAACTCCTGTTGGTTCACTTCCAGATCGATTTCCTGCAGAACCGGGAGCAGGCTTTTCTTATTCCGATCCGGGAAACTTTTGCTTATTCTCTCCAGTTTGATTGCTTTTAACATCTTCATCATCCTCTATCCGGATCTTTCGCAAACAGGCGGGGAGATGTGGGTATTACCCCTTGCGGGCATGGACGGGGCCTTATCCCTACGATTTGTTTGCGTCATTTCTGTGTTCCGCGTAAGGGCGGACTCCTGTGTCCGCCCGGTTGGGTTTGCGGAACTTTCGTTTCCGGGCCGATGAAGCATGGGCCCTACTGGACTCCCGGCAAAAAGTCATTGGTAAAGGCCGCGGCCGCATCGATATCCTTTTCCAGCAATCCCCTTTCATACATCCAACTGGAATAATCCTCCCAAATCCTCAGATCCTGGTAACCCCAGTATGGGGCATCATCCTGGTAGCGGGGGGCCAGCCATTCCTGACTGGCTTTGACCAAGTTAGCGTCCAGTTCCGGTGCGTTGTCTAAAAGTATCTCCGCGGCTTTTTCCGGTTCTTGCGCGGCCAGCTCATAACCTTTGGCAGTGGCCCGGAGGAATCTTTTTACCAGATCAGCTTTTTCTTCCAGGGTGTCTTCCCTGGCGATCAGCACCGGAGTATAAAAATCCAGGGCCGGATCTTCATCTTTGACCATGATAATGTTCAGGGGTATTCCCCTCAGCTCCGCTTCAATGCCTGTCCAGCCGTAGTAGATCCAGGCAAAGTCGATGTCCCTTTCAATACTGGTAAAGAAGTCCGCTTCTCCGATATAAACTTCTTCCACGGTGGCGGGATCAGCCCCGTATTTTTCCATCAGAGCCGCGATCATCTGAGTTTCCGCCGGTGATCCCCAGCCCCCGTATTTTTTGCCGGCAAAATCCCGGGGACTGAGGATGTTCTTATCCCGATGGGAGGCGAAAGCGGAAGTGTTATGTTGAATTACCGCGGCAATTGATCGGACGGGGAGATCCTGGGATCGGGCAATGACCACTTCCTCCTGGTAGCTGACACCAATGTCCCCTTGGCCGGCCGCGATCAGAGAAGATGTTCCTCCCACCGTGGGTTGCAATATCTCCACCTCCAGCCCCTCTTCTTCATAAAAGCCCAGGTCTTTCGCCGCATAAAGGCCGGAATGGTTGGTATTGGGGACCCAGTCCAGGATTACCGAAAGCTTGGTTAGTTTTGCCTCCTCTCCCGGTGTCTCCGTTTTTTGGCAGCCGAAACTGAAAATGAGCAGCAATGCCAGCAGGCAAAAAAGACCAACATGAACTTTTTTCATCTCCATCACCTCGTGTTTTAATAAAGATGCTTTGGAAAAGAAGATGATTTGACCATCTTCACATTCCATCGGCTCCATTGCCGTTTTTCCAAGCCGCCCAGGGAACCAACAGCTTCCTGGTCAGGTTGACCAGCCCCAGCATAGCCAGGCTCAAAAGGCTCACCACCAGAATAGCGGCAAAGACCTTGGCCGTGGAGAAAGCGTGGCTGGCCCTGGTCATGAACACTCCCAGGCCATAGCTGGCTCCCAGCCATTCCCCGATCACCGCCGCCATGACGCTGTAGGTGGCGGAGATGCGGAGGCCGGAGAATAAAGAGGGCAGGGCCGCCGGGAGTTTCACCATGGTCATGATTTGCCGGGGGGATGCTCCCATGCTTTTCAAAAGGTTGACCAGTTCTTCATCCACATTGGCCAGGCCATCGAAGAAACTGATGGTGACCGGAAAAAAGCAGACCAGAATGCTGACCAGGATTTTGGGCAGGATGCCGAAGCCAAACCAGATGATCAAAAGGGGGGCCAGGAAAATGATGGGTATTGTCTGGGAGACGATGACCAGCGGATAAAAAGCCCGGTACAAGCAGTGGATCCGGTCCATCAGCAGGGCCAGGACCATCGCCCAGCAGGGAACCGATACCGAAGCCCAGCCCCGCTTCGAAGATGGTGTAGCGGGCATGTTGTAGGAGCAGCCCGGCTGAGTCCCTTCAGAGCAAGTCACGATGTCATAAGGGCCGGGCAAGATCCATCTGGGTATGCTGCCTCCACAGGGCAACTCCCTGCCAGATCAGCCAACAGGGCGCCCACCAGCAAAAGCGGCCAGAGGAGCTCACCGGTATGGGTAGATTTTTTCATCCATGGTCACGCCTTCCGGTTTGTAATCGATTTTTACCACCGACAAGACCCGGCTTGCTCCGGCCTGAGTGCAGATTTCCTGCGCCTTTTTCACCAAGTCCAGCAGCTCTTCCAGTTCTCCTTCCATGGTTGTTTCCAACGGCCCCACCAAGTAATTAACCCCGGAAGCATCGATCAGGGAAATAACCTGGTCCACCACTTGATAAATCTTTTCTTCCGGCACCAGAGGTATGACCTGTAAGCTCAAATTTACCTTAGGCATTTTTGCCCTCCTTTCTCAGGAAAAATAAAACTGCCGTACCAATGCCAGCGGTACGGCAGTTCAGTTTTATCAACAATCATTCGGCTATTCCCTACGCTGGCATTACCCAGATCAGGTTCCGGGGTCGGGATTATTATTGGAATCCCCTCTCAGCCGGACTCATCCGGCTCCCCCATGTTTTTTATTCAGTTTGTGAACTAATCATATCCCTAAGTTTTTGTCCTGTCAAGGAGAAAAGCTTGAAAAAAGAAAGGGGGCTTCAAAACCGGGCCCCGCGTCCTCCTCTCTTATTTCCCGCTGTCTCTGTCTCACCACATTCTCCTGGCTTTTTTATTAAGAAAATCCCGAAAAATAATTGCTTTTGTCAGTATATTCCAGGCAGGGAGACGCCGGATTTGGCTTGCAAGCCATCAGCAAGAAAATATGTATAGTAGCAAAAATGTTCATGCCAACTGATTATTCCGCTCCCTACGGCAGCGGTTCCCGTTATCTTTATTTTCCAGGATTGACAAAAACCTTAAAAAAGAATAACATATTTATGGGCGATATTTTGCATAAACATAGCAGGTAAATAAATGGCAGGAAGGAGGTGAATAGGGTGAAGAAGCTACTTCTTGCCTTTGTCTTGGCCCTGGCGGCCCTTTTGGTGGTCACAGGCTGCAAGACGGGGCAGCCTCCGGCAGAGCAGCAGGAACAATCTTCTGAAAGCCAGTCAGCAGAGCAAGGGCAGGAAAAATCCGGGGAAGGCGATCTGGTTTTCATTTCTTCCGCAGATAAGGAAAACTGCGAGGCCTGCCACAGGAAAGTCTCCGAAGATAGGGACTATTCGCTGGCAGCGGGATTGGAGAAGCTGGAAGGACACCCGCCTGTGGGAGCTGATGATGGCGTTGCTGACTGCATATCCTGCCACCAAAAAGATGGAGATATCAGCCTGAAAAAGGTCATTCATGTGGCCCACTACTCCGGAGAAGACAACCATTTCGTCACCAATTATGATGGTTCTTGCGTTCACTGTCACAAACTCACCGATGAGGGGCAGCTACCGGTTGCCGGCTTGGAGGAACCGGGCACCTACTTTAAAACCATCAAAGTGGCTTCCGTTGACAAATCTCCCGGCGGTTGTAACGATTGCCACCGGAAGGTTTCTGACGACAAAGACTACAGCCTGGCGGCAGAAATTGAAAAGTTGGAGAGCCACCCGGAAACCCCCTCGGAATCTGTGGCCGATTGTGCCAGCTGTCATGCTGAGGGAACACCTTTGGCCTTGAGTGCTATCATGCATACGGGGCACCTCTTGGGAGAAAATTACGAGAAATACGGTAATAGCTGCATTAACTGCCATGACCAGAGTAACAAGATGCTGGTGAAAGGCTTATAGTGGGTTCCGTTATTGTGATAGTGAACACTTGTATGATCCAGTGCACAACCCGGTCCATGATCGGGTTCTTTTTATTGCATTTTTCTATTATTTTGCTTTCCTCCAGCTGGCTGCAACTGGCCGGAGGATTATTCATGATCAGCCGCGGTAAGCTTTCAGACAGCTTCTCCCCATGATTAGGGGAGAACTTCCCGGGCCTTGCCGGCATTGACAAGGGGCCCAAACAAGGGTAGGATACTTATGTGCAGCTTTATACACAAACATGGACTTGGAGGAGGTGAATAGTTTGCCCAAAAAGCTGTTTCTTGTTTTTGCTTTCATCTTGCTGGCTGCCCTGGTATTTGCAGGATGCGGCGGTAACGGAGACCAGCCTCCGGCACAGCAGGATCCGGGCTCTGACGGCCAGCCGGCATCACCCAGTACTGGACAAGTCGGCTCCGGTGCAGATTTTATTTTTGTTTCCTCTGCGGACACGGAAAGCTGCGCATCTTGTCATCCATCCCTGGAGGAGGATATGGCTAAACTGGAAAACCATCCTCCGGTGGAAATTGAAAACGGTATTGTGGATTGTGTTCCCTGCCATCCTGACGAAGGCGACATCAGCCTGGAAAAAGTCATTCATGATCCCCACTATGAAGGTGGCGATGCCAATGACTTTGTGGCCAACTTCGAGGGAGCTTGTGTTCACTGCCACAAGCTGACCACGGAAGGGCAAATGCCTGCTGCCGGGCTGGAGGAAGGGGGTACTCAATTCCAAGAGATTCGAGTGGCTTCCGTCAATCTGTCTCCCAATGGATGCAAGGACTGCCATGCAAGTATTGCGGCCGAAGTGGAGAAGCTGGAGGGTCACCCGGAGGCTACTTCTGAGGATGTGGCAGATTGTATAGCCTGTCACCAGGAAGGTTCACCACTGGCGATGAGTGCCATTATGCACCAGGGGCACCTTTTGAAAAAGGAATATGAGAACTTTGGTAACAGCTGCATCAATTGCCACGACCTGGAAAAAAATATGGCTGTGAAAGGCCTGTAGTCTGATGCTGCTTTGATCTGCCCGGTTCTGGAACCGGGTTTTTTTGTTTTTCATACATATTTTCCCGGTCCCGGCTCAATCTAATAAAAAACGGGGAGTGGGAAAACAATGACTTATTTGTGGCTGGCTGCTTTTTTGACTTCTGTCATGCTGTTTTTAATCCTGGTACCCGAGGAGAGCATTCGGCGCTTTCATGTTTTTGGCATGGTCACCGGCTTTCTGCTGGGCCTTGTGCTCCTTGTCCTGATGACACCTGTTCTAGGCTACTGGTATTTTGTTCCTGATTTTTTTACGGTGGCAGGAATGCCCCTTTTTCTTGCTCTGGCCTGGTGGCCGTTGGAAATTCTTTTTGCCCACTATTTCGTCCATTGGAGTTCAACTTTGGACAGCTTGTGGCTGGTTTTGGTTCCCGCCGCGGGCGCCGTTCTTTTTCAATATCTTGCCCTTCGCTTGGAACTGCTGGATTTCCGTTTTTGGTCCCTTCTGAACACTTTCCTCCTGTCCGTGGCCATTCATTTTGCGCTGGGGCTTTACCTGCGGTCGCAGCTGGGAATAAGGGCGTAAAAACTAAAGCAGGGCGTTTCCAGCCATAATACTCCGGAAGCTTTTGCCTGACCTCGTGAATGTGATCTGGGTCATAGCTTTTTTGTTTTTTTGGGGTAAGATGATGCAAGCCGGGAGAGGAGGTAGGAGATTATGCAGTGGGAAAAAGAAGCGGAAGAACGGCTGCAAAGAGTACCCTTTTTTGTGCGGAAAAAAAGTCAAGAAGCAAGTTGAAGATTTTGTCTCTTCCCAAGGGCGATCCCTGGTGACCAGTTTGGACCTGACCCAGGCCAGGCAGCAATTAACCGGTGGCCAATCTATCAAAACAGCCGGCGGCAGCTTGACGGCGGAGGAATTGGACCGGATAGCTGCGCTGGTGGATCGGGGAGTGATCATCGAAGGTCTAAATACCAGGTACCGTCAGTTCAAGGTCTGCGGCGGCGCCGGGGGATGTCCTTTAAGTTTGATTGATGAAGAGTCTTTAGCTTTATCTTTAAAAGAAATTGCTGAAGAGATGGATCTGGACGGTTTTATCGCCGGGGGAATTGACGGCCCTGTCTTGTTTCATCACCGCTTTAAAGTGGCTTTGGCCGGTTGCCCTAATAACTGTTCCCAGCCCCAGATTGTCGATTTTGCTGTGATCGGCCAGGCCCGGCCCGGTCTTGCCGGGGGAAAATGCAATCATTGCCGTCTCTGCCTGGAAAGTTGCCAGGAAAAAGCCATTACTCTGGAGGCAGGAGGCCCCCTTTTTCATGCTGATCTCTGTTTGAACTGCGGCGATTGTGCCCGGGTCTGCCCCCGGGATGTGATCGGACACGAGCAGCTGGGATATCGGGTTCTAGTTGGGGGGAAATTGGGCCGCCATCCCCGGCTGGCCCAGACCGTGGCCCCCTTGGTTGATGAAAATACGGTGAAGGAAATATTCCGGCGAAGTTTAAGTTTGTTCAAAGCAAAAGCCCTAGACGGGGAACGTTTTGCTGATCTGGTTCATCGTTTGGGTTTCCAGCCGGTGAAGGACTTTCTGATAGGAGAGGGAGAAAATAATTAGAAAGCTGGGAAAAGAGACCATCCCAAGGACCGGTCTCTTTTTTCTTTGTTTTTCCAGCCGGGCTTTGTTGACATTCCCCCGGGTCATCTTTATAATTATTTTACGAACTAGTGTTCGAATAGGGAGTGGTCTTTCATGATTGCTTTCGTTTTAGTCCAGGGAGCTTACGTTCAATATTTAACCGGGGAAAAAGCCGGATTGCCTGACCGGATCATTGTGGCCTGCGGGAAAAAGGTGATTGACTTTTCGCAAAGGGCGGCGCTAGAAGGGGTGAGAGCGGGTATGTCTCTGGCGTACTCCCGCCGGATTTGCCCCGGGGCCTTTGTTTTTCAGCTGGAAGCTTACCAGGCCGGGGCCCTGCAGGAGAGGCTGCAGGAGTTTTTTTCCCGTTTCACTCCTTTCCTGGAAGCTTATCGCCCGGAGGAGTTTTTTTTAGACCTGGGCGGCGGATCCGGAGCCGTGGACCTGGCCGCCGGCATTTTGAGAAAGCTGGTTCCTTCTTTCGGTTACCGGGCCGTAATCGGTCTTGCTTCCTCCAAATTGCTGGCCCGGGCCCTTGTCCTGGCTGCCGGGGACCCGCAAGTGCGCAAGCATCTGAGAATTATCTCCTTACCCCAGGGGGTTATTTTTCATCTGGAAGCAGAGGAGGAAGGAGAGTGCAGGCAATGGCTTCCTCTGGAAACCTTGTGGACGGTGGAAGCGGGTGTGCGGGAATATTTGCAAAAGTTGGGCTTAAAGACCTGGGGGGAAGGGGCCCGGATTCCCCCGGAAAGGCTCCGGGCCCACATTGGACAGGATGCCTATCTCTTCCGGGAATACTGCCTGGGCAGGCAGTCTCCGGGCTTGGTTCTTCCTCCCCGGGAGCATTGGGAGCGGTCCTTGCCCTTGGAAGAGGGGACGGCCAGTATTGCCCCTTACCTGGACCGGCTGGCGGAGGAATTGGCTTCTTTTTTGGAAAAAAGAAGCCTGGGCTGCTTGGAATTATCCTTGCGGGCCGTAAAAGGGGAAGGAAGGGAGATCCGGCAAAAGAGGCTTTTTTCTGAACCGCGCCGGGGTGTCAAACTGATCCGCAGCCAGCTGGAACTTTTATGGCAAAAAATGCCTAAAGGATTCCTGCCCCAGGAAATAAGAATAAAAGCTTCCGGCTTGCGCCCCATAAAAGAAGAACAGCTTTGCTTCTTTAATTTTTCCCTGGAAGACAGGGTGAGAAAAAAGAAACTAGAAGAGCTTCTTGCCCGGCTGCAAAAGGATTACCCGGCCAGGCTTTTGGGGCTGGCAAAAAATTTGGGCGTCAGCCGCCGGGAGGCCATGCTGGCTTTTTATGATTCCTGGCGTCTTTCTTCTTGAAAAAACGGCGTCAACATCTTTTTCCAGGAAAAGAGGTGGGGAATTGGGAAGAATTCTTGACCGTCCCCTTGCGGTACAGGAAAAAGAAGGAATCCCTGCGAGTTTTCGCTGGAATGGCCGCCGCTATCCGGTGGAAAAAATTATAGACGCTTGGAAAGATACTGGTTGCTGGTGGGAAAATGAAGGAAGCAAAATTTTTTACCGGGTCATGGCCCAAAAAGGCGTTTTTGAAATTTACCGGGACCTGAAAAAGAATGCCTGGTTTCTTTATAAAATATACGATTAGGAAGGATTAGCGTGAGTTTTGTTCATCTTCATGTCCATTCTCCCTTTTCTTTTCTGGATGGAGCAGGGCGCCTGGAAGAGCTGGTGGAAAGGGCGGCCCTTTATGGAATGCCCGCCCTGGCAGTCACCGATCACGATAATATGGCGGCAGCGGTTTTCCTGCATGAACTATGCTTCCGGGCCGGCATCAAGCCGCTGCAGGGGGCCGAGGTGACCCTGGAAAAAGGGCATCACCTGGTGCTGCTGGCCCGGGATGAGCTCGGCTATGCCAATTTGTGCCGGCTCCTCACCCGGGCTCATCTGGATCATCCCCGGGGTCGACCCCGGACTTCCCTTGCCCTTTTAAGAAAGTTTGCGGCAGGAATCGTTGCTCTTTCCGGCTGCCGGCAGGGAGAGATCCCTTCCCTTATTTTCCGAAGGCGTTACCGGGAAGCCCTGGAGAAAACCAGGCTTTACCAGGACATTTTCGGGCGGAAAAATTTCTACCTGGAGCTGGAAAACCCCTGGCTCCCCGGCGCCCGGGAAGGGAATCGCCATCTGGCCCAATTGGCGGAAGCCACGGGGGCCCCATTGATCGCTACCAACAATGTCCATTATGCCGCGCCGGAACAGTTTCCCCTCCATGATCTTTTAACCTGCATCCGGACCTCCACCCGTTTAGAGGAAGTTCACCGGGAACGCCGCCTGAATGACGAAAATTACTTGAAAAGCCCGGAGGAAATGGCCCGGCTTTTTTCCTCTTATCCGGAGGCTCTGCAGAATACGGTGAAGCTGGCGGAAGATTGTCAAGTTTCCTTACAGCTGGACAGGAAACTTTATCCTTCTTTTCTCCTGCCTCCGGGGAGACAGCGGCAGGCTTTTTGCGCCGGCTGGTTTATGCCGGGGCAAAAGAGCGCTATGGACAGGTAAAAGAGCCCATCGCTGCCAGACTGGAAAAAGAATTGGAGATAATCAACAAGCTGGGCTATGCCGATTATTTCCTCCTGGTTTGGGATCTGGTTAACTTTGCCCGCAGCCGGGGCATCCGCTGTGCCGGTCGAGGCTCGGCGGCGGATTCTCTGGTCAGCTATTGTTTATTTTTAACCCAGGTGGACGCCTGGCGCCGGGGCCTTTTATTCGAAAGGTTTCTCAGCTTGGAGAGGGCGGAAAAGCCCGATATCGACGTTGATTTCGATGCCCGTTACCGGGACCGGGTGGCTGCTTATGTTTATGAAAAATACGGGGAAGAGCATGTGGCAGCAGTTTGTACTTATAACACTTATCGGATCCGGGCGGCGGTTCGGGATCTGGCAAAAGCTTTAGCTTTCCCCCAGGAGGAGATAGATTATATGGCCAAGCTCCTGCCCCGCGCTCCCGCCGACGCCGTGGGAGAACTGCTGGAAAAGTTGCCGGAATTGAAAAAAAGCCGCCTGGGGGAAGAAAAATACCGGCAGCTTTTCCATTTCTGCCGGGAGATAGCCGGGCTGCCCAGGTTCTTGGGAACCCATTTGGGCGGCTCTGGTCATCAGCCGGCTGCCGTTAACACAGCTGACCCCTTTGCAGAGAGCGGCCAAGGGGGTGGTGGTGACCCAGTTCGACAAGGAGGCGGTGGAAAGGCTCGGGTTTGGTCAAGCTGGATCTCCTCTCTTTGCGGACCATGTCCGTGGTGGAAGATACCATTAAGATTATCGAAAAAAAGGACCCGGCTTTTACGGAGGAAGTCCATTCCCTCGCCGGGATGAAGAGACCTTTGCCATGATCAACCGGGGGGAGACCATGGGGGTTTTTCAGCTGGAGAGCCCCGCCCAAAGGGCCCTCCAAAGCCGGCTGGGGGCTTCAGAGCTGGAAGACCTGGTGGCCAGCCTGGCCTTGATCAGGCCGGGACCCATCAAAGGCAATATGGTGGGAGCCATTTCTCGCCAGGCACCAGGGACTGGAGGAAGTCACTTATCTTCACCCCGGCCTGGAACCGATCCTGAAAAAGACTAAAGGGGTGGTGCTTATTTCAGGAACAGGCCATTCAGATCGCCATGGCGATTGCCGGCTTTACCCCCGGGGAAGCGGACCGCCTGCGGAGAGTGATGAGCCATTCCCGTTCCCGGCGGGAAATGGAGGAACTGGGCCGTTTTTTTGTGTCCAGAGCGGTGGCCAGGGGGATGGAATTGTCCCTGGCGGAGGAAATTTTCAGGCAGATTGCCGGCTATGCCAGCTATGGTTTTTGTGAAGCCCACGCAGCGGCTTTTGCCGAGACTTCTTACAAAACCGCCTACCTGGCCTGCCATTACCCGGCGGAGTATTTTGCCGCTCTCCTCAGCCACCAGCCCATGGGTTATTATGGGGCCCGCACGCTCGGTGTGGAGGCCCGCCGCCGGGGAATAAGTTTTTTGCCTCCGGATATCAATAAAAGCGGGGCTGGTTTTACCGTGGAGGGAGGGGCCATCCGCATTTCCCTCCGGCAGGTGCGGGGGATGAGCGATGAAGTTCTGGCCCGGATCTTGGAGAAAAGACCTTATCGATCCTGGTGGGAATTCTGCCGGCAGGTCAATGTGCCCCGGCATCTGCTCCGGAATTTAATTTTGAGCGGTGCTTTTGATTCTTTGTACCCCAACCGGAAACAGCTGCTCTGGCAAGTTCCCTTCCTTTCCAAGGGCCTTTTGGTGAATGGCCCGCAGCTCCCTGATCTGGAAGATTTCAGTGAGGAGGAAAAGAGGCGTCAAGAGTTGGAGGTGCTGGGGATGGAGATTGGACAGCATGAAATGGCCCCTTGGCGGGAAAGGCTGCAGCAGGCCGGTTTTGTGGACAGCCGGAGTTTAAAAAAGCTGGAAGACGGAAGTTCGGTTAAAATAGTCGGATTGCCGGTCAGACCCCACCGCCCTCCCACCAGGAGCGGCAAAATCGTGGTTTTTTTCTCCTTGGAGGATGAAAAAGGCCTGGCGGATGTGACGGTTTTCCCGGATGTTTATCATCAGTACGGGCAGTTTATTTTCGGCCGGCGGCCGGATTTACTTGCCGTTCAGGGCCGCCTGCAAAAAAAAGGAAGAAGCTCCGGTATTATCGCGGCCAAAATCGCTCCTTTGGAGGAGGCTTTGTCTTGGGAAAGAGATTTAGATCAAAAGAAAATGTGACCTGAATAACATTCTTTTTTCCCCAGAAAGCCTATACTGTACTTAAAACAAGGCTTTGTTAACTTAGTATGAAAGAAATGAGACCTGAAAGGCCTCTGGTAGGTTTAAAAAAGGGAAAAACCTACAAATGGAAACGCCTAAGTGTAAGATAACACGAAAAAAAGATACGTGCAAGCCTTTGAAAAAAATCAGGTCAGCACAAATAGTCCTGATGTAGTACAGGACGGAATGAACCTTGAAATCTGAATATTACTCAAGCTACCAAAAGCCAGAATAGCCGTTCTTTTTCCGAGTAGTTCACACCAGCGACTTGAGCTGGCGTGAGACCATTGAGGCTGGAATGAGGTCGGATGAAGTTGTAGAAGAAGATGTAAGTAGCAATAAGTCTATTGGCAGATTCAAATGAATTAAAACCTCTTTTAGGTTTGTACCAAGCTTTAAATTGCCCATTAAAAGCCTCAAGAACGTTGTTATTGATTAAGTCATCAAAGTCTTCAACGCGTATATGTTCAGCTTGTGGAAAGAACAAAGAAGCAGGCTGCAGATAGGCATAATATCTGTCGGAGATGACAGCATACCGGGGTTGTCCAAACTTTCTTCTGCAGTTAGATAAAAGGCTATGGGCAGATGCCGAGTCACGCATAGGGGAAAGATTGAAGTCAAGAACTAATCTGGTTTCTGCATCAAAAGCGAGCCAGAGGTAATAATCTTTACCAGCAATTTTAATATAAGTTTCATCGAAATGCCATTCATCCGAATCACAAAGATTAATCCCCAAAAGCCTGTCATCAGCAATTTTCTTGAATACAGGAGCAAAGCGCTTGATCCATTTAGAAACAGTTACATGAGAAACCTTAACCTGGTGAACCATATGTAAGGTTTGAGCGACTTTTCGGGTTGTTGAATTTCCGCAGAAGTAGTAAGTCAGTGCATGAAGAACAATATGAAGCGGATGGCGCATACCTTTAAAAGAAAAGGTTTCAGGCTTAAACTCGGAAGAAGGGGTCTCAACATTTATTAGTTTTGGTACTCGAAAAGAATGGTTGCATTTTTTGTCACAGCAACGGAAGTTTGAGTAATAAGTATAGTCATGGTGAAGAAAAGTTGCTTTACCACAAACAGGACAATCGGGATATATTCTTTTTCTTGGTGAACATGGTTTATCAGGTGCAAACTGCCGTTTGCATCGTTGACACTGATATCTTTGAAAACCGTCTTTGTCCTTACCAAAACGGTGAAGAACTTTTGAAAAACACCTTGGACATACTACGTTTGATGGTATAATGGTCATGAGACTTGAACGCTCCTTTCTGGGAGGTAATGGGTTTTTGGCAATTTCCATTATACCAGAGGCGTTTCAGGTCTCATTTTTATTATTAAGTTAACAGAACATAAAACAAAGAAAGGAGGAAACAGCATGGTTCGCAGAAAAATTATCAGAATTGATGAGAACCTATGTAATGGCTGTGGCAACTGTGTCAGCCCCTGTGCCGAAGGAGCCATTGAAATCGTCAACGGCAAAGCCCGTTTGATTAAAGAAGAGCTCTGCGACGGAGCCGGTTTCTGCCTTGGGGTTTGCCCCACCGGAGCCATGACCATAGAAGAAAGGAAGGCAGAAGCCTTCAGTGAAGAGGCTGTGGAAGAGCACTTGGCCAATCGGCCCCGGATGCAGGAGCTGGTTCTTGATTGTTCACGCTGTCATCGCGATGAAAATGAAGCGGCTTTATTCGCCGTTCGTTACCAAGGGACCAGCGTGTGGGTTTGTGCCAAGTGCTTGCCGGCTTTGATTCATGGTTAACAGAGACCGCCTTTTTCCGGGCGGTTTTTTTCTTTGGAACCGGCCGAAAAACAGCTTCCCCCTGCTCTCCGCCGCCCTTTTTATTTCTCGCCAAAGAAAAGGGACTTTGACAGACAGCCCTGGGAACCTTAGACTAGGGAGTAGAGAGCGGGGATTTGCAGATGTCTTTCTTTGGAGGTAAAATAAGGAAAAGAGGAGTGCAAGCAGGTTGACAGACGAGTATCTGACGGTAAAACAATCCCTGACCTTGAAAAAAGTGATCAATCGCTCCAAATTTCTGGCTCATGTGCAGGAGATTAACAATGAGGCGGAGGCGCGGGCCTTTCTCCTGCATATTAGAGAACAGCACCGCCAGGCTACCCATAATTGCTTCGCTTTCCGGCTGGGTCTTCCTCCTGAAGATTTGACTTTTTGCGATGATGACGGGGAGCCCGGGGGGAGTGCGGGGAAACCCATTTTAGGAGCTATTTTGAGCAAAAATGTGACCAATACGGCCATCGTGGTGACCAGGTATTTTGGAGGAAGAAAACTGGGCATCAGGGGGCTGATTGAAGCCTACGGCGGGGTCAGCAAGGAAGTCCTTGACCTGGCGGGTACCGTTACCCGCATTTTAGAAGAGAAAGTGAATTTGACCTGTCAATACGATAGCCTTGACCGGGTGATGTATCTGGTAGACAAATATGGGGCTCGGATCACAAACAGCCAATATGCCGAAAAGGCAGTATTAACCCTTGCCGTTCGCCGCAGTCTCCGGGATGATCTGCTGGAAGAACTGGGCCGCTGGGCGGAAATTGGAAATTAAAAGAAGGGTTTGCCCTATAATTTGTCGAAAGCTTTCTCGAAACTTGTAGGGAAAGAAAGAGCGTTCAGGAGGGGTGCCTGTGGCGGTGGACAAAAAAATCCGCGTTGAGGCAGAAACTGTGGAAGCAGCTTTGAAAGAGGCCGAACGCTTGCTGGGGAAGAAAGGCCGGGAACTAAAGGTAGAGGTAATCAGTCAAGGCAGGAAAGGAGTTTTAGGCATAGGTGCCCGGAAGGCTGTTATTGACGCTTGGGTCCAGGAAGAAGGAACAGAAAGGAAGCGGAAAGACGGCTTGATCCGGGTGCTTAACGGGCAGGTGGAGGTGACGGATCCGGAGGAAGGAGGTCTACCTCCCACTCTCATCGTGGGGCAGCATTTGCAAGTGATCATCAATGGGGAAAATGTGGAAAAATCCCAAGAGGTCAGTTCCCGCGATGAAATCCTTCTCATTCCTCACTGCTCTGAACCGGAATGGAAGCCGCTGCTGCGGGTCACCTCGGATAACTTTCAGGCTTTTTTGGCAATTGAAAAAACTAGGGGCAAAGTCTATGCGGTGGAAGACGGAGGACCGGACAGGGAAATGGTGGTGACCGCCAGGCTGGAAAAAACCATTGAGCCGGAAATCAGTCCGGAGGAAATCGAGGAGTATTTGCGCCGGGCGGGTATTACTTTTGGCCTCGTCAAGTCCAATCTGCAAGAACTGGCGGATTGCCAGGAAGAAAGGGAATTCCTGGTGGCGGAAGGAGTTCGGCCTCTTCCACCGGTGGATGCTTCCGTCAGGGTTCTTTTTCAAGAAAAGTGCAGTTGTCTCCAGCCGCCGGGGGAAGGGGAAAACAAGATGGAGAGGGTCAGCTTGCACCAGGTGATCAGCGTGGAGCCGGGTGAACTGCTGGCAGAAGTGGTGCCGCCTCAGCCGGGCAAGCCGGGAAGGGATGTGAAGGATCAAGAAGTCAGTCCCGGGGAGCCAAAAGATATTATGCTGGTAGCCGGACCGGGGGTCAGGGTTGACGAAGACGGGAGAAAAGCTTTTGCCCTCATCAGCGGCAGACCGGAAATATCCGGGGCCAGGGTCACGGTCCATCCTTCTTATACCATTTCCGGCGATGTGGATGCCAAAACCGGCAAGGTGGTTTTCAAGGGAGATGTGCATGTGCTGGGCAATGTTCTGGATGAAATGTCCGTGGAAGCAGTGGGACAGGTGACCATCAACGGTTTTGCTGCCAATGCCAGCATCATTGCCGGGAGTAATGTGCTGGTGCACCGCAATATAGTGGGTTGTACGGTAAGAGCCGGGGGCTTGGCTGTTATTTGCAACAGATTTAACAAGGCCTTGGTGGAACTGGTGGAAAACCTGGACAAGCTTGCCGAGGCCGCCGGACAGCTTCTCCATCATCCTTCCGTTGCCGGCAATAAAGATATTGTCAGGGTGGGAGAAGGTGTCATCTTGAAAATGCTTCTGGGATCCAAATTCCAAGAGCTGCCCTTGAAATTCCAGGAGAACCGGCAGGAGCTGCAGGTCTTGCTGGATTCCTTTGATTATCCGGAATTTAAGGATCTGGAAAAGATTTATACGGAGGTCAGCCAGCGTCTTGTGGGCAATGGGCCTCTTGGCTGGAAGAAACTGGAGGAGGCGAAGGGCTTTTTTGCAGATTTTAAAGGCCGGGTGGAACAAGTTCATGTAATTATTCAGGAGAAAGCTGCCGATCAAGCCTGCCTGACTGCCACCTATGTGGAGAACTCCAGCCTGGAGTCCAGCGGCAATGTGGTGATTACGGGCAAAGGCTGCTACAGCTCCAATATTTTTGCCGGTAATGACGTGGAAATCAAAGGAGTGCCGGGGGTTTTTCGTGGTGGAGAGATTGTGGCCGGCGGGGATGTGACCGTCAGGGAGTTGGGCAGTCCGGCAGAAGTGGTGACGGAAATAAAAATCAATCCGGGAAAAACCCTGCGGGCCGATAGAGTTTTTCCCGGAGTGATTATTTTTGCGGGGACCCGGGTGGAAAGGGTTACCTCCGAACGTTATGGCCTGGTTCTGACGGGAGAATAAAGAGGGGAATTTATGCTTTTTTCAGGAAATGATGATCTTTTTCGTCTTTTTCCCTCCCAGGAAGCCAGCGGCGCAAAGGATTTTTTCCAATGATATGGAATTAAATATAGAATCGAGTATGGATTTTCGTGGAAAATTCGCAAGAAAGGGTGGTATGAGATGGATAAAAATAAAAACGGGGCGGAAGCAGAAGAACAGCTGGTTGTTTTTCAACTGGCCGGGGAAACCTACGGAATTGAGATCTCGGCGGTGCACGAAATCATCCGCTTGCAGAGCATCACCAAGGTACCCCGTACTCCCGATTTTGTGGAAGGGGTTATTAACCTGAGAGGAAAAATAATCCCAGTTATCGACTTGCGTAAGCGTTTTCAGCTCCCTTTGGAGAAAGAAACTCCCCATACCCGGATTATCGTGGTCGAAGTGACGGGGGTAACGGTGGGAATGATTGTGGATTCCGTCTCTGAGGTTTTACGGCTGCCTGCGGCCAATATCGAACCTCCCCCGCCGGCGATTTCAGGCGGTATCGATACTGATTATCTGCGGGGTGTGGGCAAGTGGCAGGAAAAGCTGATTATTCTTTTGGATCTGGACCGGGTCTTGAATAAGAAGGAGCAAAAAGAATTGGAAAACCATGTGCAGGAGCAGGCAGCGGCCAGCCGGGAATAGGGGCGGCTGTCTTTTGAAGAGCCATTGAGCAAAGAGCTGGTAAGGAGGTTTCCGGCAGAGTGACAGTGGATTTTGACATGAGCCAGTATTTAAACATATTTTTGGATGAAACGGAAGAGCAGCTGCAAATACTGGACGAAGCGCTTATCCTCCTGGAGCAGGAGCGGGAAAATGAAGAGCTGTTGAATAAGATTTTCCGGGCTGCCCATACCTTGAAAGGCTCCTCGGCTTCCATGGGCTTTGAAAAAATGGCCCAGCTGACCCATGTGATGGAAAGTGTTCTGGACAAGCTGCGCCAAGGGGAGCTTTCCGTTACGAAAGAGGTGATCGATCATTTGCTGGCCGGGCTGGACGCCTTGAAAGAGCTAAAAACGGAGATTGTTTCCGGCCAAGATAAGCAGATCGACGTTTCGCCTCTCATCAGCAGCTTGAAAAATCTGCAAGCGGCTTCTCCCGGGGAAGAGGCACAAGTGAAGGGGAAGGATGCTTCTCCTGTCCAATTGGAAACGGGCCTGCTTTTGGATGATGTGGAAAGCAATGTGGTGATGGCGGCGGAAGTGAAGGGCTACCGTATTTGGCATGTGCTGGTGACTTTGACCTCCGACTGCCCCATGAAAGGAGCCAGGGCCTATATTGTTTTTAACAATCTCAAAGATATAGGGGAAGTGATCAAGACCATTCCTTCCGTGGAAGAGATCGAGGAGGAAAAATTCGATAATTCTTTCCAGTTTGTTCTGGTTACCCGGGAGGATGCCGATACCCTCGCCAATATAATTAAATCCATTTCGGAAATTGCAGACGTGAAAATCTGGCCGGTGACCGTTGAGAAAAGCGAGGGAAAAGAAGCCCAGCTTCCTTCCTTGGAAAAATTAACGGAAAGCCTGCCTCAGCTGGCTGACGCCAAAGGAAAAACGCCGGCTGCCGCCCCCAGGGCGAAAACCAGCCAGACGGTGAGAGTGGATGTGCAAAGGCTGGAAAACCTGATGAATCTGGTGGGGGAATTGGTCATCGATCGCACTCGCTTGACCGATGTGAGCGGCGCTCTGGAAGCCAAATTGGGTGTGGATGAGCTGGTAGAAACCCTGGAAGAGGTTACCGTGCATGTGGGTCGGATTACCGGCGACTTACAAGAAGAGATCATGAAAGCGAGAATGTTCCCCATTGAACAGGTTTTTAACCGCTTTCCCCGCATGGTCCGGGATTTGTCCCAGAAGGCGGGAAAAGAGATCGAATTCATTGTGGAAGGCAGGGAGACGGAGCTGGATCGGACGGTGATCGAAGAAATCGGTGATCCCCTCATCCACCTTTTGCGCAATGCCATCGACCATGGTATCGAATCCCCGGAAGAAAGGCTGAAAAAAGGCAAGCCGGCGCAGGGAACCGTGCATCTGAAAGCTTTCCACCAGGAAAATCAAATTGTCATCATTGTGGAGGATGACGGCAGAGGAATGGATGCTGCCCTGATCCGGCAGAAGGCCGTGGAGCAAGGGATCATCACAGCGGAAGCCGCTTCCCGCCTCAATGAGAGGGAAAGTCTGAATTTGATTTTCAACCCCGGTTTTTCCACTGCCTCCCACATCAGCGATGTTTCCGGGCGGGGTGTGGGCATGGACATTGTCAGGTCTCATATTGAAAAAATCAATGGAACGGTGGACATTGAAACGGTAAAAGGCAAGGGAACCCGCTTCATCATCAAACTGCCCCTGACCCTGGCCATCAACCGGTCTTTATTGGTTTACCTGGGAGAGCAGGTATTTGCCTTCCCCTTGGCAAATGTGGTGGAGATCATCAATGTGGACAAGGCTTCCGTGCAGAAAGTACAGCAGAGGGATGTGGTTCTGGTCAGAGGAGAAGTGCTCCCCCTTTTCAAATTGAGCCAGGTGCTGGGCTATCCGGACAGCAACCTACAGAGGGACACTTTTCCCGTGGTGGTGGTGGGGCTTTCGGAAAGACGAATCGGCTTTATCGTGGACGAATTGTTGGGAGAGCAGGAAATCGTGATCAAATCCTTGGGCGATTATATCGGGCAGATCCCGGGCTTAGCCGGAGCTACCATCATGGGAGATGGGAGAGTATCGTTAATTCTCGATGTGCGGGGTTTGATCAGTCAAACAGGGGTAGAAAGGCATGGGGCCATTGCCGGTTAAAGTTCTCGTTGTGGACGATTCCGCTTATATGCGGCGGGTTATTACCGCCATGCTGGAAAAGGATCCCGCCATCCAGGTGGTGGGCTTTGCTCGGGACGGCAAGGATGCTTTGGAAAAAATCCAGCGCTTCAAACCTGATGTCATCACCCTGGATGTGGAGATGCCCGGTATGGATGGGCTGGAAACATTACAGGAAATCATGGGGTCCAATCCGCTGCCTGTCGTCATGGTCAGCGGCTTAACTGCGAAAGGCGCCCAGACCACTTTGAAAGCACTGGAACTGGGCGCCGTAGATTTTGTAGCCAAACCTGAGAAAAGACAGGACCTAATCCTGCTGGCCGAGGAATTACCGGCCAAGGTGAGGATGGCGGCCGGGGTGCCGGCGGCAAAAATCCGCATTCCGAGGAGCCTCTCTCCGGCAGTGCTTTATCCCCTGCCGGCTGCCGGGACTTTACCCAAAGATTTTGAGGCGATTGTGATCGGCACTTCTACCGGAGGTCCCGCCGCTCTGGCGGAGATTTTCAAGAGCTTGCCCAAGGATCTAAAGGCGGCGGTCCTCATCGTCCAGCATATGCCGCCGGGTTTTACCCGTAGCCTGGCTCAAAGATTGAACGACATCGGCAAGCTTCCCTGTAAAGAAGCGGAGGAAGGGGATCCGGTCCTCCCGGGACGGGCTTTGCTGGCCCCTGCCGGCTGGCAGATGGAATTGGCAAGGCAGAACAGGGAAGTCAGGGTGCGTTTGTCCAGCCAATCTCCTCTCCCCACCCCTTTCAAACCTTCTATGGATGTGTTGTGCCTTTCGGCGGCCAGGATTTACGGGCCAAAGGTTCTGGCAGTCATTCTTACCGGCATGGGCAATGATGGAGTGCGCGGTTTGCGGGCAGTAAAAAATGCTGCCGGCTATGTTCTGGCTCAGGATGAGGATTCCTGTATTGTTTATGGCATGCCCAGGGCGGCGGCGGAAGCGGGAGTGGTGGACAAGGTTGTTCCTCTGGCGAAAATGGGGGAGGAAATTTCTTCTTTAATCGGATAAAAGGGAGGGGCCTCTAAAGTATGTTGCCTCTTTTGCCGATATTATTCTTAGAAGGTCAGGTAGGGTGGTGGAAATAATGAAAATAACCGGACAACCGCCGGTTAATCCTTTCAAGATTTACCAGGCCTCCCAAGCAAGTCAGGAAAAAAAGGAGATCAGATCCTACGCCGGGGATAAAGTGGAACTTTCCGCACAGGCGCAAAAGGTCCGGGAATTGGCCCGGGCCGTGGAAGAATTGCCGGAAGTGCGCGAGGCTTTAATTGCAGAAATCAAAAAGCAGCTGGCGGACCAGACTTACCGGGTGGCACCGGAGCATTTGGCGCAAAAAATACTGGATGCCCTGCGAGCTGAAAAGGAATAAGGTGAAAAAAGTGCGTGCGGAGTTATCCCTTTTAGAAGAAATTTTGATGGAGCAAAACCGCTTGGTGGAAGAGCTACTGCGCTGGGGTCAAGAGGAGCTGGAAGCCCTCACCAACGATGATTTCGGGCGCTTGCTGGAGATTACCCAAAAACAGCAGTTTTGCGGTGAAAAGCTAAAGGCTCTGGAGCAAAAACGGCTGGCCAGCCTGGAAAAACTCCAGAATATCTTGGGCTTGGAGCCGAAGGCCAGCCTGGAGGAATTGATCAAGCAGCAGCCGGATTTACCGGAAAGCTTTACGAAACTGGCTGAGATCTTGCGGAAAAATTTCCGGGAATTGCAGGAATTGAACGAATTGAACAGCCTTTTGATCAAGCAGTCCCTTGCTTATGTGCAGAAAGTGATGAATGCCCTGGGGGGAGGGCAAGCTGTTTACCAACCCGATGGCAGCCTGGAAGCCAAGACCACCATCAAGGCTGTCATCGATAAGAGTGTTTAAGAGCAGGCGAGGTGGAACGAGTGTCAGGTACTTTCTTCGGTTTTAACACGGCTTTAAGGGGCCTTTTCGCCCAGCAAAAGGCGATGAATACTTCCGCGCATAATATAGCGAATGCCAATACTCCCGGTTATACTCGCCAGCAGGTGATCATGGAAGCCTCTGCGCCTTTTCCCGTGCCTTCTTTAAACAGGCCCGGGGGTGCAGGGCAGCTGGGTACGGGAGTGGATGTGAATGAAATCCGCCGGATCCGGGATAAGTTTTTAGATTATCAGATCCGGATGGAGCTGGGCTCTATGGGCCAGTGGGAACAGAGGGAAGAAGTTTTAAAAAGAGTGGAAACGGTATTCATGGAGCCCTCCGAGACCGGGCTCAGCGCTCTTTTTAACCAGTTCTGGACTGCCTGGCAGGAACTGAGCAAAAATGCGGAAAACTCCCCCATCCGGACTACGGCGCGGGAGACCTCCATTGCTTTGGCAGAAGCTTTTCGCCATACCTACCGCCAAATGGATGATATCCGCACCGATCTGGAAACGGTGGCGGGCATTAAGGCCGGGCAGGTGAATACCCTGGCCCGGCAAATCGACGGTTTAAATAAACAGATCGCCAATATTGTTCTAGCCGGTGATTCTCCCAATGATCTGATGGACCAAAGGGACCTGCTTTTGGATGAACTGGCCAAGTTGGTGGATTTTACCATTGAAGAAAACCTGGTGGACCGCCCCACCACCGGAGGTGCCATTATCCGGGTTCCCGACGGGCAGATCAGGATTTACCTGGGGAAAAGCAAAGAGGCGGAGCATTTGTTGCTGGATGTGAACCAGCCCGTTAATGTCCGGGAAATCGCTTATTCCAGCGCGGATAATGACTTCAAGTGGGTGGAAGACGGAAGCAGCAGCCCTCCTCTCCTGGGGAATTCAGTGGCCATTACTGACGGAGAGATGTTCGGTCTGATGGCGGCCAGGGACCTGGCCATGTCTTATTTGGAGGATATTGACGGATTGGCCCGGGACTTGATGAGGGAACTGAATAAATTGCACCAGGAGGGTTGGGATTTAAACGGCCAGCAGGAAGTGGATCAGTTTTTCGTCGGCAGCGGCGCCGCCGATTTAGACGTTCATGATCTGATCAAGGAGGATGTGAGCAGGATCCGTGCTTCGGCTGATCCGGATAACAAAGGTAACGGTGAAGTGGCCTTGCGGATCGCTCAGCTGAAAAACGCCGTCATCAGCGACGGAGAAAAATTGAAAAACACCACCATCGATCGTTATTACAATGACTTGATTTCCCGGATCGGAGTAGCCGCCCATGAGGCCGGCCGGATGACTACCAACCAGGAAGCCCTGGTCAACCAGTTGGAAAACCGGAAAGAAACTGTTTCCGGCGTTTCCTTGGATGAAGAAATGGCCTACCTGCTCCAGTATCAGAGAGCCTATCAGGCTGCAGCCAGGGTGATCATGACCCTGGACGAAATCATTCAGACCATTCTCAGCATCAAGAGATAGGAGGGAAGAGCATGCGAGTCACCAATAAAATGCTTGTCAACACGGTACTGCAAAATCTCAATCGTAATTTATCCATACTCCAACGATCCCAGGATCAGATGTCATCGGGAAAAGTTGTCTCCCGTCCCTCCGACGACCCCATCCGGGTGACCCAGGCTCTCACCATCAGGAGCACTTTCACGGAACAAGAGCAGCATATTAAGAACATGAAAGATGCAAAAAGCTGGCTGGATTTCTGTGATACGGCTCTGGACAATGCCAATGAAATCCTCCAGAGAGCCCGGGAATTGGCTGTTTACGGGGCCAATGACACCCTGCCCCAACAGTCCCGGGAGGCCATCGCCCAGGAAGTGGATCAGCTCATTGACCACCTGATCCAGGTGGCCAATTCCAGTTACGCCGGCCGTTATATTTTTGCCGGCACGAAAACTACCGATCTTCCCTTTCAGCGCATGGGTGACAGTGTGGTCTATACGGGCAACAATGAAAGCTTGCAGTGGGAGGTTTCGCCCGGCGTCACCATCGACATCAATCTTGACGGGGAAAAAGCCTTTGATGTGGTTGGCGGGGTCAGCCTTACCTTTGAAGCCCTGATCGCTCTCAAAAATTCCCTGGAAAACGATGATACCCATGCTATCCAGTCCACCATTGAGGATATTGAAAAGCAAATTGATCACAATCTTTCCCAGAGAGCGGTCCTGGGGGCTAAAAGCCGCCGCATGGAACTGGCCATTGCCCGGGCAGAGGAAAACCAGGTGAATGTGACGGAACTTTTATCCAAACTGGAAGATATTGACCTGGCGGAAATAACCATGCATTATTCCATGCAGGCATATGTTTACCAGGCGGCCCTGTTGACCGGGGCCAAGGTGATGCAGCCGTCCCTGCTGGACTTTCTCAGATAGGGCAGAGGGGAGGGGTTGCAATTGCAGATCGAAACAAGCCGTTTCGGCCTGTTGGCATATGAGAAAGAAGACCTCATTCATTTTGCCGGAGGTCTTTTTGGCTTTGAGCACCTGAAGGATTACCTGGTGCTTCCCCTGGAAAACAACCCGGCTTTTTACTGGCTGCAGTCTGTTGAGGACGGGGAAGTGGCTTTTCTTCTCACCGATCCATTTCTTTTCTTTCCCTCTTATACCGTGGAATTGGATGAAGAGATCAGGAAGAAGTTGGCCGTTGAAAAAAGGGAGCAGGTGGCAGTCTATGTGATTGTCACCGTTCCTTCCGCTGATGTGCGAGATATGACCGCCAATTTAATCGGACCTTTGGTGATTAACCTGGCCAGCCGTCGGGGTGAGCAGTATATCCTCTACGGAACCGATTACCACACGAAACACTTGCTTTTTACCAATCAGGGCTCCCAGGCCGGCGGGGCAGGGGGATAGAAAATGCTGGTTTTAACGCGAAAACCCAAGGAAACTTTGATCATTGGAGAAGACATTTTTTTGACCGTGATCTCTGTTGAGGGAGACAAGGTGAAAATAGGCATCGAAGCCCCTGCCCATGTTTCCGTACACCGCCTGGAGGTTTATGAGGCCATCAAAAGGCAAAACCAGGAGTCGGCGGGAATCAGCCCCCAATTGCTGGCGGGATTGGAAAGTTTGCGCCCGCCGGCCGGGGAAGGGAATCAGGGCCGGTAAACTGCTACCCGCCAGCAAGGGTTTGGGGGTAGCAGTTTTCTGGGTTTGGGAAGGAGAGAGGGTTTTGAGAAAAAAGTTTACAGCAATAGTCTTGATTTTTTCTTTTCTGTTGGGATGTTTCCCTTGAATAATCGGTAGTTCTTTGGCCCAGGAAGGGCCGGTACCGGTTTTGAACGGCTTGAGTCCTCAGCGGGGCCCCAGCAGCGGAGGCACTCTCGTCACCATTTACGGAAGTAATTTTGTTGTGGGATCCGTCGGCGAAACCAAGGTAACTTTTGGCGGTTTGGCCGGCGAAGTGATAGAGGTGCAAAAAGATAAAATCTTGGTCAAAACGCCTCCCCATCCTTCCCAGGGGAGCCCTGTTGATGTGCGGGTGGAAAATCCGGACGGTCAGTGGGCAGTCTTGGCGGAGAGCTATGCTTTTTTTAGCTCTCCCCGGATTGACAGCGTTAATCCTCCCCGGGGCAGTTCGGTGGGAGGCACAGAGATAGAATTGCTGGGAGAACAGTTCCAGCCGGGAATTCAAGTTTATATCGACGGCAAAGCGGCCCGGTCTGTTTTATGGCTGAATGCCGGTCAGGTCAGGGCGGTGACCCCGGGAGGGAGCCTGGGGGCAAAAACCGTCCAGGTGGTGAATCCGGACGGGGGTAGTTTTTCCTTGGAAGGTGCTTTTGCCTACGAAAAAAGCACCGTTCTTTTGGAAAGCGTGGTCCCGCAAAAAGGCGCCGGTGGAACGGTGATTACCATTACCGGCAAAGAGGGGAACCAGTTTGACCGGGCTGCCCAAGTGAGGGTGGGAGCCAATTTTGCCGGCGGCGTCACCTACATCCATGAAAGGGAAATCAAGGCCGTGGTGCCTCCGGGCACTGTGGAGGAGATCAAAGACGTAACCGTCATCAATCCCGATGGAGCCCAGGATACCCTGCCCGGTGCTTTTCGCTATATTATCATGCCCAGCATTTCCAGCATCACTCCCAACTATGGCTGGGTGGGCGATCTGATCACCATCAAGGGCACTAATTTTGACAAGATTTTTGATCCTGAACAATACCATCAGCCCCAGGTGCTCATCGGCGGGTTTCCGGTGGAAATTGTTGATGCTACCAAAATAGCCGAAGGTACTCTGCTGGTAAAAATTATCGAAGGCAATTTAGGTCCAGCCGATGTCACGGTGCGAAATCCCGCTGACCCTGAACAAGGAGTGACGGTAGTGGGCGGTTTTACTTTTACTACCGGGAAGAGCCAGCCCCAGGTTCATGAAATCACTCCCAATGTGGGCAGCACGAAAGGGGGAACGGAAGTGACCATCCGGGGGGAAGATTTTCGGATAGCCGTTGACGGTTCTCTGCCGGTGGTAAAAATCGGCAATAAGACAGCCGAAATTAAAAAGGACGTGGACGGAGAACCTTTCGTGGCCCCCACTCAGATGGTGGTCATCAGCCCCGAACATACTGCCGGCCCCAAGGATGTCACCATCACCAACCCTGACGGGGGTACAGTGACCGTGCCTGACGGCTTCACCTATAAAATCCCGGAAAAAATGGTCCGCATTACCAGCGTCACTCCCGATCGGGGGACGGTGGAGGGAGGGACTCCCATCACTGTGTTCGGAGTTAATTTCCCCCTGCCGGAGGAAGTTCCCCAGCAGGCACAAGTGGGGCTCTTCATCGGCGGCAACGAGGCCGGGGAAGTGGAAGTTTTGGACACGAACACCATTACCGCCGTTACCCCGGGAGGTTATGTGGAAGAGGGAGAGCTGGAAACGGCCCAGGATGTGATGATCGAAATCAGGCGCTTGGATGGCCAGGGAGAAGTGATTTCCCTGGAAAGATATACCCTGCCGGGAGGCTTTATTTACAGGATTCCCGAAAGTCAGCCCCGGGTGGATAGAGTTTTCAATGAAGAGACGGGAGACAATACCGGTCCCCTGGCCGGCGGCAGCATCATCAGAATCGAAGGGGTCGATTTTCGCAGCGGCTTGAAGGTCTACTTGGGTAAAATTGATCCGGCCAACCAGGCCCAGGTCCAGAGCGTGGAAACCGGCTCCATCAGGGCGGTCACGCCTCCTGCTTCCGTAGCCGGTCCGGTGGATGTGATCGTCATCAACCAGGACTTGGGGCAGGCCATTTTGAAAAACGGTTTCGTTTACCGGGGAACGAGCATGATCATTACCAGTGTAACTCCGGAATTCGGTCCGGTGGCCGGGGGAACCAGGATTAGGATTACCGGTGCCAACTTCGATGAGGATACCCTGATCTGGATTTACCTGGAAGATGCCTCCAATCCGGAAAACATCATTCGCTATGAGGCCACGGAAGTGGAATTGGAAGCGGATTCCTTCGGCACGGCCTTGACCGCCGTTACCCCCAGATTCACCCCAGGCTGGAAAAATGTGGTGGTGGCAAACCGGTATGGGGAATATATTTACCGAAATGGTTTTCAATATCTCATACCCAGCGTGGACCCAATCATTGACCGGGTTATCCTGGAGAATGGAGACCCGGCCCGGGGGCCGGTGATCGGCGGCACCGCCTTCCTTATTTTAGGAATGAATTTTGTGGCCGGTTCCGCGGTTTTCATTGGGGAAGTGCCCGCCGCTGAAGTGGTGGTGGAAGATGAGACCAGGATTAAGGTTGTATCCCCTCCGGGATTACCGGGTTACCAGCCGGTGACGGTGGTCAGCCCCATCGGCAAGAGCGCCACTTTGGAGAACGCTTTTTTCTATTATTCCAATCCCACCATCGAGAAGCTGTCTCCCGCCAAAGGCTCCACTGGTGGGGGCAACATCATCACCATTACCGGGAGCCAGTTTTACCCGGGAGCTTCCGTCGTCTTTGGTAGCAGTGCGGCCGACTGCCAGGTTTTCCATGAGAACCTGATCAAGGCCCGGCTGCCGGCAGGAGCGGCCGGGGAAGTAACAGTTCGGGTGGAGAATGTGGACGGGGGCAGCGCCTCCTGGGAGGGCTTCTTATATCAAGAACCCCGGCAGGAGGTAGTCATTCATCGAGTTTTTCCTGACAGCGGGGAGACCAAGGGAGGTACAGAGGTCTTTATCCGGGGGGAGGGCTTTGCTCCCGATGCCGTGGTTCACTTTGGCTGGGAAAGGGCGGAAAGTGTCAAAGTCATCAGCCCGGAGGAGATCCGGGTCACTGCTCCTCCCCATCCTCCGGGACGGGTGGATGTGACGGTCAGCAACCTGGAGGATACGGGAACAGCGGTGGCGCCGGAAGCTTTTGAGTATAAAGATCCTTTGACCAAGCCCAGGATTACGGGTATTTTCCCGGAATTAGGGCCCAAGGCGGGAGGAACCCGGGTGGTGATTACCGGCAGCGACTTTTGGCCTGGAGCCCGGGTCTTTATCGGCGATGAAGAGGCCTTTGACTTGCAGGTATACCATGACAAGATTTATGCCACTACTCCCCCTGGGGAGGTGGGTCCCGCCGATGTGCGGGTGATCAATCCCGACGGGGGGACGGCCATCTTACCCAAAGCTTTTAATTATAAACATCCTGCCAGCAAGCCCCAGATTTTTCAAGTGGATCCCACTCAGGTTCCCGCTGCGGGAGGACAGCCGGTGACCATCTTGGGTGCGGATTTCCGGGAAGGAGTAAAAGTTTACTTTGACGGTCTGGCTTCCCCGCAAGTGGATTTGCTGAGCGAAGGAAAAATCATCGCCGTCACTCCTCCCCACCCACCGGGCAAAGTTGACCTTATCGTGGTCAACGATGACGGGGGGAAACGCCCATCTGCCCCAGGGAGTGGAATATTTGGCCCCCCAAAGCGAACCGGTGGTTTTCTCCCTGGAACCGGATCGGGGGCCGGTGGACGGGGGGACTCCGGTAGTGATCCACGGTAAGGATTTCCGGGAAGGAATCAAGGTGTTTTTCAACGGGATCCCGGCTCCAGCGGTGGAGCTCCTCAGTTACAAGGAGCTCAGGGTGATCACCCCGCCGGGGAGGGAAGGCCCCGCCGATGTGACCGTGATGAATACCGGAGAACATTTGGGCAGCTTTACTCTGAAAAACGCTTTTACCTACGTTACTTCCAATCCAAAAATCGTCTCCATCAACCCCAGCCAAGGGGTGGCCGGTACGGAGGCTTATCTCTTGGGAGAAGATTTCCGGGAAGGGGCCAGGGTTTTCTTCGGTGAGGTGGAAGTACCGGCTCAAGACCTGCGGGTGGAAAGCCAGGAGCGGGTTTGGGTCAAAGTACCGGCCCAGGAGAGGACCGGCTACTTTGATGTGAGACTGGTCAACCCGGATGGAGCCGAAGCCTTGCTGAAACAGGGCTTTCGTTACCGGCTTCCTGACAGCCGGCCGGTAGTCAAGGAACTATCGCCTTCCCGGGGGCCTGTGATCGGTCATATCATCGTCACGATCATCGGTGAAGATTTTCGTGACCAGGCGGAGGTCTATTTTGGCGGGATTACGGCCTTGTCCGTGGAAGTCATCGATGGGAACACCATCCGGGCGAAAATCCCGCCCCACTCCCCCGGACCGAAAGATGTCACAGTGACCAATTACGACGGGGGAACCCATACATTGACCGCCGCTTTTACCTATGAAGAGCCTGACAGCGAGCCGCAGATTTTTCGGGTGGAACCAAACAAAGGTCCTGCAGTGGGGGAAACGGCTATTACCATCAGCGGGAACGATTTCCGGCCGGGGGCCCTGGTCTACATTGGCGGAGTGCCCGCCAGGGAAGTGGTGGTGGAGAATTATCAAACCATTAGAGCCCTGACGCCTCCAGGAGAGGAAGGCCCCAAAGATGTCACCGTCATCAACCCGGATCAGGGAGCGGCCACTTTGGCGAAAGGATTTACTTACTATGCTATAGAACTTCCCGTCATCTACGGCCTGGATCCCGATCGGGGTGAAAGTACGGGAAGGACGAGAGTCACCCTGCGGGGCGAAAGATTGCAAGAAGGCGCTCTTGTTTTCGTGGGAGGCAGGCCGGCCCAGGAGGTGCAGGTCCAGGATGCCCAGACCCTGACTTTTCTTACTCCTCCCGGTGAACCGGGTTGGCAGGAAGTAAGGGTGAGAAACCCCGACGGGGGTTGGGCCGCCCTGCCCCAGGGTTTTCTCTATCTGCGCCCCCGTATGGCGCCGGAGGCACCGGACTGGCTGGAGACGGACCGGGCGGACCACGAGACTATTAAGATTCAGTGGCCCCCGGTGGAGTTCGCCAATTACTATGAAATTTATATCAGCGATTCCCGCAGCGGCCCTTATCGTTTCCTGGACCAGACCATCCGGACAGTTTATTATGCCACGGGTCTTCAGCCCAACACTCGTTATTATTTCAAGGTGAGGGCGGTCAATGAGCTGGGAGTTTCAGATTTCAGCTATGAAGACAATGCCAGGACGGACAGGGGCGAAAAGGCAGTTCCCCAGCTGGAGCCGGAAGAGATGCTGGTCCAGTCCGAGACGGGACGGTTGACGGCGGTGATTTCCTCTGCCCGGGCCTTGGCCTTGGCCGCTTATCAGGTGGACTTCACTCCTCCTGCTTACCAAAAAATACCGTTGAAGACGGTGCGGATCAGCCGGGATGCTTTGCAGCAGGCGGTCTGGTCTTTCACCATCGATACCGGCAAGCTGGTGTTGGAAGTGCCTCCTTACAGCCTCTTGCCGGTCTTGACCGGCAGTTCCTCCGCCTATGGGGAAATCCTGATCCGGGACCTGGGACAGGCGGAGGCGGAAAGGGCTTTGAAAAAGCTGCCCCGGGGCAGCCGGATCATCAGCCCGGTTTACAGCGTGGGCTGGCAGCTGTTCGAAGACAAGGAAATCCTGCCCCAGGGGCTGTTCTACCAGGAAATCACCCTGTCCATGGATTATGCGCCGTCTTTGATGGGCCCGGGAGAAAAGGCAGTTCTTTATCTATACAATGATGACGCAGGCCGGTGGGAAGCGGCGGCTGCGGTCAAGGACCGGTACCTGCCCCGTTTAACCCTGAAAACCATGCGCCCCATTTGGGTGATGTTGGTAGCCCAATGAACGTTCGTCGGATGTGGGAATACAGTCGTGGGAATTTGGGGGCATCCTTTCGGGTCCTAAAGCGAGCCGGCGTGGGCGCCGGCCCCTACATGGATCCCGCAAATTACGTAAAAATTTGTAGGGGCAGGGTTCCGTCCTTGCCCGCAAGGGGCGATGACCGCATCGCTCCCCGATAGGGTTTTGGTAACCGCAAATTGGAGGCGAAAAGGCCCATGAAAAGAAAAGCCATCTTCACTGTCTTCATCATCAACATCTTCCTGCTGCTTTTGCCGGTCTTTTCCGGCGCCTGGGGGGCGGAGATTCCCGTTTACCGGGAGGCTCCCTATGCCGCCCAGCTTTACCGCCAGATGGATTTCCAGGACATCAAAGGCCACTGGGCCGCTGCTCCCATTTATCGGATGGCCGCCCAGGGAGTGATTCAGGGTGTGGGGGGCGGTAAATTCCAGCCCAACGGCCTTTTGACCAAAGAAGAGGCCCTGGCCCTGGTCCTGCGGATTGCCGGCCTGGAGGCGGAAGCCCAGAGAGCCGGCGAGTTGATAGGAGCAGGGTTGCCGCAGCCGCCCGCTAGCGCCGCCGGACTTTGGTCCTTGGGCTACATTCAAGTGGCCAAAAATCGGGGGATCATTTTACCGGAAGAACAGGGGGCTTTTGATCAGAACAGGACCAAGCCCGCCCAGCGCCAGGAGGCGGCCTTCTGGCTTGCTCGGGCCCTGGAGATCCCGCCGGTTTATGGAGACCGGATCCGGTCCGTCTATTCTTTTTCCGACTGGCAGGATTTTAAGCCCAGCTATATAACGGCCATTGAGCCCCTCCTCCAGCAAAAGATCATGAGCGGTTACCGGGACGGTACTTTTCACCCGCGGGGCCATCTGACCCGGGGAGAAATGTCGGCTATTTTAGATCGAATTTCTCCTCTGGCCGGGCCCAGGCGGGGCTGGGATTTTCTTTCCGGCCGAGTGCTGGGACAGCGCAGTTTTTGGCAGGCCGGCAGTTGGACGGAGTTGGAAGTGGAATTAGACGGACTGGAATATATCCGGGTTCTCTTTCCGGAGGGAGCCGGTTTTCCGGTCCTGAAAAACGGAGGTTTGAGCCGGGCTTCTGCTTTGAAAACCGGCGACCGGCTGGAGCTTTTCCTCGATCCAACCGGTTCGGTTGCTTTTGCCGCTGTTTTCCCGGCCGCAAGCGGTTGGCTGGAGGGACTGCTGTCCGGCATCAGTGCCGATCAAAAAACTCTCTTTTTTAAGGAAATCTCCTCCGGGCGGGAGAGAATCCTTCCCCTTAATGCCCGCCTTTCCGTGACCATCGACGGGCGCCCGGCAGGGCTGGAAGATCTGCTTGTGGGGCAGGAAATCCGGGTCAAGGTCCAGGATAATGCGGTAGTGGCGGTGGAAGGGACCCTGGGTTCCCTCTTGCCCGGTTATGCCGCAGCCCGTTCCGGGGTGAAGACCGGCCGGGTCAAGTCCCTGGACGGGGACCGCTTATATCTTTTGGAAAACGGCCAGGAAAAAGTCTACCGGCTGACGGCCGGCACCCAAGTGGTAAGAGAGGGTCGGATCCGGGGATTGGATGATCTGAACGTCGGGGACCGGGTGAAATTGGAGATAGCGGACCTGGATAGGGGAGAGCTGGCGAGAATTATAGTATCTCCTTCCCTAGGGGCGGTGGACTTACTGGTCAGGGGCCGCCTGGAAGGGGTTTATCCGGAAGGATCAAGGCTCAGCCTGAGCGGCCCCGAGGAATATTTTTACGGTCTTTGGTATCCCCGCCGGGACTTGGAATTGATCGAATTGGCGCCGGGAGCGGAATTATACCTGGGAGAAAAAGAGCTGACCCTGGAGGAATTGCGGAAAAGCCGGTTAGGTGCGGAAGTCTATCTGGCCCTCTCTTCCGTTTACGGCAGTCCCCAGGGGCTGAAGCTCAAAGTGGGGGAGGGGCCGGCTGAAAGCTACAACGGTTTTATTGACCGGATTTCCTGGCCCTTGCAGCAGTTAACCCTGTCCGATCGGGAAGAAATATTTTCCTTCAGAGCCGGGACTATCGCTGTCAAAGACGGTAAGCTGGTGGATCCGGCTGACTTCAACCAAGGAGAACACCTTTTTCTGGAAGGGGAGAGGATTTCCGGCGGGGAATCCGTTCTCATCATGCTTTCCCGGAATTTTCTTCCCAAGGCTTGGCAAGTCTACCGGGGCCGCCTGGATCGGGTGGAAAAATCATCCCTGGAAATCAGCTCTGCCGATTATCTGCAAAACAATCAATGGGAACGGGTGGCGCGAAGCCGCCGGACCCAGCAGCTTGTCCTGACCAGGGCCGGCCTTATTCTGGATGCGGTGCGAACAGCCCGTTTCATCTCCCCTGAGGATCTGGCTGAAAGCCGCTGGAGCGAGGAATATAAAAGGCGGTATGTGCTGGCGATCACCGATGAGGAAGGGAACATCCTGGCCTTGTCCCTCCACCGGAACCTTGCGGCGGTAATGAAGACCAGCATCGGCCGGGTGAAAGAAGCGGACCCTGTTACCGCTACGGTCAGGCTGGAGCGAATTCAAGACTGGAGCGAGGGCTATCAACGCTGGACTCCCAACCCGGACGATTTGGTCTTGGATTTGGAGAAAGCCCTGGTCTTTGACGATCATTCTTTCATCCGGGCGGAAGAGCTGCAGCCGGGGGATACAGTTTACTTTGTTCACGACCTGACGACAGCTTATTTGGTGTTCAAGATAGCTTATTAATGGTTTTGATCGGGATTTCGGGGTGGGAATGAATTCTCTGGAGGTTTCGCCATGAGAAAAGCGGTAATTTTTTTCTGCAGTTTGCTCCTGTTCTGGCTTGGGGCCGGGCCTGCCTTGGGAACAGAATACCTGCTCCATCTGGAAGAAGGCATCTCCAACGAAAGGGAATACCGAGAGCTGACTTTTCTCACCGGAGAGCCGGTGATCCTGACCGGTACCGTGCAGAAAAGCCAGCGGGCCGGCCGGGGAGGGGGCTATCAGACCAACTTGAGTTACAAGCTCAGCGACAGTACCGGTTCCATTAAATTAAATCGTACTGTTTCCTTCAGCAGCAGTGAAGAGAAGAAAATGGAGGACAAGCAGACTGTCTATGTGACTTCGGTGGACCGGATCAGCGAAACCGTGACCGTAGGGAAGGATCGCTACACCCTGAAGGATTACCAGTTTTCCAAATCCACTCTGGTTGATCACCAGCCGGCGGTGGCCTATTTCAGCGGGAACTGGTCCGGGCGGAAGACTTATGTTTTGGGCAAGGATCAGGCCACTGTTGTGGTGGAGACCTGGGGGGATACGGTGGGCTATGACCATGCCTGGGGGAGCACCGAAACCCAGAGGGTGGATGGGATTATCCGCTTTACCGGGGATCTGATCAAAGATAAGGAAAGATATCCCCAGGAGTGGTCGGGTACTTTCCAGCTCCACATTTCCGTTAACCGTTCCCGGGAGCTATCGTACCAGCCCAATGAACCCACTCCCATCAGTTTTGCCGGGGGCTACTTGGAAAGCATCCAGGAAGAGGGCATTCTGCGCTATGAGGCCAATTTGCCCCGCTTTGATGCAGAAGGTTTCCTAGAGAAGGGCCGGAGCAGGAAACAGGTCAGCGGGAGCACCCGCTTGACCACCCTGCCCAGCCAGAGGAGGCTGCCGGTACCTCTCTTCAGGGATATTTCCGGGCACTGGGCGGAAGGGCCCATCTTGGAGCTGGCCAGTTTGGAAGCCTTTCCGGCCCGGGGGGAGTACTTTGGACCCCGCTTGCCCATGACTCGAGGCGAATTTGCCCGGGCTTTGGCCCGCCTGACGGGCATGGAGACAGCCAAAGAGAGCCGGCAAACTGCGCTCAATCCCTTTGACCGATTCAACCGGGAGGAAGAGAAGGAGATTTCGCTTTTTGTGGATGTGAGGGTGGATCATCCCTATTATCAGGAAATAAAGGCGGTCAGCCAGGCGGGTGTGATCAAAGGGACCAGGCCGGGCAGTTTTGATCCCGGTGGAGTCTTGACCAGGGCCCAGGCCATCACCGCCCTGATCCGGGCCCTGGGTTTTGAAGGCTTGGCTCCCTTTAACCCCAGCCCCACCCCTTTCCGGGATGATCAGGAGATCCCTTACTGGGCCAGGGACGCCATTTATGTGGCTGCGGAAATGGGGCTGGTCAGCGGTGACGCTTTCGGCCGGGTTCTTCCGGGAGAAACCATGTCCCGGGCCGAGGCCGCCGTTTTTCTCCAGCGCTTTATCAACTACATGCAGCGGGAGATGAAAAGTGAGTACCGGGACCGCCTCCTCCATTTCCGGTAAGCAAAAAGGAATCTTTCTCCGTCCATCCAGGATCATTTCCATGAAGGGAAATGAGGCGGGATGTGAGCGGTGTTGTGATTTTTGTGAAAAAACCGGTGATTGGAAGCTTCCATCCATCGCCATAGTTTAGGCTTCCAGGAGCATTATGACAATAAAAATACAATGACGGGAGAAAGGAGAAAAAAGAGAAAAGAAAAAGAGCCGGGGAATTCCCGGCTCTCAGACTGTAGACAAAAATGGCCTTTAGGAAGCAAAACCTAGAGGCCATTTTACTTTTAAACATAAAATAGCTGAAATGTTAGAGAGTACCTCCCTGCTGCGGGGAGGTTGTGGGCGGTAATGTCCGTTGTTTCCGCTTCCACATGGCCAGCTTTTTCAGATTCATGCATGCAAAAAGAAGCGTGAGATAGTGTTGTACTTTTCTCAAGCCCCGGAGCTGCGTGAAACGCATCCCGTGTTTTTCTTTCGCATCGGCAAAGACACGCTCAATTGTCTCGCCGCGCTTACGATAAAGTTCTTTTCCCCGTTCGGTATGCCTGAGGTCTTCGGCTATTTCTGTATAGGACTGCCATACATGACGGGTAACCACTTTGGTAAAGTTTTTGCTCTGTGTACACTTCTTTCTATGCTCACAGCCGATGCAGACCTTGGGATCACTTTTGTATTCGCGGTAACCGTTGCGGTTGGTGGTGCTGTACTTTAAGATCTGGTTATTGGGGCAAATGTAGCAGTCGTAGTATTCGTCATAAACAAATTCATGTTTTCTGAAATAGCCTTTCTTTGTCATGGGGCGCTTGTAGGGCATGATGGGGTCTTTGCCGGCTTCGACTATCTCCCGGCAGATGGCCGGGGTTTTGTATCCGGAATCCTGGAACTACAGACTCGATTTCGGGGTGCTGTCTCAATGACTGGCTGGAAGACATCGGAGAAAACCTGGCTGTCGTGAACATTGCCGGGAGCTGCTTTTAATCCCAGGACAAAGTTGTTCTGATCACAGGCAACGGTTACAGTATAGGCAAAGCATTTCTCTTTTTCACTCTTGTAGAACATGCCGCTTTCCGGATCTGTTGTACTTTCTATGACTTCTCGTTCCTTGCCGCTGTCAGCCGGGGTGCCTCCTTCATCTCCGGAATCATTGCCTCCGTCCTCATCATCAGCAAACGGTTCCTTGCCATGGGCTTTCCGATCCTCGTTAATTTCATAAAGCAAATCACGCTTGTATTTATGTACACGATGCCTGACCATCTTTTTGATGTACTTCTTCTTATTGGCGCTGGCTTTGACATGAGTGGCATCAATGAAAATGGCGCTGGTGTTGAGAAACCCGCAGTTGATGGCTTCCTTCGAGAACACGCGCAAAGATTTTTTCAAAAATGTCGCTTTCCTGAAACCGTCTCACGTAATTCTTGCCAAAGGTAGAGAAGTGAGGGATCTGCTCCTGCAAGCCATATCCCAGAAACCAGCGGTAAGCGACGTTTACCTTTACCTCTTCTATGGTCTGCCGCATGGAACGGATGCCATAGAGTGCCTGCAGGATCAACAGCTTAATTAGAACAACCGGATCTACACTGGGACGGCCATGGTTTTCTGAATACAGGTCTTTCACTTCATCATAGATGAAGCTGAAAGTCAATACTCTCCTGGACGGCTCTAAGCAGATGGTTTTCCGGAACCAGGCTGTCTATGCAAACAATTTCCATTTGGTTAACAGCTTCACGGTCTTTTTTCGCAAGCATTTTCATCACCCCGGCGGTATTGGTTTTTCCCATAATATAATTTCGTTAAAAGGGCTGAAAATGCCTGCAATTACTGGCTTTTTTACACTTTTGCCAAAGATTTTTTGCGCACGGCAATTATGGAATGTATAAATGAAAATGCAAACCAAGGATCGGCCAAGGTTTGCATTTCATAAGACTTTGTCTACAGTCTGAGAGCCGGGGAATTCCCGGCTCTTTTTGCGGCAGAGTTACCGGAGCAGCTGCAGGACCATCTGGGGCTGCTGGTTGGCCTGGGCCAGCATGGCCGTGGCCGCTTGGCTGAGGATGTTCATCTTGGTGAACTCCATCATTTCTTTGGCCATGTCCACATCCCTGATTCTGGATTCGGAAGCCTGCAGGTTTTCGGCGGCAGTGGTCAGGTTGGCAATGGTATGCTCCAAGCGGTTTTGCATAGCACCCAGCTTGGCGCGCTCGGAGGAAACAGTGCTTATCGCCGTATCGATGATGGAAATTGCCGCATCGGCCGCAGCTTGGGTAGACACATCAATACCTTTGGCAGGTACCGGCTCACCGGCATCTATGCCACCGCTTATTTGGGCCTCACCTGTCGTAATTGAACCGGTTGGATTGGTAGTTGTAGCCGTGTAGGTGCCAAGCCCGTTGATTAAATTAACTATCTCATCTTGCGTTACTGTTAATGGGGCGCCCTCCGAATCCGTTCCTAATGTAATGATTATTTCGTCATCAGTTTCTGTTATCGCTGTTTCAGCATTATTACCTGTGCCTTGTTCAATTTTTATTGTTTTGTTATATTGTGAGCCTACACTATTGGCGGTAATGGTGATTTCTTGAATGGTGCCTGACGCAGCTGCTCCCGATCCATCAGAGCCTTCGGTTCCAACCCCTAATTCGTAAGCCCTCATGCCGGCTATTTCAATGGAAGCATTCTGCTGTGCGTTGGCGCCGATATGAAATACTTTGCCCTTGAAGTCCCCATTTAACAGATTCATGGTGTTAAATTGAGTAGTATCCGCGATTCTGGTAATTTCCGTGGCCAATTGGTCAATTTCTTTTTGAATCTCCGCTCTGTCCTCGTTGGTATTGGTATCGGTAGATGCTTGTACTGCCAGCTCCCTCATTCTCTGCAGGATGGCATGAGTTTCATTTAATGCGCCTTCTGCAGTTTGGATGAGGGAAATCCCATCCTGGGCGTTTCTGGAGGCTTGGTTTAAGCCTCTGATCTGCCCCCGCATTTTTTCCGAGATGGCCAGACCAGCCGCATCATCCCCGGCCCGGTTGATGCGAAAACCCGAGGAGAGCTTTTCCAAGCTCTTGTTTTGCAGTACGTTGTTTGACGATAGTTGGCGATAGGTGTTTAGAGCAGAAATGTTGTGATTGATAATCAATTTTCCCATTCCTCCTTGAAATTAATTTTGGCTTCCTTGCCTTTAAGTTCATCCTTCTTTGCGGCCGCGGGAAGGATTTCACTTCTCATTTAATATTATCGGCTGACGGGCTGGAAACTTTAGGCCTGGTCGTTTTTATTTTGTGGAAGGGAAATGGCATCCGGTTTCCACCTGATTTTTTTGTCAAACCACGGCTTGATGAGGAAAAGGTTTTTTCCAACGCTTACATGCTAAAGTTTCGCAGGAAAACTGCCGATATAGTTGATAGAAAGACCCTGAGGTAAGGGGGGAGGTAAATGCAGATCAATCCTGTCACTACCGGAAGCATGGGCATGGACCAGTCCCGGCTGAAGGCTGCTGCCGGCGAGAAAAATCTGAAAGTAGCGGAAAGGGCCCAAAAGAGGGAAAGCACAGCCGGAGAGAAGCCCCCCAGCGAAAGAGAGATCATCCGGGCCATTGAACATGCCAACAAATCTTTGGAAGGGACTTTCACCCGTTTTGAATTTTCCATCCATGAGGCCACCCACGAGATCATGGTGAAGGTTTTTGACCGGGAAAGCGGGGAACTGATCCGGGAAATCCCACCGGAAAAACTGCTGGACATGGTGGCCAAGCTCTGGGAGCTGGCCGGGATCATGGTGGATGAAAGGATCTAGAGAATTAGCATAAAGAGCAATCACGGAACAAAAAGAGGGTGTTTAGCTTTGGCGGGCAATTTAAGGGTGGGCGGATTGGCCACGGGTATGGACCTGGAGGCCATCGTCAAGGACCTGATGCGGATTGAAAGAATGAGAGTGGACAAGCTGGAACAGGAAAAAACCCTGCACAGCTGGCGACAGGAAGCCTATCAGGAGATCAATAGAGCTTTGGCTGCTTTTATCCTGGAGACCAGAAAGGAACTGGGCTTGACTCGGGTTTCCTCCGGCGGCGCCCTGCTGCAGCAGTCGGTGAGCAGCCTGCCCTGGGTGAAGAAAGCCACGGCGGCGGACAGCTCAGTGGTGGAAGTCAGCGCCAGGGCCGATGCGGCCGCCGGCAGTTACCGGCTGGTGGTGCGGGAGCTGGCCGCCAACTGGTCCGCGGCCAGCAGCGATAAAATTTCCTTGGGCGAAGGGAAAAGTCTGGCTGAACAGTTTGGCCTGAATGATGATGATGTCATCAACTTCACCATTACCACCAATAAGGGTTCCGTGACCATCAATAAAAGCGGTTTGAGCGCGGTGCAGCTGGAAGAGCTGGTGCGGGAGATCAATCAAAGCAAAATCGGAGTCAGGGCCATCTATGATGCGGCTTTGGACCGATTTTTTCTCCAGACGGAGGAAACCGGAGCGGAAAATACCATCCGGATTGAGGAAAACAGCAGCCTTGTTGCAGGAGTGGGCTTTATCACCGGCGCCGGCAACCTGCTCAAGCTCCAATACCTGGAGGAAGGGGAGCAGAAGTGGCTGGCGGACCGGGTCCAATACGGAGGCAGGGATGCCCTGGTGGACTTTGGCGCGGCGGTAGGATTGCGATTCAGCCACAACCAGTTTCAGATCAATAATATCAATGTGCAAATCAAGTCTTTAGGCAGCACCCAGATCATCGTGGACACAGATGTGGAAGCCGTTTACGGAAAAATAACAGAATTCGTCAACCGCTATAACGAGCTGGTGGACAAGATCAACCAGCAGCTGCAAGAAAAAAGGCATCCCGACTATCCCTCTTTGACCCGGGAGCAGAAAGAGGCCATGTCGGAAAGGGAAATCGAATTATGGGAAGAAAAGGCAAAAAGCGGCCTCTTGTGGAATGACCCCATCCTGAGCCAGATCCTGCAGAGGGTGAGATCAGGGCTTTATGAAGAAGTGCAGGGCTCTTCCGGGCTTTATCGCTTAACGGAGTTCGGGATCGAAACGGAGGGTTATGTGAGCGGTTCCCGGGGCGGCAAACTTATCATTAAAGAAGATAAGCTGAAAGAAGCGATCCGGGAGAATCCCGGCGCCCTGTTGGAGCTCCTTTTCAGCCAGCCGGACCGGTCCCTGACTGAATCGGCGGAAAGGCGCCGGCAGACTGGTTTAGTGAGCCGGATCTACGAGGATATCATCCAGGGGATGAAACAGGTCATCAGCAAGGCGGGGCCCGGGAACGACGCCCCCCTGCTGCGGAACGTGGATTCCCGCATGCTCATCGACTTTGTGGCGGAGCAGGGCAGCATCAGCCTGCTGGACCGGGATCTGAACCGGCTGGATGAAAGAATTGACCGGATGAACGAAAGGCTGATCCGGGCGGAAAACCGCTACTGGGCCCAATTTGCGGCCTTGGAAAAAGCCATCAACCAGATGAATGCCCAGGCCATGTGGCTGTCCATGCAGCTGGGCGGCTGGCCGGGTCGGTAATGGGGAGAAGCCTTTATGACGAAAAATGAGGGAAAAAGGCTGCAGGAAGAAAAAAACGCCCTCTTGCAGGAAATGCTCTTAAGCCTGGAAAAGCAGAAGGAGGCTTTCCGGCAGGGGAAGATGGACTTGTTCAGCCAATTACTGGCGGAGACGGATCGTTTGATGGAGCAAGTGGACCGCCTGGAAGAAAGAAGAAGGGCTTTTCCCCATGGGGGAGAGGAAAAAGGCCAGGCCTGGCACGAAGAGCAGCAGGAACTTTTAGCGGCCATCCAGGAGCTGCATCGGGAACTCATTTTGGAGCTGCTGCGGCAGAGATCGGAGATAGCTGAAAAGCTTGCCGCCCTGCAGCAGAGCAGAAGAAGCTTGGGTGCATACCAGGCGGCAGCCATTGTGCCGGAAGGAGTTTTTCTGGATCAAAAAAAATAAGCCGGCGGGGTGGAAATAATGTTGATTAAAATCCCCGGCATTGACCCCATACTTTTACAGAATCTTAAGGACCAAACCGCCAAAAGAGTGGTGCGGGGTTCTCGGGAAATCCGGGTGGCCGACCGGGAGGAGGGCCTCAAAAAGCGAGAATGGTTCCGGGAGGCCACTGAAGAGGAGCTGGAGGAATTCCTGCAGGAGGTCAACCAGGGTCTGGAGAAAGAAGGGCACCCCTTGCGCTTTTTCCTGGTGAAATCCCAGGGAAAATGGCTGGTGGAGGTCCGCAGCATCAAAGAGGGAAAAGTGCTGCGCCAGTTGACTTTGGCGGCAGCCAGAAGGATTTTCCGCCAGGCGGTGGAAAGCCGGGGATTGGTGCTGGATGAAAAGATTTGAGGAAAGAAGAGGAAATGCGGGGAAGGGAGAGGGACGGAGTGTACCAAGGAGCCTACGGGCGTGCCTATCAGACTTATCAGCAAAACCAGGTGCAGACGGCAGGGCCGGAAAAACTGGTGACCATGCTTTATGACGGGGCCATTCGTTTTTTGACCCAGGGAGAAACAGCCTGCCGCCAAAAGAAAGTGGAAGAAACGCACCGGCTGCTGCTGAAAGCCCAGTCTATTTTGGCAGAGCTCATGTCCAATGTGAACCGGGAGACGGGAGACATCGGAGAGAGCCTTTTTTTGCTCTACGATTATCTCTACCGGCGTTCGGTGGAAGCCAATCTGAAAAAAGATCCGGAAATCATCGTGGAAGTAAAAGAATTGATCAAGGAGCTAAGGGATACCTGGGTGGAGGCAGTGGACAGGGAAAATGGCAGTGCCGAAGCCCGGTCAGCCAAATAAAGAAGGAATCTGTCAAAAAAGCGCTGGAAAACCGGCGCTTTTTTTTGGGGAAAGATGCGCCTAAAGGGGAGATGGGGAAAAATGGTGAAAACTGGGACGTCCTAAAATGGAAATAGGACTATAATTTACCATAAATTTGGCGAAAGTTAGAGGAATTTAGGGTTAATTGTTGAAATAGACATAGCTAAATAATGTTATTGTTAGTATTTGTTAAATAAACAGATCCCCTCACCTGGAAAAAGGAGGTCGGTTCGGTGTCTGGTTTTTTTAGGGATATGACGACAGGGGCCCTGGAGAAAGCCCTGGATGCAGCCGGGCTGCGACAGAGGGTAGCCGCTCACAACATTGCCAACATCAACACTCCCGGCTATAAAAGGTCCTATGTGGCTTTTGAAGATGAACTGAAGGCGGCCCTGGGGATGGAAAAGAGCCTGGGCCTGAGAAAAACTCACCCGGGTCATCTGGGCAGGGACCGCAGCCTGGCCACGATTAGACCCCGGGTGGAAAAAGATGATTCCCCCGGCATGCGGGCGGACGGCAACAATGTGGACATAGATGCGGAAATGGCGGAATTGGCGATAAATACTCTCATGTACAGTGCGGCAGCCACGCGGCTGAACAGCAAATTGAGCTTGCTCAGGTATGTGATCAATGAAGGGAGAAGATAGAGATGGGCTTGTTCAAGTCAATGACCATCAGCGCTTCCGGCATGACGGCGGAGCGCCTGCGTTTGGATTTGATCTCCAGCAATCTGGCCAACGTCAGCACCACCAGAACAGCTGAAGGAGGCCCTTACCGGCGTCATACGGCGGTTTTCGCCGAAAGGCTGGAAAGGGTGCTGGGGCGTCCCGGCAGCTTTCGGGGCCGGGGAGTGGCGGTGGCGGAAATCGTCCGAGATGATTCTCCTCCCCGCCTGGTATATGACCCTTCCCATCCTGATGCCAATGAAGAGGGTTATGTGGCCTATCCCAATATCAATGTGGTGAATGAAATGGTGGATCTGATCACGGCCAGCAGGGCCTATGAAGCCAACGTTACCGCCCTGAATGCGGCAAAGACCATGGCCCTAAAAGCTCTGGAGATCGGGCGAGCTTAGGAGGTGGGCAGCGATGAAAGTATCCATGCTGGTCCCCCAGCCTTTGGGATTGTTCCAAGTTAGGGGAGAAAAAAAAGAGGGAGCTGCTTCTTTTGCCCAAGTGCTCAATGAGAAGCTCCAGGAAGTGAATCAGCTGCAAAAAGAAGCGGATCTTTTAACTAATCAGTTCTTGGTGGGCGAAGTGGAAGATTTGCATCAAGTGATGATCGCGGCGGAGAAAGCCAACCTGGCCCTGCAGATGACTGTACAGATACGCAATAAATTGGTAGAAGCCTACCAGGAAATCTCCAGGATGCAGATTTGAACCAAGAGACGGACTTCAGCCCAAAGGAACCTTAAGGTGGGAAATTGGAAGGAATGGTTAAGCAAGTTTGGGGGAAATGGCAAGAGCTTCCGGCTTCTCGCAAATTAATAATCGTAGTAATGGCTGCAGCTTCTTTGCTGGCGCTGGCTTTTTTTGTTCCTTGGTTGACCAGGGAGGAATATACTCCTTTATTCACTGAACTGGACCCGAAAAATGCCAGCGCTGTGGTGGAGAAGCTCAAGGAAAACGGCATTCCGTACCGCCTGGCTGCTGAAGGGACTAGCATTTTAGTACCGAAAAGCCAGGTTTATGATATTCGCATCCAACTGGCCGGGGAGGGCGTGCTGACCGACACGGGACTGGGTTTCGAGCTTTTTGACAAAAGCAAACTGGGGGTTACCGATTTTGAGAGGCGTTTGGATTACCAGAGGGCCCTGCAGGAAGAGCTGAGGCGGACCATCGTCCAGCTGGAAGAGATTGAGAGGGCCCGGGTGCACCTGGTGCTGCCGGAAAGAAGCGTCTTTGTTTCCGAGGATAGGCCCGCTTCAGCAGCGGTAACCATCAAACTCAAGCCCTTGGCCAGCCTGAAACCGGCCCAAATCGAAGGCATTATTTATTTAGTCTCCTCCAGTGTGGAAAATCTCCCTCCGGAAAATGTGAAAGTCATCGACAGCAGCGGGGTGGTGTTAAGCGACGGGGTGGTCACCGGCGGGGACCGGTCTCCGGCCTGGCAAAAGATGACCCAGGAGGAGATCCGCCGGTCTTTTGAGAGGGACTTGGAGCGGCGGATCCAGGATATGCTGGAAAGGATCTTGGGGCCAAACCGGGCGGTGGCCATGGTTACCGCCGAGCTGGATTTTGATGCGGTAGAGGAATCCGTCGTGGAATATGGTGAAGGCTCCATTTTAAGCCAGCAGGAATCCCAGGAGGAGAGCACCGGTGGCGGCGGGGCGCAAGGGCCCGCCGGAATTGAAGGCAATATCGGTCTCCCCTATTACCCGGAAACGGGCCAGGCAGGTGAGACATATTCAAGAACCGACATCATCACCAACTATCTGGTGGATCAGATCGAACGGAGGGTGATCCAAGCTCCCGGTCGTTTGACCAGGCTCTCCACGGCGGTGGTGGTGGACGGGCTTTTATCCAATGAAGAAACAGAGCGGATTACCCAGATCGTCCAAACGGCCATCGGTTTTGACGCCCTGCGCGGGGACCAGATTTCCGTGGTGAGCATGCCTTTTGACGCCCGGCCGGAAGCGATTCCCGAGGAAATGGATCGGGAGCCGGAGGAAGGCCGTTTCCCCTGGTCCTGGTTGGCCGCTTCTCTCATAGGGCTGGCTCTTCTGCTGATTGTTTTGCTCTTGCTGTTCCGGAGAGGAAAGGCTCCCCAGCAGGAGGAGATCCCTGCTGTGGAGACGCCTGTTCCCGTCAGACAAATTGTGCCTGAATTGACCGAGGAAGAAAAAATTCATAAGGAAAGGCAGAAGAAAATTACCGATATCGCCCGGGAAAAGCCGGAAGAAGCGGTGCAGCTTTTAAGAACCTGGTTATCAGAGGAATAAGGAGTGGAGCTGTTGGTGCGCGCTAGGGAAATGTCCGGTCTGGAAAAAGCAGCAACTTTTTTGATCATGGTGGGACCTGAATTATCGGCCAAGCTTCTTCGGTACTTGCCGGAAACGGAGATTGAAAGAGTAACTTACCAGATTGCCAATATGTCCACCGTCAGCAGTGAAGCCAAGACTGCCGTAATCGAGGAGTTCCTGCAGCTCTATGAAGCCCAGCAATACCTGATGCACGGGGGAATCAATTACGCTCGGGAGATTCTGGAGAAAAGCGTGGGTCCGGCCAAGGCGGCGGAGATTATCCGGAGGTTGACGGAGAGCTCCAAAATTCGCCCCTTTTCCATGGTGCGCAAAGCGGATCCCAAACAGCTGGTCAATTTTATATACAACGAGCATCCCCAGACCATTGCTTTGATTCTGGCCTACCTGGAGCCGGAGCAAGCTTCCATCGTCTTAAGCGGCCTGCCCCATGAGATGCAGGCGGATATTGCCCGCCGGATTGCCCTGATGGAGAGGGCCTCCCCGGAAGTGGTCCGGGAAGTGGAGAACGTTTTGGAAAGCAAACTCTCCTCCTTAATGGACCAGGACTTTACTTCCGTAGGCGGAGTGAAGACCTTGGTGGATATTCTCAACCGGGTGGACCGCAGCACGGAAAAAGTGATTTTGGAGACCATGGAAAAGGATGACCAGGAGCTGGCGGAAGAAGTGCGCAAAAGGCTCTTTGTCTTTGAAGATATTATCACCCTTGATGACACTTCTATTAGAAGAATTCTCCGGGAAGTGGACAGCAAGGATTTGGCTTTGGCCATTAAAGGTTCCAGTCAAGAGGTGGCTGCCCGCATCTATAAGAATATGTCGCAAAGGGCGGCGGAAATGCTCAGGGAAGACATCGAATTCCTGGGGCCCATCCGGCTGAGGGAGGTGGAAGAAGCCCAGCAGCGCATAGTCCAGATTATCCGCCGCTTGGACGAAGCGGGAGAGATTGTAATTTCCAGAGGTGGCGAAGATGCCATTATTATCTAAGCAGAGGAAAAAAATTATCCGGGAGGCCCGTTTGGAGAGGGAACCGGTGGAAGTGGAAATCCGCCGGGATTTTTCTCCCTCCGCAGCCGGGGCGGCCTTGCTGTCTGAGGCGGAGAAAAAGTTGATCCAGCAGGAAAAAGAGGCCATTTTACAGGAAGCCAGGCAGCAGGGGGAAGCCATCTTGGAGGAAGCCCGGCGGAAGAGGGCTTCCTATGTGGAAGAAGCCCGCCGGGAAGGGATGGAAATCGGTTACCGGCAGGGGATGGAAGAAGCCCGGAGAAAAGCCCGGATTCTGGAGGATGAAGCCCGGTCCACCCTGGAAGAGGCCCGCCGGGTTTACCGGGAATTGCTGGAGGAAGCAGAGCCCCGTTTAATCGAACTCTCCCTGCTGCTGGCGGAAAAGATCTTGCAAAAGCAGGTATCCCTGGCCCCGGAAACTGTTTTTAATCTGGCCAGGCAGGTGCTGGAGGAGGCCAGGGCAGGGGAGACCTATTTGATTTATGCTCACCCGCAGGATGTGGAATTCCTGAAAAATGCCTGGAAGGAGCTGCGAGACTGTCTTCCGGAAGGGGCGGGTTTGCAGATGGTGGCCGATAAGAAGATCAGCCCCGGCGGCTGCCGGGTGGAAACGGATACGGGCTATTATGATGCCACCCTGGAAGGGCAGTTGGCCCAATTAAAAAAGCTGCTTTTGGGCGGGGAAGAGAATGTTGGAAATCAGTAAATACAGGCGAATGCTGGAGGATTTTAATCCGGTGCGCATTTCGGGCAAGGTGGCGCAAGTCATCGGGCTGATCGTGGAGGTAACGGGATTGAGCGCCTCCATCGGGGAAATCTGCCACATCCTGGTGCCGGGAAGGCTAGCCACAGAAGCGGAAGTGGTGGGTTTCCGGAAGAAACGCACCCTGCTCATGCCTCTGGGTTCTTTAGACGGGGTGTCTCCCGGCTGTGAAGTACAGGCGGCAGGGGAAAGCCACCGGGTGAAAGTAGGCCCCGGACTTTTGGGCAAAGTATTGGACGGCTTGGGGAGGCCTCTCCAAGGGGACCAGGAAGACGTTCCCGGGAAGTGGGTGCCGGTGATGAATTCACCCCTTAATCCCCTGAAAAGAAAGAGGATTACCCAGGTCCTGGCCACCGGAGTAAAAGCCATTGACGCCCTCTTTACTTGCGGCAGCGGTCAGCGGCTGGGCATTTTCTCAGGCAGCGGGGTGGGTAAGAGCACTCTTTTGGGGATGATTGCCAGGAACAGCAGTGCCGATGTGAACGTGATCGCTCTCATCGGGGAAAGAGGCCGGGAAGTGCTGGAGTTTTTGGAAAAGGACCTGGGCCCGGAGGGCTTGGCCCGGTCAGTGGTGGTGGCGGCCACTTCCGATCAGCCGGCCTTGGTGCGCATCAAAGGGGCTTTTGTGGCCACCGCCATTGCCGAATACTTCCGAGATCAGGGGAAAAAAGTCATGCTGATGATGGATTCTATCACCCGCTTTGCCATGGCCCAGCGAGAAGTGGGTTTGGCCGTGGGAGAGCCGCCGGCTACGAAGGGTTACACCCCTTCCGTCTTCGCTCTCTTGCCCAAACTTTTGGAAAGAGCCGGCAACGGGGAAAGAGGCTCCATTACCGGCCTTTATACCGTGCTGGTGGATGGTGACGATCTGAACGAGCCCATTGCCGATGCGGTGCGGGGAATCCTGGACGGGCATATCGTTCTTTCCCGGGATTTGGCGGCAAGAAATCATTATCCGGCCATTGACGTTTTACAGAGCGTGAGCCGTTTAATGGTGGAGATTACCGAGGAAGAGCAGCAACGATTGGCGGCTCTTTTGCGGGAGAACCTGGCCGAATACCGGCGGGTGGAAGATCTGATTAATATCGGAGCTTACCAAAAGGGCAGCAGCCCGGAGGTGGATCGGGCGATAGAGGTTTATCCTCTGATCATGGATTTTCTCAAGCAAGGGATTCATGAACGCTGGGACTATCATGATACGATCCTGAAGCTGAAAGAAATTTTCGCCTAAACGCAGGGAGGAGGAAGCAATTGGCCCGGTTCAGTTTTTCACTGCAGGCGGTCCTCAACTTTCGCCAGGCGAAGGAAAACCAGGCGAAAGAAAGACTGGCCGGCGCGCTGCAGCTCTGCCGGCGAGAGGAAGAAATCCTGGAGAATTACCAAAATCAGTTGGCAGAAAATCTGGTTCCTGTTCCTTGCGGCAAATTGGATCTGGACCGGATGGTGATGGGAGAACAATACTGCCGGTCCCTGGAGGAGCGAATTCAGGTGCAGACCAGCCGGGTTCTCCAGGCGGAGAAAAAGGTGGCGGTCTGTCGTTCCCAACTGGAAAAGGCCAGGCAGGAGCTGCACATGTTAGAAAAGCTTAAAGAAAAAAAATACGGCCAGTATCTTTACGAGGAAAACCGCCGGGAACAGCTGATGCTGGACGATCTGGCCCTGTCGCGCTATCGAAGCAAAGAGGATCTTCTCTGAAATAGTTTGGCCAGTCTATTTCAGGATTTTTGTGGTGAAAGGGGTTGATAAGAAGATGACAAGAGATCAGATGCAGGGAAAGGAGGTGAGGAAGTGTCTGTGGAAATGAACGGGCAGCTGGGTCTGATTGCTTCTTTCCTGACGGGAGCCGCCGCTCAGAAACAAATTTTTTCGGCGGGAGAAGGGAAGAATTTCAGTTTTTTCCTGGCAGCCCTCCTCCAGGGAAGTCCCGGGATAAGGGAGATGCCTTTTCAGTCGGCGGAAGGGGCGGTTTTCCCTGGATTTGCGGGAGAAGAAGGGGAAGAAGAGGCCCTGCTGCTTTTTCCTGTCCTGGCTCAGGGATTTTTGCCGCCGGTAGGAGAAATCCCTCCGGCAGGAAGCCTGGAAGCTTCTCCTGGTGGGGAGAGTGAGTTCCTTCCCCCGTCCCAAGATAAAAGCCCGGCTGAGGGAAGAGTAGCCCTGACTGCCGGCGGAAAAGCTTCCAAGGTGAATCTCCCGGAAGGGATGCTTGCTCCGCCTGTCGGGAAGGGGGAGAAGCCGGCTGAGGAGGTTGTTTTAGGCCCGGTCCGGCTGGTATCCGGTTCCTCCGGGGTGCTTCCGGCGAACAATGCCCACTGTCCTCCGCCCCTGGAGAAGGCCGGGGAAAAGCTGCCGATCAGTACAGGGGGAGAAGGGAAACAAGGGGATAATTCTTTCTCTTTTCCGGCAGAAAGTAGAATGTGGGCGGAAAGCCCAGGAGCCATGGTCAGCGGCAAGGGGGAAAGCCCGTTTCCCGAAGCCCTATCTTTCCGGCAAGTGGCGGATCAGCTGGTCCGGTCGGGTAAATTGAAATCCCTGGGGCAGAAGAGCCAAGTGGAAATCAAATTGAAACCGGAGTATCTGGGGCGGCTGGAAATACGTTTGACTTTGACGGAAGGGGTTTTAACGGCTCGCTTCCTGGTGGAAAACCAGCAGTTGGGCAGGCTTTTAGACGGCAATCTGTTCAACTTGAGGCAAACCTTGGAAGAACAAGGCTTGAAGTTGGATCAGCTGCAAGTGGAAGTAGGTCATTCCGGGGCCTTCAGCCGGCAGGAGGATAAGCAGTGGTCAGGCAGACCGCCGCTCTTCTGGCAGGCCAAGCCGGCCGGGGAGCAGGAAGATCCCGCTTCTTTTGCTGGGGGGAAGTTTTCCGCCGGGAGCATCGACTACCATGCTTAGGAGGTGAGCGCCCGTGAGCGTTTCAGCCGTTGGCGGGGGAGGAAGCTTGGGTTATACCCAAGGGACGGCCCCCAGGGAACTGGGCAAGGATGAGTTCCTGCAAATTTTGGTTTCCCAGTTCAAAAACCAAAACCCCCTGGAACCGGTGAAGGATACGGAGTTCATTGCCCAGATGGCCCAGTTCAGTTCTTTGGAGCAGCTGCATAATATCAGCAGGCATTTGGAGGTCATGCAGGATAATCTTCTCTGGAGCCAGGCTTTATCTTTCCTGGGGCGAGAAATCGAAGGAATTGACGGAGACGGAAATCTGGTTGAAGGAATTGTGACAGGAGTGAAGTTTTTGGAGGGACAGCTTGTCCTGCTGATTGACGGGGAGGAAAGAGACTTACAGTTGATCACTGCCGTCAAAGTTCGGTGGGCAAGTGAGGAGGAGAGCCGGCTTGGTGCAGAAGGTTGATTTAAGGTACCCGGTGTCGCCACAAGGGCTGCCCGGACAGCAGAAAGCCCCTGGAACGGGCCGGACGCCCGGAAAAGCTTTTCAGGAACTCCTGCAGGAAAAGCTCCAGGAAAGCCAATCCCTGCATTTTTCCCGTCATGCGGTGGAAAGGATCAAGTCCAGGGGTATTGTTTTGTCAGCGGAAGGCCTGGCCCGGATTGAGGGCGGTATTGAAAAAGCAGCCTCAAAAGGCTGCCGGGAATCCCTGGTGCTGCTGGATGAGCTGGCCTTTATTGTCAGTGTAAAAAATCGTACGGTGGTGACAGCCCTGGATGGGCAATCCATCAAGAATAATCTTTTCACCAATATCGACAGCGCCATTATTGTTTAGGCCGGACCTCATTGAGGGGGCCTTCCGGCTGCTGAAGGACGGAGGCAGCCAGCAAAAATGGTGCGGCAGATTCCTGATGAAGGAGGTCGTTTCTGATGATGCGTTCCATGTATGCCGCAGTGGCGGGACTCCGTACCCACCAGATGCGGATGGATGTGATCGGAGATAATATCGCCAATGTGAACACTCCCGGTTTTAAAAGGAGCCGGGCCACATTTCAGGATATTTTCTACCAAACTCTCAGGGGAGGTACCATGGGTTCCGAGATAAGGGGCGGTACTAACCCTCAGCAGATCGGTCTCGGCATTTCCCTGGCTACCATTGATGTGATCCATACCCAAGGGGCGCCCCAGCCCACAGGCAAGGCGGATGACCTGATGATTCAGGGAGACGGTTTTTTTGTTTTGAAGGAGGATCCTGCGGACGAGGGAGCCTATTTCACCCGGGCGGGGGCTTTCCGCTTTGTTCCCTCCGATGACGGAAATGACTACCTGGTGAACCCGGCCAATGGCTTATATGTGATGAATACTGCCGGGGAGCGGATTTCCATCCCCAGCACTGCCAGGAGCTTTCACATCGATACCATGGGCTTTGTTTCTTACATCGACGGTGATACCGGGGAGAGTGTGGTCCTTGATGATCCCATCGCCATCGCCAAATTCCCCAACCCGTCGGGTCTTTTGAAAGTGGGGGAAAATCTCTACCGCTATGATTTTGCGGCCGGCCAGGAGCCGGGAGGAGCAAATGACGCTGGCGGTGAACCGGGGACAGAGGGCCGAGGCACCATTATCCCCAGCGCCTTGGAAATGTCCAATGTGGAGCTGGCCCAGGAATTTACGGAAATGATTATCACCCAGAGGGGTTTTCAGGCCAACGCTCGCACGATCACCGTTTCCGATGAGATGCTGCAGGAGCTGGTCAATCTGAAAAGGTAGCGGGAAGGGGCTTTTTCCCTAAACCCGGTTTTCTACAGTTCAAGCTTTTTCAGCCGCTCGTGAGAAAGGGTTCTTTTTCGTCACGGGCGGCTGATGAAAAATAACTAACGGGTGGCTTGTCATGATTAAAGTATCTACCTTGGACAATCGGAAGATCGCCATCAATGCGGACCACATTGAGAGGGTGGAAAATGTTCCTGAAACCATAATTACCTTGACTAACGGTAAGAAACTGATGGTCCGGGAGACTATGGAAGAAATCATTGAAGCAGTGATTGCCTACCGAATTAAATGCTCCGGACGGTGGCAGCAGAAGCAGTGAGAGGTGAGCGTATTTGCGCAAGGCGGACTTGATGACCATCTTTGGCATTATTGCCGGGACTTTTTTAATAGTGTTTTCCATCGCTCAAGGTGGTCATGCGGGGATGTTTTGGAACTTGCCCTCGGTGATGATCACTGTGGGCGGTTCCACGGCAGCTCTTCTGATCCATTACGATATCCAGCAGGTAAAGAATGTCCTGAAGACAACCAAACAGGCTTTCACTACTCAGCTGATGGATCCCAGGGAATTGATCGCCATGTTTTCGGAATTGGCAAGAAAGGCCCGCCGGGAGGGGCTCTTGGCTCTGGAAGATGACATGGATCGTTTGGATGATCCCTTTTTCCAGAAAGGAGTGCAAATGATGGTGGATGCCCTGGACCCGGAATTGATCCGTGACATTTTGGAAACGGATATTGAGTACATGAGGCAGAGGCATGAGACGGGGGCCGGTGTGTTTCGAACCTGGGGAGCTCTGTCCCCGGCCTTCGGCATGATCGGAACTTTGATCGGGCTGATCCAGATGTTGGCTCACCTGGAAGATCCCAGCTCCTTAGGTCCGGGCATGTCCGTAGCCTTGATCACCACTTTTTACGGGGCAATCATGGCCAACCTGGTTTTTATTCCCCTGGCCGGCAAACTGGAGTTGAGGAGCCAGGAAGAAGTTTTGCTGAAATCCATTATCCTGGAAGGGATCATTTCCATCCAATCGGGGATGAACCCCCGTATTTTAGAAGAAAAGCTGAAATCCTTCCTGCCTCCCGAGCCGAGGAAAGAATTAGCCGCAGTGGAGGCGGAAGGGGTGAGAATAGATGCGTAAGCCGAGGGAAAAGAAGGGCCAGGAGGGAGCTCCTCACTGGATGGTCACTTTTTCCGATTTAATGACCTTGATCCTGGTCTTTTTTGTCCTTCTCTATTCTCTTTCCGTCATTGATACCATAAAGTTTCAGGCTTTCCTGGCTTCCTTCAAAGGGGTGGGTATTTTGGATTGGGGAGATACGCCTCTGGATCGGAATAAGCCGGAAGACACCCCTACCCCCATCGAAGATTCCCAGACCGGGGAGCAGCCTTTGCCCGTGGCGCCCGATTATACGGTGATGGAAGTATTTGAAATGGTCCAGGAATATCTGGTGGAAACGGGATTGGAAGATCAGGTGGAACTGCGCTACGAGGAGGCGGGAGTGGCCCTGGATATTCAGGATCTGGTGCTTTTTGATACGGCTAAGGCGGATTTAAAACCCGAAGCGCGCCAAATCCTCGATCCCCTGGCGGAACTGTTTGCCCGCCTGCCCTTTAAAATTGCCGTGGAGGGACATACGGATAACAGAGCCATCAATACAATTCAGTTTCCCAGTAACTGGGAGCTATCTGGGGCCAGAGCCAGCAGAGTAGTCAGGTATTTTATTGATCGGCATAATCTGGATCCTTATCAGTTTTATACTGTGGGTTATGGAGAGTATAAGCCGGTTGCTCCTAATGATACGGAAGAGAACATGCAGTTGAACCGGCGGGTGGTCATGGTGATCCAGGCCAGGGAAATGCAGAAGGAAGAGGTGATTCTAGTTGAGTGAACAGGCGGCGGCGAAACCGAAAAACTGGCTGGGCTTCTGGTTGGCTTTGGCTTTGATTCTGATCTTGGTAGCGGTGGGCACCGGCGTGGGAGTCTACTTCTTTGCCCGGCAGCAGGCGGCAGGGGCGGAAGAAACAAAGCAGTTGCCCGTCTACCAACTTTCCCTGAGACCTTTTACCGTAAACCTGGCCGACAGCAATTTCCGCCGTTATTTGCGGGTGCAGATCACCATCGAAGTGAACAAGAAAGGGCTTGTTTCCGAACTGAAGTCCAAGGAATACCGATTAAGGGATACCATTATCAATCTTCTTTCCGGTAAAGAGGTGGCAGAGCTGGCGGAGAAAGATGTCCTTCGAAGAGAATTGGTGAATGCCATTAATGATCTGCTTGATGAAGGGGAAATTGCCGCCATCTATTTTGAGGAATTTATCATTCAATGAGTTTAGGGGGAAGAAAATGGTATCAGCTTCTCTGTCCGAAAAAGAAATCGCCAAAATGTTTGCAGCCCTCCATGATGAAAAAAGACCTGTGGTATCCAGCGTGAAATTTCAACCCTTGGAGCCGGTGCCGCCGGGACGGCCGGTTGGCGGCGGATTGGGCAATCTGGCCGATGTCCAGTTGACCTTGGGGGTGGAGTTGGGTTCCACCAGGCTTACGGTGAAGGAGATTTTGGAGCTGGAAGAGGGTTCGGTGATCCAGCTGGATAAGCTGGCGGGAGAACCGGTGGAAGTGCACCTGAACGATGTCCCCTTTGCCCGGGGTGAAGTGGTGGTTATTAACGAGGTATTCGGCGTGCGCATCACCGGTTTGCTGAATGAGAAGGAAACCGGGAAGAAGAGCGAATAGGGGGAAAAGAAATTTTGGAATGGGAATTCTGGAAGGCTCTGCTGCGGTTGGCAATCTTTTTACCTCTAGTAATCGGCTTAGCCTATTGGAGTATCCGGTTTGGAGCGAAAAAAGGAGGCTATCTGACGGCGGCCTCCAAGAATATGCGCTTGCTGGAAAGGCTCTCCCTGGGTCCCAAAGCCTGCCTGTGCATTGTCCAGGTGTCCGGGCGCTATTATTTGCTGGGAGTTACTGAACGGGAGATTACTTTGCTGCGGGAATTGACTGACTACAGGGAAACGGCATCCGTCCTCGAGGGCGAAAGGGCAGCCCTTTTCCGTCTATGGCAGGGGCGGAAGCGAGTCGGCGACGCCAAGGGAGTAGGGAATGAAAGAGATGATTAGGAGAACTGCTCTTTTGATCTCCCTTGGGCTGGTGATTTTGCTGCTGTTTTCCTTTCCGCAGCAGGCCGGGGCCCAGCCGGTACCATTACCCAATGTGGACCTGCAGATTTCCCAGTCGGACAGTCCGGAAGAAGTGGTAAGCACTTTAAGGCTGTTGGTCATCCTCACGATTCTGGCTTTGGCACCGGCCATTTTGATCCTGATGACCTCTTTTACCCGGATTGTCATTGTTTTGAGCTTTGTCAGAAATGCCCTGGCCACCCAGCAGACCCCTCCCAATCAGGTGCTCATCGGCCTGGCTCTTTTTCTCACCTTTTTTATCATGGCTCCCGTTTACCAGGAGCTGAAGGCGGAAGCCCTCGATCCCTATTTGGCCGGCACCATCTCCCAGGAGGTGGCGCTGGCAAATGCCGCTGCGCCCCTCAAGGAGTTCATGTTCCGGCACACCCGGGAAAAAGACCTGGCTCTGTTTGTGCACATGTCGCAGATGGAGCGCCCGGAGACGAAAGAGGATATACCTTTGACGGTGCTGGTGCCCGCTTTTGTGATCAGCGAGTTAAAGACTGCTTTTCAGATGGGATTTATCATTTTCATCCCTTTTTTGGTGATCGATGTGGTGGTGGCCAGTACCCTGATGTCCATGGGGATGTTTATGGTGCCGCCCATTATCATCTCTTTGCCTTTTAAGCTGATGCTTTTTGTGATGGTGGACGGCTGGTACCTGGTGGTCAAATCCCTCTTGGAGAGTTTTGCCCAGTGAAAGTTAATCAAGCAGGGGAGCTGAAATGAGTGAAACTGCGAACTAAGCAGGTTTTTTGTAGGAAGCTGGAGAATTGTGGTAGAGGCTGATCCGGATGGGAGGGAACCCCATGTCGCAAGAATTTGTGGTTAACCTGGCCAGGGAAGCTCTGGTGCTGGCCTTGTTGTTGGCGGCGCCTGCTTTAGGATTGGGTCTCCTGGTTGGATTGGTGATCAGTATTTTTCAGGCCACAACTCAGATCCAGGAACAGACTCTGACTTTTGTGCCGAAAATCGTAGCGGTTTTGCTGTCTTTAATTTTGTTTGGCTCTTGGATGCTTACCACCTTGATGGATTTTACCAACAATCTTTTCGGCAGTTTGAGCAGCCTCATTGGCTAGAGGGGGGGAGACCTGGAGTGGATTATGCGCGCTGGCTGGTTTTTCTTCTGGTTTTCACCAGGATTACCGCTTTTATCGCGGCAGCCCCTTTGTTTTCCAACCGGAGCATCCCGCCTTTGGCGAAGATCGGTACAGGGTTTGGTCTGGCCGTCTTGATTTCGCCTTTTGTCAGCAGTCCGGACTGGCTCACGCCGGAAGTGGACATTATTTTCTTCGGCTTAATGCTGGCGGCGGAGACTTTGCTGGGCTTGGCCTTGGGAATAACGGCCAATATGGTGTTTACGGGGATCAGAATCGCCGGGCAGCTTTTAGATTTGCAGATCGGCTTTGGCATGTCCGGCTTGGTGGACCCCACCAGCCAGATGCACTCCACTCTCCTGGGCAATTTTTTCAATCTGGTGGGAGTGCTTCTTTTGCTCACCATTGACGGCCATCACAGTCTTCTTTTGGCCCTGGCCCAGAGCTATGAACTGGTCCCGCCGGGAGGCGTCCGTTTTCAGGGAGTGATCGTGCAGCAAATAGTGACAGTTTTTAGTGGGATGTTTCTCCTGGCTTTGAAGATTGTGGCGCCGGTGATGGCGGTGCTGCTCATCAGCGACTTGTCCCTGGGGCTGGTGGCCAGGACCGTTCCCCAGTTGAATGTGTTTATTTTGGGTTTCCCTTTGAAGATCGGTGTGGGACTTCTGGTTTTAGCAGTGATCATGCCCATCGTAGCTTTGGCTTTCAGCAATATTGTCAGCTTAATGGAAAGGGATTTGCACCTGATCATGGGGAGTTTCCGCTGATGGGAGAGGAACTTTTTTACATTGATTTACAGCTTTTTGCCGCGGAAGAGAAAACCGAGGAAGCCACCCCTTACCGCCGGCGGGAGGCCCGGAAAAAGGGGCAGGTGGCAAAAAGCACCGATTTAAACGGAGCTCTGGTTTTGCTGACCTTGGTCGTCCTTGTTTTTTTCCTGCGCCATTATTTTAGTGAGCAGATTCGTCATTTGATGACTTATTTGCTGCAGGAATGGCTGCCCAGGCCTTTAAGCATCAACGGTTTGCGGAGAATTTTCTTGGATTTGACCGTATTTTTCTTCCGTTTAATGGGGCCGGTTTTTGTGGGAGCAGTAGCGATCGGTTTGCTGGCCAATTATGGGCAGGTGGGATTCCGGATTAGTTCGGAAGCAGTGGAGCCGCGGCTGGGAAATATCAATCCTTTGCAAGGGATGAAAAGGATTTTTTCTCGCCGGGCGGCGGTGGAGTTCCTGAAGTCTCTTTTAAAAATCGTCATTGTGGGGATTGTGGGCTATCAGATGGTGAAAGGTGATTTGGAAAAACTGCTTTTCCTGGTGGACCTGAGTCTTTTTGATAGCTTTGAGGTGGTATCGGCACTTATTTTCCAGGTGGGACTGGGGGCAACTTCCGCTTTTTTGCTGATTGCGGTTCTGGATTATATTTATCAAAGGCGGGAATTTGAAAAAAGCATCCGCATGAGCAAACAGGAAGTGAAGGAGGAACTCAAACAGACGGAAGGAGACCCCTTTCTCAAGGCTAAGCTCAGGGAAAAACAGAGGAAGCTGGCCATGCACCGGATGATGCAAAGGGTGCCGGAAGCTACCGTAGTCATCACCAACCCCACCCATTTAGCCGTGGCTTTACGTTATCGAGAAGGTGAAGATGCGGCTCCCTTGGTTTTGGCGAAAGGAGCGGGTGCTGTGGCCAACCGCATTGTGGCGGTGGCCAAGGAGAATGCGGTCCCCATTGTGGAAGATAAGCCGGTGGCCCGTTTCATCTTTGACAAGGTGGACATCGGACAAGAAATCCCCCCGGAACTATACCAGGCAGTGGCGGAGATCCTGGCTATGCTCTATAGGATGGGAAGAAAGGACAGGCAAAAGATCTGATTTGTGAACAGGAGGTGAAGGAGGATGGCGGCGCCGGGCTCTCAGAGTATTTTCTCTTCTTTTCGACGTTTGACGGGCTACAGTGATTTGCTGATTGCAGCTGTCATTATCGGCATTGTTTTTATCATTATCATTCCGTTGCCAGCTCAGCTGTTGGATATCCTTCTCACCTTCAGCCTGACTTTTGGTCTGATCATCCTTTTGACGACCATGTTCACCACGGAGCCCCTGCAGTTTTCTGTATTTCCAGCCCTTCTGCTGGTGGTGACCTTTTACCGGCTGGCTCTGAATATTTCTTCCACCAGGTTGATCCTGACGAAAGCCCATGCGGGAAAAGTGATCCAGTCCTTTGGAGATTTCGTGGTGGGCGGTAATTATGTGGTGGGTCTGATTATTTTCTTCATTATTACGGTCATCCAGTTCGTGGTGATCACCAACGGGGCCGGACGGGTGGCGGAGGTGGCGGCCCGTTTCACCCTGGATGCCATGCCGGGGAAACAGATGAGCATCGACGCCGACTTGAACGGGGGCCTGATCACCGAGGATGAGGCCCGGGAAAGGAGGAAGCGCCTCCAGAGAGAGGCCGACTTTTTCGGCGCCATGGACGGGGCCAGCAAGTTTGTCCGGGGCGATGCCATCGCGGGCATTGTGATCATTATTATCAATATTTGCGGTGGTTTTATTATCGGTGTTTGGCAGCAGGACAGAACTGTCATGGAAGCCCTAAGGCTTTATACGGTTTTAACCGTAGGTGATGGTTTGGTAAACCAGATCCCCGCTCTGATGGTTTCCACCGGCACCGGCATTCTGGTGACCAGAGCTGAATCAGGGTCCAGTTTGGGGGAGGATCTGTCGTCCCAACTTACCGCTTTTCCCCGGGTGATTGCCTTGGCGGCGGTGTTGCTCTTGGTTTTGGGACTTGTACCCGGGCTGCCTACTTTGCCTTTTTTAATCCTGGCAGCGGCCACCGGCTATGTGGCCTATGTCTTGCGGGGAGAAAAGTTGAGCGAAGAGACCAGGGAACAGGCCCGGATGCTGGAGGAAAGCCGCCGGCAGCAGAGGCAGCCGGAAAATGTATTAAATCTTCTCCAAGTGGATCCTTTGGAAATTGAGATTGGCTACAACCTGATTCCCCTTACCGATGAGGAACAAGGAGGGAATCTGTTGGATCGGCTGGCGGCAGTCCGCCGGCAGTGCGCTTCTGACCTGGGTATTTTTGTTCGTCCCATTAGAATCCGGGATAATCTCCAGCTGGGCCCCAACCAATACTGTTTTAAGATCCATGGGACGGAAGCCGCCAAGGGGGAAATTATACCCGGTTACTGGTTGGCTATGAATCCGGCCGGCACAGGGGAAGGACTGGAGGGAATAGAGACCCGGGAACCCACTTTTGGTTTGCCCGCTTGGTGGGTGACGGCGTCTGAAAAGGAGAAGGCGGAAATTCAGGGCTTTACTGTCGTGGATGCTGCTACAGTTTTGATCACCCATTTAACGGAATTTATCAAGTCTCATGCGGCGGAACTCCTGGGAAGACAGGGAGTCAAGGATATGCTGGATAAGTTGAAAGAGACCAATCCGGCGGTGGTGGAGGAACTGGTGCCGGAGTTGTTAACCTATGGAGAAGTGCAGAGAATACTTCAGAATTTGCTGGCGGAGCGCATACCTATTCGGAACCTGGTGACTATTCTGGAGGTGCTGGCCGATACGGCCCGGGTGACCAAAGACCCGGATTACTTGACGGAGAATGTGCGCCAATCCTTGAAGAGGACTATCAGCAGGCTTTATGCCGGTCCCCAGGGGAAATTGAAGGTGATCACCCTCCATCCCCAATTGGAGCAGATGTTGGTGGATGGAGCCCAGAAAACCCAGAACGGGAACTACCCGGCTCTCAGCCCGGAAATGTCCCAGAAGGTTTTCGACAGGCTGACGCCTTTGGTGGAGAAACTGGCCATGGAAGGGCAGCAGCCGGTGGTTCTTTGCTCTTCCAGGGCGCGTCTTCTCTTCCGGCGATTGACGGAAAGATTCCTGCCCCAGTTGACGGTTTTGGCCTATGGGGAGCTGCTTCCTGAACTGGAGGTTGAATCTGTGGGGACGGTGGTGGTGACGTGAAAATAAAACGCTATTTAGCTAAAGATATGCCGGAAGCCGTTGAAATGATCAGGAGAGACCTGGGTCCGGACGCGGTTATCGTATCCAGCCGGAAGGTGCGCACCGGCGGTTGGAGGGGACTTTTCCAGCCGAAAAAGCTGGAAGTAACAGCGGCGGTGGAGTACCCATCTGCAGGGACCCAACAGTTGGCCGTTGATCTGCGGCAGGAAGTGGGAGAATTAAAACGGCTGATCAAGGGCTTGCAGGTTCGGCCCGGTCAAGGGGAGGAACAGGCAAATCTGCTGGAGAGCCTGAACCGCTGGCAGGAACTGCTTTTGAAATTGGACATCAACCATGGACTGGTGGGAAAACTCCTGGAAAACATGGAAGAATTGTCACCGGACCATAATGATCCTTCCATCAAAGAGATTCTTGGACAGCGCATTGCCAGTTTGTTTAAAGAGCCGGAACTGGACCCGGATGTGAAGGTCTATTGTTTTGTGGGCCCTACCGGGGTGGGTAAAACCACAACCTTGGCCAAACTAGCTGCCGAGGCGGCTCTTTTTCAGCATAAAAACATTGCCATCATTACCACCGATACCTACCGCATTGGCGCCATTGATCAACTGCGCATTTATGCAGAGATTCTCAATGTGCCTTTGGAAGTGGTGATGACCCCCGAAGAACTGGCGGAGGTGCTGCCCCGTCACCAGGACAAAGACGCGATTTTCGTGGACACGGCCGGCAGACCTTGGAGCAATACCAAGCAGTTGGGAGAATTACAGGAGTTTTTGCGGGTTATTCCCCGCCGGTTGACTTTTTTGGTTTTAAGTTGCTCCACCAAGAGCAGCGACCTGCTGCAGGCGGTGAGGGATTTTCAAGTGACCGAATATAATCAGTTGATTTTCACCAAAGCGGATGAAACACGCTCTTTAGGCACTATCTTAAATGTGGTGGAGGAAACAGGCCGGGCTGTGGCTTATTTGACCACAGGCCAAAATGTTCCGGAAGATATTATGGCGGCCAATCCGCAGAAGTTGGCAAAAATGATTTTGGGGGCGATGGACTAGTGTCTGATCAGGCATTGGGGCTTAGGGAATTGGCCCGCCGCTTCCCTCTTCAGCAAAAGAAGGAGCAAACCACCGCCGGCCCCCGGATCCTGGCGGTGGCCAGCGGTAAAGGAGGGGTAGGCAAGACCAGCCTGGTGCTCAATTTGGCCATAGCCATCGCCCAGCAGGGAAAGAGAGTGGTTGTATTTGATGCTGACTTGGGAATGGCCAATATCGATATTTTATTGGGTTTGATTCCTCGTTTTACCTTGTATGATGTGTTTTTGGGCCATAAAGACATTGATGATATTCTCCTGGAGGGCCCCCATAATGTGCTGATTATTCCAGGTGGCTCCGGGGTCCAGGAGCTGGCCAATATGGACTACTATCAGAGAAAGCGTTTAATTGAGAGCCTGAGCAGCTTTCACCACCGGGCGGACTATCTTCTTATCGATACGGGAGCGGGGATTTCCCGCAATGTGCTGGGTTTTTTGGGCGCGGCCCAGGAGGTGCTCCTGGTGGTTACCCCGGAGCCCACGGCCATTACCGATGCTTATGGCATTATGAAAATACTTTCCAAGTTTTCCGTCCATTCTCAGATCAAAATTGTGGTTAATCGTGCTTCCAGCAGGTCTGAAGCAAAGAATACCATGACCAAACTGGAAATGGCAGCGGAGCGTTTCCTGCAGATCAAGGTCCAATCTTTAGGTTATGTGAGAGAAGATAAGGCTGTGGCTCAGGCTGTGAAGGAACAGGAGCCTCTTGTTATCAAATATCCTCACGCCGATGCATCCCAGGATATTTTCCGGCTGGCGGGAATTATCTTGAATATTCATGTGGAATCTCCCCGCGGCATGAACCATTTTCTGAACCGGTTGTTGCGTTTGTTTAGTTAGGGGGATGTTTATTCTTGCTGAAAAAACGCGCATTGGCAATCAATAACAAAGTGGAGATCATCGACGAGGAAAAGGGAAAGCCCTTCAAGAGCATTATTCTTTCCCTGGGCCCGGGTTTTTTCACCGTAACTCTTCCGTATGAGAAAAAGGATGTTCTGCTGCTGTCTCCGGGGACCAAGGTTAAGGTCCGCGTTATTGGCAAGAACGAGCAATTCCTTTTTACATCGGAAGTTCTGGCCCGCCGGACCTCTCCCTTCCCCCATTATGTGCTGAAGGAGCCTGAGGAGATCAAGAGGGTACAGTTACGGGAGTACGTCAGACTCAAGAAGGTGATTAAAGCGCAGCTGGCGGTGCTTTTGGATGAGGATCGGGCCGGATTGGAACAAAAGGTGCTCATCCTTGATATTAGCGGAGGAGGGGTTTCCATTGCCCTGAGGGAACCCTTGGCAGTAGGCAGTAAAATCCTGTTAAAATTCAACCTGCCCGGGATCGAAAAAGACGACGAGGATTGTCAATTCAAGCTAAAGGCGGAGATACGGCGTTGTGAAAGAAGTCTGTCGGAAAAGCCCAAATTTATTGCCGGCGCTGTTTTCTTGGATATCACAGAAAAGGAAAGAGATGGTCTGATCAGATATATTTTCCGAAAAATGCTGGAACAGCACCGGATGGAACGATGAGGTGACAGCATGAGCGGAGCTCTTGACCGGGAACAGATGATACTCCGGTATCTGCCCCTGGTAAAGCAGATGGCCGGGAGACTGAAGGTGAAACTGCCTCCCCACCTGGACCGGGAGGATTTAGTTGGCTATGGGGTTTTGGGGCTGATGGATGCCTTGGACAAATATGACCCGGGAAGGGGCATTAAATTCGAGACTTATGCCTCCAGGCGCATCAAAGGTGCAATTCTGGACGCCCTACGCCGGGATAACTGGGCGCCCAGATCCGTCCTGGACAGGCTCCGCCAGGTGGAGCGGGCTTATCAGCAGCTGGAAAGCCAATGGGGACGGGAGGTCAGCGATGAAGAAGCGGCCTCAGCGGCGGGCATGTCAGTGGAAGAGCTGCAGGAAACTTTGGCGGAGGGCAGCCGTTTGGCGGTGGAATCCCTGGAAAAGTTTCTCGTCGATGGGGCAGAAAGCAATTTGCGGCTGCTGGACACCATTCAGGACGTCTCCAGCCCGGATCCCGCCATGGTCTATGCGGAAGAAGAGCTGCTGAGAGATCTGACCAGGGCTTTAAAAAAGCTGGGAGAAAGGGACTACCTGATCCTATCCCTCTACTATTTTGAGGAGCTGACTTTAAAAGAAATAGGGAAAGTATTGGAAGTATCGGAATCCAGGGTTTGCCAACTGCATGCCGGGCCCTTCTCCGGTTACGGGGAGAGTTGGAGAAGTTGAGGTGAAAAGCGTGCTTTATCTGCTCTTGGTTTTAGGGATGATTTTGCTGGTGGTGTTTCTGCCTGAAGCTGTACGTCAGCAGCGCCAGGAGAATTTGGAAGACAAGGGGGCAGCTGGGAATCTGGAACCGGTCCTGAAGAAGATGCAGGAGCTGCAGCAACAGGTGGAACTTTTGCACGAGAGTTTTCTGGAGATCAAGTCTCAGCATTTTCTACCGGCGGAAAGGGCCCCTGCTTTAAACTTTGCCCGGCTGCTGGAAGAAAAGAAGCTGCCGCCGGCGGAAGATGATTTTAAACAGGCGGTGATCAGCTCTTTTGAAAAGGGCCGCACCATCACGGAGATTGCCAGGGAGTTTGGCAAAGGAAAGGGTGAGATAGAATTAATCTTAAACCTGAGGCGCTAAAAAAATTCCTGGCCAGGCGGGCCCAGTTTCTGGCGGGCCTGGGGATGGGCATGGTGCTGACCTCCCTCATTGCCCTGGGGAGCAGCCCGGGAAAAATCCTCCCGGATCAGGCCCAGATCGAAAGGATGGCCAGAAATTTAGGAATGGTTTACCGGGAAGAAGTGCTCCCTATTCCGGAATCGCCCCCAGGCGCCCCCGAAAAAGGGGAAAAGCCTGAGCCGGAAAAGGAATATATTCAGGTTGCTATTCCGCCGGGAAGCAGTTCCCAGCAAATTGCTTCCCTGCTGGTGGAAAAAGGCTTGATCCAAGACCGATCTGCTTTTGAGAGACGGGTCCGGGAAAGGGGGGTCAGCACTCAGCTGGAGGCGGGCCAGTTTGAGTTATCCCCGTCCTGGAGCATAGATCAGATTATCGATGTTCTGCTGATTAAGGGAAGGAGGTAAAACTGATGCTCAGAGGTCTTTATATTTCCGCCGCAGGCATGACCGCCCAGGAGTTGAACCAGGAAAGAATCTCCAATAACCTGGCCAATCTGGCCACTGTGGGCTACAAGAAAGATACCCATGTTTTCAGGAGTTTCCGGGAGATTTATCTGGACAGGATCGACCGTCTGCCCGGCGGGAAAATCAACCGGGGGCAAGTTGGTTCATTGCATGATGGGCCGTTGATCGATGCTTCTGTGACGGATTTTTCTGCCGGAGCACTCCAGCATACGGGAGGCCAGCTGGATCTGGCCCTGCAGGGCAGGGGTTTTTTCACCATAGAAACACCTGACGGGCTGCGCTATTCCCGCAACGGTGCCTTTCACCTGGACGATGGAGGTTTTTTAGTAAACGAGGAAGGCTACTATGTGCTGGGCTATGAGGGAAGGATTCAGTTGGCCCAATCCGGTTGTACCATTGCTGCCGACGGAACCATTCTACTGGCGGGGGAGCCGGTGGAAAGGCTGTTACTGGCAGATTTCCCCGCTTGGGAGCGGCTGGAGAAAACGGGCCAGGGTTTGTTCCGGGCCCCGGAGGATTTAGCCCCCCGGCCGGCGGAAGAAGTGGTGGTGAAACAGGGGTATCTGGAGCAGTCCAATGTGGATGTGATCCGGGAAATGACGGATTTAATCGCCACCATGAGAATCTACGAAATGAATCAGAAAGCCATCCAAACCCAGGATGAGATCCTGGGTAAGAGCGTCAACGAAGTGGGCAGCATTCGTTAGGGAGGTGAGGAAAATTGCTGCGTTCTTTGAATAATAGTGCTTCGGGTCTGACCTCCTTTGGGCATAAGATTGATGTGATTGCTCATAACCTGGCCAACATTAATACCGCAGCTTACAAAAAGCAGCGGGTCACTTTTACGGAGATGTTCTACCAATCTCTGGCCAGACCGGGGCTGCCTGTGAACCGGAATCCTGCCGATGGAAAAGAAGTGATCCAGGGAGCCGGAGTCAAGATAGGGGGAACTCTCCGGGACTTTGGACAAGGTTCCTTGGCAGAGACAGGCCGGAGTCTTGATTTTGCCATTCAGGGGCCCGGGTTCTTTGAAGTGGAGCTCCCGGATGGCTCGCGGGCTTATACCAGAAACGCCTCTTTTTATCTGGATGGAGATCAGAACCTGGTCACCTCCCAGGGTTATCGCCTCACGGCGCCTGTCATCATTCCACCGGGATTTACGGAAATTGTGGTGGGACCTACCGGCGGCGTGACGGGAAAGAACGAGGAAGGGATGGTGGAAGAGCTGGGTTTTATTCCTCTCTACCTTTTTGACAATCCAGCCGGTTTGGAAGCAAGGGGGGAGAGTCTATTTCTGCCCACTGAGGCCAGCGGCTTTCCCCGGGAAGGGGAGCCGGGTAGAGATGGTTATGGCCAAATTAAGCAGGGTTTTCTTGAGCTGGCCAATGTGGACCTGGCAGAAGAGTTGCTGGAGCTGATTGGGGCCCAAAGGGCCTTTCAAATCAATTCCCGGACCCTGCAAGTTGCCGATGAGATGTGGTCCTTGGCCAATAACCTGCGCCGGTGATAACATTTTATCTTAGCACAGATGCCCGGGCCCTCCAACAGCCCGGGCAGGCAGGAGTGGGAAAGGAAGAATAGCTTGTGCGGAGGATACGCATCAATGTCAGCTGATAAGACTATCGAGGAGATCAAGGTGGGTATTGCCGATTGGAAGGTGGCCAGGGAACCGATGCGCATGATTACCCTGGGATTGGGTTCCTGTGTGGGAATAGCTTTGTGGGATCCCTATGAAAAAATAGGGGGCCTGGCTCATATCATGCTCCCCGACAGCAGGCAGTTTTCCGACAAATCCAAGCCGGCTAAATATGCGGATTTGGCTATACCGGATATGTTGGCAGAAATGCTGCGGCGGGGCGCCCGAAGAAACGCCATCACCGCCAAGATCGCCGGAGGAGCCCAGATGTTCAGTTTTCCCGACAAGAGCATCAGCACTCTCAATATCGGCCAGCGAAATGTGGAAATGACCATCCAGGTACTGCGGTCTTTAAATATTCCTCTCAAAGGCCGGCATACCGGTAGAAACTACGGGCGCACCATGATTTTTGATCTGTCAAGCGGTGATGTATACATAAGAAGCATAGCGAGACCGTTGATTACCATCTAGAACCGGAGGGCTTATGGATTTTTTGGAGTTTAAGAAAGGGGTTTACAGGCAATTTGGCTTAAATCTGGAAGGTTACAAGGAGAAACAGCTGAAACGTCGAATAGATAGCTTGATGCAAGGCCGGCAGTGCCAGGATTACGGCCGGTATCTGCGCCTGCTGGTGGAGAATGAAGAGGAACTGGCGCGCTTTCTGGATAAAGTTACCATCAACGTTTCCGAGTTTTTTCGTAATCCGGAGATTTTCGAAATTCTGGAAACGGAGATTCTACCGGTTTTGCTCCGGGACAAGCCGCGCCTTAAAGTGTGGAGCGCTGCCTGTGCCAACGGAGCGGAGCCTTATTCCCTGGCCATTATTTTAGAAGAACTGGGCCCGGGGATGAAACATGTTATCGAAGCCACTGACATCGACCGGAAGATACTCCAAGAGGCTCGGAGGGGATATTATGAAGCCAGGTTTCTCAAAAATGTATCCCGGGACAGGCTGAAGAGATTTTTTCAGCCGGAGGGTAAGGGCTATGTCATCAATCCTCAGATTAGAGACCGGGTTGTATTTCGATACCATGATCTGCTGCAGGATCCGTACGGGAGAAATTATGATCTGATTGTCTGTCGCAATGTGACCATTTATTTCACCATGGAGGCGCAGAATCTTTTGTATCGGAAGTTTTTCGAAGCTTTGAACCCGGGAGGAGTGCTGTTTATCGGGGCCACCGAGAATATGTTGCGTTACCGTGACTTGGGCTACGAAAAAATCTCCCCCTGGTTTTATCGGCGCGCCGATACGAAAAAGTGAGCGGGAGGCAAAGAGCTGACAGATAAAAAACTTCCCTGAAGGAGCGGTGCCATGAGCAGCTGGGATAATTTGACAGGTTTTCAATTGGATGTGTTAAAGGAAATCGGTAATATTGGAGCAGGCAATGCGGCCACCTCTTTAGCCTCATTGATTAACAAAAAAGTGGGGATGTCCATTCCCAAAGCGGGCATCCTTCACTTTCAGGAGATTTTTCAGCTGGTGGGACAGGAAGAAGACAGGGTGGCCTGCGTTAATTTTCATGTCAGCGGAGAGGCTCCCAGCGTGATTCTCTTCATCGTTGATGAAGAAAGCGCTTTTCGCCTCTTGCAGATGCTTTTGGGTGGGGAGGGCGAGTCCCAAGGGACCCTGGATCCTATCGGAGAATCCACCCTGAAAGAAGTGGGCAATATCTTAACCGGCTCCTTTTTGACCGCTTTTTCTGAGTTTACTCAAATCAATTTTATACCTTCAGTGCCTGCTTTTGCCTTTGATATGTTGGGGGCCGTTTTGAGCACAGCCTTTTTCGAAAGGGGATATTTCGAAGATCGGGCCTTGATCATTGAAACGGAGTTTTATGAGGAGGATGTAAGCATCAATGGGCATTTTTTTCTGGTGCCCGAGGTAGGTTCCCTGGATAAAATTTTTCAGGCACTGGGATTAAATGTATAGAGGAGGTAGCAGGGATGGGAAAAAGGATTTTGATTGTGGATGATGCTGCGTTCATGCGCATGATGATCCGTGATATTCTCACCAAACATGGCTTTGAGGTGGCTGGAGAGGCGGAAAACGGCACGGTGGCTGTGAACTTGTATAAAGAGTTAAAGCCTGATTTGGTCACCATGGATATTACCATGCCGGAAATGGACGGAATTTCGGCAGTAAAGGCTATCCGCCAGATTGATCCGGAAGCCAAAATTATCATGTGCAGTGCCATGGGACAGCAGATGATGGTGATGGAGGCCATTCAGGCGGGAGCCAGGGATTTTATTGTCAAGCCTTTTCAGCAGGAAAGGGTTATTCAAGCGGTGGAAAAGGCCCTGTCTTGATTAGTCTAAAGGCTTTGGGATGGCGGGGAAGGATGGTGACTTCGTGGCGGAAGAAGTATTGTCTCAATCAGAAATTGATATGCTTTTAAAGGCTTTGACTTCCGGGCAGCTGAATACGGAGGAGATGCGCCGAGAGGCAGAACAGGTTAAAACCAAGGTTTACGATTTTCGCCGGCCGAATAAGTTTTCCAAGGATCAGATGCGGACTATTTACCTGATGCATGAAAACTTCGCCCGGCTGGTGGCCAATTCTCTTTCGGTTTATTTGCGGACCAATGTTCAGATCAAGATTCTTTCCGTGGATCAATTGACCTTTGAGGATTTTATCGTATCCATTCCTACCCCTACCTTGATGGCCATTTTTAGTATGGAGCCCCTCTCCGGTTCGGCGGTCCTGGAAACCAACGCCAATTTTGTTTTTCCCTTGATCGACCTACTTTTCGGGGGGCCCGGCACCATGCCGGAGAAGGTGCGGGAATTAACGGATATTGAGGCCAATGTGCTGAAACATTTATATGGGAGACTGTTGGAGAATCTGAATTACGTTTGGAGTGATGTTTACCAGATTTCCACAACTATCCAGGGGATAGAAACCAATCCCCAGCTGAATCGGCTTATTTCACCCAATGAAATAGTAGCCGTAGTTACTTTTTCTACCGACATTAACGGGCATCAAGGGATGATGAACATCTGCTTGCCTTTTTTGACTTTGGGACCGGTGATTTCCAAACTCTCTGCTCGTCATTGGTTCTCCTCCACTCAGGACACTTATGAAAACTACCATAAATTGGTGGAGGAGGCTTTGGGTAGAACTCCGGTAACCCTGACAGCCTTGGGAGGAGAGACTGAGTTAACCATCAGGGAATTTTTGGGGCTCCAGGTGGGAGATATAGTCGCCCTGGATAGCAAAATCGGACAGGATATGATCCTGGCAGTGGAAGATAAACCTAAATTTCGGGTGCAGCCGGGAATTTATCAGGAAAAACTGGCTGTACAGGTAACCGGTATGCTGGAAAGAGGTGGGGAGAGTTGAGCGGGTTTTTGTCACAAGAAGAAATCGATGCTCTTTTGGTAGGGCAGGATGGAGGCGATTTGGCACCGGACGGAGGGGCATCAGCTAACCTGAATGAAATGGAAAAGGACGCCCTCGGGGAAATAGGCAATATCTCTATGGGCAGTGCTGCCACTGCTCTTTCTCAGCTTTTAAATCAAAGGGTGAGCATTACCACGCCCTGGGTTCGGATTATGACCCCCCAGGAGCTGATTGACAGTTTTAAAGTGCCCCTGATGATCATTGAAGTGGGCTTTATTGAGGGGTTACAGGGAAGTAACTTGTTGGTGCTGAAAGTGTCTGATGCCATGATCATTGCCGATTTGATGATGGGGGGTGATGGCACCAATTTACCGGCGGAGATTACCGAGCTGCACTCCAGCGCCGTGGCGGAAGCCATGAACCAGATGATGGGTTCTGCCGCTACTTCCATGTCCAGCCTGTTTAATACGAAAGTGATGATTTCCACCCCGAAAATTCAAGCAGTCAATGTTCAGGGAGAGATGGATTTCCCTTGGACTGTGGATAATGCCTTGGTGGTGGTATCTTTTAAAATGGAAATAGGCACTATGCTTGACAGCTCAATTATGCAGGTACTTCCCATCGAGGTGGCCAAAAAGGAAGCAGGCCTTCTTTTGGGTACGAACAATATTGAAGAGGAGCCTGTCCCCCAGCAGTCGGCGGCACCGGCTTCCAACGAGGAGCTTTCCCCCGGGGTTGAGACCAGGCCTGATTCCGGGCTGTCCCCGGCAGCAGAAGAATTGCCCGAATTGCCGGAAGGAATTAAACCCCGGAATCTGGATTTGATCCTGGATGTGCCACTAAAAGTGTCGGTTGTCCTGGGCAAAACAAAGAAGCCCATTAAAGAAGTGCTGAACTTTACCCCCGGCAGTATTGTGGAGCTGGAGAAACTGGCGGAGGAGCCGGTGGATATTCTAGTCAACGGCACTCCCATCGCTAGAGGAGAAGTGGTGGTGATCAGTGAAAATTTTGGGGTGAAGATTACCAGTATTGAAAGTCCGGTGGAAAGGATCACCAACCTGAAGAAATGAACAAAAGAGGTGGAAAGATGCGCTTGAGCCTGAAAGTGAAAATGGTGCTCATCTTTTCAGTAGTGACCGTTGTCATCTGGATAGCTACCGTCGGCTATACTTTTCCCACGGTGGCCGTTCTTTTGCAAGAGGCAGCCCGGCACGGCAATGCTGACCAGGCTTTCAGGATTTTTCAAAGAAATATTCTGGTGGCCGGCACGGGAGGCACTCTTTTTTCTATTTTTGTAGGTTACATTATGTCCGTAGTCATTCTCGGCCCGGTGGGACAGGTGGTTAAGGCCATGAAAAGGGCGGAAAAAGGGGATTTGACCGTACAAACTGCCTGTAAAAGCAATGATGAGCTGCTGGACCTGGCCAGGGGTTTTAACTTGATGGTGGAGAACTTCAGGACTTTTGTTTTGAAAATCAGAGAGGTGGCTGCGGAAGTGGCGGAAATGGCCGGAAATTTGCAGGCTGATGTGGAGCAATCATCCCAGTCTACTGAGCAAATCGCTCAGACCATTCAGCAGGTAGCCCTGGGCATGGAAAACCAGACCGGCAGTATCGAGGATATTTCTGCCACTATCAGCCGCATGTCTGAAGATATCCAGCAGATAGCGGCCAACGCCCGTGCCGTATCCGATCTTTCGCGGGAGACGGCGGAGATCGCTTCCCAGGGAGGGGTGACCATCAGCAAGTCCATTGAGCAGATGAAGGTGATCAGCAAGGCAGTCCACAGTTCTTCTCAAACGGTGGGGCTTTTGGGTGAAAGATCCATAGAAATTGGACAAATCGTGGAGACCATCACCAGCATTGCTGAGCAGACCAATCTGCTGGCTTTGAATGCAGCCATTGAAGCCGCCAGGGCGGGAGAGCAAGGACGGGGATTTGCCGTGGTGGCGGAAGAGGTGAGAAAATTGGCTGAGCAGGCCGGAGCGGCGGCTGGGCAGATTGCGGAAATGATCCAGCAGATCCAACAGGATACGAAAAAAGCGGTGGAATCCATGGAACAGGGGACCCAGGAAGCGGCCGGCGGTATCCAAGTGGTGACCGAGGCGGGGCGAGCTTTTGAAACTATAATCAAATCCGTTGAGGATGTGGCCGGGAAATTCAACAAGTCTCTTATGCTACCCAGCAAATGGCGGCCGGCGGCGCCAGGTGGCTCAGCATATGGCGCAGATCGAAAACATTGCCGCCCAAACCGGAGGAAGCACCCAGGAGCTGGCAGCTTCCGTGGAGGAAATAGCCGCCAACTATCTGGAGCACCGGAATATGTCAACAGGCTGTCCAATCTTTCCAAGGATTTAATGGATATGGTCAAACATATGCAGACAGAAAATTAAAGAAGATTTTTTTAGACTATCGCCAGAAGGAAAATAATGGGAAAAGGCCGCCGGAAAGCGGCCTTTTTTCGGCAGCTATCGTTGCACCAGGCTTCGCTCCGCTAGTTCAATAGCTTTGCGCACCAGATTTCCACATTCCCGGGAAGGAACTCCTCCCCAGCCCTCTGTGGCCACGATGTGGTCCACGCCTAATTCCTTGGCTAACTCCCAGCGCAGTTCTTCGGACATTAATTTGGCCAAAGATTGAACCTCCTTAGCAAGCTGCCGCTTTTTTATTGTGCGCATTTTTCGTTAAATAAACTGGAATGAATTTGTCTTTTTGTTTTGTTTTAAGTTAGAATAGAAAGAAAAGCCATAAAGGATTTTTATTTGAGGTGGAACAGATGTCCAGCCTTACAGAAAAGGTTATCTACGATACCATGGGAATAAAAAACCACAGAAAAAAGAAACCCTGGCAGGAGAGGTGATCGCCGAAAGACCTCTGACCATTTATTTTAACGAAGAAGAAATTGTCACTCTTCTATGCACTCCCCAGGATCAGGAAGAGCTGGCAGTAGGTTTTTTGGTGGCGGAGGGTTTTTTGGCTGATCGGGCCATTTGCGGCGAGTGCAGCTGGACAGGGAGAAGGGATTGGCCTGGGTGCAGTCGGATCATACTTCCCTGTTGGCTCGGCGGACCTTTCTGAAAAGATATATTACCACCGGCTGCGGCAAAGGGACTTCTTTTTACATTATGCGGATTCTTCCCACTGCCGGCCCGTAACTTCTTCTCTTCTGGTTAAAGGGAAAGAAATCTTGGCTTTGATGAAAGAAATGCAGAGAATGGGTGAACTTTACCGGCGGACCCGGGGCTCCCACAGCGCCGCTCTTGGCACCAGCGAGAAGAATCTTGTTTCTCCGGGAAGATGTGGGCAGGCACAATGCTGCCGATAAGATCCTGGGCCGGTGTTTTCTGGACGGCATATCTCTGGCGGATAAGCTGCTCTTAACCACCGGCAGGCTGTACTTCGGAAATCATGGTCAAGGCGGCCAAGTTGGGAGTGCCGGTCCTGGCTTCCCGCTCCGCCCCCAGCGATTTGTCTGTCCAGCTTGGTGAAGAATTGGGAGTGACCCTGGTTGGTTCCGTTCGGGGAGGCCGGTTAAATGTATATACGCACAATCAGCGGGTGGTTTTTTAAAGTGGCTGTTTTGGTTAAATTGTGCGTAATGGGACTGCAGGAAATGTTACTGCTTTGAAAATAACTCGTGACGGGGCTGGTCATTCCGGCAGCCGCTCCCGGTGATCCTCGCGGACCAAGGTAGCGCTCTTCCTCTGGCTCCGGCGGGCTTCCCGACCAATTCGGCATCCTTGCCTCAATGGTCGGCCTCGGACGTCCTGTCCTCGGGCCCGCCTCCGCCCTCGGCCTCGCTAACCTTGGTTAGCCGCTCGGCTCAAGGTCGCTCTGCGCCGGAATAACCACCCCTCCCTGGATGTTTTTCATGCTCTGCTGGTGCCGCGCTAGCGGCATGGGGGTCTACTATGAAAATAACTCACGACGGGGCTGGCCATTCCGGCAGCCATTATTTTTTGTCCGGTACCAAAAAGATGATGAGGCGGGCGAAAGCAGGGTAAGAAAGGGTAGGACCAGGAGAGAGGAAATGACAGGTTGAACAGGGTATGGCCGTGGGCGATTTGGCGGGGCAGGAGAGGGGAAAGGTATCGCAGGCAGTCCGCAAAGAAATCGATCAGGGGAAAGAAGATGATGGCTCCCAGGACGTTGAGGACTACGTGGGCCATGGCGATGCGGCGGGCCTCCAGGCAGCTGCGTTAAAAGAAGCAAGAAGGGCCGTGGAGCAGGTGCCGATATTTGATCCCAGCATGAGGGCGATAGCGGTCTCCAGTGGTCAGGTGCCCCTGGCTGCCCAGGACGATGGTGACGGCGGTGACGGCGGTGCTGGACTGGAGCAGGGCAGTGGCCATTAGGCCGGTCACCAGGGCCATAGAGTAGTTGTCTCCCAGAGAAGAGAGCCAGCCCAGGAAAAGAGGGCTGGCTTTGCAGAGGGTGCAAAAGAGAGACGAAACAGGTGGAGGCCGCAAAAGACCAGTCCCAGGCCGGAGAGGGTTTCTCCCTACTGCCCTGCCAGAGGTCATTCCGGTGTAAACCATGCTGCGTAACAGAAGCCCGCCCACCAGCAGCCAGGGTGCCAGGAGAGTCGAACTCAAAAGCCAGCAGCTGGACGGTAAAGGTCGTGCCGATGTTGGTGCCCAGGACGATGCCCAGCCCCTGGACAAAAGTCATGAGGCCGGAGTTGACCAGACCCACGGTGAGGACGGTGACGGCGCTGCTGCTCTGGAAGAGCATGGTGATGACGGTACCGGTCAGGGTGGCCACTAGGGGAGTGGCGGTGAGTAGAGGCTGATGGCGGTTTCCAGTCCCCTCCGGCCGGCCCTGGTCCAGTCCTTTTTTGATCCAGCGCATGCCGGCAAAAGAAAAGGATCAGTCCGCCGGTACCGGATAAGAAAGGAAAGAGCATCGATGGTTCCCCTTCCGCAATTTGTTCCTGTAGACAAAGGCATCTGTCTTTTCATATATACTTCATTCGAGTTAGTCGGATATACCCGATCTGTCTGAAAGTAAGGAAAGCAAGGAAGATGTATCCAGATGCGGTATTTTTGCGAAATTTGATGCGACGGGGCAGGAATTTCGCTTAGGTTAACGAATATATAAAATTGCCGGGCGGCTTTTTCATTTTTTTTAAGGAGCTTGCGCTTTTTCTTACAAATGGCTTTTATTTTGCTGTAAAGAGGGGGATTGTATGGAAAACTTGGAACTTGCTTCCACTTTAACTGCGGGCCGGAGTTTCAAGGAGCTGGTCCGTTTAGACAGTGGGGTCAATGTCCAGGATTGCTATCAGTGCGGCAAGTGTTCTGCCGGATGCCCTCTGTCTGCAGCCATGGACTACACGCCACATCAGGTGATTCGGATGCTGCAGTTGGGGCTGGGAGAAAAGGCACTGGGAGCGAAATCCATTTGGGTTTGTGCCCACTGTGCCACTTGTTATGCTCGCTGCCCAAAAGGAATTGATATTCCTAAGCTGATGGAGACCCTGCGGATGGAAGCGAAAAGGCGAGGCAAAGTACCTGTAAAAACCGTAGATATCTTCAGCGACACCTTTTTAAGTCTGGTGGAAAATTTCGGGCGGGTACAGGAAGCTTTGCTGATTGCTTTTTTTAATTTAAAGTCAGGGCAATTATTTAAAGATGTGCTCTTGGGGCCGCCTCTTTTGCTGAACGGCAAAGTTCATCCTCTGCCGAAGAGAAGCGGGGGACAGAAGGCGGTTAAACGTATTTTTGAAAGGGTTCGCGCTGCGGGAGGTGAAAAGCGTTGAAATATGCTTATTACCCCGGTTGTTCTCTTGAGGCTACAGGTGTTGAGTACAATCTTTCCACCAAACTGGTAGCGAAACACCTGGGATTGGAGTTGTGGGAAATACCCGATTGGAATTGCTGTGGGGCCTCTGCCGCCCATGCCACCAACCGGTTATTGGGGTTTGCTTTGCCGGCTCGAAACCTGGCCCTGGCGGAAAAAGAAGGTCTGGATGTGGCCGTGCCCTGTGCAGCCTGTTACAACAGGATGCGGGTAGTGGAATTGGCGGTACGAAATTCCAAGGAGTGCCAGGAAGAAGTGGCGGGCATTATTGAAATGGATTATGAGGCATCCAACCAGACTTTATCCTTGCTGGATTTGCTGGCTAATCGGGTGGATCAGGAACAGATCCAGGAAAAAGTGGTCAGGCCTTTAACAGGTTTGAAAGTTGCCTGCTATTATGGTTGTTTGCTGGTCCGTCCCGTGGAAACTACGGGTTTCGATGATGCGGAAAACCCGCAGAGCATGGATCGACTAATGGAGATGCTGGGTGCCGCGCCCGTGGACTGGTCCTTCAAGGTAGAGTGTTGTGGCGCCGGGCATACCACTACTCTGTCCAGGGAGGCGGGACCTCTTCTGCGCAACATTTTTGCTGATGCCAAGGCTAATGGAGCCGATTGTATTGCGGTGGCCTGCCCCTTGTGCTTCATGAACCTGGACATGAGGCAGAAAGGGACTGAGGGCAGCTTACCAGGGAGAAGTACGATCTGCCCATCTTCTACTTTACGGAATTGATGGGGCTGGCTTTTGGCTACGGCCCGAAAGAATTAGGGTCTGCCCAAACATTTTGTGAACGGGCTGCCTCTTTTAGAGAAAAAGGACTTGCTTAGACATCCGGCAACGAGGAGGGAAGAAGCGTGAAACGGGTAGGAGTTTTTGTTTGTCATTGTGGAACCAACATTGCCTCCACGGTGGATGTGAAAAAAGTAGCGGCTGACAGCGGCGGAAATGTCCTGATGTGGCCTTTGCCACCGATTATCAATATATGTGTTCGGAACCGGGCCAGGACTTGATCAAGACAGGCCATCGCCGAGCATGACCTGGACCGGGTGGTGGTGGCATCCTGCACCCCGAGACTTGCATGAGACTACTTTTCGGAAGGCTTGTGAAAGTGGCGGCATTAACCAGTTCCTCATGGAAATGGCCAATATCCGGGAGCAATGTGCCTGGGTACACAAAGATAAGGAAAAAGCCACGGCCAAGGCCATCGACCTGGTGCGCAGTGCTGTGGCCAAGGTGGCGAAAAATGAGCCCCTGGAGCTGACCACCATTCCGGTGGAAAGGCGGGCGCTTGGTGATCGGCGCCGGTATTGCCGGGATGCAGGCGGCCATCGATGTGGCTGATGCCGGTTACCAGGTGGTTCTGGTGGAAAGGGAGCCCACCATCGGCGGGAATATGGTCAGGCTGGATAAGACCTTCCCGACCCTGGACTGCTCCGCCTGAATTAGCACGCCGAAAATGGTTGCTGCGGCGCAGCACCCTAACATTAGAACTTTAACCTACTCCGAAGTGGAAGAAATCGGGGGCTATGTGGGCAATCTTACCAAGTCAAGATTCAGGAAGAAAGCCCGTCTGGTAGACGAAAGCAGGTGCACCGGATGCGGTCTTTGCCAGGAGAAATGCCCAAGCGAAAGTACCCAGCGAATTTGACTATGCGGTTTGGGCCAGCGGAAAGCCATTTACACTCCCATTTCCCCAGGCCGTGCCCAATGTGCCGGTAATTGACAAGGAACACTGCCGCCTCTTTACCAGAGGGCGTTGTGGTATCTGCCAGAAGATTCTGCCCGGCCGGGGCCGTTGATTACGAGCAGCAGGACGAGATCATTGATGAGAAGTTCGGCGCCATCATCGTCGCCACCGGTTATGATCTCTTCGCCTGGGAAGAGGCGTACGGTGAATATGGTTACGGCAGGTATCCCGATGTGATCAGCGGGATGCAGTTTGAAAGAATGGCCAGTGCGTCCGGCCCGACGGGAGGGAAGATTATTCGTCCTTCCGACGGGCAGGAACCGAAAACAGTGGTCTTTCATTAAGTGTGCCGGTTCCAGAGATCTGACCAAAGGGAAGAGCTACTGTTCCCGGGCCTGCTGCATGTATACGGCGAAACACGCCCATCAGGTCCTGGAGAAGATTCCCGACGGTCAGGCCTTCGTCTTCTACATGGATGTCCGGACTCCGGGCAAGGCCTATGACGAGTTCTATGAAAGGACGGTGGAGGAAGGGGCTGTGTATTTACGGGGTCAGGGTTTCCAAAATCTATCCCCGGGAGGGCAAACTGGTGGTCAAAGGTGAAGATACACTGCTGGGCCGCCCGGTGGAAGTGGAGGCGGACCTGGTGGTTTTGGCTACTGCCATGGTGCCGGCCGCCGGTTTCGAGAAGGTGGCCAAGCTGGCCAGCATCTCCACGGATAAAGACGGCTGGTTCCAGGAAGCCCATCCCAAGCTCAGGCCGGTGGAAACCTTTACGGCGGGGGTCTTCTTGGCCGGGGCCTGTCAGGGGCCGAAGGATATTCCCGATACGGTCAGCCAGGCCAGCGCTGCTGCTGTAAAAGTGACCAGCCTCTTTTCCAAAACGGAAATGCCCACCGACCCCATGGTGGCCACTGTTGATAACGCCATCTGTGCCGGCTGCGGCATTTGCGTGGGAGTCTGCCCTTACAAAGCCATTGAGCTGGTTCCCTTGCAGGAAAGGGTAGCAGGCAAGATGCAGGAAAGAATGGTGGCTGCGGTCAATAAGGGTCTTTGCCAGGGTTGTGGTGCCTGCAATGTGGCCTGCCGGTCCGGGGCGATCACTGTCAAAGGCTTTACCGATCAGCAAATCTTAGCGGAGGTGGAAGCTTTATGTCTCTAGAAAATCACGGAGCCAATTGGGAGCCGAAAATAATAGCCTTTTGCTGTCACTGGTGCGCTTATGCGGGTGCTGACCTGGCTGGGCTGAATCGTCTCCAATATCCTCCTCATGTTCGCGTCATCCGCGTCCCCTGTTCGGGCCGGGTTAATCCCCAATTTGTTCTCCGGGCCTTTAAACGGGGGGCCGATGCAGTTTTAGTGGCCGGCTGACACCCCGGTGACTGCCACTATGGTAGTGGCAATTATTTCACCCGGCGCCGTTATCTGATTATGCAACGGATGCTGGAGTACACGGGTCTGGATCCTGAAAGATTTGAAGTGCGTTGGGTTTCAGGATCAGAGGGACCGAAATTCGCTCAGGTAATCGCGGATTTGTCGGAGCGCATCCGGCCTCTGGGACCCAATAGGAAGTTGAGGGATGCCAAATGAAGTCAGTGACGGAAAAAATGCGGCAGCTGGCCAAAGAGTTGCTTAAAAAGAAAGAAGTGGATCTGATTATCGGTTGGGAAAAGGGCACTTTTTTCTATGATTCCACGCCGGTTTTCATTACCCGACCGGAAGATACGGACTGTCTGATCTGGGATGAGTTTTGTGCGGTTAATCTGGCCAAATATCTCATGGAGTATAGGCAGAAGGAAGGCAAAACGGCTATTTTTGTCAAGGGTTGTGATGCCCGGGGCGTTAACCGTTTGCTGCAGGATTTACAACTGGATAGAGATAAAATCTATTTGATCGGTATTCCCTGTCCGGGCATGAAGAGTATTCAGGCGGCGAAAGAAGCCGGACCGGAGAAAATTCAGGACCTGCCTCTGGAGGAAAAGTGCCTTTACTGCACCCATCCCAATCCGGTGATTTACGACGTGCTGTTGGGAGAGGAAGTGCAGCCATCCCCACAAAAGGATCGATTTGCCGGGGTAGAGGAAATCGAAAAAATGGATCCTGACAGCCGCTATGAGTTTTGGTCCTCTCATTATGATCGCTGTCTTCGCTGTTATGCCTGCCGCAATGTGTGCCCCGCCTGTAACTGCCGGGAGTGTATCTTCGATCAGGGTCAGGATTGGCTGGAAAGAAGCGTTGACCGAGGGGGCAATGAGTTTTATGGACTGGTCCGGGCCTTTCATGTGGCGGGAAGATGTACTGAGTGCGGCGAGTGCGAAAGGGTCTGTCCAGCCGGTATTCCCATCATGTTGTTAAACCGCAAGATTGCCAAGGATATCAACGAGTTGTTTGGCGAGTACGAAGCCGGTCTCGATTTGGAGGTAACTCCTCCTCTGGGCCTGTATAAAACCGAAGATCCGGAAGAATTCATGTAAGGTCGAGGAGGCGGTGAAATCAATGAAAAAACTGCAAAAGAAGGATTTGCCGAGATTTTTGGCGGAGCTGAAGAAGCAGGCAACAGTTTATGTTCCTGTTGACAATGATGGGCTGACCCAGTTTGCCGTCTGGGAAGAAGGAACGGAACCGGCGCTGGATAAAAATACTATTATTTCTCCTAAAAAAATATTTTTCCCTCAAACAGAGGAGCTTTATGCATATGAAACCAAGAAGCTTCAGGCTGCTGTCCAGGAGCTGGATGGTGTCGGCGGCCCAACGGTGGTTGTGGGCATCAGACCCTGTGACGTAAAAGCCATAGAATTGTTGGATGACGTTTTTCTCGCCAAAGGTTTTGAAGATATCTATTACAAGAAAAAGCGGGAAGAAACGGTTTTGGTATCTCTAGGCTGCCTGCAGCCGGAGCCCAGCTGTTTCTGCAGTTCTTGGGGAATCGATCCCGGCCGGGCGCCCCAGGCCGATATCATGATGGCTGATACTGGCGACGCTTTTCTTCTCTCAGCCCAGAGCGAAAAAGGGGAAAAGCTGCTCCAGGCTACTCAATCGCTTCTGGCAGATACTTCCCAGGAATTCCCTGAAGGGAAAGAATGCTCCTTGCAGGTGGAAGTTGAAGGTTTAACGGAAAAGCTGCAGAAAATGTTTGAGCACCCCGTTTGGGAGGAGATTTGCCGTAAATGCATCAACTGCGGCACTTGCACTTATCTTTGCCCCACCTGTCACTGTTTTGATATTCTAAACAGGAACAGGGGCGAAAAGGGAGTAAAGTATCGCTGCTATGACTCCTGTATGTACAAGGAATATACTTTAATGGCCGGGGGGCACAATCCCAGACCCACTAAGAAAGAAAGGGTCCGCCAGCGTTTCCTGCATAAACTTCAGTATATGCCGGAAAGGTATGAGAAGTGGGGTTGTGTAGGATGCGGGCGTTGCCTGGTGAAGTGCCCGGTTACCCTTGATATCACCAGGGTGATCAATCAGTTAAGGGAGGTGCCCATCCATGACTAAGGCAAATGGTCAAGCTTCTGCTAATCCCTTACTGCCGAAGATCGGAAAGATTGTCAAAATTGTGGAGGAAACTCCCGATGTAAAGACCTTTCATATTACTACCGATGAGGGTAAGCCCTTTCATCCCATGCCGGGACAGCTGGGCATGCTCTCTTTGCTGCCGGTAGGGGAAGCCATGTTTTCCGTTACTTCCCAGGGCGAAAATCACCTGGAATTTGCCATCAAAAAGGTCGGCACTTTAACGGAAGCCCTCCATGAAGCGGTAGTCGGCCAGGAAGTGGGCATCCGGGGGCCTTACGGTAATTGTTTTCCCCTGGATCTTTTTCAAGGAAAAGACGTTCTCTTTATCGGCGGCGGTATCGGATTGGCCCCGGTACGTTCTCTGATCAACTATTGTGTGGAGCACCGGGAGGATTTCGGCAAGCTGCATATTGTTTACGGGGCCCGTTCTCCTGCGGATCTCTGCTTCAAAGAAGACCTTTTTGAGAACTGGCCTAAGGTGAAGGATACCCAGGTGAGTGTGACCGTGGATGCAGGAGACGAAAACTGGCAGGGACATGTGGGTTTTGTGCCGGCTTTTTTGGAAAAACTTAATCCCAGCCCGGTCAATACCATCGCTTTAACCTGCGGTCCTCCCATTATGATCAAATTTGTGCTCCAATCCCTGGATAAGATGGGTTTTCAACCGGAACAAATCGTCACTACCCTGGAAATGCGGATGAAATGCGGTATCGGCAAGTGCGGCCGCTGTAACTTGGGGAGCCGCTATGTCTGCCTTGATGGGCCGGTTTTTACCCTGGCCCAGCTGAAAGAGCTTCCCAATGAATACTAAATGGAAAAAGCCCAGAAAAAAATTTCATTTGCACTGAAGAAAATACTCTCCTTTGGGCGGACAATTAAAAAGTTGCCGCCGGAGGAGAGTATTGTTATTTCCGGGGAAAAACAGGAGGAAACCATGGGGATAACAGCAAAAATGGCAAGCTGCTTGAGGAGGATTTCCCGGCTGGGTATTGAAAAATTATATCATCGGTTAGTTGAGGATCAGGGAAACCGGTTGCCTTTTTAAGGTAATAAAACCAAAGGCTGGTGAGGTTCATGAGGGTGATCAGGTTTACGGTCAATGGGCAGCCTGTGGAAGCGAAGGCGAAAGACAAACAAAGCCTGCTTTCCTTCCTGCGGGAAGAATTGAAGCTTACGGGGACCAAAAACGGTTGTAGTACCGGTCATTGCGGGGCCTGTACGGTGATTGTGGACGGGGAGGCCAAACGGTCCTGTCTCCTGCCGTTGAAGCAGATGGAGGGTAAAAGCGTGCTCACCATCGAGAGCCTGGCGGCAGACGGCAAGTTCCATCCTATTCAAGAGGCCTTTTTAGCTGCCGGCGCTGTACAGTGCGGTTTTTGCACCCCGGGGATGATTATGGCGGCAAAGGCTTTACTGGACAGACATCCCAGGCCCAGCCAGGAGCAAATCATGCAGGGCTTAAAGAACAACATCTGCCGCTGCACCGGTTACACCAAAATAATCGAAGCGGTTCAGCTGGCGGGCCGGCTGGCAGAGGGCAAGCAGTATCCGGAGGAAAAAGGAGGCGGCTTGGGGGCTTCCCTGCCGGATATTGACGGGGAAGCCAAGGTAACGGGAAAACTGCAATATGCTGACGATCTGGACATGGAAGGCCTCCAACACGTCAAAGTGCTCTGGGCGGAACATCCTCATGCGCAAATATTGGATATAGACATCACCGAGGCCCAGGCCCTGCCGGGCGTTACGGCGGTGTTGACCGCCAAGGATATCCCGGGGGAAAACGGCATTGGTACTATTAAACCGGACCAGCCCGTTCTCTGCGGGGAGAAAGTCAGGTTTTTGGGGGACGCTGTAGCTTTGGTGGTGGCAGAAACAGAGGAGATTGCCCAGGCGGCAGTGGATTTGATCAAGGTTCGCTACCAGGTTCTCCCTGGAGTTTTTACTCCCCAAGAAGCCTTGCAGGAGACCAGCGCCAAATTGTACCCGGAAGGCAACATTTGCAAGCATTTGGTCCATCAGGTGGGCGATGTTGAGCAGGCCAAGGCCCGGGCACACATTGTGGTGGAAGGTCATTTTGAAACACCCTTTGTGGAGCATGCTTACCTGGAGCCTGAATCCAGCGTTAGTTTTCTGGATGAAAAGGGCGTGCTGACAGTATACGGGCCCACCCAGTTCCCTTTCGAGATTAAGAAAAGGCTGCAAGCGGTTTTGAATTTGCCGGAAGATCGGATCAGAATCATCGTTACGCCTTTGGGGGGCGCTTTTGGCGGGAAGATCGACGGCCCGGTAGAATACATGACGGCTTTGGCAGCATACTGTACCGGCAAACCGGTGAAGCTCACCCTGAGCAGGGAAGAGTCCATGCGCATGAGTGCCAAGCGCCATCCTTATATCATGGACTACCAGGTGGGAGCGGATCAAGAAGGCAAGCTGCTTTTTGTGGACGCCAAATTGTTGTCCGATGCGGGACCCTATTCGGGACTGAGCCCCAGGGTCATCGATCAGGCCTGTATCTTTGCCTGCGGACCTTATGTGGTACCCAATATCAGGGTAGAGGGCTGGGCGGTTTTTACCAACAACGCCAATTCGGGTGCATTCCGGGGTTTTGGCATTAATCAGGCGGCGGTAGCCATCGAGAGCCTTTTGGATGAAATTGCCCTGAAATTGGGGATGGACCGTTTCCACATCCGCCTGAAGAATGCTCTGGATGTGGGTTCGGAAACCGCTTCCGGTGAGATCCTCAAGGCCAGTGTGGCCATTAAGGAAACCATCAAGCAGGCTAAGGCAGCCCTGGAGAAGGATTTGCCCCGCTTTCAGGAAATGTACCGGGGGAGCAGGAAAAAGTTGGGCATAGGGGTAGCCAGCGGCTTTAAAAATGTGGGAGCGGGCAAGGGCAAGGTGGATGATGCCGGGGCCATAGTGGAGCTGAAACCTGATGGCGGCATACAGGTGAGAGTGTCGGCAGTGGATATGGGGCAGGGGATCAGGACCACAATGGCTCAAATTGCCGCCGAGACCCTCAATCTGCCGGCCCAGTCTTTAGAGATTATCACCGGAGATACTTCTTTGACCCCCAGGCACGGCGGTGCCGTAGGAGAAAGGCAGACCCTCATCAGCGGCAATGCCATGTATCATGCAGCCCGCATTTTCAAAGAAAAACTGTTGAATTATGCGGGAGAAATTTACAGGCTTGATCCAGCCCAGCTGGAACTGCAGGAAGGGGCAGTGAGGGGGAAAGACGGGAAGCTGGTTTGTTCTTTGGCTGATTTAGCCTCTCAGGTATCTTCCCGAGGGGACAGCATTCGGGCTGATTATTTCTACGTGGCTCCCAAGACTTATGCCCTGGCGGATAAAGAGGCCAGAGCCAAGGTGCCCAAGGAGGAATACCGGAACTATCCGGCTTATGCTTATACAACCCAAGTGGCCATCGTTGAGGTTGACCCGGACAGCGGCCAGGTGAAACTCTTGAAGGTAATCGCCGCCCATGATGTGGGCAGGTCTATCAACCCCCAAAAAATCGAAGGACAGATTCAGGGAAGCTGCTCCATGGGCCAGGGCTATGCTCTTTCCGAGGAATACCCGGTGGAAAAGGGAATCCACAAGGCCCGCAGTTTTCGCCAGCTGGGGGTGCCTAAAATAGACGAGACCCCCGAGTACCAGGTCTTGATCGTGGAGGACCCTGAACCAACCGGGCCTTACGGAGCCAAGGGGATATCTGAGGTGGCCACTGTGCCTATCACGCCGGCGATTCTAAACGCCATCTACGATGCGGTGGGCGTGCGCATCTATACCCTGCCGGCCACACCGGCCAGGATCAAAGAGGCCCTGGAAAAAAATTAAGAATATAAATGAGCATCATCACCGGAAAAAGGTTGCTGCAAGGCAACCTTTCAGACTGTAGACAAAGTCTTAGAAAATGCAAACCTTGGACGATCCTTGGTTTGCATTTTCACTAACAGTCCATAGTTAGCAGTGGGCAAAAATTCTTTGGCAAAAGTGTTAAAAAGCCAGTAATTGCAGGCATTTTCGGCCCTTTTATCGAAATTATATCATAGGAAAAGCAAACCTCCGGGGGGATGAAAATGCTTGCAAAAAAAGACCGTACTGCTGTTAACCAAGTAGAATTTGTTTGCATAGATAGCCTGGTTCCGGAGAACCATCTGCTTAGAGCCGTACAGGAAAGTATTGATTTCAGCTTTGTTTATGATGAAGTGAAAGAATTGTACTCAGAAAACCATGGCCGTCCCAGTGTAGATCCGGTTGTTTTAATTAAACTGTTGATGCTGCAGGCTCTCTTTGGTATCCGTTCCATGCGGCAAACCATAGAAGAGGTAAAGGTAAACGTCGCTTACCGCTGGTTTCTGGGGTATGGATTACAGGAGCAGATCCCGCATTTCTCTACCTTTGGCAAGAATTACGTGAGACGGTTTCAGGAAAGCGATCTTTTTGAAAGAATCTTTGAGCGTGTTCTCACGGAAGCCATCAAGTGCGGGTTTCTTAACACCAGTGCTGTTTTTATTGATGCCACTCATGTCAAAGCCAGCGCCAATAAGAATAAGTACATCAAAAAGATGGCCAAGCATCGTGTACATAAATACAAGCGTGATTTGCTGTATGAAATTAATGAGGATCGGAAAGCTCATGGAAAGGAACCGTTTGATGACGATGAGGACGGAGATAATGATTCCGGTAGTGAAGGAAGCACCTCTGTTGACAGCGGCAAGGAACGAGAAGTCATAGAAAGTACAACAGATCCGGAAAGCGGCATGTTCTACAAGAGTGAAAAAGAGAAATGCTTTGCCTATACTGTAACCGTTGCCTGTGATCAGAACAACTTTATCCTGGGATTAAAAACAGCACCCGGCAATGTTCACGACAGCCAAGTTTTCTCCGATGTCTTCCAGCCTGTAATTAGACAACACCCCGAAATCAAGTCGGTAGTCCTGGATGCCGGATACAAAACCCCGGCCATCTGCCGGGAGATAGTCGAAGCCGGCAAAGACCCCATCCTTCCCTACAAGCGCCCCATGACTAAGAAAGGCTATTTCAGAAAACATGAATTTGTTTATGACGAATACTACGACTGCTACATTTGCCCCAATAACCAGATCTTAAAGTACAGCACCACCAACCGCAACGGTTACCGCGAATACAAAAGTGATCCCAAGGTCTGCATTGGCTGTGAGCATAGAAAGAAGTGTACACAGAGCAAAAACTTTACCAAAGTGGTTACCCGTCATGTATGGCAGTCCTATACAGAAATAGCCGAAGACCTCAGGCATACCGAACGGGGAAAAGAACTTTATCGTAAGCGCGGCGAGACAATTGAGCGTGTCTTTGCCGATGCGAAAGAAAAACACGGGATGCGTTTCACGCAGCTCCGGGGCTTGAGAAAAGTACAACACTATCTCACGCTTCTTTTTGCATGCATGAATCTGAAAAAACTGGCCATGTGGAAGCGGAAACAACGGACATTACCGCCCACAACCTCCCCGCAGCAGGGAGTACTCTCTAACATTTCAGTTATTTTATGTTTAAAAGTAAAATGGCCTCTAGGTTTTGCTTCCTAAAGGCCATTTTTGTCTACAGTCTGAAAGGTTGCTGCAAGGCAACCTTTTTTGCCTTGCAAAATATCGGGAGGATTAAATGTTTTTATCCTGTTGCCAAGGCTTCGGCCCAATACCGGATCCAGGTTTAAAATAATTGAAAATTCTTGTGGAAAAATTTTAGAAAATTAATTTAGAAATAGCAGGAGAAACTAGAAAAAAGGAGAATATAATAAACTGATAGCGCTCATCACAGATGAGTGGCAGGAGGTGCCGGGGTGGTCTATGATTGTCATCTGCATCCTTTAGGACATGAGGGGGGATTTTATCAAGCTGAGAGACTAAGACCTTTTATTGAAGAGGCTTTGCGAAAAGGGCTGACCGGAGTAGGTTTCACCGACCACGATTGGTTTGTTGACCATCTTGATTACAGGACGGTAAGCCTTTTACAGGAAGAGTATCAGGAAATTGACCTTCTTTTCGGACTGGAAGTGGACTACCGTCCGGGGAGAGAAGAAAAAATCCGGGAGATGATTTCATCCCAGCCCTTTGATTACGTGATTGGCTCGGTTCATGAAATAGATGGCTGGCCTTTTGACCACCCGGAGGCAATGGAAGAATACAAAAACAGAGATGTTAAGTTGCTCTATAAACAATATTTTTCTTTGCTGAGGCAGATGGTAACCTCCGGCCTCTTTCAAATAGTGGGCCATTTGGATTTGATCAAAGTGTTTGGTTACCGGCTGCCGGGCGGGGCTGTTCATTTAGCCGAACCTGTTTTGAGGGAAATTAAGAAATATCGCATGGTAGTGGAGATAAATACTAACGGTCTCTATAAACCGGTTGGGGAGATCTATCCGGCAAAAGATATTCTTATTCGTTGTTTTCAGTTAGGTATACCGGTTACCCTCAGTTCCGATGCTCATCAAGCAGGAGCGGTGGGCCGGGATTTTCCCCGGGCCCGGTCCTTATTGAAGGAAATCGGCTACAACAGCATCGCTTATTTTCGCCAGGGGATTTTCTACCAAATGCCACTTTAATGGACCTGGTATAAGTTTTTTTCCCTACGAAACAATATACTTAATCCTCTACACACGGGGTGAACTGAATGCTCAATGTTATTTTGCTTATAGTCAGTCTAGGGATCATTTTACTCGGGGCTCAAGTTTTCACGAATGGGATTGAATGGTTGGGTAAGAAGCTGAACCTGGCGGAAGGAGCCGTGGGAAGCATTCTGGCCGCTGTAGGGACCGCTCTTCCGGAAACCATGATTCCCGTTATTGCCATACTCTTTGGCGGAGTGGAAGAAGGAGGACATGACATCGGCATTGGGGCTATTCTGGGAGCACCTTTTATGCTGAGCACCCTGGCCTTCTTTTTGGCAGGGGTTGCCGGTTATCTTTACCGGAACAGGAGAGAGAGCATTATTATGCGGGTAGACCCGGAGGTAATGGGTCGGGACCTCTTCTTTTTCCTCTTAGTCTATACGGTGGCCATTTTGGCTGCTTTTGTGCGGGTGTGGGAAATCAGGGCTGTTATCGCCTGCGGACTGGTTGTGGCTTATATTATTTACGTCTTTTTTACTCTGCGCAGCGAAAAGACTTTGGGAGACGATCACGAGCTAAATCCCCTTTTCTTTGCTCGGAATCATATTTCACCACCTCTTTACAGAGTGGTCCTGCAAGTACTGTTTGCCTTGGGACTGATCATTTTTGGAGCCGATATTTTTGTGGAAGAGATCAAGATCCTGGCCACAGCATGGGGAGTGCCTCCCTTTATTCTGGCCTTGATTATCGCACCCATTGCTACCGAGCTGCCGGAGAAGTTTAACAGCATTATTTGGATCGGGCAGGGGAAAGACACACTGGCTTTGGGCAATATCACCGGAGCCATGGTTTTTCAGAGTTCCTTAATACCTGCTTTGGGGATTCTGCTGACCGATTGGTCTTTGACCAAATTGGCTTTGCTGAGCGCCGTCCTGGCCCTTGCTTCTTCCTGCCTGGTTTATTATGAGCTTAAGGTGAAAAAGCACTTAACCCCGCCAATGCTGATGGTGGGAGGGATCTTCTATTTAGTATTCTTTATCTGTGTTGTTACCGGAGTTGTCCGCTGAAGATAGAAGCGGAGACCCTGGTACAAGCTGATGGGATCATGACATGATGAGGTGGGGAGATGATCGGCAGCAAGGAGAATCAGGAATTAATCATTCTCAAAGAATTGGCAGCTTCCTCGCAGGCCTTGGGTTCCAGCTTGCTCTGCGATGTATTGCGGAAACATGGTGAAGAAGTTAGCGAAGCTACCGTGGGCCGACTGTTAAGGGATCTGGATTACAGAGGTATCACCAAACGAGTAGGTTACCAGGGCAGAGTGATCACCCCTCAGGGAAGAGAAAGACTGGAATGGCTTATCGCTGAGAAGAAAAGAAATCACTATGGATTGGAACTGCTCAAATGTTTGCGCTTGGAAGCGAAGCAAGATTTGATTGACATCCTGGTGGCCCGGCGGGCCATTGAAAGTGAGATCGCCCGGCTGGCGGCCCTTCACGCTTCAGAGAAGGAGATTCGCCAGATGCAGCGCACTTTGCAGCAGCAAAGGGCGCAACTGGCCCAGGGACATACGGCGGCGGGATCTGATGTGGAGTTTCATTCTCAGCTGGCTCGGGCGGGAAAGAACCGGATTTTGCAGGCGGCTATGGATTTAATCCGCCAGGAAGGTCAGTTGTCACCCATATTTGAGTTTATAAGAAAAAGAGTGAAGAGCGCCATGGTGGACGATCATGAAAGGATCTTGCAAGCGGTGGTAAGGCGGGATCCGGAAGGAGCCGGTCAGGCCATGATTGATCACGTGGAAGGTATAATCCGGGACGTGGAAAAATACTGGAAGGACGAAAAATTCTCCAGTAACCGGGAATGATAAGGAAAAGGAGGGATGTGTTTTTGACTACGGTAGATCCCTATCAGGCTGGAATGTTGAAGACCAATACTTATGCGGATAAAGTGAAGATCACCGGCAATTTGGTGGTGGTCTTGGACGGGGAATTGGACGGGCGAAAATTGAGCTTGATCAAACCTCCTTCCCGGGCTTTATGCCGGAATGAAGTTCATGAGTTGATCGCCACCGATGAAAAGGATGCAGGTCCGGGAAAGGTCGTCAATAGCATCGCCTACCTGGGATTTGTTGAGGTAGAGCAAGGTGGAGTAGCTTTGGTGGGGGATAAGCTGCGGGTAGGAGATCTGGAAATCGGTCATGTGGCCGGTTTTGATGAGACCCACATGCCCAATCACCTCAATATTGTGATCAAGGTGGATAAAAAGCTGAGCGGCAAGTCCTTGCAACTGAGACTGGGGATGCCGGTAACCTTCACCCAAGCCTGAAAAGGAGGGGTGGGAAAAAACTGTTCAACATAAAAACTTATTTCAGTAAAGGGGGTCGTCAGAAATGTCATATGAAGCAAAGATTAAAGAACTAGGATTGGCAGTGCCAGAAGCCCCAAAACCAGTAGCGGTTTATGCGCCGGGAGTACAGGTAGGGAATTTTATCTACACTTCCGGACAAATTCCTCTGGTTAACGGGGAACTGAAGTTCAAAGGGAAAGTAGGTAAGGAACTTACCATGGAAGAGGGCTATGAGGCGGCGAAAATTTGCGCCTTAAATTGCCTGGGTGTAGCCAAAAGTCTGCTGGGAAGTTTGGACAAGATTGAAAGAATTGTCAAGGTTACCGGGTTTGTGAACAGCGCTCCAGGCTTTACCAGTCAACCCAAAGTCATTGACGGCGCTTCGGAGCTTTTGGGAGAGATTTTTGGGGAAAAAGGGCGCCATGCCCGGTCGGCGGTGGGTGTGGCTGAATTGCCCGTAGATGCCGCCGTAGAAGTGGAAATGATAATACAAGTTAAATAATTTAAGGAGGTTTTTTCATGAGTAAACCACAATTTAAGTTTCAAATGTACAGACAGTTGCAGGCAAATTTAGGGAAAATTTATGCGGAAGCTGCGGAAGCGGCTAAGGACATAGTACCCGAGAATATCAGGGGAAAATTCGGTTTGACCGGAGCCATCTCCGGATGTCCGTCACCTTTGAGAAAGGATATTCAGGAAGCCAGTAGAAAAGGTGCGCAAGAAGTTGTTCCCTTGGCCAAATTGGTGGATGAACTGCGGGAAATTGTGAAAAGCGTTTATGGTGACGAATTCGATGCTTGCCCCATCGCCACTTGTGAGGCCGGTCTTTGGGTGGCTTTTGATTGTCTGTTCAGCCCTCCCAATTTGGGTCGCGGTGATAACTATCGGGCCCGTTATATTGCCCCTTACGAAAAGCATATGCATCACCAAGGCGGCTATGGAAGACCTTTCCCTCCCAAGTTCAAGGACTATCTTGCTGACCGGGGTTCCACTCCTGGAGAACTAGGCTTTTATGGAAAGCGCCAAAATAACCTGGATACAGTGATTGTTCCTTTAGAAGGAGCCCGTTACGATGCTCACGGGATTAAATATCATCCGGTACCCATGC
>JBMNIZ010000007.1:0-124362 GCA_050951405.1 Bacillota bacterium | reverse complement strand
TTGCTAATATGGCGCTGAAGCTGCCTGATTCGGCATTTGCAGCATAAGTCCAATAATTCCAGCTAGAAGCACTAGGCTGATTTTAAGCATTTTACCGTGAAATGCGATTATTCCCATTGAGCAGTGGCTTCAGCAATTTTCTCCATCGCTTTCTGCAAGTTCTCATAGGAAGTGCATAAGGATGCTCTCAGGTAACCCTCTCCCCCGGCACCAAAGGCAACCCCCGGCACCATGGCCACCCCTGCTTTTTCCAGGTAAAAACGAGCCAGCTCTTCCGATGATCCCAGTTTTTTTACATTGATAAAGGCATAAAATGCTCCGCTGGGAGGAGTTAAAGAAAGACCCTCTATCCTGTTGATGGATTCAACCAAGAGTTGGCGGCGGCGGGAAAATTCCTCCACCATTTGTTCCACACAATGCTGGGATCCCCGCAAAGCTGTGGCAGCACCCACTTGAGCAAAAGACACGGCACAAGTCACCGCATACTGGTGAGCTTTCACCAAAGAGCTGATCAGATTTTTCGGCCCTGCAAGAAAGCCCACTCTCCAACCGGTCATGGAGTAGACCTTGGAGAAACCATTGACAATCAAAGTCCGTTCCTTCATTCCCGGGAAGCCGGCCAGGCTGTAGTGGGGTTTTTGATCGTAAATAAATTTCTCGTAAATCTCGTCAGACAAGACAAATAAATTGTATTTCCGCGCCAGGGCAGCAATTTGCTCCAATTCCCTCCTGCCCAGAACGGCACCCGTGGGATTATGGGGAGAGTTGATAACCAACATCTTCGTGCGATCGGTGATCAAACTCTCCAATTCGCTGGGGTCCATGGAGAAATGAAGCTCTTCTTTCATTGCATATGGAACGCTTTTACCGCCTACCAGCTCCACACAAGCAGCATAATGGGGCCAGGCAGGATCCGGAATTAAAACCTCATCACCGGGATCCAGCAAACCAAGCATGGCGATAAAGACAGCCTCACTAGCCCCTAGGGTAACGATGATTTCATCCACATCCACGTGCAGGTTATTGTCCTCTTGCAATTTTTGCTGGATAGCTTTTCTCAGATCCACTGTGCCATAATTGGAAGTATAGTGCACAAAGCCTTCATGCAAGGCGGCAATGGTAGCTTCTTTGATGTGCTGCGGTGTGTCAAAATCCGGCCGGCCGATACCCAAATTGATAATTTCCCGGCCCTCCTGCTGCAGGCGATTAACTTCTTCAAATATCTTTCTAATGCCGGAAAAAGGCACCCTGCTTAGACGCTTGGACACTGTAAGGGGATACATGCTAGCGCCTCCTTAAGCTATTTTAAAACCATAATCAACTAGCAATTTTTTTAACTGCTGCTTCTCTTCCTCGTTTAAGGGTAAGAGAGGTTGGCGAGGCAATCCTCCGTAATATCCAAGCAGATCCATGGCCGCTTTCAATCCACTGATGCCAAAACCGGTGGTCAAGGCTTTATTCAACGGCAGAATCTTCTGCTGCAGTTGAAGAGCTTCCGACCAGTTCCCCGCCAAAAAGTTGGTCATGATGCGCACACAATCATCGGGGATAATATTAGCCGCTGCCAAAATCCCTCCTCGCGCTCCTACCGCCAGGGAGGGGAGTAAAAAACTGGCCGATCCTGCCAAGACGATAAAATGCTCCGGGGTACCGGCCACGATTTCCGCAATTTGAACGATGTTGCCCCCGGTATCTTTAATGCCCACAATATTCGGATGCTGGGCAAGCTCGCAAACCAGTTTGGCGGATAAATTTATGCCCGTATTTCGCGGCATATTATAAATAATCAGCGGCCCGGAAATGGCGTCAGCTATGGAAAAGTAATGCTTTTTTAAGACGCTGTCCGTCATGGCTCCTTTAAAATAATGGGGAGGCAAGATCATTACCGCCTCAGCGCCTGCATCCAAGGCCTTTTGGCTCACTTCGATGGTTTCCCGGGTTGTCTCCGCACCGGTGGCAGCGATCACTTTCTTGCTCTCAGTTAAATGTTCCCGGACAAAACGCGTCAATTCGATTTTTTCTTCCGGGCTTAAATAAGCGGATTCTCCGTTGGAACCGGAAATTACCAGGCCGCTCAGTTGGGAATTTCCCCAGAAGTGCAAATTCCTCTTCAGCTCCTCAAAAGCAATAGCATCATCCTTAAAGGGCGTCAGAATAGGGGCATAGATCCCTTGAAAAGATTTCATGATGTTTCCACCTCCTCCTCAGATACCTGTTAATTTAATGCCCACATGGCGTCTCTTATACCTTTTGTTCAATCCGATGAGCATGGGGGTGATACGCTCCAGGATTTGGGCATTGGACAAGGGTCCTGCATCGAAACACCTTAACCCAATATCCTGCATAATCTCCCCTACCCTTTTCTTTGCCTCTTCGTCATCACCGCAAATGAGGGCATCTCCTTCAATTTCCGCCTGGACATCGGCCAGAAGTCCCGCGGAAATAGTGTGCAGCCCGGAGACCACACGAGCTTTGGGCAGCATTTTTTGCACGGCCTGAGCAGCAGAGCCTTCTTCCGGCGGAGCATAACGCGGAAACCTATCAAAAACAAGAGGCACAGTGGCATCTAATACTATCTTATTTACGGTGTTTTCCGCCAGACTTTGCAAAATAGCTTCCTGTCCCGCAAAAGGTATGGTCAAAATAATCAATTCGGCTTCCCCGGCAATCTCAGGGTTGGAGGATCCTGAGACTTTCATCCCAACATCCATCTCTTGCATTTTCCTTGCCGTCTCCAATGCTTTAGCCTTGTGGCGAGAACCAATCAGGACCTGATGGCCGGCCCTGCCCAAGCGGAGGGCCAAGCCATAGCCTAATTTCCCCGTACCACCTACTATTCCGATTTTCACCGGCTCTCCCCTTTCTTTTACCCATCGGCCAACAATGGGAATAAATATTCACGCACCATTTGCATGTTTTCTTCTAAAGAAATTTCCTCAATATCGCAAAGAATGGGTTGCGTCACCCCGGCATCCAAAATCTTTTTAAACTTCTCCTGGCATTCTGCCGGTGTGCCCGCGATGGCCAAAAGATCGATCATTTTCTCCGTGACTAAGTGCCCCGCCTTTTCTCTGCGCAAAAAGGCTTCCCGGAAGGGCTTGATTTCTTCCGGCCGAAAACCCGCCGTCAGCAGAATCGGGTGATTGCCGTGTAAACCGATGGTGCGGGCCACCCGGTTTTTTATCGCTTCCCTTGCTTTTTGCCCATCATGATGGATGCTGATCAACAAATAGGCCGCCACATCAAAATTGGCCAATCCATCTTTGGATTTTTCCGCCCCTTTGGCCAAATGATCCATAGCCCATTTCACGTAGGGGACAGAAACACCGGCAGACAAGAGAATGCCGTCTGCTATTTCACCGGCCATCTGCAAGCCTTTTTCTCCCTTTACTCCCAAATAAATGGGCACTTTTCCCGTCACTGATAACTCCAGTTCTGCCTCCTTGACGGAAAATCTCTTGCCTTGGTGGGTAACCTTGCCTCCCGCAAGCATCTTCCGCACAATTTCTACGCAGTCCTGCACCGAAGAAAGGGGTGCCTCAAAAGGGATCCCCATTTGGTTTTGAATCCAGTGAGCATTACTTGAGCCCACGCCCAGCATCAACCGGTTACCGCTAAAATTACTCAAAGCAGCCGTTTCCATTGCGGTCAGGGCTGGGTGGCGGGTAAAAGGATTTAAGACCCCGATGCCGATCTTGATTTTCGAAGTACCGGCAGCGCAGGCGGTGGCCATGGAAAAAGCCCCGCCGAAAAAATAATCTTCCGCTATCCAATAAGTGCTGAAACCCATTTTTTCCGCCACTTGGGACATACTAAGGAGCTCAGTTATTTTTTCCGTCCCCTTGATGGCTATGCCAAACTGTTTTGCCACACCTAAGCACCTCACTTCTTCATATTCCCTGCCTCCCATCTCCCTTTTCACGCTTCACCGGCTTTCCTCTGCTTCTTCTTCCAAGCTTCCCGGACCCGTTCGGGGCTGAAAGGCAGTTCAGTTAAGCGAATGCCCACCGCATCATAAATGGCATTGCTGATGGCGCAAGGAACCGGCACCAAGACAGGCTCACCCAATCCTTTTGCTCCGAAAGGACCATTGGGGTCATAACTGTCCACAAAAATCGTCTCAATGGGCGGAATATCTAAAGCAAGAGGAACCTTGTAATCCAGGAAACTGTCATTGAGCAATTTGCCATTTTCAAAATGCATATTCTCACAAAAACTGAAGCCTAAACCTTGCACCACACCCCCTTCCACCTGCCCCTGCGCAAGCAACGGGTTAACAATTTGCCCGGAATCATGGGCGGCCACATAACGCAAAACCGTTACCTTTCCGGTCTCCACATCAACCTCCACTTCTGCCGCATGAGCGCCGAAAGAATAAGCGGAGGAAATGTTCCCATATTTTGTTTTTGCATCGGCAATAACCACCCCGGGAGTGACGTACTTGCCGCGCCCCACAATATAGTCCCCACCGCTGGAGTGCACTGCGAATTTGGCCGCCTCCGCTGCAGAAGCCAATACTGCCCCGCTTTTGCTGTTGATCACATTCCCGTCTTCAATGTCCAACTCTTCCTTGGCCGTTTTTAACATGATGGCTGCATGTTCCAGAAGCTGTCGTTTGGCATCTTCCGCCGCCAATTTGACCGCATTGCCCCCGATGGTGGTGACGCGGCTGGCGGAAGCCCCCAAACCAAAACCGCTCCAATCCGTGTCCACCCGGTGAACCCGAACCTTTTCCACCGGGAAGCCCAGTGCCTCTGCGGCAATCTGAGCACTGACCGTGGACATCCCTTGACCGATGTCCCCGTCAGAAGGCAGCACATAAGCTTCTCCATTTTCGTTAATCCGCACCGTGGCCGTAGAGCCGTCGAAAGGCGGAAAAACTGAACGGTTGCCGCTCACGTGAATCACGCAGGCCATGCCGATACCCCGGTTCCGACGAGGGGAGCTCTTTTTCTCCTGCCAACCGATAGCCGCCGCAGCCTTGCGAATACAGCTGGACAGTTCACAGCTTTTGATCTCCCAGCCGTGGGCGGTCACATCGCCACACTGGGTAGCGTTTTTCAGGCGGATTTCCACCGGATCCATTTGCAGCTTTTCCGCCAGCATATCCATCATGCACTCCACCGCAAAGGTGGACTGGGGATTGCCAAATCCCCGGAACATACCGCTGGCAGGATTATTTGTATAGACCAAACGAGTGGTGGTTTTCAGATTCTTAAATCGGTAGAGGGAGTCCACCCGGGTAGCCGCCGTATCAACCACCACGGGAGCATTGATGGAATAGGCGCCATTGTCCGCCAAGATATCCATCTCTTTGGCCAGAATTTTTCCTTCCCGATCAGCACCCATCTTGATCCGAATCCGCATCGGTACCCGATATAAGGTGCTCATGAAGTCTTCCGAGCGGTCTAAAACTATTTTTACCGGATACCCTTGGGCTTTTTGCGCTAAGGCAGAGGTGATAAAGATCACCTGCTGGTGGGTCTTGCCCCCAAAGGCTCCTCCCACAAAAGTCTGCACCAGGCGAATATTGCCGATGGGCAAGCCCAAAGCTTCGGAAAGCTTCAGCTTAGTTCTGGACGGGTTTTGATTGCCGGCATAAACATGCAACCTGCCGGAAAAATCGTAGAAACCGATACAGCCTTGGGGTTCCAAATAGGCCGGGTGCACTCTTGAGGTGATAAAAGTCTCTTCCAAAATAACAGCGCATTTTTCCCAGGCTTCTTCAATATTGCCCCTGGTAATCACGGTTTCCTGGGCAATGTTGTTTTCCTTGTCGTCATGGACCAAGGGAGCATTCTCCTGAAGCGCCTCCTCCACCGTAAAGACGGAGGGTAGCTCCTCGTATTCCACTCTGATTAAATCTAGAGCCTCCAGGGCAATCTCCGGCTCCGTAGCCGCCACAGCGGCCACTTCTTCTCCGTAGTACCTGACTTTGTCCTGCGCTAGGATAGTTTGGTCATAGAAACGATAGCCGAATTTTTCTGTCGGAGTGTCCTTGCCGGTGATGACGGCTTTTACACCGGGCAAACGCTCCGCCCGGCTGGTATCAATATGCACGATGCGAGCATGGGCAAACGGACTGCGTAAAATCTTCCCGTAGAGCATGCCCGGGAATTCCAGATCATCTAAGAAAGCAGCCTTGCCGATGACCTTTTCTTTCGCGTCCACCATGGGTATCCCTTTGCCAAAAGCTTGACCTTTCCTCCCCTTTTCCCTTAAACAAGAATTGTGGCTCATCTTTCAATCGGCCTCCCTTTGCATCTTTTGAGCAGCCTCTTTGATCGCCTCAATAATTTTCTGATACCCGGTACAGCGGCAAAGATTTCCCGCAATAGCCGTGCAAATTTCCTCTTCGCTGGGGTGCGGGTTTTCCAAGAGCAGGGCATAGGCAGACATCAGCATTCCGGGCGTACAAAAGCCGCACTGGAGAGCACCCTTTTCCACAAAGGCCTGCTGCAGTGGATGCAGCCGGTCTCCTTTGGCCAAACCCTCAACTGTCAGGATATTACACCCGTCCGCTTTCACTGCCAGCATCAAGCAGGAATTAACCGCTTTGCCGTCCACGATCACCGTACAAGCACCGCACTCCCCTTCGCCGCAGCCATGCTTCGTCCCGAATAATTTCAGCTGACCCCGTAAAAGCTCCAAGAGGGTTGTCTGGGGGGTTACTTCTCGCTCCCATTCTTCATCATTCACCCGCAACTTGATCAAGATCTTTTCCTGTTCTTTTATCATTGAGCTTTACCCCCCCCAATTTGCCGGACGCATTCCAGCAATGCCCTTTTTGTTAAAACGGCAACCATTTCTCGCCGGTAATCGGCACTGGCCCTTAAATCCGAAATAGGACTGCAGGCTTCCTGAGCCAACCGCCCGCATTCCTCCGCTGTTTCTTCCGTAAGATGCTTGCCCACCAAGTAATCTTCAATGGACTTCACCCGTAAAGGAACCGGGGCTACGGCCCCTAAAGCCATCCGTACTCCGTCTACTTGATTTGCCTCATTAAAAGTCACCGAAACGGCAACCCCCACAATAGCTAAATCCATGCCATTACGCGGCCCCAATTTTAAATATCTGCTCCTTTGCCGGGGATTAAGGGGAGGTAAAATAATCCCCGTGAGAAGCTCGCCGGTTGCTAAAATGGTCTCTCTTGGTCCGCGGAAAAACTGTTCTGCCCCAATTCTCCTGCTTCCACCGCCTGCACCCACTAGCTGGAGCTCAGCCTGTAAAGCAATGAGAGGAGGGGCCGTATCAGCCGATGGAACCGCATTGCATAAATTGCCTCCAATGGTAGCCACATTTCTCACTTGGCGGGACCCCACGCTGTTCACCCCATCCAGCAAGGCTCGGTAACCGGCACGGGAATTGAACCAAGCACCAATTTCCGCCATGGTGGCAGCAGCTCCGATATATACCCCGTCATCTCTTTCCTCTATTTTTCTTAATTCCCCGATCCGAGAAATGTCGAATAATATTTGAGGAGATAATAATCCTTGCTTCATCTGGACCATCAGGTCCGTTCCCCCTGCCACCACTTTCGCTCGATCTCCATATTCCAAAAGACCCTTAAGCGTTTCTTCAATCGTAAACGGTTTTCGATAACGAAAAGGCCTGAGCAACTTTGATCGCCTCCCGCGTTTTATAGTTCCAAAACCATCATGATCCCGCCAAAGCCAAGATTACTTTTTGCCAGCTTCTGAGGAAACAAAGGAGACCACCAAATCCCTGATGACCTTGTGCCCGGGTACCGGCTCAATGACCATTTCTTTGCTCATAAAGGTACGGCATGGGTTGATATTCTTGCCATTACATCTAACCAGGCAAACATTACAATAACCGCCATTGCAGGCGCAACGGTGAGCCAAGGTGCCGTCGATATTGGCGTAAATATACTGCAAAACGTCCATCACTGTATTCCTGCTCTCATAAGGCACCTCATAGCAGTCATAATGATCTGTTAGACTGCCGTCTGCACTAGTTCTCCGAATCTTGACCTGGGCCATTGCTTGTTCCTTCATTCTTTTTCCCCTCCCGCTGCCATACTTTTGCCCCTGGAGAAATCTCCTTGCGAAATACCGGCCTGCCGGGTTCCGTAATTAAATTCACCAACCAGTTTTCATTGTCTTCCCCAGGGAAATCTTCACGCCAATGGGAGCCACGGCTCTCTTCCCGCAGCAAGGCGGCCTTGGTAATTAAAGAGGCCAATTTGACCATTCTGCGCACTTCCCAATAATCCACAAGTTCTTTATTGTAGACCTTGCCGCGGAACTGTAAAGCCATGTTTCTTTCTGCTTCTTCTGTCAAATTCTCTATTTCCTTGAGGGCTTCTTCCAAGCCCTGCCCATCTCTGATTAAACTCACCTTATCCCACATGGTTTGCTGCAAACGCTGTTTTAACTGGCGCGGTCTTATGCCTTTTTCTTTATGCAAGACCTTGATAGCGTCCCGGAATCTATCAAGGGCCAAGCTTTCCATTTCACCTTGAGGAGCATGCTGCGTTTCCGCGATGATAGCAGCCGCAGTATCCCCTGCCCTGGCACCGGTGACCAGCACTTCAGTAAGGGCATTGCCGCCCAAGCGGTTGGCTCCGTGAATCCCGGCAGCGGCCTCACCGCAGGCTAAAAGCCCGGGAACTGCCGTTTGGCAGTTAATGTCAATGCGCACACCGCCCATATAAAAATGGCTTTTTACCGTGGTTTCAATCGTATCTTTCCGCAAGTCAAATCCTAACTTTAAAGCTTTTTTGAAGTAATTTCCAATAGAAAACAGTTCTTCGATCTCTTCCGGCGTCCGATCGGTGATCTTCATGTAAACTCCGCCGTGTTCCGACCCTCTGCCCTCCTTAACCTCCCGGTAAATGGCCCGGGCAATAAAATCACGGGTTGCCTTGAAGCGCCAACCTGGCATCAGCTTATCCATGAAATCTTCGTTTCGATTGTTAAACAACCGGGCCCCGCTGCGGATTCTGATAAAAGCCGGCGCACACGGGCCTAAACCCGGCAATTTAGGATAGCATTGAGCGGTAGGATAAAATTGGACAAACTCCAGATCCATCAACTCGGCACCGGCTTCCCAGGCCATGATTAAACCTTCACCGGTATTATCCTCTGAAGTTGTGGTTTGGCTGTAAAGCTGCCCGCAGCCTCCTGTGGCCAGAACCACCACTTTGGCTAACAGAAGAAAAGGCTCCGTGGTATGCAGGTCGCAGCAGAGCAACCCGGCCACTCGATCCTGATATTTTAGCAGGTCAATGACCATCGTATCCTCAAATACTTTCACACCTTGCCGCAGCACTTCTGACCTGACACCCATTTGAATCGCTCTTCCCGTATGCCGATTGACAAAAACTGCTCGCGGATAGGTGTGTCCAGGCATCATCGCTTGGGCAAATCTTCCGTCTTCCGCCTTATCCCAATTCACTCCGTAGGAAGCCACTTCATGAACAATGAGAGGAGCGTTTTCCGTATAGAGAGAAACCAAATCAGGGTTATTCAAGTACTTGCCTGCGCGCATGGTATCTTGAAAATGCACTTCCGGATTATCGCGAGGATCTTCATAACCCAAGGCCGCACAAGCCGAAAAGCCACCGAGAACCGTACATCCATTGCGCCCGAAGATGCCTTTTTCCACCAAAGCCACCTGTGCCCCGGCCTTGGCGGCGCGAATGGCTGCCATGGACCCGGCACCACCCCCGCCTATAACCACCACATCGTATTGCAAAGAATTTATTGTCAAACTCATTCCAAGCCTCCCTTTCCTTATTCTCCCTTCCATCTTAGCCGCTGACATGGCCTTCCTGCAGCTGACGTGAACGCTTTCTTTGGCGCATAAAGACACTGATCATGATAAGAACAGTGATTAACAAGAATGCTAATGAGATGGGCTTGGTCAAGAAAATAGACCATTGCCCTTCATGAATTAAAAGGGCTGTGCGGGCATGATTTTCCAACATCGGGGCGAGAATAAACGCAATCAACATGGCAGGCGGACTGAAACCCAACTTGTTCATTAAATAACCGACCACCCCAAAAACAACAGCCACCCAGACATCAAATATACTAAAACTATTGGCATAGGCCCCCACCAGGCAGAGGACCGCCACCGCCGGCATAATATATTTAACAGGCAAAAAAGCTATTTTAGCAGCACCTTTGATGAAAAGGCTACCAAGCACCAAATAGATCACGTTAGCTGCTAAAAGACCGAGAAATAACCCATAAAGAAGCGGGGCTTGATCTCGCATCATCAGAGGACCGGGCTGCATCCCGTGCACCATGAAAGCTCCTAACAAAACTGCCGCGTTCAAGTCACCGGGTATTCCCAAGGTAACCAAAGGAATCAAGTTGGCTCCGCAGACAGCGTTGTTTGCTGCTTCACACGCAGCCACTCCCTCTAAAGATCCCTTGCCAAATTCTTCCGGGCGTTTGGAGTTGCGCATGGCCTCCCCGTAGCCGAGATACGCGGCCACGGTAGGGCCTAATCCTGGCAAAGCTCCCAGAAAAGTGCCAATACACGACGACCGCAAGATGGTCTTAATACAGCCTTTAAACTCTTTCCATAAAACTCTATTATCCTCACGGCGATTACTTTTACCCACATCGGCATTAGTGATCAAACGGCTCATATCAGCGCTTTTTCCCATTTGCATAAATACTTCCGATAAGGCCAGTAAACCGATGAGAAAAGGCATTAATTCCAAACCACCCGACAGCTCCACCATGCCGAACTCCAGACGACTGGTAGCATTAATGGGATCCAGGCCGATCATCCCCAGGAGAAAACCGGCAGCGCCGGAAATCAATCCCTTGATGGGTGAACCCATAGTGGCAATCACAGCCACCATCATAAGGCTGAAAACGATGAGAGCGGCCAATTCAGTGGGGCCAAATTTAAGCGCTAAGGCAGCCAGCGGCGCCGCAACCATAATTAAGACCAAATCAGAAAAAGTATCCCCACAAAAAGAAGAGTACAGGGCCATGCGCAAAGCCTTACCGCTTTTACCCTGCTTGGTCAGGGCATACCCGTCCAGAGCGGTGGCGGCTGCTGCCGGTGTTCCGGGCGTATTGATCAAAATGGCAGGTATAGAACCTCCACAAATCGACCCTTTATACATACCCACTAAAGCAGGCATGACAATTATTGGGGGCAAAAAATAGGTCAAGGGAATAAGTAAAGCAATGGCCATGGTACCAGTCAGCCCTGGTATTGCCCCCATGACCAGTCCGATGGCCACCCCCAAGACTAGAGCCACCAGACCCTGGACCGTAAACATTAGTACTGCTCCTTGTGATAGGTTTTCTAACATAAGACTCACTCCCTACTTCCATCGCAAAGTCTTTCAGCTATCAAAAAAACAATCCCCGGGGCATAAATACTCGCAACCCTACTTCAAAAACCAAATAAATAAACAAAGGAATAGTTGTCGCCATCAGAACCATTCCAATGATATTTTTCCTATCAAACCAGAACATCAATATGGCTAAGAACAGAGCAGTACAAACATAAAAACCTATCGTCCCAAATCCTAAAACATAAAGAATGAGAATAGCTAAAAAGATTAGTAACCGGCCGTACTGAGGTTTCTCTTCAGATTGATTCCCAGCCTGGTCCCCCTTCTGCAGCAAAAAACGCCCGCGCAACACACCCAAAAAGTAAATAACATTTAGAACAAACATAAATATTGCGGCGCCTCTGGGGAAAGTAGCCGGTCCCGTATAACGATGCTGGCCAGTAACGACTATTTGTTGAGGGATCACCCAGACCAGGATGATCAGGCTAAGAATTATCAAAACAACGGAAGTAATCAAGTCTGCCTTTTTAACCACATTGTCCCCCCTCCGTGAGAACGGGAAGCGGAAATAGAACATTTCCGCTTCCGCCCCAATTAATCTCAGTCGATTAGACCCAATTCTTTCATAATAGGACCAACGTTCTTCTTGTACTCTTCCAGAGCGGCCACAATCTCTTCATGGCTAAGATATTTGAGGAATAAACCGGTGCCTTTTTCCGCTATTTCGGTCACCGACTCGCTCTGGGCAGCTTGCTCAAATGCCTTTTCCAAAATCTTCACGATCTGCGGATCAACCCCGGCTGGGGCATAAATAGCAGAATATATGGGCTCGCCGATATCATATCCTTGCTCTTTTAGAGAAGGAACATCAGGCAATTGGGGAATACTGGAGGTTGAAGTCACTGCCAGCAAACGTAATTCCCCAGACTGATGCAGGCCGATCAGGGGAGCCAGGTTACATGCTATCACATCAATATGCCCGCCCAGCAGGTTGGAAGTGGCAGCGGCATCGCTGTCAAAGGGAACATCCTCCATTTCGATCTCGGCCAGCCGGCATAAGAGTTCCATGGACAAGTGGTTGCTGGAACCCGTGCCGGTGGTACCATACTTCAGACCGGGATTTTCCCTGACATATTCCACCAGATCCTCGATGTTTTGCCAAGGAGCATCTTTTCGCACAGCTATTCCGTGGATGTTTTGACTGGTGGCGCAAATAGGCACCAAATCGGTGCTCTTATAAGGAACATCCCGGCGGTGGTATTCAGGCAAGGAACCCACATAGGACATGACGGAAATGGTGTAACCGTCAGGTTTTGCTGCAGCCACATATTGCCCACCGACCAACCCCCCGCCGCCATCTTTGTTGACCACAACAACAGGCTGCCCGAGAATCTCCGGCAACTCCGTGGCAAAAGATCTGGCCACCAGGTCACTCATGCCGCCGGGAGCATAAGGCACTACAAACTCAATGGGCCGAGTCGGATATTTTATTTCTTCTTGCTTAGCTTCTTGAGGCGGTTCATCGACGGGAGCCGCAGGCTCTTTTGGTCCTCCACAGCCCGCCAATAAAGCGATGACCATTATCCCAACAGCCAAAAGCAATAGCAAACTGTGCTTTCTTTTCATCTTTTTTCCTCCCTTGGATTTGGATTAATGCACTTTTACTTCGGAGGCCTTTGTCGACCATTAAGTACGGATTCATCGCACAACCGCTCTTTTATCCCTCACCTCCTTCAACAATTCTTTCGTTACACGTTACACTACGACAATTAAGCTAATTTTAAGCTTTTGGCGAATTTCCTCTGATATCCCTTTCCATTGTTTTAGGACAATACTTTTTTAACTGCCCTAAAAAGCAATCATGCTATAATTCAATTAAATGCCTGGGCATGGTGGACAGCGACCGGTAACCTTCTTTCGTCACCACGATGGTGTCCTCCAGATGCAGACCTCCTCGGCCTAAGATATAGTGAGGTGTTTCCAAACAGAGGGTCATGCCTGCTTCCAATGGTTCCTGCACACCCGGGGCCAAAAGAGGCGGGTCGTATCCTTCCAAACCTTCGCCATGGCCCACATGATGCCGCTGGTAATCAGGTATCCCATGCTGGCGGACAGACTGCACCACCCTTTCAAACACTTCTGCCGGCGTTACCCCTTCTCTTATGACTGCCAAGCCGGCCTCAAAACCCACTCTTAAAGCCTCGTACTTCACACTGATTTCCTCAGGAACGGGTTTTTTGATGGCAGTGCGGGCAATATCTGAATGGTATCCCTCGTAAATACAGCCCAAATCAAAACGAATCGGCTCGCCGGGACGAGGAACATGTGTGCTGCCGCCCGCATTGGGCCAAGCACCCCGAAAGCCGGCTCCGATATAAATAAAAGTAGGTAGCGCTCCTTCCTTTACCACTCGAGAACGGAAAGCGATCACCGCTTCCTGCTCAGTTCCTCCCAATTGCAAGACATCTAATGCTTCCTGCAGCGCTTCTTCGGTTATTCTTGTTGCCTTTTCTATTCTGGCTATTTCCTCTTCACTTTTTACGGCCCTGGCTTGTCTCCAGATCCCGTAAGCGTCTACTGTTTCCACCCCCGGCAAGAGAGAAAACAGCTCATCCCGCTCCGCACCCGTTACTCTCTGCTCATCCAAGCCTATCCGCCTGCAGCCGGTCAAAGCTTCCGCCAACAGATGGATTGGTTTTGCTCCCTTTTTGCGCTGCTCAAGGGCATGTAAAAACAAGCTGGAAACCTGATCCAAGGGCTGTCTCCCTATCTCCACATAAAAATCTCCGTAAGTACGGACGTCTGTTCCCTGGCTTTCTTGCTGAAAAAAAGCATCGGCTGATCCGGCCGGCATAATCAAGATAGGCGACCGGTCCTTTCGGATCACGGCATATGCACGGCGGACCGGGTGACGCCAGTGTGCCAGTGACTGATAGTTCGTGCCATAGGCAACGTTTTCCGGCAGGCTGGCCACCAGTGCATCCAACTTGTGCTCTTCCATCAGTGTCATCAGTTTTTTCAATCGCTGCTCCAAGGTTTTGGCCTCCTTCAGAAATGGTCTGTGGAGTTCCTGTGTTTTCACAGCCCCGCCCCAACACCTCCCTCACTGCTTCCAAGGATCTTTGGCCTCACTCAACAAATCCGACAGCCACTCCCAACCAAGAAAAGAACCATGTCCAACTCATGCCCAACTAAAGCATCGCAATAATATTACTATTATTTATTAAATTGCAGAGAATATATAACATACAATATAAAATATAATTTATATTTTGCCAAAAAGCAGCCGCCTCTTGTTTTTGAGTTTTTGACCGGGCTTGGGCCAAAAACTCTTTAGAATAAGAGGGGCCCACAGTCTAATCCCCTGACCAAGCTATGTATCATTCAGCAATTTTTTCCGTTTCCTTGATCATGTCCAGATAGAGGGTGCAGAATTCAATCGTATCCGCGATATCTTTTTCCGCGGCAGCAGTAAAGCTTTCCAAATCCCGCTTCTTTAATGCCTCCACGATCATCTCGTGGTTTTTTAAATAGCAGTGTATTCTCTGCTTCACCCAGGCAGCGCGGCCCACATAGCGCCTGCTCTTCTCCATCAAATCATACAAAATCCCCGTCAGATATTTATTCTGAATGCATTGATAAAGCCGATTATGAAACTCCCTGTTCAAGCGATCAGCATCAAGCATTTTCCCCTGTTTAGCCATTTTTTGCGATTGCCGCAGGAGACTCTCGATATGCTTGATCTCTTCATCAGAAATATTCTCCATAATGAAAGGACAGGCCCAACGCTCAACCATGCGGCGCACCTTGTAAAGATCAACAAGATCATCAAAGGAAAGAAAAGAGACCAACACATGCCGGTGGGGAACAATGTCAACCAATCCTTCCGTGCCCAAACTGACGATGGCCTCACGCACAGGTGTGACGCTTACACCAAATTCCTCCGCCAGCTGAGCAGGATCCAAGCGGCTTCCGGGCTTGAGCTCGCCGGCAATGATGCGCTCCCTTAAAACCTGGTAAACGTGCTGGGAAATAGAAACAGGTCTCCGCACATCAGTGCCTTTTCTTGCCACCCCACTTACACCTCTCCACGGCACCAGCAGTGAATCCTTTTTCCGGCAGTACAATGTTATTAGTGGTGCGATCCCTGGCCAAATCATCTCCCGCTCTGGGCCTTGAGTTTGCATACAATATATTTTATAAAATATACTATGCGCTAGAAGATATTCTACCTGTCTTTTCAGATTTCCTGCTGTTTGAGTATTTATTTTTCAATTTTTCACCGCATACAGACAAATTGGATCCGGCCAAAACCGGACACTATTGAGCAAAAAAGGAGTGCCGACAACTGCTTAAAGCAGCATAGCGGCACTCCCATTTTCTTTTGTTCAGGCCAAACCAAAAACGTAAATGCCCAAACTGGCGTAGAGGCCTAAGGCAATCAGATAGTAAATTGTCGGCAAAATGGTTTTCCGCAAAATCAAGCCTTCTTTACCGATGAGACCAACAACGGCCGCAGCAGCTACGGCGTTATGCACACAGAACATATTGCCGGCCGCTCCACCCACAGCTTGCACCGCTACTACCAGGCGATGGGAAACCTCGATCAGGTCGGCAACCGTCCATTGGAACAAGGCAAAAGTCATATTGCTGATTGTATTGGAACCGGCAATCATGGCGCCCATGGCGCCAATCACTCCCGCAAAAGCAGGCCAGGCATTACCCGCCGTATCCGCCACAAACTGAGCCATCACGATGGGCATACTTTCCAAACCAATATCGTTCAGGCCGGAACGGATCAGTATCCGCACCATGGGAACAGTAAAAATCAAGGCCATGGAAGCCCCAAAAAGCTGGCCGCCCGCTTCCTTTAAAGCACCGGTAATTTCATGGCCCTTCATCTGGAAAACAAGCCAGGCAATAACGGCTACTAAGGCGATCAAAGCCCCGGGCGAATAAAGCCACTGCCAGCTATGACTGATCGGTGTGCCCAAGATCTCACTGTGGTTAATCGTAATCCCGGTTAAGATGCCTTGTAAGCCGGTCAGACGGGTGAGCAGCAAAACCAGACCCACCAGCACATACGGCAACCAGGCTTTTATCAAAGACATGTTGGCCCGCACCTCACCTGGATCGCCGCTGACGGTGCCCATCCAGTAAGGCTCCCACTTATCCTTTTCCTCAAATTCCCACGGCTTGGCGGGTTGGAGGAAACCTTTACTGGCAGCATAGCTGCAAATACCTACACCCAAGAGACCGCTGATCATGGAAGGAAACTCAGGTCCCAAGGTATTGGCCAGAATCACATAAGGAATGACAAAAACCAACCCGGCAAAGAGGGCAAAGGGCCAAACCTCCAGTCCTTCCTTCCAGGACCTGTTCTTGCCGAAGAGCCAGGTCAGCATCATGGAAATGATCAGGGGCATTACAAAACCGATAATGGCATGGAGAATGGCAGCCCGGGCACCAATGCTGGCCAGGTATTGGGCCCAGGTTAGACCCAGTGATTGAGCGTGAGCGGCCACAGCATCGGCACCGGTCAAGCCGCCGTGCACACCCACCAGGATGGGTGTCCCCACTGCCCCAAAAGTAACCGGGGTGCTTTGGGTGATCATTCCCACAATCACCGCAGCAAAAGCCGGGAATCCCAAAGCCACCAAAAGGGGTCCCACCACCGCTGCCGGAGTACCGAAACCAGAAGCACCTTCGATAAAGCAGCCAAACAAGAAGCCGAGGATAATGGCCTGAATCCGGCGGTCAGGGGTGATTTTCATGAATCCGGCCCGAATGGTGGCAATGGCACCGCTGTGCTTCAAGGTGGAAAGCAGCAATAAAGCACCGAAGATAATCCAGAGCAGGGTAGCTGCTATCCAGATCCCTTCAATGGTGGCCGCAATTAAAACAGTAGGGCTCATTTTCCACACTGTGTAACCCACAATAACGGCCACCACATAGCCAATGGGCATGGACTGACGCGCGCCCCAGCCTAGTCCCAACAGAAGAATCATGGCCACTAAAATAGGCAGGAAGGCTAAAAACGCAAGTAATCCCGTACTCATAACTGACCTCCTTTTTTAAAATAAAGTAAAGATTCTGGCAACAGCATTCAGATTGTCCCTTAGACCTAATAGCAAATAAACCTATTGATGAGAACTGACTACCACTACCTATTTTGCTGCTTAAAGCTGGAACCTTTTCATCTCCCACCCCCTTGATTTTCAAAACCGTTCCTGCTCAGCAAAACTTAACAGTAGGCATCTTTCGAACATTGATTATTTTAATTCTATTTCGTCAATTGAAAATTTATTGATATTTGCTCGCACTTTCTTTCAGAATTATTGACCTGATGGTAAGACCAGTGGTAATCACATCTATTTTCAACACTTGTTCCCAGAGTCCTGCCAAGGGACTGAATTGTTTGAATAGACAGTCTCCCATAAAAGAAAGGCACGGTTTTTGTCAATCTGCCAAAGCTTCCGCCAAAAGCTCCGCTGTATGCTTCGCTTGTATCCCGCTTTGTTTCTTATCCAAACCGCCGGCAATCTGCAGCACACAGCCAGGGCAGTCCATGGCCACCACCGCCGGGTTACTCTTTTCGATGTTGCTTAGCTTTCGTTCCAAGATGGGCAGAGAAAGCTCCGGAAACTTGATGGTATAAGAACCGGCCAGTCCGCAGCAGTGATCCGCGTCTTTCATCTCCACCAATTGATAACCGGCATCGGACAGCAATTGCCGCGGGACAGCCGCCAGTCCCAGGCTTCTTTTATAATGGCATGAGTCATGATAGACAACCTTCAGGCCCATTTTTTGAAAAAAAGGTTGGAGTTTTAGTTCTTCTTCCAATTCCCACACATAATCGCTGAAATCCCTTACTTTTTCCGCCAGGGCACGGGCTTTTTCTTCCCAAATCCAGTCCCCGGCCAGCAGACGAGGAAAATCCTTTTGCAAAACAACCATACAGGTGGGGCAGGCGCAAATCACCGCGTCAAAATCTTCCTGGGCAAAAGCTTCCACATTCTGACGGGCAATTTTCTGCGCCACATCCCTGGCCCCGCTGTACTTGGCGGGGGCGCCGCAACAGGTCTGCCCTGGAGGAAAATAAACATCCACACCGTAATGGTGCAAGACTTTGATCACCGCCTCCCCCAGCTGGGGATAGGCGAAGTCAATCAAACATCCGGCGTAAAAAGCCACCTTCCTTTTCCTTTCAGCCCTCTTTTTGCCGGGGATTCCCTGGGCAGGCAGCCGGTCCCGCAGGGGCCTGGAGGCAATGGCCGGAAGACTGCGTTTCTCCGCATAATTGGCAAAAAACAAGGGCAAATGGCGGATCATGGTGCTTTGACCGGTCCAAGGTCTCTGCATCCTGGAGGCAAGCCGCAGCAAGCGGTGAAATAACTGCCGGTTGGATAAAACTGTTTCCAAAACAGTCTTTTCCACAAAAGGCAACCCTTTATCCTGGACGAGACGGCTTCTCAGCTCCAGGATCAAACCCGGAATGTCGATTTGGGCCGGGCAGAATTCCTTACAAAGCCCGCATTGCAAGCAAAGGGCTTGAATTTCCTTGGCATCTTCCTTTGTGTTGAAAAAAGCGGTCAAAATGGTCCCAATGCCTCCGGCATAAATATGGCCGTAGACATGACCGCCCACCAGACGGTAAACAGGACAAACATTGAGACAGGAGGCGCAACGGATACAGCGCAAGGCCTCTTTGAAATGAGGATCATCCCTCATGGCCAACCTCTTGTTATCCATTAAAATTATGTGCAATTCCTTAGGCCGCACTTGGCCCTCCACCAAAGTGGGTACCGGCCCAGTAATGAAAGAAACATAGCTGGTCAGCTGCTGCGCCGTTGCGCTGCGAGGCAATGCTTTCAACACCTTAGGCACATCCTCAAGACTGGCCACCAGCTTTTCCAGTCCCACCAGGGCCACATGAACAGGGGGCATGGAACTTGCCAGGCGAGCATTCCCCTCATTGGTAATTATTGCCAAGGTGCCGCTTTCAGCCACGGCCAGATTGGCCCCGGTAATACCGATACCGGCAGATAAAAAATCAGGCCTTAACTCTCGGCGGGCCACTTTAACCAAGTGGGGAATGTCACTGGCCAGTTTCTCCTGGACTTCCTGACCTAAAATATCCGCTACCTCTTCCTTGGTCAGGTGAATGGCCGGCATCACCATATGGGAAGGACTTTGCCCGGCCAGCTGGATGATCCATTCTCCCAAGTCCGTCTCCCGGACCCGCAGGCCTTTTGCTTCCAAGTGTTTATTTAAGTAGATCTCTTCCGAGGCCATGGACTTGGCTTTGACAATAGTTTTCACCTGGTGCTTTTCCGCCAGGTCTGCAATATATTTCTTCACTTCTTCCACGGAAGAAGTGCGCAACACATGGGCCCCTCTTTTTTCAGCCTCCAAAGTAAATCTGTCCGCCAATTCTTCCAAATGATCCGCCGCATAATCCTTTAAGGCAACAATTTCTTCTCTTATTTTGGCAAAATCCAGGCCGGCATCAGCATAAGCATTGGCCCGGGAAAGCACATAAGCCTCTGCAAATCTGCCCAGAGCCCCTCCCAGGTTCTCATCAGCCAAGGCCTTCTTTATCTTTATTTTAAACTCCTTGCTAATCATGAGACCCGGTCACCTCCCTGCCCTACTAAAATCACCAGCAGCCTTTCCGGGCCGTGCACTCCCAGCGTCAAAACCCGCTCAATATCCGCCGTCCGGCTGGGGCCCGTAATCATGGCCAAATAGGGGGGTAAATGAGGACTGTATTTGGCCAAAGCCGCTGCCATATCCTCCACCACCGCATCATCCCGCACCAGGAGAATATTGATTAAAGGCAGGGTCGTCACATATCTCAACTCTATATCCGTAGCATCATGTACCAAAGTTCCCGTATCGGCAATGGCCCAATCTGCCTCAGCAATGCCCACCGTCGCTTCTTCCGCCTCCGCAGCCAGGTTGGAAAAATGAACTTGGGCAGGGAAAAAAGAATTCCCGGATACATGCATCCTTTCCGTTAAAGGTCCTTTCCGCCAAACCACTTTCAGGGGTTTCTCTTCCTTTTCGCCCAGGGACACCAGCGTTTCTTTGATGATGTTTAAAGCTTCCGCCGGACCTGAGGCCAGATGGATTTCCGCATCCGCATTGGCGGCTTTTTTACAGAAAAGCTCCAGCAACCCTGTTTTTTCCATGCTCTGATTACCCTGCCTTTCTTCTCAAGCCGAAATAGCATTTGGTAAGACCCGCTGCCTAAAGTCTAGTGGCCTGACAACTCTACCTGTGTTATTTATATATTCCACACTATCAGAACATTCCCTTCCTTGTGAATAATATATCTTATGCTTTCTTTTCTTTTTTCTGGCAGGGGGAAGGAAGCTGGAAGAAGCGCCAACAACGGGCGAAAATAAAAGGGACTGCCCTGGTTTTCGCTCCTAGGACAGTCCTTTTTCTTCCTCTCCTTGTTTCTTGACGATGGACTTCACCGACTTTTCAAATTTGGGACGGGGAAGCAGAACCTGGCGTCCGCAGCCCAGACATTTGATCCGAAAATCCATCCCCACCCTGGTAATTTCCCATTGATCACTGCCACAGGGATGGCTTTTCCGCATTTTCACCACATCCCCCAGGCTGTACTGCAATGATTTCACCTCCTGTTTTTGTTTTCAAAACCTGTGTTTATACCATTTACGGGGCCATATGGGCATCGCCCCTTGCGGGCAAGGACGGGGCCTTGCCCCTACAAATTGTTACGCCATTTACGTGATCCATGTAGGGGCCGATGCCCACATCGACCCGATGTTTTAAGACCCAAAAGAATAACCCAGATACCGATGACTGACATCTGACGCCCGACGACCGTTCCATGCCCACACCGGCCCGTTTTTATCGGGACCCGAAAGGATGAACACCATTCCGCAGACTGTATTCTGATGTCCGACAACTGATCTGCTCCAGGGCTTTGGCCGCCTTGGCCCTTACCCGCCAGTCTTCATCTTCCATCAGCTTCTCCAGACGGCTGACCGCTCCGGTTGCCTGCAAACGCCCCAGGGCAGAGGCAGCTTCCCCACGCACTTCCCATTCCGCGGCCGCCAACGCCCGCTCCAAATAAGGAATTGCTTTTTCTTCCCCCAACTGGCCTAAAGACTTCAAAGCTCGAGCCCGGATGGAAGCATCCGGATCTTTCAACCCTTCAAGGAGGATGGGAAAACTGCTTTCATCCCCGATTTCACCCAGTATTTCCAACATCATTTTTTGGCCGGACCCCGGGAAAAAGGAAAGGCTTCCGCCAAAGCCCGGGCTCCCCGGCTGCCGGTGGCGATCAAAACCTCGGCCACCCGGGCGGGAAGCCATCGCTCCGGTACTTCCAAGGCATCGATCAAAACCCCCAGCAAACGGGGATCACTGAGCTTCTTCAGAGAAGCCGCAGCAGCAAAACGAATCCCATCATCTTTGTCAGTAAGAGCATTCATCAAAGGCCAGAGCGAATTGGGCCCATCAATAAAACCCAACATTTCGATAGCCATCAGCCTTTCCTCCTTGGCAGGCCCCGTCAAAGAAGTAATAAAAAAAGCTTCCCAGCCCAATTCCTGCAAAGTCTTCCGCCACCAATCGGTCTCTTCTTGGTCCAGGGAAGGCAAAATCTCCAAGAACTTGGCTGCCCCTATGTCCGGCTCCTCTTCCTGCAGAACTCTCTTTAATTTTTCCCGGTCCCAAACAGACCAGTTGTCCGCCCATGACCATCGGCGGCTACTTTCCTGCTTCCTTCGCCGGATAAAAAACGCTGAGCAGGCCGCCAGCAAAACCGCCAGGCCAATCCCCGCCATCGCCCAGGTCATCACCATACTCCTTTGTCTCCGCCAGCTTTTCTCCAAAGCGGCTGCGGAAAGATCACGGTAAAGCCACAACCCGCGGGTATTGAGTCAGCTGCTCCACAATGGTATACATGTTGCTGACCGTCCCCACACACAGCTTATTTTTCAGCCCGAAGTAATCAAGACAGGTTCCACAGGCTAGAATATGCACCCCCTGCCGGTCCAGTTCCAGCAAATTGGATAGGACCGGCGAACCTTCGCAGGCCAGCTTAACCCCGCTGTTGATGAATATAAGAGCGGCAGGCAGGATTTCGCTCTGAGCCAGGGTATGAAAGAAGCTTCTGCTCAAAATCTGCCCCAATTCATCGCTGCCCCTTCCCAACAACTCGCTGCCGATCAGAAAAACCAGGTCTTTTTCCCGGGCCAACTGGGGCTCAGGCCCCGAATATTCCGGCTTGCGGATGCGGATATAATAATCGCTGGCCTTCTCCTCAACCTCCGCTTCCAAATTCCGGCTCTGCACAAAACGCAGTACATTATCGCGGGCGATTTCATTATCCACAATCGTAATCAATTCGCCCTCCCTTTCCTGCCACTGGTCCAGTGCTTTTTTCGTGGAAATGACAGGCCCTGGACAGGCCAGCCCCCGCGCATCCACCAATCGTTCCAACCGAATCACCCCTTAATAAATATTTGCCCCGGCCTCTCTTCCGTTACCCGGCCGATAATCCTGGCGAACTCAACGCCATTTTCCCTCAAGGCTTGTACCAATTTCGGCCCTTTCTCTCCGGCCACAGCCAGCAATAGCCCCCCAGAAGTCTGGGGATCGCAAAGAATGTCCAGATCCACCTTGCTGATTTTTTCAGACCAAGCCAACACTTTTTCCAAATAGGAAAAATTCCTCCGGGCACCGGCAGGCACCAGACCCATCCCCGCGTACTCGAAAGCCGCCTCCAAAACCGGCACTTCCGGCCAGTCCACTTGAAATCCCACATCGGAGTGAGCATTTCGAAAAGATGCCCTAAAAGACCAAAACCAGTCACATCAGTACAGGCATGGACTCCGATTTCCTGCACCACTTCCATGGCTTTTTGATTGAGAGCCACCATTGATCTAACGGCTTGATCAACAGCCCGGCTGTCCGCCAAATCTCCCTTGATGGCAGTGCAGATAATGCCTATCCCCAGCGGCTTGGTTAAAACCAGCACATCTCCCGGCCTGGCACCCTGGTTGGTCAGCACCTTTTGCGGGTGAACCGTTCCCGTCACCGCCAAACCATATTTGGGCTCGGGATCTTCCACCGTATGTCCACCCACCAAAAGGGCTCCAGCCTCCCGCACTTTATCCGCCCCTCCCAAAAGGATCTCCCGCAAAATCCCCGGATCCATGTTATTGATGGGAAAGGCGGCAATATTCAAGGCCGTGAGGGGTACTCCTCCCATGGCATAAACATCACTCAAAGCGTTGGCTGCCGCCACCTGGCCGAAAAGATAAGGATCATCCACCATGGGCGTGAAAAAATCTACGGTCTGGATTAAAGCCAGTTCCTCTGATAACAAATAAACCCCCGCATCATCCATTGTGGCCCCGCTCACCAAAAGCCTGGGGTCTTCAACCTGGGGAATAGAAGCCAAAATCTCCGTCAGGGTCCCCGGACCCACTTTTGCCGCTCAGCCGGCCGCCTTTGCACACTGGGTCAACCTTACTTCCTGCACCTTGCTCACCTCCCGAGAAAATAACGCCTCTACCGCTCGGCCAAAAAAACCTGATATGCCTTGCAACTCATGTAAAGGTCTCCCTTGCTGGCCACTTCAAAGGGCGAGTGAATTCCCAAAAGAGCCGGCCCACAGTCCAGCACATCCAGGCCAAGTTCTGCCAGAAACCGGGCTATAGTGCCTCCACCGCCCTGATCTACTTTTCCCAACTCTCCCGCCTGCCAGATGATACCCTGTTCATTGAACAAGCGGCGCACCTGGGCCATGGTTTCCGCATGGGCATCGCTGGCATCGTACTTGCCTCCCGAGCCCGTATACTTGAGCAGGACCACCCCATTGCCCAAAACCGGTGCGTTAAACTTATCCAGAACATCAGGATAATTCGGGTCCAGGCCCGCCACCGTATCAGCGGATAAAGCCATGGACCTGTACAAAATATCCCAAACCGTTTCCTCCAGACTGCCCGCCGCCCGGCCATGGATCTGAGAAAGGGCGGCTTCCAAAAAGCGAGATCTGGCTCCCGTATTGCCCACGCTGCCGATTTCCTCTTTATCCACAAAAAGGGCCAGGGCTGTTCTGGTGGGTTTTTTTAGTTCCAGAATAGCCTCCAATGCTGCAAAAACGCAAATCCGGTCATCCTGACCGTAACCGCCGATCAGCCCCCGGTCAAAACCCACATCCCGGGCCGGCCCGGCGGGCACCACTTCCAGTTCGGCGCTGACCAAGTCTTCCTCCACCAGCCCGTACTGCCGGTAAAGAAAATCCAAAACCGCCAGTTTGACTTTTTCTTTCACAGCCTGATCAGGATAAGGCAGGCTCCCCACCAGCAAGTTCAGGTCTTCTCCCCCAATTCCTTCCACCAGCTTCTTTTCCATTTGCTCTTTCGCCAGGTGAGGAAGCAAGTCAGTCACCGTAAACACCGGTTCATCTTGGTTTTCACCCAAGATCAGTTCCACCTTCTCACCTTGGGAAGTGAAGACAATACCGTGAATGGCTAAAGGAGTAGCAGGCCACTGGTACTTTTTTATGCCCCCATAGTAATGGGTTTTCATCAGAGCCAGCCCATCGCTTTCATAGAGGGGTTGAGGCTTAACGTCCAGCCTGGGGGCATCCAGATGAGCACCTATCAGGCGAAAGCCTTTCTCCCAGGGGACTTCCCCCCAGACTCCCAGCAGAATAATCTTCTGGCGGGAGGAAAGAAAAAAACGCTGCCCCGGTCTCAGTTCTTTTAATCCATCCAGCCCAACAAAGCCTGCCCCTTGAGCCCTGTCCACTATTTCCCGGACAGTTTCCCTTTCCGTTTTCGCCTTGGATAAAAAGGACTTGTACCTTTCCGCCAGGGCAAAAGCCTCTTCTTTTTCCCGGGGCCCCAAATTCTCCCAAACTCTCTTCTTAGCGCGGGTCAGTTTTCCCTCCAGAACCTGTCCCGCTGTTTTCTTCTCGGACATTTTTCTTACCTCCCAACTTGCACCCCAAAGACTAGCCGGGCCGACCGCTGATATTCATCCCTTATCATTACTAGAATGCCACCACAACTGCATTATAACACGTAATGTTTCGGGAAAACATCAGGCCTTTAATCTAAAGTAGTAAATCGTAAGTGGTGGTTCTCTGCACCGGCCTTCTCCCGCTCTGCTCAATCAGAGACCGCAGGTCATCGATGCTCATTTGAGACGGCGTCGAAGCGCCGGCCATTCTGGAAATGTGCTCTTCCATCAGGGTGCCTCCCAGGTCATTGCCGCCTGCCCATAGACATATCTGGGCCAGCTTTCTCCCCAGCTTAACCCAGGAAACCTGGATATTATCGATAAAACCGTTGAGCATGATCCGGCTGACGGCAAATACTTTCAGATCCATCAGCCCTGATGCTCCCGGTCCACAATAGCCTCTGCGGAACAATTCTGTATTGGGGTGGATAAAACTCAAAGGAACAAATTCGGTAAAGCCTTGCGTTTCTTTTTGGATCTCACGGATAATCTGCAGATGAGCGGCAAGATGCCAGGGTTTTTCCAAGTGCCCGTACATCATGGTAGCACTGGAAGGGATCCCCAGATGATGGGCAGTCTTCATTACCTCCACCCATTCTTTCACCGTCAACTTTCCGGGGCAGATCACTTTCCGGATGGAATCGTGGAGGATCTCCGCCGCCGTGCCGGGCATGCTGTCCAGACCGGCTTCTTTTAAGCGGATGAAAAAATCCCGCACTGACCAGCCCAAGCGGCGCGCCCCATAATAAACTTCCATGGGCGAAAAAGCATGAATATGAATTTGAGGAACTTCCTCCTTAATGGCCGCACAGATGTGAAAATAATAATGAGGATCTACAGAGGGATTGAGACCACCTTGGATACATACTTCCGTAGCGCCCAATTGATACGCCTCCACGGCTTTCCTCACAATCTCTTCCAAGCTCAAAAGAAAAGCATCATCGTCGCCCATCCGCCGATGAAAACCGCAAAAAAGGCAGCCGCCGATGCAGACGTTGGTGAAGTTAATATTGCGATTATGCACAAAGGTAACCGGATCTCCCACAGATTGCTGCCTTAACTGATCGGCAACCATGATGAGGGCCATCAACTCCGGACCCTGCACTTGAAAAAGGCCGGCCCCTTCTTCCACGGAAATCTCCTCGCCGGCTAAAGCCTTGGCCAACACTTCCCGCGTGCCGGCCTCAATTTTCCCCCAAAGCCCATCCACGACAACAAACTCCTTCCCGAGCATAGCCTTCTCCATCAGCCATCTTTTTTACTTGCTCTTTGATTAAAAGAGAAAGAAAACTCTCCTTCCGCGTATATTCCGGGTAAATGGGCAGCCTTTCTTTCAGCAGAAAACCCATTTTTCGGGTGCGCTCCTCCAGTTCTGCAATGCTGGGCCAGGGCTTTTCCGGATTAATTGCATCTAAGGTCAAAGGCGAAATCCCCCCCCAATCATTAATACCTGCCTCTAAGAACATGCTGTATGTCTCAGGCGTCAGGTTTGGCGGGGCTTGAATGTTCATTGCCGGACCAAAAACAATCCTGGTCAAGGCAATCGTTTTCAGCATATCTTCCATGGTGGCCGCAGGGAAATTGGCCATGGGTGTGCCTGGCTTGGGAATAAAGTTTTGAATAATAATTTCCTGGATATGTCCATATTCTTCCTGCAGCCTCTTCAGGGCTAAAATGGAATCAACTCTCTCCCATGGCTTCTCACCTATTCCCACAAGAATTCCCGTAGTAAAAGGAATCCTCTGCCTGCCGGCTTCGCGGATGTGTGCCAGCCTTACAGCGGGATGTTTCCCCGGGCTCAATTGATGTGCAGCTCCCTGTTGGCAAAGGTTCATGCTGACGCTTTCCAACATCAAGCCCATGCTGGCATTTACTTCTCTCAACCGGGCCATTTCTTCCGCTTCCAACAAACCCACGTTGCTATGCGGCAGCAAGCCCATGTCCAGCGCCAAAAGACACAGATGATAAAGATAATCGATCATGTTCCTGAATCCCCATGACCTGACCAACTGCCTGATTTCCGGGCACGCCTCTTCCGGCTTTTCTCCCATGATAAATAATGCTTCCTTGCAACCGGCGGCAGCACCTTTTTGGAGCAGATCATGAACCTCGTCCGGGGACAATACCCGTTTTTCCAGCGGCCCCGTAGAGTTTCTAAAACCGCAATAACCGCATTTATTCCTGCAAATCGTGCTTAGAGGTATAGATATATTGCGCGAGAAAGTGATCACCTTCGAAGCTCTGCCAGACATGATCCCTTTTACTTCATCTTTTAACCGGAACCAAGGGGTAGACGGTTCAAGAAATTCATATAGCTTTTCCAGCTTTACGCCGCTGAATTTCAGTCTCTGGTGATTAAGCATAAAAACAATCTCCTGCTCTTCCTCCGGCTAGCACCGGTATGATCCTTCTTGGACTAAACTTTCCAGCCAGAAATACTCTTCCGGCGTATCTATATCCAGCGATAGCTGTCGGCAGACCAGGACGGCAATGGAAGATGTCCTCTGCCGGAAGGCATGGAAATGCCTCAAAAAACTGTTTGGGCCAAATTGCAGATCTCCCTTAAAACCGGTGGGAATGAATAAGCCGTTGGTTCCTTCCCTGTTTCTGGAAGGAGAGATGACTACTTGATACCGCTTCCCCAGGTGGAGCATCCATTTCAAGGACGATACCTTGATCAAAGGCAAATCTCCCGGAATGATCAATGTCTTCTCTACTCCTCTTTTGCCTAGCTCCGTGAGAGCATAAATAAGGTTTTCGTTCAAGCCTTTTTTCCGGTCAGGCATGATTTGAAAACCGTACTTCTGGGCCAAGTTCCTGCTAAATTGATCGCCTCCCAGCAGAATTCGCCCGCGCAAAACTCCCGCTCCGGCCATGGCTTTCATCGCTTCTTCCAACATGCTGAGGGAAAAACGGATGCGTTCCTCATCATTCATGATGCGCGCCAATCTTGTTTTCGATGTGAATACTCCTTTATATGGAATAATGCCCACAACGCCCACTTCTCTCCAACCTTTCCCCTAGGTTAGAAGCCCTGTCTTTTTGAGCAGAAATAAAGCCAAATTTTTCTTATCCTCCTTTGTCTGCATGATGATGTTTGTGGTGAGCACTTTTATCCCCAAATCACTCTCAATCAATTCTTTCTGTTGATAATCGGCTTCATCGATAACGAAATAATCGATCATTCCCGCGTACAGTTGCGCTATCTGGAAAGCCCCAGGAACAATACCCAAGTCTTCCAGCATCCGAGCTAAAGGCCCTTTGAACACCCGCCGGCCCACCATGGGACTAACGGCGATTCTGGGAACATTTAAATCCCGGAGCTTATCTTTTACTCCCGGCAAAGCTAAAATGGGCCCGATGCTGACCAATGGATTGGAAGGGCAGATGATTACCGCTGCCGCCTCCTCCAAACCGGCAAGAAAACCCGGCGAGGGCCGCGCTTTTTCAATGCCTTTAAAATATATTTTTTTTACCGGATCACGGCTTCCCCTTTGCACCAGGTATTCTTGGAAATGCAAATCTCCCTCCGGGGTGACAATTCTGGTTTCCACCGGATCATCGGTCATGGGAATCACTTCTGCTTTTACTCCCAAGCACTGAGCCAGAAGCCGGCTCACTTCGGAAGGGGTCTTGCCCGCTTTTAACAGCTCAGTGCGAAAGAGTTGAGTAGCCAAATCCCGATCACCCAGCTGAAACCAGGCCGGTCCTCCATAAAAGTGCAACTGCCGGTGCACATGCCAGCTGTCGTCAGCTATGCCCCAGCCTTGTTCCCAGTTCACGATTCCTCCTAAAGTATACAGCATAATATCAATATCAGGAGAGATCCTGAGCCCATACAGCTCCACATCATCCCCTGTATTGACCACGACCTTCAGCTTTTCACCGCCAATTGCCGCCGCAAATCCTTCTACCAGCTTGGCTCCTCCTACGCCTCCTGATAACAATAGGATCAAAAGCTGCCACCTCCCTACCTGACGATTAAAATCTCATCAACCTTTTTCCGCGGGGGAGCAGCCGGCACTTCTTCAGGGTATCCCAAAGTGACAAAAGCTTGCGGGAGATAATCATCGGGCAGTGCCAGCACTTCCTTGACTATTTCCTGGCAAAATAAAGGGGCGCAAAACCAACCTGACCCCAAACCTTGTCCGAAGGCTGCCAGCAGGAAAGTCTGTAAAAATGCCCCCAAACTTTGCACTGCTAAAGTATGCTCATGGGCTTGTCTGGCGGGGTCGGGGTAACAATCCATCTCCTCCATGGTCAAACAAGCCAGCAGCAAAACAGGAGAACTCAGGAAACGCTGTTTGGACTGAGACAGCTTGAGCCGTATCGCATCTTCAGACTTCCCGTCTTTCATCATGTCCTTCTGCCAAGCTTCTGCCATCAGCTCCACCAACAATTGTCTTTTGTCTTGATTTTTGATTAAAACAAAACGCCAAGGCTGAGCATTATGAGCCGATGGAGCCCAGCGGGCAATTTCAATTAAATCGAAAATCATTTGCTCAGTTACCGGCTTCTTCAGGTATTGACGCACAGTGCGCCGCTTCTTGATCAGTTCTTGGATATTCCACAATGATTGACCCATTCCATCCGCCCCTTGCAAATGCTCTCCATCTGGTGTAGCAAACCGCAAAGTATGGCCTGTTCCTTTGACAGCCTGCTTTATTACCGAAAAAGATCCTCCTCCGGATCCCGCAGTATTTCCCTGGCCCCGCTTTTTGGGGCATAGAGATAATCATAGCCCCTAAAAATAACAACCGGGCATCCTTCATTGCCCTGTCCCATCAAAATCGTGCTTGCCGCCGCTATTTCATCAGCCACCGCTTCCACGGAGCTGTGCAATACACGTCCATACCTGTCGACAAGTCCCACATAACTCTTCAGGGGATTGATGCCAAAAACGCCAATGGCCGTACCCACCGCTCCGCGACGAAAAGGGCGCCCCTGGGTATCGTTAATAATTACCGCCACATCAAAACCCAAATAACCTTTGATTCCTTCTGCAATCCTCTTGGCCGACTGATCCGGGTTTTCCGGCAGAAGAAGCACCCAGTCATCTTTCTGTCCCGTGTTGGACCGGTCTATGCCGGCGTTGGCACAAACACAACCGCAGCGTGTCTCGGCAATGATCACATTTGGGGCCACCCGGATCAGGGAAACTGATTCGTTGATGATAAGCTGGCACAATGCAGGGGGCTTGCCGGATTTTTCCGCCAAGCGGTAAGCTTCAGGCGTCGGCACCACTTCCCGTAAATTTACAAAGCGGCCTTCCGCTTTCGACACAATTTTTTGCGCCACAACCAAGATGTCATTTTCTTTAAAGGTAATCCCATCCGCTTCAGCCGCTCTGATAATAACCTGGGCCAAATCCATCCCGGCTTTGACTTCGCCTATTCCTTCCACGGCAATTACGCTAATGCTTTTCATCTTTTGTCTCCTCAAAATATCATCCCATCTTCATTCTGCATATATGCCTCGTCTAAAGCCTGGCCAGGAAAAAACCGCTCAGGTCACTAAAAATATCCAGGAATTTGGGTACCAGCACCGAGCTTTTGATCATCCGTCCCACGGAACCCACCTCTTCCGGTCCGGCTCCCAGAAAAAAAGGTGCTGCCAAGCCGGTAACCACCGCCAAGAGAATACCGGCCAGTCCCAGCCCCAGCAAACCTCCCAAGATCCGGTTGAGACTTCCGATAAAAGTACCCCCAAAAAAGCGCCGGAAAAGCTTCATCAACAGTTTGATGCACCATCCCACCAGGAGGACAAGGAGAATAAATGATACGATCTGGAGAAGAAAAAGCGCCGTCTGCCTGGCCAGCTCCTGGGTAATGGCCACCAGGGAAGCGGACCCGCTGGACATCAACTGGGAAGCCTGGGCCATCACTTTAATCTTAAGGAAAGCGGGAACATGGAGGGCATCCAGGATGTCCGGCAGTTTCTGCGCAGTCACTCTTCCCATCTCCGTCTCGGCAAAAACCGCCTCCCCGGAGAATAAACCGGTCAACCGAGCCCCCAGCAGCTCCACCAGCCCAAATTGCTCTCCCGCCCATTGGGCCAGGGGACGGGCCCAAAGAAAGGCCAGCAGAATTCCGGCCAGCTTGCCCACCAGACCGGCCAGGGCCTGAATCAATCCCTGAGCATAGCCTTTCCAAGCAGCTAAAAACAAAAGAAGCAAAAGAATGCCATCCAGTATATTCATCCCGTTCGCCGCCGTTCCTTTTATTCTTTTAGCCAAAACTTTCCGCCGTCATGGAAAGCTAAGAAATCTATTCTCTATCTGAGGAAAAATTCCTGCCCTCCCCTATGGACAAGCTAGCGCATTAGATTGGCCAGAGATAAAAGAATGGCCGCGATTCCCCCGGCCATCAGGGGGCCCACCGGAATACCCCCAAAAAAGATCACCCCCACAATCGATCCGATCACTAGCCCAATCATCAGATAGGGTTCCCTCTGCAATAACTCCAAGCCGTGACCGTTTAAATGGGTGGCCAAGGCTCCGCTGATAATGGCAATGATGCCGGATACGCTGACAAAAGAGCGGAAAACCTCCTGGCCGGGAACCCGGCCGGAAGCAAAGGGAACAAGAACGGCCAAGACCAGAAATAACAGGCCCAGCTCCAAACCCCGCTTTTCCAGTACCGGTAACAGATACTGTAAATTGGTAAATTGAATGACCAGCAGGATCCCGGCTGCGGCTGCAATTATATTTGATTTGCCCACTATGCCCAGAATGAGGATGCCCAATAACATGATGGTCGGAGACATTTCCCCCGTGCCCCTTTCCCGGGAAAGCACTTTCCTAAAAGCAGACCCTGCCTCTTTCACTTCATCTCCTCTTTCCTTACCAAACTATATGCTGCTTCCAAAGAAACTAATCCTTAAAAAAAGACCCCTCCACCCTCTGGCTCTTTCACGAAAAAAACGGTGTAAAATTTCTTCCTTCCGGGAATGCTAAGGATGCAGGATTTTGCCGTAAAAAGCGGCGAAATTCCTTTAATATAGAGACCGCGCCCATGGGCGCGGTCTCTATCTTCTCTGGCAAGGAGGATTATTCCCCCTAAAGATCGAATAGTCCCTTAAGAAAAAATTATCAGAAAGAAGGTCAGGAAAATGACTGTGGAGCGACAAGAACCCTTTTTTCAGACTTATCCCATTCCCCAAACTGAACCGGAAGAAGCTTCAGCCACTTTTCTTTCCTATCTCATTTTCATTGTCACCGCTTTGCTGGTAATCCTCGGGGCTAATGTTTTCTCATAACAATCCACCAGAACACCTGCCACCGCGGCCACTTCCGGATCAAACTGGCTGCCGGCATTTTTCTGGATGACCCGCCAGGCTTCCAAAGGGCTTCTGTTTTGCTGATAAGGCCGCCTGGAAGTCATGGCATCAAAAGCATCACTGACCGCCAGTATTTTTGCCCCCAAAGGTATCTGCTCTTTTTTCAAGCCCAGCGGATAACCGGCCCCGTCAAAACGCTCATGGTGCCCGCCGGCTACCCAGGCCAGCTTGCTTAAACCCTGGACTATTTCCAGCAGTTCCGCCGTCCGGCCGGGATGCTTCTTAATAATGGCAAACTCTTTGCTGCTCAGGCGGGCCGGCTTGTCCAGAATGGAACCGGGTACGGATATCTTACCGAAATCATGCAGGAGGCCGGCCACTTCCAGCTCGGATAATTCCTCCTCAATAAGCCCCAACTCCTGGCCCAAAGCTACGCTGTATCGGGCAACCCTCTGGGAATGACCGGCCGTATAAGCATGCTTGGCGTCGATAATTTTCGCGAAGATATGAACACTGGCCTGGATGGGGTTGGGATGAGTGCAGTTTACCTCCGGCAGCTCTTTCATGGCCTGGGCCATCAGCGGCCCTAGGGATTCATTGTGCAACAACGCCTCAAAATCGCCCATCTCCTCCATGGCCACAGTAAAAGCCTCCACCGCCTCCGCAGCCAGGGACCTTCCGGACCTCTCCTGCAGCTGTTTCAGCGCCTTGTCCGCCCGGTAATGATGGACCCGCAGCAGAATGTCAAACTGGTCGGCCACAGCCACTATTTGGCCTCCCTTGCTGATCTCTTGCCCTTTTTTCCCCAAGGGAAAGCCCGTTCCATCCCAGTTTTCATGGTGATCCAAGATATAGAGAGAAGCCTTTTCAAAAGCGGGAAGTTCCCCCGTAATCTGAGCTCCCTTCTCCGAATGTTTTTGGATAATGGGATTGGCCAGATCCGGCCCGCTGATCATTTGGTGGACGATGTGATCATCCAGTCCCATAGCGCCGATATCATGCAAAAGGCCGGCAAAAAAGACGTCTACCTCTCCCTGGGGAAAGAAAAAACGGCTGGTTTCCCTGGCCGCCAGCGCCACCCTCCAGGCATGATAGAGCTTGCCCCGGGCATCCATATCGAGAGCCAGGGAAAGGGCTGCTATTAGTTCATAGAAGACCTCCCGGTCTGAAAAAATTTGCAGCATCTCCTTTTTCTTGCCCATAGCGACCTCTGGCTACCGAAAATAATACTTTGGGGAAAGCAGCGGAATGGACGGCCGACCGATTTCCCCACCTTTAAACATTATTCCACACCCATCGGTAAAATCCTTTTTAAAAAATTGCATTTCAGCAGTAAAAGCCGGCTTTATTGTCGGATTTTTGCAACATATCCATGCCGGCTGAGCAGTTCCACCGCCCGGCAGGATTCCTCTTCCGTTTCAAAACCAAAGCGGATGGTGCCTCCATCTCCTTCCCTCACCCGCAAGATCTCAATATCCACAATATTAATCCCGTCTTCTCCCAGCAAAATGGCCAGCTCTCCAATGATTCCCGGCCGATCGGGCACGGTCACCACTATTTCATAAATCCGGGGTAATAGGCCCTTGACTTTGGCCGGAATCTGCCTCCGCCAGCTTTGGGCCTGCTCCAGCAGGAACTGGAGCCTGTCCCCGTCAAGAGCTTCAATAGCTTCCTCCAGCTCCTCCAAGGCCTGGCAGTAGGAGCGGATCAAAGGCAAGAGGGCGGCCCGGTTATCCAGAAAAATATCCCGCCACATGCCGGGCTGGCTCCCGGCTATGCGGGTCACATCCCGGAATCCGCCGGCAGCCAGGGCAAAAAGCCCCGGTTTCTTTTGTTCCTGATAGCCCACGGTATTGACTAAAGCAGCGGCTGCCAGATGGGGCAGGTGGCTGATAAAAGCCACCATTTGATCATGCTCCCGAGGAGACAAATGCATCACCCTGGCTCCCACAGACCGGACCAGTTCTTCTACGGTCATCAACGCTTGCGGGTCAGTGAAAGGGAGAGGGGTCAGAATATAAACGGCATTTTCAAACAAATAAGGATCCGCCCCCTGCAGCCCCTGGGCCTCAGAACCGGCCATGGGATGGCCTCCCACATAATGGACCCCAGGCGGCAGCAGGCCGGAGATGATCCTGGCAATTTTCTCTTTGGTACTGCCCACGTCAGTGATAATGCAGCCTTCCCGCAGAAAAGGAACGGCCTGTCTCATCAGTTCCGGGATGGCTCCCACCAGGGTGGCAATGATCACCAGATCAGCCTTTTTCACACCTTCCGCCAGATCCACCGTACCCCAGTCAATGGCCGATGTCTCCACTCCCAAGCGGATAATGTCCTCTTTCACATCCACCCCGACCACCTGGATCTCCGGCCGGTACCTTTTTAAAGCCATGCCCCAGGAGCCTCCAATGAGACCCAAACCGAGAATGGCAACCCTTTCCACCGTCCTCACCATCCTAAACTCTCCTTTCAGCGGGCAGGAGACAGGGGAGCCTCTCTTCCCAATCCTTCCTACCATGCTACCGTCCTGCTCTTGAAATATCCTCACGAGCCTTCATATTCCACAGACAAAAAATCCAGAAAGGCGCGAGCCAGGGGACTGAGAGTCCGCTGGCGGTGACAAGCAAGATAAAGATCCCTTTGAATCTTCAGGCCTTCCACTTCTATCTCCCGCACCTGTCCCAAGCTTAAATAGACTTCCGCCGCCCAGCGGGAAACCCAACTCATCCCCAAACCTGCCGCCACAGCGGTGATGATGGCCTGGGTACTTCCCAGCTCCATGGCCAAATCCAATTCCTCCAAATCCAACTTATGCTTGGCCAATTCCTTTTTAATTACCATTCTGGTTCCGGAAGCAGCCTCCCGCATGACGAATCTTTGCCGGGCCAATTCCTCCATGGTCAGTTTTTTCTTTTCCGCCGGCAGCAGATCGGGGCTGCTAATCAGGATCAGCTCGTCCCTGGCCAGAGGAGTAAGCCACAGTTTAGCCTCTTCCACCTTGGCTCCAATTACTCCCAGCTGAATTTCGGCTTCCAGCAACCGGTCCACAATGGCGCCGGTATCGGCAATGGCCAGGGAAATTTCCGCTCCCGGGTAAACTTCCTTAAACCGGCCAATGTATGCAGGAAGAAGATATTCGCCGGGAATATTGCTGGCCCCCAGACACAGCCTGCCCTTCTCCAGGCTCTTATATTGTTCCATTTGGGCCAGCAAATTGTCATAGAGATTGGTCAGGCGCCGGGCTTCTTTATAAAAAATCTCGCCGGCCTCGGTCAGCGTAATATTCCGATCCTGCCTTTCCAGTAAAGTCAGTTCCAAATCTTCTTCTAAGGATTTTATCTGCCAGCTGATAGCGGGCTGGGTCATATACAGGGCCCGGGCTGCCTTAGTGAAACTGCCCAGCTCAGCCACAGTGACAAAGGTCGTCAGTTGTCGGAAATTGACCATCAGTTCATCTCTCCATAAGAAAATCATTGGCTACAGATTCGCCGTTTGCGCCCATATTCCTGCCGAATTTTTCAGCCCTTGCCTTCTCTTGGCACATCCCTTCACCCAAACTAACTATTCACAATTCTAACGGAGAATGTTATGATAGAAAAGGTGCACGAAGGAAGGGTTGTAGATGGATCAACGGAAGAAAAATTTATATATTATGGTTGTTGTTCAATTCATGATGATGTCCGGAATCAACATCATCGTACCTTTTCTTCCTCTTTTTGTCAAAGAGTTGGGAATCACCGAGCCCGGGGCAGCGCGCATGTGGTCCGGGCTGTTAATTGGCATCCACGCCCTTTTTGCCGCCCTTGTTTCACCGATTTGGGGCAGCGTGGCGGACCGTTATGGACGGAAACTCATGGTCATCAGATCCTGTCTGGGCGTGGCTATTTTTACCTTTTTAATGGCGTATGCCCAAAGTGTTTATCACATTTTGCTCTTACGCACCCTCCAGGGCTGCTTCTCCGGTTTTTCCGCAGCAGCCTTGACCCTGGTGGCCAGCCAAACCTCCAAAGAAAAAATGGGCTACGCCTTGGGGCTTCTCCAGACCGGGCAGGTTCTGGGGATCCTGGCCGGCCCTATTCTGGGGGGACTGGTCTCCGACTTCTTCTCTTACCGAACCACCTTCCAGGTAACCGGGCTTCTCGCCCTGACTGCAGGTATTAGTGTGCTCTTTTTCGTGCACGAAAAATTCGTCCCCAGACCGGAAGGAGCAAAAAAGAACTTTTTCCTAGAACTGGCCGGAAGCTGGCATTTGCCCATCGTCCAGATCATGTTCGTGATCCTTTTCTGCACCCAGCTCAGTATGCGGATGGTGGAGCCCATCATGTCCCTTTTCGTGGAAAGCATGACAGATAACGCTCTCATGGTGGCCACTCTTACCGGCACCGTCTTCACCGCCACCGGGCTGGCCCAGACCATCAGCCTCCCCTTCATCACCAGAAACAGCGACCGCTGGGGGCACCGGAAAGTGCTTATTATTTGTTTTCTGGGAGGAGCGATTTTTTACTTTCCCCAAGGTCTGGCAGGAAATCTCACCATCCTTATCATCCTCCGTTTCATTTACGGCTTGTTTTTAGGGGGCATCCTGCCCATGATCAATTCCCTCACCGGGCTCTTAACACCGGCCAGTCATCAGGGGAAAGTTTACGGATTGACCTCCAGCGCCTTTTTCCTGGGAGGTTTTGTCGGTCCTGTAAGCGGAGGTTTTCTGGCGGCCAAATTCGGCTTTACGGCAATTTTCTTCTTAACGGCTTTCCTCTTAGTCTTCAATGCCATCCTGGTGAGGAAAAAAGTTCCCCAGCCAGGCGCGGATTCCTCTCCCCAATACAAGCAAGGGGAAATGCATTCCAGCTAGTAAATACCTTTATCGCTGACCGGAGTCTGAAAAAGCCAGGCGATAATACCGCCGGTGGCCAGAAAGGCAATGAACAAGCGCAAGGCGGGACCGGCCAATAAGAGCACAACTAATGCCGGCAAAATGGTCCACAGAAAATGGACCCAAAAGCCCGGCTTTTTTCTTTTTTCCTGCCAGATCCGGGCCGCCCCCAAGAGCACTCCCAGGGACACGGCCAGTCCCCCGCCGAGAAAGGCTAGAAGACCCTGATCCATCATCTCCGTCCAAGGAAACCCTGAAACAGGCTCCTCCACTCCCAGGGTGGTCATGATCCGGGGAATTGTTTCTCCTCCTTCCACCTGCCACCAGCCGTAAAGATAAAAAAGCAACCCCGAAAAAATCAGTAGCCAGCTGCCCCTGGCCTCCGACAACATGAGAGCACCACCTGCTTTTTTTGCTTCCATCTCTATGAAGGCCGGATGCCTATTATGCCTGAGAAACTCAGGGATGAGACAAAGACCGGCCGGAAAACTTTTATGAGAAAAAATTTACAAAAATTCTTGCTTTCATTAGAGCCATGCTTTACAATAAATCCATCTGTTTGGTACAAGTTTCCTTTGCTGCCAAGGTATTGGTCCGACTCTCCCGGCGCAAAATATGGCCGGAGGGAAAGACCTTCTTGACCGGTTGAAGGAGGTGAACCGCCTATGAAAGTGACAGTAGACCCAGATCTCTGCATCGCCTGCGGGGCCTGTATTGATGTGGCTCCAGAACTTTTTGACTGGAATGACGATGGACTGTCGGAAGCCATCGTGGATGAAGTGCCTGAAGGACAGGAAGATCTGGCCCAGGAAGCCATTGATTCGTGCCCAACGGAGGCTATCCGGGAAATCTAAAAGGCCCTCTTGGGGCCTTTTTTCTTACTGGGCATTTGGATACTCGAAAACTCTTTTCTCCCAAGTACGTATATAGACTTTTTCTTTGCCATGGGAAATCAAATATTCAGGCAGCATGGGAGTCTTCCCGTAGCCCCCCGGCGCATTGATAATATAGGCCGGTACAGCCAGGCCGGAGGTATAGCCCCTCAGATGCTCCATGATTTCCAATCCCTCCTCGATGGAGGTGAGGAAATGCCCGGTTCCCGTCACTTGTTTAGCGTGAAAAATATAATAGGGACGGATTCTGATTTTCAATAGCTCGTGGTTCAGTTTTTTCATCACGTGCTTGTCATTGTTAATGCCTTTGAGAAGCACAGCCTGATTCCCCAAAACCGCTCCTGCCCTGATCAAGGCATCCGCCGCTCTAGCCGCTTCCGGCGTCACTTCTTTGGGATGATTGAACTGGGTATTGATATAAAGAGGCGGGTGTTTGGCCAAGACGGCACAAAGCTCCGGGGTAACCCGTTGGGGCATGGTCACTAAAGACCGGGTTCCCAGCCTTTTGATCTCCACATGGGGAATATTGTCCAATTCCGTCAGCAGCCAGTCCAGCTGCTGGTCACTGAGCATCAAAGCGTCCCCGCCTGTGACCAAAACGTCCCTGATTTCCGGGTTCTCCCGGATATAATCAAGGGCGGCCACCAAATCCTCCTGGGGGCTGTGCCGGTCCACTTCTCCGATATTCCTGCGCCTTTGACAGTGCCGGCAATACATGGGGCAGATATTCGTCACGTTAATAATCAATCGGTCCGGATAGCGCCTGGTAATCCTGGGGGCAGGAGAAGTGAACTCTTCTGCCATGGGATCATCTTCCCCTGTACCCGGCGCCAGCTCAGCCGTTTGCGGAACCGACTGCAGCTTGACCGGATCCAAGGGATTGTTCGGATCAATCAAACTGGCGTAGTAAGGGGAGATGGCCCAGCGAAATTTTTTGCCCACCTCTTCCACCTGAACCGTTTCCTCCGGGGAAAGACCTAAAATTTCACGCAAAATATCCTCCCGGGTAATCCGATTAGCCAGCTGCCAGTGCCAATTCTGCCAATCTTCCTCGGTGGCTCCCAGCAGACTCAGGATTCTCTTTTTTCTCCCCTCCACCTGCTGGACTCGTTCCAGCCCGGCAGGGATCTTTTCCCGGGCTTCCAGATAATCCTCAATCCTATCCTTGAGCTCCTGGGCCCGCCAACGGGAGATCTGTCTTTTCTCCTCCACGCTTAAAGCCTTCTTGTTTACCGATAAGAGTTTTTTTTCCAAAGCCTGCTTTCTGACGATGTCCTCTGTGATCATCTTACCAACCTCCCATCTTTTTCTTTCCCATCTAACACCTTCTTTGCCAGTTTTTTAGGAGATCTGACTCCCGGTACAGCTGAACGTCACTTTCCGTGGAAATAAAAAACCCTGCTCAAAAAGCAGGGTTTTCAAAATAAGCACAGAAAATCACGCTTAAATAAGCTTCAACTTTCCACGCTTACGAGGTTAGCTGACGGGTTCGGGCCGAAAGCTGGCCCTACTCCAGGGGAGAACCCTGGAGATTCACCCCGGCGAAAATGGGCCCCCCGCTTCTATAATAGAATTCAGCGTTTCTTTATTCAATTAATCCCGATGATTCATTTTACCACACTTATCTTTTTCTGTCCACAATGTTTTTGCCGGCAATCGCCGGGGGGAATTGCAAGTTTAATTGCCACCCATATTTTGGCATCCTCTGATTATACTGCCATCTTTGCCATCTCATTGGCAGATTTATATCCATGAATTTTTCTTGGGTAATTATTCATCCAGTTCTCAATTCGCCTAATATCTTTCTGTTTAAGCTTGCTGATATCTGTGCCCTTTGGAATAAACCGACGTATTAGCTTATTAGCATTTTCATTGGACCCACGTTCCCATGCGCTGAATGGGTGAGCATAATAGATTTTAGTCCGATGAGTGCCCGGCTTTCTGATTGAACTCTCTAATTCTACACTGTTAAGAAACTCGCTTCCGTTATCTACCGTAATGGTTTTGAACACTTCTGAAAAGCGTGCTCCGTACTCTCTTTCAAGCCTATCCAGCGTTTTCTTCACTGATTTCTGTGTCTTTTCCGGCATCTTTCGGATAATCTCTTTTCTAAACTTGCGTTCTGTTAGAACTAAGAGTGCGGCTTTGCCTTTCCCTTTGCCGCTTACAACACAATCCATCTCCCAATGGCCGGCTTCTTCACGAGTATTAGCTGCCGCAGGTCTTTCTTCAATGCTTCTGCCTTTTAGATTGTTGTGGGCAACTCGTACCCTCTTATGGCGATTTTTTTTAGGTACTCGTTTTACTGGAAGGTTTTTATTTGTTATATTTGCAAATACTTCTTTGTCGATATAGTTATAGAGCGTTTTTGTGCATATACTAGTCTTAAATTTTAAGCCTTTTGCCCGGATTTCGCCAATGACTGCGTCAGGGGTATATCCCTCTTTGATAATCTTTTTTTCAATGTAATCGGCTAGTCCATGGTCATGACCGATCTTTAAGCATGCTCCCTTATTAGCAGCTCTCTCCCGGTATATTCGCTCTGCTGTATCTGCACAGTATCTATCAACATAAACCAGGTCGCTTCTCAGCATCCTGACAGTTCCACGGGCAATCTCACGTTCGATGGTTCGCTTATGCTTGCCTAACAGCTTTGCTATCTCGCTGGGTGACTTCTTCTCCTTTAGAAGAATTTCAATCTGATAGCGTTCTTTTACAGTGATGTGTTTAAAGCGGCGGGAAGTCGTGGTACAATTGAGTTGACTCATGTGCTTTGCCTCCTTTATGTTTTTAAGCGTAGTTACCTTAAACATATCAGAGGTTTAGCCTTGAGTCTCTATTTTTTATTAAATGCGGCAATTAATTTTACAACTTACCCCGGCAATCGCCGGCAATACTTCCCTAGTAGTTTTCAGCCATCAGCTCATAAAAAGCTTGGGGATGGATACAGACAGGGCAAACTTCCGGTGCCGTTTTGCCTGTATGGATATAGCCGCAATTCCGGCATACCCACCTTACTTCTTCTTCCCGCTGGAAAACCCGATTGTTCTCCAAGTTTGATAAAAGGGCCAGGAAGCGTTTTTCATGTTCTGCCTCAACTTCCGCCACCTTTTGGAAAAAGTCGGCAATTTCGGTGAAGCCTTCCTCCCTGGCTTCTTTCTCAAATTTATTGTACATTTCGGTCCATTCATAGTTTTCTCCGGCGGCTGCATCTTTTAAATTGGCTTTGGTATCCCCGATGCCGTTAAGAAACTGCAGCGCCCTTTTGGCATGGGCTCTTTCCTGATCCGCCGTTAATTCAAAAATGGCAGCGATTTGCTGGTAGCCTTCTTTTCTGGCTTCAGCAGCATAATAAGTATATTTGTTTCTGGCTTGCGATTCCCCGGCAAAAGCTTCCCACAGGTTCTTTTCTGTTTTACTCCCTTTTAATTCCATGACCATTCCTCCTATTAAATTTAATTTATTTTTATCGCTACTAACCTATTATTAAACACAAAGGCGGTTTTTCCTGCCTAAATACCAGTCTTAATAACTATTTTTATCAATTGTTTATTTTTTATAACCCATGAACGAGAATGGCCCTTTCCGCATAGTACTGAAATGAGGCGAGGTAATTCCTCGGGTCAAGGGGCAAGACAGCTTGGCCCCGACCCAGACGGAAAGGAAGGAAGATTCATGACCCAATTGACTGTACGGCCTGTCAGCACCAGCCGGGACTGGGCAGATTTTGCCCGCCTGAAAGAAAGCATTTATCTGCCCCTGACCGGGGAAAAAGAATCAGCCTGGGAAGAAGCCCGGGACTTAAAGTATGCCGGTCTTTTTGCCCGCTCCACCAAAAGACAGGCGGCTTTCCTGGCCAGGCGCGGGGAAGAGCCGGTAGGGCGAATTGTGGCCATCGAGGATGCTCTCCACCCTGCCTCCCAGCAGGGCTTTTTTGGCTTCTTCGAGTGTGTGAAAGATCTGGAAGCAAGCCAGGGCCTCCTGGAGGCGGCAGGCAGCCAACTGAAGCAATGGGATAAAGCGGAAATGCTGGGGCCCATCTCCGGCAACACCAATGAAAAAGTAGGCATTATCGTCCAGGGCTTTCAGACCTTGCCGCAAGAATACCTGGCCTACAATCCGCCCTACTACCAGCAGCTCCTAGAAGGGGCCGGCCTGGTCAAAACCATGGATCTTTTTTCCTACCTGTGGCATGATCAGCTGCCCCTTCCCCTCAAGCTGCTTCGGGTGGCACAAAGAATAAAAAACCGGTCTGCCGTCCGCCTTTATTTTCCCCTTCTGCAAGGAAAAACAGAAGCCAGGGACTTCCAGTCCCTGTACAATGAATGCCTGGCTGAAAACTGGGGCTTCATCCCCCTCAGCCTGGAAGAAGCAGGGAATCTGCTGGCTGCTTACCGGCGCCTCCCTGACCGGGAGCTTCTACTGCGGATGGATGTGGGCCACGAACCGGCAGGTTTCTGTCTCATGCTTCCCAACAACAGGAAGAAGCTCCGGCCCAATGACCCTAAAATCCGCATTGCCGTTTTGGGTTTAAAGCCCCCCTTTCGCAAAACCGGTCTCAGCGCCGTCTTGATCCTGGAAGTATTGGAAGCCATCAGCCGGAAAGGCCACCGTTCCGCAGAGCTTTCCCTCATCATGGAAAACAACCGGACGGTGCGAAATCTGGTCGAAAATACTTTTCAGTGTCCCGTCCTCCATCGATACCGGGTTTATTCCAAACCCCTCTGAAGCGGTCGTCATCAGTATTCCACCTCCACATGTTTGGCTGCCGCAGGACCGCGAGAAAGAGAGATGGCTCCACTGCGCACGATCTCCACAATTCCATGCTCTTTCAAAACATCGAACAGAGCCTCGATCTTATCCGACTCTCCCGTCAATTCCACCACCATTGTCTCCCGGTTCACGTCCACCACATTCGCCCGGAAAATGCTACAAATATCCACAATATCGCTTCTTCTTTCCCAATTGGCCCGGACTTTAATCAGGGCCAGCTCCCGATTAATGGCATTCTCTCCCGTCAAATTGGTCACCTTGATCACATCGACCAATTTGGCCAGCTGTTTCTCCACCTGCTCGATCTCGTCAGGCCCACATTCCACCACCAGGGTGATCCTGGTCACCTTCGGGTCTTCCGTAGGGCCGGCGGCAATGCTGTCAATGTTATAGGCCCGGCGGCTGATGAGGCCGGAGATATGGGACAAGACAGCAGGCCGGTTCACCACCAGCAGCGCCAAAACATGTTTCAAAACAAGTCCCTCCTCCCCTTGGAGCTTAGTAATTAGTATTATAAACCAGCCGAAAACAAAGTCAATGCAAAAAGGAACGGTGGCCGGTGATCATAATTCAGCCGCCAGAATAAGGTTGCCTATCGGGATGATATGGGATCAGTGATCATCCCTGTCCGCCGGATCCTGACCTTTGCTTGAATTTCTACAGGCAGGACGGCAAAATGCTCCCGCCAATTCCCTTCCACTTGTTTCCAATACCGGGGATATTTCCTGCGCACTGCCTCGCCGAAGCCGAAAATGTCCGCCCTCATCTCCTGGGCCCGGGCCACGGCCATAGCCGCTTCTTCCTCGATCACTCGGGCCGTTTTTTCCCCCAGTATCTCCATCAGTTCCGGATCAACGCTAAGACCGACAGCGACTAATTCCGACAGGTCACCGTCTGCCTCAATCTCCACCTGGATGATCAGCTGCCCCTCTTCTACCCGGGGCCTGACCCTACTTTGGACCTCCACCAGATCGATGGAGACTTCCCCTTCCCTGGGTTTGTCCAAGGTAAAGGGGATGGAAGACTTGATGGCTTTGCCCACAAGAAAAAGATAGCCCCGGGTCTCCAAATCGCTTAAACGGCCCACCATCCGGTCTCGCAAAAAAATGGCACTCCCGTGGAGTCTGATGCTGCTTTGCTCTTTTTTTGCCGCCGTTCCCCCTTCTTCGCTCTTTTCCGGGGTTTGAAACACTTCCACCCAACCGGTGATCATATCCCGGCCGGGGCTGGCCAAAATTCTGGCCACCTCCTTTAAATTCAGCACTTCCACTTTGTCCGCCATTTGCCCGGTTAATTCGATCAGATTTAATAATTCCGTGGCCAGATCTTGTTCCAACTCCCAGCCGGCGGTGAGCATATCCTCTGCCGTCCCTTCCGTCACCAAAAACCAGTTCCGCAGCCTCACATCCTTGCTCCTTATAAAAAAATCGGCGATCTCGTGCAGGCTGTTTGTCCGGGCGGTCTCCTCTCCGATGACAATCACATTGGAATGGGCCAGTAAAATCCTCCTGGGAGTGCGAGTATTAAAATTGACCCTGGCATCCTCCAAAGTCTCTCCAACAGAAGAAACAATCCAGGAGGCCGGAGCAGTAATGCCGCCACCTTGCTGGCCGGTATCGGCACCAAAACTCCGGGGCAAGAATACTTCGAAAGTGAGTTTCCAAAGGGATCTTTCTTCTATCCTCACCCGGTCCACTCCCACGGCAGACACAATGGCCAGGTTTTCCACTTCGTTCCGGCTCCAGCATCCGGCGGTAATCAATAGGGCTGCAAAGAGCAGTATTATTCCCAGCCTTTTATGCAACTTTTTTCCCTCCTTTGACTCCCCGCAGCCAGGCCACGGTGAGAAGCGCGGCCGGCAGGGCCAATTGAAAAGTCACAGCCAGAGGAGGCCAGGTCTGCTCTAAAAATTTGATAAGTTCAGGGTCGTTTTGAAAGATGTAAAGAGACCCGATATAGAGAATTAAGGCTACAGGGATCACCACCAACCAACGGCTTCCTTTCAGGCCAAAACAATTACAAATGGAATTGACGGTTATGGTGTAGAAGACGCCCACTTTGACGATCACCCCGGCCACCCAGATCACCATGACCAGCGCCTCCACCCTTTCAAAGACCTCCCCGATGAAAATATACCGAGCCAAAATAAAGGTGGGATAGGTTAACTTGCCCGTCAAATCACCGCCGAAAACCATCAGGCTGGCCATGGTATCCACGGAGAGAATGATCCCCAGAAAAAGCACTGCCAAAAAAGCATAACGCTTACTTTCTTCCGGCCGGTTCACATGGGGCAGGAGCCAAAGCAGGACAAATACTTCTCCCCGGAAACCTGAAGCAGTAAAGGACCCCCGGAGAACGGGCATGATCCCATTTTCAAGGGGAGGGAAAAGATGGCAAAACTCCATTTCCGGTATGACAAGAAAAATAATGGATAAAAAAGTTAACAGAAAGGGCAGGAAGACAAACTCGATCACCCGCCCTACTACCTCCAAACCATGATAGGCGGCAAAGGCACTCAGGAAAATCATAGAAAAATTGAAAACTTGAATGGGAGTCTTCGGCATAAAAGCAGTATTTAAAAAGTTCCCGAATTCCTTAATCACCACAATAGTGATTAAAAAAAGAAAAGCTAAAAAAGCCAGCTCTACCAGAAAGGCCAGGGGCTTGCCCAGGATCCGGGGAAAATACTGGTCGCAAGTCTCACCGGGAAAACGCAAAGAAAGACTGGCGGTGACCCATACTACCCCCAGCCCATAAAAAGTCGCCGGGACCAAAATGGAAAGCCAAGCATCCCGGTTGGCGGAGGCCACCGAAATGGCAGGCACGTATAAAAAAGCAGTGGGAGCTACCACGGTAATTAAAAGCAGGAAAAGCTGTCCGTTGGATATTTTGGTGGAATCTTGCATTAAGGGCCCCTCCTTTTTCTCCGACGAGATCCGACGGGCGACGTGCGGGGCTTCTGACCCTGATCCTGTCTCTTATTCTCCTGGTGGGACAAAAAACGCGGCCTGGTCAGCATTAACCACCAGGGAGCCCGGATAAAGGAATCTTTCAGCGCCCCTGCTTCGGTGGGTGCCAGGGGCGACAGGTAGGGAACCCCGAAAGAACGGAGAGCACAAAGGTGGATGAGAATGGCCATCAAAGCCACCATCACCCCGTAAAGACCCAGAGAAGCGGCCAGGAACATGATGGGAAACCTTAAAAGGCGAATGGAAAAGGATCCGGGCACGGTAGGAATGATGAAAGAGGCCAGGGCGGTCAATCCCACCACAATGACCATGGCGGGAGAAACCAAACCGGCGGTAACGGCAGCATCCCCGATAACCAGGGCTCCCACGATACTGGTGGCCTGGCCCACCGGCCGGGGCAGTCTCACTCCCGCCTCCCGCAGGATTTCAAAAGTAGTTTCCATCAAAAGAGCTTCCAGAAAGGCGGGAAAAGGAGTCCTCTCCCTTCCCGCCGCCAAAGAGAGGAGGAGAGACGTGGGCAGCATCTCTTGGTGGAAGGTGACAATAGCGATATATAAAGAGGGCAGCAAAAGGGCGATATTCAAGGCCCCAAAGCGGACCAGCCGCGTAAAGCTGGCAAAAAGGTGCCTAGTATAGTAATCCTCCGAAGTATGCAAAAAAAGGGGGAAAGCCATGGGCACCAACAGAGCAAATGGCGTATTGTCCACAAGAATGGCCACCTGCCCCTCCAAAAGTCCTCCCACCACTTTATCCGGTCGATCCGTGCAGTTGATCTGAGGAAAGGGAGACCAGGGGGCATCCTCCATAAACTCTTCCAGGTAGCTGCTCTCCAGGACTGCGTCTATGTCGATCCGGGTCAGCCTCTTCTTCACCTCGGCCAAAACGCCCGGATCCACCACCCCATCAATATAGGCCACAACAATATCCGTTTTGCTATAAACGCCCCTCTGAAAAGCTTCCATTTTGAGACGGGAGGATTTTAAGCGCCGCCTTAAGAGGCTGGCATTGACCTGAACATTTTCCACAAAACCATCCCGGGGACCCCGGATGACTTGCTCCGAAGCAGATTCCTCGATGGTCCTGATCTCAAAGCCCTTTGCTCTCAGAATCAGCCCCCGGGAACACCCGTCCATCAAGAAAAGAGCATCACCGGCCAGGACCCCTTCGCTGGCTTGGAGTACATCTCCCGTTTCCTCCACCTGGGTTATAGGCAGCACTTTCTCCTTGAACAGGTCCAGCAAATCCCCTGCCCGGGAAACTGAGGAGGGATCCAGTTCCAGCAGAGTTCTGACTGCATGCTGGCTGATCAGGTTTTTATCCACCATGCCCTCTATGTAAATCAAAGCCGCCTGCCGGGAAAAGATCTTGGTCTCCAAAAAACGATACTGAACATCGCTGCACCGGTCAAAAATTGCCCGGAACAACTTGATATTTTCCTCAAGTTTGCTTTGCAAAGGTCTGCTCTCGGGTAGGTCCAGGGAGCTATTTTCCCCGTCCTTTTCTCTACCAAGCTTACCTGCCAGATCCATCCACCACTGGTTGCTCATGGGATTTTCCCTCGCCTTTTTCTCAATTCCATCACAGCTAGTATTCCCCGGACCATTCACATTATAAAAACAAAACCGGCTTTCTTCAGCTGCCGGCTTTGCTTTCTGAGTAGACCTCAATGCGGTTTTTTTGTCCTTTAGCCTTATAAAGCATCTGGTCGGCCTTTTGCAGCAATTCCTGCCCGGTCTTGGCATGGATGGGATAAGTGGCTATTCCTACGGAAAAAGTTAAAAACACCTTTCCCCCTTTCGGGGAAAGGTATGGTTTGTTCCGCAGGGAAGCCATAATTCGCTCTGCCACCTGCCGGGCTTGATCCGCATCCACATCCTGGAGAAGCAGGGCAAATTCCTCACCACCGAAACGGGACGCCAGATCAATGCTGCGTGTATTGGCTTTGAAAATTTCCCCAATGCCCGCCAGGACCTTGTTCCCCTCCAGATGACCATAGGCATCATTAAATTTCTTAAAATCGTCCAGATCAAACATTAAGAGGGAAAGAAAGGACTTTTTCCGGGCCGCCCTTTGCAGCTCCTCCTCCAGCCTTTGCATTAAATAGCGGAAGTTGTAAAGGCCGGTAAGATCATCCCTGATGGTCTGCTCCAAAACCCCCTCATAAAGATGAGCATTCCTGATGGCCAAGGACACCGTATTCATGTAAGTAGTCCATAAGGTTTTGGTACGTTCATCAAACTCCCGCACGGTTTTATTGGCCACCATAATCAATCCCAGCCGTCTCTGGCCGTGCAGGATGGGGTAGACCATTTGCGAAATACAGCCTAACTGCTGGTTCCATTCCCAATCCCCGCACCGCAATCCTTTTCCCCCTTCTTCAACAAAAACAGGCCCTTCCCTTTGAAAAGCTTCGGCGGCCAAGTCCTGATCAGCAGGCATTTCCCGGGGATAATCAATATGGTCAGGCAAATTTGATGCGGCCAAGTACAAGTTATCGCTGTCGTGTTTTGTAATCCAGATGAGGCAATAATCCACAGGCAAGGTGCGAGAGATAATGTTCAAGGACTGTTGGAGGATCACCGGCAGGTCCAGAGAAGAGTTGAGCACTTCACTGATGTTTCTGAGAGAGCGCAGTTCCGTATTGGCTTGGTAGAGCTGGTAATTGGTTTTTTGCAGCTGACCCAGAGCAGCGCAGGTTTTCCAGCAGCCAAGAGAAAAGATGATCAGGCAGCTGACAAACAGGCCGGCCAGCAGGTGCCGGGGCAATTGAAAGAGGGTCAGCAGCCAAAAAAGCCCGGCAAAAAGCAGCAGATAAGCGCTGTAAAGGACCAGAAAGGGGGCTGTTTTTCCTTTTAAATGTTTTTCCAATGTCCGGTTCCCCCCCCCTAAATCCTTCCTTTTGTTATTTTACTTTCGCTTCTTTCATCATTTTTCCCTGCTTGCAGATGGGAGAATTATTCTGTAATCAGGGAAAAATGCCTCACCCGAAAGGAATGCTATTGACACTGGCTGCTTAACCGTCTATGGTTAAGGGAAAGCAAGCTGAGAGACCTGGGCCATTCATCAGGTATGGAAAGGAAGATTGACAAAATGAAACTGCTGCCCCTTTTCCTCACCGCCTTCCTGGTGGGGCTGACCGGGGCCATGACACCCGGCCCCCTCTTAACGGTAACTATTAGCGAGACAGCCCGCAAAGGTTTCCTGGCCGCCCCCGCTCTAGTGCTGGGACATGTCTTGCTGGAGCTGCTTTTAGTCCTGGCGCTGCTTTTGGGTCTCTCTTCCCTTTTATCCCAGTCCCTCTTTCTGGTCATCACCGGCATGGTCGGAGGAGCAGCCCTCATCTGGCTGGGGAGGAGAATCATCCTGGATGCATCCCAGATCCAGCTGGACCTGACCCCAGTGGAAGGGAAAACCTCCCTCTGGGGGCCCATCCTTACCGGCGCAGCGGTCAGCATCTCCAACCCTTATTGGATTCTCTGGTGGGCCACCATAGGTATTAGCTACATCCTTCTTGCCCTGCAATCAGGATCGCAAGGATTGCTTTTCTTTCTGGGAGGACATTTCCTGGCGGATTTCTCCTGGTATCTGCTCATTGGCGGCCTGGTTGCAGCCGGAAAAAAGTTCATCAGCCTCCGGTATTACCAGTGGATCTTGCGCCTCAGCGGCTTTTTTCTCCTGGCCTTGGGGGGGTATTTTCTTTTATCTTCAGTTCAGTCTGTGCTGTCATGATCGTTCACAAATAAAAAAATCAGTCCTGCAGGGATGCCATTCTTCCAATGCCATTAAAAAAAGGGTGCCGTGTCCTCTTGGATGAAAGGATAGCACCCTTTTTACGATGCAGCTCTTCCGGGCTCATCTTATTAAGGGTGGAATGGGGGGGTGTAGCTTCTGATAACCCCGCAAGCCAACCTCTTTCCTGCGTCTCCGGCAGGCTGAGTACGATAATCATCCGGGCTTTGATGAATGATCACAGATTTGCCTATTACCTGGTCAGGGCTGAAAGCATTGGTAAAAAAGCACATGCTTGCGTATCCCTGGTTGGAAAACAAAACGGGAAAATCCCCGGCATGATTGCCGTGGAGCTGGTAGGTGGGGTTCCAGTGTCCGCCGGCAGCTTGGAATGGATTTTGGGGATCCCCCACGGTACAGTTGCCATATTCATGGAGATGAAAGCCATGGGGGCCGATGGGACCTTGCTCGCCGCTAGCCGGCTGATAGGGAGGGAGACCGGTTACTTCCGCACAAACCCAAGTTCCGCCCGGCACTGCGTAAAAGAGAACAATGCCTTGGATTTGGGGTCTGAGGGGTCCTCCTCTTATTTTGGCAACGGCGGCGGGCCTGTTTGAAAACATGATTTCACCTCATCACAATGATGTTATCTTTGAATATATCCCTTAAATAATTTATATTAAATTGAGAAGAAATGTGTTCCGGCTAATAACGGTTAGAACCAAGCCCGGCTGCAAAAAGGGGGCCGCCAAAAGTAATGTTAGTAAGTATCTTCGCCATTACTTCCGGTGCTTCCCGGCATCCTCTGTCCAGCCACTCTTGAATCACTCCAAAGTGAGCGGCGGCAATGTAGAAAATCAGATATTCTGCGGGTACCAGCAGTTTTTCTTTTTTGAGAAATGGGGCGCGGTTTTTTTCAAAGAGATGGTGCCACATTGTTTTTTTGATTGGAATTTGTAGTGCATTGTTACCCTTTGTGGTCAGTATTGCCTGCATCAAAGGAGCGTTGGCTTTGAAGTAATCGAATAGTTTTACCACGATAGACAAAGGAGGTTTGCCATTGACAACATCAATATCCGCTAGGGTGGTTATTTCCAATAAAATACTTTCAATATCGTGAATTACTTCCTCCACTGTCCGATCCAACAAATCATACTTATCCTTATAGTGAAGATAAAAGGTCCCCCGGTTGATGTTGGCCCTGCTTGTAATGTCCTTCACTGACAAAGCGTCAAAGCCTTTCTCTTCGATTAATGTTATAAGAGCTTCCCTGATTGCCTTTTTGGTGCGCATTATCCGCCGGTCCACATTTCCCCTCATTGGTCAGACATCCTGAATCCATTTTGAAGAAACAGCAATTCCAGCATAAAAAAGCAACATTTCTCTAAAAAGTGTTGACTATTAGACATGGTACCTAATTCTGTTTATTGCAGCCTGAGTGCTGTTTCATTATAATCAAAGACGGACAGATAATCAACTCCGTGTCTATTAGCCGGGACCTAGCTGCAGGAGGACCGAAATGCCGACCGCTCATTGTATTGTGCTGCGCAAGGTAAATAAGTTTTTTGGCCGGATACATGTCCTGAAAGATATCGATTTGGCCATCCCCTACGGCCGTATTTTCGGTTTGCTGGGTCCTTCCGGCTGCGGTAAGACCACTCTGGTGAAGATTGTGGCCGGGATTTTAGAAGCCAGTTCCGGCGAAACTTATGTCTTGGGACAGACAATGCCAAAACTGAACCTGATGAACAAGATCGGTTATATGGCCCAATCTGATGCCCTCTACGCTTCCCTGACCGCAGCAGAAAACTTGCATTTTTTCGGAACCGTCTACGGAATGAAAAAAGCCGAAATAAAGAAAAGGATCAGGGAGGTCATGGAATTAGTAAACCTTTCCCATGATCTTCGTAAGCCTGTAGGGACTTTTTCCGGGGGAATGAAGCGGAGGCTTTCCCTGGCCATAGCTGTCATACACAAACCCCCTGTTTTGGTGCTGGATGAACCTACAGTGGGGATTGATCCTTTCCTGAGAAAACAGATCTGGGAAGAGCTGAACAAATTGGCGGCTAAAGGCGTGACCATCCTGGTGACAACTCATGTCATGGATGAGGCCGACAAATGCCATAGCTTGGCTCTGATGCGGGAAGGGCGTCTCATTGCCAAAGGTAATTCCCGGGAACTGCGGGAGAGAGTTGGCGTCAACAGCCTGGAAGAAGCTTTTATCTATTATGGGGGGCGGCAGGATGAGGATTAGGGCGTTGGCCTTCCGGATCTTAAATCAGTTGCGTCATGATCGCCGCACCATGGCTTTGATGCTGGCTGCCCCTGTCTTTCTCCTGACTCTGGTTTATTTTATCCTTGAAGATACATCACCGGTGGTAAGCGTTGCCGTCATTAATGCACCGGCCGGGTTTGAAGATAAACTGGAGGAATACAATGTTAGGGGATTCCGGTACGGCGAACAGGAAGCCCGCCTGGCTTTGGAGCAGGGAGAGGTCATTGCCACCATTCGGCTCAGGGACGGGAAGTCCTTTATCGAAATAGACGGCAGTAATCCCACTAAGGCTAAGATTGCTTTGGCAGCCTTGGAGCAGGCTAAACAGCCGGTATTGCCCGCCAGACCGGATCTAAAATCCGAAATCCATTATGTCTACGGCCAGGAAGATTTGCCTCTTTTCGATATGGCCGGTCCCACCTTAATCGGTTTCATTATCTTCTTTTTCGTCTTTTTGGTGTCCGGTATCTCCTTCCTCCAGGAAAGGACTTCCGGCACTTTGGAGAAACTCCTGTCCACTCCTATCCGGCGCTGGGAAATCGTAGTGGGCTATGTGCTTGGCTTCAGCCTGGCCACTGTCCTGCAGTCCTTTTTGATTTCCTGGTATTGTGTCTATGTGCTGAAGGTGATGATGATCGGTTCTTTTTCCTTAATTCTGTTGATCACTTTACTGACGGCCGTGGTCGCCCTCACTCTGGGGATGCTGATTTCCACTCTTGCCAATAATGAGTTCCAGATGATCCAGTTTATTCCCTTAGTTATTGTTCCGCAGGTTTTCTTTTCCGGCTTATTTGACCTGCCCCCTGCCATCGCGAATTTTGGTTATCGTTATGCCGCTGTATTATATCGCCGATGCTTTGACTGAGGTGATGATCAGGGGAAGGGGCTTGGAACTCATTGCCGGAGATTTGGGGGTCATCCTGGCTTATTCCATTGGCTTCATGAATTTGAATACCCTGTTTTTGAAGAAATATCGTCGCATTTGAAAAATTGGGGGCTTGGAAGATGGGAAAAAGAGCAGTTTTAGGACTGGTCGGCGCAGGGCTGGCAGGGATGATATTAGTCGCAGGCTGCTGTTCTCCAACGGAACCGGCGTATAAAGGTGTGGTGGAGACAAACATCTATGGCCATTACAGTGAGGTTGGGGGGAAAATCATAGAATTGCCTGTGGAACCAGGGCAGGAGGTCAGGAAGGGAGAAGTTATTGCTGTATTGGATGATACCAATGAGAGGTATGTTCTGGCACAGTTGGAGAAAACCCTGGCCAAAAAACAGGCCCTGCTGGCCGAATTGACCCTGGGGCTGGATCCGGAAGAATTGAAGCAGGGCCAGAATAATGTTGCTCTGGCCGAATTGGCCTATGAAAACGCCCAACTGACCCGGGATAAGATCAAGCAGGACTATGAAGATGCCTTGGCTTTGTGGAAGGCAGGGGCTTTAGCACAAGCCCAGCTGGATCAGCTCAAATACCAAGCTGATTTGGCGGAAGCTGCAGTGGAAACGGCAGCCATGCAATTGGACAATGCCCGGCAAAAACTGGCCCTCCTCCAAAAAGGGCTTCCTAAAGAGAAAATAGCCGGAGCCCAAGCAGATGTGGAATTAACCCAAATTCAGATTCGTCAAAGCAGGAATAATTTAGCCAAATATACAATTACCGCTCTATGTGACGGCACTGTGGTCAACAAAAACTACCTGCCGGGCAGCATTGTTTCTCCCGGCTATAATCTGGTGGACATCGCTTCGGCAACGGAAAAACACCTGGTGATTTATGTGCCGAAGGAATACCTTCCTCAGTTAAGCTACGGCCAGGAAGCAGGGATTTTGAGCGGCGAGCAGGAATACAAGGGCACCGTCAGCTTTATCGATGTCAAAGCCCAGTATACTCCTAAAGACCTGCAAACCCAAGCCAACAAAAACAAGGAGAGCGTAAAGGTCAGAGTGAGCTTCTCCCCAAAGATTCCCCTAAAAGTTGGGGAAAAAGCAGAGGTCATTTTCCGCCAATAGCGACAATTGCTCAGGGCTGTCATGAGCCGGATTGATTAGGCCAATGAACAGCTGTTCATGAAAAATTTAGGAACAAAATAAGACTTAAGTGGACTACCTTTTTGTGAAGCACATTTGCAAGGATCATGTTTTGTGCCTGTCCTGGCGATATGGGAACTATTGAGTTTCAAGTTAATTGCTTGATCAGAAAAGTATAGACGTGGGGTGAGGTACACTGAGAACGCGTATCTTTACTGTAACACCAGAAACCTGGGAGGAACATAATTATGCCAAGATTGCTGCGATAAATGATCCGATGAGCGGTGATGCTTCTAATACCAGGCTCATAGCAAAAAGACAAGCAGCCATGGTAGAAGTAGCAGGGATACGACCCGGAGACCGTCTTTTCTTCTATGTTCAGAGAACTAAACAAATTATGGGTGGGTATGAAGCAGTTACAAGACCTTTTTTTGATCAGAATCCTTTATTTAAGGGTGCCACACATATTAATGAACGTTTCCCCTTTCGTGTGGGCTTTAAACAGGTGGTTGATTTTGCAAAACCTATTCATATTAACGACATATGGGCTTCGCGGGATCAAGGTCAAATCTGGACTATGCAACAGGCTAGAGGTGATGCAATAGGGAGGCATGCTTGCTGGGGATTGACCCGGCAAGAAAGCATTATTTTATGGCGAATGCTTCAAGAGCTAAATATTATTGCTCCATTGGTAGAAGATAGGCATAACAAGTTGCCTGCGTCTCTACAACCATTGCCTATTAATACCAGCATCGGAGGAACCCTCAACCATCCTTGCCTGGTTTACGAGCATGCCCCTGCAAGCTTTATTATTGGAAGATTTGGGCGACGGTTATCATACTGAACTTTTTGGTAACTATGAAGACTTTCTTCCCAGCGTTCCCACCAGTTCCGGCAAAGAAATGGATATCGTCTTATTAGCATATGATAATCAGCACAAAGTACTCTGGTATCAGATTCTGGAACTGAAAAAAGATCGCTTCAGATGGGAGGATCTAAAACAATTGCTTGATTATGAAGTTTGGCTGACCAGCGGTCAAGCTGAAGGTAATCCTCGAGCGGTACATATGGCTGCCGTTGCTAACCGATTCGACAATGATGTAATAGACCATCTGCGGAGGCGCAAGGAGGCAGGACAGAAAGAAGTTCGCCTTATTCGTTATAGGTATAATGGCTTATGCGCACCCAGGCTGACACTGGAACAAATTGTAGTTTAAAGGAATAACCGGGATCCTAGCGAATAATAGAAATTAGTTAGACAACGTACTTTTAGGGAGAGACTGGCATGGATATCAAAAATAAGCTGTTCCATGGGGATTGTGTTCAAATATTGCGCACTTTTCCGGCTAAATCCGTTGACGTGATTTTTGCGGATCCTCCCTATAACCTGCAGTTGGAACAGGAGCTTTACAGACCCAATGAAACCCGAGTTAATGGAGTGGAGGATCACTGGGACAAGTTTGCTAATCTTGATGAGTATTACGATTTTACGAAAAGATGGCTGGCCGAGTGTAAGCGGGTATTGAAAGACACAGGCACCATTTGGGTCATCGGCACCTATCATAATATCTTTACAGTTGGTAAAGCAATGCAGGATCTGGGCTATTGGATCCTTAATGACATAATATGGATCAAAAGCAACCCGATGCCCAATTTCAGAGGCGTCCGCTTTACCAATGCCCATGAAACCCTGATTTGGGCGAAAAAGGATAAGGAGCAGAAGCAGTACACCTTCAATTACCAAGCCATGAAAATGCTTAACGACGGCAAACAGATGAGAAGTGACTGGGTCATACCGCTTTGTACCGGGAGTGAAAGGATTAAACTGAACGGTGAAAAAGCCCATTCCACTCAAAAGCCGGAAGCCCTTTTGAGGCGGGTGATTCTAGCCAGTAGCAAGGTGGGGGATTTAATCCTCGATCCCTTTTTCGGCACGGGAACCACCGGGGCGGTTGCGAAGAAACTGCGCCGCAATTGGGTGGGGATTGAAAAAGAACAGTTGTACATCGATATTGCCTTAAAACGAATCAACAGGGTGGAAGTCTTCGAAGAGAATTTAAGCCTGTTTACCACTCCTTCCAAGCGTGATCAACCCAAAGTCCATTTCGGTACTTTAGTAGAGCAGGAGCTGCTCAGGATAGGAGAGACACTCTATTCCCAGGACAGAGCCATTACTGCGGTGGTCTGTGCTGACGGTACTTTACAAGCTGATGGTTATAGGGGATCCATTCATAAAATAGGAGCGGTTTTGCAAGGTAAAAAAGCATGCAATGGTTGGGACTTTTGGCATTGCGAAAGAGGGGGAAAACTCATTCCCATTGACCGCTTGCGAACTCAGTATTTAAAAGAATACTGTGGCCTGGAAGTTGAGATCATCTAGAATTTTTGATTGACATAATCAATACTTGACAGGGCTTTTATTAAAATAGGCCAGAGTCTCCTCCACCGCCCCCTTTCCCGCCTCGATACAGTTGGGAATACCTACCCCATCGTAAGAGGCACCGATCAAGTGCAACCCGGGATAACGGGATATCCTTTGGCGAATGGCATCCATCCTCTCCAAGTGTCCCAGAGTATACTGGGGCATACCCCTGACCCAACGGTAACACCGGTAGAAACCCGGCTGGGCGGAGATTCCTAAAATGCTCCTCAGCTCATCCTGTACCAGCCGGAGAAGCCTTTCGTCATCAAGGGTAACCAGATGCTGATTCCTGGCTCCCCCGATAAAAACCCTGAGCAGCACATCCTCTTCCCCGGCAGCAGGCCGGTACTGCCATTTCCTGGAGGTGTAGGTAATGGCCATGATCTTTCTGTTCTCCACCTGGGGTACTAAAAGCCCAAAGCCCTCCAGGGGTCCTGAAAATGCGCTTTTCTTATAACTAAGAGTGATAGTGGCAGAGGAGGCTGCCGGAATCCGGGCCAACAACTCTCCCCCTAAGGGATCCTGGTCCTCTATCACCCGGCTGGCCTCATAGGCAGGTATGGCCAGAATCACTCCCTGGGCCTTTAAGATTTCGCCGGAAGCCAGCTTGACCCGGTAAGAACCATCATCCTCCCTGGCTACCGCCGCCACCCGGCAGTCCAGCCGTACCTTTTCCGGAGCCAAACGCCGGGCCAGTTCTCCCTGTCAGCTGTCCCAACCCCTGTTGAAAAGACATGAAATAAGTGATCCGAGGACTCCCTGCCTCCCCGGTCCCTGATCTTTTTTCGGCCGCTTCCGGGCGGCCAGCATGGCCCGGATGAGGCTCCCGTACTTCTGTTCCATCTCGGAGAAAACGGGGAAAGCTTGCCTGCCAGGCTCATTTCCTCCGGATCGCCCGCATGGATGCCTCCGATGAGAGGCTCGGCAATCTTGTCCAGGGCCTCCCTGCCCAGACGGCGGGTGACAAAACCGGCCAGGCTTTCATCACCCTTCCCCCGGCGGCGGGGCAGAATCAGATCCAGTCCCATCCGCAGCTTCCCCGGCCAGGAAATCAGGGGGCTGAAAGCAAAAGGGATGATCTTGGTGGGAACCATCAACATCAAACCTTCCGGCAGCCGATGAACCCGGCCTCCTGGATAAAACATAAGCTCCCTTTATTCTCCTCTGCCGTTCCTAACAGCTCATGGTCAGATACCCAGTTCCCGGCTTAAACGAAAAACCGCCGGTTTCTCGGCCAAAAAACAATCGGGGCCACCCTCAATCACAAAACCTCCCGACCTCTTCCGTCAGGATCTTCCCCCCGGTGCGCTCGGTCCTGTTCCAGGAGAAGATAATCCACAGTAGGGATCTGCCTGCCTGGCTTTCTCCAGGTAATAGGCAGCGGCCAATCCCGCCATACCTGCCCCGACAACTATCACTTTCTTCAAGTCATATCACCTGCATTTAGAGCTTGGTGCCTTAGCTGCTGTCTTATCGCCTGCGATGACCACCGCCGCCAAGGCACTGGATGAACTCCGGCAGCGTGTTCGGCGCCTCCGGCCCTCCGGAAATTCAATCCCCAATGCAGGGCCTGGTTCCGGAGCACATGGTCAAGGTCGTAAAGGGTTTCTACGTGTTCAGCCGTAAATCCTACCGGAACCACCAGAACATCCCGATAACCTTTCCTCCTGACATCGGCCAGCACTTCTTCCGCAAGGGGCCCTAACCATTTCTCGCCACCTCTGCCCCTGCTCTGGTAAGCCAGATGCCAGTCCACCGATCCCAAAACCCGGACCAGTGCTTCTACTGTGGCTTCCAGTTCCCCGACGTAAGTATCTCCATCCCTGATGTAACTCTCCGGCAGACTGTGGGCGGTAAAAATCACCTGGACCCCCGGCCGTTTTTCCGGGGGAAATACGGCCAGTCCTTCCCGGACGCGGAGAGCCAGTCCTTTGATGAAAAGAGGATGGTCATACCAGGAAAAGGCCGGCAAAATCTCCAAAGGAAGACTGCCCTCTTTCTTGACCCTTTTCGCCTCCTCCAGGTAGGCCCCGGTAGTGATCCGGGAAAAATGAGGGGAGAGGCTGACCGGCACAACCTTCCCCACCCCTTCCTTCTGGAAGAGATGGAGGGCCTCCCCGATGGTAGGGTGTGTATAACGCATTCCCGCCAGGACCCGAAAGAACCCGCCTTTTTTCTCCAACTCCTTTTCCAGAGCCCGGGCCTGCTCCCGACAATTCCCGGCAGGGGGGAGCCGCCGCCGATCAATCGATAGCGTTTTTTCACCTGGGCCAAAAGCTCCGGGGAATAACCTCTTTCTCCTATCAATTGAGACAAAAAGGCTTCTACCGCAGCCTCATTTTCCGGCCCACCAAAGGCCATTAAGAGGACTCCGACCGGAATTTTTCCCATTATTAATTTCCCCTCAGGACCGGCTCAGCCGGTGGACCGTTTCTACGAAAAACTGGGCATTTTCTACCGGTGTCTCCTTATGGATACCGTGCCCCAGATTAAAAATGTGCCCTGGCCGGCCGCCGGCTTTCACCAGAATATCCCCCACTTTTTTCTCAATCACCGGAGGAGGAGCCAGCAAAACCGCCGGGTCCAGATTGCCCTGTACCGCCCTTTCGTACCCCAGGCGCTGCCAGGCTTCATCCAGCCCAATGCGCCAATCCAGCCCGATCACATCTCCTCCCGCCTCCCCTACCAGTTCCAAAAAGTAGATGCATTATTAGCAAAGTGAATTACCGGCACACCCTCTTCCTTCAATCCTTCCAGAACAAAACGGGAATAGGGCAAGACATGATCCCGGTAATCTTCGGGAGACAGGCTGCCCACCCAGGAATCAAATATCTGGACCACCTGGGCACCGGCAGCAATCTGCCCTCGAAGATAGGACAGGATCACCTGGGAGACCTTTTCCATCAGAGCCTGCCAGATTTCCGGGGCTCGCCACATCATTTCCTTACAATACAGGTAATTCTTCGAGCCCCCTCCTTCAATCATATAACTAGCCAAGGTAAAAGGCGCACCAGCAAAACCGATGAGGGGTAGCCTCCCATCCAGTTCTCGCCGGACCAGGGCAATGGTCTGGAGTACATAAGGAACAGATTCCTCCGGCTCTACCATTCTCAGGGAGGATACATCCTCTTTTCTGCGCACCGGATTATGTATGACCGGCCCTTCATTGTCGGAAAATTCCAGCTTCAGCCCCATCCCTTCCAGGGGAGAAGGATATCCGCAAAAAGGATTAGTGCATCTACTCCCAACCTGGTCGGCTGGAGAGTCACCTCTGCAGCCAATTCTGGGTTTTTACACATTTCCAAGAAGGGATATTTATTTCTAATGGCCCTGTATTCCGGCAGATAACGGCCTGCCTGGCGCATCATCCATACCGGAGTGCAGTCGGTAGGCTCCCCCCGGCAGGCTTTTAAAAACCTTTTTCTTTGCATCTAAAAAGTCCCCCTCATTTCCATGCTATTTCGGTAATATCTTCGACATTTCTACCAGTTAATCCTTTAAGAAATCCGAAAGACAATATTTCAAAGCCCTTACAACTTCCGGTTTTCCCTTCTCCACCCGACTGGGGGAGCATTAAAACCACCCGGTCCCCATTTGATAGTTCTCGATCCAGATTGACCGGTTTACCATTAATCAAAGCGATGATGTTTTCCGGCGGAATATCAAGAATTCCCAGAACCTCCCGGGGGGTGGTCCTGTCTCTTACTTCTAGTTCTCCGGCCCCAGCGGAATATTGATCTGAGTATGGCCCGGCCTTAATGGGCCCTGATAAATGCAGTTTTATACGCATGGGCTGTATTCATCTCCTCTCTAAAAATCTGGCCCGGGAAAAGGCCAGCTGACCTTTAAATATTATGCCCGGAAAGGAAAGAAGTTTCCTTTGGTTCATTTTCCATCCCGGTAACATTTTTTCCCCTAATTCCATAATATGTTACTAGATCAGTGGGAAAGGAGGCATTGTTGATGGGAAAAGGCGTCGGCGGATTCTGGGGTGGTAGCTGGTTCTTTTTCATTTTCATAATCTTAATTCTGTGACTATTTGTTGATCCCTAATATTTCACACATGAAACAAAACATCAGACTTAACCTTAGTAACTTTTAGAAGGGGGGGCCAAACTGTGGGAGCAGGATTTGGTTTGCTTGGAGGCAGGTTTGCCTTCGCCATCTTCTTGATTCTGATTCTCTTGATATTCTCTATTGATCCTTAACGGGATTGGGTCAAAGAAAATAGCCGGGACGATCAGCCCCCGTTAAAAGGCCCGGAGCAATAAGCTTCGGGCCTTTTAGTTCCTAGAATTGCTTACCCTTGATGGACTTAGTGGGCAGGGCGTTCCCGGACCAATTTGATCATCACATTGGCAATGGATTGTCTTTCCTGATCATCGGCCACCTGCCACATTTTCTTTAAGAGCATGTTTTCGGGGACTTCAGGATCAACATTTTCTAAAAGCACATCGCCCAATTCCGTTGCTGATTTGGTGATAATTTTTTTTGGCATTTTCATTTTCTCTGCCTTATCCAGAGCCATTCGCAAAGTATCCAGCCACTCGTCCCAAGAACTGATTTGCAAAATTATCTCTCCTTTACTTTTTTTATTATTATCTCTTAAACCACCAGGGGCCTATGGGCCTGGTAATTCAGATCTATTTCCTTAAACTTTCATACATTTGCTGCCAATACTGCTGGAACATGCGCCGGGTGGTAAATTTATCCTGGGCCATTTCAATACTGGCCCTCATCATCTCTTCCCACCTGGATTGATCTTGGTAATAAATGGGGATAATCTCACTGTTAAGTACCTGAAAAAGGGCCCTCAGGTCATAAGCATCCTGATCCTCATGGGGCAATTCGTTTTTCAGAACTTCATCTAAAAGCCAGCCGCTGATCCCGTGTTCCGGCCCTTCCGCCACCCAGCCATCTACTACACTCACATTAAGGACACCATTCATGGCCGCCTTCATCCCGGAAGTGCCGCTAGCCTCCAGGGGCCGCCGGGGATTGTTCAGCCACACATCGGAACCCCGGACCAGGTAGCGGGCTGTCTCCATATCGTAGTTTTCTAGAAAGACCACTCCGTCCCCGTAGCTTCGGTCCATTTTTACCAGTTCCTGAATGATCTTTTTCCCCTCATAATCATCAGGATGAGCTTTTCCAGAGAAAACCAACTGGACTTTCCTTCTTTTCAGCAAATAGCGAATAGAGTCCATATCACGAAAGATCAATTCACTGCGCTTGTAAGGAGCCGCCCGGCGGGCAAAGCCTATTGTCAGAACATCGTCTCTTAATTGGTATCCGGTTTCTTTGCGGATAAAATCCATCAGTTCTTTCTTCAACACCTGATGGGCTTCCCACAGATCCCCTCCCCCTGCTCCCAGACTTCCCTGATCCGCTGATCCTGCCAGGTGGCCTGGTGGACACCGTTGGTAATGGCAATAATGGGCGCGGCACCCTCCACGCCCCTGCCACATTTCCCTGGCGGTTTTCTGGTGTAACTGGGAAACGGCGTTGGCCCTGGCCGACAGGCGCAAAGCGGCCACCGTCATGTTAAAGGGATCTCCTCCAATTCTCCGCATTTCTTCGTAACTTAACCCGTTATTTGCTTCCATATGGTAAAGAAGCCCCAAGGGGTGTTCCTCATTGCCTGCCGCCACCGGGGTATGGGTGGTGAAGACCACTTCCCGGCGGGTTTTCCCCAGGCTTCGTCAAAACTCAATCCCGCTTGCATTTTTTGCCTGATTAATTCCAGCCCCGCCAGGGCGGCGTGTCCCTCATTAAAATGATAGCAGTCCACCGGTATGTTTAAGGCCCGGAGGGCTTTAACTCCGCCAATGCCCAGAATGATTTCCTGAGCGATCCGGTCCTGGGCCGAGCCCCCGTATAATTTTGCCGTCATCCAACCGTGCTCGCTGTCGGGAAAACCCGCATCCAGCAGATACAAAGGAGCATTGTCATATTGATCCACCAGGTGGACTTTGCAAATGACCTCCATCCCTCTAATTCTGACCTTGACCCTGATGCCGGTGTCTTTGACGAAATCATAATCGTAGACGGGATAATAATCCTTGGGCCATCCCCCTTCGCCGATCAACTGCTTGGTATAGTCCTGCCGCCAGAGGATGCCAATACCTACCACCGGCGCTTGTTCCTCTTTTGCTTCTTTTAGATAATCACCGGCTAAAATACCCAGTCCTCCGGCGTAAATGGGAAGTTCCTCATGGAGACCGTATTCCATACAAAAATAGGCAACCGAGCCCAAATGTAAAACCTCCTTTCCCATTTATTCTGCTTAGATCCCAGGCAGTTTATTCTTGTAGCTGCCCGGCAAAACTTGTTTTTGCTGACTCCTCCACGAAAATGAGCAAAAAAAGAAATAAGAGTAACCTGCCGGCAGACATTTCCATAATATGTTATTAGCTGAGGAATGAACAGCTAAACCGAGAAAAGGAGGTTTTTTTCCATGGGAACTGGAGTTGGCCCTGGATTCTGGGGTAGCAGGTTTGCTTTCGCTGTCTTCTTGATCCTGATCCTCCTCATCTTCTCCATAGATCCTTAGATACACAACTGCTTTTGCTCTACCGCCAGACAAGTAAGACCCCATGACCAAAAAAATAGTGAATTGGATAACCGTCCTTGCTCCCGGGGACGGTTGTCTATTTGGCGAAAATCGCAGAAATTTACAGGCCGGGCCTGGATTAGATTCGGCTTTGCCTACTTCCGTTTTTCCCCGACCCGAGACCAAATCCCGAAGTAACCATTTCCGCATTCTCCCATAGTATGTTATCAAGACATTAGAAGGGAGGTCTGTTCATGGGTACAGGAGTTGGTGGCAGCAGCTTTTGGGGAAGCAATCTTGCCTTCGCTGTGTTTTTAATTCTCATCTTGCTCATTTTCTCCATTGATCCCTAGAGGCAGTCCAAAAAAAGGCCGGTTTTGACCGGTCTTTTTTACAGCTTTACTTTTCATTCCCTGAAACATAATGATGAAAAATGGAGTTTTTCAATAAAACCGGCAGGTTTTGCTCTTCCTTTGCCGAAATAGACGAGAGGTAAGAAGCAAGAATAGGCTTGTTTTAGGAGAGAAAGCATGTACCAATCACTGATACAATTGCAAGCAGAACTGCTCCAATGCACAAACTGCTCTTTGGCGAAAACCAGGACCCGGGTCATTCCCGGTGAGGGCCCGGCGGATTCTCCGATTATGCTCCTGGGGGAAGCTCCCGGCGGCCATGAAGACGTGATCTCCGGAAAAGCCTTTACGGGAGAAGCAGGCCAATATCTGACCGGATTCTTGGAAACCCTGGGGCTAACCCGGAAGCAAATTTACTTAACCAACACGGTCAAATGCCGCCCAACCAAACCTTCTCCCCGGGGCCGTTATAACCGCTATGCCAACCGCCGTCCTACCGCAAAAGAAATCGCCAGCTGCGGTAGCTGGCTGGAAAAAGAAATTGCCTTGATCAAGCCCAGGGTGATCATCACTCTCGGTTCCATACCCCTTTGGAAAATTTTAGGAAAATCTCCCCACATGGCGACCTACCACGGACGTCCTTTTGCGGCAACCCAGTGGGGCTGTGCTGTTTTTCCCCTTTACCACCCTGCCGCTCTCATCTATGACCCCAAGAAAAAAACCTTATACGATAAAGACTTGGAAAAGTTGAAAGGCTTTCTCCGGGATCTCAAACTGCTGTCATAAGGATGCCCTTTCCCCAGCCGGGATGGATTTGGTTGGCTGAACAAGCTGATGCCTTTGTTCCGGGATTCCCTCCAAACGATGGAAAGACTTGCCTTGCCAGGAACTATTTGATAAAATGGCCGCGATTGGTCATTGTGGGGGAAGAGGAGGAAAGGAATTGCCAGTCTTCAAAAGAATACCATTCCTTGTATTTTTCCTGTCCATTCTCTGGATAGTGACGGCAGAACCCTGCCAGGCCAATTATCGTATTCTGATTGAAACTGATCAATACCGATTGGCCAAATATGAACCCCGCTCCGGCGCCTATCTGGGAGCATATGTCTTTCAGGATACTCTAATCCAGGGAAACATGGCCCTGTTCAATGAAATTACCAATAAGAAGCACGCTTCCTTTTTCCTTTATGTGGGCTACGGAAAACCGGTTCCCACAAAATGGCTGGAAGAACTGAAAAAGGTAGGCGCCTTCGCCCACATCGCCTGGGAGCCTAACGACGGCCTGGATGTGGTGAAAGATGATGCCTATCTTCGCTCTTTTGCCAGAGACTTGGCCGCTGCGGAAATGCCCGTTTTCCTGCGCTTTGCCTCGGAAATGAACGGCAGCTGGACGGCCTACGGGGGGGACCCGAAAAAATATATCGAAAAATGGCGTTTAGTCCACCGGGTGATGAAAGAAGAAGCTCCCAATGTGATCATGGTCTGGACCGTCTTTACTTTTCCCCAAAAAACCATCCTCCCTTTCTATCCGGGGGACGATTACGTGGATTGGGTAGGGGTCAACATCTACAACGTGGTATATCATAATGACGATCTCAATCAGCCGGCGGCCCATGAAGACCCTTTACAATTGCTGGACTATGTTTATAACCATTTCAGCGAAAGAAAACCCATTCAAATATCAGAATACGGTGCCACCCATTACACGATAACGGACGGCAAAGAATATGTCCAATTTGCTCAGGAAAAAATAAGCCGTCTTTACAGCAATTTACAGACAAAATACCCCAGGGTTAAATCCATTTATTACTTTAATGTCAATAATCTGATCAATGCTCCTCCGGGGCGCCGGATCAACAACTACTGTCTGACTGACAACCCCCAGATCCTGAAAACCTATGCGGAATTAATTCAGAGCCCTCATTTTCTGACTTCCAGTGCTGAAAATGAAGAAGGAGCATTGAGCCGAGAGCTGATGCTGGTCCAAAAACCGGCTTATATCGTTAACGGGAGCACATATCTTCCCATCCGGGAATTGGAAAAACATCTGCAGGCGAAAATCACCCTGATGAATAATAACCGGATGCTGAAAATCCAGAAAGGAGAACAGGAGACCCGGCTTCAGTTGTCTTTAAATCCTGTCTACAGGGGTTCGCCTAGAAGCCTCTACCTGCCCTTAAGACCGATAGCAGAACATCTGGGCTATAAGGTGATTTTCAACCAGCAGGAAAAATTGATCACAGTCCGGAAAAACGGACCTTAAACTGCCTTTAATCAGTGCTTTGCTTTGTTCACCCTTCTTTCAAAAGCTGCATATGATGGGGATAGATTAGCTTTTCTCCGGAGGTACTCTCCATGGACCGTCTTTTCCTCTTTATGCTCATCACCCTGGCCGTTAGCCTGCCCCTGTTTTCCTGGCTAAAAAACCGGCGATACTGGCAACAGCCCCTTATCCCCGGCCAGCTGCTCCCGGCCCTCCGGGACGCCCCTTTATCATCCTCCCCTGCGGGACAACTGGCTTTTTCCGGTATACTCTGCGCTTTCACGGCCATTTTTCAAGGAAGCGCCCTTTACCTGCCCTTAGTCGGCCATTTCCTCTCCCATTTTGCCACCTTGATAGTGGCCCTGGCCACCATGACCTGGGTGAGAGGCGGGCTTTATGTCATAGCAGGGACTGGTATTCTTCTCCTCTTTATCGCCCCGAAACAAGTCCCCCTCTTCTTGCTCTTCGACGCCCCTTTGGGTTTTTGGATGGGCTGGAGCATTGCCCGGCAAAAATCCCGTCTGATAGCCTGGTCCTTATCCTTGGTCTCTTTGCTCCTGGGAATCGCCTGTCTCAGCCAACTGCTGGGCATAGCCGCCCTGGGGGGTCTAGCGAAGGGTTTCACCGGTCCTTGGCTCGCCGTTTCCACTAGCTCTTTTGCCGCCCTTTATTCCTGGGCCTGGTTTTCTTTTCTTGAACAGTTTTTATTTTTAACTAACCGCCTCCTGCCGCAGAAAACGGGAACAGGAAAGAAGCCGGTCTCCTGACACCAAATTCCGCCCTTATCATATGATGTATCAAACTACCATGACCTGCCGGCAAAAAGGAGGAAAGCCAGTGGATTACTATGATTGGGCTCTCAGTTCGGAAAAAGGCTACGGCCCTGATTACAAATACCCGCGCCTCTTCCAAAATCCCGAGCGCTTCCAGCGGGACCTGGAAAAGGCCATTCAGGGGGAAGCTGAAGCCATTTCCTTTTATACGGCTTTACTGCAACTGGCCCCGGATGACTTGGCTCAAAGGAACATCCGCCATGCCTTGGACGATGAAAGAAAACATTACCGGCAATTATCCCACCTTTACCGATATTTGACGGGCAAAAGCAGCCAGGTCCCCATCCCGTCCCCGCCCTCCATCCCCTGTTATCAACAAGGATTGATCAAGGCCTTTGAAGATGAATTGGAAGCTGCCGAACTATACCGGGGGATGTACCTAAACGCCTTAACCATGCCCATCCGGGATCCTCTATTTGAAATCATGACAGACGAAATGGAGCATGCCAGCCGTTTCTCGCTGCTTTATGCGGCCACTAAGAAAGACATGAAGGAAGAAAAAAATTAAGGGCCATCCGGAGATGGCCCTCCTCTTTTCCTCTAGCGCCCGCCCCGCTGGCGAGCAAAGGGAGCGGCGGGCATGGGGCAGGAAAGATCAGGGACCATGCTGCCGGAACCGGCAGGGGAAAGTTCCTGCTCCAGACCGGACCCTCTACGACCGCCTCCGGCGGATATGCCCTTTTGGGGCCCATGACCTTTCCCCAATCGGCACCACATACCCGGGAACATTGTCTCCAGATTTTCCTCGCTCCCCTCCAGCAGCTTCATCACCGGCTTAGCCCTTAAATCTTCCAGATAGATGGCCTTTCCCCCTGCTCTGGCTTTTTCCCCTAAAAGATAGCGGCCAACGGAAAGGCCCATCTTGCCGGCTTCTCGCCGGCAGTCTTTTTCTGCCCTCTGGACCAACAAGTATCCTTGGAAACCGTGGCGTTCCAGCCCTGCCGCCATCTCTTGCTGCAGCCGGTGGGGATCCGGACCCGGCCGGTCCTTAGCTTGAAGGGGTATGACCGTGACCAAGACAGCCGCTTCCTCCCCCGTTGGCAAGCAGCCCTGGCCGCGGGCTGTGGCTATTACATCACCCACCGCCGTATAAATACTCTCTCCTTGCAAATGGAGTTGGGACACCAGCTTTTCTCCTTCCGGCTGCAAAGCCTTCACTTGCGTAATCCGATTTTGCTCATCCACTTGTATTTCCAGCCCGGAAGACAAATCGAAAGAAACCGCAGCAACGGCCTGGGGAAGGAGAAAAGGCCTGACCAGACTGAAGGACAAGAAGAGAAGCAATACGGCGGCAGCCGCAATCAGCCAACGGGAACGGAGCCAACCGGGAGATTGAAAGTCCGGCAGCTTGATGGTTTCCCCCAGACCGGGCGGAGGAGAAGCAACGGGCAGGGAAAGAAAATCCCCTTCCTCCGTCACGATTATCATCTTTCGCCCTTCCAGGCCTAAGACTATTCCTTTCTTACTCACCGGTTTCACCTTCCTTTCCCACCGGGAAATTAATCAAACTGCGCAAGGGGGCAAATTCCCTTTGAGTTAAAATCAAGGCCAGAGCGATTAAATACTTGCGGCCCCTCTCCAGTACTTTCCGACTCAATCCGGTATAAGAAATCAGTTCTTTCAAAGGCAGTTGTTTCGTTTCCAGTAATTTTTCCAGCAACCGGGGTTCATCCCGGAAAAGCAGAGCCGCCCGCATCAGATTTTCTTTGGTATCCCTGTGTTTAGGAGACAGCCTGACCAGATCGTGCAAGGAAATTTTGTATTCCTGCAGGGAAACTGCAAAAAGGGAGACCATTTCCGCTCTCTCCTTAGCCTCTTCCTCCCGACGGAAAGAAGTGAGGGCCAATTGGGCTTCTCTTTTCACCCAGACCGGATCATCGGGCAGAGAGATGATATTTCTTTTTTTCCAGCCGGACTCCCGGCGAAAATGATCCACCAGACGCCGGTGAATAACCATGCGGGCATAAGCCCAAAAGTTTTTCCCTTTTTTGCTGTCAAAGCTGTCAATGGCTTCATTAAAAGCAATCAAACCGATGCTCAGCTCATCATCGTTATCCCAATCCAGGGACCTGCCGCAAATACTGCCCGCCAGAGAGGCTATCTCCCCTTTATAATATTGGATCAACCGAGCCCGGGCTTCCTGGTTGTTTTCTTGCGCCTCGGCAAGAAGCCGTTCCAAGACCGCTTCCTCCAACCGGGATCACTCCTTCATCTTCTTATTCGTAAGAAGCTGCAGATTTAGGGAGGTGCAAAACCTTCCCTACCCCCCTAAATTTTCCCCGGCTTGCGAAAAAGAAGTAGAGACAAAAAAGGGGGTGAAGATATGACTAAAAAACTGGTGTTTTTCGTCCTGCTTTCCCTGCTCATAGCTGCCTTTCTGGCACCCACGGCCTTGGCCAAATTAAGCGATGAACAGCAAAAAAACATTGAAGATATCTACCGGCAAATAGAGGCATTAAAAAAACGGTTGGTTGATGAGTATCTCAAAGCCGGTGTGATCACGGAACAAGAGGCGGCTTGGATGAAAGAAAGGGCCGAACTGATGACCCAATTCCGCCTGGAACAAAATGCGCAAGGGATATATAAGCCGTGCTGCTTCGGAGGCCACGGCGGCATGGGCCGGGGCGGCGCTCGAGGCGCCGGTTTCCGCATGAGAGTTCAAGCCCAATAACGGTCCAAACAGCACAAAACCCCCGGCCAGGGGTTTTGTGCTTCTTGCGTTCTACTTGGGCAGGCAGACTTTTTGCCCCACCTGGAGATTATTGGGATCTAAATGGGGATTCAAAGAGATGAGCCTTCTCACCGAAGTACCGGTTCTTCTGGCAATGCGATAAAATGTATCCCCAGGAGCCACTTCCCAAAAAATCCCGGATGGGCAGGCGGGCTCCGCCGGCAGGCAGATCTGCTGTCCCACCCTCAAATTATTGGCATCGATGCCCGGGTTGAGGCGCCGTAATGCCGCCACCGTAGTACCGGTTTCCCGGGCGATCCTGCTCAGGGTATCCCCGGGTTTAACCCGCCAATAACGGCCGGAAGGGCAACGAACTTTGCTCCGAAACATGGTTTCCCTCCTCATCTTGGCTGTGGAAAGCCTCTTTAACAGTTTATTCCAAAAGAGGAGGCGATGTTCCCGCAAAAAAGGCTGCGCTAAAAGCTGCTCCTTCCCTGCTCAGAAAATGTTAATTGCCGTAACCGGTATTATAACCCTTCTTAAAACCGGCTTCGTAGCCCGCCAGGAAATTATCCCGGTAGCTCTTGCTTTCCAAATCCAGATCATAATAATCGATCAATTCATCATCGCTGGCAATGGCATTGCTCCAGTTGCTGGCACGGCCCTTCCACCGGTCATATTCTCCGGCCAATTTTCCCGCATCGTAACCCTCATCATAGCCCTCCCAGTAGGCATCCTCTTCCCTGCCTTCTTCATAATAACCGTCATAATAACCATCTTGGTAACCCCGCTTGTAGCCGGCCAGGAAACCCTCTTTATAATATTTGCTTTCCTCGTCCAAGTAGTAGCTGTCCACAATCTTGCTTTCTTTGGGATAATCCCGATTCCAGTAGTAATTCCTACCCCGCTTCCGGTCGTTTTCACCGGCGGAGTAACCATCATCATAGCCATCATCATAGCCGTCCGCTTCCCCGTCCTCATACAGGGCATCCTGATCATATGCATCCTGATAGCCTGTCTTGAAGCTGTCCGTAAAACCCGCCAAAAAGCCTTCTCGATAATCAGCGCTGTACTTGCTCAAATTATAACTGCTGGCAATGGACTTGTCGCTGGGGCAGGCTCCTCGCCAATCTTCTTTTCTGCCCCGGCTGAAATCCTTCTCACCGGCCTTGATCCCCTCGCTATAACCTTTGTTGGAGCCATCCTCATAACCTTTTTCGTAGTCTTTCTTGGCTGTTTCCGCCCTTTTGGCCTGTCCCTCGGTCAATCCTTTCTGATAACCGATTTGCTCTCCGTATTGCTGCCCAACCGCAAACCCTTCGCTGTATCCTTTCTGATAGGCAGCATCAATGGCATTTTGATCGGCTTGGGGTCTGGCAATTTGGATGGTGTTGTTCGCCCCGTCCCAGTGGACCTGCGCCCCGATGGCTTCTCCCAAATCCCGCAACGGGACAAAGGTGGTGCCCTGGATGATAAAAGGTTCCTGACTGGTCTCTAGGGCTTTCCCATCCACAAAGATCTTGATGTTGCTGAAAACCGCCTTGATGCTCCTGGTGACCCCGGCCGCATCAGCCGGCAGAAAATTTCCCAGCAGGGAAACCATCAAAACAATCAGAAGCAGTATGTTCAGTGATTTGCGCATAATTAATTACCTCCTTAGCTCTTTCAAGCATTCCTTTCGCCAGGGTCCCGCTATTTCCTTCCTGTTTCCGGTAATTTTCTCTTCAATTGGTCAAACGGGTCGATGTGGTCATCGACCCCTACGTTTGTAAACGTGATTTAGGGGATAGCGTAGGGGCCGATGACCACATCGGCCCGATGTTTTAAGACCCAAAAGAATAGCCCAAATACCGATGACTGACATCTGACGCCCGACGACCGTTCCATGCCCACATCGGCCCGAGACCCAAAAGGATGACCTGAATTCCGACGTCTGACATCTGATCTCCGACGACCGTTCCGGGCAGGCACAGGGCCCTGCCCCTACACTAGCTGATCTGCGGGAACCGGCCCCGCGGATCAGCCCATGATATTGACGAGGGTACCTATCTTTTCGATGGTCACCCGCACTTCATCGCCGGCTTTCAACCACTGCCGTTCACCTTTCGGGTAGCCCAAAATTACTCCACTGGGGGTTCCGGTGAAAATAAGATCGCCCGGCTTTAAAGTCATGTACTGGGATATATAGCTGATGATACTGGCGCAATCAAAAATCATGTCAGCGGTATTGGAAGATTGCCGCAGTGTCCCATTGACTTCACAGCTGATGTCCAGGTTGCCGGGATCAATTTCATCGGCGGTTACCAGATAAGGGCCCACCGGTGCAAAATGGTCACAGCTTTTACCCAGCAGCCACTGAGACGTACGAAACTGCAGATCACGGGCGGATAAATCATTTCCAACAGTATAACCAAATATATATGAAAGCGCATCTTCTTTAGCTATATTAGCTGCTTCCCTGCCAATGACAACGACCAATTCCGCTTCATAATCAAATTTTTCGGCGGTGCTGGGAAGTTTGATTATTTGGTTGTGAGCGGCCAATGCATTGTTGAATTTACTGAATAAGATCGGTGTCTCCGGCACAGGAGCCTTAGTCTCTTTGGCATGTTCCCGGTAGTTTAAACCCACACAGAGGATCTTCTCCGGACTGGTAACACATGGTGCATAAACAATTTCCTCTTCAGGGATGACTTCCAGTTCCTTATTCATCAAGTCAGCCAAAAAGGCTAATCCTTGTTCCCCTTTGGCAATAACTTCTTCCATGGTCACAGGCACACCGGTCCCTTTCTTTACATCGATGATCCCCTGTTTTATCTTTATACCTAACCGCACTTCTCCTCCCACTTTGAAGTTGAGCAACTTCATGAAGGTCACCTCCAAAACTTACGTGCGAATAGTCGATTATTTCTGTTTATTTTCTTCCTTTGCAGCAAAAAAAAGGCTCCCTAAAACAGGCGGGAAAACCAAGACATATCAACAAGCCTAGAATTTTTTAACCTGCAGAATAGCAGAAATCCTATCTGTAGTGGCGGGAACGTGTGCGAATCGAACACACCGAACGCAGGATCACTGCGTCCCACTGGATTTGAAGTCCAGGCGAGCCACCAGGCCCGATCCGCTCCCGCACTAGTTTCAGACGTAATTATAACAAGCTGCTAATGCTTTTTCAAGTTGGACATTTTTCCGGCGGATTTCCGGATTTCGATTAAAAACATTTTCACCAGGAGAAAGGCCGGGCAGCAAACCCGCCTTCAGCCGATCAGTTCCAGGCCCCCCATGTAACCGCGCAAAACCTTGGGCACCACTACCGTTCCGTCTTCCTGCTGGTAGTTTTCCAGAATGGCGGCCACGGTCCGTCCCACTGCCAGGCCGGATCCATTTAAAGTATGGACAAAGCGGGGTTTGGCTTTCGGTCCCGGCCGGTAGCGAATATCTGCCCTCCTGGCCTGGAAATCTTCGAAATTGCTGCAGGAAGAAATCTCTCGGTATTCTTCAAAAGAAGGCAACCAGACCTCCAGGTCATAAGTCTTGGCTGCAGAGAAGCCCAGATCACCACCACAAAGGGCCACGACCCGGTAAGGCAGTTCCAAAAGCTGCAGCACTCTCTCCGCATCTTGCGTGAGTTTTTCCAGTTCTTCATAGGAAGTTTCCGGTGAAGTGAATTTCACCAACTCCACTTTGTTGAACTGGTGCTGGCGGATCAGACCCCGGGTGTCCCGCCCGTGAGCACCTGCTTCCGCCCGGAAACAAGCGCTGTAAGCACAATAATAAATTGGCAGATCCTCTGCATCCAGAATTTCTTCCCGGTGAAAATTAGTCACCGGCACCTCGGCCGTGGGAACCAAAAAGTAATCGGTATCCAAGACTCGAAAGACGTCCTCTTCGAATTTAGGCAGCTGTCCGGTGCCGATCATACTGGACCGGTTCACCATAAAGGGTGGGAAGATTTCCACATAGCCATGCTCCCTGGTATGTAAATCTAGCATAAAATTGACCAGGGCTCTTTCCAGACGAGCTCCGGCACCCTTATAAAAAGCAAAACGGGCACCGGTCACCTTTCCCGCCCTGTCAAAGTCCAGAATATCCAGCTCTTCTGCCAGCTCCCAGTGGGCTTTGACCGGAAAAGAAAAGTCAGGTATTTTCCCCCAGCGGCGGATTTCCAGATTATCGGCAGAACAGCTGCCGGGGGGTACGGATGCATGGGGTAAATTGGGGATGTTCAAAAGAGATTGGATTATTCTCTCCTGGATGCCTTTCAACTCCTCATCCAGCTCTTTTATTTTGTCCCCCACCGCGCACATTTTTTCGATGAGTTTTTCCATCTCTTCCCCTTTTTGCTTGCGGCGGCCGATCTCCTGGGAGACCCGGTTTCTTTCACTTTTTAAAGCTTCAACTTCTCCGATCACTTCCCGCCGTTTTTTCTCCAGTTCTAAAAACTCTTCCAGACCCAGGTCCAAGCCCCTTTTCCTTAAACCCTCCTGCACTTTTTCCGGATTATCGCGCACAAACTTTAAGTCAAGCATTTTTCTTGCTCCTTTCACCCTAAAATAACAAAAACTCTCGTCATCCTTTTCAGGGACGAGAGTATTCCCGCGGTGCCACCCTGGTTAACCGCCAAAAGGCGGTTCACCTTCTCATATGGATAACGGCCATAACCGGACTGGTTTTTTGCCAGCCACTTTAGGGTGCTTTTTCAACGTCATCCAGGATTGGTTTGCACCGGCCACCAACTCTCTGTCACCTGGGATCACGTCTACTCTCCCTAGCATTGTGTTTCTCAATCTTAATTTGCCCTTTATCTTACTATATCTTATAACAAAAGGCAACTTCTCCACCGATAAAAATTCCTCTCTTCCACTAAAAAATCTACTCCCAAGTTTCCTTCACCATCCGCAGAAAATAATCATATACTCGCAAATCTTGATCAACCCGGGGGTAAAAGGAAGACGCCAAAAAGCTACCCTGACGGGCCATTACCACGGTTTCACCGTAAACGGCCATAATCCCCACCTGGGGCTGAACAGATTTGATTAATGGTTTTTCGATTAAATCCCCTGCCACCGGTTTTTCCCCTAAAGCAGGGATGGACAATTCCACCCTTATTGTTTTCAGACCAACAGCAGAAGCTTCCCGGCTGATTTCCAGATCCATCAGAGCCAATCCCCCTTGCCAGGGGGACGGAGTTCCGGTGGCCATCAGCACCAGACCTGCGCCCAAACCAAAAAGAGGCATACCCTTGAGAGCCCTATCCCGTACCGGAGCGGTCAGCCCCCGGTCGGTCATGAATTGGAGCAAAAGCAGGGGATCGGATCCGGCCATGATCAGACCGTCCATTTCTTCCAGCTGTTTCGCTTCCTCCAGCCGGGAAAAACAAACCCGGCAGGCGGTCAAAGCTTGAATAAGCATGGCAGTAAAAGATTCCTGGCAGGATAAAAAGCCCAATTTTAATGCAGCAGACGTCACCTTTTTTCTCTACTCCATTGACTAAAATCAAGGTTATTTTTCTACTTTTTCCTCGCCGTTTTCCCGGGAAACCACTTTTGCCAGAGCCACCACCCGGTCGTCTTCTCCCAGACGCATGAGGGTTACTCCTTGGGTCACCCGGCCCATGGTGGAAATCTCATTTACTGCCATCCTGATAATAATACCTTCACTGGAAATGATCATCAACTCTTCCTCCGGCTGCACCACCGAAGCAGCCGCCAGCAGCCCGTTCCGTGCAGACAGCCTGGCCGCCAAAACGCCCATACCGCCCCTGTTCTGCACCCGGTATTCCTCTAAAGGAGTCCTTTTACCGAAACCCTTTTCCGTTATGACCAGAAGATCCGCCCCTTCCCTGACACAATCCAGGCTGACAACTTCATCGTCATTCCTTAAAGTGATTCCCTTAACCCCCTGAGCCGTTCGCCCCATACTTCTCACATCGTCTTCATGAAAGCGAATGGCATAGCCTTTTTTGGTTACCAGGATCATTTCCCTGCTGCCGTCAGTAAATTTGACTCCCACCAGCTCATCATTTTCCCGCAAGGTGAGGGCGACGATTCCTTCTTTTCGGGAAGTATTGTATTCATCCAGATAGGTTTTCTTCACCGTTCCCTCTTTGGTGGCCATGAACAGATAGCCCTCTTGCGTGAAATCCCGGACCGGAATAATTGCTGTAATCACTTCTCCTTTTTGGAGGGGCAACAGATTGACAATGGCCATCCCCCTGGCCTGTCGTCCCGCTTCGGGAATTTCATAGGCCTTCAGACGATAGACTTTTCCTTTGGAGGAAAAAAACATCAGATTGTGGTGGGTGGTAGCTACAAAAAGATGTTCCACAAAATCTTCTTCCCGGGTAGTTAAGCCTGTAATGCCTTTACCTCCCCGTCTCTGGCTCCGATAAGTATCCAAGGGGATTCTCTTGATATAACCCCGATGAGTGACGGTGATGACCACATCTTCTTCGGCAATCAGATCTTCCAGCTCCAGATCTTCTTCTTCCGCAGTGATCCTGGTCCGTCTTTCATCGCCATATTTGTTTTTGATCTCAATTAATTCCTGGCGGATGATATTCATTAATACTCTCTCGTTGGCCAGTATTTCTTGCAGCCGGGCAATGGTCTTGATCAATTCCCGGTATTCTTCCTCCAGCTTTTCCCTTTCCAATCCTGTCAGCTGGTGCAGCCGCATATCCAGAATGGCGTTGGCCTGTTCCTCCGTTAAGGAGAACTTGGCCACCAATGCCACTCTGGCCGCTTCCCGATTGGGAGATTCACGAATAATTTTGATAACCTGATCCAGGTACTTTAAGGCGATGCGCAGCCCCTCCACAATGTGGGCACGACTCTGGGCTTTGGCTAAATCAAACTTGGTTCTCCGGGTGACCACTTCTTTCTGATGATCCAGGTAGTAGCGCAGCATTTCCCCCAGATTTAAAACCCGGGGTTTTCCGTCCACCAGCGCCAGCATGATAATCCCGAAGCTCTCCTGCATCTGGGTAAGCTGGTAGAGCTGGTTTAAAATAACCCGAGGATGGGCATCTTTTTTCAGCTCAATGACGATGCGCATGCCGGTTCGATCGGATTCATCTCTTAATTCCGTAATACCTTCAATCACCTTATCTCTGACCAGATTGGCGATTTTTTCAATCAGGCGAGCCTTGTTCACCTGAAAAGGCAATTCAGTGACTACGATTCTGTCCCTGCCGTTTTTTAGGTGTTCCACCAAGGCTTTGGCCCTAATTTTCACGATCCCGCGACCGGTCTGGTAAGCCGATCTGATACCGTTAAGCCCGGTAATAATGCCGCCGGTGGGAAAATCCGGCCCTTTGATTATTCTCATCAACTTTTTTACGGAAGTTTGGGAATCATCGATGAGCAGAACGAGAGCATCGATGACCTCCCCCAGATTATGCGGAGGAATATTGGTGGCCATCCCCACTGCGATACCGGCAGAGCCGTTCACCAGCAAATTAGGGAAACGAGAAGGCAAAACTACCGGTTCTTTTAAACTTTCATCGTAGTTAGAAGTAAAATCCACCGTCTCTTTTTGAATATCCGCCAACAACTCGGCCGTGATTCTGGCCATGCGCACTTCCGTATAACGCATTGCCGCCGGGCTGTCCCCATCTACGGACCCAAAGTTTCCATGGCCGTCGATCAGAGGATAGCGGGTAGAAAAATCTTGGGCCATCCTGACCATGGTGTCGTAAATGGCCGCATCCCCGTGGGGATGGTATTTGGCCATCACCTGCCCCACCACGTGGGCTGATTTCCGGTGAGGCTTATCGGCAGTCATACCCATCTCGTGCATGGCGTATAAAATCCGCCGGTGGACCGGTTTTAACCCATCTCGCACATCAGGTAAGGCCCTTCCCACGATGACGCTCATGGCATAATCGATATAAGATGTTTTCATTTCTTCTTCGATCTTAATGGGAATTATCTTGCCAGAAACAGCGCTTTCCACATTTTCACTTCCTTTACTCCGGGCACAAGTTTCATTCTTTCCGGTTAAATATCAAGGTTACGGACGCTTTTCGCATGATCTTCGATAAACTGCCGCCGGGGTTCCACCTTATTTCCCATTAAAATTGTAAAAATTTCATCGGCCAGCATGGCATCTTCCACCGATACCCGCAATAATGTTCTAGTCTCAGGATTCATGGTGGTTTCCCACAATTGATCCGCATTCATCTCTCCCAGACCTTTATACCTTTGAATACTATAATTTTCCCGGCCGATTTTCTCTAAATAGGCGTTCAATTCTTCCTCCGAGTAGAGATAGATTTCTTCTTTACTTCTTTTTACCCTGTACAAAGGAGGTTGAGCGATAAAAACATAGCCATTTTCCAAAAGAGGTCTCATATACCGGAAGAAAAAGGTCAAAAGTAAAGTCCGGATATGAGAACCGTCCACATCCGCATCGGTCATGATAATGGTTTTGTGGTAGCGAGCTTTGCTTAAATCAAAATCTTCACCAATGCCCGTACCAAAGGCAGTGATCATGGCCCGGATTTCTTCATTGGCTAGGATCTTGTCCAGCCTGGCTTTTTCCACATTGAGGATTTTTCCCCGCAGGGGCAAAATAGCCTGAAAGCGCCTATCCCGGCCTTGTTTAGCCGTGCCTCCCGCCGAATCCCCTTCCACCAAGTAGAGTTCACAGAAAGCAGGATCCTTCAAAGAACAATCTGCCAACTTACCGGGCAAATCAGTTATTTCCAAGGCGTTTTTTCTTCTGGTCAGCTCCCGGGCCTTGCGGGCCGCTTCCCGCGCCCGAAAAGCATTAATGCTTTTTTCCACTATCTTTCTAGCTACGGAAGGATTCTCTTCCAAAAAACAAGAAAGTTTTTCGCCTACGGTGGAATCAACAATCCCCCTCACTTCGCTGTTGCCCAGCTTGGTTTTCGTTTGCCCTTCAAACTGGGGTTCTTTCACTTTAATGCTGAGGACAGCCGTTAAGCCTTCCCGGATATCTTCACCGCTCAAGTTGGCATCATTTTCTTTGAGCAGGTTATATTTTCTTGCGTAATCATTGACCACCCTGGTCAAAGCAGTTTTGAAACCGACTTCATGGGTACCTCCTTCCGTATTATGAATATTGTTCGTGTACGAAAAAAGATTTTCCGTATATCCGGTATGATACTGGAGGCCCACTTCCACCAAAACATCATCTTTTGTATCCGTAAAATAAATCGGTTTTTGATGCAAGACATCTTTGTTTTTATTCAGATGCTTGACAAAATCTATCAGCCCGCCATGATGTAAAAACTCTTCTATTGTATCCGTTCTTTTGTCTTTGAGAATAATTTTTAGGCCTTTATTTAAAAAAGAAAGTTCCCTTAGCCGGTGGGCCAAAATATCGAATTCAAATACGGTTTCTTCAAAAATTTCTCCATCTGGTTTAAAGGTTATCTCTGTGCCGGTGCCTTTGCATTTACCGATAACTTTTAATTCAGAGACGGTTTTTCCCCTTTCAAAACGCTGAAAATAGATCTTTTCATCTCTTTTTACTTTTACTTCCAGCCATTCGGAAAGGGCATTGACCACGGACATGCCCACCCCGTGCAGACCTCCGGAGACCTTATAACCATCACCGCCAAATTTTCCTCCGGCATGGAGCATGGTCAAGGCTACTTCCACCGCCGGCTTGCCCATTTGGGGATGAAGATCTACGGGAATGCCTCTCCCGTTGTCAATGACAGTAATAACATTGTCCCGGTGAATAATAATTTCTATTTTGGTACAAAAACCAGCCACAGCTTCATCGATGCTGTTGTCCACAATTTCATAAACCAATTGATGGAGCCCACGGCTGCCGGTGGTGCCTATATACATGCCGGGACGCCTCCGGACCGCTTCCAGTCCCTCCAACACCTGGATTTGGCTTGCATCGTAATTCGAATGATTGCTGAATAATTTATCTTCCAAGAGAGCGAGGGCCTCCTTCCTCCTTCATCATTCCAACGCTCATATTATACCATAAATTAACTATCGAGAATGATTGCCAGCCAGAGATCGCAAAGCTTTTCTCCTGATGCTGGATAATTGCTGACGCCTAGTGAGAGTAAAAGAAGAAATGGGAGAAAGGTAGACCAGCCGGTCCGTAATAATGCATGACTTAATTCTGGCCCCCGGCACCGTCTCCACTAATTTTCTCTCCCCTCCAGCCAACTGGATAAATTCTCGATTAAGACAAGAATTGCCTGAACACTTGATATTTAAAATAAAGATTATTTCCCCGCTGGGGATGCTGATTTCTCCGCCAATATGTAAGTACATGCAATCCTCCTTTAGATGACCTTCCCTTGACAAATCTTAAATATTCTCGTTTCTGCTTTTATCCTGGCATCCTCCACAACCAAGTCGGTGGAAGTGATCAAAGACTGGATCTTATCGGCGATGAACTTGATTAAATAATCCCTTCTTTTCCCGTCCAGCTCGGAAAAGACATCATCAAGAAGGAGTACCGGATATTCACCCAATTCTCCGGCCAAAAAACCCATGGAGGCCAGCTTTAGGGCTAAAACCGCAGTTCTCTGCTGTCCCTGGGATCCATAACGGCGCAGGTCAATCCCATTCATTTGGAAAATCAGCTCATCCCGATGAGGGCCTTTTTGGGTATATTTTTTTTGCCTGTCTTCCCAAAAAGTCTTCTTTAATTTCTCCTGAAAAATAACTTTTATTTTTTCCGGAGAAAAGTCTCCCGTCCTGTTCAAAGAAAGACCAGGCCTATAAACAATTCTCAAATTTTCCTGGTCTCCCGTTAACTCCTGATGAATTTTACGAGAGGCATGATCCAGTTTGTCCACGGCCTCCTGCCTTTTATTGATGAGAAACGCTCCCAAAGAAGAAAGTTGCTCATCCCAGATTTCCAATTCCTTCTGATCAATTTTTTCTTTTTTCAATAGAGAGTTCCGCTGGTACAGAATGCGATGATAGCCAAGCAAGTTATCGTAATATATGGGACTGATTTGCATTAAAAGCTGGTTTAAAAAACGACGACGCTGTTCGGGACCGCCTTTCATAAAAAAAAGATCGTCAGGAGTAAAAATTACAGCAGCAAAAACCCCCAGCAAGTCTTTCCGTTTTTGCAGAGGCTGCCCATTTACTTTGATGATTTTCTTTTCCCGGCTCACAGCGCATTCCACCAGCTGATCTCCTTTTTTATTGGAGATCAACCCTTTTAAGTAAAAATAATCCTCATTCCAGCGAATCAGGGAAAGATCTCGGGGCTGCTTGTAACTTTGCCCCATACTTAAATAATAAATGGCGTCGATCAGATTACTTTTACCCTGCCCATTATCGCCGATGAACCAGTTTACTCGCTGATGAAAAGATAAGTGCAAATGTTGGTAATTGGTGAAATTAACTATTTCGATTTCTTTTACGTGCAAAAAAAACACCCTTTTTTACGTTCCCCGTCTTACCGGTAAAATCAAATAAAGAAAATCATCATTGTTCACAGGTCGAAAAATGCCAGGACTTAATGCTCCCGTTAAGTCAAAATAAACCTCCTCTGTTTCCATGGATTTTAAGGCATCGGTTAAGTACTTGCCGTTAAAAGCTATTTCCATGTCCTCTCCTTCCAGGTAAATGGGAATCTCTTCATAAATGGTGCCTATCTCGGGGGACTGGGATTGGATTACCAATGTATTTCCCGCGGTTTTTAAATAAACGGCATGAGAACGGCTTCTGATATCTTCCCTGGCCAGCAGAACAGCCCGGTCGAGAGTATCATACAAAAGAGATGTATTCACCCGGATTCTGGTGGAATAAGCTTCGGGAATCACCTGCCGGTACATGGGAAAATCCCCCTCAATCAGGCGGGTGGTGATAGTCAGACCATCTGTTTGAAAAGAGGCCTGATTAGTTCCTGCCACAATGTTCAAGATCTCCTTTTCCTCCGTCAGGCGGCTTATTTCCATCAAAGAACGGGTGGGAGCAATAAAAGAAAAGTTTATTTTTTCCCTTGTCGGTAAAGGAGTTTTGGCATAAGCCAGACGGTGGGTATCTGTAGCCACCATGGTTAGAAATCCGTCCTCTTCCGTCTCAACATAAATGCCGGAAAATACGGGACGGGTAATATCGGTGGAGGAAGCGGTGTTCACCTTTCCTACCAAATCATGAAAGGACGGAGCGGAAATCTGCAGCTTTTGCGGTTGATTAATTGCAGGCAAATGTGGAAAGTCTGTAGGATCCATACCGTTAATGCGCACTTGCGACTTACCATAGTGAAAGACCAGGCTTTGTTCGCCCGGTGGCTGTTCTATCCGCAGATCTCCGTCAGGCAAGCGTCTGACCAAATCGTGCAAAAAACGTGCCGGCAAAACAGTTTTTCCTTCTGCCAGAATCTCCGCTGGCAGAATATATTCAATAAAAATCTCCAGATCAGTGCCTCTGAAAATTAAATTATTTCCAGATGTTTCTAAGTAAATTCCTGTTAAGAGAGTAACTGTAGTTCGGGAGGAAACAGCCCTTTGAACAGTTTGAATACCATTCAGAAGTTTTTCTTTTGGGCAGGAAAATTTCATCAAAAAGAAACCTCCTTTGGTTTAATGGCAAATTTTCCGATGTAATCCTGGTTTTATTATTATAGTAAATATATAAACAGTAGTCATAGTAGTAATAGTGCTTGTGGAAATGTGGAAAAGACTTCGAAGAAGCTGGTTTATTTATGTTGTTTCCTGGGGAAAAATTGTGAATTAAACCAGGATCTTTTGCTAGTTACCCAAAGCTAGGATGATTTCAGCTTTTCCATCAAAACAAAAACCGTCTCGGCCAAGGAGGTGTCTTCGTCTAAAAGACGGGAGATTTTTTCGTGGGCATGGAGAACGGTGGTATGATCCCTGCCGCCGAATTCGTCGCCTATTTGGGGTAAAGAAGCGTCGGTCAATTCCCGGGCCAGATACATGGCAATCTGACGGGGGAAAGCGATGGACCTGGTGCGTTTTTTTGATTTAAAATCTTCCACTCGAATTTTAAAATAGGAGGCACATTCTTCTTGAATTAAGGGAATGGTGATTTCTTTTTGTTTCTGCGCTGGAACCAAGTCCTTCAAGACTTTGTCGATGAGAGCTTGATCGATGGGAATTTTATTTATGCTGGCGTAGGCGGCTACGCTGATCAATGCCCCTTCCAATTCACGGATATTGGATTCGATTTTTGTGGCGATCTTCGTCAGCGCTTCATCGGGAAGCTGGAGATTTTCTGCATTGGCTTTTTTTCTTAAAATAGCAATACGCGTTTCCAAGTCAGGAGGCTGAATGTCAGTGATCAAACCCCACTCAAAACGGGAGCGAAGCCTGTCCTCTAGAGTGGGAATCTCTTTTGGCGTTCGGTCGCTGGAAATAACGATTTGCTTTGATGCTTCATACAGGGAGTTAAAAGTATGGAAGAACTCTTCTTGGGTTCTTTCTTTGTTGGCTAAGAATTGGATGTCGTCAATTAAAAGAATATCAATATTACGGTACTTATTGCGAAATTGTTCAGTCTCATCGTCACGGATGGCATTAATCAATTCATTGGTAAAAGTTTCTGAGGACACGTACATGACCTGGTGATGAGGATGGTAAGTTTGGACAAAGTGACCAATAGCGTGCATGAGGTGGGTTTTACCCAGACCTACACCTCCATAGATAAAAAGAGGATTATAGGCTTTGGCGGGAGCTTCTGCTACCGCCAGGGAAGCGGCATGGGCGAACCGATTGCTGTTACCCACTACAAAAGACTCAAATGTGTATTTGGGATTGAGCTGGGTACATGTTCTTTCTGTTGATTCCGCATAGCGATTTTTGTGTGTTGAAAGATTTTTTTCTGGCCTTTTCTGCTCTTCCGGGAGGATGAATTTTAAACTTATCTCTTTATTAACTAATAATTGCAAAGTGTTTTTTATCATGTTATAATACCGGCTTTCCATCCATTCTTTCGCAAATTCGTTGGGGACCAAGACCACCATTTCACGGCCGTCGTAAGATAGAAGTTCGGTGGATTTAAACCAGGTATCAAAGCTGGGGTTGCTTAGTTCTGCTTCCATTACTTCTAAAGTCTTGGTCCATAATTCGTCAACGTTGAGGGCAGTCATTTGGCGAAGAGTTCCTCCTTGTAAATTTTTTTACAAGATTATTAAAAGAAGTGATAGTAATGATGGGTGATCTGCTTCTCAGTATTTTCGGGCATGGCCGGGCAAAACAATATGCCGAAGAAAAGAGTTGGTAAGGACAAAAAAAATAGCACTAACAAGGCTGGAAGGAAAGATGAACAGAAACTATATATTTAAATATCCTCTTCCTAAATTTGCATATTTATCATAGCAAAAATTATCCACAAGATCAATTAAATTTTTGTCTTTTTCCAGTTAGGGGTAATTGCAAGTTTAATTGCCACCCATATTTTGGCATCCTCTGATTATACTGCCATCTTTGCCATCTCATTGGCAGATTTATATCCATGAATTTTTCTTGGGTAATTATTCATCCAGTTCTCAATTCGCCTAATATCTTTCTGTTTAAGCTTGCTGATATCTGTGCCCTTTGGAATAAACCGACGTATTAGCTTATTAGCATTTTCATTGGACCCACGTTCCCATGCGCTGAATGGGTGAGCATAATAGATTTTAGTCCGATGAGTGCCCGGCTTTCTGATTGAACTCTCTAATTCTACACTGTTAAGAAACTCGCTTCCGTTATCTACCGTAATGGTTTTGAACACCTCTGAAAAGCGTGCTCCGTACTCTTTTTCAAGCCTATCCAGCGTTTTCTTCACTGATTTCTGTGTCTTTTCCGGCATCTTTCGGATAATCTCTTTTCTAAACTTGCGTTCTGTTAGAACTAAGAGTGCGGCTTTGCCTTTCCCTTTGCCGCTTACAACACAATCCATCTCCCAATGGCCGGCTTCTTCACGAGTATTAGCTGCCGCAGGTCTTTTTTTCAATGCTTCTGCCTTTTAGATTGTTGTGGGCAACTCGTACCCTCTTATGGCGATTTTTTTTAGGTACTCGTTTTACTGGAAGGTCTTTATTTGTTATATTTGCAAATACTTCTTTGTCGATATAGTTATAGAGCGTTTTTTTTGCATATACTAGTCTTAAATTTTAAGCCTTTTGCCCGGATTTCGCCAATGACTGCGTCAGGGGTATATTCCTCTTTGATAATCTTTTTTTCAATATAATCGGCTAGTTTATGGTCATGACCGATCTTTATGCATGCTCCCTTATTAGCTGCTCTTTCCCGGTATATTCGCTCTGCTGTATCTGCACAGTATCTATCAACATAAACCAGGTCGCTTCTCAGCATCCTGACAGTTCCACGGGCAATCTCACGTTCGATGGTTCGCTTATGCTTGCCTAACAGCTTTGCTATCTCGCTGGGTGACTTCTTCTCCTTTAGAAGAATTTCAATCTGATAGCGTTCTTTTACAGTGATGTGTTTAAAGCGGCGGGAAGTCGTGGTACAATTGAGTTGACTCATGTGCTTTGCCTCCTTTATGTTTTTAAGCGTAGTTACCTTAAACATATCAGAGGTTTAGCCTTGAGTCTCTATTTTTTATTAAATGCGGCAATTAATTTTACAACTTACCTTTTTTTCCAGTTATGCACAAGTTGTGGATTATATGCTGTGAATTATGTTTATAAGTCTGAACAAAAATATACTTTTTCCCCAATATCCACAATTAAACTTATAGTTTCCTTGACAAGGCTTACTTCCGGGCGATATAATGAGGAGGAAATTTTGGCAGTGCAAGGTTTGACCTGGTTTTTAAGGAGGAGACACCATGAAGCGTACTTACCAACCTAGAAATAGAAAACATAAAAGAGTGCACGGCTTTTTACGGAGAATGAGGACAAAAAGCGGCGCGAAGGTCATCAAGAGGCGTCGGGCCAAAGGGAGAAAAAGATTGAGTGCTTAAGAGGAGGCCGCAAAAAGTGGCCTTCTACCATTTTTTACATAGATTTCATCTTTTCCGGGAAAGTTATTCATTCGGAGGTTGTATTTTGCTGAAGAGAGAATACCGGTTAACAAATCCAGCTTCTTTTAAAAGTGTTTACCAGAAAGGGAAATCCTTAGCCGGTAGATATGTGGTTCTTTATTATAAAAAAAATCATCTAGGGAAAAATCGTTACGGTTTTGTTGTTTCAAAAAAGATAGGCAAAGCGGTGGTGCGGAATCGAATCAAAAGGCTGCTCAGGGAGGTCTGCCGCCAGAAGGAAAAGAGCCAATTGCAAAAAGGCTACGATTTAATTTTTATTGCTCGGGGGAAAATAAAAGGAATCAGCTATAGTTTGGTCGAACAAGAGATAGACAATATCTGTAGGAAGGCTGGTCTTTTTAAGTGAGGGATATTGTTATTTTTTGGATCAGGCTTTATCAAAAGTTTATTTCACCTGTACTCCCCCCCCGTTGTCGTTTTTATCCCACTTGTTCCCAGTATGCCATCTTGTCTCTGGAAAAATACGGTCTGGTAAAAGGCAGTTTGCTGGCTTTGAAGAGAATCAGCCGCTGCCATCCTTTTCATCCAGGTGGCTATGACCCGGTATAGGGTGATGGGATTAGTTGGGGATATTTAATTATAAGAGAGGGAGGTGGCTCCTGCAGAGAATCCCGCTTTCGGGCAATTTTAGTGCAGGGTAAAATTGTTTGCCAGTTTAGTTAATTTTATTTCAAACTCCATTCAGTTTTTTTATGAGGTGACGGCCAGTATTGGTTTTCCAAACTATGGGCTGGCGATTATTCTCTTTACGGTTGTAGTGAAGATGTTTCTTTTTCCCTTAACGTCCACCCAAGTCCGTTCCATGAAAAAGATGCAGGAAATACAGCCCAAAATTAAGGAAATTCAAACAAAATACAAGAAAGATCCCCAAAAAGCCCAGCAGGCGGTAATGGAGATGTACCAAAAAGCAGGTGTTAATCCTTTTGCCGGATGTCTGCCTCTTCTGGTGCAGATGCCGATTTTGTTTGCTTTATTCAGTTCTCTGCGGGTTTTCTTCGACCCGGTCCAGCACCCTGCCTATGTGAATCTTGACCATGCTCATTTTCTCTGGATTAAGAATTTAGGAGCCCCTGACCCGTGGATTCTTCCGATTTTGGTGGCGGGCTTTACCTTTTTGCAACAGAAGATCAGCATGGGTCCTTCTAATGACCAGACCCAAAAAACCATGCTTTACATTATGCCTTTGATGATCGCCTGGTTCAGCCGTAGTTTTCCCTCTGGGCTGGCCTTGTACTGGGTAATGTACAGTATTATCAGCAGCTTGGAGCATTTGGTGATTAGGAGAACGCCTGGTCGGATAAAGGAGGAAGCTGTACAAAAATGAGTAGTATTGAAATCACGGCCAAGACTGTGGAAGAAGCAGTAGAAACTGCTTTAAAGGAATTGCAGGTGGACCGTGATCAAATCGAGGTGGAAGTTCTGGAAGAAGGCAGTAAGGGTTTATTCGGCATTCTCGGCTCTCGCATGGCCAGGGTCAGGGTTACAGTGAAGGAAGATCCTATGGAAATCGGCAAGGAGTTTTTACGGCCGATTATCAAATCCTTGGGTGTGGAAGTTACTACGGAAGAAAGAAGAGAGGGAAACTATTGTTATCTTTCTTTGCGGGGTTCTAAATTGGGCATCATCATCGGCCACCGAGGGGAGACTCTTGATGCCTTGCAGTATTTGACTAATTTGGCAGTGAATAAGAGGGTCAAGAACAAGGTACACTTCATTTTGGACGTGGAAGGATACCGGAAAAAAAGAGAGGCTACTTTAAAACGCTTGGCCTTACGTCTATCGGAGAAAGCAAAGCGGACCGGGAAAAAAGTGGTACTTGAACCCATGAGCCCGCAGGAAAGAAGGATTATTCATACAGCCTTGCAGGATGATCCTCACATTCAAACTTATAGCGAAGGAGAAGAGCCTTTCCGTAAAGTTGTTATTTCAGTGAAATAATGGTACGATTATTACCCAGTAATCCACGGATTGCTGGGTTTTCTTAACCTTATTCCGGGAGGAACAAAAACTTGTCCTTGGAAGGAGCTGTCCTGAATGGAAGATACGATTGCTGCCATTTCTACTCCCTTCGGTGAAGGAGGAATCGGTATTGTCCGGATGAGCGGCTCTTTAACGGAGAAAATACTGGATGAAGTTTTTGTGGCAAAGAATCAGCAAAGATGGAAGGATAGGCAGAGCCACCGTCTTTATTTAGGACATCTCCAGAATAAAAAGAAGAAGATAGATCAAGTTTTGGCGGTAATCATGAGAGGACCTCACAGTTATACGGGAGAAGATGTGGGAGAAATTCACTGCCATGGGGGAATGTTGGTGGTGAATTTAGCTTTGGAAGCAGTCCTGGCGGCCGGCGCCCGATTAGCCGAGCCGGGGGAATTTACCAGGAGAGCCTTTCTAAACGAGCGTCTGGATTTGGCGCAGAGTGAAGCCATCATCGACATCATTCGTTCCCAGTCCAGGGTCGGACTGGAATTAGCTGTGGAACAACTGGAAGGAGGTCTTTCTCAAGTCATCGAGTTCTGTCAGAAGCAGTTATTGAAGCTGCTGGTGTATTTTGAGGCCTCCATTGATTTTCCAGAAGATGAAATTGACTTTATCCCTGACCATGAAGTCCGCGCCATTATCGACCAGGTGGAAAATAAGATTAAAGAACTTTTAGATGGCTTTTCTCAGGGAAAAATAATGCGAGAAGGGATCAAAACAGTTATTTTGGGTAAGCCCAATGTGGGTAAATCCAGTTTATTAAATGCCCTGCTCCGGGAAGAAAGGGCCATTGTCACTGAGCATCCCGGAACCACCAGGGACATTATCGAGGAAATGGTGAACTTAAACGGCATTCCCTTGCGGATTATCGATACGGCGGGGATCCGGCCCACCGAGGATGTGGTGGAGCAAATGGGAATTGAGAAAACTAAAGAGATTCTAAAAAAGGCAGACTTGGCCCTTTTGGTGTTGGATGCGGGAGAAAGATTGACTGTTCACGATGAAATGGTTTACCAGATGGTTCAAGAGCAAAATATTCCCAGCCTGGTTTTAATCAACAAAATCGACCTGGATGAACCCAGGCTTTCCCGGGAGGAAGCACGGGTGCTTTTTGGTGAAATGGATTTTTTGGAAATATCTGCTTTAAAAAGACAGGGTCTGGAGGATTTGGCCGAGAAAATCAAGGAAATGGTGGGTTTAGGAGAGCTGGATTTGAGGCCCAGGCCTTTACTGACTCGTCTCAGGCATGCCCAATCTTTGGAGAAAGCATTGGAACATCTACAAGCAGCCCGGGCCGGGTTGGATGCAGGTCTGCCGGTTGATTTTCTCAGCATTGATCTAAGGGAAGCCTGGGAGAGTTTGGGATGTATTAATGGGACCAGTATCGGAGAGGAAGTTTTGGACGCTATTTTTTCCGAGTTCTGTATTGGCAAATAGGAGTTGAAGCCATGAAAAACAGTGGAGGAGACTACGATATTATTGTCATCGGCGCGGGGCATGCCGGCTGTGAAGCGGCTTTGGCCAGTGCTCGCTTGGGATGCAATACTTTGCTTTTAACTTTGAACCTGGACCAAATCGCCTTGATGCCGTGTAATCCGGCCATCGGGGGGCCGGCCAAGGGTCATCTGGTCAGGGAAATAGATGCCCTGGGCGGTGAGATGGCTGTGAATACGGACAAAAGCTATATCCAGATCAGAACTTTGAATACGGGAAAAGGACCTGCCGTGCAGGCCCTTCGGGCTCAAGTGGATAAGAGGCTGTACCAGGAGGAGATGCGCCGCACTTTAGAAAAGGAAGAAAAACTCACCCTCAAACAGGGAGTGGTAGAAGAAATTTTGGTTGGAGATAAAGGGGTAAAAGGAGTTCGGACGGCTTCAGGTTTGATTTACCTGGCTTCCGCTGTCATTCTCACCGGAGGCACTTATTTGAGAGGGCTGATCATTATGGGGAAGAAAAGCTCCCCGGGAGGGCCCAATGGGCAGCTGGCCCCCACTGCCCTTTCCAGCAATCTTCTTTCCCTGGGTTTAGAACTGGGCAGATTCAAAACGGGTACACCGCCCCGCATTGACGGCAGGTCTATTGATTATTCTCGGCTGGAGGAACAAAAAGGAACGGGAAAACCCCTTTATTTTTCTTTTTTCGGGGAAAGAAAAGTACGTCCCCATTTACCTTGTTGGTTGACTTATACTAATGAAGAGACTCACCGAATTATCCGGGAGAATTTACATCAGGCCAGCTTATATATGGATGGTGATGTCAGCACAGGTCCCCGGTACTGCCCTTCCATTGAGGACAAGATTGTTCGTTTTGCCGGGAAAACCAGTCACCAAATCTTTTTGGAGCCGGAAGGGGAGCAAAGCCGGGAGATTTATGTACAAGGAATGTCCACCAGCTTGCCGGAAGAGGTGCAGCTGGCCTTACTGCGCACCATCCAAGGCTTGGAAAAAGCGGAAATTATGAGGGCTGGCTACACCATTGAGTATGACTATATTCTCCCCACTCAACTTCATTTGACTTTGGAAACAAAGAAAATTCCCGGCTTGTATACCGCCGGCCAGATCAACGGCAGTTCAGGCTATGAGGAGGCGGCCGCCCAAGGCTTGATGGCGGGGATCAATGCCGCTTTAAAAATCCAGGGCCGAGATCCTTTGGTTTTAAAGAGATCGGAGGCGTACATCGGAGTATTGATCGATGATCTGGTGACCAAAGGTACTAATGAACCTTATCGCTTGTTGACTTCCAGAGCGGAATACCGTTTGTTGCTCCGCCAGGATAATGCGGATCTTCGTTTAACGGAGATAGGCCGGAAAATCGGCCTCATTGGGGAGGATCAATATCAGCGGTACCGGGAGAAGAAAAGAGCCATTGAGAAAGAGATTCGCCGTTTGCACCAGGTGATCTTGCCGCCGGAAAAAGAAGAGATTGATGAGTTTTTATGGCAAAGAGGGAGCAGCCCTTTAAGAAGAGCTCTTAGTCTGGCGGAACTCCTGAAAAGGCCGGAAATTTCTTATGAGGATGTGGTCCAACTGGCTCCCAGTGAAGATTTGCCTGACGAGGTGAAAGAACAGGTTTCTATTCAGATCAAGTATGAGGGCTACATCCAGAAGCAGATGCAGCAGGTGGAGAAATTTAATCGTTTAGAGAAAAAATCTTTGCCCAACTGGCTGGACTATAGCCAAGTCCAGGGCTTGTCCGCAGAGGCCAGGCAGAAGCTGGAGCGGATTCGTCCCCTTTCTGTGGGGCAGGCCTCACGGATTGCCGGTGTCTCCCCTGCCGATATCAACCTGCTTCTGGTTTACTTGGAGAGAGAACGGCGGAAAAGAGGAGCAAAGTGAGAGTTTTCACGGAAATTTTACGGGGAGGTCTGGAGGAGCTCAATCTGGTTTTTTCGGCAAGTCAGATCGAGCAGTGTGTTCTCTATGCCTCCCTGCTGCAGGAATGGAATAAAAGAATCAATCTCACCTCTATCGTCCAGGAGCAGGAGATGGCCAGAAAGCATTTCCTGGATTCCCTGCAAGGAGGCCTTTACCTGAATTGGCAAGGGGTGTCTTGTCTCCTTGATTTGGGAAGCGGAGCCGGCTTTCCCGGGCTGGTCCTGAAAATCTGGCGTCCGGAACTGGAACTGATCCTGGTGGATGCGGTGCAGAAAAAAGTGCATTTTTTGCAGGAAGTGATCCAGCAGTTAAAGCTGCAGAATGTAGCGGCGGTCCATTCCCGAGCGGAGGATTTGGGCCGGAACCGGGCTTGGCGGGAAAAACATGATGCGGTAGTGGCCCGGGCCGTGGCCAGCCTGAATGTGCTGGTTGAATATGGTCTGCCTTTGGTGCGCCGGGGAGGTTTTTTTTACGCTTATAAGGGGCCCGATTGTCGGGAGGAAATCCAAGAAGCCAGGACTGCCATCAGTCTCTTAGGAGGAAAGCTGCGGGAAGTTTATCGGTATTCCCTTCCGGTGGGAAAGGAAAGGCGAACACTGGTGGTAGTGGAAAAAATTAACAACACTCCTTCTATCTACCCTCGTCGTTCCGGGATCCCGGAGAAAAGGCCTTTAAAATAATTAAAAATGGTAGTACCATATTCTGACGACAGAATCCCGACATCTGACGGCTGTTTTGATGACCACACCGGCCCGGGACCCGAAAGGATGACCCGAATTCCGATGACTGTATTCCGATATCCGACGACCGTTCTCAGACGACCGTTCCGTGCGGGCACAGGGACCCGCCCCTACGTTATTTTGTATCTTTTTTGGGCCGTGGGGGCGATGTGGGAATCGCCCCTTGCGGGCCGATGTAGGCATCGGCCCCTACGGTTTCTAACGCGATTTTCGGGATTGATGTAGGGGCCGGTGCCCACACCGGCCCGTTTCGGCCCCAAAGAATGACCCCAATACTGACCACCGACCTCTGACATCCGACGACCGTTCTCAGACGACCGTTCCGGGCGGGCACAGGGACCCGCCCCTACGTTATTTTGTATTTCTTTTGGGCCATCGGGGCGATGTGGGCATCGCCCCCTACGATTTTTAACGTGATTTTGGTATTTCGTAGGGGCCGGGGCCCACACCGGCCCGGGACCCAAAAGGATGACCCGAATTCTGACGACTGTATTCCGATATCCGACGACCGTTCCTGTCCCTTCTTTTCTGGTCTTTTTTTGCTGCCAGGGCAGGAACTATTCCTACCGGTGTGGAATGTATATCCTGGAAAAAGGCAGAAAACAGGTGATCAAAGGATGGGAAGGGCCATAGCCATCGCAAATCAAAAAGGCGGAGTGGCAAAAACCACTACGGCAGTCAATTTGGGGGCTTGTTTGGCCACCTTCGGCAAAAAAGTGCTGCTGGTTGATACGGATCCTCAGGGGAATGCCAGCAGCGGTTTGGGAATCAACCGCCTGGAATCCCTGCGCTGTATTTATGATGTGTTGATCAACGGGGTCCCTCTGGACAGCGTCATCGTCCCTACTGAGCTAGACAATCTGGAACTGGTGCCGGCTACTATTCAATTGGCCGGAGCAGAGATTGAACTGGTCTCGGCCATCTCCCGGGAAGTGAAGCTGCGGAGAGCGCTAGCTCCAGTGAAGGATCGCTATGATTTTATTTTGGTGGACTGCCCTCCCTCTTTGGGATTATTGACTTTAAATGCCCTGACCGCAGCAGATACGGTTTTAATTCCCATTCAATGTGAGTATTACGCCTTAGAAGGTCTTGGGCAGCTGATGAATACAATTCAGTTGGTGCAAAAACACCTGAACCCTTCTCTGGAATTAGAAGGGGTGGTTTTGACCATGTTTGATGCCCGGACCAATCTTTCCATTCAGGTGGTGGAAGAAGTCAAGTCTTATTTTAAAGGGAAAGTTTTCCGAACGATTATTCCCAGGAATGTTCGTTTAAGTGAGGCCCCCAGCCATGGAAAACCGATCATTACATATGATAGCCGTTCTCGAGGGGCTGAGGTCTATCAGGAATTGGCGAAGGAGCTGATGGGAGATGACAGCTAAAAGAGCGTTGGGCAAAGGATTGCAGGCCCTGTTTCCCCCTACCCTGGATCTCCAAGAGGAGGCTTCGGCAGGCCGGGTGGTGGAGTTGCCCATTGATCAGGTTGAACCTGGTGATTTCCAGCCCCGGCAGAGTTTTGATCAGGAGAAGCTTTTGGAGTTGGCCTCTTCCATCAAAGAACATGGGGTAGTCCAGCCTATTGTGGTCAGGCGGACTGCGGAAGGGAGATACCGGATTGTGGCGGGAGAACGGCGCTGGCGGGCCTGTAAACAGCTGAAGCTGCCTACCATTCCGGCCATTATTAAAGATTATAGTGATCGGGAAGTGACTGAGATCGCCTTGATTGAGAATGTTCAAAGGGAAGATTTGAATCCTCTGGAGGAAGCGGCTGCCTACAAGGCCTTGTTGGAGGAGTATGATCTGACCCAAGAGCAGTTATCTCAAAGGATTGGCAAAAGCAGGTCTTTTATCGCCAATATGCTGCGCCTGTTAAATCTGAGCCGGCCGGTGCAGGAGATGGTTTTGGATGGAAGCCTTTCCGCCGGTCATGCCCGGGCCCTGGTTTCCCTGCCCCCGGAGGGCCAGATCAAATTAGCTAATAAAATCATCAGAGAGAAGCTTTCGGTGCGGGAAACAGAAATGCTTGCGCGGAGCATATCCGAACTGGGGAAGGAAAGGGTTGGATCCGGATCCGCCCGTACTAAAAGGCAGACAGGGGCGGAAAAAGCCAGGGATATCCTACTGTCCGATCTGGAAGATAGCTTGCGTTCATTTTTCGGCACCAAGGTAACCATCAAGCACAAGGGGCAGAAAGGGGCCATTGTGATTGAGTATTATAGCGAGGAGGAACTGGAGCGGATTTTGGAACTGGTGTTAAATGAATGAAGAAATCAGTGTTTCACGTGAAACTTTTCCTGGAAGAAAAAATGTTTCACGTGAAACAGAGACAATATTATGGTATCCTTTCCCGGCTGCCCGGAATAAAAAAGAAAAAATGGGCAAAATTATAGATAAAAACGGGAGGGTTGACTGTTGCCGAAAGAGCACTATCTCAAGTATGGCGGGGTCAAATTTATTAAAAATGTTCCTCCTGAGCAGATTAACCGTTTTGTCCGCAAATTACCGGAGGAAAAACGCCAATCTTTGTATTTGGTGGCCAAAGAACTTGCGGAACATGGTTTGATCCAGATTTGTCCAGGCGAGTTCTCTGCCATTGATGAAGACAGTTATGACCAGCAAAAATAGAAGCGGCGGCCGGGTGGAAACCGAACACCCGGTTTTTTTATCAGCGCATGAGAGATAAGGAGCCGATGGGAATGATTTACCTGGACAATGCGGCCTCCTCATGGCCCAAGCCTCCCGGGGTTATCAGTAGGATGAGGGAGCTGCTGCAAAACAATACGGCAAATCCGGGAAGGGCTGCCCATCAGCTGGCCTTGGCGGCCGGAAAAATAATACTTGGCGCCAGGGAAAGACTGGCGGCATTATTTAATATTCAGGATCCTGACCGGATTGTTTTTTATTTGAATGCTACCCAAGCGTTAAACCAGGCCATCAAAGGCAGTCTCCAGCCGGGAGATCATGTGGTGACCAGCAGTCTGGAACACAATTCGGTGATGAGGCCTCTTGCAGCCATGCAAAGGCAAGGTGTGGAGGTGACCGTGGTTCCCGCTGACAGGTCCGGCCGGCTGAATCCGTCCCTGGTGAAAAAGGCCATCCGCCCTTCAACCAAAATGATGATCATGGTCCATGCTTCCAATGTGATGGGAACCATTTTGCCCATCGAGGAATTGGGTTGGTTGGCCCACAAGGAAGGGTTGATTTTTTTGGTAGATGCTTCGCAAACAGCAGGTGTCTTGCCCATCGATGTGCAGCAAATGCACATTGACTTGTTGGCCTTTCCTGGGCACAAAGGGCTGCTGGGGCCCCAAGGCACCGGGGGTCTCTACATCGCCCCTCACTTGGAATTAACTACCTTAATAGAAGGGGGTACCGGCAGCCAGGGACATCTGCTGGAACAACCTGCATCTCTTCCCTATCGCTATGAAAGCGGAACCCCCAATACGGTGGGTTTGGCCGGTCTAGAGGCCGCAGTAGAGTTTATCCAGGCTACCGGACTGGAGAAAATACGCCGGCATGAGCAAAATCTGACCGATTTGGTGCTGGCCGGTTTGAAGGAAATAGAAGGGGTTACCCTGTACGGGCCGGGAAAAAGCTCCATGCAGGTAGGAGTTGTCTCCTTCAATTTATCAGGTCAAGACCCGGGAGAAGTAGGCTACCTTTTGGATCAAATCTATCATATCGCAGTCCGCACCGGCCTGCATTGTGCTCCATCTGCGCACCGCACCCTGGGGACACTGGGCCGGGGAACAGTCAGGGCCAGCTTTTCCTGTTTTACTACAGAAGAAGAAGTGGTTTTTTTTCTTAAAGCAGTACGAGAAATCAGAAATCAATCGGGATAGGAGATTTGGAAATGTGGGGGACCATCGTCAATGTGTTGGCCATATTAGTTGGCGCCACCATGGGACAGATAGCCGGAAAAAAACTGTCTTCCGATCTTCAATTAATCGTGATGCAATCCATCGGTTTAGGGGTAGTGCTCATCGGGCTGCAAATGGCATTTCAGACTCAGAATGTTTTGATCACTTTGATCAGCTTGGTTCTGGGTGGCCTTTTGGGAGTAATACTAGGATTGGCAGAGGGACTGGAAAAGTTGGGGTGCTGGTTGGAAAACCGGCTGAGCAAAGAAACAAGTCCGGGTCATTTTTCCCGGGGCTTTGTCAGTGCCAGCCTTCTCTACTGTGTAGGGGCCATGGCCATTATGGGTTCCCTGGAAAGTGGCCTCACCGGAAACCACCAGATTCTTTATGCCAAATCCCTGCTGGATGGGGTGTCTGCCATTGTCCTGGCTTCTACTCTGGGTTGGGGCGTGGCTTTTTCCAGTTTGACGGTTTTTGTCTACCAGGGCAGCATCACCCTGCTGGCCTCCTGGGTGGGAAAGTTTTTAACTGAAGCCATCATCAATGAGATGACAGCCGTGGGCGGCTTGATGATTCTGGCCATCGGCTTAGGATTGCTGGACATCAAGGAGATAAAGGTTGCCAATTTATTGCCGGCTATTATAGTGGTTTTCTTGCTGACAGCAGTACTGGGAGGGAGTCTTTTTTAATAGAATTAAAGCAGCTCATGAGAAAAGATGCCAAAAAAGTTGCCGGCAAAAAGGATATTGGAGACTATTGTGGAATTATTATATGGCGCCAGGTGATCACTGGCGAAATCTATTCCAGGGGAAAACTAAGGTGCTGGCCGGCAGCTATTTGACCACGGAAGAGGTGCCCCAGTATCTGGCAGGACGGCAAACCAGGAGCAGACAGAGAAGGCCGGTAGTCTGGGTGGTGATAAACGGTGTCTTCTTTTGATGTGCCTAAAGTTAGAGGCAGAGTAAAAAAGAAGAAATTCTTCACGATCTTGATGATCCCTAACGATGAAAATAAGATGACCAAGTGGCGCATTCCCGGGCTGATCATTCCCTGTTTGTTAGTTTTCAGCCTGATCGGTTTGGCTACGGTGGTCTATTTTGTCTATGGATATTTTACTTTTCAAAATGAGGCCAAATCGCTCCGTTCTTTGCAAGGAATCAATCTCAGGCAGGCGCAAGAAATCAGAAACTTACAGGCCAGGACTCGCTCTTTGGAAGCCAAGATCAAGTCCCTGGACGAGCTGGATCTTAAAGTCAGGGAAATGGTGGGTCTGGAACCAGCTCCAGAGGCGCCGGACCGAGAAACAGAGGAAACTGGAACTACGGTGGGAAGCAGCCTTTCCAGTTCGGCCTATCTGGAACAGAGGATGACTGCCAAGGGGGTCTCTCGTTCAAGGGAAATTCCCCGCGCAGAAATTGATAGCCTCCTGCTGGCCCAGAACGTTGGGGACAGCCTGGAGCGTTTGCATGAGCAGGCGGACCAAAAAGTGATGCAAATGGAGCAGCTGATGGTGGAAGTGGAGGAAAGGTTGGATTATTTGGAGTCCTTGCCTGATTTATGGCCCCTGGTGGGTCGGATTACTTCCACCTACGGCTGGAGAAAAAATCCCGTTACGAAGAGAGGCAATGAATTTCATGCTGCGATAGACATTGCCGGCCGGGTGGGATCTCCGGTGAAGGCGGCCGGGAAGGGTAAAGTGATTTTTGCCGGTTACCGTTCCGGCTGGGGACGAGTGGTGGTCATTGACCATGGTTATGGTTATCAGACCCAATATGCCCACAATTCCTCCTTACTGGTCAAAAACGGTCAGACAGTGCAAAAAGGCCAGGTTATTGCCCGAGTTGGCAATACGGGTCGGAGCACAGGGCCCCATTTGGATTTTCGCATTTTCAAGAATGGTCAACCCATAGATCCATTAACGGTCCTAAAATCAAGATAACTGAGGAGGATTGCTTTATGTTCAAAAAACAAAAGGCCGAAGCTGCTTTTGATCAAGTGGATACTCTAATCGGAAAAGATACCAGTTTTCGAGGAAATCTTTCGGCTGCCGGGACCGTTAGAATTGATGGGAATTTGGAAGGAGAAATAGCTTCCAAAGGGGACGTGGTGATCGGGGAAAAAGGGCAGGTCAAAGCCAACCTGAGGGCCAGGAATGTCCTGGTGGCAGGTTTGGTGAAAGGTAACATCTCTGCTTTGGGCAAAGTGGAAGTGGCGTCCACGGGCAAAATTTACGGTGATTTGCAGGTAGCCAGCCTGGTAATTGATGATGGGGCTGTTTTTCAAGGAAGCTGCCAGATGCGTTCCGAAGAAAAGAACACGGGAAAAAATCAAGTCTTAGAACTGGATAAAAAGATCAGCGGCTAATCTCCTCCATAAATACCATAAGAAAAGCCCGGGCCAAAAGGCTCGGGCTTTTCTACAGCAGGCAAGAGGATGAGGGGATACCTTCTTTTTTTTCGGCCTGAAAGCGGTACAGGAGAAAAGCTTGATAAACGGCAGAAGCAATGATATCGGACATTTCCCAGACCAGATGCAGACGGGTGTTTTGGAGAACAAAGTATTCCATATAGCCGCTGATATTGACAATGCCCGTAAAATGTACATCCCCCACCCTAGGCAGCTGTTTGTTCACCCCGGCTCCGGGTTGCAAGGCTCCTTGATCCAGGGTGATGCAGCCGACACTTTCCGTTTTTCCTAAACAGGCATCGATAGCAATCACCAGGGGAGGAGGAGAATGCTGTTGGTAGATTTTTTCCAGGGTTTCCTTCAGGTTAATGGCGTGGACAGGTTTTTCTAAGGTGCCGTAAATATCCATCTGCAAGTTCATTTGTTTTAATTTGGTGCCCACCAAAGGTCCCAGGCTGTCCCCCGTAGAGCGGTCCGTGCCGATAGCCACCACTACCAGCGGTCTACGACCGGCCGGGTTTTCTGCCAGCAGATATTGAGCCAGGGCGCGCCCCAGTTTGCTGGCTAAAAAAGGCTCTCTGAAATGGCCTCTGATTCTTAAAGGCTGATCCACCGGCTTGGCTTCTTTCATCTGCCGGTTGATTTGGCTGTACATGGATACCTTCCTTCATCTGGTTTGCTATCCAAAGTATATGTAAATATATCCTTATTTATACAGTTGCAAGCAAGATGTCGCCGGTTCAGACATAATTATGGAAAGGCAGGTGGATTTATTCCGGTCCTTCCGGGTTTGGCCGCCGGTCAGAAGGGAGGACCCTGAACGGGTGGTTTGCCACATGATGAAAGGCCGGGGAGTTTGGCAGCTGGCTTTAACTTATATTGGAGCGGTAGTGGGTGCTGGTTTCGCCTCGGGGCAGGAGATACTGTACTTTTTTGCCATTTACGGAATACCGGGACTTTGGGGTGCCCTCCTGGCCGGTTTGGGTTTTGCCTTTTTCGGCGGCCTGGTTTATCAGCTTTCCCGCAGGCACAGGATCAGGGCCTATCACGATTTCCTGCAACTGATTCTGGGCCGGAGATTGGGCAGGATAGCTGACTGCTGGCTGATGGCTTACCTTTTTGGAAGTCTGGTCATCATGCTGGCCGGATGTCGGGCGATTTTTCAGCAGCATCTGGAATTGCCGGGAACCATCGGGCTGGTCGTAAGCCTGCTGATCGTGTTTGGAACTCTTTTCTATCGGGAAGAAGGGGTAATTGCTGTCAATTGGCTACTGGTACCGGCGATGATCTGCGGTATTTTGTTGGTCACTTTGGGAACGGATCCTTTGGCGGGAGGGGAAGCAGGTTTTGCTGTCCCGGCAGGGGAGAGGAACTTTCCGGGTTGGGCCCTCTCCAGCCTTCTCTATGTTTCTTATAATCTCCTGGGCGGGCTGGTGGTCCTGGTCAGCCTCAGCAGAGTTCCCGGCAGCTTCAGTATGGGAGGGCCTGTTGGCGGGGGCTTGGGCCTGGGTTGTTTGGTCTTTCTAATCACTGCATTTCTCCAAGGTCGATGGGAAACAATAGAGGGGGTGGAGCTGCCCCTCTTGTTTTTTGCCGGGAAATCAAGTTGGCATTTAGGAATCTTCTATGCACTGGTTCTTTGGTTTGCCATGTTGACCTCTGCGGTAGCGGTTCTCCTGGGTCTGGTCATTCGTTTCCGACATTATTCTTTTTTGTCGGAGAAAGAACTGACCTTAATATTTCTCTTCCTGGCTTCAGTTTTCAGCACTTTTGGCTTTTCTGCCCTGGTGAGGACTGTCTACCCCTTTTTTGGTTATTTGGGCCTGTTGATTTTGTTGGGGCTGTTGAGGCGAAGTTGGATAGAGAAATAGTGTTTTTCATGCTAAAAAAGAAGTCACCGCAAAAAATCTTGGAAATCCATGACATTTAAAAAAATAGCAGGAATTATCTGTTCAGGAGGAGAATAGAATGGGCAATCGGCTTTTATGACCAAGAGAGTAAGGAGGTGAGTCCTAGGTAAGCCTTGAGACAAGCCTAGGCTGAAATGAGTGCGTATTGGGTTTTTGCTCGCAAGCTGAAGGTAATCTGCCTGTTACTCTCAGTAGTTTTAGTGCTGGCCTTGGTCAGTGGCTGTGGACAGAAAAACAGAAGCAATGCTTCCCCTCTGGATGCAAAAAACATCGAAGAAATCCCTGCCAGCCAGAAAAGAGAATTGGTTCTGTCCTCGGAAAGGAGTCAAGTGACAGTCTATTTTGCCACCGAAGACCTGCAGTTTTTGGTGCCGATGACTGTCAGTATTAATCCTACCCAGGAAGTGGCCAAGGTAGCGGTGGAAAAATTATTGGCCGGTCCTTCCAGCCAGTTTGTGGCCCGGACTATTCCAGAGGAGACAAAACTAAAGGACATATTTTTGACTAACACGGAAACGGTATATGTGGATTTAACCGATTCTTTTTTGGAATTGGACAGCGAAGAAGCTGTTCTTTTAGCATTGGATTCACTGGTCTTTACTCTCACGGAATTGCCGGAAATCTCCAAAGTCAAGATCTATGTGGAAGGCAAACAGGTTTCGGATATTCATGGAGTGGATCTAAAAAAGTCTTTTGCCAGAGAAAAAGGAGTCAACTACCGGCCCGGGAAGGAAAGCAGCGAAGAACAAGCAACAGTCTTTTACGGAGAGCCCAACGGGGTTCTACTGGTACCTGTAACTTTTGATATTCAGAGCTCAGGGGAGTTCCTGGACAGAGCCAGGAAAGCTTTTGATCTTTTAGTATCCGGCCCTCCTGAGGATAGCGGTCTAATCAATCCGGTCTGGCCCGGCACGAAAATTCTGGGGATAGATTATCATGAGGCGGAAAAAACACTGATTATTGATTTCAGCAAGGAAGTTACCGGTTATGGGGGTGGTACAACGGCGGAAAGACTCCTGATCAATTCTGTTTTATATACGGCTTTTGCTTTAAAGGGAGCTGATGTGGCAAAAGTTCAGTTTCTGATCGAAGGGCAAAAGATAGAATACCTGCCGGAAGGTACGGAAATTGATCAACCCTTGCCAAAACCCGACAAAATCAATTGTGTCTAAAGCAATATTGAGTTTATTCCAGGTACATCTCAAGGGATGTACCCTTTTTAGGAATTCCAGTTGCCAGTATATTCTGATTATTATAAGGAGGATCCCGGAATGGAAGGATTAACCCCTTTGGGAGAACTGAAGAACAGGTGGCAGAAATTGCAAAAACACTTGGCGCGTTTGGATCTGGATGGGGCACTGATCATGGAAAACGCCGACCTTTTTTATTTTGCCGGTTCTGTTCAGAATGGATATCTTTTTATCCCGGCGGAGGGGGAACCTCTGTTCTTGGTAAAAAAGGATCTGGAAAGGGCCAGGCAGGAATCCGCCCTCGGCCGGATCATTCCCCTGGACAGCACCAGAAATCTCCTGCCCCTCTTACAGGAATACGGCTATGCCGCGAAAAGACTTGGCCTGGAGCTGGATGTGATTTCTGTCAGGGATTTTTGGCGTTGGCAGAAGATCCTGGGGCAAGAACTGGTGGATATCAGCCGGGAGATCAAGCTGGTTCGTTCCATTAAATCTCCCTACGAAATTCAGCTGCTGCGGGAGACGGGGCGGAGAAATGCTCTGGTTTATGCAGGAATTAGAGAACTGATCAAGCCCGGGCTGAAAGACTTTCAACTGGCAGCGGAAATGGAAAGGCTGGCCCGCTACCAGGGACATTTGGGCCTGATCCGTTTCCGGGGCCTCAACCAGGAACTGTTCTATGGGCAGGTGTTGGTGGGAGCGGCGGGAGCCATCCCCACTTCCTATGACACGCCCCTGGGGGGCGCCGGCCTTTCTCCCTATTTCCCCCAAAGTGTCAGCGGGGCGGTCATTGCTCCCAATCAGCCCATCAGCATCGATTTTACGGGAAATTATCTGGGTTACCTTATCGACCAAACCAGGGTGTATAGTATCGGTTCCCTTCCTTCTTCTTTGCGGAAAGCCTTTCAGGTCTCCCTGGAAATCCAGGATCTGATTGTCCGAGAAGGAAAGCCCGGCAAGAATGCGGCTGATCTTTATCAGGAAGCATATTGCCTGGCCCAGCAGGCGGGATTAGGAGAGCATTTCATGGGTTACCGGCAGCCGGTTTCCTTTATCGGCCACGGAGTGGGACTGGAATTGAATGAAATTCCGGTTATTGCCCGGGGAGTTGATTTGGTTTTGGAAGAGGGGATGGTTTTTGCTCTGGAACCCAAGTTTGTTTTTCCAGGATTGGGGGCGGTGGGTATCGAAAACACCTTTCTGGTGACTCCCGGGGGGCTGGAGAGATTGTCGGCGGGTCCAGATGACCTTTTGGAATTGCCTGAAACCGTTTGAGCATGAGGAAGGAAAGAGGCCCTTTTGCCTGCAGCTGAAGGGCCGGCGGGAATGGATATTTTTTCCTGTTTGGCCATTTTCGATTGACACCTCCAGCCCACCGTTATATAATCTGATTAATGCGGGACAAATCGGCATTGGCTTTTTCTCGGTTTGTTCCTCCGGCAGGGGGATTGGCCCTTTCAGGAGAGGATTTCATTCTCTACTTACTTTAGGGTATTAATGGACTGTAGGGGGGATGGAAACACAGTTTTTTTCTGCTTATGAGCCTTGTTTTGGGATAAATTGAGGAAAATCGGAGGAGGTTAAAGAATGAAATTCAGTAAATGGTTAGTGGCACTGGTGCTTGTTCTTTTTGCTGCCGGTGCTCTGGTGGGTTGCGGCGGTTCCCAACCTGCTGAACAGGAAGGTCAACAGCAACAAGGGGCGGAGGAAAGTAAAGAACCAATCAAAATCGGTATCAACTACGAATTATCCGGAGAAGTGGCTACTTACGGCAGCAATACTAAAAATGCTATTGTGATGGCTTTTGAAGAAATCAACGCCAGTGGTGGCGTTCTTGACGGACGCTTGATTGACCCTATCGTCTTGGACAATAAATCTGATAATGCTGAAGCTACCAGTGTTGGTACCAGGCTCATCACGAAGGATAAAGTCGCGGTGCACCTGGGCCCGGCGACCACGGGTGCGACCTTGGCAGTGGTGCCGGTGGCAACCCAATATAAGGTGCCTTTGTTGACCACTTCGGCCACTCACCCTGACGTTACTGTAGATCCTCAATCGGGAGCCGTCCGTGATTATGTTTTCCGGGTTTGCTTCATTGACCCGCCCCAGGGTATTGTAGGCGCTGCTTTTGCCTATAACGACCTGGGAGCACGGAAAGCAGCTATTTACTATGATAATACCAACGACTACAGCAAGGGCCTTTATCGGGTCTTTAAAGAGGAATTCACCAAATTGGGCGGCACCATTGTGGCTGAGGAAGGATATGTGAAGGAGGACCAGGAGTTCCGTCCTACCTTGACCAAGTTCCGGGATGCTGGTGTTGATGTGGTTTATCTGCCCGGCTATTACCAGAAGGCTGCCCTCATTATCAGCCAGGCCAGGGAAATCGGCTTAGACGTTCCCTTTGTGGGCGCTGATGGATTTGATTCCCCCGACCTGGTGGCGATTGCCGGTGCGGAAAACCTGAAGAACGTGTTCTTTACCAACCACTATTCTTCCCAGGACCCCAGCGAAAAAGTACAGAGCTTTGTTCAGGCCTATAAGGCTAAATACGGGGATATGCCGGATTCTTTTGCCGCTCTTGGCTATGATGCTGCTTACCTGGTGGCCGATGCCATCAACAGAGCGGGTTCCGCTGATCCTGAAGCCATCAGGAATGCCCTGGCGGAGACGAAGAATTTCGAGGCAGTAACCGGTACCATGAGTTTTGACGAAAACCACAACCCCGTGAAGGAAATTGCCATTATCGAAATGGTTGACGGAGAACAGACCTTGCGGACGAAAATCGCTCCCTAGTTTGATCAAAGTCAAGGGATGCAGGGAGGGGGGAAGCTCCCCCTCTCTTCCTGTTTTCATGCAGGCACCTCCTTTTTCGGACACGGATTGAAGAGGGGGTTTTTCGCATGCAGAGGTTCTTGTGGGGATGCGGGTAAAAAGGGGTGAAAAAAGGTTTGGATCTGTTCATTGCGCAACTTTTGAACGGCATATCTCTGGGCAGTATTTATGCCTTGATTGCTTTGGGCTATACAATGGTTTATGGCATTATTCAATTGATTAATTTTGCCCATGGTGAGATTTTAATGGTGGGGGCCTATGTGGGCTTTATCGCTATCGCCCGCTACAATCTTAATTTTTTCGTGGCCATGGTTTTGGCCATGATCGCTTCCACCTGCTTGGGAGTCATCATTGAAAGGGTTGCATATAAGCCCTTGCGGCGGTCTTCCCGGTTGGCGGCCCTGATTACCGCCATTGGGGTGTCGCTATTTTTGCAAAATGGCGGGCTCTTCGTTCTGGGGACCGCTTATCAGTCTTTTCCTCAAGCCTTCCCCAAAAAGACATTTCGTTTTCTTGATGGTCTGGTGACCATCACCAGTTACCAGCTTTTAATCCTGGTGGTTACGATTCTGATGATGCTCATGCTGAACTATATTGTGAACAAGACGAAAACGGGCAAGGCGATGCGGGCGGTATCTTTTGATAAGGAAGCGGCCCTTTTGATGGGCATCAACGTTGATGGCACTATTTCCGCCACTTTTGCCCTGGGTTCGGCGCTGGCGGCAGTGGCCGGCGTTTTGCTGGGCTTGTATTATCAGACCTTTCATCCCTTAATGGGATTGATGCCGGGGCTGAAGGCTTTCGTAGCCGCTGTTCTGGGGGGAATTGGGATTATCCCGGGGGCCATGGCCGGCGGTTTTCTGCTGGGTATTGTGGAGGCACTGGTGGCCGGCTATTGGAGCACTAATTTCCGGGATGTGGTGGTGTTTGCGATTTTGATTCTCATCTTGATTATTAAACCGTCAGGGCTTTTGGGCAAAGACACCCGGGAGAAGGTGTAGGTGATGGGGATGCGTTTGCGGCATAATTTGCTGATTGGAGTGGCTTTGCTACTGGTGTATGTTTTTGGACAATATGCCATTAACAATGAATTGATCGATCCGTTCCAGCAGGTGAATCTATATTGGATGGGAATCAACATTATTATGGCGGTTAGCTTGAACCTGATCGTGGGCTTTACGGGACAGCTGGCCTTGGGACATGCCGGTTTTATGGCTATCGGTGCCTATGTTTCCACTGTTTTAACTTTGAAGTTGGGTCAGCCCTTTTTTCTCGCGCTTTTGGCGGGAGCCATTGCCGCATGTCTCCTGGGTGTGCTTATCGGCCTGCCCACTCTCAGGTTGCGCGGGGATTATCTGGCCATCGCTACCCTGGGTTTTGGCGAGATTATCAGGGGGATTCTGGTCAACATTGAATATGTGGGTGGAGCAGCAGGCATGAACGGTATCCCCCAGTATACCAATTGGACCTGGCTTTTTGTTTTAACTGTGGGCACGATCATCCTGCTCAAAAACTTTGTCAATTCTACTCATGGGCGGGCTTGCATCGCCATCAGGGAAAATGAAATAGCGGCTGAGACCATGGGTATTAATACCACTTATTATAAAGTATTGGCCTTCAGTATTGGCGCATTCTTTGCCGGAGTAGCCGGTGTTCTTTACGCCCATTACTTTTTCCTGATTCAGCCCAATACTTTTAATTTCCTCAAGTCTTTTGATGCGCTGGTGATGGTGGTCTTCGGGGGCTTGGGAAGCCTTACCGGGTCCATCCTGGCGGCAGCCATAGTCACCGTCGTCAATGCTGCTTTACAAAGTCTGGGCCCCTTGCGGATGGTCATCTATGCTGTCTTGTTAGTCATCATCATGATTTTCCGGCCCCAGGGTTTACTGGGTACGAAAGAGTTGACCCTGCAGACCCTGCTTGGTAAGAAGAGGGGAGGCGTCCGGCAAAATGATTAAGCTAGAAAAGCTGACCATTACCTTTGGAGGCTTGACTGCCGTCTCCAACGTGGACCTGGAAATATCTCCCGGTGAATTGGTTGGCCTGATTGGACCCAATGGTGCAGGCAAAACCACCATCTTTAATCTTCTGACCGGCCTGTATCGGCCCACAAGCGGCGATATGGTTTTCAACGGTAAAAGCCTCCTCCGGTTAAATCCTTACGAGATTACTTCCCTGGGGATTGCCCGCACCTTTCAAAACATCCGTCTTTTTGATAGCTTAACCGTCCTGGATAACGTGAAAATCGCTTACCATTGGCATGGTAAATACAGCTTGGCCGGTGCTTTTCTGCGCCTGCCCAGTTTCTTTCGGGGTGAGGAGCAGATGAACCGGGAAGCCCTGGAGTTCCTGGAGGTTTTCGGTTTGGCGGATAAAGCTCACGAATTGGCAAAGAATCTTCCTTATGGCGAACAAAGGCGCCTGGAGATTGTCCGAGCCCTGGCAGCCAAACCCAAGCTGCTCCTTTTGGATGAACCGGCAGCTGGGATGAACCCCCAGGAGACGAAAGAGCTGATGGATCTAATCGCTGAAATCAGGGAAAAATTTGATTTGACCATTCTCCTGATCGAGCACGACATGTCTTTGGTGATGGGCATCTGTGAACGCATTTATGTCCTGGATTACGGGCGGATCATCGCCGAAGGCAGCCCCTTTGAAATCAGGCACAATCCGAAAGTGATCGAAGCTTACCTGGGAGAGGAGGCCTAGCCGTGCTACAGATTGAAAACATTAACGTTTACTACGGAAATATTCATGCCTTAAAAAACCTTTCCCTGGAAGTGGAAAGAGGAAAAATCGTGACTCTGATCGGAGCCAATGGAGCTGGGAAAACCACCACTTTGAAGACCATTTCCGGTTTAATCCGGCCGAAAAGCGGTGATATCCTCTTTGAAGGGGAAACCATTGTGGGAGAGCCTGCCCCAAATATCGTGAAAAAAGGAATATCCCAGGTCCCGGAAGGGAGGAGGGTTTTTGCCAATCTGACCGTATTGGAAAACCTGGAGATGGGTGCTTATCTCCAGAAAGACAGGAAGGCCATCAAGGATGCGATTGAAAGGAATTTTGAAAGATTTCCTCGCTTGAAAGAGCGTCAGAAACAGAGAGCGGGGACCTTGAGCGGCGGTGAGCAGCAGATGTTGGCCATGGCCCGGGCGCTCATGTCGCAGCCCAAACTACTTCTTTTAGATGAACCTTCCATGGGATTGGCTCCTATTCTTGTGCAGGAGATTTTTTCCATTATCAAGGAGATCAATCAGGCAGGCACCACCATCCTGCTGGTGGAGCAGAATGCTCACATGGCTCTGTCTGTGGCTCACCAGGCTTATGTGCTGGAAACGGGCAGAGTGGTGATGCAGGGGCTGGCCAAAGATTTGGCGGCCAGCGAGGAAATCAGGAAAGCTTACTTAGGAGGTTAAGGGAAAAGGAGGTTGGTCAAGGTGTTCGTGCGCAATTACATGACTCCTAACCCGGTGACTATCACCAGGCAGACAACCATTGCTGAAGCTTTGGATTTGATGCGGCGCCACAACGTGCGCCGGTTGCCCATCATGGAGAAGGACAAATTAGTAGGCATAGTCACAGATAGGGATCTGAGCGAAGTTTCCCCTTCTCCGGCCACTTCCCTCAGCATTTTTGAGCTGAATTATTTGCTGGCCAAGATGAAAATAGGCGATGTCCTCCCGAAAAAGCGTCAGATTTATACTATTGAAGCCGATGCTTATGTGGAGGAAGCAGCACTTCTCATGCGGGAACACAAGGTGGGGGCCTTGCCTGTCATGGAAAATGACCGGCTGGTAGGCATTATTACCGAGACCAATATTTTTGATGCTTTTATCAATATCATGGGATTAAAAGAGCCCGGTTCCCGCATCACCCTGGAAGCGGAGGATAAGCCGGGAGTTTTGGCGGAAATAACCCAGGTGATCAGGGACCAGGGTGTGAATATTTCCCGGGTGGCCGTGTTCCGGAACGACAGCCCCATGGCCACGGTGGTTTTGCGCTTGAACATTCCCGATGGGACTGAGGTGGCCAATATCTTGAAGAAGCAAGGTTACCAGGTGGAGGCAGTGAAAAATCACAAAGATTACCTGCGCTAACTCTTGGCAGCAAGGATCTCCAATCAGGGATCCTTTTTTCTTTGGTCTTATAATCCAGATCCAATTTGTGCTATAATAATTAACAATATGCTGTGTGCCCCCTGTTGATAGATAAGAGCTGATGCAAAGCCGGGGGTGTGGAGATGGAGGCCTGATCATGGACAAACATCAATTGCTCAGGGACTTGCCTTCAGTGGACCAGGTGCTGGAAAAAATCCTCCGAAAAGAGGATGGGAAAAAGATTCCCCACGAAATTTTGGTGGAAAAAGTAAGGGAAGTGATTGCTGAGTTGAGAAGGGGCATCCAGGAAGGCAGGATCAAGACCGCCGAGAAACTGGATCCTGCCTGGGTGGGAGAAAAGGCCTATCACCGGACCAAGGCTTATCTATCACCGAATCTACGTCCGGTGATCAATGCTACGGGAGTAGTTTTACATACCAATTTGGGCCGGGCCGTGTTAAGCCAGGCTGCCCGGGAGTCTCTTTTGACCATTTCCCGGGGCTATTGTAATTTGGAAATCGATCTGGATACGGGTAACCGGGGATCCCGCTACAGCCACGTGGTGGAATTGATCTGTCGTCTCACCGGAGCCGAGGATGCTCTGGTGGTGAACAATAATGCGGCAGCAGTCCTCCTGGCTCTGAATACCCTGGCTTGCGGCAAAGAGGTTATCGTCTCCCGGGGGCAGCTGGTGGAGATTGGGGGCTCTTTTCGGGTGCCGGAGGTGATGCAGGCCAGCGGGGCCAAGTTGGTGGAAGTGGGAACCACCAATAAGACCTATCTGGAGGATTACCGGCGAGCCATTGGAGAAGAGACCGCCCTTCTCTTGAAAGTCCACCCCAGCAATTACCGGGTAATGGGATTTACTCATGATACATCTTTGGAAGAAATGGTGGCCTTGGGCCGGGAAAAAGGTCTGCCCGTCATGGAAGATCTGGGCAGCGGCTTTTTGATCGATCTGAGGACTTTTGGTATTACCGGGGAACCAACGGTCCAGGAGCAGCTGTCGGCCGGCGCCGATGTGGTTACTTTCAGCGGGGATAAACTGCTGGGCGGACCTCAAGGAGGAATTATCGTAGGGAAAAAAGAGTTTATTGCCCGCATGGCCAAAAACCCCTTAACCAGGGCGTTCAGAGTGGACAAGTTGACCATGGCCGCTCTGGAAGCCACTTTGCGCTCCTATTTGGATAAAGACCAGGCCATTAAGGAAATCCCCACCTTGGCTATGCTTGTTCAGCCGCGGGAAGAGATCGAAAGGAAAGCCCGGCATTTGGCCCAACGTCTGGAAAGCATTCTGGAGAGCCGGGCCCGGGTGTCCATTATTCCCGGCATGTCCCAGGCAGGTGGCGGTGCTCTGCCCATTCTGGAATTGCCCACCTTTTTGGTAGCCCTGGAACCGTTGTCGGGCAGGGGAGTGGAAGAGATCGCCCGGCTTTTAAGGCAAGGAGAGCCTTCCGTAATGGGAAGAATCGCCGAGGAAAGACTGCTTTTTGATCTGAGGACAGTGGCCGAAGGAGAAATAGAAGTCCTGGTCCAGGCTATAGAAAAGACTTTTGCTCAGTTCAATTAAGGAAAATCCGGTGGGTTGAAATTGCCCGGCAGCTTGGCCCGGCAAGAAGGAATTACAGCTATTGGGAGTGAGCCTACCATGGAAGAATATATTATTGTCGGCACCGCTGGACACGTGGATCATGGCAAAACCGTATTGGTGCAGGCCCTGACGGGAGTTAATACTGATCGCCTGAAAGAAGAAAAAGAAAGAGGTATTTCCATTGAGCTGGGTTTTGCCCCTTTGGAACTTCCCAGCGGGCGCCGGGTGGGCCTGGTGGATGTACCCGGCCACGAACGTTTTGTGAAGCAGATGTTGGCCGGTGTGGGCGGTATGGATCTGGTCATCTTGGTGGTAGCAGCCGATGAAGGTGTGATGCCTCAAACCCGGGAACACTTGGATATTATCAATCTCCTCCAGATCAAAAAAGGCCTGGTGGTGATCACTAAAAAGGACTTGGTGGAAGAAGAATGGCTGGAACTGGTCATGGAGGAAGTAAAAGAAGCCGTTCAGGACACGGTTTTGGCGGGGGCACCGGTCTTGGCAGTATCCGCTTATACCGGAGAGGGCATGGAAGAATTGAGAAGGGAATTGGATCAGTTGGCTGCCAATACCCCGCCCAAGCCCACCGAGGGCAAGGTGCGCCTGCCGGTGGACCGGGTATTTTCCATTACTGGTTTTGGCACGGTAGTCACCGGCACTCTTTGGAGCGGTCAAATTTGCACGGGAGATCTTTTAGAAATCCAGCCCCAGGGGCAACAAGTCCGGGTCAGGACCTTACAGGTACACGAGCGAAAGGTGGATGTGGCTCTGGCAGGCCAGAGGACAGCTGTCAACCTGGCCGGTATTGAAGTGGGGGAACTGGAAAGGGGCAGCACTTTGGTCACTCCTGGAACATTGACTCCTTCCCACCGGGTGGATTTGCAGCTTTTCTTGCTGCCCAAAGCCCAGCCCCTCACCCATCGCCAGCGGGTCCGGGTTCACCTGGGCACCAGTGAGGTATTGGGGAGAGTGATCCTCCTTGACCGGGAAGAACTGGCCCCCGGTGAGACAGCCCTGGCCCAGCTGCAGATGGAAGAGCTTTTAGTGGCAGCCAGGCAGGACCGTTTGATCATCCGTTCCTACTCTCCCATGACCACTATTGCCGGCGGTTTGGTGATTGATCCTCATGCCTCCAGACATCGCCGCTATAAAAAGGAGGTGCTGCAGCGGTTAAACACCCTGCTGCAAGGTGATCCCCTGGAACTGATTGAAGAGGTTTTGACCAGTTCTAAGGTGCCTTTACCCCTAGCGGAAATCGCCTCCCAAACAGGTCTTTCCATTCCGGAAGTGGAGAAAACCTTGGCCATGCTGCTGGAAAAAGGGGAAGTGCAGAGTTTCAGCTTTGAAGAAGCTACTTGGTATTTACCCCGGTCCAGAGAGGAAAAATGGCTGCAGGAAGTGGAAGAATTGCTGGATCGGTATCACCGGAAGTATCCCCTGAGGGCAGGCTTTCCCAAAGAAGAACTGCGCTCCCGCAAGTTTTCCGCCCTGCCGGTGAAGGTGTTTAATGGCCTGCTGCAGCGGTGGGAAGAAAAAGGGAAACTGAAAATTGCGGCCAATAGTGCTGCCCTCCCCGACTTCCAAGGGGAACCTTCGGCGGATGAAAAAGTCATTCTGGAGCAAGCCCTTTCCCTTTTTCGCCAGGATCTTTTTCAGCCTCCTGCCTGGGAGGAAGTTGTCTCCAGACTGGGCATTAAAAGCAATTTGGAAGAGGAAATGCTTTCCTACTTGCTCCGGGTGAAGGAATTGGTGAAGGTGGCAGACGGCCTTTATTTTCACCGGGAAGCGGTGGAACAGGCCCGGGAACTGATCCGCCGCCAGGTTCAGGAAAAAGGATCAGTGGAACTGGCGGAAATGCGGGACGCCCTGAACAGTTCGCGGAAATATGTTTTGCCTTTGCTGGAATATTTTGATCAGGTAAAGTTTACCAAGCGGGTTGGGGACAAAAGAGTGCTGTTTTGAACAAAATCGGTTTTCTGCTTGAAACAATAAGCGGGAAGGAAGAGAAAGGCTTTGCTTGTCGGCATGGAGGGCGAGGCCAGCACAATAACTAATGCAAGGTGGGGAAGCCGGCTGATGGGTATCAATAATTTTAAATTTCCCACCATTGGACTGAGGAATATCAAAACCGCTTTGGGAGTCTTTCTTTGTGTTTTGCTCTACGACCTGTTTCAAAGGCCCTACCCTTTTTTTGCCTGCATTGCTGTGGTCATTTGCCTCAAGGATACCATGGGCAGTTCCTTTGAAATGGGCAAAAACCGGTTGATTGGCACTTTCATCGGCGGACTGGTGGGCACTCCCTTTCTTATGTTAAAAAATTTAGTAAGTGAACAGGTCAACTTTTTTGCGGTCGGTGCCATTATGATCGGCTTGGGAATAGTGCTGGTTATTTATCTGTGCAATCTCATCGGGAAAATAGAGGTTATGACCTCCACTGCCTGTATTGTTTTTCTTTCGGTGGTGGTCAATCTGCGAGATACTATGCAGTATCTCGCCCCGCATATTTACTCCATTAATAGAATGATAGACAGTACCGTCGGCATCATCATTGCTCTCATCATCAACAAGTACTTTTTTCCCCTTGATCAAAACAAGACTGAAGAAAGGGAAAGCAGCGCGGCACAAGTGAAATGATAAGATTTCAGGTTTTGCCCGTTTTGGGGTGAGCAAACACCATATTTATTTATGGTAACCATAAGTACATTTTATCCAATTGACAGAGCTGAAGCTTTTATGCTATACTTTGTCATGCTGTAAATCCGGTTAGATAACTTGAGGAGGGGTGTCCGAGCGGTTTAAGGAGCTGGTCTTGAAAACCAGTGACCCCGCCAGGGGCCGTGGGTTCGAATCCCACCCCCTCCGCCAGGGAATTTTTTTGCCCGGCTCTTGCGTTGATTTTTTGCCGGCTTTGGATTATAATAGTGACACGTTCCATTGTTTAAAGGAGTTTGGCAAAAATCATGGAGAGATGGCCGAGTAGGTCGAAGGCGATCGCCTGCTAAGCGATTATACGGGCTAAAACCTGTATCGAGGGTTCGAATCCCTCTCTCTCCGCCATATTTTACCTGCGCCCGTAGCTCAATCGGATAGAGTAACTGACTACGAATCAGGAGGCTGGAGGTTCGAGTCCTCCCGGGCGCGCCATGCCATATAGGTGCTTTTATCATGACCAATCCTTGGATTTAGGTCATTGTTTTTCTAGAGAAATTATGGGTGCCCGTAGCTCAGCTGGATAGAGCAGCGGTTTCCTAAACCGCGTGTCGGGGGTTCGAGTCCTCTCGGGCGCACCATTATTTTTTTTGATCAAATGTAGGTGAAGCAGTGAAACACCGTGACTATATGGGATTGGCACTGATTGAGGCGCGGCGGGCTTTGGAGCTGGGGGAAGTTCCCGTTGGTGCGGTTTTAGTCGGGGATGGACGGGTGCTGGCCCGGGCGCATAATTTGAAAGAGACCCGGCAGGACCCGACGGCCCATGCGGAAATCCTGGCCCTGAGAATGGGAGCTGAAGCTTTAGGCAGCTGGCGCCTGACGGGGACTATCCTTTATGTGACCTTGGAACCCTGCCCCATGTGTGCCGGAGCCTTGGTCCAGGCCAGAGTGGGCACTTTGGTCTACGGTTCTTCCGATCCGAAATCCGGAGCCGTGGAATCGGTGCTCAATCTGGTCCAACATCCCTCTTTCAATCATCGGCTGGAAGTCATTGCCGGTATCCGGGAAGAGGAATGCCGGGAATTATTGCAAGAGTTTTTTCAAAAACTCAGAGAGGAATAAACATGGAGAGATGGCCGAGTCCGGTTGAAGGCGCACGACTCGAAATCGTGTGAGGGTTGACCCCCTCCGTGGGTTCGAATCCCACTCTCTCCGCCACTTTTAGCAGTTTAGCACCCTGTTTGCAGGGTGTTTTTTTTGTTATAATTTCACATGAGCTTCACGTAGTTTTTGCTTATAAAAGCCAAAAACTTTTTTCACTGCGTTCAAGGAATTTTAGCAAGAAAAAATGATCGTTGATTTGGCGGTCAGTTGATACTGTTTGGTTTTAGGCTCTTCTAAAGGTATGTTTTTAGTTGTTAACATTGTGCCAGGGGCGTATTTAGAACCCAGTAAAATACAATTTTTTTATCTTTAATAACTTAAAGGCCTAGCAAAATACGAATTCGATCTTCAACAGATGCCATAGTTTTAGGGGAAATGGTTCCCAACTGTGTCATGAGTCTTTCCTTCGAAATCGAACGAATATCTTCACACTTGATAAAGCTGGTATCTTTCAATCCGCCCTCGGGAGGCTCAATTTTGACATGAAGGGGAATCCCTTTGTACTTGGTTGTAATAGGTACTACCACCACTAATTCCGCCGGTCCTTGATTAAATAAATCGACTGATACTATTAATGCCGGTCTTTTACCTGCCTGCTCATGGCCTCTGATCGGATTTAAATCTACTAACCAACATCTCCTCTGCCGGTCTCATTGATTATCGCCAATGGTGTTTTCCCATTCTTGCCTTTCTTGCAATTCTTCCTGCCAGGCTTCAGGATTATTTTTGAGACGGAGAAACGCTTGATTTGTTTCTTCTCATATTTTCTTTCGTCGATAATCCTCTATTGCCTGCTGAACAACATCCTGCATGGTGGTATTTGTTTTGGTTGCCAAATCTTTTATCATGCTCCAAGTTTCTTCGGTTACACGCACACAGGTTCTTGTCATTATTTTTAGCCCCCTTTTCTAATTTCCAATATACATATTAGCATGCCTATTAATCAAAGATGTAGGCGGAGAGCTTAAGTCTGCGGAAAAGAGAGGATGATTTGGGTACCCTGCCTGATATGGGAATTGATTGTTAGACTGCCTCCCAGCCGTTGGGCCCGGAATTTCATGTTGGCCAGCCCTTTGCCCTCCTGTTTCCTGTCTTGCAGCTTCTTTAAATGAAATCCTACCCCATTATCTTCCACCCGAATGGTAATCTTGTTGTCCTCTTCTTCTACAATAATCCTGGCTTGAGTGGCTTGGGCATGTTTGACAATGTTAAATAATGCTTCTTGCACAATATGATAGATGTCTTTTTCCTGTCTTTGGTCAATAAACAGATCTTTCCCCAATCTGTCTTCAAAATCAATGGGGATGGCGGAAAATTTACGAAATTCATGGAGTAATTGTTGCACCAGCTGCTTTAAATTTCCTTTGCTTTCTTTAGTTTTTTGCAGATCTTCAATGTAATCCCTCAGTGCGGAGATGGTATGATTGAGCTTAGTTTTTGCTTCCCGCATATATTCATTTACTTTGTCATATTTTTCTTTCTGCAGCATTGTCTGGCTGGCATCAATAATCAAGCCCGTTCCGTAAATTGATTGAATGATACCATCATGCAAATCCCGGGAGAAACGTTCCCGTTCTTCAATTAACACCCTAAGTCGTTTCGCTTCCTCCAGGCGCTTTTGCTGCTCTATATTGAAGATATTAATGGTCTTAATCACGGTAAAAGCCATCAATACTCCGAAGCTTGCCCGGAAAAATTGAACCGGCCAGCCGGTAGTCTCCAGAAAAACACTGGTATTCAAGATATTCCCCGGCCAAAAATCCACCGGAAAGGTTATTAAGCCGGACAAGACCCCATAAGCGGCAAAACAAACGGCGGCACCTTGACAGTTATAGTAAGCTGATTTTAGGCCCAGTTTCTTTAGCTCAGGAAGCTGAAGGATAAGTCCCAAACTGGCCAAGACAGCCCCCGGGAAGGCCATTAAATACCTGGCCCAAGCAGTGCTGTGCGCCGTCCATATTTTAAAGCTGTCCACGGAAAAAAGCATAAAGTCTACAACTATAAACTTGGCTATCCAGCCCAAGGCGATGATTAACGGCAAATATTTCAGATAAGGATACTTTTTTAGATGGTCAATGACCAGATGGCTGCCGAATAGAAATAAAAACAGGAAAGACATGCCGATGGTCAGGACATCCACCAAGTGCAGCACCGTAATACTCAATAAGTTAATCTCATACATGTGCAGCAGTTTGGTCACTTTTGACCATTCCGCCAAAGCTTGAAACAGCCCAAATCCAACCAAGAGCCAGATGGATTTGGCCAAAATATAATTGCTGTCTTTCCTGATTTGGAAGGCGATGGCCAGGGCCATGGTAAAAAAGGCCAAACCATAGAAAAAATAGAGCACGATCATGCCGTCGGTAAAAACGCTCATTTTCTTTATTCTCCTTAATGATCAAAATATGCCGTCTTTCCCAGGGAACCATCATGTAGCCTTTTTGGCTCTAGTATATTGATAAGCATCCTTGCTCGTCAACAACTTTGGCAGGCAGCAAGCGGAAATAGTCTTCAAGGGTACTATATCTTTGAGCACATTTTGATCCGGAAGCAGCTCTTTTTCGAGCCCGTGAATTTATTTGCAAATGACAGACAATCACGTATAATGATAAACAAATAGAGGAATGCGAGAAATTTGCAAAGATGTCAGTGAGGCATCCTGTAGCAATGATGCAGCAAAGGAACCCCATGCTGATTTCGGCTTAGTGGAATACCTTTCCGGTTGGTGAACGCAATATATTTGATCCGTGATGGGCAGATTAGATAAACAAGCTTCTAGTGGGGGGGGAGTGATAATAATGGCTGGGTATGCGAGGAAAACCAACTCCATCTTATCGTTGCTGCTCATCTTCTGCCTGCTGTTCTCTCCGGGAGCCATGGCTGAACCCGTTTCTCCCATCTATGTCTTGCAGGTGGAGGGACCAATTGTACCTGTTATCGGTGAATATATTCGGGAGGGAGTCGCTGCTGCGGAAAAGCAAGGAGCGTCTCTGGTCATCATCGAGCTGAGCACTCCCGGGGGGTTGATGACAACTACCCAAAAGATTGTGGAGAGCATCATGAATTCACGGGTGCCGGTAGCAGTATATGTTAGTCCGGCCGGGGCCTGGGCTGGTTCGGCGGGTACTTTCATTACCTTGTCTGCCCATGTGGCAGCTATGGCGCCGGGAAGCAGAATAGGAGCCGCCCATCCGGTGGCTTTGGGCTTGGAGGGGGAGCTATCGGAAACCCAGAAGCAAAAAGCTGCCGAAGATGCAGCCGCTTGGATCCGGAGTATTGCCGAGACCAGGGGACGTGATCCGGTGAGCGCTGAAGCAGCCGTATTGGAGAGCAAATCCTTCAGCGACAAAGAAGCGCTGGAGTTGGGACTGATTGATTTGCATGCCTCCAGCAGAGAGGATTTGATCAATCAGATCCAAGGAAAAAACATCACCTTAATTGGCGGTCAAGAGATCAGCCTGGATGTGGTGGGCAAGCCCATCCAGGAACTGGAGATGGGCGCTATTCAACGTCTGCTGTTCGGCGTAAGCGAGCCCAATATAGCTTATCTGCTCATGACGGTGGGTACCCTGGGCATTATTTTGGAGCTCTACCATCCGGGAGCAATTTTCCCCGGGGTGGTGGGCGGTATTAGTCTGCTGCTGGGCCTTTATGCCTTGGGCAGCCTCAATGCCCAATTGAGCGGTATCCTTCTGCTTCTGCTGGGTCTTGGCTTATTGGCTGGAGAGGTTTTTGCCAGCAGCCACGGTTTGCTGGCTACAGGAGGTCTAGTTTCTTTTACCCTGGGTTCTTTTATGCTTTTCAGCAAGGCCAACCCTCCCTTCCTGCGGGTAAGTATCACTCTCATTGTCACTACTGCTTTACTGCTGGCTGCCGCTATCGTCCTCCTTCTCCGGGCGGTGATCAGGGCGCAGCGCCGGCAGGCCTTCAGCGGCAAGGAAAGCCTGCCGGGCAAGCGAGGAGTGGCACTGACCGCTATAAATCCTTCGGGTACGGTACTGTTTGAAGGGGAGCGCTGGCAGGCTGAGAGTTCAGAGCCGCTGGAAGCAGGAGAAAAGGTGCTGGTCACCGGCATGGAAGGGCTGGTGCTGAGGGTGAAAAAATGGCCGGAAGAGCAACCTCCCCAATAAACTGCTTTTGGGGTCTTAATAAAATAATTATGATTATTTCAGGAAAGGTGGTCTGAAGATGGACAGTTTCATTTATTTAGCAACTTTGGTTGTTGTGGCCTTCGCTATTGTTTCTGCTTCCATTCGTATTGTCCAGGAATATGAGCGGGGAGTTGTCTTTCGTTTGGGGCGTTATGCCGGGGTTAAAGGGCCGGGCTTATTCTTTTTAATTCCCTTCATCGATCGGATGCAGAAGGTGGATTTGCGGGTAGTCACCATGGATGTGCCATCACAGGAAGCTATTACCAAGGACAATGTTACAGTTAAAGTCAATGCGGTAGTATATTTCCGGGTGGTGGACCCTGCCAATTCGGTCATCAAAGTGGCCGATCATATTGTGGCCACTTCCCAGCTGGCTCAGACAACCCTGCGTAGCGTGCTGGGCCAATCCGATTTGGATGAACTCCTGGCGAACAGGGATAAAATCAACCACAGGCTGCAGCAGATTATCGATGACGGTACGGAACCTTGGGGGATAAAGGTCAGCCTGGTGGAAGTGCGAGACGTGGAACTGCCTCAGACCATGCAGCGGGCCATGGCCGCTCAGGCAGAGGCGGAAAGAGAGCGCCGTGCCAAAATTATCCATGCCGACGGCGAGTACCAGGCTGCTGCTAAACTGGTAGAAGCAGCCAGAATGATGTCTGAGGAACCGGCGTCCTTGCAGCTTCGCTATCTGCAGACCATGAGGGAAATGACTTCTGAGAAAAACAGCACAATAGTCTTTCCCCTTCCCGTCGATTTGGTCAAACTGTTTATCAATCAAGCAAATGATAAGTAGTCCCGATTTTTCGTTTGGCAGCAACGGATAATCTGGGATTGGAGGGATCAAGAGGTGGCTTGTTTTCTTGTGCCGATGGGAGAGGCTGTGATCACCACTGTTCTGCAGAAGGTCGTAGAAAAAAAAGAAAAGGAAGCCCAGGTGAAAAGCACTTCACAAACAGGATTAAAGTGGAGTCGCAAATTAAGCTGGCTCAATAGACTATTATGGGGCGGGGTTCTCTTATTGGCCATGGAACATGCATGGCACGGAGAAATTGTCCCCTGGCCGCCTTTCTTGACGGCTATGAGCAACCCGGCTCAGGTGGGTCCAATGCTCCATGAAATGGCTACAATTGGGACCGGGATGGCCCTCTTTGTCACCTTGGTCTGGGCTCTGCTGATTCTTATTGTCGATTTAAAGGTTACACCTCTTGCCGCCAAGATAAAAACGGATGCTTGAAGGGGATCATGATGTATTTTCTAGTCACTGCCTCAGCAGCCATTATTGTAACCATCATCTGGTATATCCATGCTCCGGAAGATAAACATAAGTTGAGCGTACTAGGCTTTATTTTCTGGGGAGGCACTCTCATGTGGTTTGTTGATCATGTGCTGGCCTATCTCATGGAAGGCGGGGAATTTTTCGAAATAAGCCTGGATGCAACCCTGCTGGGAGTAACTGTGGTTCTCACCGGCCTTTTGGTCTGGACCATCGTGCTTTTGGTCAGCGACCCGAAAAAGTCTTCCGGCAATTACTCAAATAGGAAGAGCTGGTTCCATTGACCGGGGCGGATGCAAAGGGGGCAGCCGCCTCTGCCGCAAGCAGTGCCAGAAGTCTCAGCCGTACAGGCTCTTTTTTTTTGCAGATAAACTTTTGCCTGGTGGATGGAGCCGTGAAAATCCCCGTTCTTTAAAGAGCCGTCAGCACAGATAGTATAAAAAAGAAGGAAGAAAAGAAAGCTCTCTTTTTGCAGTCTATTCTCATTATCGAAGAAAATGGGATTCATATGTTATAATGAATAGGCGAGAAAAAGAGTCTTTTCTGGAAGGAAAGGGGGAAAGATGTTGGCTGAATATCGCTATGTTTTTGGTCCAATACCGTCGCGCAGAATGGGCCTTTCCTTAGGTGTAAGCCCCATTCCCCAGAAATACTGCAATTACTCCTGTGTTTACTGCCAGTTGGGCAGGACCAGGCAGATGAAACACCGGCGGGAGGAGTACTACCCGCTGGAGCAGATCCTGGCGGAGGCTAAAGAGTATCTGCAAAAAAGCCCCCGGTTGGATGTGGTCACTATTGTGGGGGAAGGAGAACCCACTCTTTTTTCCCGGCTGGGGGAATTGATCGGCGGATTGAAAAAACTGACGGTGAAACCGGTGGCGGTGATCACCAACGGGGCTCTTTTGGCCGATGCAAGGGTCAGGGAAGAGATGAAAGAGGCGGATATTGTTCTGCCTTCTTTAGATGCCTATGATGAGGTTAGCTTCAAAAAAATAAACAGGCCTTTCGGCAAGATTTCTTTTGCTCAAGTATACCAGGGACTCCAGTCTTTCTCCCGGGAGTTTGAGGGGGAAATCTGGCTGGAGACCATGCTGGTCAAAGGTCTGAATGACGACGAAGAATCTTTGGCCCGGATCAAAAAACTGCTGGATGGTCTGGCATATGATCGCCTCTATCTGAACACTCCCGTGAGGCCCCCGGCGGAAAACTGGGTGGAAGAACCTGATCAGGCATCTTTGGAAAAAGCCGTGAACCTGTTAGGAGGTATTGCTGTTGATCTGGCTGCTTCCGACGGCTTTTCCAGTGAAATCCAGGATGATTTTGAAGCAGTCTGCAGCATTATCAAAAGACATCCCATGAATCAGCATGAGATCAAAAGCTTTCTGGAAAAAAGGGGATGCTGGGACTGGGCCGGTATCTTGCAAAGACTAGACGCCAGCCGGCAGGTGGAGAAAGTCATTTACAAGGGTTATGAAACTTATCGTGGAGTCTAGGGCAAGTAAAGGGGAATGATTATGAAAAGACCGGTTAATCGAGTTGCCGCTATTCACGATCTTTCAGGATTCGGCAGGACATCTCTTGCGGTGGTGATTCCTATCCTTTCAACCATGGGGGCCCAGGTTTGCTCTGTTCCCACCGCTGTTTTATCCACGCATACGGGCGGTTTTGAAGGCTACTGCCTGATTGATTTGACTGATTATTTGGAGGCTTATCTAGGTCACTGGCACCGGCTGGGCATTGAATTCGATTGCATTTACAGCGGATTTTTAGGTTCCCCCAGGCAGATCAATATTATCTCCAAATTTATCGACGATTTTTCCGCCAATGACCCCCTGGTGGTGGTGGATCCGGTCTTGGGAGATAACGGCCGCCTCTACACCACCATGAATGAGGAAATGGTCCGAAAAATGAGGGGGCTGGTGAGAAAAGCGGATATCATCACCCCTAACTATACGGAGGCGGCCTACCTGCTGGGTGAGGAATATAAGCTGGATATTACACAGGCGGAAATAAAAGAATGGTTGCTGCGCCTGTCGGAGATGGGCCCCAGGATTGTTATTATAACCAGTGTCCCTAACGATGAACCCCAGAGAAAGTCCAGTGTGATGGCTTATAATCGTGATGACGGGCGTTTCTGGAAAGTGAGCTGTATCTATATCCCGGCCCATTATCCGGGGGCGGGAGATACTTTCACCAGCGTTATCGTGGGCAGCATGCTGCAGGGAGACAGCCTGCCCATTGCCATGGACCGGGGAGTGCAGTTCATCACTGCTGCCATCAGGGCCAGCTATGGTCTGAAGTACCCGGAAAGGGAAGGAGTTCTTCTGGAAAAAGTCTTGGGAAATTTAAATATGCCGGTGCTAGTAAGCAGCTACGAAATTTTAGATTAGATGGTTTTTCAGAGGAAGCTTTCTTTCCCCGGGTATTGACCCGGCTTTGCACCGGGAAGCGGTATAAAGGAACCGCCTTTGGCGCATGCTATTGCTAGATTTTGCCTGCTGACAAAAAGGTTTTTACTTGCTACAATAATCAGGCATTTCTACGGGGAAGATTTTCTTAATGACAAAATCAATAATTTGTTGTACAATAGTTGCGTAGTCAACTTGTTCCTTGGGAGAGATGGCCGAGTTCGGTTGAAGGCGCTCGCCTGGAGAGCGAGTAGACGGGCATTAAACCTGTCTCGTGGGTTCGAATCCCACTCTCTCCGCCAACCTTTAGCTTTTAAATTTGCCGTGCTAGACGGGGAGGTAGCGGTGCCCTGAACCCGCAAACCGCTAGAGCGGGGTCGAATTCCCACTCCCGGCTTGCACTTGTGGGGCCTGCCTCAGGTAAGTGGTCATGAGGACCGGGTCCTGTGCAACGAAAGTTCATGAACCCCGTCAGGTCCGGAAGGAAGCAGCGGTAAGTGAATAATTTCGTGTGCCCCAGGGGTGCCTGGTCTGAGCTAACTGCTTGAGTAACGCCCGGAAGTGTAAGTCAAAAGTGGGTGCACGGCTTTATTTTCTAGCAGAAGATTATTTGGCTTGGGGCCTGATAATCTTTATTTTTATCTGCATAGACCGGTGGAGGGATCTGATGAGCTACATAGCATTATATCGAAAGTATCGGCCCCAAACCTTTAGGGAATTGAAAGGGCAGGATCATGTGAGCCGTACTCTTCGCCAGGCCCTGGCCAGGGGCAGGCTCCACCATGCCTATCTATTTTGCGGCCCTCGGGGAACAGGAAAAACCAGCACGGCCAAAATCCTGGCCAAGGCTATCAACTGTACGAGAAAGGGAAGACGGGGAGCCCTGCAACCAGTGTCCCTTCCTGCCGCCGGATTACAGAAGGCAACGCCATGGATGTTTTGGAAATTGACGCGGCCTCCAACCGGGGTATCGACGAGATCCGGGACCTGCGGGAAAGAGTGAGACTGAGCCCGGTGGAAAGCCATTTATAAAGTCTATATTATCGACGAAGTACATATGTTGACACCGGAAGCTTTTAATGCCCTGCTGAAGACCTCTGGAGGAACCCCCGGAGCATGTGGTTTTTGTCCTGGCCACCACCGAGCCCCGCAAAATCCCTCCCACCATTCTTTCCCGCTGCCAGAGGTTTGATTTCCACCAGATTTCCGTACCCGTGATCATCGAGCAATTGAGGGAGATTGCCGGGGCGGCCGGTGGGGAAGATAGAAGAAGAGGCTCTGTATACTTGATCGCCCGGCAGGCCCGAGGGAGGCCTGCGAGATGCTCTCAGCCTTTTGGACCAGTGCCTGGCCTGCCGGGGACGGGAAAGTCACCCTGCAGGATGTGGCCGGCCTGGTGGGAGCCGTGGATGACGATTTCCTGCTGGAATTTCATGGAGGGGTTATCAAGGGGGAGGCAGGTCACTGTCTTGTTCTTTTGGACCGGCTTCTTAATACAGGGAAAGAACCGAGGCAATTTTTAAGTGATCTGATTCTTTTTTACCGGAATTTGGTCTTGCTCCAATTGGGGGGGGTCACCGGGGAAATCATTGCCCTATCACCGGAAACCAAGGACCGTTATGAAGACGCTGCCAGACAGCTATCCCGGGAGCAATTGATGGCTGCTGTCAAGTCTTTGAGCCAGACGGAAGGAGAAATCAAATGGACTACCCAGCCCAGGATACTCCTGGAAATGGGAATCCTCCAGCTATTGGATGCCTGGAAAATGAGAAGGACCGGAAAGAGATCCCGGAGAAAAAAGTTGTTCAGGAAAAGCAAAAAGTGGCCAGAAGGAAATGGCGGCCACAGCGGAAACAGACTTGCCCTCAACCCCGGATCAGCCCGGGCCGGCTCTAACCCCAGAAAGGGCAGTATCCAGGAGAAAAAGGTTCTACTCCTGAGCCAGCTCCGGCAGATGCCGTACTGGACATTAATCTCATCAAGGCCAAATGGGAAGGCTTTTTAGAAGCCTCAAAAAAGCCAGCATCATGACCCATGCTTTTGTGGTGGACGAAAAACCCATATCGGTAGAGGGCTCCAGTCTTATACTGGAATTCAATCAGACCATCGTTTTCATAAAGAACGTTGTGAAATGGAAAGCAATAGAAAAATCATCGAACAGGTCCTGGAAAGTTTTTACGGCCGGAAAATTGAATTGCACTGTGTGTTGCAGCAAGAACAGGCTCCCGCCAAAACTGAACTGGGGCCGGAAGAAGAGGACCTTATTCAATCCGCCATCAACCTCTTTGGCGGTCAATTAGTGGAAATCAAAGAAGAAGAGTAATAAAGGAGGAAAAACGATATGGGCATGGGCAATATGGGTAAAATGATGAAACAGGTGCAGAAAATGCAGTCTGATCTGGCCAGGGTTCAGGAAGAACTGGCCGAGAAGACGGTTTCTGCCACCAGTGGCGGCGGAGTGGTGGAAGTCACTATCAATGGCAAGCAGGAAGTTCAAGCAGTGAAGATTGATCCAGAGGCGGTAGACCCGGAAGATGTAGAAATGCTGGAAGATTTGATCCTGGCAGCAGTCAATGAGGCATTACGGAAATCCCAAGAAATGGCGGCGGAGGAAATGAATAAGGTGACGGGAAATCTGAAAATCCCCGGCCTTTTCTAGACCAGCTAATGATTTATCATGCAAAACCGGTAGCCAACTTAATCGCTGCTTTAAACAAATTACCTGGAGTGGGTCCCAAAACCGCACAGCGATTGGCTTTTCACCTTCTGGCCGTCAGCCGGGAAGAAGCAGTGAACCTGGCGGAAGCCATTGTTGAGGCCAAAGACAAGGTCCGGCACTGTTCAGTCTGCGGCGATCTTACCGAAGAGGACCCCTGCTTTCTTTGTCGCAATGAAAGTCGTGATCGGTCCATTCTCTGTGTAGTGGAAAGCCCCAAAGATGTGATCGCCCTGGAAAAAACCAGGGAATTCAAAGGATTGTACCATGTACTGGGAGGGGTGATCTCTCCCATGGATGGTATCGGCCCGGAGGATCTTCGCATCCGGGAACTCTTGCACCGGCTGAAACAGGGGGACGTCAAGGAAGTGGTTATCGCCACCAATCCCAACGTGGAAGGAGAAGCCACCTCCATGTATTTGGCTAAACTCCTGGAGCCCCTGGGAGTAAAGACCACTCGCATTGCTCACGGCTTGCCGGTAGGCAGCGAGTTGGAATACGCCGATGAAATAACCCTGACCAGGGCCTTCCTGGGCCGCCGGGAGATCTAGCGAGGATAGGAGGTTGTGCACAAAAAAGTATTGGCACAGCAAAATGTAATGGGGCGAAGTTTTTGTAAGCTACAATACAAGGGGCAAAAGTTTTCAGGCAATTAGAAGGCACCTTGAGACATTGCCTCAAGGTGCCTTTGAGGATGTTGGAGATTATCGTGATTGGCATAGGGGCGGCTTGTTTACCTGCTGGATACAAATCTGATGAATAAAAGAGGAGAATGTAATATAATGTACGGTAAGAATTGATCAGAGGAGGTTTTTCCATGCAGTTTCA
>JBMNIZ010000006.1:0-121102 GCA_050951405.1 Bacillota bacterium | reverse complement strand
GTCAGCCAGTCTGGACGGAGATATCGAATTTGTGCCTTCCGGCGGCTGCCATATTGCCGAAACCGAGCCGGAAATGCAAAAACGGGTTGCCTTTATGGAGGAGCAGAAAAAAACTCCCGGTTTCAAGGTGGAGTATTTCTTCGGCAAAGAGGTTAAGGATATTGAGCCGGCGATTTCCACTCATGTGGCCGGTCTCACTTATTGCCCCCAAGACGGGATGGTCAATCCTTTTCTGCTGGCTTGGGTGACCGCCAGGACTGCCCGTCGTCTGGGCACCGTGTTTGAGACGGAGACGGAAGTGGTGGATATCCAGATTCTGAACAAGGGATATAAGATCATTACTGCTAAACAAGGTGCTTTCGAAGCTCCCATCGTGGTCAATTGCGCCGGAACGGGAGCCAAGAAAATCGGAGCCATGGTGGAGCCGATCTGCAGATTGATCCCATGAAAGGACAGCTTTTAGTGACGGAAAGGTTGCCGCGACTCTTCCGCCACCTGGTTTCTACTTTGGGCCAAACGGCCAGTGGCAATATTCTCATCGGTGCTACTGCCCATTTTGGCGTGGACGATACCAAGGTCAACTATATGGATATTAAGGCCATGGCCAGCAGGGCCGTTCGCTTGGTGCCCACTTTAAAAAATGTGAGCTTGATCAGATGTTGGGCCGGTGTGAGGCCGTACCCGGCTGACGGCTATCCCATTTTAGGGCAGGTTCCCAATTTGCCGGGATTCTATGTGGCGGCCGGTCACAGCGGTTTTACCCTGACGCCTATCGTTGGCAAAATAATGTCGGAAATGATCGTTGCCGGAAAAACTTCCTATAACGAACATTTTGCAGTAGACCGGGTTTACCGGGTGTCGAAAGAAAAGAAAATCCACTAGACTAAGCAGAGGTGAGTAAAATCATGCGTGATCCCCATTTAACCAAGCCCACTCGCGGGACTTCCTATGTGGCTAAGGATAAAGTGCTGGGCAGGATGAAAGTTATTTCTGACAGCATGAGGGAAAACAGGAGATGCAGTTGATCATTCAGAAATCCCGGGCAGTGGCGGAAAAAGAAATCCATGAAGTTATTGTCACGGAAGAAAAAGACGCCAAGCCCGGCGCCAAGGTGGATACGGTAGCTTATCAAGGGTTTTTTGAAGTCATCAATGGCGGGCTGATTTCTGTTGGCGATCATCTGATCATCGGCAATAAATTTATCGGCAAAGTATGCGGCTTTGACGAAACTCATTATCCCAACCACATTAATATTGTTGTTATCACTGATAAACTGGCTACCGGCTTGGGCAACCAATTGCAGTTGGGAGATGAAGTAATCTTTTACATGGCAGATGAAGACGGCGGTCAGTCCAAGCCGGCGCCAGATAAGGGCCAAAGCGATTTGCGCATTAAAGAACACCCTATTTTGGGGAACATGTCTGAAAACAAAAAGACGGTGAACATCACTGTGGATGGGCGCCAGATCCAGGCCGTGGAAGGAGAACCCATTGCAGCGGCTCTCTGGGCCCAGGGGATTAAAGAATTGAGACAGACGCCAAAATTTGGTGAAAACAGGGGCATTTACTGCGGGATTGGACGCTGCACCGACTGCATGATGACGGTGGACGGTATCCCCAATGTGAGGACCTGCGTCACTCCCGTAGCTGAAGGCATGGTGATCGAGACACAAAACGGACTGGGGCGGTGGAGTTGAAAGTGGAAAAAGTAGATGTGGTTGTTATCGGTGCTGGGCCTGCAGGCTTGGCCGCTGCGGAAGTAACGGGATCCTTAGGGGCCAAAACCGTGGTGGTGGATGAGAATTCCCAGCCTGGCGGCCAGCTGTTTAAACAGATTCACAAGTTTTTCGGTTCCAGCAACCATTATGCCGGGACCAGGGGTTTAATATCGCCCGGGAACTGATCGCCAGGGTGAAAGAAGGAAATGTGGACCTGCGCCTGGACACGGTTTGCTGGGATCTGAACGAACAGAAACAGGTGATGTTGGCTGATAAAGAGCGCACTTTTCAATTGCAGGCGAAAGCGGTCATCCTGGCCACGGGAGCCAATGAAAAATCTATTGTTTTCCCCGGCTGGACTCTGCCGGGAGTAATGACCGCCGGGGCCGCTCAGACCCTGGCCAATATTCACGGCGTTTTACCAGGGAAAAAAGTGCTCATCATCGGCTCAGGAAACGTGGGGCTTATTGTGGGGTATCAGCTGCTGCAGGGAGGAGCCCATATTGTTGCCTTGGTTGAGGCGGCTCCCACCACCGGCGGCTACGATGTGCACGTGGCCAAACTGGCCCGAAAAGGCGTGCCCATCTTGACCAGCCACACTATTTTGGAAGCCAGGGGCAAAGGCCGGGTAGAGGAAGCGGTTATTGCCCAGGTGGATCAGAATTGGCAGCCCATTGCCGGAACGGAAAAGACCTTGGAAGTGGATACCATCCTGCTGGCGGTGGGTTTAAATCCCATGGTGGAATTGGCCAGCATGGCCGGTTGCCAGGTGGTTTATTCCCCTGCTTTGGGCGGCTATGTGCCCTTGCATGATGAGAATATGGCCACCACCGTTCCCGGTATCTTTGTGGCCGGCGACCTGGCTGGAGTGGAGGAAGCTTCCAGCGCCATGGAAGAAGGTCATCTGGCCGGCTGGTCGGCGGCTAAAAGCCTGGGGTTGACAGGGGGGCCTGAGGCGGAAAGAAGATTTTTCGTAGAGGCCAGGAAAAACCTGGAGGACTTGCGGAGTGCTCCCCTTTCCAGAAAAATCCGGGAAGGTAAGAAAAAATTGTGGACGCAAATGGGTAGCGCAGCTGAGGAAAATGTTGTAGAATACACTTGTGTGTCCGGGAAGCCCTGCGGGAAATCAATTCCCGACCGCCTGCCCGTTTCGGACCGGCCGGTGGCGGTGGTTGAATGCTGGCAAAACATCCCGTGCGATCCCTGCACGGCTGCCTGTCCGCGGCAGGCTATTACCATTGAGGACCACTTAATCGGCACACCCAAACTGGATGTGGATAAATGCAACGGCTGCGGTATCTGTTTGACCAAGTGTCCCGGCCTGGCCATCTTCTTGGTGGACGGCAGCCTTCCGGGCGAAGAAGGAAGATTAACTCTTCCTTATGAGTACAGGCCTTTACCTCAGGTGGAGGAAACAGTGATTACCCTGGATCGTCAGGGTCAGCCCGTTGGTCAGGGCCGGGTGATCAGGGTGCGGCAGTCGGAAAAATTCGACAGGACGGTACTTGTGACCCTGCAGCTGCCGAAAGAGCATCTGATGCTGGTTAGAGGGTTTAAATCATTGGAATAGAAAGAAGGGATCCAGTTGGCAGGAGAAAAAGTGATTGTTTGCCGGTGCGAGGAAATCACCGAAGAGGAAATCAGACAGATTATCCGGGAAGGTGCTCACACCATTGACGAGATTAAGAGGGTAACCCGGGCCGGCAAAGGTTTATGCCAGGGGAAAACATGTGCTTTAACCGTTTTGCGGATCCTGGCGGAAGAGACAGGTCAAAAGATAGATGATTTAAAACAACCTTCTTACCGGCCGCCTGTGCGTCCTCTTCCTTTGGCAGTGGTGGGAGAAGGTGTAGATCCTAAAGATGAGAAAATCGCTACGTAAAGTAGCGGTCAGCAATTTTTTTAGAAATTCACCGGGCAGTTTTCACCAAAAAGCCTGTGGAAGGGGGTGATGGAGAGGGGAATTGAAGCAGTGATGGCAAGTCCAGTTGTAGTCGACCTGCTTGCAAAAAACAAGACAATGGAGGTAGAAAGATGTTTTCTAGAAACCAAAAGCTGTTAACTATTGGCTTGGTAGTGCTCCTGATAGCCGGCTTATTGGTAGGTTGCGGCGGGAACGAGCAATCTTCCCAGGACCCTGCCCAGGGTGACCAGGAGAAAAAAGCGGAATCCATTCTCGGCGATATTTATTTTGTAGGAGCGACCCAAGGTGGCGGCGGTGTTTGGGATATGGTGGGGACCGGATTAGCCAATGTGATTCAGCAAAACATCCCCGGGAGCCGGATCACCTTTGTCCCCGGTGAAGGGTTGGCCAACGTGAAGACCATCCATAAAGGGGAGGGCGATCTTGGTTTTATGCACAGCACCATGGCTTTTGCCGCTTCCCAGGGGAAAGAGCCTTTTGATGCTGTTTATGATAACGTGAGAGCCCTTTTCAGTGTTTATGATCCCAGCATGCAGTTTGTGGTCCTGAAGTCTTTCCCCATTGATTCTCTGGCCGAATTGGCGGAAAAGAAACCGGCCATTCGCTTGGCAGTGGGAGACCCCGGCTCCATCACTGAATTGGCCAGCAGGGCTCTTTTAGAAGAATATGGCATTACCTACAAGGATATTGAATCCTGGGGAGGCAGCGTCCAGTACAAGAGCATGGGTGAAGCTGCTGACATGATGGGAGACCGTCTGATTGACGCTATCTCCATCACCGGTACGGCACCCATGGGCGCCCTGCAGGAAGTGGCTACTTCTCAGGATCTGAAAATGCTGTCCATCGACAAGGAAGTAGTGGACAGGATTGTAGAAAGATACGGTTTCTCTCCGGCAGTAGTGCCCAAAGACGCTTATCCCTTCCTGGAAGCAGATGTGCCCACTTTCTCTTTCCGGGTGATCATCGGTACGCCTGCTGATACGCCGGAAGATGATATTTACCAGATTGTGAAAGCAGTAGGAGAGAACTTGGATTATATGCACAATGTGCATACCAACCTGCAGAACCTGAGCCTGGAGTACATGGCAGAAGGTACGGGAATTTCCTTGCATCCCGGTGCCGAAAAATATTACCGTGAAATGGGAGTTATTGATTAAGCAGGTAAATTGCGGCTGAGGGAGCAGGCAGGGTTCTACGCGGTCTACATCCAACAGGCTGCCTGCTCTCTTTTTTCTTAAAGGAATTCCAGTCAGAAAGACCTGGCTGGATAGTTGAAGGAGGGTGCTTCGAGCGTGAGATTAGGGGAAATTTGGGGGCTGGTGAGCGAAGGTAAGAAGCGAAAAATATCAGGCAAGCTGGCTACCTTCATTCGCTGGGCAACCGTTGTAATTGCTCTTTACCATGTCTACTATGCCATCTTTACCCCGTCTTTTGATATCTTGTTCAGGGCGAATCACGTGGCTATTTTCCTATCCCTGGTCTTTATTCTTTATGCTCCGTGGAGGGGAGAAGATAAAGGAGTTAGCATAGTTGATCTGATCCTGATTGTGCTTGCTATCAGCACGGCAGTTTATATCAATGCCAACGCGGATAGGCTGATCTTCCGCTGGGCCTATTCCGATCCGGTATTCTTCTGGGATATTGTGTTCGGCTTGATCTGTATTGTGCTGGTTTTAGAGGCCAGCCGCCGGGTGATGGGATCTGCCATGACCATCATTGCTGCCTGTTTGGTTGCCTATGCTTTTTTAGGTCCCTGGATTCCTGGTATTTTCGGGCACCGGGGTTTTTCGCTGGCCCACGTGATTGAGTGCAACTATCTCACTACCAGCGGTATTTACGGGGTGCCGACCAAGGTATCTTCAACCATGGCCTTTGTCTTCATTATGTTCGGTGCTTTTCTAAAAATAACCGGCGGTGGGGAATTCTTCTTTGAAGTAGCTCAGAAAATTGCCGGGACAGCCCGGGGCGGAATTGCTAAAACGTCTGTCATTGCCAGTGCTTTGTTCGGTTCCCTTTCCGGCAGTCCCATTGCCAACGCGGCTTCCACCGGTGCCATTACCATCCCCATGATGAAAAGAGCCGGTTATCCGGCAGCCTTTGCAGCGGCGGTGGAGACGGCGGCTTCTTGCGGGGGTCCGATTATGCCGCCGGTTATGGGCGCTGCTGTCTTCGTGATGGCGGAAATTATCGGGATCCCATATATTAACATTATTGCCGTGGCTTTAATTCCGGCCATTATCTATTTTGCTGCCATCTATGTCCAAATCGACAGTGAGGCTGTGCGCTTAAACTTAAGGGGTATGTCCAGAGAGGAAATGCCCAAAATGGCCAATATCTGGGTAGGAGTAATCCAGTACTTTGTGCCCCTTGCCTTCTTGGTGGTCCGCATGTTCCAGGGCTATACTCCCACCCGGGCCGGCCTGGAGACGATTGTTCTTCTGGTGCTTTTTACGGCCATTAGAAGACGCGGCAAGATATCTTTAAAGGAAATCGTGGATGCTCTGGAAAGTACCGTGAGAACCACTATTTCCGTTGCCGTGGCTTGTTCAGCTGGTGGTATTGTAGTAGGAGTAATCGCCTTGACGGGAATCGGCACCAAGTTTACCGCTTTGGTTATGGCGCTGGGTCAAGAGCTTATTTTCCTTTCCTTGCTGTTAACTATGGTTATTTCCATCATCCTGGGACTGGCCATGAACATCACTCCCACTTATATCTTGACAGCGGCCCTGGCCGGGCCGGCTTTGACCAAAATGGGGCTGCCCGTTTTATCGGTGCACCTGTTCCTGATTTATTATGCAGCCATGGGAAGTTTGACCCCGCCGGTAGCCTTGACCGCCTTTACCGCCGCCTCCATTGCGGGAGCAAACCCAATGGAAGTGAGCTGGAAAGGCTGGCGATTAGCCATCTCTGCTTTTGTGGTACCATTTGCCTTTATCTACCGGCCGGCCATGCTCCATCTCACTGATCCCTTGGCCAGCCTGGAGGCTATCTTCTTTGTTTGCCTTGCTGTTTACGCTTTGGTGGCTGCTGTAGATGGATGGTTAATTGCCATCAAAGGCATTGTTCCCAGGATTGTCATGGGGGCACTGTTCATCATGTTCATGATCCCCAACCTGTCTGTCAACTTGATTGCCCTGGCTGTCTTTGCGGTCATGGCTTTGGTCAGCCGGAGAAATCGCAGACAGGCCAATGGAGTATTGATCACCGGTTAGGCTGCTGCTTGCTTTGAGCTGCTATTTGAGGGGTGATTACCATTTCTGATCGAGTGGTTGTTGTGGGCGGTGGCTGGGCCGGCTGTGCAGCGGCCCTGATGGCTGCGAAAAAAGGCAGCCAAGTCACCCTTTTGGAAAAAAATGACCGTTTACTGGGTTATGGTTTGGTGGCGGGAGAAGTGTACCACGGCGGCCGCCTGACCATCTGCCTGGAAGCCCAAGCTATGGGCGGAAGAGAGATCTTTGCCGCTTTGGAAAGGGTGGCCCGGTATCGCGGGCTGCCCCTTTCCGGTTTGGAAACTGCCTTGATTTATGATGTCTGGGCGATAGAAGAGGAGATTGCCCGCATTTTAAGAGAAAGTGACGTGCAGGTCAGGCTGGAAACCAGAGTCCGTGAAGTCATCGCCCGGGATGGGGAAATCCTTTCCCTGGTATTGGATAATGGGGAACAGGTAACCGGCAAGGTGTTTGTTGATGCCACCGGCTCCGCCGGTCCGGCTAGTTTGTGCAACAAGTACGGCTGGGGCTGTGTGGCCTGCATCAACCGCTGCCATGTGTTTGGCAGCCGGATCAGCCTTGCCGGAAAAATGGGCGTGCAGGAAGGAGCAGCTATCAGGCCCGACGGCCGCCTGGGAGGTACCGGCCAGGGAGTGAATATCCTCAAGGAGTCCCTGGATCCGGGGTTGGTCCGGGATCTGGAGAAAGACGGTTTTCTGGTTATTCCCGTACCGGCTGATTTTTCCCAGCAGAGTTTTGAGCTGCCCAAGACCGACTTAAAAACCCTGAAGGAAAACCTGGTTCTTGTCGATAACGGCATGGCCAAAGCCAAATCCCGTCCTCATCTGCCTTTGCAGAAATTAAGACAGCTGCCCGGTTTTCAGAAAGCGGTCTACTTTGATCCGGTAGGAGGCAGCAAGGGAAATTGCGTGCGCTTCCTGGCGGTAACTCCCCGGGAGAATTCCCTGCTGGTGAAAGGGACCAGAAACCTTTTTGTGGCCGGGGAGAAACAGGGGCTTTTAGTGGGCTGTTCTGAGGCCATTGTTTCCGGATTGCTGGCCGGCCTGAATGCTCATCGATTGGCCCGTGAGGAGGATCCCCTGGTCTTGCCCAGGTCCACCGCTATCGGTGAAATGCTCGCTTTTACCGGAGAACTCTTGGAAAACCCCGAGGGGTACAAGAAGAGATATTCCTGCAATGCTGGTGTACTGGGGCAAAGGTTCCAGGAGCGAGGGCTTTATACCCTTGATGAGCAGGAAGTGGAAAAGCGGATCAGCTCTCTCGGTCTGGAGAATGTTTTTTAGGGGAAGGTCCATTCGGGCCTTTCTTTTTTTGTTCTAAAGTCCCCAACCAGCTCCATAAGATGATAAGGCAAAGATGATTTCCGGGGACGGGCCCGATAGCGCCGGAGGGGACAGGGTGAAAGGGCTGCTCATGTTCTTTGATCCAGATAGTGGGGGGTATCTTGTTTTTTTGGTTGCTCTTCTGCAGACCATCTGCCTTGGTTTTTATCTTTGCTTTTTAGAAGGAGGGCAGGCGGCGGCTGCTCCCGGAGACTACACCAGTCCTTTGGCACAGGCAGAGGAGATGGGCGGGATCGTCTCTTCATTAGAGGAAGATACAACCGCATCAGCGGATGGGAACGGGGAGGAAGTCAATTCTTCGCCCAATCCAGGGGCGGGGAAAAAAGAGGACTGTTTGCCGGTCAGTTCCGGGCCTGTGGGTGGGAATCTAATCGCTTTGACTTTTGATGACGGCCCCAGCCCCAAATGGACCCCCAAGTACCTGGAGATACTGGAAAAGCATGGAGCCCAGGCCACTTTTTTTGTGGTGGGGGAAAAAGCCATGAGCTATCCAGAGCAGCTGCGAGCGGTGGTTTCAGCCGGCCATGAGCTGGGGGCTCATTCTCTTTTTCACCAGCGTTTAGCCGGCTTTTCTTCTTTAGAAATGCTCCGGGACTTGCGGGCCACCCAGGCTATCATCGCAGCGGTGGCCGGGGTGGAAGCAAGTCTCTTTCGTCCTCCTTACGGGGAATATAATGAAGATCTTTTGGCAGCGGCCCTTTCTTTGGGACAGCGCACCATTCTCTGGAATATGGACCCCAAGGATTGGACTTCACCTTCCCCTGATTATTTGGTAAAGCAGGTGGTCAGCAAAGCTAAGGACGGGGCCATCATCCTTTTGCATGAAGGAAAAAAGAACACTTGGCAGGCACTGCCGAAGATTATTGAAGGCTTGCAAGACCGGGGTTTTTCCTTGGTCACGGTGAGCGAACTGCTGGCGGCCCATTCAGAATGATTTTTCCCAAAGAGCAGGAAAAAGTACGGGAAAGTCGAATATTGAGTTCATATAGCAAAATTTGCCATAGGGAAAGTGGAGATGGGAAATGAGACCGGCAACGGAACCAATTGACCATGATTGCCTTTTGCGGGCTTGGCAGCGCTTTATTTCCGAGGGGGAATTGATGCAGTCCCTGTCGCCCCCTGTAGTACGCTCCTGGTTCCGCTGTCGTTACCGGAAGTTAAATCCTCACCAGGCCTATTTCCGCCGGGATGCCCAGTTCGACTGGCCAAAACTGCCGGCAGAAGGCAGGTATCTGGGAGAGCTTTTTGCCGAAATCGGCGGGGAGCTGGACTCCCTTCTGACAGCCGGGGAACTGCTTTTCGCAGTTACCGATGGGCGGGGCCGGGTCTTGGGTTGGCTGGGGGACAGCGGTCTTTTACCTGATCGATTTCTTGGTCTTGGCCACTTTCTTCTGGAGGAAGTGGTGGGCACCATGGCCATCAGCTTAACCTTGATCGAAAAAAAAGCCTTCCAGATCCGGGGAGCAGAACATTACTGCAGTTCTTTTCATCACCTGCGCAGTTATGCTTTTCCTTTGTTTGTGGAGAAGGAGTTTGTGGGTGCCCTGGCTTTTTGGCTGCCGCTGTTGGCCTCCCCTGCTTTTGAGGCGGCGGGGCTTTTAATGGCCCGCTTTCTGGAGGCCGGCTTGCTGCTGAAAAAGCTATGCCCGCCGGAGGGCAGAAAGGCAGTGGAACAGGGCAAGGAAGACCGGTCCGGGGAAAGCAATTTGTCCAATATATCCTGGATTGTTTCCAAGATCTCGGACAGCCGGGTCAAATAGCCGAGCAAAAAGGCCGCTCAGCGGCCTTTTTGCCGTTGGGACAGCATCACACCGCCCACGCCCACGTTGTCCGGGTCCGATTCCTTGAGCAGAACGATAAATGCCGCAGGGGGTAAACCCACCGTCTCGCTGGCCACCCGGGTAAATTCCTGAATCAATTTTTCTTTCTTCTCCTTGGTTAACGCGGGGCCGTCAAAAGTAATTATGGGCATTTTCTCACCTCCTTTCCCAAGCTCCCTGCTGCCGGCTCTGCAGTTGATACAAGCGGTGGTAAAGGCCCTTTTTGGCCATCAATTCCTCATGCCTTCCTTCTTCTCGTATTCGCCCTTTGTGCAAGACGATGATTCTATCGGCATTTTGGACGGTTGAGAGGCGATGGGCGACAATGATGGTGGTCCTGCCCGGGGACAGCCTTTGCCAGGCTTCTTGCAGCAGGCGCTCTGTTTCCGGATCCACATTGGCCGTGGCCTCATCCAAAATGAGAATGGAGGGGTTGAAGGCCAGGGCTCTGGCCAAGGCCAGCAACTGCCTCTGGCCGGCGGAAAGGGTGGATCCTCTTTCGGTCAATTCTTCCCGGTAACCGTGGGGTAGCTTTTCAATAAAGGCGGCTGCGTTCACCTGCCGTGCTATTTCCCTTACTTGAAGCTGGGAAAGGTCCTGGTCCAAGCTGATATTGTCTTTGACGGTGGCGGCAAAGAGGAAGACATCCTGCGGGACCACGCCTATTTGCCGCCGCAAGTCTTTTTTCCGCAGCTTGCGCAGATCAATCCCGTCAATAGTAATCTTTCCTTTTTGTATCTCATAGAGGCGGCTGATGAGATTAATGATGGAAGTCTTGCCCGCCCCGGTGGCTCCCACGAAACCCACCGTCTCCCCCGGCTGGACGGTGAAGCTGATGTCCTTTAAAACCCAGTTTTCATCCTCATAGGCGAACCAAACATTTTCAAAGGCAATCCGGCCTTGAAAACTGGTGAGAGGGACCGGATCCGGCGGATCTTTAATTTCTGCTTCCGTGTCCAGAAGTTGGAAAATCCGCTCGGCTGCGGCCAGGGAAGACTGCATGATGCCGTATTTTTCCGCCAGATCGTTAATGGGACGGAAAAACTGCTCGGTATAATTGATCAAGGCATAGAGGACCCCAAAGGATAATTGCTCCCTCAGCACTTCCCCTCCGCCAAACCAGATGAGGAGAGCAAGGGACAGGGAATAAATGAAGTCCATGGACGGACGGAAGACGGCAAAAGCCACCAGTTCTTGTAAACTGGCCTGGTAATGGGCGGAATTGATCTCTTCAAATTCCCGGAAAGTTCTTTTTTCCCGGTTAAAAGCTTGGATGATCTTGATTCCGCCGATGCTTTCCGCCAAAGCGGCGTTCACTTGGGCCAGCCTCTGCCGCAATATTCGGTGGGCTTTTCTGGCTTTTTTTTGATAAAGCCGGGTTACCAGGATGATGAGGGGGATGACCGTAAAGCTGACCAGGGCCAGCCGCCAATGGAGTTTCAGCATTACAAAAATGATACCGCTGAGAAGAAAGAGATCGCGAAATAGATTGATGAAGACTCCCGTGTACAGTTCATTTAGGGTTTCCGTATCGTTGGTGACTCGCGTGACCAGCCTGCCCACCGGATTTTTATCGAAAAAAGAGATGGGCATTTGCAAAAGATGAGCAAAGACCTGCCGGCGGATTTGATAGAGGATTTTTTGGCCGATGAACTGGAGCAAAATGTTCTGGGCGTAGCTTAGCAGGAAATTAAAGCAAATAATGCCCAGGTAAATCCGGCCCAGCCGGAACAAGGCGCTCAGATGCCGGGCTTCCTGCCCCCGGACAATGCCGGATAAGGGGCTTAAATGGTCGTCGATGGCGATCTTGATCAGGTAAGGGCGGGCCAGATCGGTGGCGGTGATGCCCAGCAAAATCACTATGGCCAGGAAAATCCATCCTCCATAAGGGACAGCGTAAGCCATCAGCCTTTTCATCAGCTTTGCGTCATAAATTTTACCGGTGAATTCATCGGTCTGAAAAGAAAAACCGTGGCGCATACCCATTTCCTTTCGGCACCCCCATCTATTCCAGCTCTTCTTCCAGGAGCTGTTTTTGATAGAGCTGGTAATAGCTTCCTTGTCGGGCGAGAAGTTGATGGTGGGTTCCTTCTTCGCAGATTTGCCCTTCCTCCAGCACAATGATCCAGTCTGCGTCTTGGACCGAGGAAAGGCGATGGGAGGCAATGATGGTGGTTCGATGCCGGCGCAGCTTTTGCAGGTTCCGCAGTATGGCTCTTTCCGTGGCGGCATCCACCGCCGCCAGGCAATCGTCCAGGAGCAGCAGTTGGGGATCCGGATAGAGAGCCCTGGCAATGGCCAACCTTTGCTTTTGCCCGCCGGAAAGGGTCACTCCTCTTTCGCCCACCAGGGCGTCAAAGCCGCCGGGGAAATCCATGATTTCCTCTTCCAGTTGGGCTGCTCTGGCCGCCGCGCGGACTTTTTCCAGATCACAGACTTCGCTCCCGTAGGCGATGTTGTCTTTGATGCTGGTGGAAAAAAGAAAAGGGTCCTGGGGAACATAACCAATATTTTGGCGCAATATTTCCCGGGGCCAGGTTAAAATATCCCGTTCGTCCAAAAAGATGGTCTTTTCCGGCGGCTCATATATTCTTAAAAGAAGCTGGAGCAAGGTGGATTTTCCTGCTCCGGTTCGCCCCACCAGGGCCAGGGTTTGGCCCTGCCCGATTTGAAAGTGAAGATGCCGGAGGGCGGGCCGGGAGGAGCCGGGATAGGTAAAAGAGAGATTTTGCACCCGGATATCCCCTTTTGCTTTCGGTGTTCCTAAAAAAGGGCCCTTGGCCGCCGGGGCCGGCTCCAGGCTGAAGATCCGGTTCAAGCGCTCCATGGAAGCAATACCCCTTTGGATGAGGTTGATCAGCCAGCCTAAGGCCATCATGGGCCAAGTCAAAGCGGCCAGGTAGCCGTTAAAAGCCACAAAATCCCCCAAGCTGATCATTCCTTTTACCACCAGGCTTCCCCCGTAGCCCAGCACGGCCAGAAAGCTCAAAGCCGCCAGAAACTGAATGAGGGGGAAGAGAAGCCCCGCCGCTTTGGCCAGGCGGAGATTGGCTTCCAGGCTGGCCAAGTTGTATTTGGCGAATCCGGCCAGCCGGCTTTCCTCCTGGGCAAATGTCTGCACTACCCGGATGCCGGTGAGGGTTTCTTGCACATTCCCGGTTAAATCCGCAAAGGCAGCCTGTACTTCCTTAAAGCGGCGGTGAATGAGGGAGGAAAAGCGGGTAGCCGCCAGGGCCATCAGGGGAAGGGGAATGAGGGCCAGCAAGGTCAAGGACATGTGGACGGTGAAAAACATCAGGTACAAAGCTACCAGGGTGAGGACCAGGGTGTCAGTGAGCATGACCACCCCGATTCCAAAGCACATGCGCACAGCGGAAATATCATTGGTGGCCAGGGCCATCAGTTCTCCCGTTTTTTGCCGGTCAAAAAATGAAGGAGGCAGCTGGATCAGATGGCCTAAGAAGCGCTGGCGCAGGTAGAATTCCAGCTTCCGGGAGGCTCCCTGCACATGGAGGCGCCAAAAGTAGCGGCAGAGAGCTAGGGCCAGGGAAACCAGGATCACCAAGAGGGAGTATTTCCAGATGGCCGTCCCGGTTAAGGATTTCTGCTGAAAATCATCGGCGAAGTTTCCCAGGATCCTAGGGAGAATAAGCTGAAGCAAATCCGTCAAAACTAAAAACATTATTCCCAAGGCGTACTGCCTGCGGTGTTCCACAAAAAAACCCTTTAATAGAGCGAACTGGTGCACTTTCTCGACTCCTTTGACCTCTATTAAGCTTCCTCCAATACTTCGTGATCAAGGAAGGATTCCCTTTTTCAAAATATCTCCTTGGGAGATCCTCTGCTTTCATTGGGGAGAAAAACTAATTTTTTGCATTATCTATTTTAATAAGCAGGCCTGTGGTGTATAATGTTAGGCAATGGAAAGGGGTGAAGCATGTGAAAGAGCGAGTGCAAGAAGTTTTGGACAAGGTGAGGCCCAGCTTGCAGGCTGACGGGGGAGACGTCCAATTGATCGATGTGGGTGAAGATGGGGTTGTAAAAGTAAGGCTGGTAGGTGCTTGCGGCGGCTGCCCCATGGCTACCTTGACATTGAAGCAAGGGATAGAGAGAGCTTTGAAGGCTGAAATTCCCCAGGTGAAAGAAGTGGTCAATGTGTAACCAGGAAGCGGGCTGGTCGTGAAGCCCGCTTTTCTTTTGCAGTTAGACGCGCTGATCATGTCTTTCATGGAAGAGTACTCTGGCCGGGAAAAGCCGGTTTTATTCTCCGGAGAGAATATAACGAAAGGAGCAGGAGGAAATGCCCCAAAAATGGCTGGCGATAATTGTGGTTCTAATGGTCGTCATGCTGGCCGGGATTGGCCCGGTGCCGGCAGAAGAGCGGCTGGAGCTGAATGCCCAGGAGCAGCAGCTATATAACCAAATGCTCAAAACTTTTGTGGCCCCGGATTTTTGCGGCAAATCCCTGGAGGAATGTCCCGCCGCCATTACCGTCCAAATGCGGGAGGGCATTGCTGAGCAGATCAAGGAAGGAAAAAGTAAGGAGGAGATTGTCAGCTACTGGACCGGTGTTTACGGGATGAAGATCCTGGCGGCTCCCCCGAAAGAGGGATTTTTCCTTTCCGCCTGGCTCCTGCCCCTCTTAGGACTTCTGTTGGGAGGCTGCTTCCTGTTGGCCCAAATCAGGGGCCGGGGAAGGAGAAAGAAGAAAAAGTCCGAACCGCTGCCGCCGGGGGGAGGCGAAAGGGCTGCTTCCGCTGATTTTGAGGAAGCCCTGCGAGAAGAAATCATCAAGCATTTATAAGAGCGGGGCGCTTAAAAGCACCCGGTTGACAGCAAATTAAGCTTTTGTTATACTCCCATTAATAATACTTGTTATTTTTCTCGTCCGACCCGGGAAACGGTGGTGAGGATGCTTTGATGAGGGTACCCTTGGAGGCGGTACGCCCGGGAATGAGGGTGGCTAAAGCAGTTTACACCAGCGAAGGGAGAATTCTGCTCAATAAAGGAGCGGTGGTCAAGCCCCGCTATATCCGCCATTTGCGCAATTTCGGCATCACTGCTCTCTATATTGAGAACAGCTTGCTGTCTGATGTGCCTTTTTCCGATGTGGTGGATGAGGTAACCCGGGCGGAAACGGTCAAGGCGGTCAGGAATTTTTTTCTTGATGTGCAAAACAGCCACGGGGGCCGGGCGGTGGTATCCACTCAGGGACTGAGGAAAGCTGTCAACAACATCATTGATGAGCTTTTGGACCAAAGGCAGCTGATGATCAACCTGCAAGATATCCGCAGCATGGATGGTTATACATTTGCTCATTCTGTTAATGTGTGTATTTTGGCTTTAATTACCGGAATTGCTTTGGGCCTCAAACGCCCCCAGCTTTATCAACTGGGTCTGGGAGCGCTGATGCATGATATCGGCAAAATATTTATCCCCCTGGGGATTTTAAATAAAAAAGGCAAGCTCACCCAGGAAGAAATGGCAGTAATCAGGGAACATCCGGGAAAAGGTTTTGCGGTTTTAAGGCGTCAGGAAGAGGTAAGCCTGGTTTCCGCCCTTGTGGCCCTGGAGCACCATGAGAAATACAACGGCTCAGGCTATCCCCATTCCCTGCAGGGAAACGAGATCCATCTCTTTTCCCGGATTGTGGGAGTGGTTGATGTCTATGATGCCCTGACTGCCGACAGGGTTTACCGGAAAGCATATCAGCCCAACGAAGCTTATGAGTATCTGGCTGCTTCAGGCGGAGGGGATTTTGATTTTCAAGTAGTCAATGCTTTTTTGCGCCACGTGGCTGCGTATCCGGTGGGAACCTGGGTAAAGATGAGCAGCGGGGAGATCGGCGTGGTGGTGGGGAACAGGCCGGGTTTTTCCACCAGGCCTTCCGTCAGGATCGTCTTCGACAGGGAAGGGAAAGCTCTGCCGGTGCCTTCCCAATTGGAATTGGTGCGGGAGACCACTTTGATGATTGAACGGGTGGTGCCCCTGGCCGAAATAGAAGAATTGACCCGAAGCAAAAGAACCAGTGTACACTCTTTGCAGATTTAGGAAAAGCAGAGGTGATGGCTGTGCCCACTTATGACTTTCATTGTAACGAATGTGGCAGGGATTTCTCTTTATTCACAAGCATCAGCGGCAGGAAAAACGCTTCCTGCCTCCACTGCGGGAGCAGGGAAGTAGCCCAACGTTTTACAGGCTTTTTATACGCCAAGCCGGGAGGAGGCAATGGAGCAGCCGGCGGTTCCGGTTGCAGCAGCGGCAGTTGCAGCGGCTGTCCCGGTTGTTAGAGCTGCGGGCAAGAAGACGGCGGAAAATATCCTAAGATTTTTCGGGTAAGTTGTAAAATTAATTGCCGCATTTAATAAAAAATAGAGACTCATGGCTAAACCTCTGATATGTTTAAGGTAACTACGCTTAAAAACATAAAGGAGGCAAAGCACATGAGTCAACTCAATTGTACCACGACTTCCCGCCGTTTTAAACACATCACTGTAAAAGAACGCTATCAGATTGAAATTCTTCTAAAGGAGAAGAAGTCACCCAGCGAGATAGCAAAGCTGTTAGGCAAGCATAAGCGAACCATCGAACGTGAGATTGCCCGTGGAACTGTCAGGATGCTGAGAAGCGACCTGGTTTATGTTGATAGATACTGTGCAGATACAGCAGAGCGAATATACCGCGAGAGAGCTGCTAATAAGGGAGCATGCTTAAAGATCGGTCATGACCATAAACTAGCCGATTACATTGAAAAAAAATTATCAAAGAGGGATATACCCCTGACGCAGTCATTGGCGAAATCCGGGCAAAAGGCTTAAAATTTAAGACTAGTATATGCACAAAAACGCTCTATAACTATATCGACAAAGAAGTATTTGCAAATATAACAAATAAAAACCTTCCAGTAAAACGAGTACCTAAAAAAAATCGCCATAAGAGAGTACGAGTTGCCCACAACAATCTAAAAGGCAGAAGCATTGAAGAAAGACCTGCGGCAGCTAATACTCGTGAAGAAGCCGGCCATTGGGAGATGGATTGTGTTGTAAGCGGCAAAGGGAAAGGCAAAGCCGCACTCTTAGTTCTAACAGAACGCAAGTTTAGAAAAGAGATTATCCGAAAGATGCCGGAAAAGACACAGAAATCAGTGAAGAAAACGCTGGATAGGCTTGAAAGAGAGTACGGAGCACGCTTTTCAGAAGTGTTCAAAACCATTACGGTAGATAACGGAAGCGAGTTTCTTAATAGTGTAGAATTAGAGAGTTCAATCAGAAAGCCGGGCACTCATCGGACTAAAATCTATTATGCTCACCCATTCAGCGCATGGGAACGTGGGTCCAATGAAAATGCTAATAAGCTAATACGTCGGTTTATTCCAAAGGGCACAGATATCAGCAAGCTTAAACAGAAAGATATTAGGCGAATTGAGAACTGGATGAATAATTACCCAAGAAAAATTCATGGATATAAATCTGCCAATGAGATGGCAAAGATGGCAGTATAATCAATCAGAGGATGCCAAAATATGGGTGGCAATTAAACTTGCAATTCCCCCCTAAGATTTTTCGGCAACTTGCTCTTGACAGCAGTCGAAGGCTTTACTATACTATTACTCAAATTATATGGAATGGGAACAGCAATGACGGGGGTCACGTCAGTTGAAGTGCCCAGGTTTAAGAGAGCCGGATCAGGTGCAAGCCGGTACCGGGTGTTAACTGGTATCTCTCCTCGTAGCTGCTTTTGTGAACGGCATTTTCTGCTCAGTAATGGAGGCCGGGTAGGTGCCCGTTATAGCCCTGTCTGTGACATACACAGAAAAAAGCAGGCTGCTCCGGCAGCAAGCAGGGTGGTACCGCGGGAAACCTCTCGTCCCTGGTAAAATATTTACCGGGAACGGGAGGTTTTTTGTTTTTCACCTTCAGATTGTTTTAGACGGAAGTGTGCCTAGGGTTCCGTCTCCCAAGGAATGTTTCTTTTCATAGGGGGAGGGCCTGGACCAAGCGGCACAGGCGTTCAGGAAAGGGAGTTGCGTTAATCCCGGGATTCTTGACGTTACACCGTGGGGATAAAAGACCCAGCGGATAGGTTCCGGCTTTTGAAGGACTTATCCCTGGGTATTTCTATATCCAGTCTTTTCCGGGTTCGCAAGGCAAGGAGATGGTTTTCAGGCTGGCTGACCGCGACCGGAGAAATGGCCGCACTAGCATATAAAAAATGATTTTCCGGGAGGGGAAAAGTATGAGTTTAATTATTTATCTTGATGGGCAGTACGTGGCTCAGGAAGAGGCCAAAATATCGGTATTTGATCATGGGCTTCTGTATGGAGACGGGGTCTTTGAAGGAATACGGGCTTATCACGGCCGGGTTTTTAAATTACAGGAGCACCTGGTACGTCTCTATGAATCGGCCAGGACCATTGGCTTGGAAATAGGTTTGACTATGGAAGAAATGGAGCAGGTGGTTCTGGAGACCTGCCGTCGTAATAGCCTGAGGGATTGCTATATTCGATTGGTAGTCACCAGGGGGCGGGGTGACCTGGGATTGGATCCCAGGAAATGCTCCAGGGCAAGCATTTTTTGCATTGCCTCAGGTATTCAGCTTTACCCGGAGGAATTATATGAGAATGGACTGGAGACTGTTACCGTGGCTACCCGACGGAATCTACCGGAAGCCATCAATCCCCAAGTGAAATCTCTAAACTATTTGAACAACATCTTTGCCAAATTGGAAGCCATCCAGGCCGGGGTGCCGGAGGCCATCATGTTGAATAATGAGGGATACGTGGCTGAAGCCACTGGTGACAATATTTTCCTGGTAAAAAATGAGGAACTGATCACGCCGCCACCCTTTGTGGGGCTGCTGGAAGGGATCACCCGTAATACCATTATGGAGATGGGGGCCCGGCAGGGACTGAAAGTGGCGGAAAAGGTCTTTACCAGGCATGATGTGTACAATGCCGACGAATGTTTCTTGACAGGTACGGCTGCTGAAGTCATTCCCGTGGTCAAGGTAGACGGGAGAAAGATTGGACAGGGAAAACCGGGTCCCATTACTAAAGGTTTGACCAGCAGTTTCCGGGAATTGACCAAAAACGATGGCCCGGAGATATTCGTCTGAAGAAAGGGAGTGATTCCGTGGTCAGTGAGGTTATGAAATCGGGTTTGCAGAAGGCCCCCCACCGTTCTTTGCTCAAAGCACTGGGTTTGGTGGATGAAGAAATAAACCGTCCGTTAGTGGGGATTGTCAATGCTTTTAATGAAGTGGTGCCGGGACACCTGCACCTACGGGAAATCACAGAAGCGGTCAAGGCTGGTGTGCGGATCAAAGGGGGAACTCCCCTGGAATTTCCAGCCATTGCTGTCTGTGATGGAATCGCCATGAATCACGCCGGCATGAGATATTCTCTGGCTTCCCGGGAGTTGATCGCTGATTCTATTGAAATCATGGCCCGGGCTCATGCTTTTGATGCCCTGGTTTTTATACCTAATTGTGACAAGAATGTACCCGGTATGCTGATGGCGGCAGCCCGCCTTAATTTGCCATCTATTGTCGTAAGCGGCGGGCCCATGTTGGCGGGCAGTTACCGAGGTGCAAAGGTTACTTTGACTGATATTTTTGAAGGAATAGGAAAAGTTTCTGCCGGAGAAATGACCGGGGAAGACCTGGCCGAAATGGAGGAGACCATCTGTCCCACCTGTGGTTCTTGTGCGGGAATGTTTACTGCCAATTCCATGAACTGTTTAACGGAGGCTCTGGGTATGGCACTTCCGGGAAACGGTACCGTCCCTGCAGTTTATGCGGCCCGAAAACGACTGGCCAAGAAGGCTGGGATGGAAGTGATGGATCTATGGCAGCGGGGGCTACGTCCCCTGGACATTCTGAAGCCGGAGTCTTTCCAAAACGCCTTATCTGTTGATATGGCTCTGGGTTGTTCCACCAATACGGTGCTACACCTGCCGGCCATCGCCAGGGAAGCGGGGGTTGAATTGAGTCTTGACCTGGTCAATGAGATCAGCCAGAGGACTCCTCATTTATGTAAACTGGCCCCTGCTGGACGTCAGACAGTAGAAGATCTGGATGCGGCTGGAGGTATTCCCGCCCTGATGCAAGAACTGGCGTCCCATGGACTCTTGCACCTGGATTTGCCCACAGTAACCGGAAGGATTCTCGGGGAAAATCTGGCCGGGATCAAAGTGTTGAACAGGGAAGTGATTCGCCCGGTGGAAAATCCTTACGGTACTGATGGGGGGCTGGCTGTCCTTTGGGGTAACTTGGCCCCAGAAGGTGCTGTGGTGAAAAGGGGGGCAGTGGCGCCTTCCATGCTGGTTCATGCCGGACCGGCCCGGGTATTTGATTCTGAGGAAGAGGCGGTAGAAGCCATCTTAAACCGGCGCATCCAGCCTGGCGATGTGGTGATTATCCGCTATGAGGGCCCCAAAGGAGGTCCCGGTATGCGGGAAATGCTTACTCCCACTTCTGCCTTAAGCGGTATGGGCCTGGATGACCGGGTAGCTCTGATTACCGATGGGCGTTTTTCCGGAGCCAGTCGAGGTGCGGCCATCGGCCACGTTTCTCCGGAAGGAGCCCTGGGAGGGGTCATTGGTCTTTTACGAGAAGGAGATCTGATCAAGATCAATATTCCACAGCATTCACTGGAAGTGGAATTAACGGAAGAAGATCTGGTGGAAAGGCGCCTTACCTGGTGTCCTCCCAAGAATAGGGTGGAAAAGGGCTACCTGGCCCGGTATGCTCGCCTGGTAAGTTCCGCCAGCACGGGGGCGATATTGGGTGACCATTTCACAAGCTGATCAAATAAGAGGAAGCGTCTTAGAGGCGCGGGCTTTAACGGAGGTTGATGCAGTTGGGGATTCAAAAGTAAAAAAACAGCGGTTAACAGGGGCGCAGATCTTGCTCCAGTCCCTGCTCAGGGAAGGAGTGGAGGTTCCGTCTTCGGGTATCCCGGAGGGCGCCGTGCTTCCCCTTTATGACGAGCTTTATCAGACATGCCGGCCATCAGGCATTTTTTGAGCCAGACATGAGCAGGGAGCGGTTCACGCCGCCGACGGGTATGCGCGGGCAACAGGGAAACCGGGAGTGGTTTTTGCCACTTCAGGTCCCGGGGCCACCAATCTGGTGACGGGAATAGCTAATGCTTATATGGATTCCGTTCCCCTGGTGGCCATCACGGGCCAGGTAGGGAGGAGTCTTATCGGCAGGGATTCTTTTCAGGAAGCTGATATTACAGGCATTACCTTACCTATCACCAAATATAATTACCTGGTTAAAGATGTGGGAAAACTGGCCAAGGTAGTCCATGAAGCCTTTCACCTGGCTAGGACGGGCCGGCCGGGGCCGGTTCTGATCGATATTCCGAAGGATGTGCAAACCCAGGTAACGGGATTTAATGGTTACCCGCCGGTACTGGAATTGCCCGGTTACCGGCCGGGAGCCAATGGTTTTGCCAAACAATTGCCACGATTAATGGGATTGTTGCGGGAAGCTCGTAAACCGGTTATTTTTGCCGGAGGCGGTATTATCTCCGGTGCAGCCCACCGGGAACTGCTGGCTTTGGCCGAGAAAACCGGGATCCCAGTGGCCCACAGCATGATGGGGAAAGGGGCTTTCCCAGAAACCCATCCCCTTTCTTTAGGCATGGTGGGAATGCATGGGCTGGCTCATACCAATTATGCTTTTTCCGAATGTGATTTGCTGATCGGACTGGGAGTGCGTTTTGATGACCGGGTGACGGGGAAATTGGATGAATTTTGTCCTCAGGCCAGGATCGTACATGTGGACATTGATCCGGCGGAAATCAATAAGAATGTTAAGTCGGACCTATCCTTGACCGGTGATGTAAAAGAAGTACTGTCCAGCCTCCTTGGCTTATTGGAAGGTCTGGATGATCGCTGTTATGCCTTATGGAGGGAGCAGATAGCGGTTTGGCGAAAACAGTACCCTTTGCGATACGATAATACAGGCTTGAAACCCCAGTATATTATTCAACAGATCTATGAACTAACCGGAGGGGATGCTTACTTGACCACGGATGTGGGGCAGCACCAGATGTGGGCCGCTCAGTACTTTCTCACCGGGAAGCCCCGGACCTTTATCAGCTCGGGGGGACTGGGGACCATGGGTTTTGGTTTTCCCGCCGCCATCGGTGTTCAGGTGGCCCACCCGGAAGATGTAGTTTTTACCATTGCCGGGGACGGCAGTTTCCAGATGAATTCCCAGGAACTGGCCACGGCGGTGCAGTACGGGCTGCCCATCAACATTGCCATTATCAATAACGGGTATCTGGGCATGGTCAGGCAGTGGCAGGAGCTCTTCTTTGGCGGGCGTTATTCCCAGGTGGATTTGAGCTAAAGGGCCGGATTTTGTGAAGCTGGCGGAGGCCTATGGGGCCAGAGGGATTGCGGGTAGAAAGAGGTCGAGGATGTGCGCCCGGCTCTGGAGGAGGCCATTGCCTCCAGAGAATACGGTGGTGTTGGACTTTGTGGTGGAAAGGGAGGAAAACGTCTTCCCCATGGTCCCCGCCGGGGGTGCGCTCTTAATAAAATGATGGGGAGGTCAGGGGTGTGAAGCATACCTTGTCGGTACTGGTGGAAAACAAGCCCGGCGTCTTGACCCGGATCGCCGGCTTATTTGCCCGCCGGGGTTTTAACATTGACAGCCTGGCTGTGGGCAGGACTGAATGCCCCGATGTCTCCAGGATGACCATCGTGGTGGACGGGGACGACCGGGTCATCGAGCAGGTGACCAAACAGCTCCACAAACTGATCGATGTGATCAAGCTGCATGATATGACCGACGATGAGCATGTGGACCGGGAACTGATCCTTCATCAAGGTCAATGCCGATCCGGTAAGCACGAACGGAAATTATGCAAATCGTCGACATTTTCCGAGCCCGGATCGTGGATATCGGCAGAAATACTCTGATTATTGAAGGCACCGGGGACGGGGGCAAGATCAACGCGCTGGAAAGCGCCCTTGAGACCTTTTGGTATCAAAGAACTGGTCCGGACCGGTAAGATTGCCCTCGCCCGGGGGCCGAAAACGAAAAACGGCGGCAGCTGATCTGAAATAAAGGACGAGCTGGCCGAGTATTAATGTGGCGGAGGTGCTTTCCTTGGGGATTACAGGCGCGGAGGCGCTGATTAAGTGCTTGGAAGCGGAACAGGTGGAGTTGGTTTTCGGCTATCCGGGAGGGGCGGTTTTGCCTATTTACGATGCCCTGAAAGAATCCCGGATCAAACATGTCCTGGTCCGGCAGGAACAGGCGGCAGCCCATGCCGCCAGCGGATATGCCAGGATCACGGGACGACCGGGGGTTTGTATGGCCACTTCCGGGCCGGGTGCCACTAATTTGGTAACGGGCATAGCCACTGCTTACATGGATTCTATCCCTCTGGTGGCCATTACCGGCCAGGTAGCCACCAGCATGGTGGGGACTGATGCCTTTCAAGAGGTGGATATTACGGGCATCACCATGCCCATTACCAAGCATAATTACCTGGTTCAAAAGGTGGAAGATTTGCCCCGGATTGTGAAAGAAGCTTTTCATATTGCCGGCACAGGCAGGCCGGGGCCGGTTTTGATTGATATTCCCAAAGATGTTTCCGAAGCGGTTATAAAAGACTTCCGGCTGCCGGAGAAAGTGGACCTGAGAGGTTATAAGCCCACTTATCGCGGTCATCCTTCTCAAATCAGGAATCTGGCGGAAATGATCGGCCAGGCGAAAAGGCCTTTGATCTATGCAGGAGGAGGAATACTCAAGTCGGGGGCCTGGGGAGAATTGATGTCCCTGGCGGAAAAAATAAATGCGCCGGTGACCGTGACCTTGATGGGACTGGGAGCTTTTCCGGAAAACCATCCTTTGTATCTGGGCATGCTGGGAATGCACGGGGCTCCCGCAGCCAATCTGGCGGTACAGGAGTGCGATCTGCTCATCGGCTTGGGGGTCCGTTTCGACGACCGGGTGACCTTGTCGGTGGAGAAATTCGCTCCCAAGGCCAAGATCGTCCATGTGGATGTGGACCCGGCGGAGATCGGCAAGAATGTGATGGTTGACTTGCCCATTGTGGGAGATCTGAAACGGGTTCTGGAGGATTTGCTGGGGCTGGTGGCAGAGCAGGAGAAACCAGGAGTGGATCGAACAGGTTTATCGCTGGCGCAAGGAGCAGCCCTTACAGTATGAAGAAAACCATCAGGAACTGAAGCCCCAACGGGTACTGGAGAAATTGGGGGAGATGACCCGGGAGCGGAATGTGATTGTCACCGCCGACGTGGGGCAGCACCAAATCTGGGCCGCCCAGTATTATCGTTTTCTCCGCCCGGGAACTTATCTGACTTCCGGAGGCTTGGGCACCATGGGCTATGGTTTTCCAGCCGCCATTGGCGCCCAACTGGCTGCGCCGGACGCCACGGTAATCGCGGTTACGGGAGACGGAAGCTTTCAAATGCATATGGCGGAGTTGGGTACGGCTGTAGAAAACAATCTGCCGGTGAAGATCCTTTTGTTCAACAACCAAAATTTGGGCATGGTTCGCCAGCTCCAGCATTTCTATGCAGGCCGCCGATATACGGGGGTTGATTTTACAGGTAATCCTGATTTTGTGCAGATGATGGGCGCTTACCGGAATGCTGTGGGGTTGCGGATTACCGAGCCAAGCCAGATCGAGGAAGTTCTGGAAGAAGCCCTGAACAACGGAAAACTCACTTTGATTGAGTGTGTGATCAGCAAGAAAGAACTGGTTTATCCGGTGGTGCCCAACGGCATGGGGCTGCACGAAATGATTCATTATCCTGGGATAGAAGGAGAGGAAGATGAGTAGGAAAATTTATATTTTCGATACCACTTTAAGGGATGGAGAGCAATCTCCCGGTGTCAGTTTAAATATCCAGGAGAAACTGGAAATTGCCCAGCAGCTGGCACGGCTGAATGTGGATGTGATTGAAGCTGGGTTTCCCATTGCGTCTCCCGGGGATTTTGAGGCGGTGAAAGCCGTAGCCCAGAAGGTGAAAGGGCCGGTGATCGCTGCCCTGGCTCGTATTTCCCCCCAGGATATTGACCGGGCCTGGGAAGCCGTTCAGTATGCTGAAAGGGCGCGCATTCATACTTTTATCGCTACTTCGGAAATTCATATGAAGTATAAACTGCGCATGAGCCGGGAGGAAGTTTTAGAAGCGGTGATCCGGGGGGTAAAACGGGCCAAGAACTATACCGATGACGTGGAGTTTTCCACGGAAGACGGTTCCCGGACGGATTTGGATTTTATCTGCCGGGTGCTTGAAGCGGCTATTGATGCCGGGGCGACGGTGGTCAATATTCCGGATACGGTTGGTTACAGCACTCCGGAGGAGTTCGGCAATTTTATCGCCAGCATCAAAAACAGGGTGCCCAATATTGATCGGGCCGTGATCAGCGTGCATTGCCATAATGACCTGGGCATGGCGGTGGCCAATTCCCTGGCGGCGGTGCGAAATGGTGCCCAGCAGGTGGAATGCGCCGTGAACGGTATCGGGGAAAGGGCGGGGAACACGGCCTTGGAGGAAGTGGTCATGGCCCTTAATACCCGGAAGGATTTCTACGGCTTTACCACTGATATCAGGACGGAAGAGATTTACCGAACCAGCAGGCTGGTCAGTTCTCTCACCGGGATGCCCATTCAACATAACAAGGCCATTGTGGGGAAAAATGCTTTTGCCCATGAGTCCGGCATCCATCAGGATGGAGTGCTGAAAGAAAGGACCACCTATGAAATTATGAACCCGGCCATGATCGGTTTAATGCAAAATAATCTTGTGCTGGGAAAACATTCGGGGCGGCATGCTTTTCGGAAAAGGCTGGAGGAACTGGGCTTTGAGCTGGGGGAAGAAGAGCTGCAAAAAGCCTTTTTCCGCTTTAAGAATTTGGCCGACCGGAAAAAAGAGATCACGGACAGAGATCTGGAGGCCATCGTGGAAGATGAGATCCGCTTGGTGCCGGAAACATTCGTCTTGGAGCATATGCATATTTCCAGCGGTACCCGGGTGGTGCCGACAGCTACCATTGGGCTGCGGGTGGAAAATGAGCTGCGGGAGGAAGCGGCCTGCGGTGACGGTCCGGTGGATGCAGTCTTTAAAGCCGTGGATAAAATTACCGGCATCAGCGTCTGTCTGAAACACTATGCCCTGAATGCGGTGACCGGAGGAAAAGACGCCATGGGAGAGGTCACGGTTAAAGTTCAGTACCAGGACAGGGTTTTTATTGGGCGGGGCGTGAGTGTGGATATCATTGAAGCCAGTGCCAAAGCATATGTCAATGCAGTGAACAAAGTGGTTTATGAATTTGGCCGCCGGATAGCCCAGGAGAAGAAGCCGGCAAAAGTGGGAGAGGAGTGAAAGCCGTGGGGATGACGATCACGGAAAAAATCTTGGCCGCCCATGCCGGCAGAAAAGAAGTGGAGCCGGGAGAACTGATCCAGGCCAAACTGGATCTGGTCATGGCCAATGATATTACCGGACCGGTGGCCATGGAGGAATTTCGCCGCCTGGGTCTGGAGAGGGTCTTTGATCCGGAAAGGGTGGTCTTGGTCCCGGATCATTTTACTCCCAATAAAGACATCAAATCGGCTGAACAGGCGAAACTAGTGCGGGAATTTGCCCGAGAACAAGGGCTGCTCTATTACTTTGAAGTGGGCAGGATGGGAATTGAACACTGCCTGTTGCCGGAACAGGGACTGGTAGGGCCGGGAGATGTGGTCATCGGCGCCGATTCTCATACCTGCACTTATGGAGCATTGGGAGCTTTTGCCACCGGGGTGGGCAGCACTGATCTGGCTGCGGGCATGGCCACCGGAGAAGCCTGGTTTAAGGTGCCGGAAAGCATCAAGTTTATTTTCCACGGGAAGATGAAACCATATGTGGGGGGGAAAGACCTGATCCTCTACACCATCGGCAAGATCGGCGTGGACGGGGCCAGATATATGGCCATGGAATTCACCGGTGAAGCCATTAGAGATCTTTCCCTGGACGGGAGAATGACTATGGCTAACATGGCCATCGAGGCCGGCGGCAAAAACGGGATTATGGAGCCTGATGAAAAGACCCTGGCCTATATGGAGAAAAGAGCAAAGCGCTCCTACAAGGTCTACCGGAGCGATCCCGATGCTTCTTATGCGGCAATTTACGATTTCCATGTTTCTGCCATTGAGCCCCAGGTGGCTTTTCCCCATTCTCCGGAAAATACTCGCGGCATCAGCCAGGTGGGAAAGGTTCTCATTGATCAGGTGGTTATCGGCTCTTGTACCAATGGGCGCCTGGAAGATTTGCGGATGGCAGGGAAGCTGCTCCAGGGGCGGAAAGTGCACCCGGAAGTGCGTTTGATCATCATCCCCGGCACCCAGGAGATTTACCGGCAGGCCATCAAGGAGGGCTTGGTGGAAATTTTCCTGGAGGCAGGTGCCGTGGTCAGCACTCCCACCTGCGGCCCCTGCTTGGGCGGCCATATGGGCGTTTTGGCCAAAGGCGAAAAGGCCGTGTCCACCACTAATCGCAATTTTGTGGGACGGATGGGCCATCCGGAAAGCGAAGTATATTTGGCCGGGCCTGCTGTAGCCGCTGCCAGCGCAGTTCTGGGCAGGATTGCCGGACCCGAGGAGGTGGCCTAAATGTTTTTGGAAGGAAATGCCTGGAAATTTGGCGATGATATCGATACGGATGCCATCATTCCGGCCCGTTATATGAATACTTTTTTACCGGAAGAATTGGCCGCCCACTGCATGGAGGATGCGGATCCGGATTTTGTCAGAAAAGCGCAGAAAGGGGACTTGATAGTGGCCGGCAAGAATTTCGGCTGCGGCAGTTCCCGGGAACATGCGCCCATTGCTATCAAAGGGGCAGGGATCAGCGCTGTCATTGCCGTATCATTTGCCCGCATTTTTTATCGCAATGCCATCAATATCGGGCTGCCTATTTTCGAGTGCCCGGAAGCAGCGGAGGGCATTCAAGAGGGGGATCGCATCCGGATTGAGGCAGGGATCGGTTCCATCGTCAACTTAACCAGGGGAGAGATTTATGCAGCCAAGCCTTTTCCTCCTTTCATGCAGGAACTGATCCAGGCGGGAGGATTGATGTCCTATATCAAAGAGAGGAGATTGAAGAATGGCTAAAATAGCGGTGCTGCCAGGAGACGGGATCGGCCCGGAGATTATGGCGGAAGCGCAAAAAGTATTGGAAACCATTGCTCCTGCATACGGCCTGGAATTTGAATTTACGGAGGGACTCATCGGCGGCGCAGCTTTAGATGCCCTGGGAGAGCCTTTGCCGGCGGCTACTTTGGAATTGGTCCGGCAGAGTGATGCGGTTCTTTTGGGGGCGGTGGGGGGGCCCAAGTGGGACGGTCTTCCCGTGGAGAAGCGTCCGGAAGCGGGAGCCCTGCTGCCTCTGCGGAAGATCTTGGGTCTATATGCCAACATCAGGCCGGTTTTTCTCTATCCCTCTTTGCTGGGCGCATCCGTATTGAAAAAAGAAGTGGTCCAGGGTACGGATCTGGTGGTGATCCGGGAATTAACCGGCGGGATCTATTTTGGCGAAAAGAAAAGGGAAAGCATTGCCGGCGGAGAACGGGCCGTTGATGTGCTGGTCTACACTACGGAAGAAATCGAGCGGATTCTCAGGTTGGCTTTCGAGACGGCCAGGCAGAGAAGGCGGAAAGTAACCTCCGTGGATAAAGCCAATGTGCTGGAAAGCTCCCGCCTCTGGCGGGAAACAGCCAATCGGATCCAACGGGAATATCCGGACGTGGAGTTGGAACACATGCTGGTGGATAATTGCGCCATGCAGCTGGTCCGCAAACCCAATCAGTTTGATGTGTTGGTCACCGAGAACATGTTCGGCGATATTCTCACCGATGAAGCTTCCATGCTCTCCGGTTCCATCGGCATGCTGGCCTCGGCCAGCATCGGGGGTCAGGTGAGCCTCTACGAACCGGCGCACGGTTCGGCGCCGGATATTGCGGGCCGGCAAATAGCCAATCCTTTAGCCGCCATTCTTTCGGCTGCTCTCATGCTGGAATATTCCTTCCGGTTGCCGGAGGCGGCGGAAAAGATCAAGGAGGCGGTGTCCTCAGCTCTGGCGGAAGGATATCGGACCCCGGATCTTAAGGAACCCGGCTGTCGGCTGGTCAGCACGGCGTCCATGGGAGACCTGGTTTGCAGCAAACTAAGTGAACAAGTTGACAGATCATGAAAAGACCCTGGTTTGCCAGGTCACTTTCCCGATGTTTTGAGGGAATCAGATAACATTTTCGGTGCCGGACTGGGGCGGCCGCTTTCAGCTGCATTCGTGGAAGTGGGCAGCTTTTAGATCATGGATTAATTTATACAAGTAACATCTTTTAGCGAAGAAGAGAAACTGCCAGGGTTTCTCTTTTTTCTCTTGTTAAAGCGACTTTCTTTTTCCCGCCCTTAGACAAAAATACTGTTTTTTCCCGAAGGACTTTCTGCCACGGAGAGCAAATATTGTTGGCATTAAATGGGAAAAAAGGGGAAAAGAGGTGACTGCATGAAAAAGACCAGGGTCAAAAGGAAGACAAAAAGCAAGGCAAAAAGCCAAAATGATGCTTCTCTGAATCAAGTAACGATTAATGGCCGTTTGGACAACCTTCTGGATCATGTGAAACAGCTGCTTTATAAAGGGGGCCTGACTTTTGAAGACCTGCTGGAGCAGGTGAAAAACAAGCTGGTGAATCAAGAACGGGATAAATTAGAGCAGGATCTCAAACGTTGCTTGGGGAATAATTTATCTTTTTATCTCAAGGATGGTTTATGGCAAGTGGACAAAACGGGAAACCCGGCCAATAATCATTTTTATCAATGGCTTTCCACCATGGGTTACCCGGTGACCTTTCGTGAACTGCTTTTTTTAGCGGAAGAGAACGGGCTGGAAACGAAAGGCCGGCAGGAGCAGGATCTGGTTTACGACGGGCGTTTTATTCGCCTGCGCAGCGGCAAATGGGGACTATCCCATTGGCAGGTGATGGGGGAGCCTACCGCCGGTGAGCTGACCAAAATCATTCGCCTGCTGCAAAAAAAACAGCGCCCCTTAACCTTGGCGGAAATAATGGGGGAGCTTTTCCCGGCCAGGGTGGTGGAAACGGGTTGGGAAAATTTTTTGCGAAAAGATGAGCGATTTTTGGAAGTGGCACCGGGGCGATGGTTTCTGAAGAGCGCTTTGGAAGCGATGAAGGCTCATCTGGCCGCTGAGGATGTTTTTGCCTTCATTCGCCAGGCTGAGATCAGCGTTTTACAGGAAGCTGAGCTGGTTCTCATTATCAAAGAAGCAGATTCCTCTCGCCGGCAGTATATTCTCTCCTCCCTGGATCTGGAGCGAGGCATCCTGCGTCTTAACAAAAGAATGATGAGAATATTTGGCCCCCTGGAGCCGGTGGCCTATCTGGATTTGGAAACCCCCCAGGGCCCCCTTGGCGTCTGGTACCTGCAGGAGCACCAATGTTTGGCCGGTTTGGGTTCCTGGTATGAAGCCAACAAACTGGAACCGGGCAGCAAACTGGAAATCTGCCGTTCCGGTGAAAAGGGCTCCCTGCAGCTGAAGGCCAGCGGGGAAAGGGAAGCGGAAGTATTTGCCGAAGGCTTGAAAATAAAAAAGCTGGAAGCCTTGCGGAAAAAATGCGTTTATGCTGCCCTTCCCCTGGAAGAAATCCTTACGGAAATTTTACAGCTCTACCCCCAGGGCCTGGATTTCGACACTCTCCTGGCCCTGGTGGGGATTATCAACAGCCATGGCTACCAGGAATTGCAGGAAACCTTGCACCAGTACCCCTATTTTGAAGAATTACAGAACGGGATCTGGCGTTGTAATCAGGCCATGCGGCAGACCTATCAAAGCTGGCATCAGCAGGTCCTGGCAGCTGCCGATTCCCTGGAACTGGCTCGCCGGCAGGCAGCGGCGGCCATGGAGGAAATAGAGGCCTTGCATGATTTGAAACAGAACTTGGAGGAAGAGCTGGCTTATTTGCAGAATCATCACCGGGAAGAAGAGGCTCTTTTCCAGGAAAAAATCAGCAGTCTAGCCGTGCAGAATGAGCATCTCTCTCTGGAAAACTCTCGGCTGCGCAGTGACTGCCTTCGTTTGGAGGAAAAACAAAAGGAACTGCTTGAGGATTTGGAACACCAAAGCCAGCAGTTATTATCTCTCCGCGGCGAGAGAAATAAACTGAAAGTGAAATTGGAGCAGGCGGAAGTGCGGGCCATGCAGCTGCAGAGTTCCCTGAATAAGATCATGGAGGATGCCAGGGAAGAAATCCGGCGTTTGACCAGGGAAGTCCAGGAAAAAACCCATCAAATTGGAAGCCTGCAGTATGCCAACCAGGAACTGCAAAAAAACCTGGCCCGTCTGCACGAGGAAAGAAGAGAAATAAAAAGGCAGGTTTCTTCCTGGCCGGTGAGGTTGGCCATGTTTTTGGCGGGCTTGCTGGGAAGGAAGAAAAGTCAATCCATGGGCAGGGGGCTGGAAGGTTAGAAAGTGCGGCAATCGCCGCACTTTTTTCTTAACTGGTGCTTTGCACCGTTTGCGCATATCTCCAGCTGGGAATCTCCTTCACAGGAGGAATGGTCAGCTCTTCTTTTTGCTGTACTTCCGGGTAGATGGAGTAGAGAGTATTCCAGTTATCCACCAAGCCCCCGGTAAAGGTGAGTCCTTTTTCCAAGGTATGAGGATCTCCGATGGCCTTCACCACGATGGGATAGAGGAGTTTTTCCCCATTGACGGTAATATAAACGGATAAAGCGTCTTCCGCCTCAAAAATCGAGGTCCTTTGGGTGACGCGGTGGTCATTAATGGCAATGGCCTCGGCCCCCGTAGCCCATAGTTCGTTGACCAGGTCGATTAAGTCCAGGAATAAAAGAGGCGCATCCCCCGTAATCGTGACCGTGATCCCGGATCCGGTGACCGGCACCAGTCCGTTCACTATTTTCAACTTGTTCATATCCTCGGTAACATTTTTCAGGGCGGCAGTGCCTGCTTGGGATTCTTCCATCAGCTCCCAGTACTTGGTGTTCAGATCTGTAATCTCCAACTCCAGGGAGCGCCTTTTTTCATCCAGACTTTTCCATACGGCCACCAAGTCTTCTTTTTTTTGGGCGTTCAGGCTATTGATTATATTTTGCTGGGTTTTGAACTGCATGGAAATCAACATACCGAGAAGAATAAAAACCAGGGCTAAGGAAACCTGCCAACTTCTGGCGGAAATCACTGCTCACCATCTCCTTCCTGCTTTACCGGCTGGGAGTAGACGAAGGCGTAACGCCCTTTGTAAGGAGGTAAATGCAGGGATGATTCCATGCTGATCTTTACCGGGAAATCCTTGCTTTTCAGCCAGGGAAAGCTTTGCCCGTTTTCCACGTGATAACTGAGCACTTCCGGATTGCCGATGGCTTTAATTTCATAAGGCGGTGCCAGGCGGGTGGAATTGACCAGGATCACTGTTCCCACACAGCGAATATCGCTGGAGGAAACGATTCTTTGATTATTGATGGCGATCGCTTCCGCCCCGCCCATTCTCAGGTCGTTGATCAGGTAGAGAAGGTCTTTATCGTGAATAATGAAGCTTTCCGGGTCAAAGGACAGGGGATCGCTGGCCTTGGCGGCGGCGGCATTTTCCGCATTATCATCCAGGATGACGATCACGCCGGGCCCGGTAACTTCTGTTAAACTGGCTTGGCTTCTCAGCCAGGATAGGGTAATTTGCAGGTCGGCCAGCTGACCTTGCCCCTGAATTCGGTCTTCATGTAAGCTGTCAATGCGGTTTCTCTGATCGTTGAGCTGGTCTTCCAAAAATGCAGTTTCTTCTTCCAAACGGTTGATAATTTCAATCAAATCGGCATTCGGGTTTTCCGCTGCTTCAGTGACAATGGTGCGATTAGTATGAATAAGGGACATGAGCAATATTCCCGAGATGACACAGACGACGGTTAGGGAGATCTGCCATTTTTTAATCACCGTTTTCGCCTCGCTTTCCCTGTTACTATTTTAATGGAACCGGCGAAGCCTGGCAACCTGAAAAGGCTGTTACCAATATCCAAAAAAGTTCTTTTCAGGTAATCACCGCCGGAGACAGGAATTTACCGGCTTTTCGTCGAAAAACTAGCTGTCTTCAAGTAGAAAAGTTTATTAATTCTTGTTTAATATTTTCGACAATAAAATGTTATGTTAAACTTAGTTCAAGAAAAGTTTTTTCTCCGGCAACATCTCCTTTTTTTAAGGGAAAAACAGAGACGGGCAGGAACGGGACCAGGGGTGAGAGCAGTGGGTTTTTTTCGTATCTTTCAATCTTATAGTATGCTGGATCTGATCTTGGTTGTGGTCGATATAGCGGTGGTGGCTTTTGTTTTTTACCGGCTGATCATGCTCATTCGAGGTACCCGGGCTGTCCAGTTGATCAAAGGCTTGGCCGTCCTGGTTATCGCTTCTTTTCTGGCCAATTTTCTTCAGCTCCGCACCATCGACTGGATCTTGGAAAATGTGCGCCTGGCCCTCATCGTTGCCCTCCCTATCGTTTTTCAGCCTGAACTGCGGCGGGCATTGGAACAGTTGGGCAGGGGCAAATTTTTTGCCAGGCCTCTGGTCTTTCTGGGGGAAGAGGATATGTCCCGGCTCATCAGTGAGCTGGTGAGGGCGGTACAGGTGCTGGTGAAACACAAATATGGAGCCCTGATCGTGGTTGAAAGGGAAACGGGCATTAACGATTATATTGAGACCGGTGTGAAGTTGGACAGTGTTCTTTCGGCGGAGCTTTTGATCAATCTGTTCATTCCCAACACTCCCCTCCATGACGGGGCGGCCATTATCCGGGGTGACCGGGTGGTGGCGGCAGGATGTTTTTTGCCCCTGAGCGACAGCCCTTATTTACATAAACAGCTGGGCACCAGGCACCGGGCGGCTCTGGGCATTACTGAGCAGTCTGATGCGGTAGCCATTGTGGTCTCAGAGGAAACGGGAGCGGTTTCGGTGGCTGAAGAAGGTCGTTTGATCCGTTTCTTAGATGAAAAGAATCTGAGGGAATTATTGGAAGAACTGTTGCTGCCTAAAGCAGGCACCCAAACCGGCCATTTCTGGCAGTGGAGGTCGTAAATAAATGTGGAAAATGTGGAAGCATTTCCGTACTAATCTTGCTTATCGGATTATTTCCATTGTCTTGGCCGTCATTTTATGGGCCTGGGTTACTGCCGAGCAGAACCCGGTGAAGGAGACTCTCCTGGAAGTTCCCCTGGAGACCCGCCAATTGACCTCTGAATTAATGGTGGCAGAAAAACCCTCCCTGGTAAAGGTGAGAGTACAAGGCCGGGAACAGACTCTGGACAATTTAACTTCCCGAGACATTCAAGCCTATGTGGATTTAAGTACGGCCAGACCTGGTGTGAATATTGAGCCGGTGGAGATAGCCCTTCCCAAGGGAGTGGAATTGGTCAGCGCCATCCCGTCGCAAGCATCGGTGGTCATCGACCAGGTTTCCCAGGTCCAGCTTCCCATTACGGTCAAGGTCACAGGGGAGGCGGCAGATGGTTACCAGGTTTTGGAGCCCACCGTGAACCCTTCCCAGGTTTTGATTGCGGGCCCGAAAAGCATTTTGGACCGGATCGGAGAGGTGGAGGTGAGCGTTTCCCTTTCCAGGCCGACGGAAAGCTACCTGGAGAGGGTCCCGGTAATCATCAACGATCAAGCCGGCAATTCCATCCACGAGTGGCTGAAAATACAGCCGGAAGCGGTAGAGGTGTTTGTACCCGTGGTCAGGGATCTGCCGGTGGAAAAGTTCGTGGTCAAAGCCCGATTGGTGGGTGATTTGCCCGGCAAGCTGCGCCTCAAACAGCTGAAGGTGACACCGGAGATTATCGACATTTACGGCAGGGCGGAAGTACTGCGGGATTTGGACTATATTTATACACAGGAAATTCTCCTGGATGAAATTGAAAAGACCACTGTTTTAGACATGGAATTGGACCTGCCGGAGGGCACCTATACCGGGGGAATATCCCGGGTAAAAGTCATCATTGAAGTGGAATAAGATCCATGTTCATTTAGGAGGGCAGGCTCCCGGGCCTGCCTTTAACGATCACTTTTGGCCTTTTTGTTTCCGGGGGACAGGGCTTACGCCTAAAGAAGTGGCAAAAACGTCGTTTATGTCGTAAACTATTGGAGGAAAATAAGCCTGATTCCTCAGGCGAAATGCATTGGGAGTGACAAAAAAATGGCAAGGCTGTTTGGAACTGATGGCGTCCGCGGTGAGGCCAATCGGATTGTTACGCCGGAATTGGCTTTTCGCTTGGGCAAGGCCGGCGGATATCTCTTAGCCGGGGAAGGGCAGAGATCCAACATCCTCATCGGTAAAGATACCAGGATTTCCGGGGGGATGCTGGAAGCTGCTCTGGTGGCCGGCCTTTGTTCGGTGGGCGTAGACGCTCGTCTCTTGGGGGTGATCCCTACTCCCGCTGTTGCCTTTCTGACCAGGGAGACCGGGGCGGCTGCGGGCATAGTCATCTCCGCTTCCCATAATCCTTTCGGCGATAACGGTATCAAATTCTTTGGCCCCAATGGGTTTAAGCTGCCGGATGCCAGGGAGGAAGAAATCGAGGATCTGATCCAGGGGAATCTGGAAGTTTTGCCAAAAGCCCTGGGGGCGGAAGTGGGCAGGGTGGAGGAGTTTTCTTCCGGCGTGGAGGAATACCTGGCCTATCTGGAAAGCCTTTTTCAAGGCACATTGCAAGGGCTGAAAATTGTCGTGGACTGTGCCAACGGAGCCGCTTCGCAAATATCTCCTCGGCTTTTCCGGCGTTTGGGCGGAGAGGTTGTTTCCATTTTCGATCAGCCTGATGGGATCAATATAAACCACCATTGCGGCTCCACGCATCCGGAGGCTTTGTGCAAAGCGGTGGTGGAACAGGGAGCCCATTTGGGGCTGGCCCATGACGGTGATGCCGATCGGCTGCTGGCGGTGGATGAAAAGGGAAATCTGGTAGACGGGGATCAGATCATGATGATCTGCGCCCGATTTCTCAAGGAGCAAAACAAGCTGGAGAACAATACCCTGGTGGTCACAGTGATGAGCAACCTGGGATTGCGCCTGGCTATGGAGGAAGAGGGAATAACCGTCCGGGAGACCAGGGTAGGGGACCGCTATGTCTTGGAGGAAATGCTGAAATGCGGCGCTGTTTTGGGAGGAGAGCAGTCCGGCCATATTATTTTTCTCAAACAGAACACCACCGGTGACGGTTTGATTACCGCTTTAAATCTCCTGCAGGTGATGGTGAACACGGGTTTGCCTCTTTCCCAACTGGCTTCCCGGATGCAGCGTTTTCCTCAAGTGATGGTGAATATTCCGGTTCCCGATAAAGAACAAGCCCTGGCCTCTCCCCGCCTGGCGGAAGCCTGCCGGAAGGCGGAAGAGCGCTTGGGGAAAAGAGGTCGGATCCTGATCCGGCCATCGGGAACGGAGCCTGTCATCCGCATCATGGCGGAAGGTCCCAACCGCATGGAGTTGGAGGACATTGTCGGTTCTCTGGCGGAAATCCTGCGGCAATCTTGAATAATTGCCGCAGGAAGGAGGTGAGGGGGTAGTATTTTCGAAAAAGGGCTCCCAGGCTGCAAGAGAGGAGAAGCGCCAGGACCGGCCGGGATGGAAAGGCCGGTTGACGAGGAAGGGGTTGATCGAGCTATCGGCGGGTACCCCTCGGCTGTTCACGGCCGTGAAATGCAGGGCAAAGGCGGAAAGTAATTTCCGGGACAAAGACTGCCGGGTGAAAGAGGGAGCCCTTGCGTGATCAAGATGAACGTGAGGAGGAGAAAACTTGCCTATGGACAGCAGCAGGAATAGGCCAGGGGATTATCCCCACTTTATGCTGAAGGAGATCATGGAACAGCCGCAGGTATTGAGAAAAACTTTTGCGGAAAGCATCACATCCGATCAAAAGATAAAATTAGGGGCGGGAGGGAAGGAGGAATTAGCCGGCTATAAGCGTTTGCTCATCATCGCATGCGGGACCGCTTATCACGCCGGTCTGGTAGGCAAGCATTTTATCGAAAAAACAGCCGGCCTGCCGGTGGCGGTGGAATTGGCCTCGGAATTTCGTTACATCCAGCCCCTGGTGGAACCGGAAACTTTGGCCATAGCCATCAGCCAATCGGGCGAGACCGCTGATACCTTGGCCGCTTTGCGGCTAGCCAAAGGGAAAGGCAGCCGGACCCTGGCCATCACCAACGCTGTGGCTAGTACCATTAGCCGGGAAGCTGATGGGGTCATTTATACCCTGGCCGGGCCGGAAGTGGCGGTCGCTTCCACCAAGGCTTACCTGGCCCAGCTGGCCAGCCTTTATCTGTTCGGTTTGCAACTGGCCCAGGCCCGAGGAACTCTCCGAAAGGGGGAAGTGTCCGGATATCTGGAGGAGTTGGTGTCCTTGCCGGGGAAAGTGGAGAGGCTGCTCCAAAGGGCCCGAGAATTAAAGGAGCCGGCGGCGGTAGCAGCCCGCAGTTCTCACGCTTATTTTTTGGGAAGATCTTTGGATTATGCGGTGGCCCTGGAAGGTTCCCTGAAGCTGAAAGAAACTTCTTATATTCATGGGGAAGCCTACGCTGCGGGGGAATTTCGTCACGGGCCGATTGCCCTGATTGAAGAGGGAATACCGGTGATCGCCCTGGCCACCCAGCCTTCTCTGGTAGAAAAAACTTTAGCAGTTGTGGAAGAAGTAAAATCCAGGGGCGCTTGGATGATGGGAATTAGCCTGGAAGGGATGGAAGAGATCGCCGGTCTTTGTGACTGGTTTTTGGCCTTGCCGGAAACAGAGCCGGACTTTGCTCCCATTCTGGCGGTTGTTCCCCTACAGCTTCTGGCTTATTACACCGCCTGCGCCAAAGGAACCGATGTGGACCGCCCTCGGTATCTGGTAAAAAGCGTGCAGGATCATTAACGGCTGATCTTGAAATGGTACAGGAGGAAAGAGCCATGGGAGCCTTCGGGCTCTTTTTCTTCTTTTCAGCCGTATTTTCCCTAAAAAAAGCTTCCCCGGCGAGAGGCGCCGGGGAAGACGGAGATCACTGGCAGCGGGAAAACTGCCGGTGCGCGATATCCTTGATCACTTGGAGAGAATGGCTGATGTCTTCGGTGGAAACGTCCCTGTGCGTCACAAAACGGATCTGCTCTCTCTCCGCTATTACGGAAGCGAGGATCCCTGCTTTTTTCATTTCCGCCACCAAAGCATGGGGCCCTCCGGGCAGTGCGGAAGCATCCAGGAAAACCATGTTGGTCTGCACTTGGTCCAGGTTAACTTTTAAGCCCTTGATTTGATTTAAGCCCTCTGCCAGCAGGCGGGCCTTGTGGTGATCCTCTTTCAGTCGGCCTATTCCCTCCAGGGCGATTAAGCCTGCCGCAGCCAGAATGCCCGCCTGGCGCATACCGCCGCCCAGGGCTTTCCGATATTTGCGAGCCAGGGCAATGAATTCCTTACTGCCCGTCAAGATGGATCCCACCGGCGCACCCAGCCCTTTGGAGAGACAGAACATAACGGAATCGCCATATTGGGCGTATTCCCTTGCCTGACAACCGGCGGCGATGGCCGCATTGAAGAGGCGAGCGCCGTCCAGATGGACAGCCAGACCCAGTTCTTTTGCACACTGGTAAATTTCCTTCATTTTTTCCAAGCTCATGACCTGACCGCCGCCCCGGTTAAAGGTATTTTCCAGGCAGACCAGGCGGCTGATGGGAAAGTGAAGATTGGTTGGCCGGTATGCTTCCCGGATGAGATTCACGGTATCTCCCAGCAGAAAACCCGGGATGGTCCGGAGTTGCACTCCCCCCAACATGGAAGCGGACCCCACTTCGTAGCTGGCAATATGACAATATGTGTCCAGAATAATTTCATCGCCCCGCTGGGTATGGGCCAAGACCGCTACCTGATTGCCCATGGTGCCGCTGGGTACAAACAAAGCCGCTTCTTTGCCCAAGATGTCTGCGGCTTTTTCCTCCAGTTCATTGACGGTGGGATCCTCACCGTAGACATCGTCACCTACTGGGGCCCTGGCCATGGCTTGCCGCATTTCCTCCGTTGGTTTGGTTACCGTATCGCTGCGCAGGTCGATCATCTTTTCTTTCCACCCCTTCTTCATTTGGTCCCTATGCTTGATCTGCTGCTGAGAATAAAATGATAAATCCGTTCATATTTACATACAGATATAGTAGTTCTGTTTTTATCCGGAAAAACCTTTCGGGGAAACAGTTATTTTTTTGGGCTGGGAAAAACCCGGACCATGGCCGGTTCGGGTTGTTACCCTTACGGATATTTCGGGTCATATCTTCCCAGCAACAAGGAGCTGGTGACCACTGAGACGGAGCTGAAAGCCATGGCCGCTCCGGCAATGAGAGGCGTCAGGACGCCCAGCACGGCCAGGGGAATAGCCAAAGTGTTGTAGATGAATGCCCAAAAAAGATTCTGGCGGATTTTTTGCACTGTCTTGCGGGATAGACGGATAGAGGCGGCAATGGTCCGCAGGTCTCCCCGCATGAGGGTGATGGAAGCGCTTTCCATGGCCACATCGGTCCCTGTGCCCATGGCAATGCCCACATCGGCAAGGGCAAGGGCTGGAGCATCATTGATACCGTCTCCCACCATGGCTACAACTTTACCGTCTTTTTTTAGTTTTTCCACTTCCCGGGCTTTATCCTGGGGCAAAACCTCGGCCAGCACATGGTCAATGCCCACCTGCCGGGCGATGGATAAGGCGGTGCGTTTTTGGTCGCCGGTGAGCATGAAGACATCAATCCCCATTTCCTTCAGCTCTTGGATGGCTTCCCGGGCATGCTCCTTGACGGTATCGGCTACTGCTATCATTCCGGCCAACTGTTCTTCCACCATCACCAGGATGACCATCTTCCCTTCCTCCTCCCAGCTGTGTTTTTGCGGCAGGAATTCCACCAGTTCCATGCCCAGGGACCTGGCCAGAGCTTCATTGCCTCCGTACCAGGTTTTACCGTTCAGGCGAAAACGGATGCCCCGACCGGGCAGGGCTTCAAAGTCATCTATTTCCGGCAGGGAAAGTCCCAGCTCCTCAGCTTTTTGGACAATGGCCTGTCCCAGGGGATGTTCCGATTTCTTTTCTCCGGCGGCCAGGGCTCCTAACAGAGTCTCCTCTGAGAAAGGAGGGATGGACAGATAATCTGTTACTCTCGGGATACCGTAAGTGATGGTGCCGGTTTTGTCCAGGACTACCGCATTCACTTTTCCGGCTCTTTCCAGCTGTTCCCCTCCCTTGATCAAGATACCTTTTTTCGCTCCCAGGCCGGTGCCCACCATAATGGCCGTGGGGGTGGCCAGACCAAGGGCGCAAGGGCAGGAAATCACCAGAACGGTGGCCGCCGGGATCAGGGCGCCGGCCAGACCGGCTCCCTTCAGGTACCAGCCGAGAAATGTGAATAAAGAGATGACGATGACGGCCGGAACGAAGAAAGCGGAAACCCGGTCCGCCAGCCTCTGGATGGGAGCCTTGGATAGTTGGGTTTTTTCCACCAGGCTGATAATTTGGGCTAAAACCGTGTCCTTGCCCACTTTGGTCACCTGAAAGGTAAAACTGCCCTGCTTATTCATGGAAGCCCCCGCCACCGGATCTCCCGGCTTTTTGTCCACCGGCAGACTTTCCCCGGTGAGCATGGATTCATCCACGCTGGAGCTGCCTTCCACAATAATACCGTCCAGGGGAATCTTCTCTCCCGGCCGGATCAGGATCAGGTCTCCCACCACCACTTCCTCCACGGGCAGGTCTTGTTCCTGGCCGTTGCGGATGACCCGGGCTGTTTTGGGCTGCAATTTTATCAGTTTTTTGATGGCTTCCGAAGTCTTTCCCTTGGCTACGGCTTCCAAAAGCTTTCCAAGTAAAATCAAAGTGATGAGCATGGCGGCAGTTTCAAAATAGAATTTTTCCCAGCCGGACAAAAGGGAATAGAGGCTGTAAAAATAGGCGGCGGAGGTGCCCAAAGCCACCAACACATCCATATTGGTGCCCCCTGATTTTAAAGAGAGGTAAGCGCCCCGGTAAAATGGCCAGCCGGCAAAAAATTGAACAGGAGTGGTCAAGGCCAGCTGAATCCATGGGTTGAGATGGAGATGGCTCCAAGCGAAAAATTCGGCCACCATGGTCCAGGCCAGGGGCAGGGAAAAGACAGCGGCAAAGAGGAAGCGGCCCAGATAGCGGCGGATTTCCTCCTCTTCGCGGCTCCTTTGTTGGCCCTCGGCTTCTTCCACCGGAAGCCGGGCTTGGTAGCCCAGATCTTCTACGGCTTGCCGGATATCCCGAGGGTTGATCAGGTCAGGGATATACTTGACAGTGGCCTTGCCAGCGGCAAAATTGACCGCGGCTTCCCGGATGCCCTCGAGGGAGGCCAGCTTGTTTTCCAGCCGGGCGGAGCAGGAGGCACAGGACATGCCGGAGATAATCAGCTCCATTTCTTCATCCGGAACTTGGTAGCCCAGGTCATGGATGGTCTGAATGATGTCGTCCAACTGGATTAGATGGGTATCATAGGTGAGGGTTGCTTTCCCCAAAGACAGGTTTACTGCTGCCGTAAGGATGCCTGCTTTCTCCTGCAGCACCTTTTCAATCCGGCCAGCACAGGCGGCACAACTCATCCCGCTGACAGGCAGGGAGATGGTATGTGCTTGGGATTGCTTTGTGTTTTGCACGGAGTCCTCCTCCTCGCTTCTTAAATTTTGGATCTATTTCATCATGCGGAAAACTGTCTTTAAAACCTCATCCAGTATTTCTTCTTCGCCGGCTACCAGCTGCTCCCGAACGCAATTTTTCAGGTGTTTTTCCAGCAAGATTTTAGCTGCCCCTTGTAAGGCGGACTGAGCAGAGGCAATTTGATGCAATATATCATCGCAATAGGCTTGCTCCATAATCATGCGTTTGATACCCCGGATCTGCCCTTCGATGCGGTTCAGGCGTATTTCCAGCTCTTTGACGGTTTTTTCATCGTACCAGTGGCGAGTTTTTTGTCCCTGGCAGCAGCCGTCGGCTCCTGTAAATGAGCTCATGTTTTCACCTCCTACTTTTGACAATATAGTATAGCCCCCTATGGTATATGTCAAGTTTTTTTAACTGCCAGGTAAAAACCTGGCAGCTTAGCAGGGAAAATGTATATCATCTAGAAAAAATATGTATAAACTCCCATAATCCTTAAGGGAGAAAGAGAGCGGCAGTAAAACCCAACATGATGCCCAAGTTGGCAAATTCGCTGTGAACGCTGTGGCTGTGAGGGATTAATTCGTCGCTGGCAATGTAGATCATGGCACCAGCGGCAAAGGCCATGCCAAAGGAAATAAAGGTTTGGGAAACGTTGACCAGTATCATGCCCAGACCCGCCCCGAAAAAAGTGGATAGGCCAGTCATAGTGGTGATAAAGACGATGCGTTTTTTCCCAATCCGGCCCAGGCGCAGGGGGACGGCCACGCTCAGTCCTTCGGCAATGTTATGAAGTCCAATGGCCAGGGCGGTCATCAGCCCCAGATGTTCGGAAATGGCATTGCTGGCTCCGATGGCAATTCCTTCGGGCAGATTATGAAAGGCGATGCCGATGGCGATGAAATATCCCATCTTCAAATAGGCACCACAGTCGCTTTCTATCTTATGAATGTGAGGTAACCCGATATCAACCAGGAAGAGAAATACTCCGCCGATGACAAAACCCACAATGCAAGTGACGATTGTTCCGGTATCGATGCTGTTGGGGATCAGACTGAAAGCTGAGATGCCGATCATAATCCCTGATGCGAAACCCAGTGTGAGCGAGACCAGTTTACTGGACGGTTCTCTGAGAGCGATGGCAATCAGGGCTCCCACCCCGGTAACCAGTCCCGCGATCAGACTGGAAATTAGAATGTTTACGTTTATATCCTTCACCCCCAGATGGATTTGTACAGTAGTAATTGTATTGTATGCGATCGGAAATGGCAAGCCTGATGCGGCAAATCTCCGGATTGTTATTAATTAAGATGATAAAAATATGAGCATTGTGCACAGCATTTTGATATAATTATGATTAAAGCTCAAGGGAAAAATATCCAGGGGGAATTGGTCCGGTCCTTTCGGGGGAAAGGATCAGGGGATTGTTGGAGAGGAGGACAGAAAGGTGCTTGAACACAGTCCGGAAGAAAAATGCAAAATCGAAATTTCCGTTTTAGGCGGTTTCGACTTGAAAATAGGAGAGGTTTCCCTGTTGGATCATCACCGTTCTCGCAAGCTCTTGGAGTTATTGAAGTATTTCATTACCAATAGAAATAAAAGACTGCTCCCGGAAATAATCATGGAAGATCTTTGGCCGGACGAAGAATATCAGAATCCGAAAAATGCTTTGAGAACGCAAATCTTCCGGTTGCGCAAATTCCTGGAGGAAATCACCCTTTCCTACCGGTTGGAAGACTGTCTTAAGATCACTTTTGGCGGCGGTTATTACACCTGCACTTTGGGATCCGATTGTATTCTGGATGCGGACCGGTTTGAAAGACTGGTGCAGGAAGGAAATGCCTTAAAAGAAGCCGATCCTTCCTCGGCCATCGACACTTATCTGGAAGCCGTATCCCTATACAAAGGGGAATACCTGGCCGAAAACCCATATCAGGAATGGACCCTTGTTGCCAGGAATCATTACCACCGTCTCTATCTGCAAGCTCTTTTCCGTTTGTTGGAGTTATTAAGACAACAGGGGCGTTTTGGGGACATTATTCAGGTTTTCGAAGAGGCGGTCTTGATTGAGCCTTTGGAAGAAAATTTGCATTACTTTTATCTGGAAGCCTTGCTGGAACTGGAAGAAATCAGCCAGGCCCTGGGACATTACTCCTATATCACCGCCAGAATGTACCGGGAACTGGGGATTAAACCCTCCCCCGCCATGCGGGAACTCTATCGGAAGATCAGGGATAAGAGCGAGGAAAAAGAGATCACGGATCTGATCTTTATCGAAAGGAAACTGGATTCTGCACCGGAGAGCAGGCAGGGCGTTCTCTTTTGTGATGTAGATTACTTTCGCTTTCTTTACGACTTGGAGAAAAGGAGAAGCGGCAGAAGAAAGACAGGGGTTTTTTTGGGCTTGATCACTTTGCTGCAAGTGGCCGCAGATACCGGCTTAAGCGCCAGCTCGCCGGCCATGGAAAAATTGAAGAAGGTACTTGACCAGTGTTTGCGCAAAGGAAATGTGGCCTGCCAATGGAACGAAGCCCAGGTGATTCTCATGCTGACGGTGGCCAAAGAGACCAACTTGGATTTGATCAAACAAAGAATTGAAGACGGTTTTAAAAAGGAAACGAGAAGTTCCACCGCCGGCTTGCTGGTCAAATTTCAACCTATTGAAGAAAAGTTTGTAGTTTAAAAGATCAGCAGGTTTTATTGATAAAAATTATTATTTTCAAGAAAAAAATATTTACATATTCATTCTTTTATGGTAAATTAGATCATGAGAAGATTTAAAATAAATATGGAATCGGCTATTCACCGATAAAGGCAAACCCGGGGAAACCCGGGGACGCAAAGCTAGAGGGCCTTCGCAAGATGGCAGCCAGCTACCGAAAGATTAGCTTTTTTGTTTTCTTATAGTTGGGACAATTTTAACTGATCAGCGATAAAGGCAAACCCGGGGAAACCCGGGGACGCAAAGCTAGAGGGCCTTCGCAAGATGGCAGCCAGCTACCGAAAGATTAGTTTTTTTATTTCCTTTGGCGGGACAAGGTAAACTGTTCCAGCGATAAAGGCAAACCCGGGGAAACCCGGGGACGCAAAGCTAGAGGGCCTTCGCAAGATGGCAGCCAGCTACCGAAAGGAGAGTTTACAAAGTGAGAGGCAAAAAGCTTCTGGTTTCGATCTTGATTGGATTGCTGTTTCTAGGCATTGTCTCGGCCGTATCCGCCGCTCCTGTTTTTGATCTGACAGAAAAAGACAGGGGGCTTGTCAAAGTCAATTATGCAGAGAATGCCAGACCAACGAAAGTTCTCATCCAAAAAGATGATCTGTCATATTATTACCAGCTGCAGGGCGGGGAAGGGAGTTTCCCTCTCCAACTGGGTTCCGGGGATTATCAGCTCTTTCTTTTGGAGCAGGTGGAGGGAAACAGATACCGGATCCTGCAGAGGACAGAAGTGGCAGCAAAGATCGTTGATGAAAGGATTCCTTTTTTGCAGTCAGCCCAGCCGGTGAAATGGCAGGAAGAAATGGAAGCGGTCAAGCTGGCCCGCTCTTTAGCGGCAGGGCTGGAAAGCGAGGAGGAGAAAGTTGCCGCCTTTTATGAATTCATGGTAAAGAACTTTACCTATGACCGGGAAAAAGCTGCCAGCCGGCTCAGTCCTGATTATTTGCCCGATGCGGAAGAAACTTTGGCCGGCAAGAAGGGAATTTGCTATGATTTTGCCGTCCTTTTTGCCATCATGGCCAGGAGCAACGGTATTCCGGCCAAGCTGGTCATGGGATATCATCCGGAGATAGCGGATTATCATGCTTGGAATGAAGTGTATCTGCCGGAAAAAGGCGGCTGGGTAGTAGTGGATGTCACCTATGATCTGTTCATGGCGGAAAAGGGACTGGAGACAAGCATGATCAAAAAGGGCGATCTGTTCGAAAAAACCAAGGAATACTAAAAAGCCGGTCGATCTGACCGGTTTTTTTTATTTGGGGAAAACTCCAAAAAAAAGCATTCCAGGCTTGCCTGTTCCGCCTAGGCAAGCCTGGAGGGCTGCGGTTAAATAAAAAACTTTTTCTTTTTTCTTTTCTCTTCCAGGATATAGATCTGGTCTACTGCCAGATTCTTAGAGGCGATAACTGCCTCCACCTGGTTTTTTAGGTCCAAGTCAAATTTGGCAGCGATGCCGCAACTGGAACTGATTTCCCTGGGCACGGGAATCAGTTCCAGGGGAATGTTTTCGCCTTTCAGCACCTTTTCAAAATGCAGCGCTTCATAGACGGAAGGAAAAGTCGCTACGCAGTACTCCATCAATTCTTCCCTCTTTTTTCAGGGTGAAATAGTGATCTTCCATTCGTTGCCTCCCTCTTCCATCCGGACTTGACAACCTTTGTTTTGGGCAAATCTTTGCACATTTTCCCGGGCAACTTCACTGTCCACCAAAACTTGGAATTCTCCCTGAATAGTTTCCAAAGCCTTTTTCGTCATCACCACCGGTTCCGGACAGGATCTGCCCCGGGCATCAACAATTCTATCGGCCAATGACAGCACCCTCCTTCCCTATATTAACAGCTTGCTTCCGCATAACCGACCAGCCGATGGCCAAGACTACAACTAAACCGATGATGACAGCTATCTGTCCGTTGAGGGGTACTCCTTGCGGGCTGGCGGCCAGTCCAAAGTTATGGGCAAAGGCCGCTCCGGCCATCAAACCCAGGACGGCCAAGGAAGCATCGGCGTTTCCTTCAGCGGCAAGAATAGTTTGCCTCAAAGGGCAGCCGCCCAACAGCACCGAACCAAGTCCCACTAAGGTCATGCCGAGAAAATTCCAGAGAAAGTCATTATGAGCGATGGGTTGGTCGGTAAAGCCGAGATGAAAACCTGCCGGGTTAAAGATTAGGTTGCCCAAGAGAGCGAAAACAAAAACTCCCGCCAAACCGCTGAGCAGATGGTAGTCTTGGATGAGGATGGCATCCCGAAAGCCGCCCACAGTGCAGAGGCGCGTCCTCTGGACAAGGGCTCCGGTGACCAGGCCGGCAGCAAGACTGAGAAGAAGAGGTGCGTGTAAGGATCCCGGACCTTCCTGGCTGAAAAGGATAAAGGCTGGTTTGACCAAGGCAAAAAGGAGCAAGACCAGGGCCAGGACCGGCATGATCAAACCGTTGGCTACAGGTTGCGGGGTACTTCTTCCCAAGGTGAAACCGTTTTTAATAAATTGAAGGCCGATGAAAATGCCAAAGACGTAACCGACCAGTCCGATTAAGGCATTGAGGTCACCGTTGGCCAGGCGCAGGATCATCCGCAGGGGACAGCCCAGAAAGGCCAGGGCCCCGATCATGACAAAAAAGCCCAAAACAAATCTGATCAGAGGAGAAGAGCCTCCGCTGGGCTTGAATTCCTTTTTGGCAAGAGCCAAGATAAAAGCACCCAGAATGAAACCGATAATCTCCGGCCTGATATATTGGACTGCAGCCGCCCGGTGGAGTCCAAGGGCGCCGGTAATATCCCGATAAAAACAGGCCACGCAGATGCCCATATTGGTGGGGTTGCCAAATTTTACTAATAAAGCCGCCAGCAGGCCCACAATTCCTCCGGCGATGATGATGCTGGATTTCTTCAAATCTCATTACCTCCCCCTTAATCTTTAATTCAAATGAAATATTTGTAATATTAATACTTACGATAAAGAAGAAAACATCAAATGTAAAATAGAAGTATTTTATGTTTGGGGTCCTGGCCATAAGTTTTTTTTATGGCCTAACCCCAGATTTTTTTAGATTTTTTTCTTGCCGTTGATTAATTGTGGTAAAATGCTGTTGAGGTGAAAGAGATGCAGGTTTATTTGGATAATGCCGCCACCAGCCGTCAGAAACCTCCAGAGGTTTTCCGGGCCTTGGAGGAATTTTTTCTGGAGATTAATTGCAATCCGGGAAGGGGCGGTTACGGCCTGTCCTTGGAAGCGGGAAGAAGGGTGATGGAAGGAAGGGAGGCCTTGGCGGATTTTTTTCATGTGCCGGAGGCCAATCAGGTGATTTTTACTCAGAATGTGACTTTGGCTCTCAATCTGGCCATGAAAGGGCTTTTGGGAGAAGGGGACCATGTTTTGATCACCGGATTGGAACACAATGCGGTTTTACGCCCTCTTCATGCCCTGCAGCGGGAGAGAGGGGTTACTTATACCGTACTGCCCACCAGTCCCCAGGGTCACCTGGATTTGGAAAAGGTGGAGAAATTAATTAACTCCAGGACTCGGATGATTGTGGCTACCCATGCTTCCAATGTGATGGGCACCCTGGTTCCCATCAAGGAATTGGGGGAACTGGCCGGGGCTTATGGGCTGGATCTGGTGATTGATGCCGCCCAGACGGCAGGCTGCTATCCCCTGGATTTTCAGGACTTGAATGCTTCCGTTTTAGCCTTTACCGGGCACAAACACCTTTTGGGACCAATGGGAATTGGCGGCCTTTGTCTCCGGAAAGATGTGGCCAAGCGACTTCGTCCCCTTTATGAAGGGGGCACGGGAAGCGTTTCCGACCAGGGAGAACAGCCGGACTTTTTGCCGGATAAATTTGAAAGCGGTACTCTAAACACTTTGGGCATAGTGGCTTTGGGAGCGGCAGTTCGCTATCTCCAGGCTGTGGGTGTAGAAAAGATCCGCCAACGGGAGACGGAATTGACCGGCCGGCTGCTGGCAGGTCTTGCCGCCCTGCCCGAACTGATTGTCTACGGACCCCGGGATCCGGTTCAGCAGACAGGTACTGTAGCCGTCAATGTGGAAGGTATGGATAATGCCGAGCTGTGTTTCCTCTTGGATCGGAAGTTCGGAGTGATGACTCGGCCCGGCTTGCACTGTGCTCCCTTAGCCCATCGGACCATGGGTACTTTTCCGGCAGGGGTTTTAAGATTTAGTATCGGTCACTTTACCACAGAAGAAGAGATAGATTACGTCTTGCTCTGCATGAAAAAGATCCTGGCTGAGCTTTAGCCAGGTGAGGAAAGCTTTTTTCTCTCCGGTTCAGTTCACTCCAAAAAAGTGCTGACCGGAGTTTTTTTCAGGGCGATGATGACCAGGTAGGCGATGATCAGCCCGATGATAAATTGGACCATGTTCCAGGGTATGCTGAAAATGGGGACGATAAAGCTTCCGTACATGATCCCCCCGGCCACATAGTAACCTGCCACCATCCAGATTCCGGCCAAAAGCATCCCCAAGAGGCGGTAGACGGCAAAGAGCTTTTGATCTTCTTTGCGCAGGTAGAGGGAAAGAAGCAGGATCAGAACGGGTACCGCTATGGCCAGCCAGAAAAGCTGTCCCTCTAATTTCTGGCTGAGCAGGAGCACCTCGCCGGCGCTGGCGGTGCCTTTAATTTGCCCGGCCAGTTCGGCCGCCCGGGCGGTGACCAGGGTTTTTAAAAGGGTCTTCAGAGACAGGATGAAGGCAAACCAGCCTCCGGCCATGGTCATGCTTAATAAAAAGCCGGAGTATTTGCTCTTCTTATCTTTTAGATCTTTTCCTACCCAACCGGCCAGGGCTCCCATGACGCTCTTGATGAGTAAAGTGGGCAAGGCCCAGTGAGCATACCCTCCCAGCAGATCAGCCAGGGAGGAGCCGATCCCGCCGGCCAGAGCGCCGATTTTCCAGCCAAAAAGCATGGCGGCAAGAAAAATCATGCTGTCCCCGCCGTGAATATAACCCTGGGTGAAGGGGACGGGGATTTTAATGCTGTAGGTGGCCACAAGGACCAGGGCCAGCATGAGTCCGCCTCCGGTCAGCTGCCGTATTTGTTTTCTTTTCATGAAGACACCTCCATTTTTCCCCTTGACCTAATTTTATTTCCTACTATAATTAAATTGTGACCACCTGAAAAGTGACAGATTTATAATTTTTGACCAGGTCAGAAAGGAGAAGGGCATGCTTCCGCTGGCAATGGAATTGAACAGGTCCGCTTCTGCACCCCTTTATCTTCAGTTGTACCGGGAGCTGAAAGAAGCCATCATCTCCGGGCGATTGGAACCGGGCCTGCGTTTGCCTTCAGTGAGACGAATGTCTGTGGATTTTCAAATCAGCAAAACCACCGTGGAAAGCGCTTATCAGCAGTTGGTTGCTGAAGGTTATCTTTCCGCCAAACCCAAGGTGGGTTTTTTTGTCAATGTTATCAATGGGGATATGGACGGGGAGAAGGATTCTTTTTCATCCAGGTTTCTACCGGAGAGAGGCTGGGCCGGAGAATATTCCGACCGGGGAAAAGTCTATTATGATTTTCGCAATGACTATATTGATCAAGGCAGTTTTGATTTTTCCCTATGGAGAAGATACCTGAACAAGGCCCTGGCGGGGGACACGGAGCGTTTCTTGACTTATGGATCTCCCCAAGGGGAATATGAACTGAGAAAAGAAATTGCCTCTTATGTGGGCCGATCCCGCGGGGTAGTTTGTTCCCCTGCTCAAGTGGTGGTGGGTGCGGGGGTGCAGATCCTTTTAGGTATTCTTTGTGGCCTGCTGTTGCCTTTTGGCCGGAAAATCGCTTTTGAAGACCCGGGTTTTCAGCAGGCCCGTTATATTTTCCGCGATCAGGATTTTCAGATTGAACCCATCGGCTTGGAAGAAGACGGTATCGACTTGAAGGCCCTTTCCCGCAGCGCAACCCGCGTCGTTTATGTGAGTCCTTCCAACCAATTTCCCATGGGGGCGGTGATGCCCATCGCCAAGCGCCTTCAGTTGCTGAAATGGGCCCATAAGCGGGATGGATTGATTATTGAAGATGATTACGACAGTGAACTGAGATATTTTGGACGCCCCATCCCCTCTTTGCAGGGACTGGATGGGGGCGCCCGGGTGGTTTACTTGGGTTCTTTTTCCAAAATTCTCCTGCCGGCCATCCGGATCAGTTACATGGTTTTGCCTCCCAATTTAGTGGATGATTACTTGAGAAAGAAAAGCCGCTATAATCAAACTTCCTCTCAGATTGAGCAGATGGCCTTGGCTTTATTCATGAGAGACGGTTTGCTGGAGAAGCATATCCGGAAAGTGAGAAAAATATACGCCCGGAAGAATCAGCTGCTCATCCACACCGTTGAGAAAGTGATGAAAGATAAAGTAAGGGTGATCGGCAGGGAAACCGGCCTTCATGTGTTGCTGGAACTCAGATCCCCCCTCCCCCCGGAAGAAATTGTCCTCCGGGCGGAAAAAGTAGGGGTGAAGGTTATCCCCATCTCCAACTACTTGTTTCGCCAGGAGGAGGCAGGTTATCCGCTGGTCCTGCTGTCCTACGGAGGGATCCGGCTGGAACATATTCAACCGGCGGTGCAGCTCTTAAAGCAGGTCTGGTTCCAGGGGGAAGACAAATGAAAAATCTTAGACATCAATGTCGAAAAAAATGACGCAGATTATTGACAGAAAAAAAGAAACTGGATAGCATAGAAATAGAGAGAATATATCTTAATAAAGAAAGTAGGTTTTTACAATTCCCAAAATTATCGATTATGACAAGAAGAGGAAAGAAATTGCAGGTAAGGCTGTAGGAATTTTTGTGGCGAAGGGTTATCACGGTACCAATCTTTCCGATATTGCCGCTGAATGCGGCATGGGCCGGACCAGCCTATACCAGTATTTCAAAAACAAAGAGGAGATTTTCTTTTTCGCCATCAGGAAGGAATTTGAGAAATTGAAAAGGGAATGCAACCGGATTGCCAGGCTGAGGGCCTTATCTTCTCTGGATAAAATTAAAAAGATTATTGGGACTGCCGTGGAGAACTATGAGCGCAACAACATGATGGTGATTTTTTCCGAGCTCTGGCTGCTTTTAAAAATGACAAACCATAAGGTGGAAGAGCATCTTCATCAGGATTTGCTGCAAATCAGGCAAATTTTTAACCAACTGATCCGGGAAGCCATTGATGCCGGGGAAATGAAGGAGACCGATGATGAAGCCATGTCCTCCGTCCTTTTTGCCCTGGTGGAATCCCTTTTCCTGGAGAAAACTTGGAACAAAAAGATGAAGTCCGAGGAGCATTTACAGGCAGTTTATCTATTAATTGACGGTTTGAGGGGGTGAAAATTTTTTTAAAATTATTTAGACAGCTATGTCGATAAAGAATTCCCGGAGGTGAAAAGGATGGGAAGAGTAAAACGTTGGATGAATGACCTGCTCATTAAAGAAGCTCTTTGGTATGTGGACCGGAACCCTATGGGGAATATTTCCAAGATACTGCGGGTTGCCGATCGTTTGGTCAAATTGGAAGATCATCGGAAAGTTTTAAAGGCTTTTTATGAAATCGCGGAAAATCCGGATAATAATTGGCATCAACTGATGAAAAGAGTCTTTTCGGAAGTCAATCCAAAAACCCGCCGCCTGTTGATCCGTAATTTCTTTTTCAATTCCGCCATGACGGCTTCACCGGAAAAGATAGAGCTGAGGAAAAAATACCAGTGCAACATTCCCTGGGCCATCCTGATGGATCCCACTTCTGCCTGTAACTTAAAATGTACCGGCTGTTGGGCCTCTGAGTATGATAAGCAGAGTTCGCTGACTTATGAACAGCTGGATGATATCATTCGGCAGGGGAAAGAGCTGGCCATTTATATGTATATTTATTCAGGCGGTGAGCCTACCCTGCGGAAAAAGGATATCATTGCCCTGGCAGAGAAGCATCAGGATTGTTTCTTCTTGGCCTTTACCAATGCCACCTTGATCGACCGGGATTATGCACGCCGGCTGGCCCGGGTGGGGAACTTCGCCTTAGCCATCAGTGTGGAGGGTTTTGAAAAAGAGACCGATATGCGCAGGGGCGAGGGTACTTACCAAAAGGTGATGGAGGCCATGGATCATTTACGGGAGGAAGGAGTGGGATTTGGCTTCTCCACCTGCTACCATCGGTACAATACGGAAGTGGTGGTTTCCGATGCTTTTGTGGACCATTTGATCGATAAAGGATGTATGTTCGGCTGGTATTTTACTTATATGCCCATTGGCAAGGAGGCCAAGTTGGATTTCCTGGTGACGCCGGAACAGAGGAAATATATGTATCACCGAATCCGAGAACTCCGGGCGGAAAAGCCCTGCTTCCTCATTGATTTCTGGAATGACGGAGAATTCGTTGACGGTTGTATTGCTGGCGGCCGCTGTTATCTCCATATTAACGCTGCCGGAGATGTGGAGCCTTGTGCTTTTATCCATTATTCCAATGTGAACATCCGGGACGTAAGTCTTCTGGAAGCATTACAATCCCCTCTTTTTCAGCAATACAGACAGAAGCAGCCTTTCAACCAGAACCATTTAAGGCCTTGTCCCTGCTTGGATAACCCCGATCGGTTAAAAGAGATGGTTTTGGAAGCGGGGGCCAGATCTACTCAAGCTGGAGATGGAGAACCGGTAGAGGAGTTGACCGACAAATGCCGGGAGGCTGCCCGCAAATGGGCGGCAGTGGCCGATGAATTGTGGCGGGAGAGCCAAAGACAAAAAGAGGAAAAAGAAAAGCAGAGAATAGTCAGCTAGAGGTTTCCCCCTTTTTAGGGGGATTTTTTATGGAGGAAAAAGTTTTTTGTTGGGGAAGAATAATAGGAAAGTGAAATATCAGTCCGCTGAAAGAATTGCAGCAGGATTTTTCCAAAATATGTAGAAAGTGATAGGGGCAGCTTGCCAGCTGCCCAGATTTTTGGCATCGGGGAAGGAGAGAAATAAATGAAAAATATTGTCATAATGACTGATTCATGCAGTGATCTGCCTTTAAAATTCATGGAAGAAAACCGTCTGCCGGTGGTCAATCTTTCCTTTAATTTCCAGGGTAAGGATTACATAGACGACTTTGGCAAGACCATATCCTATCAGGCTTTTTATGACGGGGTAAAAAAGGGGGCTTTGCCCACCACTTCCCAGGTGAATGTGCATACTTTTACCGAGGTTTTTAAAAGCTATTTGGCCCAAGGGCAGGGAGTAATTTACATCGCTTTTTCGTCGGCCCTCAGCGGTACTTTCAACAGCGCCATGACCGCCCGGGAACTGCTTTCGGCGGAAGAAGCGGGAGCGGACATTGCGGTGATCGATTCCCGCAGCGCTTCCTTGGGGCAGGGGCTTTTAGTTTATTATGCCCTGGAAATGCAAAAAAAAGGCGCTTCCCGGGAAGAGATTGTGGCCTGGCTAAATGACAATATTCCCAGAATGAACCATTGGTTTACAGTGGAGGATTTGGGCCACCTGAAAAGAGGAGGCCGTCTTTCCAGCACGGCGGCTTTGGTGGGGACGGTCTTAAATGTTAAACCTATTCTGCATGTGGATGCCAATGGACGTCTGGTACCAGTGACCAAGGTGAGGGGACGGGGCAAAGCCCTGAAATACTTGCGGGATAAGCTGCTGGAAAAAATAGTTGATCCGGAGGAGCAGGTGGTGGCCATCAGTCACGGGGATGTTCTGGAGGAAGCGGAGCAGTTGAAGGAAATGATCATGGAAAAGGTGCAGGTGAAAGAGGTCATAATCAATCATATCGGGCCCATTATCGGTGCTCATGCCGGACCGGGTACCATATGCCCTGTTCTTCCTGGGGGAAAAGCGCTAAGAGGATCAAGGCCCCGGCATCCCTACCGCAAAAGGGAAAAGCCCGGAAATCCGTTTGCTCGGGATACATTCGCAAGGAAAAAGAAGGCCCGTGGATCTGAGGCCTTCTTTCTGTGCATACTTATTCGATGTTAATGCTTTTTACTCCCTTGGCCTTTTGCAGTTCGGCGGTCTAGGGTTTTCAAGCCCGTTCAGGTTTTTGGCTACCGTAGCCCTCCACCAGCAGGTGAATGATAATATCGTTTCCGCCCTGGTTCTCAATATTGATTTTTTTGATGCTTGAAGCCGTGGTCGGAGAGAGTGGAGCCGATTTCCCCGATTTGGCCGATGGCATCCTGGGCAAAAATATCAATGGATAGAAGGGCTTTTTTCTTGATGACATGGTCCGAATAACGGGCCAAAGCCAGCGCCAAATAAATGATGGAAAGTAGCCATCAGGGCAGGAACGATGACTCCTAAGCCGGTGAACAAACCTACGGCAGCAATGCCCCAAAGACTGGCAGCGGTGGTGAGGCCGCTGATGGTGGATCCATGCTTGAGGATGGCACCCTGCTCCCAAAAAACCGATGCCGGAAATGACCTGGGCGCTGACCCGCAAGGGATCCATGGTGGTGACCTGGTGATATTGTTCAAAGATAAGCAGCGAACCTAAACCGATCAGGGCAGAGCTGACCGAGACCAGCATGTGGGTCCTTAAACCGGCGTAGTGATTGGTGCTCTCTCTTTCATAGCCGATGATGGCGCCGAGAGCCGTGGCCAGCACCAGGCGCAGCAGTATTTCCCCGTGGGTAATGGTCATGATGGCCCCTCCCTTCATGCCTTAAAATTTACTTTCTTGTATTATACACTGGATTGCTGCGGCGGGAAGAAAGTTTTTTAGGCAGAAAAAAGGTATGTTCTGCTAAAGAGACTAGGCCAATCTTATGCCCAATTTTTGGGCATAGCGGTAGGCTTCCGCATATTCCCTTCCAGTCAGCCTTCTGGACAATTCCGGGTAGCGGAAAGCCTGGTGGGCCGGGTAATATTGGTCCATCAAATTAACCAGGCAATCGGGTGAAAGCTTTTCCTTGATAAAGTCCAGCACTTTTTTGGTGTTTTCCAGACCCCCCGGCAGGATCAGGTGCCTGATAATCAATCCCCGGAAAGCCGCTCCTTGTTCATCCACTTTCAATCCCCCTACCTGTTTGTCCATTTCCTGTAAGGCTATTTGCGCTTTCTGCGGGTAATTCTTTATTTTTGAATACTGTTGGCCCCATTCCGGCAAATTATATTTAAAATCCGGCATATAGATATCGATTAGTCCATTCAATAAAGCAAGGGTGTCCAATTCTTCATAGCCGCCGCAGTTGTACACCAGGGGCAGCCGCAAGCCTTTTTTCGCTGCCAGGGACAAAGCTTTGATGATATTGGGTACGAAATGGGTGGGAGTAACCAGATTGATGTTGTGGCAGCGGTAATCATTTTGCAGTTTGAGCATGTAGGAGGCCAGGTCTTCGTCGGAAACAGCTTTTCCTCTTCCCCCAAAACTTAAATCGTGGTTTTGGCAGAAGAAGCAGCTCATATTGCAGAAAGCAAAAAAAATTGTGCCGGAGCCGAATTTTCCCACCAGAACTTTTTCTTCCCCAAAATGAGGGCCGAAGCTGGCCACAATGGCCTTCTCTCCCGCCCGGCAAAAGCCCTTTTTATCCTTTCGGCTGATACCGCAGCGGTGGGGGCAAAGTTGACATTGTTGCAAATGCTTCTCCGCTTCTTTTGCCCTTTGATCCAATTCCCCTGTAGCCAGAAGTTTCACATATGAAGGCACCCGTTTTTCCATGGTTTCCTCACCTCTGCTTGATCAAATGGATCAAGGCCTAAAGCCTGGAAGAGCAGGCTTAATGGCTGTTTATTCTCACCCTTATGCTAGCATATCCCATCTTTCTTCGTCAAAATAAGTGGAAGACCACTGCTCTTTTATGGAGGCGGTAAAAGATCAGGCATTTTTCAGGGCCCCGGCGGGTGCAAAGGACGCAGGACAGAAGCTTTTGGGTGTTGTAAAATAAGACTTGGGGGCTTTGTGACGTTATAAAAAGCCGTTTCGTCTAAAAAGTAAAAGACTTATTATCTGAGGGGGTTTAAAATGAAACAGTTGCATGCAGTCAAACAATGGGGACTATTGCTGGTTATTCTCGGTGTTTTTGTCTTGGCATGGACGGGAGGGGACCAGGCCTTGGCGGCAAATGGGCTCACCTTGAGCACCTCCTACCCGGGATTAGCAGTTAAACCGGGGGAAACAGTTAAGTTTACCTTGGAAATAGAAAACAGCGGGCTGCCCTCCCAGAGCATTACGTTGTCCACCAGATCCATCCCTGCAGGCTGGAAAGGCGAGTTCCAAGGTGACGGACGGGTGGTGCACCAAGTTTTTGTCAAACGGGGGAGCTTCCAGACGGTTAACTATCAGGTGGAGGTGCCGGTGGAAGCTGAAGACGGAAGTTACCAGGTGCAGGTATCCGCTCAAGGCCGCGGTGCCGCGGATTCTTTAACCCTGGAATTAATAGTGAGCAAAGCAGCAGAGCAGGCCAGCAAACTGGTGGCCCAATACCCGGAACTGCAGGGACCGAGCAGTGCCGTGTTCACTTTCCGCACTGACCTGGTGAACAACAGCAGCCAAGAACAGTCTTATAGTCTGGGGGCGGCGGTGCCTGCCGGCTGGCAAGTGGTGTTTAAACCCTCTTATGAAGACAAACAAATTGCCAGTATCAGCCTGGAGCCGGGCAAAAGCCAGGGACTGGAGATCCAAATCTCCCCTCCTTCCAATGTGAAAGCGGGTGAGTATAAGATTCCGGTTACAGCGGTTTCTGCCCAGGAAACAATTGAAACGGTACTCACCGTCATCATCACCGGCAATTACGAGCTAAAACTGAGCACTCCCACCGGCGTGTTGTCTTTTTCCACCACCGCCGGCCAGGAAAAAGCGGTTACTCTGGAAGTATCCAATACGGGCAGTGCGGACTTGAAAGATATTAAATTTCTCTCCTCAGTTCCCACCAATTGGACGGTGACTTTTGAACCGGACCATATTCCGCTCTTGAAAGCGGGAGAAAGCCAGGAAGTAAAGGCATACGTGAAAGCGGACAGCAAAGCATTGGCTGGGGATTATGTGGTAGAGCTGACTGCTCGCACACCGGAAACTTCAAGCCGGGCGGATTTCCGGGTTTCCGTGAAAACCTCCACTTGGTGGGGAATTGTCGGTTTAGCCATTATTATCCTTTTAGCGGTGGGCCTGTATAAAACTTTCCAAGTATACGGGAGACGATAATGATGGCAGAAGAAATCATCATTCGGACGGAAAACTTGACCAAATGCTACGGTGATTTCAAGGCAGTAGATGGATTGAATTTGGAAATCAAAGAAGGAGAAATATTTTGTCTGCTGGGTCCCAATGGTGCCGGAAAAACCACTACTATTTTGATGCTGCTGGGACTGACGGAACCATCCCAAGGGAAGGCCTGGATTCGCAACCATGACTGTACCAGAGAGCCTTTGGCGGTGAAAAGTTTCGTCAGTTATTTGCCGGATAACGTGGGCTTTTATGAAGATATGACCGGCAGGGAAAACCTGCGGCTGATCGGAAGGTTAAACCGGCTTGAGGGCGAAAAGCTGGAAAAAAGAATCGATTTCTTGGCGGAGCGGGTGGGCTTGGCCCATGCCATAGATCAGAAGGTGGGCACTTACTCACGGGGCATGAGGCAGAGGCTGGGCATTGCCGATGTTTTAGTTAAAGATCCGGCCGTGGTGATCCTTGACGAACCAACCTTGGGTATTGATCCCCAAGGGGTGGAGGAATTGCTGCAGCTAATCAAGGAATTATCCGTCAAGGACGGCAGGACCGTCTTGATTTCCTCCCACCTTCTTTACCAGATGCAGAAAATAAGCGATCGGGTGGGCATCTTTGTCCAAGGGAAACTTTTGGCCTCGGGACATATGGATACTTTATGGGAACAGGTATCCGGACGGCAGGGGCATTTGCTGGAACTAAAAGTGGAACCGGACGATGCTCAACTGGAAAATATTTTCAACCGGCTGCCGGAAGTGGAAGAAATTCATCAAGAGCAAGCCATGTATGTTCTCAAACTGACCAAAGACATCCGCCGGGAGATTACAGCAGCCCTGACGGAAGAAGGCTATACCATTTTACACCTGCACATGCGGCAAGGAGACCTGGATGATATTTACCGTCTGTATTTTCAGCAGGAAGGGGTGGTCTAAGCTGTGGACAGGGGTTTATATATTTTGTTTCGCAAAGAACTGGCTGATCACTTCAGAAGCAAGCGCTTTGTCATCATCATGCTGATCGTGGCCGTGACTTGCCTGGCCGCCGTTTATAGTGCCGGCATGGGCATCAGACAGGCCGTTGCTTCACAAAACGGTGAATTTGTCTTTCTCAGGTTGTTTACCAGCAGCGGGGGTTCCCTGCCTTCTTTTGCCACCTTCATCTCCTTTTTAGGCCCCTTGGCGGGCTTGTCTCTGGGTTTTGATGCCATCAACGGAGAACGAAACAGCAGGACCTTGAGCCGCCTGTTGGCCCAGCCCATTTACCGGGATGCGGTCATCAATGCCAAATTCTTGGCGGGTCTGTTTATTCTGTTGCTGATGGTTTTAACTTTAGGGCTGGCGGTGGCGGGATTTGGTATAATTTTAACGGGGATACCTCCCACATGGGAAGAGCTGGCCAGGATGTTGGTTTTTATGGTGCTGACCATCGTCTACATTGCTTTGTGGCTGGCGGTTTCCCAGCTGTTTTCCTTGCTGTTTAGACAAACTGCCACTTCAGCACTGGCCTGCATTGCTCTTTGGTTGTTTTTTGTGGTCTTTGTGGGATTATTTGCCGGGATTGTTGCCGATACCATCTACCCTGTCACAGACAAGTCGCCGGTTGACCTGGTCGTGAAAAATTATAATCTGCGGCATAACCTGAGCCGCCTTTCTCCTACTCTGCTTTACGATGAAGCGGTGGTAACCATTCTCAATCCCGGAGTGAGGAGCCTGGGTCTGGTTTTGATCAGCCAAGTCAAAGGTGCCATCCCCGGCACCTTGTCTCTGGGGCAGAGTTTGCTGCTTATCTGGCCCCATGTTACCGGGATTATTGCCGCCACTTTAGTTTGCTTTACCGTAGCCTATATCTGTTTTATGAGACAAGAGATTAGGGCTTGAAAGGGATGCATACTATGGCCGATGATCCTCGCGGTGAACAGCTGGAATATCTCATGCGGCGATTTGGGCAGAAGGTGCAAAAACTGGCCTATTACTACGTGCGGGACCGGCATCAGGCGGAAGATATTGCCCAGGAAGTATTTTGCCGTGTTTACCGGCACTTGGATCGCTTTCGCGGGGAGAGTTCGTATTATACCTGGATTTATCGGATCACGGTAAACTTGTGCAAAGATTATCTCCGCTCCGCCTATTTTCGCCGGATGATTCCCTGGGGCGAATTCCGCTATTTGGAGAATTTGCGGCAGAGAGAAGCAAGGTTGTTTGAGGCGGTGGAAGGGGGAGAGCTGTTTCAAAAAGTAATGGATTTGCCCCTCAAATACAGGACGGTGACGGCCCTTTATTACTTTGAAGATATGTCCACAGGGGAAATAGCGGAGATTCTCCGGGTGAAGGAAAACCTGGTGCGCACCTGGCTGTACAGGGCGAGAAAACTTTTACAGGAAAGCTTATCCAGGGGGGGAGCTTATGGAGAACCCGAAGTTGGACAGACTTTTAAAAACAGCTAAAAAACAGTCGGAGCGTTTTTTTGCCCGTTGGGATGATAAGCTCAGCCCCCGAATGGTGCTGCAAAGGAGCCGGGAGCAGAAGCCCTGGAACCGCTGCTTGTATTTAAGCAAAAGCAGGCTGGGGGCGGCCGTCGCCTGTATCCTGCTTTTCTTGGCGGTTGCTTTCCAACTGGCCAGCGGGGATAACTCCTTTCCTCCTGGCCATCGACCGGAATCCCTTTCTGCAGTTGATCAAGAGGACGGTTTGAGCTCCGATCATCCGGCCTTTAATCTGTTGTTGGCGGAAGACTTTATCCCTGAGAGCGACCTGGGCATTAAAGGCGGCATTTTGATCGGGGAGAGTTCCCAAGGAGCTGTTACCAAGATTATTCCTTATCAGCTTAATCGCCGGGGGAATTGGTGCTGTCCGCTGACCGGGTCTTGCTGCAGGTGGGGGAGGAATTGCTGCTGATCGGCATTAACTTGCCTCACCAAGTGGATATCGGCCAGGAGGGCTATTATCTAAAAAGGATCAGTGTAACAGACACCGGATACATTTTCGAGACCAGATTTAGTGTCCATAGCCCCGGTGAAGGCTGGCTGCAGATCACCCCCAAACGGGACCCGATGGGAAGTAAAATTATCTTTGTGAAAGCCATCGATTGATCAGTACAGTTTCCGGAGCTCTTTTGCGACCCAGCCGGGGTAAACGGAAACGATAAAAAATCCTGCTGCGGCGGCAAATTTCTTTGAGATCTGAGGACAAAAGCTTCATCTTTTGTCCTTTATTTATATTACGGCGGCTTGGCTTTTCCGGCCATTTGACTCCCTTCAGACCAGCAGCTACAATGGGAGAGGAGCAGGCTCATTTTTCCCAAGGCAGAACCGGCAGGGGACATGAAAGGATACAGATCTTGCCGGCTGGGGAAGAGCGGTGAAGGAGGTATTTTCTTGCGGGTGTTCCAGGGAGGCAGGCTGCCTATTAAATGCTGGGCCACGGAAGTGGAAGAAGGGGCCTGGCAGCAGGCCCTGAATCTGTCCAATTTGCCTTTTGCTTTCAGCCATATCGCCCTTATGGCCGATGCCCATGAAGGATTCGGCATGCCCATTGGCGGGGTGCTGGCCACTCAAGGCATGATCATACCTAATGCGGTGGGGGTGGATATTGGCTGCGGGGTGACGGCGGCCAGAACCGATCTTACAGATATTTCTACCAAGCAAGTGGAAAAAATCATCAAAAATGCATATCGGGTCATTCCGGTTGGTTTTAAACACCATAAGAAAGCCAGGGAATGGGATGGCTTTCGGGAAATGCCTTCGCTGCAGATTTTACGCCAGGAGATGGATTCCGCCAAAAAGCAAATCGGCACTTTGGGCTCAGGGAATCATTTTTGCAGCATTGAGAAGGGAAGCGATGAACATATTTGGCTGATGGTCCATTCAGGCAGCCGGAATTTTGGCTATAAGGTGGCTAACCACTACAATAAAGTGGCCAAAAAATTGAACCAGAAAACAGGGCTGGTCCCTCCTCATTATGATCTGGCTCCCTTACCTTTTGATTCTGCTGAAGGTCAAGAGTATTTCCAGGCCATGAATTTTTGTCTTAAAATTTGCCCGGGCCAACCGGGAATATCTTTTTCAAGCCTTTTTTGAAGTGTTTGCCCAGGAGACCGGATCGGAAGGAGTCCTGCAAAAAATAGATATTCACCACAATTATGCCGCTTTAGAGCGCCATTTCCAAACGGAAGTGATCGTGCACCGGAAAGGTGCTACCAGGGCTTTACAGGGTGAACTGGGGGTTATTCCCGGTTCCATGGGAACTTCGTCCTATATTGTGGAAGGACTGGGCAACCCGGAAAGCTTCATGTCTTGTTCCCATGGAGCGGGCAGAGTCATCAGCCGGCGAAAGGCCAACGAGATTATTACAGAGGAAATGGCCAATCAAGCCATGGAAGGGATCGTTTTCTTAGGTTGGGGAGGGGACTACGCGGAGGCCCCCATGGCTTATAAGGATATAGAGGAAGTGATGGCCAATCAAAAGGACTTGGTGCGTCCCTTGGTCAGATTAAGCCCTCTTGGGGTCATGAAAGGATAAAATTTTCTGCTTCTTTAGACAAAAGCCTTTTTGCAAGCAGGCCGGCCCTTAAAGGAGGAATATCTTGATGGATGCCGAATACTTTAGAACAAGAATTAGACATAAATGGCAGCTATTCACAAAATTTAGTGAAAGTGAATACTAGTACAAGCCATGGGAAAAGGATCAAGACAAGGTATTTTTTACAAATTGCGGAGGCGGTGAAATGTTAACACTAGCAGCAGTAAGGGATATGCTCAATGCTCGAGTACTGTGGGGAGAGGAGATGCTGCACCGGGAAGTGAAAGCGGCTTTTGGTTGTGATCTACTGAGCGACATGCTGGCGTATGCCCCGGAAGGTGTGCTCCTCTTAACGGGGCTGACCAACGAACACCTGATCAACACTGCAGATATCATCGGTGCCTGCGGTATTGTGTATGTCCGGGGAAAGATGCCAAACAAATCCATAATAAATTTGGCGGCCGAAAAAGGAATTCCGCTCTTGTCGACGAAAATGTTTTTATATGAGGGCTGCGGTGTCCTTTATGCTGGCGGCTTACCGGGTCTGGTAAATCATAGAAACCTTTAAGGCCGGGCAATTGATTATCGGCTTTTTCTTTTTTCTACTGGAGGCACGGCCTGTGACAACTGATCCCAAGTCTCTTCGCTATGAATTTCAGATCGAATATTTTAATTTTCAGGCTGCCGGTTTGGCGGCCGGGAAATTAAAACAGATTCTATTGGGTATCGGCTACGATCCCCAAATCGTAAGGCGAGCGGCCATTATTGCTTATGAATTGGAGATGAACCTGGTCATTCACGGCGGTGGAGGCATCCTGGAAGTGGAATTGTCACCCGACCTGATTCAAATCATCGCCCGGGACCAGGGCCCGGGGATACCAAATGTGGATTTGGCCATGCAGGAAGGTTATTCAACCGCTCCTCCCCAGGTGCGGGAGATGGGCTTTGGCGCAGGGATGGGTTTGCCCAATGTGCGCCATTGGGCCGATGAATTGACCATTCAATCAAGGGTTAATGAGGGAACCAGCCTTTGGGCCAGCATTAACTGCAAGAAGCAGAAGTAGGTGAGGCAAGTGGGGAGCTATTTTCATTCCGTCCGTTTGGATGCGGAAAAATGCAAGGGATGTACCAATTGTATTCGCCGTTGTCCCACGGAGGCTATCAGGGTTAGGGAGGGCAGGGCCCAGATTATTGAGGAGCGCTGCATTGATTGCGGGGAATGCATTCGCGTTTGCCCTAACCAAGCAAAAATAGCCGTCAGCGATAGCCTGGAAAAACTGGAACAATTTCAACATACTATTGCCTTGCCTGCCCCTGCTCTCTATGGACAGTTTAAAGGAAAGCACAGTGTGGGCCGGATCGATGCCGCCCTGCTGAGCTTGGGCTTTGATGATGTTTTTCAGGTGGCCTATGCCGCCGATCTGGTCTCTGAAGCTACCGAAGAGTATATGGCCAGGGTAAAAGAACCCAGGCCCCTGATCTCTCAGGCCTGTCCGGCGGTGGTCAGTCTGATTCAGGTGAGATTTCCCTTGTTGCTCAGTCATCTGATTCCCATAGATTCCCCCATGAATGCTGCGGCCAGAATGGCAAAAGACGAAGCGACAGCTAAAGGATACCGGCTGGAGGATGTGGGAGTGTTTTTTATTACTCCTTGCCCGGCCAAGATAACAGCCGTCCGCCAGCCCCAGAAGCATTTTGTCAGTTATGTGGATGGAGTTCTGTCTATCCGGGATATCTATGGAGATCTCCGCCAGAACCTGGAGAGGGAAGAGGGGGAACTGCCGGTGAGGGCAACAGCGACAGGTATCAACTGGGGCCGAGCCGGAGGTGAGGCCAGAGCCTTGACCCGGGGCACAACTCTTTCAGTGGACGGGATTCACAATGTGATCAGTGTCCTGGAGGAAGTGGAAATGGGACACCTGACCGAGATCGATTACCTGGAATGCCAGGCCTGTATCGGCGGCTGCGTGGGAGGAGCTTTGACCTTTGCCAACCCCCATTTGGCCCGGATGTATCTGCAGAATCTCGCTTCCGCTGTCGGCATGGAAGGACGGGACCTGCGGAGCGGGAAGCGCCTTTTGCACCGCTATGACGGCTTTCAGATTGGCAATGAGATCATGCCCCGGCGTCCCTTTTCCCTGGATCAGGATGTGGCCCGGGCCATTACCAAATTAGAAATGTTGGAAAAGACCCTGGAAGCTCTTCCCGGCCTGGATTGCGGTTCCTGCGGCGCCCCCACATGTCGCGCTCTGGCGGAAGATATAGTGCGGGGCTTGAGTTCGGAAACGGATTGTGTTTTCCGCTTGAGAGAAAGAGTGAGCAAACTGGCAAGGGAAGTGATGGAGCTTGCCTCCCTGGTTCCCCCTGCCATGAGTGTGACGAGGGAAGTAAAATCCAAAGAGGAGGAAGAGGCGAAGGATGAAGCTGACCACCATCATCCAATCTTTGAACCTGGAACAGGCCAACAGGGTTGATCCTGACCGGGAAATTACAGGAGTATACTGTTCGGATTTGCTCAGCGATGTGATGGCTCATGCAGGAAGCGGTTCTTTATTGGTCACTATCCTGACCCATGAAAATGTGGTGGCAGTGGCTTCCCTTTTGGATCTTGGAGGGGTTTTAATTCCCGGCGGCAGAAGACCGGGAGGAGAAACAGTGCGTCGGGCTGAAGAAAATGGTGTTCCGCTCCTGCTGACTACCATGAGTACCTTTGAGGTAGTCGGCCGATTATACCAGCTTTTAAGCGACCGGGGACCTAAAGATGCAGAAAATTGCCGTTGATTTGCATATCCACAGCCTCCTGTCCCCCTGTGCCGGCAATGATATGACTCCGCCCCGGGTGCTGGAAAGGGCGGTGAAGAAGGGGCTGGATTTAATCGCCATTACAGACCACAATTCGGCCTTGAATGTACCGGCTTTTTGCCGGGCAGCGGAGGATTTTCCCTTGGAAGTGGTGCCGGGAATGGAGATCCAGACCCGGGAAGATGTGCACCTGATCTGTCTTTTTGCGACGGTGGAGAAAGTCTTCCGGCTGCAGGAAGTTGTGGATAAAACCCTGCCCAGAGTGCATAACCGGGAAGAATATTTTGGAGAGCAGCTGGTGGTAGATGAAAAAGGAAGAGTTGTTGGTGTGGAGAGACGGCTTCTGCTTAATTCTCTGGATTTGTCAATAGAAGAAGCGGTGGCGGAAGTAGTAAAGTTAGGGGGGGCTTGTATTGCCGCCCATGTGGACCGGCAGGCATTTAGCTTGCTGGGGATATTGGGTTTTGTTCCCGCGGAACTTCCCCTGGCGGCCCTGGAAGTATCGCGCCGGGAAGCAGCAGCTGAGCTGTACAGGAGATATGGAGGACCGGCAGGTTATCCGCTCATTTTTTCCTCGGATGCTCATTATTTGGCGGATGTGGGGAGAAATATCACCATGATGCCGCCGGTCGTAAACAGTGCGGCGTCTTTATTAGGTTTTTTAAAGGGGGGATGTGGAGATAAAAGCCGATTTTTTGCTGAAAACCATCACAACTAAAAGGAGGTCAGAAGATGAGTTGCTGTTCTTGTGAGGAGAAAAAGATCGACTATGAGAAACTTGACCAGTTGCTGGCACCCTATCAGGGGCAGCCTTCCGCTTTGATTGAAGTGCTGCATCGTGCCCAGGAATTGGTGGGCTATTTGCCCAAAGAAGTCCAGATTCGCATTGCCGATGCTCTGGGAGTGTCATTGGGAGAAGTTTATGCGGTGGTTTCTTTTTATTCCCACTTCAGTATTAAACCCAAAGGCAAATACAGGATTTCCCTATGTAAAGGTACTGCCTGTTATGTGAAAGGTTCACCGGATGTGCTGGAAAAAATCGAACACCAGCTGGGCATTAAAGCAGGCGATTCCACTGACGACGGCCTCTTTTCTTTGGAAGTGGTCCGCTGTCTGGGAGCATGCGGCTTAGGACCGGTGATGACGGTAAATGAGAATGCTCACGGGCTTTTGAAACCCGATAAGGCCGTAGATATAATTGAAAATTATCGGCAGCAGTAGGTGTCGGGGTGAAAGAGATATCTTTGCATATCCTGGATGTTTTGCAGAATTCCCGGGAAGCCGGTGCAACCAAGATCTTGCTCTGGGTTATAGAGGACAGGCAAAAAGATTTTTTGCAGTTCAAAGTGGTGGATAACGGCCGGGGCATGGAAAAGTCTTTGCTGCAGCGAGCATTCGATCCCTTTGCCACCACCCGGCAAAGCAGGAAGGTGGGATTGGGTTTGGCCATGCTGAAAGCAACGGCGGAAGCCAGCGGCGGCTTTGTTCGTTTGCATTCACGTGTCGGTAAAGGCACCCGCCTGGAAGCCGTATTTCAGTACAGCCACCTGGACCGGCCGCCTATGGGCAATCTGGCAGGGAGCCTCTGCGTCTTTCTGATGGATGCCCGTGAACTGCACTTGAGATATGTCCACTGGAAAGACGGCCGGAAATTCACTTTCGACAGCCTGGCCTTTGCCAGAGAACAAGGAGTAACATCTTTGGGAAATGCCTGTTTATTTCCACTGCTCTTGAGCAGACTGGGGCAAGGATTCAAGGATTGATGAATGGAGGTGTTTTGATGAAAACTCTGGAGGAACTGGCGCAGATCAAAAGCGAAACCCAGAAAAAAATGGGAGTGCGAGAAGATAGCGAGAAGGTTCATATTGTGGTGGGCATGGGTACCTGCGGCATTGCGGCAGGAGCCCGGGAAGTAATGCTGGCCATTTTGGATGAAGTGGCTAAGAGAAACTTGACCAATGTGGTGGTGACCCAGACCGGCTGTATCGGCCTATGCGCCCAGGAACCCTTGGTGGAAGTAAATGTGCCCGGCAAGCAGAAAGTGCTTTACGGGAAAATGGACGGGCCAAAAAGCAGGCAGCTGGTGGCGCAGCATGTGGTCAACAGGATCGTTGTCAGCGAATGGCTGGTGAAATAAAGCCAGGAGAATTGGAAAGTAAGGGGGGTTTCCAGTGGAGTTTTTTCGGTCGCATGTGTTGATTTGTCATGGAACAGGTTGTGTCGCCTCGGGCAGGGAGAAATTAAAAGAAGCATTGGTGGAGGAGCTGTCCAGGCGTTCTCTGGATAAAGAAATAAAAGTAGTGGATACAGGTTGTTTTGGCTTCTGTAGACTAGGACCCAATATGGTGGTTTACCCGGAGGGTACTTTTTACTGCCAGGTGCAAGCAGAGGATGTACCCGAGCTGGTAGAAGAGCACTTTGTGAAGGGCAGGATCTTGGAAAGATTGCTTTTCAAGGCTCCCGGTGAAGAAGTCAAGTTTGATTTGGATGAAATTCCCTTCTTCAAGCACCAAAAGAGAATTGCTTTGCGGAATTGCGGCATCATCGATCCGGAGTCTATCGAAGAATATATTGCCCGGGACGGTTATTTTGCTTTGGGTAAAGTGTTGACCACCATGAAACCGGAAGAGGTGATCGAGGAGGTCAAGAAAGCCGGTCTGCGGGGCCGGGGCGGCGGCGGTTTTCCCACCGGCTTAAAGTGGGAATTTGCTGCCAAAGCACCGGGAGAGATCAAGTATGTGATCTGCAATGCGGACGAGGGAGACCCTGGAGCTTTTATGGACCGGAGTATTTTGGAAGGGGATCCCCATAGCGTGCTTGAAGGTATGGCCATTGCCGCTTATGCCATCGGGGCCAGCAAAGGTTATGTCTATATTCGCGCCGAGTACCCCATTGCTGTAAGCCGATTGCGGAAGGCCATTGACGATGCGAAAAAACTGGGGCTTTTAGGCAAAAACATATTCGGCAGCTCCTTCAGCTTTGATCTGGATATCCGCTTGGGAGCCGGTGCCTTTGTTTGCGGGGAAGAAACTGCTTTGCTGGCTTCCATCGAAGGTCGCCGGGGTGAACCCAGACCCAGACCTCCTTTCCCGGCAGTATCCGGTTTATGGGGCAAGCCCACCGTGATCAATAACGTGGAGACTCTCGCCAACGTGGCTCCCCTGATCCGGGAAGGGGCTGATTGGTTCAGGAGCATCGGTACCGAAAAAAGCAAGGGAACCAAAGTTTTTGCTTTGGCAGGTAAAATTGAAAACAACGGTTTGGTGGAAATACCCATGGGTACTCCCCTGGGAGATATTGTTTTCGACATTGGGGGAGGCATTCCCGGCGGCAAGAAGTTCAAAGCCGCTCAGACCGGTGGTCCTTCCGGGGGCTGCATCCCGGCTGAGCACTTGAATGTGCCCATAGATTATGATTCCCTGACTGCCCTGGGGACCATCATGGGTTCCGGCGGGCTGGTGATCATGGACGAAGATACCTGTATGGTGGACCTGGCCAAGTTTTTCCTGGATTTTGTCAAGGATGAGTCTTGTGGCAAATGTACCGCCTGTCGGGTGGGGACTACCCGCATGCTGGAAATCCTGGACCGAATCACCAAAGGAGAAGGCCGGGAAGGAGACATAGAACTATTAATTGAACTGGGAGAAAGCATCAAAGATTCGGCCCTTTGCGGCCTGGGTCAGACTGCTCCCAACCCTGTCTTGAGTACTATTCGCTATTTCCGTGATGAATATGAGGAGCACATTAGAGATAAATATTGCCGTGCTTCGGTCTGTGCTTCCCTTTTCGCTTCACCCTGCCAGAATGCTTGTCCGGCCGGGGTGGATATTCCCATCTATGTGGATCTGATCAGGCAGAAAAAATACAGAGAAGCCTATCAGGTCATCAAAGAAGACAATCCCTTGCCGGTAGTCTGCGGTCGGGTTTGCAACCATCCTTGCGAAGGGAAATGTAACCGAGGGAAATTGGATGAATCCATCGCCATCCGGGAACTGAAGCGTTTTGTTTCGGATTACGCTCTGGAAAAGGGCTTGCCGGAAGAAAGTGTTTCCGAAGTGAAGAAAGAAACAAAAGTGGCAGTGGTGGGCTCCGGACCTGCCGGCTTGACGTGTGCTTACTACCTGGCGAAAAAAGGCTATCCGGTGACCATCTTTGAAGCTTTGCCGGTGGCTGGCGGGATGTTGGCCGTGGGCATTCCCGCATACAGGTTGCCCAAGGATCTCTTGGAAAAGGAAATAGAGACCATCAAATTCCTGGGTGTGGAAATCAAAACCGACTGCCGGGTAGGCCGGGATATTTCTTTCCAACAGCTGCGTGAGGAGGGTTATAAAGCCGTCTTTATCGCGGCAGGTGCCCACCAAGATCTTCAATTGGCAATTCCCGGTGAAGAGCTGGAGGGAGTCATTCCGGGAGCTACTTTTCTCCGGAAAGTGAATTTAGGGGAGAAATTCGATTTTACCGGCCGTTCGGTAGTGGTGGTGGGCGGCGGGAACGTGGCCATTGATGCTGCCCGTACATCTCTCCGTTTGGGCGCAAAAGAGGTGCAGATCATCTATCGCCGGCAAAAATCCGATATGCCCGCCTTGCGGGAAGAAATATTGGAAGCGGAAAAAGAAGGGATTAAGATTCACTGTTTTGTCAGTCCCAAAGCCATTCTGGGCGAGGGAGGCAAAGTCAGCGGTGTGGAATGCCTCCGCATGAGAGGCGGCCAATTCGATCAGAGCGGCAGGAGGAGACCAGTTCCAGTGGAGGGTTCGGAATTTGTGCTGGCGGCGGATTTCGTTATCTCCGCTATCGGGCAAACTCTGGAAAGAGATCTGGCCCAAGCTGCAGGCATCGACCTTTCCAAGGCCGGGACTATCGTCACCGGGGCCAAGAGTTGCCGGACCAATGTGGAGGATATCTTTGCCGCCGGTGACTGTGTGACTGGACCTGCTACCGTGGTGGAAGCCATCCAGGCCGGCAAAGAAGCCGCAGGGGAAATTGACAGATACTTGGGAGGAGACGGAGTCGTTATTCCTCAACGAGATGTTGTCCGCAAACTTTCAGGAGAGTTGATGGAAAAAGAAGAACCCAGGATAAAAGCGGCTTGTTTGGAAGTGGAGAAGCGCCTCGGCAATTTTGTAGAGGTTGAACTGGGATACACGGAAGAGCAAGCAGTGGCAGAGGCCTGTCGTTGTCTCCGGTGCGACGTAAGGGAATAACCATCCGGAGTGAAGATGGTGTTTAAGGAGGGAGCGAAAATGGAATTGGTTACCCTGACGATTGATCATCAGGAAGTACAAATAGAAAAAGGTAAGACGATTTTAGAGGCCGCCAAAAAAGCGGGAATCCATATTCCCACTCTTTGTTACCTGGCGGAAATCAATGAAATCGGCGCCTGCCGCATCTGTCTGGTAGAAGTGGAAGGCTCTCGGAATTTGACGGCGGCCTGTACGGCGCCGGTAGCCTCCGGGATGAAGGTATTTACCAACACGCCCAGGGTGCGGAAGGCACGTAAAGCTAACTTGGAGCTGCTCTTGTCCGATCATGATTACGACTGCCCGTCCTGTGCCCGCAACTTGAATTGTGAACTCCAGACCCTGGCTCAAAGGATGGGCATCAGGGAGATCCGGTTCCAGGGCGGGAGGAATGAATATCCCAAGGACCTGTCCACCCCGGCCCTGGTCCGAGACCCGGGCAAATGCATTTTGTGCCGGCGCTGTGTAGCTGTTTGCCAGGAAGTACAAACGGTGAAAGCGATTATGCCTTTGGAAAGGGGCTTTATTACTCTGATCGGCCCGGCTTTTCAGGAGAACCTGTCCGATTCCAGCTGTGTCCAATGCGGCCAGTGTGCTCTGGTTTGCCCCACCGGTGCCATCGTGGAAAGGGAGTATATAGATCAGGTTTGGGAAGCCATTGGCGATCCGAAGAAGCACGTGGTGGTGCAGACCGCTCCGGCCATCCGGGTGGCCATCAGCGAAGAATTTGGCGGAGAACCGGGTGAGGTCAGCACGGGCAAATTGGTGGCGGCTTTGAGAAGATTGGGCTTTGATAAAGTTTTTGATACGGACTTTACGGCGGACCTGACTATTATGGAAGAAGGAAGCGAATTCCTGCAGCGACTTCAGCAGGGAGGGACTCTCCCTTTACTGACTTCTTGCAGTCCGGGATGGATTAACTTTATTGAAACATTTTATCCCGAATTGCTGCCCCACCTGTCCACCTGCAAGTCCCCGCAGCAGATGTTTGGAGCTTTGGCCAAGACTTATTATGCGCAAAAAGCCGGAATTGACCCGGCGGATGTGGTCAGCGTATCCATCATGCCCTGCACGGCCAAAAAGTACGAGTGCCAGCGTCCCGAAATGAAGGACAGCGGTTATCAGGATGTGGATTATGTTTTGACCACCAGGGAGCTGGCTCGCATGATTCGCCAGGCGGGAATAGACTTTTCCAGCTTGCCTGAAGAGGACTACGACGATCCCCTGGGCATTTCCACCGGCGCGGGGCTGATTTTTGGGGCTACCGGCGGGGTGATGGAGGCGGCTTTAAGAACTGCTTACGAGATCGCTACCGGCAAAGAACTTGCGGATATCAATTTCCATGATGTACGAGGCTTGAAAGGCATTAAAGAAGCCGAGGTTGACCTGGATGGAACCACTATCAAAGTGGCGGTGGCTCACGGTTTGCGCAATGCCAGGGAATTGATGGAGCTGGTGAAGTCAGGGCAGGCACAATACCACTTTATTGAGATCATGTGCTGCCCCGGCGGTTGCATTGGCGGCGGCGGGCAGCCCATTCCCACCGACATGGAGATTCGGGCCAAGAGAATCAAGGGAATTTATGCAGGGGATGAAGCTATGTCCCTGCGCAAATCCCATGAAAACCCGGCGGTACAGCAGCTTTACAAGGAATTCTTGGGGCAGCCTTTAGGGGAAAAATCACACCAGCTGCTGCATACCAGCTATACCCCCAAAGAGAAGTACTGATTCCCAGAGGGAAGACGAGCTATCCCGGCGAGAAGGATCAAATCTCGCCGGGTTTTTTTAAAAAAGACTTGACGGGCAGGAAAAGAGTAGTGTATTATAAAATTAACTAAATTATTGGAAGGTTATGATAATTTGTAATTAACAGGAAGTTCCTTATTTCCAAAGCGAGGGGGTAGCAGCCTTGCATTATGAACTGAACTTTCTTTATGAAAAGGCGGAAGCGGAGCATAACTACCTGTGCTCCAATTGGGAGTGGTTTATCAACGGCCGGTCTCCCATCCAGGCGGAAGATGGTTTGGGCTCGGTCTGGCTGAGGATTGACCAGAACTGAAGTTTAGGTGAAAAAACGGGCATAGCGAATAATACTGAGGACAGGGTATGGGAATGATGGCCATACCCTCTTTTTTCGCTTCTTTCCAGGGAACATGCCGGACCTGGAGTCTGGATTGAATTTTATGGCCGGTTGCCGTATAATAAATTTGTACATAGTTTCACAAGCAGCAGGAGAAAAGATAGAACCGGTTCAACCGGTACCGGGGGGAAAAATATTGGGTATTGTTTCGACCATGGAAGGGCGTTGCCGGAGCTGTTTTGCTTGTGTCAATGGCCATTTGAAAAACCGCATTTTTGGTCACTAAAAAACCAGCAATTTTGGCCATGAAAAACCAGCAGTCATACAGAATTTAATCCTTGCGATAACGGTAGAGGAATTGCCTAGGAGGCAGTGGAGCGTAGCGGAACGCCTCCTAGGCAATTCGCACTCGCTTAATCCGGTTTATTTAGCCTGTAGTTGCCGCTATCTTATTTGTTGGTTGTATTAATCGGTTTCTTACCCGATAACTGTTCCCCCTAAGGTTAAACACATGGGCATGGTGTAGTAAGCGATCTAAGATAGCTGCAGCAGTACTCATGTTCACAAAAAGAGTGCCCCATTCTCCAAAATCCAGGTTGCTGGTAATGATCAAAGAACGGTTTTCGTAAGCTTTGGTGACCAGCTGGAAAATATGGTCTGATGCGGTTTCATCCATGGACACATAGCCCAGTTCGTCCAGAATGATAAGGTCATTTTTTAAGATATTGTTAATCTTTCTGTTCAGGCTGTTATCGGCTAAAGCTGCATAAAGCTCGGCAATGAGGTCCGTGAGTGTGTAAAAACGGACTTGGTAACCTTTTAGCACTGCCTTAACTCCCAGGGCAATGGCCAGGTGGCTCTTGCCTACTCCCGGTGGACCCAGAAAGATGATGTTCTCCTTGGCTTCGATAAATTGAAGGGTTGCCAGATCATAGATGCTTTGTTGGGTGATGCTGTTTTGGAAACTAAAATCAAATTCTTCCAAAGTCTTTATCTGGGGAAAGCAGGCTCTTTTCATTCTTTTTTCTTGTTGGGTCTTGTCTCTATGTTCCACCTCCTTGTTAATAACATAGGCTAAGAAATCCAGGTAGGATGGTTCTTCTTCCAGCGCCAATTCATTAACATCGTCAAGGATGTTTCTAATATGGGGAAGTCTTAACCTTTTTAAATTCTGTTCCAGGGTTTTCCGATCGGCGGTTGGTATTTGTCTAATCACTGGATAACCTCCTCGTAATAGCTGGTATCCCGGCGTTCTACTTCTACTTGGTAAGGAAGGTTATCCAGCTTGTAATTGGCTCTGTTGGAACCTACTGTAGGCAGAATATTGGGGTTCTGGGATTGTTTTTGCAGTATTGATTTTAACTTTGCGTAACCAATAGCTCCAAACTTAAGAGCTCGTTCCATGGCTGCATTGATTTCAGAAGCACTGTAATCTTCTTTTAGGGAGATGATCTTCTGCATCTGTTCTCTAAGGTGCCCTTCCCGGCGTTGGCTAAGGTGCTGCAGGTATTCTTCGGCCACCGGGGCCAAGGCTTCAAACTCAGCTTGCAGTGGATGTTTAGGCCTTTGTTTCATTTTTTGATGCTCAGGGTAGTGGTCATCGTTAATGATTACTTGGTTTTTACCTTTTACCAAGGTATGTACAGCTACTACGTGCTCATCATCTAGAATTTCAATCCTGTCCTCGTATCGCCTGAAATGTACTGTTTTACGGGCCAGTTTAGCGGGGACTGAATATTTGTTGTTGTCTACGGAGATAAGGGCTGTTTTGCTGGCTTTCCGGGTTTCATAGACGGGTAAGGGTGCTTCGATTGCCGGCAACGGTTTTAGATAGTTTCGTTCTTCTATTAGGCGTTCTTGAGGTATTTTACCGGTGGTGCCATGGACTTTAGCATTGGCCACTTCCTTAAGCCACACCTGCAACTGCTGGTTTAGGTCTTCCAAGTTCTTAAATTCCCGCCCGTAGTAGAAGCTCTTTTTCAAGTACTTGACATTGGATTCTACTTTGCCCTTGCTTTCCGGATCATTGATCCAACATGCTTTGGGTGTGAAGCCATATCTTAAAGCCAGTTCCAGAAGGGTAGAATTAAACCTCACTATCGTACCTACTCGTTCCGCTACCACAGTTTTGGCGTTGTCAAAGAGGATTGTTTCGGGAATCCCTCCCACATACTCGAAAGCTCGATGTAGGCAGGCGTTAAAGACGGCCATATTGAGGGAAGTGATGAACTCCGCATATCTTTCTCTTGACCAACTTAGGCAGAAAACAAAGACATAAAGCTTAACCCGCCGGCCGTTTTCGACAATGGTGCCTAAGTGGCCCCAGTCAACCTGGGCTTGTTCACCTGGCAGGGTTTCATAGGGTTTGTATTCCCGGGAAAGTTTTGGTCGTACCTTAGAGACGTAGCGCCGGACGGTTCTTGCGGAGCCTTTATATCCCATTTTTTTAATTTCTTCATAAATTGTTTCTGCAAACAGTTCAGGCCATTTTTCCAGTCGATTTGTGATATACTCTTTGTAAAGATCGATTTTGGAACTTCGCTGGTAGACCGGTGGTGCTTTCAAAGGCTCTTCAACATCCCAATATTTTGCTACGGTGCCACGGTCCAGGTTTAAACGCTGTGCTGTGGCGGTCTTACTTAGGCCGGCTTTCCGACATTCTTGAATGTTCACGATTTCCCACACTCCTGTCATTTTTGCTCGTTCCCTTCTTTAATGTTTTGGTTCCAATGAAAATGTTGTAGGGAACGAGCTTTTTTCCTTTTCTAAATGACCGGTTTTGCGGGTTTTTCGTGACCATTTATGTCGATTTTATCATGGCCATTAACAGCTTGCGTCCGCAATTGCCCTGTGAAAGCGATTAAAGTGGAAAACGGCCAGGCCAAGGTGGTGCCGGAGCTTTGTATTTCTTGCGGCTACTGCCTGAAATTTTGTTCTCAGGGAGCAAAAACTATTGTCAGCGTTTTAAAGAAGGTTGAAGGCTGGCTGGCGCAAGGGGAGCGGCTGGTGGCTTGTTTAGCCCCTTCTTTTGTGGTGGAGTTTGTTGACGTGCAGCCGGGCCAGCTGATCTCCGCTTTAAAGAAAGCCGGTTTCAGGCAGGTATATGAAGTTGCTTTTGGTGCCGACCTGGTCTCCCGGGAATACCGCAGACTGCTGCAAAAAGGAGATTGGGAAGGGCCTTGTCTCAGCACCAGCTGTCCGGCAGTGGTTAACTTGGTGGAAAAATATTATCCCGATTTGGTCCCGGCTCTGGCCCCCATTGTTTCCCCCATGATTGCCCTGGGACGATATGTGAAAGAAAAGCTTGGTCGAGGGATTAAAGTGGTTTTCATCGGGCCCTGTATCGCCAAGAAGGAGGAAATTAATGACCGGCTGGAGGCGGGTGATGTGGATGCAGTTCTCACCTTTGATGAATTGCGGGATCTTTTTCGCCGATCAGGAATTGATCTTTCCGGGGAGGGGGTGGAGAGTTTCGACAATCCCCAGCCGGGTCTGGGACAGGTCTACCCTTTGGGGGGAGGCCTCTTAAAAAGTGCTTCCATTGAGCATGACCTGTTACAAACGGAAATCATCACGGTAGAGGGGAAGGACAACTGCTTGAAGATGTTGGAAGCCCTGCAGAAATCTCCGGGGAAAAGGCGTTTTATCGATGCCTTGTTCTGCGAAGGCTGTATTAACGGCCCTATGATCAGCAGCGATTTGGATATTTTTCAAAAAAGGGAGAAGGTGGTTTCCTACTACAGCGGGCTAAAGCAGCGGCAGGATGCCGGTCAGCCGGAAGCTTCGCTGCCTGTTCCCCTTTCCCGCCAGTTTACCCGGCGCAATTCCCGTCTTGCGGTGCCAAGTGAGGAGCAGATCAGGGAGATTCTGGCGGAGCTGAATAAATTCAGCCCTGAAGACGAGTTGAACTGCGGTGCCTGCGGTTATGGTACCTGCCGGGAAAAAGCTGTCGCCGTTTACCGGGGCCTGGCAGAAAACAAAATGTGCCTTCCTTACCTGGTGCAAAATCTGGAAGAACACAATCTGCGTTTGCGCCAGCAGCTGAAAGAGCAGGGAGACAGCTACGGTTTCATCGGCAACAGCCAAGTAATGCAGACGGTGAAGAGTTTAATCAGCAAAGTGGCGCCCACTGATTGCACTGTTTTGTTGCGAGGAGAAAGCGGTACCGGTAAAGATCTGGCCGCTCAAGCCATTTTCCATCACAGCCTGCGCAGCGATCAAGCCTTTGTGACTATCAACTGCGCAGCCCTGCCGGAAAACCTTTTGGAAAGCGAGCTTTTTGGCTATGTGAAAGGCGCTTTTACTGGAGCCCTGCAGGCCAAAAAAGGTCTTTTCGAAGAAGCTCACCGGGGCACTCTTTTCCTGGATGAAATTGGTGATTTGAGTCTCGGGCTGCAAGGAAAGCTGCTGCGAGTATTACAGCAGGGCGAGTTTTTTCGGATCGGCGACACCCAGCCCAGGCAGGTGGATGTGCGGATTATTGCCGCAACCAACCAGGACCTGGAAAAAATGGTGGAAGAAAAACGTTTCCGGATGGACTTGTTTTACAGGCTGAACGTGGTCAGCCTGACTTTGCCTCCCTTGCGGGAGAGAAGGGAGGATATCCCCCTTCTGGCCAAATACTTCTTATCCAGATTCAATCAAAAACATGGCAAAGACTGCCGGTCTTTCAGCCAAGAAGCTCTTAACCTGCTGGAGAGGGCGCCCTGGCCCGGTAACGTTCGGCAGTTGGAAAATGTGATTGAACGAGCGGTGGTTCTTTGTGACGGACCGGTGATTGGCATCAAGGATTTGCCTCCCAGCCTGCGGAAAGACCGGCGGGAGCAAAGGGATGCTTCTTCTTACCGGGAAGCGATCCAGAATTATGAAAGAAAGCTTTTGCTGGAAGCTTTAAGAGCCCATGACTGGGTCCAGGCCAGGGCGGCCAGAAGTCTGGGGATAAACCGGAGCACTCTCCATGAAATGATGAAAAGGTTGGGCATTAAAGGAGAGGAGAATTAACCGGATTCAAAAATACGAACAAGATGTTCAATTTGTTGGACATAAGGTTTAGCCCCTGGAGGAACTTGATTTTAAGAGGAATTTGCTGTGCTGCGTTCAAAAATTTGAACATTTTTTCGCGAAACTGCACCGCAGTCTATCTTTGCTGCCCGGCCCAAGGCAGGGGAGGCAATAGCTTGCGGTCTTTTTTCTTTTTTAGGGAAATTGGCACCACTTTTGCTACTATAAGCCAGGTGAAAGGGAGCAGCAAATTTATTGATCGAAGGAGGGAGCCAAATGTCGGTTATCTTAGCCAAAAAAGACATCAATAAAAAAAAGCTGGTGGAACGTGACTTTCGTCTGCTATATTCTCAAGAACAGTTGAATATGGCTTATCAAGATCTTGAACAGCGCTTCAATTGTCTTCATTCTAACTGGGCATGGTTTGCCTCAAATTGTGAATGTGATAACGATCCCTACCACCCAGTTCTGGACCGCATTGAGCAAAATTAATTGAACAACGTTAAAAGGGAATAGAAGCGAATAGTATTGAAGTGAGGGTTAGGGAAAGACCCGTTTGACGTGCAAGGCACGTCTTTTTTTTTGCTTTGTTCCGGTGTAGGGTTTAAAATATGGTCAGGAGTATTTTTTCAGCCTTCGGGCCAAACCGGGCATGTCCGCCGGTAAAATAATGCTGGAAAAGGAGGTTTTTGTGATGGAGACTAGAATTGGAGTGATCGGAATTGTAATCTCCAACCGAGAGCAACTGGCGCCCAAAGTTAATTCCATCTTGAGCGAATACGGGGAGGTAATTGTGGGCCGCATGGGCATCCCTTACCGGGACCGGGGTGTGGCTGTTATTGCCTTGATCGTTGACGGCAGCACCGATAGCATTGGTGCTTTAACCGGCAAATTGGGTCAGTTGCCGGGAGTACAGGTCAAGTCAGCCCTGACCCCTTCTCTATCCTAAGATAATTATTTCCATCATTACCGCCTTTCGTACTGCCAGTTAGAAGATACCGGATGGTATCTTTTCACCGGGAGAGGAGGAAAGGGAGAATGCCAGGGAGTGTGATCAAAGGGAATGGATTTTCGCAGCCTGATTAAATCAAATAGGCCCGTTCTCCTGGATGGGGCCATGGGCACTGAGCTGATGAAGAGGGGACTGGAGCCCAGCGGTTTGGTCAATCTCAGCCATCGGGAAGCCGTCAAAGATATTCACAGGGATTATTTCCGGGCCGGTTCTGATGCGGTGTTGACCAACACCTTTACCGCCAATCGGATTTATCTGGAAACCCATGGCCTTGACTGCGATGTGGATGCGGTCAATCGCACAGGAGTGAAAGCCGCCAAAGAGGTGTGTCCAAAAGGAAAATATGTGCTGGGAGATCTGGGCACCACGGGACAGTTGCTGGAGCCTCTGAGCAATTATACGGAAGAGCAGTTTTACCTCAACTTTAAAGAACAGGCCCGGATCTTGTGGGAGTCCGGGGTGGATGGTTTCATCATTGAAACGCAAACTGACTTGCGGGAGGCTTTATGCGCTCTGCGTGCATGTAAAGATCTTTGTGATTTGCCGGTGATCGTCTCTTTTGCTTTCTCCCGCACTCCCAAAGGATTTGCCACCATGATGGGAAATTTTCTGAAGGACTGCGCCGGGCAAGCGGCAGCCCAGGGGGCCGATGTGATCGGTGCCAACTGCGGGGACCTTGAGCCTCTTGATATGCAGGAAATAGTAGCGGAGATTAGGTCCATCACCCGGCTGCCTATCATTGTCCAGCCTAATGCCGGCAAGCCCCAGCTGCTGGGAGGAGTGACCAGCTATAACATGTCGCCGGAGCTGTTCTCCGCTGGAATTGCCAAGTGTATTGAAGCGGGAGCCCAGTTGGTGGGAGGCTGCTGCGGCACCACATTTGAGCACATCCAAAGGGTGGGGAAGCTGATCGAGGAAATCTATGGCTCATAGCAAATCAATGCCTGGGAATTATGATGAATTTCAACTATCAGTTTTCTTCTTACGGGCAGGATCAGTGCTTATTCAGCGAGGATTTCTCTTACCTTTTTCGGGTCGCTTGTGGGCGCTTGGCAGGCTGATCCCCGGCAGATGAAGACAGTGGCGGCATCATTGAAGGGGTTTTTCCCGGCCAAGGAGGGGATAAGTTCATTCAGACTTTGGTCCCGGGCGGGAGCCGCTGTAATCAATAATGCTTCCGGCAGATACAAACTGTTGATGATGCGGAGCATCTCCCCGGCATCTTCCCCGATGACCTGGATTTCCAGATTTGGCACCCGCTGCCAGTAAACAGCTGCAAGAAAAAAGGGAAAGCCCTGGGGAGAGGCGTTGATTTGCCCGCCAAAGGCGGTGAATTGTCTTAATGCCTTTTCTTCCAAGTCCTTTTTTCCGGTCAGATGACTTAAACGGAGAAAGTTCAAGGCGGCGACCGAGTTGGCTGAAGGAAGAGCCCCGTCGTATACTTCCTTGGGCCTGGTGATGAGGGATTCTCCGTCTTTGCCGTACTGGTAGAGACCTCCTTGTTCCTCATCCCAAAAGAGCTTGATTAAATCTGTATTCAATTGCAGGGCTTCCCGCAGGAAAGGGGCTTGAGAAGTGGACTGAAAAAGTTCCAGCAGCCCCCAGATCAAATAAGCATAATCTTCGGCCAAGGCCAGTCCGGCTTTTTCGCCCTCCCGATAACGGGCCAAAAGCCTGCCGTCTTCCCGGCGCAGGTTATTCAGCAGGAAATTAACCGCTTTTTCTGCTGCCAGGGAATATTTTGGTTCTCCCAGGGCCCGGGCATTAAAGGCAAGGGCGGCGATCATCAAACCGTTCCAGCCTGTTAAGATTTTGTCATCCCGAAAAGGGCGGGTCCTTTTTTCCCGGGCGGAAAAGAGCAGTTTTCTTTCTTCTTCCCGGTCGGGAATTGTTTCGCTGGCAATCAAGTTAGGAATGTTTCTGCCTGCAAAATTCCCTTGGAAGCTAATATCATAATCCCGGCAGAAGGATTCCGCTCTGTTGCCGAGTAATTTCTGCACTTCTTCCCGGGTCCAGGTATAGAATTTGCCTTCTTCCCCCTCGCTATCGGCGTCCTCAGCTGTATAAAAGGCCCCCTGGGGGGAAGTCATGTCCCGCAGTACATAAGTAAAAATCTCTTTGACCACTTTGGCGTAAAAGGCTTTGCCCGTAGCCTGGAAGGCTTCCCCATAAGCCAGGGCCAAAAGAGCGTTGTCGTACAGCATTTTTTCAAAATGGGGCACCAACCAGTAACGGTCAGTGGAATAACGGGAAAAACCAAAACCGATGTGGTCATAAATGCCGCCCCGGTACATCCCTTCCAGAGACTTTTCCACCATCTCCAGGGCTTTTTTTTCGCCTGACAATTTCCAGTATCTTAAAAGAAAGAGCAGGTTCAGGGGCATGGGAAATTTAGGAGCGTCTCCAAACCCCCCGTATTGAGCATCGAAGCTGCGGAAAAAGTGGGCATAAGCTTGATCCAGGATTCCTACGGATAAAGGGCCCGGTTTCTCCCGAAGGATTTCCTCTTCCAGGATTTTGGTGACGCGGCGGCCCAAGTGTTGGATTTCTTCCCGTTTTGTCTCCCAGAGCTCCCGGATTTGATTTAGGATTTCTATTAAGCCTGGCATTCTGTGGTTGCCGGTTTTAGGAAAATAAGTGCCGGCGAAAAAAGGTTGCTGCTTTGGGGTCATGATAATGGTCAAGGGCCAGCCGCCATGGCCTCCGGTCATGGCTTGGCAGGCGGCCATGTAGATGGAGTCGATATCCGGTCTTTCCTCCCGGTCCACCTTGATGGAGACGAAATGTTGATTCAGGATTTCGGCTACTTGCGCATCCTCAAAAGATTCTCTTTCCATCACATGGCACCAATGGCAGGTAGAATAGCCGATGGAGAGGAAGATGGGTTTGTCTTCCGCTGCGGCTCGGGCAAAAGCTTCCTCCCCCCAGGGATACCAGTCCACCGGGTTATAGGCATGCTGAAGAAGATAGGGGCTTTTTTCTTTGATAAGCCTGTTGGCTTGCATCAATTAACCTCCATTTCTTTGCTGATACATATACATAACTGCATCTGTATTAGTATGTCAAGATGGAGGGGAATTAATGATTTTAAGTGAGGGAAAAACTCCTTTCCCTTGATTTGGGGAAAGGAGTTTTTGTCAAACAAGTAGAACTATGCAGTATTCACGAAAGGGCGGGGGAGGAATGAAATGCCTGTTTTCCCTTTGCGAAAAATGCTACTGATGGCCGCTCTTATTATTGCCTGTACCTTAATTTTACCGTCGCCGGAGCCGGCCGGGCAGCCTAAACCCTTTCTCCAGCTGGAAGAAGAATTGTCTCTTTTATCTTTGCAGGAAGATGAAACCTTTCGAGAACTGTTCTCCTTGAGCCTTGCTCTGGAACATTTAGAACGGGAGCAGGTAGAGCTGGCTTTGGAGATGGAAAAGATTAGGGATGAAATTAGGGATTTGGATCAGAGAATAGCCGGAGAAGAAGCTTCCCGGGAAAATACCTTGCAAGGGCTGGAACAGGTTCTCCGGAGCTATCAAAGAATCGGGGCAGCTTCTTTTTTGGAGATTATTCTTGATTCCACAAGCCCCCGCGATTTTTTGCGGAGAATCAATGTTCTTAAGGATTTGGCCAGAAATACGGAACAATTATTGAGGGCCATCGGGGAAAGCAAAAAGAGGCTCCTGGCGGAAAAAGAAAAACAAAATGACAAGCTGGCGGAGTTGGCCGATAAGCAGAGACAGATGGATCAGTCTCGAACACAGATGATCTTGCTCCGAGGAAAAATGAAAGAGCGGCTTGCCTCTTTGGAAAAGGAAAGGGAGCACTACCAGGAGCAATTAGCCCAGATGCAGCGAGTCTGGCAGGAACTGAAGCCCTTTTTTGCAGAAACCATTGCTCGTCTTTCCAAGATTATTGCCCAAGGTGGTCTGCCCCTGGATGCGGTGAAAACAAGGATAAGCCTGAGAGGCATTCATGGTTCTTTGGATGAAGATAAATTTAATGAAATTATTGCCGGACCTTTGGGATTGCCTGATGTGGTTTTTCGTTTTTCTCCGGGACAGGCCTCGCTGGTCCTGCCGGAAAACAGCCTTTCTTTGGAGGGTGAGTTTGTGATCAAGGAAAGAACAGCCATCATGTTCCAGGTCCACAAAGGATCCTTTTACGGCTTTCCTCTGGATGAGGATACTATTAAAGAACTTTTGTTAGACAATGAACTGGTTATTGACTTTAAACCTTTAATAGGCAACAATGTTCTTCGTTCCATTGAAATCGGCGAAGGGCAAGTGGAAATGTTGATCGCTCCTGTAATTTTTGGCAATTGATTTTAGGGGAGAGAACTATCAATGATCGAGGCAAGAGGAGTCTATCTTCGCTATCCGGACGGAACGGTGGCCTTGCAGGATTTATCCTTTGTTATTCAAGGGGGAGAGCTTGTTTACGTGCTGGGGCCCAGCGGTTCAGGGAAGACAAGCCTCCTGAAGTTATTGCTGGGCATTGAATTTCCCTCGCAAGGTGAGTTGAAGTTAATGGACCAACCCATGGCCAGAACGGAGTTGAGGGCCATCAGGAGTTTGAGGAGGAAAATAGGCCCGGTGGGTCAGGATTTCAACCTGATCAACGGCAGAAGTGTTTTGGAGAATGTGATGCTGGGTATCCGGATTCTGGGCATATCTCCCGGTCAAATGAAAGAGGAAGCCAGGAGGGCCCTCATCAAAGTTGGGCTGGAACACAAGCTTTCCTCCCTGGTGGAGAACCTGTCCTGGGGAGAGCGCCAAAGAGTGGCCATTGCCCGGGCCGTGGCCAGGCACCCCCGCTTAATTTTGGCCGATGAGCCCACCGGCAACCTGGATAAAAACAACGCCTTAAAAGTGCTTGAACTTCTATCCTCCTTGGTGGATGAACAGACTACAGTCATCATTACTACCCATGCCACTCATCTCTTAGATCCAAAAGGGGATTATCGCTGCATTGAGTTGAAACAGGGTAGGTTGATTAGGGATAGGAAAGGGTGCCTGGAAAATTGAAGATTCTGCTTTACAATCTAAACTACTTTTGCAAAGAAGTGGCAACTTCTATCCGACTCAATCTCTTGACCAATCTGTTTTCCGCGGTCAGTATAGGTTTGATTCTTTTCATCCTGGCCATGGTGACTTCCGGCTGGTGGATGAGCAAGCACGTCATCGAAATAATCCGGCAGGAAGCGGAAATCAGCGTGTTTTTCTCTGAGAGTTTTGATGAAAAAGAGGCTCTCCGGTTGTTGGAAAGAATTGATCAGATCCAAGGGGTGAACCAGGCCCGTCTAGTGGATGAAGAAGAAGCATATAATCGAATGGCCGGGATTTTGGGGCAGGAAGCCCATATCCTGACGGTTTTTGAAAAAAATCCTTTTACTTCTTTTATTGAAGCGAATATTGATCTGGAACAAACGGAATCTGTCCTTAAGTCCTTGCAAGTGCTGCCGGGAGTGGAGTATGTCCGCGACAATCAGGAAATATTGGCCCGCCTGCAGGGCATTGTCCGCTTCTTGCGCCTTCTGGGCTACTTGAGTTTGTTGGCTGTTTCCGTTTCCACCTTGATCATCATCTCCCATATTATCAGGATGAGCATTTATGCCAGGAAAGATCAGATCAGCACCTTGAGATTGTTGGGAGCTGCTGAGAGTTTTCTTGCGGTTCCCTTTCTCTGGGAGGGCGTTCTCATCGCATTACTGGGCAATCTGTTGGCTGTCTTGCTCATCTTACCTGTGGCCAGGTTTATCTATGGACAGATTCCCAAGATCATTCCCTTCTTCCCTGTGCTTCCATTGGATAATCTTCTCTTTGGCTTAATTGTTCTTCTTACCGGGATCAGCGTCTTTTTTGGACTGATTGGCAGCTTCTTGGGTTTATCTTCAGCCAGGGAATTATTGTAGTATGCTTTGGGCTAATTTCAAGTTTCGGACCCCAATTACCCTCCTCGGTTTGGATTTGCCAAGGTAGGTTTTTGCCGGCACACGGGGAATGAGAGTGAAAACCGCTGGCTGACAACCATGTCATTTCGCCTTCGGGTTGGAGTGATCCATCATGCAGCAAAGGAGAGGGAGAAGGGGGGAGCTGATGAAGATCGTTGTTTTGTTCAAGAAAAGAATTTGGCCAGAAGTCTTTTCCGGAAAGCTATTAACCGGGCCGGCCCTGATTAGTCTTTTCGGGGCGCTATTTTTCATGGCCATCATAGGCTCTCAAGGAGTGCACATTGCAACTAAAGATCCCAGTTTCTGCGTATCCTGCCACGTGATGGAACCAGTCTACGGCACCTGGAGTCATTCCTCTCACCGGGAAATCGTGGATTGTAACGGATGCCATACCGATCAAAGCAACTACTTTACAAAAACTTACTCCAAGGTGATCGCGGGCATCCAACATCTGTATCACAATAACTTTGGGGAGATTCCCGAACCCATTCGCCTTGCTCAGATCCAATACGCAAATGGTGCAGGAAAACTGCCTGCGCTGTCACCATGACATCGTTCAGGAATTTGCGTATGGATGCGGATCGTCGTTGTTTTGACTGTCACCGCTATACTCCCCACAGCTAATTTCCGTTAAGTTAAAGAGAAAGGAAGGATGATCAGGGTGAAAAAGTATGGAGTAGCTCTTCGGGCTGACGGCCCTGATTGATTATGGGCTGGTCATGGTGGCTGTGGATCCAATGCACAGCCGGTAGTCTTTCCGGGCTGATCTTGCCACCGGGGACACTTATCGGCTGAGGAATTTGGCAAGTTCTATCCCAAGCAGTACGATACATATCTGAAAACTGCGGAAATGTCCAACGAAGGGAGCAAGTACGGTGGTTCCCTGGAATATGAGCAAACTGGCCCAATGGCCCTTTCTGAAGGAGATTTTTGCCGGCTACGGTTTTTCCCTTGAATACAACGAAGACCGGGGGCATGTCTATACCCTGGAAGATGTGAAGAAGATCAAAAGGATCAACGAGGACAGCGTCGCCTCTTGCTGGACTTGTAAAAGTGCCAACGTTCCCGGAATAATTGCCGAGATGGGAGATTCCTATTATGGTACCAATTTCCACGCTCTTACGGACAAAATGGTGGAGCCGATTACTTGTGCCAACTGCCATGATCCCCAGACCATGAGATTGATCATTACCCAGCCTCCCCTACGGAATGCCCTGACTCGCCTCGGCAAGGACCCTGACGGCCTGACCACCCAGGAGCTGCGCACTCTGGTCTGCGCCCAGTGCCATGTGGAGTACTATTTTGCCGACGGTACCAGTATACCGTTACCTTTCCCTGGGATAAGGGTTTTACTCCCGATGAGATCTTTGCGTACTACGAGGAAATTGGCTTTGTTGACTGGGAGCATCCGCAGATCGAAAGAGCGGCATGCTGAAGGTGCAGCACCCTGAGTTTGAAACCTTTCGTGGGCAGTACTCACCAGGAGGCGGGATTGTCCTGTGCTGACTGCCACATGCCCTATACCATGGTGGGCGGCGAAAAGATTTCTTCCCATTGGTGGACCAGCCCCCTGAAGCACATCAAAGAAAGCTGCATGACCTGTCACCGGGAGGATGCCGCCTGGCTGCAGGAAAGGGTTTTCTATACCCAGGACAAGGTGGCCCAGATGCTGGCTCAGTGCGGGCACGGTGAATGTGGAAGCCATCCAGAAGCCATAGCCGCAGCCGCTGCCTTGCGGGGCTACTCAGTCCAACTGCATCTAGGACGAGGCCAGGCAGCTTCAGCGCCGAGCCCAGTTCTATTTGGACTGGGTCGGTGCGGAAAACTCCATGGGTTTTCATAACCCGCAGCTGATTCTTGACACTCTATGCATAAATCTCTGGACTATGCTACCCGGGCCAAAGCCAAGGCCATGGAGGCCAGGACCGGCATTGCCTTTCCCCAGCTGGGAGGTGGAAATACCCAAGTATAATACGGAGGCAGTACGGCTAATGAAAGAAGAGAATTTCGGCTCCAGTTAAAAGAGGCTTTATCCCCAATGAATGACGGGATGGCCGTGGTCTGAAGGCTGAAGCGGGGAGGTGGGACAAATGGCCAGGAAACGAAGTACCATCAGCCAGACCCGTTCTTTTCTTTACGGTTTAGCCAGGCTGCTGGGTGATATTTCCGCCGTCAAGAAAGGACCGCGAGCCACAGTGAAAAGATTCGGTCGCCGTGCGGCGGGCAGGGCTACAGGAAAATGGCTGGGTCGTTTATTTAAATGAGGTCGGTGGAATTCCATTACATGGCACAGGGGTGGACAAAAGGTCCACCCCTGTGCAAAAAGCAAGCCGTCCAAGCATCCTGTCATCTGCGGGGAGGTTTCCGGTTAAATTATTCGTCCCAAAAAGCTGCCGGGATTATGGCCAGGACAACGGGTGCATCGGAACCATTAGGGGGAGTATAGACTAAGGATGCTTTCTGCCCAGGATCCAGCACTCCTACCACTGCTGCCTCCCGTAAACCGTAAAAGGAACCCAGGGTCGGAATCCGGTAAGGGTTTCCGTCAAAAGCTTGTAGAGCTCCTTTGAAGGTCAGGCCCCTGGGGTTGAAAAGAATGCCGATTTTCTCCTCAGAGCTAAAATGGAGATAATAAACTGCCCCATAGTTGCCTTTGTTGATGATCAGGTCCCCGGTCAGAGCATCGCGGCCGGTCAGCCAGCTTTCAAATCCCTCCCCGTCTTTCCCCAGAACCAGCTTTTCCTTTCGATCCCCTTTGATCAATATTTGGACTTCCCGATCAGCCAGGGAGAAAGTCCCCCGGGCGTGGCGCCCGTCCCTGGGCCAGATGGGCAGTTCTTCCTGGGCAAAAGAGGTGTCTTCTAGGGACAAGGCCAGGATGGATATTCTCACCGGTCTATCCGTTTGCAAATCAAACATACCGGTTAAGGATTGATTGTGGCTCCAACCGGAGCCGGGGCTTTGGTATAGGACGTATTTTTCTCCCGGTGGGAGCATAATCTCAATTTTCTCTGCCGAACGGTAATAGTTGAACGCCACCAACTGACCTAAATGCATAACGTCTTCCGCCGGCCCGCCAAAGGCACTTTTAGTGCGGGTTAGCTTTACGGCTTCTTGGCCCGCATTTTCCACCAACACCGCCAGGCGGAGGGGAGTATGGGAACCATTGCGGTGGTGGTAGACCACCCGGATAGGCCCGGATACTTCATCCCGGTACAGGATCCCAGGGCCGGGAACGGTTTCCGGGCTATTGCTGAAAAGAAGGGTAGGGCCCAATCTGGTCATCTGAAAGGATTGATTCAGGGGATAATCGTTGTAATTGCCTTTTTTCGGGTTATGTATGATTTCACCGGGCCTGGGATCAGAGAATTTATAGGAAAACTCATTTCGTTTTTCCCGCTCCAGGACCTCAATTTCTATGGTTTTCGGGTCGCTCCAGTTTCCATAAGCATCCCGGAGGGACAGGGTTATCTGGTAGCGGCCCGGCTCAAAGAAAGCCCGGGGTTTACCTATGCCGGAACGGAGCTCGCCATCCTGACTCTGCCACTGGTAAGACCAACGCTCTTCCGGCACCGGTTCCCATTCTTCATTTTCGTAAGCATAATGAAAAGATAAGCTTTCTCCTACAGCCGGCTTCTCCGGCTGGACTTGGAAGTCCCGGATAAGCGGCGGCCGGTTGGTTTCCACATACAGTTGTTGCTCAAACCAGTCGCTCCAGAGGCCTGTTTTACTTTTTACCTTGAGACGGACAACATAGCTGCCTGCCGGCGGTTTCCGGAGGAGAGAGTTCAGGTCCCGGGCTCTAAGGTTTTCATCGTAATTTATTTCCCAGATACGGTCGACCATGGAATGCCCGGCCGGATCGAAGCTCTCGTCCACATACTCCACTTCCTGTCCCGCCGTAATGCGGGGGTGTGGTAAAACGAAAGAGGGCGGTTGGTGGCACCGGTTTCCATAAAACAACGGCCCGCTCTGTCGGCAGGTATTCAACTGCCCAAGAAAAATTTTCGGCAAGGAATCTTAAGGGTACCAGCAATCTTCCTTTTTCCAGTCGAGGAGGAAGGTTTAAGTTTTTCACTTGCCCGTTAACCCGGGCTTGGCGGGAGTTCCAATTGTAATTCGATCCTGGTGCTCTCTTTTTCCAGGACAGCGGTCCGGGTCTCCGGCTGCCAGTGAACATCACATTGGAGAACGGTTTCACCGACGAAACGCAGGGGGAGCATGGTGGTCCCCCGGTACACTCTGGGGGGTACTTCCAGCAGGTATTCGGTGCCGGCGATGGTAGCCCGGGGGCTGTCGATGGTGAAGTAACTTGCCGGCCCCGCTTCGGCCTGGACCGGTGAAGATAAAAAAACAAGAAGCAGGGCGATGCCAAAAAGAAGTCTTAGATGAGTCATTTTGCCAGACATTTACTACCTCCGCTGCTCATAAGATATTCCTTTTCTTTTGACGAAAAAAGCAAGGAATGGTTCCAGATCATTTCCAGGTTTTTCGGCCCGCCCGGCTTCTTTCTCGCTGTGTTTTTTATTTTTTTGCGGTGATCTTCTTACAAGGCTGGCTGCAGCAAGCGCAACTGGAGCCGGAAGCGGATTTTTTGCTCAAATAGAAAAGAAAAGCCGCTGCGCCCAGTCCTGTGCCAAGCAAAAAGATGGTCTCCATGTTCAACCCCTCCTCCCTTAAGCCAAGCCCAGAAGGCTGCCCAATTGGAAAACCAGAACCGCCATAATCCAGCCGAGAAGCAAGGTATATCCTACGGCAAAAGCAGTCCAAGCCCAAGATCCGGTTTCGCTTTTGATGGTTCCGATGGTAGCAATGCAGGGAATGTAGATCAAGGTCATGACCATAAAGGCATAGCTGGATAAAGGTGTCCAGTTAAGAGCAATGATTTCTCTCAAGCCCCCTTCGCCTACGCCGTAAATTACTCCCAAGGTGCTCACCACCACTTCTTTAGCCAGGATGCCGAAGAGAAGAGATACAGCAGCTTCCCAGCTGCCAAAGCCGGCCGGACCTAGAAGGGGGGCGATTAATTCTCCCATCCGACCCAAAATGCTGTCCCGGCCGGCAAATTCAACGCCCGGGGGCAAGTTGGCCAGGACCCAGATGAACACCACCGCAGCAAAAATCAAAGTTCCTGCTTTGCGGAGAAAAGAACGGCCCCGCTCCCACATATGGAGAAAAGTGCTTTTTAAAGTAGGCACTCGATAAGGGGGCAGCTCCATGATGAAGTGAGATGTTTCCCCCCGGAATAAAAAGCGTTTGAAAATCATGCCCATCAGGATGGCTAAAACCAAGCCTAAAAGATAAAGGGAGAAAATGATCAGTCCCTGATGAGCGCTGAAAAACACCCCGGCGAAAAGGACATAAACAGGCAGCCGGGCTGAACAGGAGATCAAAGGATTGATCAGAATGGTCAACAACCGTTCGCTTCTGTTCTCCAGGGTTCGGGTGGCCATAATGGCCGGTACGTTACAGCCGAAGGCGATGATCATCGGTATAAAGGATTTGCCGTGCAGACCCAAAGTGTGCATGAATCGATCCATGATGTAGGCGGCACGGGCCATGTATCCGCTGTTCTCCAGCAGGGAGATGGCAAAAAACAGCAGAAAAATGTTGGGAATAAAAACTAAAACGGAGCCTACTCCTGCCACAATACCGTCAGTGATTAATGATTGGGCCAGCGGGGGCAGGGCGGTGGATTGCAGGTAGCTTCCCAATAAGCCGGAAAACCATTCAAAGAACAGCTCGATGCCTTCGGTTAAGGGTTCCCCGATTTTAAAAGTGAACTGGAATACTGCCCACATGGAAAGAAGAAAGATGGGGATGCCCAGATAACGGTTGGTTACCACCTTATCGATTTTGTCTGCCAGGGAGATGCGATCATCCAAGGTTTGCCCGCGGGTGACCACCTCTCGGCAAAGGCCGCTGATAAATCCATAACGCCGGTCTGTTATTAGGGATTCTATTTCTTCCCCGTAGAAATCCTCCAGTTGTTTTACGCTTTTGTTCCTTTGGGCCAGCAGCGGTTCCAAAGGCAGGTGCCGGCCCAATATTTCCAGAATTTTTTCGTCTCCTTCCAACAGCTTGACGGCCAACCAGCGGGGATTATATTTCTCCACCAGCCGGGAGCAAGCCAGGATTTTTTGTTCTAAAAGAGATATTTCCGCTTCTATTTTTTTTCCATAATCGATTTGCAAGGGAGCCGCATTTTCTCTATGTGCCAGTTCCAGGGCTTTGGATACCAGATCTTTTATTCCCTGATTGCGGGTTGCCACGGTGGGGATGGCGGCAGTCTGCAGTAAACGAGACAGTTTATCCACGTCAATATCAATTTTCTTTGACACCAGTTCATCATAGATATTCAAAGCGATGACTGCCTTCACTCCCATTTCCAGCAGTTGGACGGTTAAGTACAGGTTCCGTTCCAAGTTGGTGGCGTCAACAATATTGATGACTACTTCCGGTCTCTCCAAAAGGATATAATCCCGCGCTATGGCTTCATCTTGGGAGTAAGCGCCCAGACTGTATGTGCCCGGCAAATCCACTACTCGGATCATCTGACCCTGGGCCAGGTGAAAACCTTCTTTTTTCTCCACTGTTACTCCCGGCCAGTTGCCCACATGCTGACGAGAACCGGTCAGACTGTTAAAAATAGTGGTTTTGCCGGAATTGGGATTACCCGCTAGAGCGATGACGATACCATCGGTATTTTTCACACTGCTCAGTTCCATTTCCACATTAACCCCCTAAAAATAGTTAGGCTAACCTAACATTTTACCGAGAAAAAAAATTAGTTTTCTTTCTTGACGATTATTTTCAAGGACATGCCCCGGCCGATGGCTAAACGGCAGTCCCCAACGGAAATGATCAAAGGGCCGCCCGGATCGTTTTTGATCATTTTGACTTTGGTGCCCTGAATGAACCCCATCTGCATCAGGCGCTGTTTTAAATTTCGACAATCCTGGAATCCACTTATTACAGCTTGTTGCCCCGCCTGTAAAAAGCCGAGAGGAAGCAGTTCAGTTGCCATGGTTTACAGCACCTCCACAAAAATCTCGGCGGCTTCGTTTTTCCGCAAACTGAGACTGTAGCCTTTCACCGAGATTTCCATGGGATCTCCCAAGGGAGCAGCTCCTTTAACTGTTAATTCAGCGCCGGAAGTGATTCCCATTTCCAAAAGACGGCGCCGCAAAGAACCTTGAGCAGCATTACGAATGACAATACCACTTTCTCCTACCTTTAGTTCTGCCAGCTGGCGAATTTTAGCCGAATTGAGCATCGGTGGTCCCTCCTGTTGAAGATAAGTTAGTTTTTCAGCTGCTTCTACCGGATTTTCTTGGGCTGTTTTTTCCAGGAATTCCACGAGCTTTTCCATAGTTTGGGGACTGATGACGTGTTCCATGAGGCAGGCATCTTTTTCTGCTACAGCAGGCTTCACCCCCAGTACCTCCACCAAAAATCTTCTGAGGATGCGGTGCCGATGCCGGACTTTTTGTGCCAGTCTTTTACCTGCCGGGGTTAAGGTAACCGGTCCGTATCTATCTTGCTGCACCAGGCTAAGTTCTTTCAAGCTGCTGATGGCTTGGGAAACACTTGCCTTGGCGATGTCCAGCTGTTCGGCAATATCCGTGACTCGGACGGTCTCCAACTTTTCCGAAAGGACGAGAATCGCTTCCAAGTAATCCTGCATGGCCGGGGACAGTTCCATCATGTCGCCCATCATCACACCTTCCTCTCCATCTGGACTTGAAATGTTAGGCATGCCTAACATTTGCGGTTAAAAAAAATCCTTGCCGAATTATTTCAAGTCTACGCTTTCAGCATAATCTAAGTTCAACTGTTTGTCAATAGAATAATTGATTTTTTTGAAATAGTTAAAAAATGCGGAAAACAGTGCAGCCAGACAAAAGAATGCCGTGAGGCTGTCTCTGCCATCACGGCATTCTTGCTGAAATTTCAATGAATCTGCGGTTTTTTTATAAGATCAGTGTCCGCCGCAGACGTTCCTTTCGGTCATGGGTTGTATCCTGCCGGCCAGGTAGTTGTCGATAGCTTCCTGGACGGTATGGCCGGAACTGAGCAAGACCTTGATCCCTGCCTGTTGAAAGCCCAGCAAAGGCCTCATGCCCATGCCGTTGACGATAATAATGTCAACCTGATGGTCGGCTAGCAGATTTACAGGAACCAAGCAGCCTCCTTCTGTATGGTCGATGTTGCTGACTATTTTCACCCCGGCAATCCCATCCTGGTTCACATCCACCAGGGTAAATACATCGCACCTGCCAAAATGGGCTGAGCGCTCAGCTTCCAGACCTCCTGGAGAGTTGGAAGGCACTGCAATTCTGGTTTTTGCCATTGGAATCCCATCCTTTTCACAGTTAATGATAATTAAGCTTCAGGCAGCTTGCCTGCTTGGAAAGCGGAAATTGCCTCTTTTACTGTCCCCGAGGCGTTAATATATCCTTTAACCCCTGCTTGCTGCAGGGCTCTAAGGGCCTTCGGCCCAAGATTGCCAGTGATCACAGTCCCGCACTTTTTTTCTACGATCAATTCTGCCGTTTTAATGCCGGCTCCTTGCACTGCCTGATTATTGACCGAGTTATCGATGTTTTCAATTTCTCCCGTTTCCGGGTCATAGATAACCAGCCACTTGGCCCGTCCAAAATGCTGGTCTACTTCCGCATCCAAACCCGGGCCTAAAGAAGAAACGGTGATTTTCATCAGTTCACCTCCCTTAAGGTTATTACCAAAGGGATTGTGTTTAATACGATTATATTATAGAACCTATAAAAATGATTTGCAAGTTTTTTAAAATTATCGGTTTATTATTATTGACATATGCTCATAATTGTTTATAATAAAAAGTGCAGAGGGATTGTGTTTAATACTGAAAATTTAAAGGGCAAAATACAAGAAGGAGGTGGAGAAATGCCGTTTGGTGATGGAACGGGTCCCTTGGGTTTGGGTCCGATGACAGGAAGGATGGCCGGGCGTTGTGCCGGATTTCCTTTCCCGGGATTTTGGGGAAGGGGAGGCAGACGGGGAATGGGTTTAGGCAGAGGTTTTGGTTGGCACTGGATGAGGAGCTTTTTCCCCGGCCGGTGGGCAGTTCCTTATGCCGGCTGGCTGCCGGAAGAAGAGGCTAGTTTTCTGGAGCAGGAAGCGAAAATTTTGGAATGGCAGTTAAAAGCTGTTAAGAAACGTTTGCATGACCTGAGGGCGTCTGCAGAAAAAGAAGAACAATAATATGTGAGAAAAATAGATGGAAGTCTACCGGCTGAACATGGCCAAGGGCGGGGTACCTTGCCCCGTTCTTCTTTTTTGAAGGAAAATTTTGCAACTATTGGTGGTGACTGGCATGATTTTAGCAGTGGCAAGCGGTAAGGGTGGAACCGGCAAGACCACCCTTGCCGTTAATCTGGCCTGGTTGTTACAAAGGGAAATGCCCGTGCAGCTTTTGGATTGTGATGTGGAGGAACCGAACGTATCGTTATTTTTAAAACCTTTAAGCAAGAGCCAGGAAAAGGTTTTTCTTTCCATACCTGAAATAGACCTGGAGAAATGTGATCGATGCGGTGTTTGTGCCCGTTTTTGCGCTTTCGGGGCTATCAGCCTGTTGGGAGACCATCTTTTGACTTTTCCTGAGCTTTGTCATGGATGCGGCGGCTGTATTCTTTTTTGTCCCACAGGGGCGATTTCGGAACAGCGCAGAGAGATCGGGACGGTGGAGATCGGCGCCAGTGATCGCCTGGAAATAGTAGCGGGAAAGCTAAGCATCGGCTCTGTTTTAGCACCTGCCGTTATCCGGGCGGTTAAAGCAAAAAAACGGCACCAGGGACTGGTTATTGTTGATGCACCGCCGGGGACTTCCTGTCCGGCAGTGGCTTCCGTGGCTGGTGCTGATTACTGTCTTTTGGTGACTGAACCTACTCCTTTTGGCTTACACGACTTGAAATTGGCGGTGGGTATGGCCGGGGAAATTGGCATCCCCGTAGGTGTGGTGATTAATCGCTGGCAGGAATTCCAGGGATTGGATCTGGAAAACTATTGCCGGCAAGAAGGCATCCAGGTATTGTTAAAAATTCCCTTTGACAGGCGGGTGGCAGCCTGCTATGCGTGCGGAGATCTTCCAGCCCGGAACCTTCCCCTTTGGCGGGATCAATTGAAGGCTCTCTGGTCCCACATCGAAAGGATGGTGGGAAGATGAAGGAATTGGTGGTGATCAGCGGCAAAGGCGGGACCGGAAAAACTTCCCTGGTGGCTTCTTTTGCCGTTCTTTCCCAAGAAAAGGTTTTGGCCGACTGCGACGTGGACGCTGCCAACTTGCATCTGCTCTTAAACCTGCAGATTAAAAAGTCTGAGGAATTTTATGGCTTGCCCAAAGCCGTGATCAATGGGGAAATTTGCGATCAATGCGGCAGCTGTGAGGCTGCCTGCCGATTTGAGGCGATCCGGGAATTTCAAGTCCATCCTGCTTTTTGCGAGGGGTGTAAAGTTTGTTTCCAATTGTGTCCGGTGGGGGCCGTTACCATGGAGAAAAATCTGGCGGGCCACTGGTTTGAAGGGGATACCCCTTACGGAACCATGGTCTTTGCCCGGCTGGGAATTGCCGAAGAAAATTCCGGTAAATTGGTGGCCGCAGTGCGCTCTGCTGCTAAAGCTATTGCTGAAAACAATAGCAAGGGGTATATTATTATTGACGGTCCACCCGGGATCGGCTGTCCCGTAATCGCTTCTTTAACGGGAGCGGATCTCTGCCTGATAGTGACTGAGCCTACTGTTGCCGGAAAACACGATCTCCAGCGAGTCTTGCAGTTGACCTCCCATTTTCAAGTTCCGGCAATGGTCTGCATCAACAAAGCGGATTTGGCAGAGGAAAAGACCTGGGAAATAAAGAAATTTTGCGATGAGCTGGGTGTGGAGCTGGCAGGTTCAATTCCTTTTGATGCGGAGATCACCAAAGCGATTGTGCAGGGGCTGCCTCCGGTGGTCTATTCTTCCGGCGCGGGAGCGAAAGCAATAAAAAGAATATGGGAGAAAGTGAAAAAAAGGCTGGGCTGACGGAAAGATCAGCCCAGGTGGCGGAAGGGGGAGCTGCTGGATGGCGAGGCCTTTTAAATGGAAAAGGGTGGAGAGATTGCCGGAAGTCACCTATTTTAAGCCGGGAGGGGTCCCCCTCCGGGAACTGGAAGAGGTCGTACTCTTAGTTGAAGAGATGGAAGCAGTACGCTTGAAAGATTATCTGGGTTTGGAACAAGAGGCCTGTGCCGAACGGATGGAGATTTCCCGGCCAACCTTCCAGAGGATTCTCATCTCTGCGCGGAGCAAGATAGCTGAAGCACTGGTGAAAGGGAAAGCATTGCGGATTCAAGGAGGCAATTACGAACTGGCCCGGCAGCGTTTTCAATGCAAGGGATGCGGGCGCGAATGGGAAGGGCTGCCGACCATGGATGCGGATGAGATGAATTGCCCTGCTTGTGGAGCCGGAAGAGTTTTCGGCGGCGGAAAAGGTCCCGGTTTTGCTAAACCCCGTAGAGGAAGAGGCGGTCGTGGTTAAGCACGGCGGGCAGGGCTTGGGCGTTTCCACCAGGCGATCGCAAATGGCCCTGGGCTATGGAAGGTGATGAGTTTTGAACTTATCTCCTCCCGGCCTAGGGTTTTTTAGTATAAGGGGATGGTTTTAGTCAGGGAGGGATGCCAGGCGGAGCAGGTTAGCTGTACCTTTCTTTGATCCGCAAAACCGGTAAACCTTTAAACAATAATTTGCTGGATTTAAAATAGCCCACCATGATACCAGCAGGAGAAAACAGGGCAGAAAGCGAAAAGAACTAGCAAAGTCTTCCCGGGTGGTATGGTTATGAAAGTTGCCAACCAGATTCTTTATCTATTTACCAGGGGTGATGCCGAACCCTTGGCGCTCAGGACGGGGGACTTGGTTTCCGCCCTGGTTCGGGATGCGGCTCAAGAAGAAGTGGTCTTGCTCCTGAACGGACGCCAAATCAGGGCCCGTTCTTCCGCCGTCTTGAAGCCGGGGGAGCGGGTTCATCTGGTGCTGCAGGAAAAAACTGGCGACGGCAGGTTGATTTTTCGCATAGCCGGTAAACATATTTCATCCCAGTTCAGGGATGGGGATATCCAATCCCTGCTGCGGAACTGGGGTATTCCGGAGGGAGAGGCCAATATTCTCCTGGCCAGGGAGTTACATGCCCGGGGAGTGGCTGTGACCAGGGAAGAATTCTTGCTTTTGTCCGGCTTTCTTCCGGCGCGGGAGCTATCCCCGGAGCTGGTCAAATCTTTGGTTCATCTTTGGAGCCGGGGCCTGCCTCTTGGTCCTTCCCAGCTCCATGCTTTGGCAGCTTTTTTGCGGGCTCCGGAAGAAGGCCTGCCGGATCCTTTCCAGCTCTTGGCCTTTCTAGGGGAAAATGCGTTCCAGGCGGGGAAAGAGATTCTGCTATCTTCGCAGGAAAGCCGGGAGTGGCTCATGGCCAAGCTTATGGGATTAAAAAGAAATCTGGGTTTGGATTATGAAGCACAGCTCCGGGAGAATGTGCAGGAGGGGGGGAGGCGGGATTTTTCCCCATCTCCTTCCTTAAAATCCCTGCTTTTATCTTTAACCGGAGATAAAGCCGGCCGAGAGTTTCCTTTCTTTCAGGCCCGCACCCTCCTTCAAGCGTTGACCGGCCTGCAGCTTTTGCATGTTTACGCGCCTTCGGAGAAGGGCGCTTCCTTGCATTTACTGGGTTGGCTTTCTTTGCCGGAAAGGGTGGCTCCTTTTTATCTTTCCTTTGGGGAAAGCGGTGATCAAGAGGAGAAGGCAGGGAGGATAATTCAGCGGCAGGTTTACATCCACACCGTCACTCCAAAACTGGGACGGATACTGACGGAACTGCGGTTAGTGGAATCCTATCTCAGCTGTATGGTGACAGTGGAAAAAGAGGAGACGCGGGAATTTATCGATAGCCGGAGGGAACGGCTGCAGAATCTGCTGCAGGATTTGCCCTGGCCTGTAATCATTTTCCCTTGCCGCCTGGCCGGCCCCAGGGCGATACAGGAAAACTGGCTCAATCATTTGTGCGGCATTGAGAGAGAAGGAAAGCTGGATTTGCGGGTCTAGGGGGGATAAGATGGACCGGCAGGAGGAAAAGACCGGCAGAAAAAGGGTGCGCAAGGCCGCTGCTCTTTCCTATGATGTAAAAACCGACCCTGCTCCCCGGCTGGTGGCAGTCGGTGGGGGGGAGATTGCGGAAAAAATCATCGCCAAAGCCAGGGAAGCGGGAGTGCCTGTCCAGGAAGATGCTGAATTAATCGAGCATCTATGTCGGGTGGAGTTGGGCAGCCCGATACCCCCGGAACTTTATGAGGCGGTGGCGGCCGTCCTGGTCTTTGTCATGTCTCTGGAGGCGGATCTTGCTTAGATCAGTCTTTACTTTGCCCGAACAATAAAATATAATTTTGATTAAACATTCGCCTTTGGAGGTTTTCTTCCATGGAATTGCTGAAAGAACGGATCTTAAAAGAAGGGAAGGTAGTCTCCGATACCATCTTGAAGGTGGATTCCTTTCTCAACTACCAAATTGATCCACAGCTGATGCTGGCTATCGGCCAGGAATTCAAGACCAGATTTGCCCAGGACCGGGTCACAAAAGTCTTAACTGTTGAAGCTTCTGGGATCGCCGCTGCCTTGATGACCGGACTGGCTCTTGGCGTACCAGTGGTTTTTGCCAAAAAGAAGAAACCATCCACTATTGGCGGGAACTCTTTTGTGGGCAGAATCAAATCCTATACCAAGCAGGAGCCTGTTGATATTGTGGTTGGGGATGCATATTTGCAAAGGGCGGATCGGGTACTGATTGTTGACGATTTTTTGGCTACCGGGGAAGCCGCCCTGGGACTCTTGAAAATTATTGAACAATCCGGGGCCCATCTGGTGGGGGTAGGTATTGTCATCGAAAAGCTTTTTCAAAGCGGCGGGGGCCTTTTGCGGGAAAAAGGGATCCGAGTGGAATCCCTGGTGCAGATTGCCGCCCTGCGCAATGGCCGGATAGAGTTTGCCGCCGGATGAGGCTTCTATGCCAATTGGGAAAGCTTTTGCATGTTTTTTTATGGGGTAATTTGGATTTCATTAGGGAGGTAAGAATATTGGCGAAAGTGATCTTGTTATCGGGAAGCCCCAGAGCAAAGGGAAATACCATGCAGGTCTTGTCCGAGTGTGCTGCAGTGATCGAAGGGGAGGGATTGGAAACGGAAGTGATTTCCCTTCACGGCAAGAATATTCGTTCCTGCATAGCTTGCTACAAATGCAGGGAATTGGGCAGGTGTTCCCTTGATGACGGCCTCAATGAAATCATCGAGAAGATTCGCCAGGCGGAAGGCCTGATCGTGGCCGCTCCCGTCTATTTTGGTACGGCGCGGAGTGCTTTGATGTCCGCATTACAGCGGATTGGGATGGTTTCCTTTGGAGGGGACAGGTTCCTGTCCTGGAAAGTGGGAGGGCCTATTGCCATCGCCAGGCGCGGGGGCTTGAGCGCAAGTTATCAGGAAATGCTCATGTTCTTTTTTATCAATGAAATGATCGTGCCCGGTTCCACTTATTGGAATATAGTCTTTGGCAAAAATCCGGGAGATGCGTTGAAAGACACGGAAGGCATGGATACGGTGAAGAGATTTTCCTCCAATGTGGCCAAATTGATTAAAAAGCTGAGCGGCTGATGTGTTCAGAACCGCTAAGAACAGATTAAACGGCGGTAGGCCTTTTCTCCAGGCTTACCGCCGTTTAAATTTAAACTCTAAGAAAGAGAACGGTCTGGGTGAAAAGGAAGCAGACCGTAACGGCCAGCAAAGTGGGAAGGAGAAAAGCCAGCAAGGTCCATTTGCCGCTGCCGGTTTCCTTGAAGATGGTGATGAGAGTGGTGGAACAGGGATAGTGCAGCAGTGAAAAAAGAACGACGTTGGCTGCTGTAAGCCAAGTCCAGCCATTTTCCACCACCAAAAGATTTTTCATGCCCTGGAGGCTGTCCAGCTCCAGCATGCTGCCGGTGGATAAATAGCCCATTACCGCCAAGGGGATTACAATTTCATTGGCGGGAATACCCAAAATGAAGGCCAGCAAAATAATCCCATCCAACCCGATGGCCCTGGCAAGGGGATCGAGGAAAGCGCTGATAATCTTAATCAAGGGGACCCCTCCCCAGTGGGCATTGGCTATGACCCAAATGACTAAACCGGCCGGAGCTGCTACGGACATGGCCCGGGCCAGGACAAAAATTGTTCTGTCCAAGAGGGAGCGGATGATCACCCTGCCAATTTGCGGTTTTCTGAAAGGAGGCAGCTCCAAGGTAAAGGTGGAAGGGATCCCTCTCAATATGGTTTTGGAAAGGGCAAAGGAGACTAACAAGGTTGCCGCGATACCTATCAGGACGCCCCCCAAGACGGCCAAGGCCACTAAAAGGCCCTGGCTTAAAAGAGCTCCGCCGGAAAGAAACAAACTGGCCATTAAGATCAAGGTGGGGAATCTGCCGTTACAGGGAACGAAATTATTGGTGAGAATGGCTATTAATCTTTCCCGGGGGGAGTCGATAATCCGGCAGGAAATCACCCCGGCAGCGTTACATCCAAAGCCCATGCACATGGTCAATGCCTGTTTACCGTGGGTACCGCACTTTTTGAACAGATAGTCTAAGTTAAAAGCCACCCGGGGCAGATACCCCAGGTCTTCCAAGAGGGTAAATAAAGGGAAAAAAATAGCCATGGGAGGAAGCATCACCGACACCACCCAGGCCAGGGTACGGTACATGCCTAAAACCAAGATGCCGGTCAACCATTGGGGAGCCTGGAGATAAGCAAAGAAAAACAGCAGCTTTTTTTCCAGACCGAAAAGCAAATTGGCGAGAAGCTGAGAAGGATAATTTGCCCCGGCCACGGTCAGCCAGAAAACTGCTCCCAATAAACCCAGCATGATCAGATATCCCCAGAAAGGGGAAGTGCAGATATCATCCAGTTTCTTGTCCCAGAGGCCTCTATCCTTTTCCTGATGCACTGTACGGCGGGCGATTTCCTCCGCTCTCAGGTAGATATTGGCGACAATGCGATCCCGGATCTGTTCAAAGGCTTGCTGTGGCTGTTCCCCAGTTTTCACCTTCTGTTCCCTCCTGCTCCCTCAGATCTGGCGACTGGACGTCGGACGCCAGGAGTTTCAGGACGCTCCCATCGCCCTCCAAAAGTCGTAAAGCCAACCAGCGGGGGTTGATTATACCGGCTGCCAAATGATCGATTTTGGGTATAAGTTTTTCAATGGCTTCTTCAAGATCATCATCGTAAGGGATGGGTTTCGGCACGGGGACAATAGCGCCGCAGGCTATTCCGGCAATAACCTCTTTTAAGGCTTCCAAGCCCAATCCTTCCCTGGCCACCGCTCCCACCACCGGCACTCCCAGTTCTTGATGGAGCAAGTTCAGATCAATTCGAATTCCTTTTCGCCTGGCCTCATCTAAGAGATTTACGCAGACTACCACTTTATCGGTAATCTCCAGGACCTGCAAGACCAGATTGAGATTCCTTTCCAGACAAGTGGCATCCACTACTATTACAGTCACATCTGGCTTGCCAAAACAGATGAAATCCCGGGCTAGCTCCTCTTCCACTGAGTTGGCAAATAAAGAATAAGTACCGGGCAGATCAACCAGAATATATTCCAAACCGCGAAAAACATATCTGCCTCTGGCTTGTAACACAGTTTTTCCCGGCCAGTTGCCCGTATGCTGCTTTAAACCGGTCAAGGCATTAAAAACCGTGCTTTTTCCTGTGTTGGGGTTTCCCGCCAGAGCAATGACGGGATTGCCGGCTGCCGGGTTAATCATTCCTTCTTGTTTCCAGATATTGGCGCCTACAGTTTGATGAGTTAAACCCATTTTGCTCCTCTCCTTTGCTCATGGTGAAGAATCCGCTGGAGCCACTTGGATCAAGCATGCCTCCTCTTTTCTTAAGGCAACCAAGGCTCCTTTGATCAGGTAGGCCGTAGGATCACCGAAAGATGCCCTCCTGACCCCAATAATGATGGCACCGGAGACTATACCCAAGTCCAGCAGCCTTCTCCGCAGCATTCCTTCGGCAGTCAAGCCGGAGACTTGGTAGCGTCGGCCCAACATGATTTGGTCAAGGGATAATACTTTCGGCATGACTTTCTCCCCTTAAAATAATTTGCCTAGCACCGCAAAAGTTAACCGCCGCTAACTCAATACCATCATATGAGATAATCTGGTAGCGGGTGCGCATCCGGATTTGATCTTGCAAATATTTTCGAGCAAGGCAGGACTTCAGCAGTAATCATTCCCAGGGAAATGGCGTAACCATTAAATAAAGGCAAAAGCTTGGGGAAAAGGGGGAGATGAGGAGTGAATGGCATGGACGAGACTAAGAAGAAATTCCATACGGTGCGGGGCTACGCTCTGAAAGACCAGGGTGCTAATCCACTCACTTCCGCCATGGAAGACTACCTGGAAATGATCTTTCGTTTATCGCAAGAAAAGGCCTACACGCGGATCAATGACCTGGCCGAGTCCTTAAATGTCCAGCCCCCTTCCGCCACAAAAATGGTGCAAAAGCTGGCGGAGGCCAGCTACTTAAAATATGAAAGATATGGGGTCATTCAATTGACAGCGCGAGGCCGGGAATTGGGAAAAAAACTCCTGCACAGGCACCAGACCCTGGAAAAGTTCCTGCAATTATTGGGGGTAAAACAAAATATTTTGAAAGACACGGAAAAAATCGAACACAATGTGAGTCAGGAAACCCTGGCCTGTATTTTTGATTTCGTTGAATTCTGCAGTAAGAACCCGGAATGCATTTATAGCTTCCACCAATACCAGGAAAGAGCCAGGAATCCTTCAGACTGATTTTCTCTGCCAAGGATCCACATGAATGAGGACGGGGGCGCTGACAGCGGTTTCAATTTTTGCGGCAACCTGATCGGAAATATCATGGGCTGTAGCCACATCCAGTGCCGGGTCTACGCAAATATGGGCGGAAATATACTTTGCCTCTCCATAGGCATGCACTTCAATATCATGAACACCTTTGACCCCTTTTACCTGTAAAGCATGCCGCCGGATAGTCTCCACCAGATCTTCCGACGGCCCTTTCCCCAAAAGCTCATTGGCCGCATCCTTACCCAATTGATAACCGGTAGCAGCGATCAAAAAAGCCACGGCCATTCCCAAGAGACCATCGATTTGAGGAAAGCCTATCAGCACCCCCAGCAGGCCTACTCCTACCCCTAAAGAAGCGGCTGCATCGGTACGGTGGTGCCAGGCATCCGCCAGGAGAGCAGGGGAATCGATGCGCTCTCCCAATTCCTTGGCAAATCTGTACATCCACTCTTTAAAAGCTGCAGAAAAGATCATCACGGCAAAAATATAATAATCATATCTGATCGGAACGGGCTGAATCAATCTTTTAATGGAAGATTGAAAAAACTCTACGCTGACTACGACAAGAAGAACGGCGATGATCAAGGTGGCAATAGCTTCCATCCGGCCATACCCAAAAGGATGTTCCTGATCCCCGGGCTTTTGTGCCAGCCGAAAACTGATGATTATAATTACCGAAGTGATCACGTCAGTCAGCGTATGAAACGCGTCAGCGATCAAAGAAACACTGTTAATGGCCAAGCCGCAGATTAGTTTTATGAGAGATAAAGCCACGTTCCCGACAATGCTGACGCAGCCTTCCAACTGGCCGTATTTTTGCCGGACCTGAGGATTGGCAATCTCCAGATGATTGTGGATAAAATGGCGTACTAAAAAATCATTAACTTTTTTTGTCACAACAGTTGCCCCCTGAATTAAAAAATCTGCGAGACTTTACAGTCCCACAGATTGTTTCTGCTGCAAAATGCCCGGCTGCACCGGCTTGATCAAAGCCAGCCGCCTGTTCTGTACGAAAAACTATTATGTTTGTGATGTATTATACGCAGATCTCGGCTTAATGTCAACATATGGGAATCGCTGGGCGGACGGAATTTGGTCTTTCTTGAGTCCACCTTAATGATCAGAAAGTTAATTTTTTTTCCTATAAGCCAAAGACTCATAACTTGTATAATGCTGCTGCAGTTCATCGATAAAGCTGTAAGCACCGCTCAAAATCAGATCTTCCGTTCTAGCATAAGGAATGCGCAACGGGTTTGAGAGATGCACGTAGCTAAAATAGGCATGAGAAGCAAAGATATCGCTGTCAGTCTTAACTGTATAGCGGTAAAGCACATATCCGCCCTGTCTTTCCGAACCAAAGGGATAACTAAGAGCACCTGCTATCATGATGGAGTAATCCTCACCAAACATGGTGTTATAAGTAAATCTATCGCATACCAGCCGCGGAAAGTCTGCAATAAATTGGCTCCCTTTCCATTCATAAAATAAGCCGCTGCTGATAATTTTTTTATCCTCCGCCTTGTTCTCCCCTTCAATCAAAAGGCCGTCCTGCCAGATGGGGCGTCCTCCTTGCCAGCTGAAATACTGCATTACATAGAGCAGGTTTTCCGGCATTTCGACGAAAATGGTGGTAACCTCCATATTTTTTTTGCCCGGCTCATAGCTACGGGTGATTTGTATTTGTCTTTCAGTACTTTCCCGGCGTTCAATTTTCTTTGGATCAAACATCAACAATTTATTAAAGACTTCCACATCTTTGGCCTGGTTCAGCAGTTCCACATCATCATCACTTAGAAACTGCAGGGCCTCGGGAGGAAAATCCAAGTCAAGGAGACGCTGCCTTGCCTCTGTGATTTTTGGGGGATTATATGCCCGGGCTTCCAGTTGTAAGTGGTTGGAATAAAGGCTGCAGGCGATCACAATTGCCAACGCAATCAGACTAAAGCCCCAGCCAAAAGTACCATTGCTGATTTTAACCGGTGCGTTGGTGAGAACATATCCTGTATCATCCAGTTGATCCCCTACCCGGAACAAGGCACGTACGATAATGTAATAACAAATAATCATGGGGATAAAAACCAACCAACTGGATGAAAATGGGGACAGGGCAATCAGATATGCCGCCAAGGTCCACACTGAAACCCAAATTAACGGCTTTTCTTGAACGGCTTTGCCTGCCTTTTTATAAGTCTTATTCAGAGCGGCTTGGAAAAGCAGGAACATGGCTATTTGGAAAACAAGCATGGTCGTACCTGTGGTAAGCACCGGATAATCTGCCAGATTTAGTGGAGTGGAAATTCTTACCAGTTCTGCCAGTTGTAAGAGCATCTTGACGATAGAAAATAGCCAGAGCACCGCAAAATATTTATTTTCCTTTCTCAAGCTGCGGAAGCCGAGGAAAATCAGCATCACACCGATCGTGGGCAAAAGGTACTGGAGGTAAGCAAAATTCAAATGGAGCGTGGTGAGAATAAAACCCCAGGTAATCAAACCAATGGGTTTGCTCCATGGGTTTATGCGGCTGATTTCTCCTTCTGGCGGGGTTATTTCGCTGAGACAGTCAATCACCTGTCGGTCAAAATTTAAATCCTTGTCGCTCATCTGCCTTCACCTCCTAATTGTTGCTGCAACTTTTTTCGCAGACGATATAATTTCCCTTCCACAGCCCGCTCTGTCATTCCAAGCTCGGCGGCAATTTGAGCTGTCTTTTGCAGGTAATAGTATTTGCGGTAAAAAAGATGTTGCTCTTCAGCTGAAAGGCTGTCAATTGCCTGTTTCAACTCCTCTGCCCTTTCCCGGCGGAGGACCTCTTCTTCCAGAGAAGAGCCATCCGCGGCCTCCTCCGGCAGTTTCTCATGGGTCTGATGGTGGCGCTTCAAATAATTGAGGGCTGCATTACGCGCGATGACGGTGAGCCAGGTGCTGAATTTGCTTTTTTCGGGAGAATAGCTTGCAATTGAACTCCAGACCTTTATGTAGATATCGCTAAGACATTCCTCCGTATCCTCGGGGCTCTGCAAAATATTTCCCACAATATACCGCATCAGTCCCGCATACTGGCGGTGCAGGAGTTTCAGACCCTCATCTTTTTGCGCTTTGATTAACTCAACAATCTGTTCATTCACCGGCCCACCTCCTCTATCGCCTAATCTATTATACAGGTGATAAGGGAAAATCCCACGGATTATTTTCCTTCGCATTGGCTTAGATCTATATAAGTTTGCCAACCGGCAAACTGGTCAAATCAGGTCTTGCCCGGCTTGTCTGTTTGACAATTACAAATTACAGAAAAGATGTGCTGATGGGAAGAGCTTTTTCACTCTTCCCATATTATCCCGATGCCTGCCTGCAATAATATCACTCCAAAGAATAAACAAAAAGGGGTAAGTTGTAAAATTAATTGCCGCATTTAATAAAAAATAGAGACTCAAGGCTAAACCTCTGATATGTTTAAGGTAACTACGCTTAAAAACATAAAGGAGGCAAAGCACATGAGTCAACTCAATTGTACCACGACTTCCCGCCGTTTTAAACACATCACTGTAAAAGAACGCTATCAGATTGAAATTCTTCTAAAGGAGAAGAAGTCACCCAGCGAGATAGCAAAGCTGTTAGGCAAGCATAAGCGAACCATCGAACGTGAGATTGCCCGTGGAACTGTCAGGATGCTGAGAAGCGACCTGGTTTATGTTGATAGATACTGTGCAGATACAGCAGAGCGAATATACCGGGAGAGAGCTGCTAATAAGGGAGCATGCTTAAAGATCGGTCATGACCATGGACTAGCCGATTACATTGAAAAAAAGATTATCAAAGAGGGATATACCCCTGACGCAGTCATTGGCGAAATCCGGGCAAAAGGCTTAAAATTTAAGACTAGTATATGCACAAAAACGCTCTATAACTATATCGACAAAGAAGTATTTGCAAATATAACAAATAAAAACCTTCCAGTAAAACGAGTACCTAAAAAAAATCGCCATAAGAGGGTACGAGTTGCCCACAACAATCTAAAAGGCAGAAGCATTGAAGAAAGACCTGCGGCAGCTAATACTCGTGAAGAAGCCGGCCATTGGGAGATGGATTGTGTTGTAAGCGGCAAAGGGAAAGGCAAAGCCGCACTCTTAGTTCTAACAGAACGCAAGTTTAGAAAAGAGATTACCCGAAAGATGCCGGAAAAGACACAGAAATCAGTGAAGAAAACGCTGGATAGGCTTGAAAGAGAGTACGGAGCACGCTTTTCAGAAGTGTTCAAAACCATTACGGTAGATAACGGAAGCGAGTTTCTTAATAGTGTAGAATTAGAGAGTTCAATCAGAAAGCCGGGCACTCATCGGACTAAAATCTATTATGCTCACCCATTCAGCGCATGGGAACGTGGGTCCAATGAAAATGCTAATAAGCTAATACGTCGGTTTATTCCAAAGGGCACAGATATCAGCAAGCTTAAACAGAAAGATATTAGGCGAATTGAGAACTGGATGAATAATTACCCAAGAAAAATTCATGGATATAAATCTGCCAATGAGATGGCAAAGATGGCAGTATAATCAGAGGATGCCAAAATATGGGTGGCAATTAAACTTGCAATTCCCCGATAACAACAAAAAGGCAAATTTCCACTTGACAGCCGGTGGGAGGGGAATTATACTAAAGATCAAACATATGGAAACAGTGATGCGGAAGGAAAGTAGGTCGGGGGAGTTCTTCAGGGAGAGAGCGTCGTGACTGGAAGCGCTCTTAGAATGAAGCCTTCTGAAGTTCCCTTCCAAACTGCCGGGGTGAAAGAAGAGCAGTAGCTCCGGCCGGGTTCTCCTGCCGTTAAAAGGGAGGAGGTATCGGAAGCAATTCCCGTACCTTGTCGCCAAGTGGCAGCATTTGCTACAAATAGGGTGGTACCGCGAAAAAACTTTTCGTCCCTATGGACGGAAAGTTTTTCTTTTTTTTGGCGGCGCAGGGGGAGTATTCTTCTATACCGAAGAGAGGGCTTTTGCAGCCAACTAGGGTGGTACCGCGAAAACCACAGTTTCGTCCCTGGAAAGGAAAACTGTGGTTTTTTGTTAGCTGGAAAAGAAAGGAGGGTTGCTGGAAAAGTGCCGTTGCCGGAAAGCGAAGTGGGCTAAAAAACAATAAATACAACGATGATCAATAAAATAAAAATGAGGAGGAGCGATGATGAAAAGAACGAACGGAATATTGATATTATTGGTAATATTGTCATTAGTCTTACTTGCGGGGTCAGCTTGCGGGCAGAAACAACAGGACAGTGGGCAGGAAGTGGAAGGGCCAGCTGCAGAAGAGCAAGTAGAAGATCAAAAGGTGGTAAATCTTGGCATTATCCAACTGGTGGAGCATCCGTCCTTGGATGCAGCCCGACAGGGTTTTTTGGATGTGCTGGCGGAAAACGGTTATCAAGAAGGGGATAACTTAAAAGTTGCCTTGAAGAACGCGCAGGCGGACATGTCCATTGCCCAGTCCATCGCTCAGCAATTTGCCCAGGATGCGCCTGATTTGATTCTGGCCATAGCCACACCGGCTGCCCAGGCCATGGCCCAGGCTACTCAGGAGATACCTATTCTCATTACCGCTGTAACAGATCCGGTGGGGGCAAAGCTGGCGGAAAGTCTGGAAAGACCGGGTAGGAATGTTACAGGGACTTCGGACTATTTTTCCGTCAAGGAACAGATTTTGCTCCTCAAAGAAATTGTACCCCAGGCCGCAAGAATAGGTTTGATGTATAACAGCGGGGAGCAAAACTCGGTGGTACAAGCGGAAGAAGTGAAAGCGGTGGCAGAGGAATTGTCTCTGGAAGTGGTGGAAGCCACGCCCACCAACTCAGGTGAAGTCCTGCAGGCAGCTCAGTCCCTCATCGGCAAAGTGGATGCGATCTATGTGCCTACGGATAATACCGTAGTCTCGGCTTTGGAAGCGGTTATCAAAGTATCCTATGAAAATGATATTCCCATGTTTCCGGGAGAAGGGGATTCGGTGAGAAGAGGAGGGTTGGCTACAGTAGGGGTGGATTACTACAAGTTGGGCAGGCAGACCGGGGAAAAGGCCCTGCAGATCCTGCAAGGAGCCAATCCTGCTGAAATTCCCATTGATGTCCAATCTGATTTTTCCATCACTGTCAACTTAAAGGCAGCAAAAGAAATGAACGTGACTGTTCCGCAAAGCGTTCTTGACCGGGCTTCTGAATTAATCGAGGAATAATTCGGGGTGACGACAGTGAAAATCAGCATACTCTTTGGAGCAGTGGAATTAGGTTTAATTTATGCAATCATGGTTCTAGGGGTATATATTACTTTTCGCACTTTAGATTTTCCCGATTTGACCGTAGACGGAAGTTTTACCCTGGGGGCGGCTACTGCAGCCGTTTTGATCACCGGCGGCTACAGCCCTTGGCTGGGGCTGGCGGTAGCTCCCCTGATGGGGGTATTGGCGGGAATCTGTACCGGCATCCTTCATGCTAAGTTTAAAATTACACCACTTTTGGCAGGGATTCTATCCATGACCGCCCTCTATTCGGTCAATTTGCGGATCATGGGCAAGGCAAATGTTCCTCTCCTGGGCATGGATACCGTTTATAGCGATCTGGTCCGTTTGGGATTGCCGCAAAAGTACGTGGCCTTGGTTTTCGGGGCAGCCATGGTAATGCTTTTAATCTTCTTTTTGTACTGGTTATTCCAGACGGAGTTGGGGCTGGCCCTCCGGGCCACCGGCGATAACGAAACTATGGTCAAAAGCTTGGGAATCAATGTGGATAGGATGAAATTGTTTGGCTTGGGCCTGGGCAACGGGCTGGTGGCTCTTTGTGGAGCTTCGATTGCTCAGTTCCAAGGCTTTGCCGATATTGGCATGGGCATCGGGATGATCATTTCCGGGCTGGCCGCCGTGATTATTGGCGAAGTCTTGATCGGCACCGGTTCTTTGTTAAGGATCTTTCTGGCTGTGGCCGGAGGCTCGCTGGTTTACCGCTTGATTATTTCTTTGGTTCTGCGTTTAGGTTTGCAGTCTACTGATTTGAAACTGGTGACTGCTGTGCTGGTGGTTCTGGCTTTGACGGTGCCCCAGTTTAAAGTGAAGCAGCAGCTGATGGGGAGGTGGTCCGGTGCTTCTTTTGAAGAAGGTAACTAAAGTATTCAACAAGGGCGGAATTAATGAGAAAGTCGCTCTTGACGGGGTGGACTTGAGCCTACAAGCGGGAGAGTTTGTGACGATTATCGGCAGCAATGGGGCAGGAAAATCCAGCTTATTGAACGCAGTGGCCGGCATGTGGCCCATAGATGTGGGCAGGATCATTGTGGAAGGGGAAGACATTACCGCAATGCGGGATTACCAAAGGGCCGCCTTCATCGGCAGGGTTTTTCAAGATCCCTTGCTGGGGACGGCTGCTTCCATGACTATTGAAGAGAACTTGGCTTTGGCCGTCAGGCGGGGACAGCGCCGGGGTTTAAGAAAAGCTCTGAATGGGCCCGCCCGAATCAGAATGAAAGAAGAGCTGGCTAAATTGGGTTTGGGCCTGGAAGACCGTTTGACCACTCCCGTAGGCCTTCTTTCGGGAGGCCAAAGACAAGCATTGACTCTGCTCATGGCCATCTTACAAAGGCCCAAGCTGTTGCTCCTGGATGAGCATACGGCCGCTTTGGATCCGAAAACCGGCGAAAAAGTCCTGGCTTTGACCAAAACTATTGTGGAGGAAGCCGGGTTAACTACTTTGATGGTCACTCATAATATCAATGATTCCTTGAGAATCGGCAGCAGAACCGTGATGATGCATGAGGGCAGGATCGTTTTCGATATTTCCGGCCAGGAAAGGAAGCAAATGACCACCCAGGATATCTTAAGACAGTTTGAGAAGAACAGCGGCAAACAGTTGGCCAACGATCGCTTGTTGCTTTTTGCCAAGGTAAAGACTTCTGATGATATAGCCTAGCCGAAGAAGGCCGGAAAAACCGGCCTTCTTCCCTTTTTAAGGTCCTTTCCTGGAAAGAGATAGACGGAAGCGGCATGAAACTTATATAATACTACCTGTGGTATTCCTGATCAGGGAAAACCGATGGAAGGTTCGGTGGCAGGTGGAAGGGAAGGAAAATGGAGGCGAGGCAAGGAATGGGGCAGGGAAAGATTGGTTTTGGCAAGTGCGTTTTGCTGACTGTGATCAGCCAAATCCTGATGATCGGATTGGCTTGTGTATTAATGTTCTGCTTCAGGGGGCAGAGCATTGGGGATCTGCTTTTCCCCCGGAGGAGTTGGGGAGAAATCTGCCTCTACGGGCTGGCTGTGGCTGTGGCGGCAGCAGTGGCTGTGGGAGGAGTCTATCGGATTTTTTCTCCTTTACGCCGGTCTGTAGCCCCGGTATTACATTCTATGAAGGAAGAATTCGTTCTGCCGGGCCTCCTTTTCATGGGCATAGGGTCGGCCTTAGGTGAAGAGATCTTATTCCGGGGAGTGTTGCAGCCTTTGTTGGGGATTTTTGTTTCCAGTTTCATTTTCGGCCTGCTCCATACGGGCGGGAAAAGGGCTCTTTGGGGCTACGGTCTGGCGGCCTTTGGCATAGGGATGGTTTTTGCCCATATTTATCAAATAAGCGGAGAACTGCTCATTCCCGTAATTGCTCACGGGGTCTATAACGGATTGATTATTCTGGCGCTGTTTGCCGGCTGTTTTGATTGAGACGGTATTACTTAATGGACTGAATTTTAATTAAAGAAAGGATTCTGCATTTCATTTGCCGAAAACATCTGCATGTGTTTTCTAGTGAAGAGGCAGGCGTAAGGAGGAAATTTAATGGGGCAGATTTCAATGACCGCCGGGCAAGCCCGGGGCAAGCAATTTATTGACCCGGTTTTTTCCGTGGCCAGCGCTGCCAAGGAAGCTGCAGCCCGGTACGGTCCCGAGGGAATCATTAATGCTTCTATTGGAACAATTTATGATGATGAGGGACAGCTGGCTACTTTTTCTGCTGTCAATGATTTAATCAAGGAAATACCGGCCTGGAGAATGATGGATTATGCACCTATAAAAGGCATTCCCGGTTTTGCGGAGGCTGCTATGGAATTTACCTTCGGCCGGGCAAGGCCGGAGGCATACTTGGCAGCCATCGCCACCCCCGGGGGCACGGGAGCTATCCGGCATGTTTTTTACAATTATGCCGAGGAAGGCAGCAGGATCTTGATACCCGATTGGTACTGGGGTGCTTACGCTGTGATCGCCGGGGAATTCGGCCGGCATGTGGAGACCTTTTCTCTTTTTACCGGTGAAAATACCTTCAACCTGGCTTCTTTTCAGGAAAAGGTGCAAGAGCTGCTCCAGGAACAGGAAAATCTGGTGATTGTTTTGAACAGCCCGGCCCACAATCCCACCGGTTTCAGTTTATCCCTGCGCGAATGGCAGGCTGTTCTGAGCTTTTTGCGAGAAGTGGCCCGGAACAAGACGAAAAAAATTACTCTGTTGGTGGATATCGCCTATATGGATTATGCCGGTGAAGCCGAGGAAGTACGGGCTTTTTTCCGTTTATTCGGAGGTCTTCCGGAGAATATTGTCGTCACCGTGGCCTTCAGCATGTCCAAAACTTTTTTAGCTTACGGGTTACGTTGCGGTGCCCTGATCGCCATCAGTTCCAACCGGCGGGTGGTGGAAGAATTTCTGGAAGTAAATTCCTACTCAAATCGGGCCAACTGGTCCAATGTCACTCGCTTACCCCAGGAATTATTGGTGGAAATTGTGGGAAATCCTGATTTGCTTACCCGGATCAGGGAGGAAAGGGATTTCTATCGACAGCTTTTAGCTGGCCGGGCCAATATATTTGTCCGGGAAGCGAAAGAGGAACAATTGGAAATGTGTCCCTATTTTGCCGGTTTCTTTATTTCTTTACCGGTGGCGGAAGCCAAATCAGCTGCTTCCAGGTTGCAGCAGGAACGGGTTTTTGCCGTGCCCATGAAAAAAGGGCTGCGCTTGGCTATTTGCTCCATTCCTGCAAGGAAAATAGCAGGGTTGGCTGCCAAAATCAAGTCAGTACTTTCTTAAAAGGATCGTGGCAGGAGCAGAGTATAAAAATATTAAAGAAAGGATGACTGGCCATGGCACAAAGGTTGTTTTCCGTGCAGGAGATTGTGGGGAAGCTGGAGACTAAGGATAAGGCCACCAAAACCGTCTTTTATGAAAATGCCAGGAGTAATGGAGTAGTTTGGTATATCCCTCCAGGAGAGGAGTTGCCCGCCCACTTTCATCCGGAGACTGATGATGTGTGGATAGTATTGGCGGGAGAAGGGGAATACTACCTGGGTAACGGGGAGACCCATCCTTTGGAGCCGGGCATGGTGGCCGTGGCGGCTAAGGGGGATATTCATGGAGGCAGGTGTACAGGGGATCAACCGCTGGTTTTCGTGGCTATTTCTGCGCCCATGCCCGTGGAGATGATTAAAGTCTAAGAAGTTATCTTGCGATAAGCCGGACCTTTAAGGCCCGGCTTATATTTTTTAAGGAAAGGGGAAAAGCTAATTGCTGGAAAGGAGGTAGAAAATTTGGCAAAAGCGGCCTTAATTCTGATGGTTATTGGCGCTTTGAACTGGTTGCTGGTGGGTTTGTTTCAATTTGACCTGGTGGCAATGCTTTTTGGCGGCACAACTTCCTGGCTGAGCAGGGCGGTTTATACTTTGGTCGGGCTGGGAGGTATCTACGGGATTTTTATGTTATTCGACGATTTAAAGGAAACCACCTAATTAGTGCTGATGCCGGCTATCAAGCCGGCATTGGTTTTTACGAGCAGTCCGGCACTGGACAGGAAAAAAAGATAATGTTAGGATAAAAAAAAACGCATATCGGTCAGACAGGGGAAATTTCCGGAAATTTTTGCGACTGGAGGAGGTGCCTAAAGTGGAAGTTTTTATTGGTTCCACAAAACTGTCCCTGCTGGTGGGAGATATCACTGCACAGGATACTCAGGCTATTGTGAATGCCGCTAACCAGGGGCTTTGGGGAGGTGGCGGGGTGGACGGGGCCATTCACCGGGCAGGGGGGCCGTCTATTGCCGCCGAGTGTGCCCGGATCAGAGAAGAAACCGGAGGATGTCCCACGGGAGAGGCGGTTCTTACCGGCGGAGGGAATTTAAAAGCCGATTATGTGATTCATGCTGTAGGGCCAATCTGGTCCGGCGGTGAACGGGGAGAAGATACTCTGCTGCGGAATGCCTATTGGAACAGCCTGCGTCTGGCTCATGAGAAGGGTATTGGCAGCATATCTTTTCCATCCATCAGCACCGGCGCTTACCGTTTTCCCCTGGAACGGGCCGCCAGAATTGCGCTCACTACGGTGATTGAGTATCTGGAAAGCTGGCCGGTATTTTCAGAAGTTCGTTTTGTTCTTTTTAAACCCGGGGATTGGGATGTTTACAAGAAAACTTTGGAGGAGCTGTTGCCGGGAAAAGACGGCGCATCCTAAAAGGCGCTGGCAGCTGAACTTTTCGCATTTGTATGGTAGATGGGGATGCGCAGAGTTATCCATGTTCCCGTTCCTTCCCTGCTTTGGATGAGCAAACCGTAGTTCTCACCGTACAGACTCTTAAACCGTTCATTCACAGTGGAAGTTTTTATTGGTTCCACAAAACTGTCCCTGCTGGTGGGAGATATCACTGCACAGGATACTCAGGCTATTGTGAATGCCGCTAACCAGGGGCTTTGGGGAGGTGGCGGGGTGGACGGGGCCATTCACCGGGCAGGGGGGCCGTCTATTGCCGCCGAGTGTGCCCGGATCAGAGAAGAAACCGGAGGATGTCCCACGGGAGAGGCGGTTCTTACCGGCGGAGGGAATTTAAAAGCCGATTATGTGATTCATGCTGTAGGGCCAATCTGGTCCGGCGGTGAACGGGGAGAAGATACTCTGCTGCGGAATGCCTATTGGAACAGCCTGCGTCTGGCTCATGAGAAGGGTATTGGCAGCATATCTTTTCCATCCATCAGCACCGGCGCTTACCGTTTTCCCCTGGAACGGGCCGCCAGAATTGCGCTCACTACGGTGATTGAGTATCTGGAAAGCTGGCCGGTATTTTCAGAAGTTCGTTTTGTTCTTTTTAAACCCGGGGATTGGGATGTTTACAAGAAAACTTTGGAGGAGCTGTTGCCGGGAAAAGACGGCGCATCCTAAAAGGCGCTGGCAGCTGAACTTTTCGCATTTGTATGGTAGATGGGGATGCGCAGAGTTATCCATGTTCCCGTTCCTTCCCTGCTTTGGATGAGCAAACCGTAGTTCTCACCGTACAGACTCTTAAACCGTTCATTCACATTGGATAACCCTACCCCATTACCGGAACCGTATCCCGGGTTCAAAATCATGGGGAGGATGTGCCGGGGGATGCCCACTCCGTTGTCGGAAATGGTGATCCTTAACTCCCGGGCCTTGAGTTCGCCCACTATTTTCACCGTACCGGGCCCCACTTTGGGCGTCAGGCCGTGTTTCACTGCGTTTTCTACCAAGGGTTGAATGCTTAAAACGGGAATTTCGTAATCCAAAAGAGATTCATCGATTTTTTGCACCAGTTTGATTTTATCGCCAAAACGAGCTTCTTCCAGAGCAAAGTAAGTAGCCACACATTCAAGTTCTTCCCGGAGGGTGATATAATGCCCCCGGCGCTTTAAGGTTTTGCGGAAAAACTCCGCCAGATGAATGAGCAGCTGTCTGGTTTTTTCCGGGTCGGTCCTGCTGTAGGCCACAATGGTATTCAGGGTGTTAAAGAAGAAATGGGGGTTGATTTGGGCGTGGAGGGCATCCAGCCTGGCCAGAGTGATGAGCTGAGTCTGCCGGTCCAGCTCTGCCAACTCCATTTGAATACTTAGCAGCTGGCCGATACCCAAGGCCAGCTGCAAGATATGGTCAGCGGGTGGACCATGGGCAGTAGAATACAACTTCAGCGTTCCACAGACTTGACCCTTATTGGTCAAGGGCACAATTACCGCTGAGCCCAAAGGACATTCGCAGGAATCAAAGCGGGAACAATTTAAGGCCGTAGTATCGGGTACAACTTTATATTGACCGCTGCTGATCACCTGCCTGGTGGCCTCTGTCAAGATTTTTTCTCCCGGCAGGTGCTTATCGCAGCCCACCCCGATAAAGGCTAAGACTTTTTCCCGGTCGGTGATGGCCACAGCAGCCATTTCGCTGATTTTTTGGATAATTTCCGCGGTTTTACGGGCTGTGTCTTCGTTCAATCCTCGCCGCAAAAAAGGCAAAGTTTCATGGGCAATTTGCAGAGTGGAATCAATGGTGGCTGTTTCAAGGGCGGATTGGGTTCGGGCCAATTGAGGACGGGAGGCATTTTGTACCAGGAAAACCATCCCCAGGTTTAAAAAAAACAAGGCTATGCCGAACAAGCCCACTTGTGACCCGGCAGCTTTGATCAGTCCCAATTGAACAAGGGTAAAAACAGCGGCAATAGCGGGAGAAAGAGCAGCTTTTCGGAGCAACTGGTTCACCACCTTCTTTCCCGTGCTGTCTGCCAATAGTTTTCTCTAATTAAATGTTACCGGCTACAGTTTCTTCCTGTCAATCACTAAATTTCCCTTCAAAGAAAAGGAAGGAGCTTATCTGTTTTTCACAAAAAAGAAAAAGAAGCAAGTCTGCAAGGAAAACAAAGGAGCAAGGGCGAAGAATGGTAAAAGGAATTGGGACCGATATTTTAGAAATCATCAGACTAAAAAAAGCCATTCAGCGAAGACCCCGCCTGGCAGAGCGGCTTTTTTCCGCTGCTGAGCTGCGTTACTGCCTGGGGAAGAGGAACCCCTGGCCCCATTTGGCGGTCCGGTTTGCGGCCAAAGAGGCGGTGATGAAAGCATTGGGTATCGGTCTGGGAGCTTGCTGCTGGCAGGATATAGAAATAATCAGAAGGCCTGGAGGCAAACCGGATTTACGACTGCACGGTCGGGCCCTGGTTCTAGCCGGGGAGAAAGGCATTAGCGGCTGGCAGATCAGCCTGTCTCATAGCGGCACCGTGGCCTTGGCTGTGGTGGTGGCTGAATGATCAAGGCATGGACAGAGGAAGGGGAAGAGGATGAATCTGGTTACTAAAGAAGAGATGGCCCTGCTGGATAAAGAGGCCATAGAGAGATTTGGTATTCCCGGTCTGGTGTTGATGGAAAATGCTGCTCTGCGGGTGGCGGAGTATGCCGGCACCTTTTTTCCGGGCGGGCTGGCGGGAAAGCAGGTGCTTGTTTTTGCCGGTAAAGGTAATAATGGAGGAGACGGACTGGCCATAGCCCGGCATCTCCAAAAGGCCGGGGCCGAGGTGAAGGTTTTTCTTCTCTGCCGTCCCGAAGAATTAAGGGGTGATGCCCTTACCAATTACCGAATTCTAGCAAAGATGGAGGGGAAGTTTCACCTGCTTCTGGAGGAAAAGGATGTGCAGAAGGCCGATATTTCCTTGATGCGGGCGGATCTGGTAATTGATGCCATCTATGGGACGGGCTTCAGGGGCAAAGCCAGCGGAATCGGGGCACGGGTGATCCAGGCTATTAACGGCAGCGGCTGTCCGGTGATCGCCGTGGATGTGCCTTCCGGGCTGGATGCTGATACAGGACTGGCCGAAGGCCCTGCTGTGCAGGCCGATGCTACCATCACTTTCGGCTGCCCGAAAATCGGCCTTTGCTTGGAACCGGCATCTTCTTATGTGGGAGAGCTTTGGCTTGGCGATATTTCTTTGCCTCCGGTTTTATACAAAAAGGCCAAGAAACATCTGATCACCCCTCAATGGTGCTCTGCCCGGCTGCCAGTACGCAGCCTGGCTTCTCACAAAGGAAATTTTGGCCATGTTCTGGCCGTAGGTGGTGCGGAAGGGATGACCGGAGCCATTTATTTGGCAGCGGCCGCCGCCCTCAGATCCGGGGCCGGTTTGGTTACGGCAGCTGTGCCCAGGTCACTGCACCCCATCTTGGAAATGAAAACCACCGAAATCATGACCAGGCCTTTGCCGGAGACAGAAACGGCCAGTATCAGCGCGGAGAGTTTGGAAGTCGTTCTGAGCTTGGGGAAAAAGGCTTCCTGTATTCTTCTGGGCCCGGGCATGTCGGAACATCCCAGTACAGCTTCTTTCGTCAAGTCTTTGCTTCCCCAATTGACCCAGCCTTTAGTACTTGATGCGGATGCTTTAAATATTCTTTCTGAGGTACCGCAAATGCTGGCGTCCCTACGCGCCCCTTTGGTTTTAACCCCCCACCCAGGGGAAATGGCCAGACTGTTAAAGACTTCCCCCCGGGAGGTACAGAAGAATCGAGTGCAAGTGGTACGGGAAGCTTCTCGCCAGTGGGGGGCGGTGGTTGTGTTGAAAGGGGCTAGGACCTTGGTAGCAGATCCCCAGGGAGAACTTTTTGTGAATATGACCGGCAATCCCGGCATGGCCACCGGCGGTTCGGGAGATGTGCTGGCAGGTATAATTGCGGCCTTGTTGGGGCAGGGTTTGGATCCTTTAACGGCTGCAGTGATCGGGGTTTATGCCCACGGCGCTGCCGGGGATCGGGCAGCCTCTGTGCAAGGGCTCATGGCCCTTTCTGCAGGGGATCTTTTGAATTATCTTCCGTCCGTTTTTCTTGATTTGGAAGAAAAAAAGCCCCCTCAGGGGAAGCGGATTAATGATCGGCTGCTGAGGATTTTTCCCATTCCTTAAATTACCAAGGGTAAAGAGCCTTAAAAGGTCCTTTTATCGGCGGAAACAGCCCTGGCAACGCTTGCATAGTCCAGCAGGAATAGCTATAATCCCGACTTTTACAGCAAACCACCAAAAAAAGAGCCGCAAACTCTTGCCACACAAGAGCTAGCGGCTTTTCGAATTTATCACAAAGATGTAGGGGAAAAGCTCATTTTTTGACCTGACCCAAAATTTTTTTAATGTCCCCAAGACGAAGCCTCTTGTTGGTAAAATCAATCCCCAAGGCCTTCCCAATAGCATCGGAAACCTCAGTTCTGTAATCGAACAAATAAACATTTTCATGCTCCTTTGAGCAAGAAATCCTATGAAGACACTCAATAATCTGTTCCGCAGAATAAACATTGCCCGTTTTTCTTTGCATAATCCTCATAATCGTAAGCGCGATGAAGCAAATCAAAAAATGAGCATTAATATGATCCTGAAGAGATACATACACCGGGCGGGTCTCCAAAACCCCCTTAGTAATCCGGAAAGTCTCCTCAATCTTCCACAAACCCCGGTAAGTATCAATTATTTCAACATCAGACATATCCAATTCACTGGTGACAATGGCATAGTAGCCATCATACCTTGGCCTCCTCCCTGGGCCCTCTCCCTAGTCCACAACCGGGCGCTCCTTAACCGCAAGAACCTCCCCCGTCTTCTCATCAAACTTAAGATTCTTGACATACCTGGCCGCCCCGTAAGAAGTAGCCTTATTGTAGCTCTAGGGGATTAGCCGCCAAATCAAAGGCCTTTTTCAAAAGCTCTTCCCGTTCTGCCCTGAGCCTTTAAAGCATACTTTCTTCCCCAGAAAGCCACCTGCTTCTCATACACCGTTTTCCTTAGTCTTTTTTCCACTAGGCTAGCGTTACATTGATCTCCCGGGCAATGACCCTGCTTTTCATCTTGAAATCAGCATTCTCATCGGCCGGCTTGCCATTCCTGATCTACGTAACCCTCACTCAGAAAGGACATGCTCCTTAAACTCTCTGAGTGCCGCCCCTGACCGAAAAACTGAACACATAACCGTTAAAATTCCTTCCCTTCTCCTTTCCCCTGAAGATAAAAGATATTATCGCCCGTAATAATCCCCATATCAGCAACAACAATAATCCTGCCCGTATCATAATTTCGCCTCACTTCCCCGATAACCGGCCGGAAAGGTCTCCTTATCAACCGTGTTACCTGGAAACAAATCATAATGAAGAGGTATCCCATCAGCATCCATAGCCAATCCCATCTGCACAATGGGATTCCGGCGGTTTTCCTTTGACAACCCGATACTTACGGAACTCATCCCCCTCATCAATCTCAAAATAGAAATTGGTCACATCATAATAGATGGTCTGTAGTATTGCGCCCATACTTCTCCACTGATCTGAGCATTCAAATACCTTTGAAACTCCGTGGCATATCTTCGAAAAATGAGAGAGGGACCGGTAAACATCCGCCAAGGAAAAATGAAAACGCTCAAAATAGCGCCGTTTTTCCTCAAAAGCCTTTTTCTTGGAGCCGGGAGAGAGGAGCCTGGAGATTACCAACAAGCATCATGATGGAGTTCGTATTGTACTTAAAATTCTCATGCCTGGACTTATTCTTGAAAAACACATCCAAGACCCAACTCATGATAAATCTTTAGAATTGCCGCATAGCCAAAGTTTCTTTCTGTTGTCAGTATCAGGAGGAAGCTTTTCCCTCCATATTGATGGACAAAGTCAACTTCTTCTTGGGCATTTTCCTCCTCAGTCATTTTCCGGGCAAGCTCTTTGAAGTGGGCGATAGGGTCATCGTATATTTTCTCCAGTTCGTCAAGGTAACCAAGGGATTTAACAGTACGGTCAGTGGAAATACCTGTCTCTGGATCCCTGTATTTCTGAGCGATAGAAAGATAAGTCCTCCCCGTGTCTTTTCGATAAGATTTTTTTAGGTACACATTAAGAACCTCCGTCTCTGAGTGTCGATATTTATTTAATTATACCACATTATGCCAAATAATGCCATGGAAAAATGACAAAAATTTATAAAAAATTCCCCCTTAAGGCCTTATGCCGCAAGGGGTTTAGAATTCGCATCTCTAAATCAGGTGTAAAAGAAACGCTTTCTGCAGGGGATCTTTTGAATTATCTTCCGTCCGTTTTTCTTGATTTGGAAGAAAAAAAGCCCCCTCAGGGGAAGCGGATTAATGATCGGCTGCTGAGGATTTTTCCCATTCCTTAAATTACCAAGGGTAAAGAGCCTTAAAAGGTCCTTTTATCGGCGGAAACAGCCCTGGCAACGCTTGCATAGTCCAGCAGGAATAGCTATAATGAAGTATAACCTTGGGTGAGTATCGATCAGGAGATGAGTACCCGTGCCCTTGCTTGGAGGCAAATAGGTAAGCGTTGGAGGTGCATCCGGTGTCCGGTGTGAAGAGGATCATGATCAGTATTCCTGAGAAGCTGTTGGAGGAAGTGGACGGTTTAGCTTCCGTGGAAAAGCGTAATCGCAGCGAGTTTATCCGGGAGGCGATGAAGCTTTATATTTCCGAAAAAAAGCGGCGGAAAATCCGGGATCAGATGAAGAAAGGCTATCAGGAAATGGCTCAGATCAATCTGAAGCTGGCTGCGGAACACTATGAAGTGGAAAACGAGGTGCAGGGGTATTTTGAAGATAAGCTGGCGGAGTGTAAGTGATGATGCTGATTAAAAGGGGCGACATTTTTTTTGCACAGTTGAATCCGGTGGTGGGTTCTGAACAGGGAGGAACCCGGCCTGTTTTGGTCATTCAAAATGATATTGGCAATCAATATAGTCCTACCACTATTGTGGCGGCTATTACTTCCAGATTTTCAAGGCGAAGCTGCCGACCCATGTGGAAGTAAGTGCTGTTCAGAGTGGTTTGGAGCGGGATTCGGTGATTTTGGCCGAGCAGATTAGAACCATTGATAAAAGCCGTTTGAAGCAGAAAGTGGCTTTTCTTGAGGAGGAGATTATGGAGCAGGTGGACCAGGCCCTGGCCATCAGCCTGGGTCTGGAAGAAATATGAGGGAGCGGTATTGTCTTAATGCCTCCGCAGGAGCGGAAGGCATTTTTTTATGGGGATAATGAAAGGTGGTGAAAAGTCAGGAATATGATAAAAGGGGCTGAAGAGAAAAGCCCGTTGAGTTGCCTTTTCAGTATGACGGAAGGAAGGGATGGTGGAATGCAACCGGTTATCGGCTTGACTTGTTCACAGGAAGCTGATACATACTATGTTTATCGGCATTACGGAGAAGCGGTGCTGGCCGCAGGAGGCCTGCCTGTGCTGCTTCCTGCCGTCAGCGGTTGCC
>JBMNIZ010000005.1:0-113257 GCA_050951405.1 Bacillota bacterium | reverse complement strand
AAGTCGAGTCTGTAGTTACAGATTCTGCATACAAAACCCCGGCCATCTGCCGGGAGATAGTCGAAGCCGCAAAGATCCTATCATGCCGTACAAGCGCCCTATAACAAAGAAGGGCTATTTCAGAAAACGTGATTATGTTTATGATGAATACTACGATTGCTACATTTGCCCCAATAACCAGATTTTAAAGTACAGCACCACCAACCGGGATGGTTACCGTGAATACAAGAGTGATCCTAAAATTTGCATCGGCTGTGAGCATAGAATGAAGTGCACACAGAGCAAAAATTTTACCAAGGTTATCACCCGTCATTTATGGGAGCCTTATGTGGAAATAGCTGAAGATCTTAGGTACACCGATCGAGGCAAAGAACTTTATCGTAAGCGCGGCGAGACAATTGAGCGTGTTTTTGCCGATGCCAAAGAAAAACATGGGATGCGCTACACGCAGCTTCGAGGCTTGAGAAAAGTGCAGCAGAGAGCGTAAAAAGTTTTGTGTAAATGGTAATACTATCCAATAAAAGGAGATGACCATTTATGCAAAACAAATCATTATTGGCAAAAGAATTAGCCAAAGCTGCCGTAGTATGGATGACATCCATGAAAAGCTAAAAGACCTTTTTAAAGAGACCCTGCAGCAAATCTTTGAAGCAGAAATGGAGGAGCACCTTGGCTACGCAAAACATGATCCAGTCGGTAATAACAGCGGTAACAGCCGAAACGGTTACAGCAAGAAGACGGTAAAAACAAGGTTTGGACAAACTGAAATTGAAGTTCCCAGAGATCGTAACGGGGAATTTGAGCCTCAGATTGTCAAGAAATACGAGAACACATCTAACCAATTAGAAGACCAAATTATTGCTAGTATGCTAAAGGTTTGTCTACCAGGGATATAGAAAAACACATGCAGGATATCTATGGTATTGATGTATCCCCTACTATGGTCAGTAAGGTCACAGATAAAATACTGCCTATGATTGCTGAGTGGCAATCCCGGCCGCTGGACCGAATCTACCCAATAGTATTCCTTGATGCCATTCACTTTAAAGTGCGCCAGGACAGCCGTATTGTTAATAAGGCAGCCTACAGCGTTTTAGGTATCAACCTGGAAGGTCATAAAGAAATACTCGGTATTTGGGTAGGAGAACATGAAAGTGCAAAGTTTTGGCTCAATGTTTGCAATGAACTGAAAAATCGTGGTGTTGAGGATATCCTAATTGCTTGCAAAGATGGTTTAGCCGGCTTTTCTGAGGCAATTAACGCTGTTTTTCCTCAAACAGAGCTCCAATTATGCGTAATCCACCAGATCCGTAACTCATTAAAGTATGTACCTTACAAACACAAGAAGGAAATAATGGCGGATCTGAAAAAAGTTTATCAGGCTTTAACCTTGGAAGAAGCAGAGTTTGCCTTTGGGGAATTTAAAGAAAAATGGAGTAACAAATACCCAATTATAATTCGTTCCTGGGAGAATAATTGGTCAGAATTAACTACTTACTTCAAATATCCCCATGAAATACGAAAGATGATTTACACTACCAACATCATTGAAGGTTATCACCGACAATTAAGGAAAGTCACCAAAACCAAGACAGCTTATCCAAACGATGAAGCGTTAATTAAAATAGTCTATATCTGGCTACCATGGATATTTATAAAAAATGGACCATGCCATTAAAAGATTGGGGGAGTTGTATCTCACAGTTTGCCATCTATTTCAGGGATCGAATAAAACCAGGGTTAATAATATAACTTTTGGGGCTTCGCCCCAGAGTTTATCGCTTTTGTTCTCCCAAGGATATTTAAAGGATCGGTAAAGGGGCAGCAAAAAGCCACCCCTATCCTCAGGAGAACCCTAACAGGCGCTCGGGTTGCCCTCCGGCATTGCCCTATCCCCCTGATAGGTAAGAGCCATGAATATTATTCCCAATTTATGTTAAACTAATGCTAAGCCAGTAAACAAAGCTTTAAGGAACAAATCCATTTACACAAAATAATTTACACTTCCGTGCAGCACTATCTCACGCTTCTTTTTGCATGCATGAATCTGAAAAAGCTGGCCATGTGGAAGCGGAAACAACGGACATTACCGCCCACAACCTCCCCGCTGCAGGAGGTGCTCTCTAATATTTCAGCAATTTTATGTTTAAAAAGAATTTGGCCTTTAGGTTTTGCTTCCTAAAGGCCATTTTTGTCTACAGTCTGAAGGCTCTATCGAAAAAGATAGAGCCTTTTTTCATCAATAGTAACTGGCAGGGGAGACAGGATTCGAACCCGCAACCAACGGATTTGGAGTCCGCTACTCTACCAGTTGAGCTACTCCCCTGCGTTAGCAATATTCATTATAAAGCTAAAACTTTCTTTCGTCAACTCTTTTCGGTTTTTCAGTGTTGTAGGGGGAATTGCAAGTTTAATTGCCACCCATATTTTGGCATCCTCTGATTATACTGCCATCTTTGCCATCTCATTGGCAGATTTATATCCATGAATTTTTCTTGGGTAATTATTCATCCAGTTCTCAATTCGCCTAATATCTTTCTGTTTAAGCTTGCTGATATCTGTGCCCTTTGGAATAAACCGACGTATTAGCTTATTAGCATTTTCATTGGACCCACGTTCCCATGCGCTGAATGGGTGAGCATAATAGATTTTAGTCCGATGAGTGCCCGGCTTTCTGATTGAACTCTCTAATTCTACACTGTTAAGAAACTCGCTTCCGTTATCTACCGTAATGGTTTTGAACACTTCTGAAAAGCGTGCTCCGTACTCTCTTTCAAGCCTATCCAGCGTTTTCTTCACTGATTTCTGTGTCTTTTCCGGCATCTTTCGGATAATCTCTTTTCTAAACTTGCGTTCTGTTAGAACTAAGAGTGCGGCTTTGCCTTTCCCTTTGCCGCTTACAACACAATCCATCTCCCAATGGCCGGCTTCTTCACGAGTATTAGCTGCCGCAGGTCTTTCTTCAATGCTTCTGCCTTTTAGATTGTTGTGGGCAACTCGTACCCTCTTATGGCGATTTTTTTTAGGTACTCGTTTTACTGGAAGGTTTTTATTTGTTATATTTGCAAATACTTCTTTGTCGATATAGTTATAGAGCGTTTTTGTGCATATACTAGTCTTAAATTTTAAGCCTTTTGCCCGGATTTCGCCAATGACTGCGTCAGGGGTATATCCCTCTTTGATAATCTTTTTTTCAATGTAATCGGCTAGTCCATGGTCATGACCGATCTTTAAGCATGCTCCCTTATTAGCAGCTCTCTCCCGGTATATTCGCTCTGCTGTATCTGCACAGTATCTATCAACATAAACCAGGTCGCTTCTCAGCATCCTGACAGTTCCACGGGCAATCTCACGTTTGATGGTTCGCTTATGCTTGCCTAACAGCTTTGCTATCTCGCTGGGTGACTTCTTCTCCTTTAGAAGAATTTCAATCTGATAGCGTTCTTTTACAGTGATGTGTTTAAAGCGGCGGGAAGTCGTGGTACAATTGAGTTGACTCATGTGCTTTGCCTCCTTTATGTTTTTAAGCGTAGTTACCTTAAACATATCAGAGGTTTAGCCTTGAGTCTCTATTTTTTATTAAATGCGGCAATTAATTTTACAACTTACCGGCTGCCGGGAAAATCTTTGGAAGAAAACCCGCCGGAAGGCAGGGAATAAAGAGCTTTACGTGGAAAATATAACTGTCGTTCGTCCGTTGACCTCGAACCGAAAAAAGCAGACGGGGGTTTTCCTTTGCAAAGCGGGGGGGAGAATAAAATCAGATCAGAACTATAGGGGAGGTAGTGGGATGATCACTAAAGATATGTCTCTCTTGGAATTGATGCAGCTTTACCCTGAGACACGTGACTATTTGCTATCCAGGGGAATGGCCTGTGTGCGCTGTATGGGAGCGGCGGCAGAGACTGTGGAAGATGCGGCTAAACAACACGGATTGGATTTGGAACAACTATTAGATGATCTGAACAGGTTATTGGAAGCGAACCAATAGCCAAGAAAGGGGGTAGAAGCCCTAATGGCTTTTGTTCAAGAGAATGAGTTGGGGAGAATTACTGTTACGGATAACGTGATCGCCACTATTGCCGGTTGCGCGGCCTTGGAGTGTTATGGGCTTGGTGGGAATGGCTTCCCAAAAGCTCCAGGACGGCATTGCCGAGCTTTTAGGGATGGAGGCCCTGCGCAAAGGGATTAACGTGCGCAGTACCGGCAGCCGCGTGGAAATAGATGTATATATAGTGGTAGGCTTACGGCCCGAAAATATCCGAAGTGGCCCTGAATGCCATGGAAAAGATTCGCTATGCGGTAGAACAGGGTGCGGGCATTAAAGTTGATAAGGTGAATATCATCGTCCAGGGCGTAAAAGTGATGGGTTGAGGAGGTTGCCGGTTTTGGAGTACAAGCATTTAGAGGTTGGACAGCTGCGGCGGGCTTTTCAAGAGGCGACGAGGGTTCTAGGAGAGAACAAGTCATTTGTGGATTCTCTGAACGTTTTCCCCGTACCTGATGGAGATACGGGTACCAATATGCATTTAACGCTGGCGGCTGCCGTAGGGGAAATGGAGAAAACGGTCACGGAAGATGGCGCCGGTTTTGTTGAAAGCTCTGGCTAACGGTGCCTTAATGGGGGCCAGGGGAAACTCGGGAGTTATTTTGTCTCAGTTGCTCAGGGGCTTCAGCCAGCTTGGAGACCAGGAGTCTGGATGCGGCTCGGCTTGGCGGCGGCCCTGCAAAAAGCGGTGGAGATTGCCTACCGCTCGGTCATCAAGCCGGTGGAAGGGACCATTTTGACGGTGGCCCGGAGTGCGGCCAAAGGTGCGCTTGGAAGAAGCCAAGAGCAAGCGATGACTGCCTCCAGGTGTTGGAAGCTGCCTTAGAGGCCGGGAAATAATGCTCTGAGGAAAAACGCCCTCAAATGCTGCCTGTTCTGGCAGAGGCCGGTGTGGTGGATGCCGGCGGGCAGGGACTTATTTTTATTTTGCAGGGAATGATCAAAAGCTTGTCTCCCGATTTCCAGGAAGTTCGCCGGGGGGAAGGAGCTGGATGACGATGCTTCGGATGTCCATCCCGGCTGCGGGGAGAGGTCTTTTCTGACCAGTAGCCCGCTGGCAGTTCAAATACTGTACGGAGTTGATCATCAAAGGCCGGGAGATGCCTGGGGAAGCGCTTTAAAACGCCAATTGATGGGTTTGGGGGACAGCCTTATTGGTGGTTGGGGAAAAGGACCTGCTGAAGGTGCACATTCATACCAACCATCCCGGCGGGGTATTGGAGCTGTGCGGCCAATTTGGGGACCATGCACGACATCAAGATTGATAATATGGAAGACCAGCACCGGGAGGAGACGGCTTAGGGCCCAGTTGGACCCATGGTGCGTAATTCCAAACCAATGGGAGTAGTGGCTGTGACTGCCGGAGAAGGGTTGGAAGACATCTTAAAAAGCCTGGGGGTAGATGTGATCGTCCCCGGAGGCCAAACCATGAATCCCAGTACCCAGGATCTTCTTGCCGGGATTAAACAAAGCGGGGCGGAGCGGGTCTTGGTCTTACCGAATAATAAAAACATTATTCTGGCAGCTGAGCAAGCCCAGCAGCTGGCTTCCGAGCAAGGCCTGCAGGTGGCGGTGGTATTCCTAGCAAGAATTTTGCCCAGGCCCTGGCCGCCATGTTGGTTTATAACCCGGAAGAAGGAGTTGGAGGATAACCAACAGAAAATGGCGGCGGCGCTTGACCACTATCAAAAGCGGGGAAATGACTTATGCGGTGAGAGATTCCCAGTTGAATGGATTGTCCATTAGCCAAAGGTGAAATTATCGGGTTGGCAGACGGCCAGATCGTCACCAAAGGTTCCTCCCATGAAGAAGTGGCCCTGGAACTTTTGGTCAAGCTGGGGGCAGCTGAAGGGGAGTTATTAAGTGTTTTCTACGGGGAAGATGTGTCAGCGGAACATGCTGCTGCTTTGATACGAGCAATCGAGGAAAAGTATCCCTCTTTGGAAATAGAAGTGCATGAAGGAGGCCAACCCTTGTATCATTATATTTTCGCTTTGGAATAAGGTGATAGAGTGCAGTCCGGCAAATTATTGGAAAAACCGGGGCAAGGGAAAAATGAGCATGAAACCGGCCTGAAGCTGCCGGTTCGATTTTTACCGGGTGTGGGACCTCAGCGGTCCAGGCTCCTGGCCCGATTGGGGATTTCCACGGTAGAAGACCTGTTGTTTCATTTGCCGGCTCGCTATGAAGACCGGCGCCGGATTGTCAGCATTGCCGATGCGGTGCCTGGACAGCAGGTGACTATTTGCGGGCGGGTTTTGGGGGTGGAAGAGAGCCGGCCACGCCCTAATTTAACCGTCTTGAAAGCTTTGATCAGTGACGGTTCCGGACGGGCTTATGGGGTGTGGTTCAATCAGGGCTACCTGCGAAAGTCTTTGCTGGAAGGTACGGAATGGCTAATTACCGGTACTCTTCGGCAGCAGTTTTTTCAGAAGGAGATTCGGGTCACTGATTTTGAACCTTTTGCCGAGGAACTGATCGGATCCATTCCGGCCGCATTGTTCCTGTTTACCCTCTGACTGCAGGTCTTTCCCAGCGTTTCTTGCGCAAACTCATTTATCATGCTTTGGAACAGTATGCTCCCCTAGTTCCCGATGTATTGCCGGCGGAGCTGCGCAGCGGATTTCAGCCTGGGGCCTTCTCTCAAGCTTTATGTGGGGTTCATTTTCCCAAAGATCCCCAGGAAGCGGAACAGTGCAGAAAGCGTCTGGCTTATGAGGAGTTGCTTCTGGTTCAATTGCGCTTGCTCAGCGGTAAAATGTTGATCCGGCAGAAAAAGGGCATTAGACACGAGAAAACCGGCAGGTTGGTGAAGAGGTATTGGGCAGCTCTGGACTTTTCCCTGACCCCCTCGCAAAAGAAAGCTGTCAGGGACATCTTCCGGGATATGGAGCAAGAATGGGCTATGACCAGGCTGCTGCAGGGAGATGTAGGGTCAGGGAAAACAGTGGTTGCTACTTTTGCTCTTCTGAAAGCCTTGGACAACGGCTTTCAGGGAGTTTTGATGGCGCCGACGGAAATACTGGCGGAACAACATTTCTTAAATCTTAAGGCCAAGCTGGAACCTTTAGGCATCAAAATGGCACTGTTGACCGGGAGCCTCAATGAAGAGGAAAAGAAAGAGGCTGCGTCTCTCCTTGAGCATCGGGGAGAGACTGAGCTGGTCATCGGCACCCATGCCCTGCTCCAGGAGAATATTGATTTCGCCAAGCTTGGGGCTGGTGGTCATTGATGAGCAGCACAAGTTCGGAGTTGCCCAGCGGGCCGTGCTCCTGGAAAAGGGTAAAAGAGCTCCGGATCTATCTGGTGATGACGGCCACTCCCATTCCCCGGACCCTGGCCTTGACCTTTTATGGGGACCTGGATTTTTCTGTAATCGATGAATTGCCCCCAGGCAGGCGACCGGTGGTTACCCGCTATGTTCCCGAAAGCAAACGGGATCAGGCCTATGGCTTTATCAAAAAGCAATTGGATCCAGGGAAGGCAGGTTTACATTGTCTGCCCTCTGGTGGAGGATTCGGAAAAAATCGAGGCGGAAGCGGCTCTCCAGATGGCTGAGGAATTGCAGCAAAGGCTATTTTCGCTCCTACCGGATCGGGACTGTCTACGGCAAAATGCCTCCTGGCCGGAAGGAGGAGGTCATGGAGGACTTTCCGCCGGCATCAATTGGACATTCTGGTGGCCACCTCCGTGGTTGAGGTAGGAGTGGATGTCCCCAACGCCTCGGTGATGCTGATCAATGGCTGCGAGCGTTTTGGCTTGGCCCAGCTGCACCAGCTGAGGGGCCGGATTGGCAGGGGGCCTTATCAGTCCTACTGCCTGCTGATGGGCAGGCCTAAAACGCGGGAAGGGAAAAGGCGGATCAAGATCATGACCAGCTACTGACAATGGCTTTCAGCTGGCGGAGGAAGACCTGAGGCTGCGCGGTCCGGGGGATTTTTTCGGGGTCCGGCAGCATGGCTTGCCGTCCTTTAAGGCGGCCAATCTATTTGCGTGATTACCAGCTTTTGGAAGCTGCTCGGGTAGCAGGCCAGAGAGAATTGGGGAAAATGCCACATCTGCCCCAATACAGGGATTTGATCGAGATTTGCGCAGGAAAAATTTGGAGATTTTCATCCTTAGAAATTCTTTGGCTTTTTACTGAAAAAATGGCTATTCGATAGGTGAATAGCTTTTTTCTTTTTGGACATTCTTAAGAATAATGCGGCTACGTGATGAACCTGGCGGCATATCTGTAATAGATCGGAGAGTGACTGGTGATGGGTCGAAAAGTCCGATGTGGAAGAGCAGAAAAAAGTGCCCACAAGAGGCATCGGAGAGAAGAATTGTACTCTGCTGAAGCTGATGGACTGGAAAGCAGCGATCTTGGACCGTGATGATGAAACCATTCAAGTCCTGAAAGACGGGGAAAAAGCTTGCTGCCAGGAGATTGCGTTAATTACGCGGCCAGGAGGAAACCGCTGCCGGTTTTGTTGTCTTCAGGGGCGTGAAGGTACTGCCAGATACGAGCAACAGAGGCAGGAGTAGTTAATTGGCAGTAAACGAGGGAAATACTTCTAGAGAGCGAAAGGCATAAAAGTACCGTCTCGAGTTATACTAAAACCACCAGCTAAAGGAGGTGAAACAATGGCACAAGGACAAAGAAGTAATACCCTGGTAGTTCCGCAAGCGCGTCAGGCTATGGATCAACTCAAGTTTGAGACCGCTGCTGAAATAGGTATCCCCAATTATCAGGGATACTTGGGAGATGTTCCTTCCCGTTTGAACGGAGCCGTGGGTGGAAACATGGTCCGGAAAATGATTCAAGCCTACCAAAGCTCGGCTGCAGGAACGCAACAAAGTCCTGGAGGCGGATCCAGGTAACCCAACTAGATGATTAAAGACTCTGGCTTTACGGGCGGGCGAGTCAGCCCGCCTGCTTTTTATGTTTTTATTGGAGGTACATAGCATAATCATCCCGGGTTGATGGCCACATGGAGTGATTGGTTAATGCCGGAGGCAATCACCCGGGCTGCGTTGCTGATCAGTTCATCGATTTCTTTCGGGGTGACAGTGAGATTGCCGCCAAAGGAACCCAGAACTTGATGGACCGTCTGCTGTACGAGTATCTTCCCGGAAGCAAATCGGCCAGTTGGGGATCGTTTTGCATTGCTTGATTGAACAGTTCAAAAGCAATGGTCATGGCGTTGACTACAGTGGGGACGCCGATGGCGATGACAGGCACGTTGAGGGTTTCCTGGTTAATAGCCGGCTCTCTTGTTTCCTATCCCGGAACCAGGGTCTGATACCGGTATCGGCCAGCTGGATGGTGCCGGCCACCCTCTCCACGATTGCCTGCAGCCAGGGCATCGATGGCGATTACTAAGCGAGGCTTGACATGCTCGACGATGCCTTGGACGATTTCCGCCGTTTCGATGCCGGTGATCCCCAGAACACCCGGAGCTACGGCACAGACCGGGCGCAATCCGCCGGATAGTTCGTCCGGAGCATAGTGGAAAAGGTGCCTTGTGACTAATACCGAGCCTCATCACCTTTGGCCCCAAGGCATCGGGAGTTGCGTTCCAGTTCCCCAAGCCCACCAGTAAAGCCACATCTTCCGGGCCCAGCTGGAAATTGGCGATCAAGTTGGCGCAGGGAGCTGGCACAGGCCTGGCTGATACTCTTGTGGGCCTCCCAGTTGTTCTTTCTCAGTTCCGGGGATTCAATGGTTATGTAGGTGCCCCTGGGTCTGCCCATCAATTCCTCTCCCTGCTCATCCACAATTCTTATAGTAGTGGTGGAGCCGTGGGGAAAGCTGGTTCTCTCCTGGGCTCACCCCGGAGAGCTCTCTTTGGGCGTCTCCCTCTTAAAAGGTCGTGGGCCTCTACGGCTAAATCAAGATATATCCCCTGGGTTTGAAAAATCTTCTGCTTATCCAACGGCAGGCCATCCTTTTTTCTTTGGTCTCTTTTCATAATTTCCCAAAAGCATTTCTTCTATTCTTCCTACTTAATTTTTTTGCAAGGAATTTAATGGCATGCTCGTTTTATGGTATACTTAGCTTGAGGTGAGTAGGGATGCAAATCAAGTGTTCCCTGTGTGGGGCAGTGCAGGAAATTACGAAAATTCATAAGGACTATCAGCGTTTAGCGAAAGATCCTCAGGGGGTGTTCATCTGTCATACTTGTGAAAATAAAGTGAGATTCCAGGCCGCCGAACTGCAAAAGCCCGGCAAACCTATTTAATAAATTAGAACGGCAACCATTTGCGGTTGCCGTTCTGGGAGAGGAGAAACCGGAGGAAGAGCTTATGGGGGAGGGTTATTTAGAGAAATAACCTCTAAGCTCTTCGGTAAAGTTTCCTTACCGGTAAATATTATGAGCGGGTATTACGGATAATATACACGTAACAGGGAAAAATTTTTGCATGAAAATGGCGGATTTTGATGGCGGAGAAGGGTGCACCGGGGAGCACTTATGCTATAATAGCAATGGGTGGTTGAAGGGATGCGGGTTATTGCAGGAAAGGCGAAAGGGCTGCCTCTGGTAGCGCACCGCGGGGATGGCGTACCCGCCCCACCTCTGATCGGGTGAAAGAGGCCGTTTTTAGTACCCTCCAGGATAAAATTCCAGGAGCCCTGGTTTTGGACTTGTTTGCCGGGTCGGGTGCCCTGGGAATTGAAGCTTTAAGTCGAGGAGCTAAGAAAGCGGTTTTTGTAGAAAAAGAACGCAGATCTCTTCGCTGTTTGCGGGCCAACCTGCAAAAAGCAGGTATGAGCCTGCAAGCGGAAGTGCTGGCGGCGGATGTGCTGCGCTATTTACGGGAAGCACAGAAGGTTTTTTTTGATTTGATTTTTCTGGATCCCCCGTATTCCAGCCAGTTGGGGCCAAAGGCTTTGGACTTGATTCTCACCAAAAATCTTCTGCAAGCAGCTGGATGTATTGTTTGGGAAGCACCTGCCGATCTAGCAGTCCTGCCGTTGCCCGGGCTGCAATTGTGGAAAAAGAAGATTTATGGTGATACTATGATTATGTATTTCCAGCATGCCAGTGAGGGGGAAGCTTATGGATATTTTCGAGATGCTTGACGAACTGGAAGAGATTATTGAAACAGGATCCAAGATACCCTTAACCGGGAAAGTGGTAGTTGATGCGGAGGAATTACTGGACTGTCTGGATCAGATCAGATCCGTTTTGCCGGAAGAAATTCGCCAGGCCCGCTGGGTGGCCAAAGAAAGGGAGCGGATGCTGTCAGAAGCAGAAAAGGAAGCTCAACTGATTCTGGAAAAAGCAAAGGAAAGAGTGGAGCAGTTGGCTGATGAAAGTGAAATTGCCAGAGTGGCCAAAGAAAAAGCAGAGGAAATCATCAATAAAGCACAGGATTTAGGCATGGAGATTCGTGAAGGTTCCAATATATATGCGGACCAATTGCTGGATCAGCTGGAAAAAAGCCTGGACAAAGCCTTGGCTAGTATTAGAGAAGGAAGGGAAGAACTGCACGGGATGAAAAACCGCTCGGCAGGATGAATGAGGTCAGGCCCAAGGTTGTTTGGCTTGGGCTTTTATTGTGTTTTGGTAAAAAGTTGTCTACAAACAAAACAGAGGAACCCCAGGATGAACAAGGCCAGCAGAATGCCCAGCATGCTCTTCAAGCTGAGGATGAGAATGGTGCTGGCTGAAGGGGCTTGTGGTTGAAAACCGGCCTCAAGGATGGGAGGGAAGGAATGGAATAAAAAACAGGAAAAAAGGGCTGCCAGTATTCCTTGGAGAAATCTTGCCAGGATATAAAGCCCCATTTTGATATCCGTTTCAGCAATCATGGCCGCCACTTGTCCGTGGATGGAAATTCCAGCCCAGCCCATAACCATGCTAATGCAGGCCAGTTGTTGGGCCAGGGGAGCGCCGCTTTCGGCAATCATCTTGGCTCCGATGGTCATCTCTATAAAGCCGCTGGCCAAGGGAAGAAGAAGTCCCTGGTCAAATCCCAGGGGGAGCAGAATGAGGCCGAACAATTTGGCCAGAATATTGATCAGACCTAAAATGGTCAAGGCCTGGATTGTTACAGAAAAAAACAGGATAAAGCCGCCGATGACCAGGATGATCTGCATGGAATTTTTGATTGCATCACCAAGGATTTTTCCAGGAGATCCTGGAGCTTCCCGGCGGACCTGATGAAGAGAATAAACAGCTTGCTGAATAATACTCTTCGGCGGGGCGGGCCTCTTCCCGGCATCCGGCCCGAAATAGCGGAAGAGAAATCCCAGAAGCAAATTGGCTGAGTAATGGCTTGCCGCCAGGATCCAGCCGAGAGCGGGTTTTTCTAAAAAACCCACGGAAACAGCGCTGAGCATAAAAAGAGGAGAAGCATTGTTCGTGAATGATATTAATCTTTCCGCTTCATTTCGGGTTAATAGTGATTGTTTTCTCAAGCGGGCGGTCAGGACCCCTCCAATGGGGGCTCCGGATGTGTATCCCACGGCCAGGACCATAGCGCTGGAACCGGGGAGGCGGAAAAGAGGGCGCATCATCGGTTCTAAAAGAGCGCTCAAAAAGTGGACTGCACCGAAGTCCATGAGCAGTTCGGAAAGAACGAAGAAGGGAAAGAGAGCGGGGAAGACAACAGTGAGCCAGGTTTCTAAACCGTTAAGGGCCGCCGGGAGAATCTCCTGGGGAAAGACCATCAGGATAACCAGGAAGGCTACAAGCAAAGATAAGCTGAAAAAATAAATAATATTTCTTTTGCTTTTAGCAGTAAAAAAGATGATGGGCATAGAATGACCTCCAAGAATTGTCCCCCTAAATATTTATACCATGGCCGGGGTTTCTAGCACCTGGAAATGTGGTAAACTTTAACAGAGCAATGAAGGGGGGTAGGCGCCATGGGAAAGAGTCCAGTTATAGGGTTGGCGCTGGGAGCCGGTGCCCTGAAGGGTTTCGCCCATTTGGGAGTATTGAAGGTGTTGACTGCAGAAAAAGTGCCCGTCCATTTGATTGCAGGTTCCAGTATAGGAAGCGTTTTCGGGGCCTTTTTTGCAGCGGGAGTGGATCTTGCGTTTTTAGAAAAAATTTTTGAGCAGCTCCCTCCGCAAGGTTTTTTTGACCTGGCGGTGCCAAAAATGGGGCTGATCCGAGGCAATAAAATCGAAAGCTTTTTGCGGCTTTTAATCAAAAATAAGCATTTTGCCGATCTGCACATCCCTCTTTATGTTGTGGCTGTGGACCTGGAGAAAGGGGAAAAGGTGGTCATCAGCGAAGGCCCGGTGGCAGATGCAGTGCGGGGAAGTATTGCCATTCCCGGCATTTTCACGCCAAAATTTTGGCAGGGCAGATTGCTGGTAGACGGTGCTGTTCTGGATCGGGTGCCGATTAGTACGGCGAGAGAGCAAGGAGCGGATGTGGTTATTGCTGTAGATGTAAAATTCGGGGGTGATCAAAATCGGACCACAAAAGTCACTAACATCTTTGAGGTCATTTTAAATTCTATTGAATTGATGGAGAAGGAAGTGGTAAAAACTCGCCTCCAGGGGGCGGATATCTTAATTCAACCTGATTTATCTGCTTTCAGCAGTTCTGATTTCAGTAAAATAAAAGAGCTGATTCGTAAGGGAGAGGAGGAAGCAAGAAAAAAATTGCCCTGTATCAAAGCGGTCCTGGCGGCATATGAAAGTGCCGGCCAGCCGGGGAGATGATCTCCCTTGTGAAACTTATCCCTAATTTTACTAAGGAGGTTTTGATCATGAAAATTTTAGTACTAAACTGCGGTAGTTCCTCAGTTAAATACAAGCTGTTCGATATGGAGCAGGAGACAGTGCTGGCGAAAGGCATAGTAGAAAGGATCGGTCTGCCTGGAGCAGTTCTCAAACACCAACCGTCAGGCAAAGATCAGATAAGCAGAGAAGGGTCCATATCCGATCATAGCCAGGCTATCGCCATGGTTCTTGATGCTTTGATGGATGACGAATACGGCGTCATAAAAGATGTCAAAGAAATCGATGCCATCGGGCACCGAGCTATTCACGGCGGCAGCAAATTTGCCACTTCCGTGCTCATCAATGAAGATATTAAAGAAACGATTCGGATGTATTTTAGCCTGGCCCCTTTGCATAATCCCCCGGCCTTAAAAGGGATGGAAGCTTGTGAAGAAGTCTTGCCGGGCATTCCTCAGGTTGCCGTCTTTGATACGGCTTTCCATCAAACCATGCCGCCCCATGCCTATCTCTACAGCCTTCCCTATGAACTGTATGAGAAGTACGGCATAAGAAAGTATGGATTTCATGGTATCTCCCACAAATATTTATCCCTGAGAGCGGCGGAACTGTTAGGGCTACCCTTGGAAGATTTAAAAATGGTGACCTGCCATCTGGGAAACGGAGCCAGCATTACGGCTATAGACGGAGGTAAGTCCGTCGATACCAGCATGGGATTGACTCCTCTGGAGGGTTTGACCATGGGTACCCGGTGCGGAGATCTGGATCCGGCTATTGTTTCTTTCCTGGTGGAAAAGGAACATTTGTCAACAGAAGAAGTGGACACATTGTTAAATAAAAAGAGCGGAGTTTTGGGTATTTCCGGTTTGTCCAGCGACTTTCGGGATTTGGAAAAGGCAGCTAAGGAAGGTAACGAAAGGGCCCAGCTGGCACTGGATATATTTACCTATGATGTAAAAAAATACATCGGGGCTTACGCCGCTTCTTTAGGAGGCATCGATGTTCTTGTCTTTAGTGCCGGTTTGGGCGAGAACTCGCCCACCATGCGGGAAGCCGTTTGTCGGGGCATGGAGTTCCTAGGTCTGAAATTGGATAAGGAGAAAAACCAGGTCAGGGGCAAAGAAGCTGTGATTTCCACTTCGGATTCTCCGGCGAAAATCCTGGTGATCCCCACCAACGAAGAATTAATGATTGCCAGGGATACCCAGAAAATCGTTCAGGGGCTTTCCTTATAATTGACAAGGTTTCCATGAGTTTAGTATAATAGACCGTAGGTTTTTAACACAGGCGGGTGAAAACATGCATATTGATGTGTCTCAAATCAAAAAACACCCTGCCGTGCATGAGCTCCAGTTGGTTGAGAAGCTCGAGCCCTTCAACTGGCAGGGAGAGGGCCTGAGTTTTAAAGAACCGGTTCTGGTATCACTGAAGCTGGAAAGAATTGAAGAGGGTTTTTTTGTGCGGGGTATGTTGAAAACGGTTCTCAGTTCCCGGTGCAGCCGCTGCCTCATGCCGGTAAATTATCCGGTGCAAGGAGAATTTGAGGGGGAATTTATACTTGGGAGTCAGGCCGCCCCGGATCAAGAAGAGGAGGATTTTCCCGGCCAGTTTTTTACTGGGGATGTGCTTGATCTGAAGGGATTGATTTACGAGACTATTTATTTGCATCTGCCAATGCAGTTTTTGTGCTCGCCTAAATGCCGGGGCCTTTGCCCTCATTGCGGTAACAATCTGAATTTCCGTAACTGCAGCTGCCAGGAGGAACAGGTGGATCCAAGGCTTGAGGTGTTAAAGGACTTGTTGCGAAAGTAGATGGGAAAGGAGGGTTTTTGGTGGGGGTCCCAAAAAGAAGAGTTTCCAAGGCAAGAAAGAACCAACGCCGGTCTCTTTGGCGTCGAATATCAAGCCCGGACCTGACTTCATGCCCACAATGCCATGAATTGAGATTATCGCACAGAGTTTGTCCATCTTGTGGGTTCTATAAAGGCAAGTCTATTATTGTCGAAAAAGAATAAGCTGACAAGCAAGGAGAGTTAACTCCTTGTTTTTTTTATTTAAAAGAAAACGGAAATGCTCGGAAAAAGAGAGAAAATATTTTCCGTCGTGGCCAGGCTTTTGGTTGCAATCCATTCATTTCTGTACTATACTCTTTTTATGAGTTGGTCCTAATACCTGATAACAAAATAGAGGGCAAGGGAGGATGCTGATGTTTCCTTGAAAAAAGAACAGAGGCAGAGAGAATTGATGCGCAGTTTGGAACTTAATCCTTTTGCTACAGATCGGGAATTGGCCCGCCTCTTTCAGGTGAGCGTCCAGACTATTCGTCTGGATCGATTGGCTTTAGGCATCCCGCAGGTGCGGGAAAGGGTTAAACAGATGGCCAAGGAAGCTTACAGCCGGCTGAAATCCCTGGAAGCCAGGGAGCTTGTGGGAGAGCTGATTGATATCCGCCTGAATCAGGGGGGTATCTCTCTACTGGACATCGATGAAAGCATGATTTTGACCAGGAGCCGGATCGCCCGGGGACATTACTTGTTTGCCCAGGCCAATTCGCTGGCGGTGGCGGTAATTGATGCTCCGGTGGTGTTGACGGGAAGCGCCCGTGTCCGCTATAAAAGACCTGTACGTCTGGGGGAACGGGTGGTAGCCAAAGCTGCGGTCAAAGTCCAAAGGGGTAATGTCTACTTGATCTCCGTTTACTCCTATGTGGAGCAAGAAATTGTCTTTAAGGGGCAGTTTATTGTGACAGTTCCCAAGTGAAAGAGGTGGATATTTTGCGGATAGCTGTTGACGCCATGGGAGGCGATCATGCGCCTGGGGAAATTGTCAAGGGTGCAGTGGAGGCCGCGAAAAAGGGTCTTTACCGGATTGTTTTGGTGGGCCGGCAAGATTTGCTGGAAAGAGAATTGGCCCGGTATTCCCCGGTGGATTCCATCGAAATTGCCCATGCTCCGGAAATGGTCACCATGGATGAACAACCGGCCCTGGCTTTGAGACGCAAACGGGGGACCTCTATTGCCGTGGCCACGGAATTGGTCAAGAACCGGAAAGCGGATGCACTGGTTTCTGCGGGGAGTACCGGAGCGCAGATGGCTGCAGCTCTTTTGATTCTTGGTCGAGTGAAGGGTATCTATCGGCCGGCCATCATGACCCTCTTCCCCACTTTAAAGAAACCTACGGTGTTACTGGACGTGGGCGCAAACACCGATACGGAGCCGGTCAATCTTTACCAGTTTGCTTTGATGGGGAGCATTTATGCCAGGCAAATATTAAAAAGAGTGAATCCCAGCGTGGGTTTATTGAACATAGGGACGGAAGCCACCAAAGGGAACAGTTTGACTAAAGAGACTTTTCAAGTTCTGTCCGGCGCTGACATAAATTTCTACGGCAATGTGGAGGCCCGTGATTTGCCGCAAGGGGTAGTTGATGTGGCTGTCTGCGACGGCTTTGTGGGGAACATGGTGATCAAGCTGGCGGAAGGTTTGGCCGGAACAATTTTTCAAATGGTGAAAGAGGAGATCAGGCAGTCATGGCGGGCCAAAATGGGAGCGGCCTTGCTGGTGCCGACTCTCAAAGGTTTGGTGCGGAAGATGGATTATGCCGAGTATGGAGGAGCTCCCCTTTTGGGGGTGAAGGGTGTCAGCATCATCTGCCATGGTAGCTCGAAAGCCCGGGCTATCGAGAACGCTATCCAACTGGCGGCGCAATGTGCAGAAAACCATTTTGTGGAGCAGATTGAAAAAAACATTCAGGACATGGACAAAGGAGATATTTCCCATGAAGGACGGGAAGATTAGGCCAGTAATTACTGGTACCGGTTCTTACCTTCCGGACAAGATTATGGATAATCACCATCTGGCCTGTCTGGTGGATACCAGCGATGAATGGATCCGCAGCCGCACCGGCATCAGGGAAAGAAGGATACTGGCACCGGAGATGGCCACTTCCGATATGTGTGTGATTGCTGCTCAAAAAGCTCTGGAGAATGCGGGTATGGACCCGGCTGATCTGGACTTGATTGTGGTGGGCACTATCACCCCTGATATGGTTTTTCCTTCCACAGCCTGTTTAGTGCAGCATCGCCTAGGTGCTCATCAGGCGGCGGCTTTTGATTTATCCGCCGGATGCACCGGTTTTATCTATGCGCTGGCGGTGGGGAGCCAGTTTTTGCTGGCGGGAACTTATCAAAGGGCCTTGATTATCGGGGCGGACGCTTTAAGTCGCGTCACCAATTGGAATGACCGGAATACCTGTGTTCTTTTTGGCGACGGGGCCGGTGCGGTGGTACTGGAGGCGGCGGCTGCGGAAGAAGGTTTGTTGGGCTTTTATCTGGGTTCGGAAGGAAGCGGAGCGGAAGTATTATGCCAACCGGCAGGCGGTTCCAGGCTGCCCGCCAGCGAGGAAACCATAGCCGCCAATCTCCATACTATCCATATGGAAGGTAAAGAGGTCTTCAAGTTCGCTGTCAAAGTAATGGGAGAAGCTGCCCTGAAGGTTTTGGCACAGTGTGGAATGACGCAAAATGATGTGGACTTTTTGATACCGCACCAGGCGAACATCAGAATAGTGGAGGCGGCTTTGAAAAGGCTGGAGTTGTCGGCTGACAAGGTTTATGTCAATTTGGATCGTTATGGCAATATGTCCTGTGCTTCTGTTCCTGTGGCCCTTGATGAAGCCGTTAGAGAGGGCAAGATCAGTAAGGGGGATTTGGTGTTGCTGGTGGCTTTTGGGGCGGGATTGACCTGGGGATCGGCAGCGCTCCGTTGGGCCAAGTAGGGTGACGGCTGCAGCCAAGGGGAGAAGCTCAGTTGGCGGGGTGAGAATATGTTTTACACCGAGATTTGTGAGTTACTGGGTATCAGGTTTCCTATTATTCAAGGGGGAATGGCTTGGATCGCTACGGGAGAACTGGCGGCGGCAGTTTCTCAGGCAGGTGGTTTGGGCGTTATTGGGGCCGGAAATGCCCCGCCGGAAGTGGTCAGAGCCGAAATACATAAGGTCAAGAAGGCAACGGATCAACCTTTTGGCGTAAATATCTACTACATGTCTCCCCATGTGGAGGGGATTATCCGAATAGTAGTGGAGGAAAAGGTTCCCGTAGTTACCACCGGGGCCGGCAATCCCGGGAAGCATCTGGGGATTTTAAAAGAGCAAGGAATAAAGGTAATACCAGTGGTCTCATCGGTGGCACTGGCCCGTCGCTTGGCCAAGGCCGGGGTTGACGCCATTATCGCCGAGGGTATGGAATGTGGCGGCCATGTGGGGGAGCTGACCACCATGGCTTTGGTGCCTCAAGTAGTGGATGCGGTCAATCTGCCGGTGATAGCGGCGGGTGGGATTGCCGATGGAAGGGGGTTGGCGGCAGCTTTGGCCCTGGGGGCCAGCGGCGTGCAAATGGGCACCCGTTTCATTTGCGCTGCAGAATGTACCGTGCATCGTCATTACCAAGAAGCTATTCTCCGCGCCAAAGACCGGGATACCGTTCTCACCGGATTTCCCGGTCATGAAGTGCGGGTTTTACGGAATAAATTGACCAGACAATTTGAAGAATTAAAGAATATACATGCGCCCCGGGAAGAATACGAAAAATTGGGAGAAGGACGGCTTTATCAAGCCGCCGTAAAGGGAGATGTGGAGTATGGTTCTGTGATGGCTGGACAGATAGCCGCTTTGGTTGACCGGGTTCAGCCGGCGGCCTCTATCATTGCAGAAGTGATCCAGGAGGCCAGGGAAGTTTTACGCACTTTATCCGGAAATTATTTGTCTGAGGAGTCATAAAGATGGCGAAAGTGGCTTTTGTTTTTCCAGGGCAGGGATCCCAGTATGTGGGGATGGGGCTGGCCATGTTTGAATGCTATCCCCAGGCACGGGAAATTTTTGCCAAGGCCGATGCTTATTTGGGATTTTCTTTATCCGATCTATGTTTCCGGGGTCCGGAAGAAGAGCTGAGACTCACCACTAATACCCAGCCTGCCCTTTTGACGGTTAGCGTGGCCATCGCTACGGTTTTGCAGGAAATGACTGAAGAACCGAATTATGTGGCAGGCCACAGCCTGGGTGAGTATACGGCGCTGGTCATGGCAGGAGCCCTTTCTTTTGAAGAGGCTTTGGGCTTGGTGAGAGAGCGCAGCCGTTTGATGGAAGAGGCGGTTCCTGCCGGGCGGGGCTCAATGGCAGCGATCTTGGGGCTGGAAGCTGCGGCCATTAGAGATATCTGCCGGGAAGCCAGCGCCTCTGGTTGGGTTGAACCAGCCAACTACAACTGCCCCGGGCAGGTGGTTATCGCCGGCGAAACTGCCGGCATCGAGAGGGCCACGGAACTGGCCAGGCAGCAAGGGGCAAAAAGGATCATTCCTTTAGCGGTCAGCGGTCCTTTCCATTCTCGTTTAATGGAGCCGGCAGGGAAAAAGTTTGCCCTTTATTTGCAGCAAGTGAATTGGAAAAAACCAAGGATACCGGTAGTTGCTAATTTGACCGCTTCCATGGTCACAGGAACAGATGAAATTGCCACCGCTTTGGAAGGGCAAATGAATAACCCGGTTCGCTGGGAAGAGGGCATCAATTATTTAATCAGCCAAGGAACTGGTGTCTTTGTGGAAGTGGGCCCGGGGAAAGTCCTCACCGGTCTGATCAAAAAGATTGATAAAAATGTATTGACTTTAAATGTGGAAGATCCGATAAGCTTGGAAAAAGCGATCAAGTCCTTGAAAGAGGTGAGATGAGGTGCTGCTGAAGGGAAAGACCGCTATTGTCACCGGCAGTTCGCGGGGCATCGGGAAAGACATTGCCCTGGCCCTGGCCGGGGCAGGGGCTAAAGTGGTGATCAATTACCTGGAAAATGAGAAATCCGCCCGGAAAGTGCTCAAGGAGATTGAAGCTTTAGGGAGTGTTGCTTTAGCCATCAAGGCTGATGTAAGCTCGGTATCCGAGGCGGAATTGCTGGTGGAGGAAGCAGTTCAGTTTTTCGGCAGGCTGGATATTTTGGTAAATAACGCCGGAATAAACAGGGACGGCCTTCTCTTAAGGATGAGTGATGAAGATTGGGAGACAGTTTTGCGCACCAATTTAACCGGTGTTTTCAACTGTGCCAGGGCCGCCCTGAAACCGATGCTCAAACAAAGGGCGGGAAGGATTATCAACATCAGCTCCGTGGTGGGCTTGGTAGGGAATGCGGGTCAGACCAACTATGCGGCGGCAAAGGCGGGAGTAATTGGCTTGACCAAGTCCCTGGCCAAAGAAGTGGCCTCCCGCAATATCTTGGTCAATGCGGTGGCTCCCGGTTTCATTGAAACGGAGATGACTGCCGCTTTGCCTGCAAAGGCCCGGGAAGAGTTGATGAAAACCATTCCCTTGGGCAGGTTCGGCAGTGCCGAGGATGTGGCAGGGGTAGTTCTTTTCCTTGCTTCCCCTGCGGCCGGCTACATTACCGGGCAGACAATTACCGTAGACGGGGGCATGGTAATGTAGTAAACTGGTAATAAATATTAGGGGAGGAGGTGAAGGCTTTGAAGGTTTTCAGCAAAATAAGAGAGATAGTGGTTGACCAGCTGGGAGTGGAAGAAGATGAAGTCACCTTGGAAACATCCTTTGAGGACTTAAATGCTGATTCTTTAGATATAGTGGAATTGATCATGGCTCTGGAAGAGGAATTTGGCATTGAGATTCCCGATGAGGATGCGGAAAAACTCACCACAGTTGGGGCTGCTGTTGATTATATTAAAGAAAAAACCAACTGTTAGACCGAAGGTCCCGTAGGCTGCTACGGGATTTTCTTCCAGCTGATGAGAAGATAATACAGGAATGCAGGCGAACATGGAGGAAGAATTATGGGCCTACCAGAACTGGTGATTGGCAATTTGCGGGCCAGGATTCCCATCATTCAAGGTGGGATGGCGGTACGGATTTCCACAGCTCCTCTGGCTGCGGCGGTTGCCAATGAAGGAGGTATCGGTGTTATTGCCGGTACCGGTATGACGGTGGAAGAACTGAAACAGGAAATACGCAAGGCGAGGGAATTAAGCCGGGGTATCATCGGCGTTAATGTGATGTTTGCGGTGAAAGAGTTTGCCGCTCTGGTTCTAGCTGCCCTGGAAGAAGGAATTGATTTGGTTATTTCCGGGGCCGGCTTTTCCCGGGACATCTTTTCTTGGGGCCGCCGTTTTCAAAAGCCGGTGGTGCCCATTGTTTCATCGGATCGATTGGCGGCAACTGCCGAAAAACTGGGTGCCGCCGCCGTTATCGTGGAAGGGGGAGAAGCTGGAGGACATCTCGGTACTTTGGTGCCTACCCGGGAATTACTGCCTGCCGTCTGCCGGTCGGTGAGCATTCCGGTAATTGCTGCCGGCGGTATTTTGACAGGAGAAGATATCCTCCAGGCCTTTTCCCTTGGTGCCAGTGGTGTCCAAATGGGGACTCGTTTCGCCGCTTCGGTGGAATCCAATGCTTCAGAAGCCTTTAAAAGGCTTTATGTTGAAGCAGAAGACGAGGATGTGGTGATGATTGACAGCTCGGTAGGCTTGCCCGGTCGGGCCATTCGCAATGAATTTGTGGAGAAATTGATGGCTAAGGACTGCTTGCAACCCTGGCGCTGTGCCGGCTGCTTGAAAAAATGCTCCCATGAATTTTGTATCCTCAAAGTATTGAATAATGCCCAACAGGGTTTCCTGGAAGAAGGGCTGGTCTTTGCGGGAAAAAGCGTCAGCCGTATCCGAGAGATCCTGCCGGTAAAGGAAATATTCCGGAGGCTGTTGGAGGAAATTGAAAGGGGTTGCCGGAAGGAGGTCAGCTGTTGAAAAAACGGGTTTTGATTACAGGAATGGGGGTCATCTCACCAGTGGGAACCGGCCTGGAAAAATTTTGGGAAGGTTTGGTTTCCGGCCGTTCGGGGATTGGACCCATCACTCGTTTTAATCCGGAAAATCTTCCCACCCGGATTGCCGGTGAAGTAAAAGATTTTGATCCCCTTGATTATCTGGACCGAAAAGAAGCGAAAAGGATGGACCGCTTTTGCCAGTTTGCTGTGGCCGGTACCATCATGGCCCTGGAAGATGCCCTTTTGGACTTAACAAGTATAGATCTGGATCGGTTTGCGGTTGTTTTGGGCACCGGTATCGGAGGCACTCAAACTTTTGAGGAGCAGCACCAGGTTTTACTGGAAAAAGGGCCCGGCAGAGTCAGCCCTTTTTTTGTGCCTATGATGATCGCCAATATGGCTGCCGGACAAATTTCCATTTACCTGGGTGCCAGGGGACCAAACTACACGGTGGTCAGCGCTTGTGCTTCTGCCACCAATGCCATTGGCGAGGCTTATCGCTTATTGCAACGAGGCGAGGCAGATTTGGCAGTCACCGGGGGAACGGAAGCTTCCGTCACTCCCATGTCCCTTTCGGGTTTTTGTTCCATGAAAGCCCTGTCCACTCGCAATGAGGACCCGACCAAGGCCAGCCGTCCTTTTGACAAGGAACGGGACGGCTTTGTTTTAAGTGAGGGTTCTGGTATACTTATTTTGGAAACAATGGAGCACGCTCTGAGAAGAGGGGCCAGGATCCATGGAGAAATAGTGGGATACGGTTGTTCTACCGATGCTCATCATATTACTGCACCTGCCCCCAATGGACGCGGTGCCGCCCGGGCCATGAAACTGGCCTTGGAAGATGCAGGGATATCCCCGGAGGATGTGCAATACATCAATGCCCATGGCACTTCCACTGACCTGAACGACAAGTACGAGACCATGGCCATCAAAGAAGTGCTGGGGAGTTATGCTTACCGGGTTCCCATCAGTTCAACCAAGTCCATGACCGGTCATCTGCTGGGAGCGGCAGGTGCTGTGGAGGCGATAGCTTCTTTGCTGGCCATCAACCGGGAAATGATACCTCCCACGATCAATTACGAAGTCCCCGATGAGGATTGCGATCTGGACTATGTTCCCAATCAGGCCCGCCCGTGTGCGGTGGATGTGGTTCTGTCCAATTCTTTTGGTTTCGGCGGCCATAATGCTTCCATCGTGCTGAAAAGATATCAGGCGGCCAAGATTTAATGGAGAAGAAGGTGAGGGCCCATGGATAAGTCCAGACTGGAACTTTTGCAGGAGGCTGCCGGCATCTTGGACGTGAAGGTGCGGGATTGGGCAGTTTTTGATATGGCTTTTACGCATCCCACATTCGTCTTTGAAAACAGACATCTAGGCAAAGAACATAATCAAAGGCTGGAATTCTTGGGAGATGCTATCTTGGGCTTAATCGTAGCAGAGCATTTATTCTCTTTTTATCCGGATAAACCGGAAGGGGAGCTGACCAAAATGAGGGCCGGTGTGGTTTGCGAAAGCACCTTGGCCAAAAAAGCACTGGAGCTGGACCTGGGCAAGTATTTGCGCTTGGGCAGAGGAGAGGAATTGACCGGTGGCCGGCGGCGGGTTTCTATTCTGGCAGATGTCTTTGAGGCGGTAGTGGGCGCCGTCTATTTAGATGCGGGGCTGGCTGAAGCCAAAAGAATGGTTCTTCGCCTGCTGCAGAATGAGATCGAAAAGATGGCTGCCGGCAATTATAGAGATTATAAGACCTTGTTGCAGGAAATGATTCAAAAAGATCATGATCAAAACGTGGCCTATAAAATCCTCAAAGAAACGGGACCTGACCATGATAAACGCTTTTTGGCCGGAGTGATCTTTCAAGGGAGACTTCTAGCCAAAGGCATGGGACGCAGCAAAAAGGAAGCAGAGCAAAAAGCAGCCAGGCTGGCCCTGGAGAAGCTGCAAAAGCGCGGATAGAAGCATTTGGGCTGGCTCCCGACGGCAAATTGTCTTGGGGGGTAGGATGGTGTACCTGAAAACATTAGAGATTAAAGGCTTTAAGTCTTTTGCCGATTATACCAGGCTGGAATTCGGCCCGGGGATCACTGCCATAGTAGGTCCTAACGGAAGCGGAAAAAGCAATATTTGTGATGCCATCCGCTGGGTATTAGGGGAACAAAGTGTCAAGAGTCTGCGTGGGGCCAAGATGGAGGACGTTATTTTTAGCGGCAGTGAAGGAAGAAAAGCTTTGGGGATGGCGGAAGTAATCCTCACTTTCGATAATAGCTCAGGGATCTTGCCCTTGGATTTTTCGGAAGTAACAGTGACCAGGCGAGTTTATCGGTCCGGCGACAGTGAATTTATGATCAACAAGACAGCTTGCCGCCTGAAGGATATTCAGGACTTGTTCTGTGATACGGGTTTGGGTCGGGAGGCATTTGCTATCATCGGCCAGGGACAGGTGGATGCTGTTTTAAGTTCACGTCCCGAGGAAAGAAGGGCTTTATTTGAAGAGGCAGCCGGTATTGTCCGTTATAGAAATCGCAAACAAGAAGCGGTCAGGAAGCTGGAAAGTACGGAAGCCAGTCTGGTTCGTCTGCAAGACATTATGGGAGAGCTGGAAAACAATTTGATTCCTTTGAAGGAAGAAGCGGACAAGGCACGCTGTTGTCTGGACTTACAGGACCGCCTGAGACAATGGGAAATAAAACTGGCTGCCAATGATCTGACCCAGCTGTCTGCAAAAAAGGCAGAATGGGAAAAATTGGCAAAGGGATTGGAGGCAGGTTTAGAAGAACAGGAGCTGGTGTACGGCAAGGCACGGAGCGGGAGTTGAAGACAGGTCAAGTCCTCTCGTGGAAGAACATATGATAGAAGAAAGAGGAAGCTGCCCAAAGCCATCTGCATCAGGTGGAAAACGACCTGGCAAGAAGTGCCAGGGGACAGGTGGCCCTGGAAAGAGAAAAGATGCGGAGGCGCCAGGAGAGCAGGCAAAGAAGATCGAGGGATGAGACCATCCTTTCCCAGCGAAAATCGGGTGGAGACCGAGGAGCAATTAGGTCAGATTTCCAATCAGCTACGGGCCTTGGAGCAAGATCTGGATCGGCAACGAGAAACGGTGGAGACTCTGGAAAAGGCCCTGGAAATTCATCATGATGAAAGTAATGAAAGAGAGCGTCTCGATGAAGATTTAAAAAGCCGTTTGTTCGATTTGGAACAAAGACTTGGCTTTCGGTCAAGAACCAGCTCTCTGGCATTGGACTTTCAAAAGAAGAACTGGCACCATCGGCAGGGAAAACTACAAGAGGAAGTTTCCCGGGAAGAAGAAAGATCTGCGCATCTTCGGGAAAGTTACCGGCAATTGACCCTTATTCTGGTAGAGAAAGAAAAAGAGCTGGCGCAGATTCTGGCGGCCAAGGAGGCCATGGCGGAAAAAAGAGCCCGGTTGGAGGAAGCAAGGCGTAAGTTGCAGCAGTCCTTGGAGCAGGCCAACGAGAGACGGCGGCTTTTGGCATCCCGCCTCCAGGTATTGGAAGAGCTGGCTCTTTCCTATGAAGGCTATGGCGCCGGGGTGCGCAATTTATTAAGGAATTCTTCTCTCAGGGCTTCTTTTCCCGGCATTATCGGTGTGGTCGGAGAGTTGATCAAGGTGCCACCGCCTTTTGAAAAAGCCTTGGAAATTGCGCTGGGGGGGGCCATCCAAAACATTGTCACGCTAAAAGAAGAGGATGCCCGGGCGGCTATTCAGTGGCTAAAAGACAACCGGGCCGGCCGGGCCACTTTTTTGCCTTTGACCAATCTGAGGCCAAAAAGACTGGATAAAAGGCTGGAGGGGCTTCTGGCGGAAACCGGGGTGGTTGGCCTAGCTCAGGAATTGGCGGACATTGACCCCAGCTACCGCATTGTCCTGGAGCACCTCCTGGGCGGAATTATCGTAGTGGAAGATTTGGACAGGGGTTTGTATATAGCTCGTAAGAGTCGTTTTTCGGTGAAGCTGGTCACCCTGGCTGGGGAAGTGCTTTATCCGGGAGGTTCACTGACCGGTGGGGACTACAAAAAAGAAGGGCCGGGTCTTTTGGGGCGATCCCGGGAAATGGCCCAGTTGCGCCGGCGTTTGGCGGAAGCGCAATCTGCTTACGATAGTCTGAACCAGCAAGTCAAGGAGCTGGAAGATAAAGTTAACGGGATGATCGGAGAAGAAAATGATCTCACGGAATCAGCCAGTCGTCTGGAGATTGAGCTGTATTCTTTGCGCCAGGAACAGGTGAAAAAACGGCAGCAGCTGCAGGAAGAAGAAAGCAGCAACGGGCGACTGACCTGGGAAAAGGAACAGCTGGAGGAAGAATGGGCTCATCTGGCGGCAGAGGAGAAAAAATTGAGGAGACAGTTAGAAGATCTGGAGGCTGAACGAGTGCAGCTGTCTCGGCAGTTGACTGAAAAGCGGGATCAAATGCAGTCCTTCCAGGAAAGAAAACGGTCTTTGGAACAGGACCTCTTGGCAGCCAAGCTGGAATTAACGGCCCTACTGGAAAGGAAACAGTCTCTGGATTCTAGCTTAGGTTACTACCGGCAAACCTATGAGGATCTTTTAAATCAGAGGAGAAAGCTGCAGGAAGAGCTTTCTCTCTGGAAAGAGAGGAAAGATCTGGCCCAAAAGCGGCTGCTTTCTCTGCAAAACACTTGGGAGGGTTTGTTGGCGGAAAAAAAACAGGCGGAAGAAAAGAAGCAAAAGCTGATGGAGACTTTGGCAAGACAGAAGGAACAGTACGAAGTTTTGGAAGAGGAGACCCATTCCCGGAAAAAGACCGTTGAGGAAACCAGGAACAAGCTGCAGCAGATTTTCATGAAGAAAGCCCGCCTGGAAGCGGAATGGGAAAATGCTGTGCAGAGGCTGCAAGAAAAATTCGGTTTGCTGCCGGAGATGGTTCAGGAAGAATTTCTTGACAGCGGTAGCCGGCAAAAGGCGGAAGAAGAAGTGAGAAGGCTGGAAGAAGAAATAGAAGCCCTTGGGCCGGTGAATCTAGGCGCTGTGGGGGAATACGATCGCTTGTATCAGCGGTACCGGTTTCTGCAGGAGCAGCATCAAGACCTGGAGGAGGCCAAGGCCGGGTTGTTTCAAGTGATCAGGGAAATGGAAGAGATTATGAGCGAAAAGTTTCTGGCTACTTTTTTCGCCGTGCAGGAAGCTTTCCAGGAGATTTTCAGCGTTCTTTTCGGTGGGGGCAAAAGCTCTTTGGAATTGACCGAAAAAGAAAATATCTTGGAGACCGGCATTGAAATAATTGCCCAGCCTCCAGGGAAAAAAATGCAAAACCTCTCCCTCCTCTCCGGAGGAGAAAGAGCCTTAACGGCAATTGCTTTACTTTTTGCTTTTCTCAGGGTGAAGCCCAGTCCCTTTTGTGTTCTCGACGAAATTGAGTCCAATTTGGATGAAAGCAATGTGGATCGTTTTACCGAATTGCTTAAGGAGTTTTCGAACCGCACTCAATTTATTCTTATTTCACACCGACAGGGAACCATGGAAGTGGCCGATGCTTTGTATGGGGTGACCATGGAACAGTCGGGCATATCTCGTTTGGTTTCGGTGAAGATGGTTGGTACGGCCAACCGGGCAGTTTGATGGCATATTCCCACCTGCCTGGGGAACAATATTTTTTAGCAATTCCTGCAGGAGGGAGAAAAATGAATAAAGTTAAAGGTATTGCCCGTTATCTGGTCAACCGGCTGGTGGAACGCACTCTTAATTTAAGCCAGGGCCGCAATGTAGGCTGTTTCGCTTTTGTGGACGAAGACGGTTACATAGCTGCTCACGGGGAACTGGTTGATGGAGGATTAAATGGTATTCCCCTGCGCATGCTATTGGGAAAAGTGACTTCCATGAAAGGCAAGTCCCTCATCGAAGGCCTCAAACAGCTGCCGGACAATACGGTTTTTATCTCCAGTCGACCCGGTAAAACCGGCTTGATCACCGATGTTTCCGGTGTGGATTTTTTCAACTTGCCGCTGGTCAATATCGGAGTAAAAAACAAGGGCTTGGCCGGTGTGGGGATTATTTATCCAAAAGCTGAATACTATGACCTGGCCACTAAATCAGAGGAATTAAGCCTGCAGACGCTGACCACATGTACAATGGAAGAGGAAAAAGAGGTTCTGCGGCAGACCAATCAGCTGGGTTTTAGGTATCTGGATGTGGGAGAGGAATTGGAAATAGTGGATTTGCCGGAAATGCCGGTGGTGAAGAAAAAATTTAATGGGCGGGACTGGTCCCTGCCCCGTCGACAGGTTGCTTCTCTGGATGGGGATTTTGCCCAACAACTGGTCAGCAAATCCGTAGAGATAGGCCAGGGAAGGGAAGTAGCAGGAATTGGTATCCTGGATGATGAAGGCAGGGTGCGGCCCCACGGGAGAGTCGTGGCCGGAGGAATAGGTTTTGTTCCTGCCCGGCTGATGGCCTCAAGCGCTGTGGACATAACCGGCAAGTCCCTCTATGAAATCTATGCTGAGCTGGTGGATCCCCAGGCCGTGATTGTACACACCCATCCGGGTGGGACGGGAGTGATGCATGTGGGAGATGCCCAGGCAGGGCCGGCTACCTGGGGCAGGCCGATTATTGCGGTGGGACACAGCAAGGATGGGCGTATTACAGGGGCAACGGTGATAGAGACCACTGATCAACTTTTTGACCTGGCCGATGAGGACGAGAGGCTTAACCTGGAGTTTTTCGAGGCAGAAACGCCGGATACGGAAGCGGAAATTCGCAATCGAAAATTTGCGATCGCCCAGGAGTACACCGGGCTTTGCAAAACCATTGAGATAAATTAGTCGGATTTGTTAGAATATCTCTGGGTTAAGGTGAAAGCCTTAACCTTTATTCGTTTATATGGGGGGAGGTTGAAAATGAGCTTTCTTGGATAAGGCTTAAGGAAGGTCTGGCCAAGACCCGCTTGGGTTTCATGAGCAGATTAAATAACCTGGTTGTCATGACGAAAAACATTGACGAGGAGTTTTTCGAGAGATCTGGAGGAGATTTTGCTCCAGAGCGATGTGGGTGTGGCCACCAGCCATGGATTTGGTGGAAAGGATCCGGGATAAAGTCAAAGAGAGAAAAGATTCAAGACGGCTGAGGAAATCAAGGAGATCCTGAAAAAGGAGATCGCCGCTATCTTGGGCAGCCGGACAGACTCCATTCCGCATCCAGCCCCAGGGGACCACAGTGATCATGGTGGTGGGAGTGAACGGCGTGGGCAAAACAACCACCATTGGTAAACTGGCGCACAGTTTTCGCCAGGAAGGGAAAAAGGTTATGCTGGCCGCCGGGGACACATTCCGGGCGGCAGCCGCCGAGCAGCTGGGCATCTGGGCGGAGAGGACAGGGGCTGGCATCATCAAGCACCAGGAAGGGGCAGACCCGGCGGCGGTTTCTTTTGACGCCCTTCAGGCGGCCCGATCCCGCCGCATGGATGTTCTCTTGATCGACACGGCCGGGCGCCTCCACAGCCGCAAAAACCTGATGGATGAATTGAACAAAATTTACCGGGTCATCCAAAGGGAGATGCCCGGCGCTCCCCACGAAGTGCTGTACTGGTTATTGATGCTACCACCGGCCAGAATGCGCTGGCCCAGGCCCGGTTATTCCAAGAGGCGGCGGGAGTAACCGGCATTGTCCTGACCAAGCTGGATGGTACGGCTAAAGGGGGCATTGTTATTGCCATCAGCGATCAATTAAAAATCCCGGTGAAATATATTGGCTTGGGAGAAGGAGTGGATGATCTGAAAGCTTTTCAGCCGCGGGAATTTGTGGAAGTACTTTTTGCCGATGAATGATGACATTTTCGCCCGCTGGACGGAGTTTTAATAAAACTTAAGGAGGAGAGAAAATGTCCAGGTTATTGATCAAGGACTGCATTGTGGTTCCCATGGAGAAGAGAGCAGATGATAAAGGTGATCTTTATTACCCAGGAGAGATTGCTATCGAGGGCTCTTTTATCCGGCACGTGGGAAGGCCCGGCACCATCGGCGCCGATTTCCGGCCGGACCGAGTTCTTGACGGGCGGGGTTTAGTAGCTTTGCCTGGATTGGTCAATGCTCATACCCATGCAGCCATGACCTTGCTACGCGGTTATGCCGATGATCTTCCTTTGATGCAATGGCTGGAGGAAAAGATCTGGCCACTGGAAGGGAAATTGAACTCAAAAGACGTCTATTGGGGAACAAAGCTGGCTACTTTAGAAATGCTTCGGGCCGGGATCACTGCCTTTGCCGACATGTATTTTTTTATGGAGGATGCGGCCCGGGCGGTGGAGGAAAGCGGTATTCGCGCTTGTTTGTCCAGAGGTTTGATTGGGCTGGGGGATCAGCCTGAAAAAGGTTTGGAGGAAAATATTGATCTGATTGAAAAATGGCATCAGCAGGCCCACGGCAGAATCACCGTGATGCTGGGCCCCCATGCTCCTTATACCTGTCCCCCTGCCTATTTAAAGAAAGTATTGAAAATAGCGGAAGAATACCAGGTGGGTCTTCATATCCACCTGGCGGAAACTGAGGAAGAAGTCCGGCGCATAGAAGGCCAATATGGGAAAAGGCCGGTGGAATTGATGGAAGAAGTGGGTCTTTTCCAACGGCAGGTGCTGGCTGCCCATTGTGTTCATGTCAATGAAAAAGAAATCCAAATCCTGGCCGATGCCCGAGTAGGGGTAGTGCACAATCCGGAAAGCAATATGAAGTTGGCCAGCGGGATAGCACCGGTACCGGAAATGATCCAGGCCGGCATAGAAGTTGCCCTGGGTACCGACGGTGCGGCCAGCAACAACAATCTGGAGATTTTCGGCGAAATGCGTTCCGCCGCCTTCCTCCATAAAGTCAATAAGATGGATCCCACGGTACTCAGTTCTTATCAAGTGCTGGAGATGGCTACCAGAAACGGTGCCCGGGCCCTGGGCTTGGAGCAGTCCGGCATTTTAAAAGAAGGATACAAAGCGGATGTGATCTTGGTGGACTTTCGAAAGCCGCACCTGTCACCGATCCATGACGTACCCGCACACCTGGTTTATGCAGCCCAGGCCGGCGACGTTCAAACGGTGATCATTGACGGCCGAGTCGTGGTGGATAAAGGCCAGGTGCTGACCATGGATGAGGAGGAAATTATCACTCAAGTAAAAGAAAGAGTTAGTCGATTGATCAGCTGAGAAAAAGGGATCACCAGACAAGGGAATTTAACTTACAATTGGGATCATTTCTGGCGTCTTGCGGGTAAGTTGTAAAATTAATTGCCGCATTTAATAAAAAATAGAGATTCAAGGCTAAACCTCTGATATGTTTAAGGTAACTACGCTTAAAAACATAAAGGAGGCAAAGCACATGAGTCAACTCAATTGTACCACGACTTCCCGCCGCTTTAAACACATCACTGTAAAAGAACGCTATCAGATTGAAATTCTTCTAAAGGAGAAGAAGTCACCCAGCGAGATAGCAAAGCTGTTAGGCAAGCATAAGCGAACCATCAAACGTGAGATTGCCCGTGGAACTGTCAGGATGCTGAGAAGCGACCTGGTTTATGTTGATAGATACTGTGCAGATACAGCAGAGCGAATATACCGGGAGAGAGCTGCTAATAAGGGAGCATGCTTAAAGATCGGTCATGACCATGGACTAGCCGATTACATTGAAAAAAAGATTATCAAAGAGGGATATACCCCTGACGCAGTCATTGGCGAAATCCGGGCAAAAGGCTTAAAATTTAAGACTAGTATATGCACAAAAACGCTCTATAACTATATCGACAAAGAAGTATTTGCAAATATAACAAATAAAAACCTTCCAGTAAAACGAGTACCTAAAAAAATCGCCATAAGAGGGTACGAGTTGCCCACAACAATCTAAAAGGCAGAAGCATTGAAGAAAGACCTGCGGCAGCTAATACTCGTGAAGAAGCCGGCCATTGGGAGATGGATTGTGTTGTAAGCGGCAAAGGGAAAGGCAAAGCCGCACTCTTAGTTCTAACAGAACGCAAGTTTAGAAAAGAGATTATCCGAAAGATGCCGGAAAAGACACAGAAATCAGTGAAGAAAACGCTGGATAGGCTTGAAAGAGAGTACGGAGCACGCTTTTCAGAAGTGTTCAAAACCATTACGGTAGATAACGGAAGCGAGTTTCTTAATAGTGTAGAATTAGAGAGTTCAATCAGAAAGCCGGCACTCATCGGACTAAAATCTATTATGCTCACCCATTCAGCGCATGGGAACGTGGGTCCAATGAAAATGCTAATAAGCTAATACGTCGGTTTATTCCAAAGGGCACAGATATCAGCAAGCTTAAACAGAAAGATATTAGGCGAATTGAGAACTGGATGAATAATTACCCAAGAAAAATTCATGGATATAAATCTGCCAATGAGATGGCAAAGATGGCAGTATAATCAGAGGATGCCAAAATATGGGTGGCAATTAAACTTGCAATTCCCCCTCTGGCTTCTTGCGGGGCAAAAAACTTGACTTTTCCCCGGGAGTAACGTAGTATGTTCCTGTAAAGGAGAATTACTTTACATGGGGCAGGAAAATGTTAAATAAAGTGACCAGGATAGCCTGGCTTTATGATTTTTATGGACAGCTTTTAACAAAAAAACAGCGTTCTTTAATCGAGCTGTATTACCACCAGGATTTGTCCTTGGGTGAAATAGCTTTGGAGTATGGTGTCAGTCGTCAAGCGGTTCATGATCTGTTAAAGAGGGCGGAGGCCATTTTAGAGGCTTATGAAAGGTCCCTGGGCTTTTTCGCTAAGTTCTGGCATCAGAAACAGCTGATAGAGGAAATTCAAGGAATTCTGGCAGAGATTTCTCTGCCAGAAAATCGAGACAAAGAGCTGCAGTCCTTGTTGGAAAGTGTGATCAAAGTGTATCAGGAACCGTAAAGGGGTGGAGGCATTGGCTGCTTTTTCCGGTTTGACGGCAAAGCTGCAGGATACTTTTAAAAGACTGCGGAATAAGGGCAAGCTATCCGAAAAGGATGTCCAGGAAGCCATGCGGGAGGTCCGTTTAGCCCTTTTAGAAGCTGATGTGAATTACCTGGTCGTGAAAGATTTTGTGGGCAAGGTCATGGAGAGGGCAACGGGCCAGGCGGTAATGGAAAGCCTGACACCGGCGCAGCAGGTCATTAAGATTGTTCACGAAGAATTGACATTGTTGATGGGGGGCAGCCAAAGCCAAGTTAGTTTTGCCTCAAAGCCGCCGACGGTAATCATGCTGGTGGGACTGCAGGGCTCAGGAAAGACCACCACCGGGGGTAAACTGGCTAATCTATTCAAGAAACAAGGCAGGCGTCCCTTGCTGGTTGCTGCTGACATTTATCGTCCGGCTGCGGTGAAACAGCTCCAGATTTTAGTAGAAAAGTTGGAGATTGAGGTTTTTTCCTTGAAGGAAGGCAGCAGTCCGGTCCACATCGCCGGTAGAGCGGTGGCTTTTGCCAAGGAAAATTCCTACGATCTGGTCATTATTGATACGGCGGGCCGGCTGCATATTGATGAAGAATTGATGTTTGAGTTGAAAGAGATCAAGAGGGAAATAGAGCCTCATGAGACCCTGCTGGTGGTTGATGCGATGACCGGACAGGACGCGGTCAATGTGGCTCAGTCTTTTCATCAAGAGATCCAGATAGATGGCGTAGTGATCACTAAATTAGATGGGGACACCAGGGGAGGTGCTGCTCTTTCGGTAAAGGCGGTAACCGGCCAGCCCATTAAATTCGTGGGAATGGGCGAAAAACTGGACGCTCTGGAGCCTTTTTATCCGGAGAGGATGGCTTCTAGGATCCTGGGCATGGGAGATGTGTTGACCCTGATTGAAAGAGCCCAGGCCAATTTGGATCTTGAAAAGGCCAGGGAAATGGAAAGAAAACTGCGGCAGCAGGAATTCACCTTGGAAGACTTCTTGGACCAGTTAGCCCAAGTTAAATCTATGGGACCCTTGGAGGAAATTCTCAGATTGATGCCTGGACTGGGCGGTGCCAGGCAGTTAAAGAACCTGCAGGTTGATGAGCAGGAGCTGAAAAGAATTGAAGCTATTATCTATTCCATGACACCGGAGGAAAGACGCAATCCGGCGGTGCTGAACGGCAGCCGCAAAAAACGCATCGCCAGTGGAAGCGGTACCAGGGTTCAAGATGTAAATCGGCTTTTAAAACAGTTTGCGGAAGTGAACAAAATGATGCGGCAGCTGGGCGATTTTTCCGGTGCCGGCCAGAGAATGACTAAAAAGGGAAAAAAGGCCGGTTTGAAATGGCCTTTATTCAAGATATAAGCATCTTTGTCTTTTACTGAATCAAGGAGGTGATTTTTTTGGCAACGCGAATTAGGTTACGCAGGATGGGCAGTAAAAAGGCCCCTTTTTACCGTGTAGTGGTGGCAGACTCTCGTTCTCCCCGGGATGGGAGATTCATCGAGGAGATTGGTTATTATAACCCCGTCAGTCAGCCTGCAACCATTGAAATCGATGCGGAAAAGGCCATTAAATGGTTAAATAATGGTGCTCAACCGTCAGAGACTGTGAAAGCTTTGCTGAAGAAAGCCGGAGTATGGCAAAAAATTGCCGAAGCCAGAGCAGCCAAATAATCGCTGTAGGAGGGAATTGGAATGAGAGAACTGGTAGAGAATATTGCCAAAGCTCTTGTGGACAATCCCGATGAGGTCAGGGTCAATCTCATTGAAGGAGAAAAATCAATTATCCTGGAACTGAAGGTTGCTCCTGAAGATATGGGAAAGGTTATCGGCAAGCAGGGCAGGATAGCCAAGGCTATCAGGACAATTGTCAAGGCTGCTTCCATTAAAGAAAGCAAACGGGTAGTAGTGGAGATTATTTGAACATCATGTGGAGAGGATTGTTTTGGAAGGAAAATCAATGGAGCCAAAATTGATTACCGTTGGCAGAGTATTAACCACCCATGGAACTGATGGGGAGGTCAAAGTGCTTCCATTGACGGATTTTCCTGAACGGTTTCACCGACTGCAATGGATATATCTGGAAAAGGATGAGTGCTTGGAGAAAGCTGAAATTATTTCCGTTCGTTTCCATAAAAATCAGGTCATTGTCAAATTCAAAGGAATCAATGATATTTCCAGTGCAGAAAGGCTGCGCAATGCTTTGATCCGGATTGAAAGGGAACACGCCATGCCTCTTCCTGCCGGACATTATTATGTCTTTGAGTTAATCGGCTTGCCCGTCTTTACTGAGGAAGAGGAGTATTTGGGGGAAGTGAAAGATATTTTTCCCACCGGAAGCAATGACGTTTACCAGGTTGTTCATCCGCAAAGCGGTCAGGAAATCTTACTTCCAGCCATCAAGGAATGCATTTTGTCTATTGATTTGTCCCGGAAAAAGATCTTGGTGCGAATGCTTCCGGGTCTGAGGGACTAGGGGAAGAAGAATGCGGATAGATATTTTGACTATTTTCCCGGAGATGTTTAATGGTCCTTTAAATGCCAGTATTTTAAAAAGGGCTATGGAAAAAGGGATTCTGCAAATTTCCCTGGTTAATTACCGAGATTATGCCCCAGATAAGCACCGGCGCGTGGATGACTATCCTTTTGGCGGCGGTGCCGGCATGGTCATGAAGCCGGAGCCTATTTTCTTGGCCTGGGAAGCGGTGGCAAAGGATTGTGCCGGAGCATCTCCCCGGACCATCTTGCTTTCCCCCCAGGGAATGGTGTTTAATCAGTCCATGGCCGCTGAGCTGGCCAAAGAATCCCACTTGATTTTTATTTGCGGCCATTATGAAGGGGTGGATGAAAGGGTCAGGAAGTATCTGGTTACAGATGAGATTTCCATCGGGGACTATATTCTGACCGGAGGCGAACTAGGCGCCATGGTTGTTATTGACGCGGTGGCCCGGTTGCTGCCGGGAGTGCTGGGTGATCCCAGGTCAAAGGAAGAGGAGACCTTTGCCGACGGCCTTTTGGAGTACCCGCAGTATACCAGACCCAGATCCTTTCGCGGGATGGAAGTGCCGGAAGTATTGTTATCAGGACATCATGAGCAGATCAGAAGGTGGAGAAGGCAGCAGTCTTTACTGCGTACCAAGGAAAGGCGCCCGGATCTTTTGGCAAAGGCGAGTTTATCCGCGGAAGACAAGGCCTTCCTGGACCAGGAAGAAGATTGAAAGCGGAAGAATGATAAAGAATGCAGTCAACATAAATCATGTGTTATATGAAGGGAGGTAAGCCAATGGATATTGTGCAGGCTGTTGGTAGAGAGCAGTGCAAAAAACAGATTTCTGATTTCAAACCGGGGGATACAGTCCGGGTGCATGTAAAAGTGGTGGAAGGAAACAGAGAGCGGATTCAGGTTTTCGAAGGAACCGTCATCAGCCGAAGGGGTAGCGGTATCCAGGAGACTTTTACTGTCCGCCGCGTGTCCTACGGCATCGGTGTGGAAAGGGTGTTCCCGGTACACTCACCTCGGGTGGAAAAGGTCGAAGTGGTCAGAAGAGGCAAAGTAAGACGTGCCAAGCTCTATTACCTGAGAGAGCGCGTGGGTAAGAGAGCCAGGATTAAAGAAAAGAATTAAGGAGTGATGATAAGGACTGGCGCTGTCAGTCCTGTTTTTCATTACTGAGAGAAAAGGCCAGAGCAGGGGCCAATAAATGACAAAGGCGGGAGAAGTTAATGGCTGGATCCAAATCGGCCGTGTGGGAGTTAGTGGAATCTGTCGCCATCGCGATAATTTTAGCTTTATTAATTCGCTTGTTTTTAATTCAACCCTTTTATATTCCCTCCGGTTCCATGGAGCCCACTTTACAGGTGGGCGACAGGATCATCGTGAACAAGCTCAGCATTCGTTTCCGTGAACCTGAGAGGGGGCAGGTCTTGGTTTTTAAGTATCCTCTGGATGTTTCCCGTGATTATATTAAAAGAGTGGTGGGATTGCCGGGAGAGACCTTGGAGATACGCCAGGGCCGAGTCTATATTGACGGCCAACCATTGAAAGAGAACTATTTGCCCGGCGATTCCAGCCCTGCCGACTATGGACCTGTAAAAATACCCGAACGATCTTATTTTATGCTGGGTGATAATCGAGATAATAGTCAGGACAGCAGAGTTTGGGGGGCTTTGCCCGAAAATCTGATTGTGGGCCGGGCAGTAGCCATTTTTTGGCCTCTGCACCGGATCGGTCTCATCAGGTAGGTGAAGGGGATTGGGAGTTCATTGGTATCCTGGTCACATGGCCAAGGCGAAAAGAATACTGAGAGAACAGTTAAAACTTGTTGATGTGGCTGTGGAAGTATTGGATGCCCGTATACCCACAAGTTCGCAGAATCCAGATCTGGATCTGATGCTGGGGGGACGCCCTCGTATTCTGGTATTGAATAAAGCGGATCTGGCGGAAAAAGAAGAGACCAGGGCTTGGCTTGCTTATTATCGGGGGGAAGGGAAAAAAGCTGTAGCTGTGGATGCTGTTCGTCGTACAGGGGCGAATATATTGACCAGATATCTTTTCCAGTCTGCCGGTCGCCAGAAAGCCGGTAGGATAGGGCATTCTCTGCTGTCTAAATCGGTCCGGGTGATGGTTGTAGGGATTCCCAATGTGGGCAAATCCTCTTTGATTAATTGTCTGGTCAGGCGGACCAGAGCGAAAACGGCAGCACAGCCGGGAGTGACCAGAGGACCCCAGTGGATCAGGATTGAGAAAGGTTTAGAGCTTTTGGATACGCCGGGCTTGTTGTGGCCCAGATTTACCAGCCCGGAAACAGGATTTCACCTGGCAATTACCGGTGCCATCAGTGACCGGGTCTATGATTGGGGAGAAATGGCAGCATACCTGATCCGGTATCTGCAGGAATACCGGGAAGGGCTTTTGGCAAAACAATATGGCTTGGAGAACGACTTTGGCCAGGAGGAAGAATTGTTGAAAGTGTTGGCACGAAAATGGGGTTTTTTGCAAACGGGTGGAATAACGGATACGGAAAAAGCCGCACTGCGGCTTCTGCAGGATTTTCGTCAGGGCAAATTGGGCCGGATCACTTTGGAAAAAGCGCCTCGATAATCTGGACGAAAAGGGGGGCTGCTTCAGGTGGAAATATCAGCTAGAACCGTTTCTCAGCTGCGGCGGATGGCCAAAGAAAGAGACTGTTTGGGTGAAGAGTTTCTGCAGGCTTTGGCCCGGGACCCGCGCCGGGCCGTGCAATGCCTTTATCAAGAATTGCGTGCTCAGCAGGAAAGACTTGCCCTGGAAAAGGAAAGGGTGGCCCGTCTTTTTGTCTGGGAGAAAAAGCTGGGAAGCCCCGATCTGATAGTAGCCGGTATCGATGAAGCGGGGAGGGGTCCTCTGGCCGGTCCGGTAGTGGCCGGGGCGGTGATTTTGACCCCTGATCTTTTTATCCGGGGCTTAAATGATTCCAAAAGGATTTCCTCGAAAGCCAGAGAGAGCATTGCCCGGGAAATTCGCCAAAAGGCCCTGGCCTGGTCTTTAGGTTGGGCTTCAGTGAAGGAAATAGAGGAGCTCAATATCCGGCAGGCGTCTTTTTTGGCCATGAAACGGGCGGTGGAAGGGCTGGCTGTGGTACCGGAACATTTGCTGGTGGATGGATTTTTTATACCCGGCCTGGAAATTAAACAGACAAAATTGGTCAAAGGAGATTGTCTTTCTGCTTCTATCGCGGCGGCTTCCATCCTGGCCAAAGAAGCCAGAGACAAATACATGATCAAGCTGCACCAGCGCTTTCCCTGCTACGGTTTTGCCAGGCATAAGGGTTATCCAACCCGGGAGCATTTTCAGGCATTGGCAGAATACGGGCCTTCGCCTGAGCACCGCTGCACCTTTAAAGGTGTCAAAGATTTGATAAGATGTAAACTTTTGCCGGAATAGTTACATATTTATATCATGAATATAATAAAAATCGGGAGTCAAAGCAGGTAATCAAAGTTTAATGTAGAATAGCTACTATTGATCTTGCGGAAAAATTGAGAAACAGTATAAGACTTTGAATCACGTGATTGTGATTGCAAATAGATAGTTTGCGAAAGGAGGGAGCAAATTGGAGCACTATTTGACCGTTGGCATTTTCCTGGTGGGGGCGTTGGTCTTTGGGGTAATTGCTTTGCTGGTAGCTTCCTTGGTCAGGCCGAAAAAGCCTTCAGCGGAGAAAATGGCCACTTACGAATGCGGCGTAGATACCCAAGGTCCTACCTGGGTGCAATTTAAGATTAGCTACTTTCTCTATGCTCTGATTTTTCTGATTTTTGATGTGGAGACTATATTCTTATACCCCTGGGCAGTTGAGTTTCAGAGACTTGGTTTGTTCGCTTTTGGCGAGATGATCGTTTTTATCGGTATTTTATTATTAGGCTTATGGTATGCCTGGAAGGAAGGAGCGTTGGAATGGTTGTAGCAGGGAAAAGCCGGCAGATATCAGGGGTGGAGGAAGAAAAAAAGAGCAGTGTAATTCTTGCTTCCGTGAATCAAGTGCTGAACTATGCCCGGGCTCATTCATTCTGGCCGGTTACTTTTGGCCTGGCCTGCTGTGCCATTGAAATGATGGCCGCCGGCGGTGCTCGCTATGATATTGCTCGGTTTGGCTACGAGGTTTTTCGCCCGTCACCCCGGCAGGCGGATTTGATGATTGTGGCCGGAACCATCACCGAAAAGATGGCCCCACTGGTCAAGAGGATTTATGATCAGATGCCGGAACCCAAATGGGTCTTGGCCATGGGAAGCTGCGCTATCAGTGGTGGGCCTTTTGTGGACTCTTATTACGTGGTACCCGGGGCTGATGCTTTTTTACCGGTGGATGTTTACGTGCCCGGTTGCCCACCCCGGCCGGAGGCTTTGATTCACGGGCTTCTGACTTTGAGAGATAAAGTGAAAAACCCGAAAGTGGTGAGGCCGAAATATGTCCAAACAGGTGTGGAATGAAGAAATTGGCGCCCGGTTCATGGAAAGATTTCCGGGCCTGGTGGAAGTTGAGCAGGAAAGCCCTCAGACCACTCTACGGCTGGCTCAAGACGCATTCTTGGTTGTGATGAAAAGCCTTAAAGATGAATGGGGTTTTGATTTTTTGGCCGATTTGACGGTGGTAGACACCCAAGATAGTTTTCTGTGCATCTATCATCTCATGTCCTGGTCTTCCTGCCGGATGGTCCGAGTTAAAGTGGAAATACCCAGGGAAAATCCACGCATTCCATCCTTGGCGGCTTTATGGGCTGCCGCGGAAGTCCAGGAAAGAGAGGCATATGATATGTTCGGGATTGTTTATGATGGGCATCCCCATTTGAAGAGGATTTTCCTGGATGAGGATTTTCCCGGCTATCCCTTACGGAAGGACTTTCAAGTGCCCCAAAGGCAGCGCTAGAGGAATTTTAACGGGGTGGAATGGAGGTGGAGCGGATGTCCGTTGCCAGGGAGAAAGTGTTTCGAACGGAAGAACTGACTTTAAATATGGGCCCCCAGCATCCTAGCACCCACGGGGTTTACCGGGCGATTTTGACCTTGGATGGGGAATATGTGGTGGGCATGGAAAATGTAATTGGTTACCTCCATCGGGGTCTGGAAAAAATAGCTGAGAGCCGTTCCTATACCCAATTTATTCCTTATGTGGACCGGCTGGATTATGCGTCTGGGATGCTGAATGAATTGGGTTATGTGCAGACGGTGGAAAAAATTATGGAAATTGAGATCCCGCAAAGAGCCCAGTATATCAGGATTATCATGGCGGAGCTGCAAAGAATGGCCAGTCACCTGGTCATGTTGGGGAGTATGGCCCTGGATCTCAATGGCTATACCCCGTGGATGTATTGCTTTCGTGATCGGGAAAAGATCTTGGATCTATTGGAAATGACCTGCGGCTCCCGTTTAACTACCAGTTATATGCGGATAGGAGGGGTGGCGGCAGATCTGCCCCCGGAATTTATCCCTGCCGCGCGGGAGTTTATTTCCAGTATGTGGGAATCTTTTAAAGAGTACGACGATATTATCGTCGGCAACGAAATTTTTCTTGCCCGGACCAAGGGGGTAGGAGTGTTGCCGGCGGATAAAGCCTTAGCTTACGGGGTAACCGGTCCCAACCTGAGAGCTTCCGGCCTACCATATGATCTGCGCAAGCTGGCTCCTTATGGGGGATATGAAAATTTTGATTTTGACGTGCCCATAGGCAAACAAGGAGACTGCTTCGATCGTTTTGTGATCAGGATCGAGGAAATGAAGCAGTCTTTAAGGATTGTGGAGCAGGCCATTGACAATCTGCCGTCAGGTCCTGTTCAAGCCAAGCTGCCAAAGGTGATTAAGCCCCCTGAGGGGGAAGTCTATCACCAGATTGAGGGGTCTAAAGGGCTTTTGGGATATTATCTGGTCAGCGACGGTTCCAGCAAGCCCTACCGGCTCCACATCCACGGACCGTCCTTTGTCAACCTGGGAGTTTTGCCGGAAATCTGCCTGGGAGGGACTATTCAAGATGTGGTGGCCATTATCGCATCAATTGATTTTATTTTGGGCGAAGTTGATCGGTAATATGGAATAGGGGAGAGCTGCTATGGAAGATATTTTCGTCAATACTGCCGGTGCCCTCCGGGGGTGGTTTCTTGGCTTAGGATTGCCGGCTGTTTTCGTGGAGACGATGATGGCTCTAGTCTACTTGGCCGGGATCCTTGGGTTCATTTTATTAAATGTGATCTATCTGGTCTATCTGGAACGAAAATTTTCCGCATATGTCCAGCAACGGCTGGGACCAAACCGGGTGGGCCCCCGGGGTCTGCTGCAGACTGTGATGGATGTGTTAAAACTGCTGGGCAAGGAAGATATAATTCCCCGTGCCAGCGACCGTTGGGTTTTCCGCTTGGCGGCTATTCTCATCATGGTGCCGGCAGTGATGATTTTCGCCGTGGTGCCATTTGGCCAGGGAATGATAGCTGCGGATTTAAATATTGGCATCTTTTATTTTATTGCCATATCCTCCACAGCCACGGTGGCGGTTTTGATGGCCGGCTGGGGATCCAACAACAAATACTCTCTTTTCGGCAGCATGCGCTCGGTGGCCCAGATGGTTAGCTATGAACTGCCTCTTGTCTTTTCCATTTTAGGGGTCATCATGCTCGCCGGTTCATTAAAAATATCCGATATTATGGCGGCACAAAAGGATCTCTGGTTTATTGTTTTGCAGCCGGTGGCTTTCCTGATTTATTTTGTTGCCGCTACGGCGGAATTGAACCGGGGGCCCTTCGACCTGCCGGAAGGTGAACAGGAAATTATAGCAGGGCCCTATACGGAGTATAGCGGGATGCGTTATGCATTGTTTTTTTTGGCTGAGTATACCAATATGATTGCTGTATCGGCAATTGCCGCCACCTTGTTTCTGGGAGGACCTCAGGGGCCCTGGCTTCCTTCCTGGCTTTGGTTTATGATCAAGGTTTATGTGATGATCTTAGCCTTTATGTGGGTGCGCTGGACTTTCCCCAGAATCAGGATTGATCATTTGATGGCTTTTAACTGGAAATTTCTCATACCCCTTTCTTTAGTCAATGTGCTTTTGACCGGAATAAGTTTGGAAGTATACAAATGGTACCAAATAGCGAGGTGGTGATCAGGTGACCGGAAAGGGTTTATTGAAGGGATTGCGGGTCACTTTAGGGCACCTTTTCGGCAAGGCCATCACGGAACAGTATCCGGAAAGGCGGCCGAACCTGCCGCCCCGCTGCCACGGTTCCTTTGCTCTGGAGGCGGAGAAATGCAATGCCTGCGGCATCTGCAGCAACAGCTGTCCAAATCAGGTGATCACTGTCTCCTCCGCCAGGGACGAGAATAAGAAACGCTATCTTACTGGTTATGAGATGAAGCTGGGCTATTGCCTTTTTTGCGGTCTCTGTGTGGAGGCCTGCCCCCGGGAGGCCTTGCATGTTACACAGGACTTTGAGCTGAGTGTTTACCATCGGGAAGAGACAATCCTGAATCTTTTTCCCCACAGGGAAAAGAAAGCAGCGAATGCGTAATTTGCCTGAATGTGAAACGAGGTGATTTGCTATTGGTTTCGCCGGTAGTTTTTTGGCTGATAGCAGGAGTGACGGTGGTTTCTGCCCTGGCTGTCGTTTCTTTAAGAAATATTGTCCATTGTGCCTTATGGCTGGTGGTGAGCTTCATCGGTGTTGCTGCCGTTTATTTGCTGTTAGAAGCTGAATTTTTGGCAGCGGTACAGGTGCTGGTTTATGCAGGAGCCATTTCCATTATCATTGTTTTCGGAGTGATGCTGACCAGACGAGGGGACATCAGGGAAAGCAACTTGTTTTCCAAATACCGTCACAGCGGAGGGATTGTAGCCCTTGGCTTTTTCCTGGTGGCCGGCTATTTGATCAGCCAGACCCAATGGAGGGATGATTTAGTCTCGGTTCAGGGAGATACCATCAGCTTAATTGCTGGCTCTTTGCTCAGGGATTATATGATTCCTCTGGAGGCGGCGGCTCTTCTTCTTTTGGTAGCCATGATCGGTTCCATTATTCTGGCCAAAGGGGTGAAGGATTAAGTGGTTACTTTGCAGCACTATCTTCTTTTGGCCGCCTTATTATTCTGTATCGGTTTCTATGGAGCAGTGGCCAAGCGGAATGCTATTGCCGTTTTAATGGGGATAGAGCTGATGCTCAATGCAGTCAATATCAATTTGATTGCCTTTGGGCGTTTTCTCAGCCCTCAGCAGGTGACGGGGCAAGTATTTGCTCTCTTTGTGATCGTAGTGGCTGCAGCGGAGGTAGCAGTTGGGTTGGCCCTGATCATCAACATCTACAGGCAGCGTTTTACCACCGATGTGGAGAATCTAGATTGGCTGAAATGGTAGAATAGGGAAAACAAGGCAGGTGAACGGATTTCGATGATTAGTCTAGCGTGGTTGGTACCCCTTTTACCCGCTGTTGCATTTCTCATTATCATTTTCCTAACGCGACCTTTAAAGCTGGTCAGCGCATTGACGGCGATAGCGGCGATGACAGGTTCGTTCATTATTTCCGCCGGCATCATAATTGAAGTGCTGACAGTTCCGGTGACCATGGATCATCCGGTGGAGATGGCTGTTCGGTGGTTGGAAGTACCGGGTATTCTCCACATTCAGGCGGGAGTGTTGATCGATCCGTTAACGGCGGTGATGCTGTTTGTGGTCACATTTATTGCCCTGCTGGTGGAAGTTTATTCCTTGGGATATATGAAGGGTGACCCGGGCTTTTCCGTATTTCTTTGCTTATCTTTCACTTTTCAGCATGTCCATGCTAGGGCTGGTAGTATCTAATAATTATTTCCAGATTTTTGTATTTTGGGAACTGGTGGGTCTTTGTTCCTATCTTTTGATCGGCTTTTACTTCCACAAAACATCGGCTGCCGAGGCCAGCAAGAAAGCTTTTATCACGAACCGGGTTGGTGATTTTGGTTTCATGCTGGGCATCTTCTTTTTGTTTCTGGTCTTCGGGAGCTTTAATTTCCTTGAATTGGCGGAGGCTATTCCCGCTTACCGTAATGCCGGCTTGGTCACGGTCATGGCCTTACTGGTTTTTGCCGGGCCCTTGGCTAAATCGGCCCAGTTTCCCTTGCATGTTTGGCTGCCTGACGCCATGGAAGGCCCCACTCCGGTAAGCGCTTTAATCCATGCAGCTACCATGGTGGCGGCAGGCGTTTATTTGCTGGCCAGAGGTTATATCCTGTTCTCCAGTTCTACCCAGGCTATTTACCTGATAGCCTTGATCGGCGGCATCTCGGCTTTTCTTGCTGCCACCATCGGCCTTGTCCAGAGGGACATTAAACGCATCTTGGCTTTTTCCACCATGAGCCAGCTGGGTTATATGGTGATGGCCATCGGCGTGGGAAGCCTGACGGCGGGCATGTTTCATTTGACCACCCATGCTTTTTTTAAAGCATTGCTGTTTTTAGGGGCCGGCAGTGTGATCCATGCAGTCCATACTCAGGATATCTTTGAAATGGGCGGCCTTTACAAAAAGATGAAAATAACCACTTGGACCTTCATTGTGGGCGCTCTGGCCCTTGCCGGCATTTTTCCACTGGCAGGTTTTTGGAGCAAGGATGAAATCCTGTTGGTTGCCTTGGAAAACGGGTATACGGGACTTTTCCTTTTGGGATCAGTAGTAGCGTTTTTAACGGCCTTCTATATGTTCAGGCTCATTTTTGTGGCCTTTTTCGGCAGAGGAGAAAAGGGAAGTCGTCATGTTCAAGAGTCCCCCTGGACCATGACGATACCTTTATTCATTCTGGCCATTTTTTCCGTGGCAGGCGGCTTGATCGGGGCTCCTTTTGTGGAGAAGGGTTTTGCCTATTGGATTTATTTTGGAGAGCCCCATCATCCCCAGCCCAATTTGGCGGTGATGATGAGCTCAACTTTGCTGGCTCTGGCGGGGATTGTTACGGCTTGGCTTATTTACGGCAAGAAAGTCATCTCTGCTGAGGCGTTGGCCTCAAGGTTCAGGCCCGTTTATTCCCTGTTATATAACAAATATTACATTGATGAGATCTATCAATGGTTTTTTGACAAAATCGTTCTCAATCTGGCGGAAGCCTGCCGCTGGCACGATCGCAAGGTTGTGGACGGTGTTGCGCACAGCCTGGCTTTTGCCATTCGGATGTGGGGAGCGAAGATGCGGTTTATTCAGACCGGGAACATGCAGAATTATGCCCTGGTTATCTTTGTTGCCGCGGTTATTATCGCACTGTGGTTAGCGGTGCCGGCGCTGGGAGGGATACAATGAGCGGTTTTCCTCTTCTGACCACCATCGTTCTTGCCCCGGTAGCAGGAGCTTTGATGATCCTCCTGATTCCGGAAAAAGAAGAAAGGATCATCAAGATCACCGCTGCGGTAGCGACTTTTGTGTCCCTGGTCTTGTCCATTTATGCTTTTGTCGCCTATGACCAGGAATTGGGAGGACTGCAGTTCCTTCAGGATATCATTTGGGTTGACCGATTGGGAATTAGTTACTCTGTAGGAGTGGACGGCATCAGCCTTCCCTTGGTCTTATTAACGGCCATCGTCATTTTTTCCGGCGTGTTTGCCTCCTGGGATATGCACTATCGGGTGAAGGAGTTTTTCATCTTCCTGCTGATCCTGGTAGCAGGCGTTTTCGGCGTTTTCATTTCCCGAGACTTGTTTTTCTTTTATCTGTTCTTTGAAGTAGCAGTGATTCCCATGTATGTGCTGATCGGGGTGTGGGGCAGTACCCGTAAAGAATATGCAGCCATGAAGCTGACTCTGTATCTGTTGGTAGGCAGTGCCTTCGCTTTGATCGGGATCATCGCTTTGTATTTATATGCCAGAAGTCCGGCCCATCTGGGTTTTGGCACTTTTAACATTATGCAGTTGAGTACGGTCCAGTTTGATGTTTCCTTTCAAAGATTCGCTTTCTTCTTGATGATGATCGGTTTTGGCTTTTTAGTGCCCATGTGGCCTCTCCATACCTGGTCTCCGGATGGTCACGTGGCAGCTCCTACCGCGGTGAGTATGCTTCATGCCGGTGTCCTGATGAAACTGGGTGGCTATGGACTGATCCGGGCAGGGGTGCTTCTTTTCCCGGAAGGCGCAAAATTCTGGGCTCCCCTGATTGCGGTCCTGTGCATTGTCAATGTGGTTTACGGGGCCATGGTGGCCATGGTGCAGAGAGACTTGAAGTTTGTGATTGGCTACTCCAGCGTCAGTCACATGGGATATGTGCTTTTGGGCATAGCTTCCTTAAATTACTTGGGGCTGGATGGGGCTGTAGCTCAAATGTTCGCCCATGGTATCATGACCGCCCTTTTCTTTGCCCTGGTTGGTAATATTTACCACAAAACCGGGACCAGGGAGATTGCTGCTTTTGGCGGTCTGGCCCATCAGATGCCCCGGGTGGCAGCCGGTTTTATGATTGGAGGTTTGGCTTCTCTGGGGCTGCCCGGCTTGAGCAACTTTGCGGCGGAGGCCTTGATCTTCCTGGGATCTTATAGTGTGGAACAAGTTTTATTCGGTTGGCTGCATTTTCGGGTATTGGCCATTTTGGCCATTCTGGGAGTGGTGATTACTGCCATTTATGTGCTCAGGGTGGTGCAAAAGGTCTTCTTTGGACCCCGTAATTCCCGCTGGGATCACCTGACTGATGCCCATGGGGTGGAAATGGTACCCATTGTTGTTCTCTGCGGGGTTCTGGTACTATTTGGCATTTTCCCGTCCTTGTTGGTTGATCCTATTAATGTGGGAGTGGGCCCATTGGTAGCAAAAATCACCGCCGCAGCCGAGATAGGGGGTATCTTCTAATGAGCCTGAGAGATCTTGCATTGCTTGTTCCTGAAATAGCTACGGCGGTGTTGGCCTTGGGTTTACTAGTGCTGGGACTTTTAGTACCCAAAGACCAGCACCGGGGAATTGGTTATCTAACTACCGTCGGCCTGGTGGGTATTCTTCTCAGCACCTTTTTGTATTGGGGTGTTAACGATAGCGTTTTCGGCGACATGTATCTTGTGGATCCATTCGGGCTGTTTTTCCGACAGCTTTTCCTGGTAGCAGCTATCCTGGTCAGTATGGCGGCCAAAGATTATGTATCCAAATTGGGATACAACCAGGGAGAGTTTTACGCACTTTTAGTCACTGCTACTTTGGGGATGATGCTGTTAGCCGCGGCAGGAGACTTGATTACTCTCTATTTGGGTTTGGAATTGATGACGATAAGTTTTGTGATTTTGACTGCTTACCAAAAAACCGATGCTAGATCCGCCGAAGCAGGGCTTAAATACATCATTTTAGGGGCCATGTCCTCAGCGGTTCTTCTTTACGGTTTGAGCCTTGTCTTTGGTTTTACCGGATCCACCGTGATTGCCCAGATCACAGCCTCCCTGGCTCTTGTGGAAAGATTAGATCCTCTCTTGCTTTTAGGCATGGTGTTTTTGGTCGCCGGCTTTGGCTTCAAGATCTCCACCGTCCCTTTTCACATGTGGTCCCCGGATATTTATGAAGGGGCTCCTACTCCGGTAACGGCTTTTCTTGCCGTGGCGTCTAAAGCGGCCGGTTTGGCGGCTTTTGTCCGCATTTTCTTAACCATCTTTCCAGATTTTGAGCCTTACTGGAGCACGATTGTCATCATTTTGGCCGCATTGACCATGGTTTTGGGTAATCTGGTGGCCATTCCCCAGACCAATATCAAGAGGATGTTAGCTTATTCCAGTATTTCTCAAGCCGGTTATCTCCTGCTGGGGATGATCGCCTTTTCTTCCCTGGGGGTGGCGGCGCTTCTTTATCATTCCTTATTCTATGTCTTTGCCAATGTGGGAGCTTTTGCCGTGGTCATTGCTGTGGGGAAAGCTACCGGCAGCGATGAGATCAAGGATTATAGCGGCTTGGCCCGTACCTCTCCCGTGCTGGCAGCGGTGATGCTGGTTTCACTTTTGTCCTTGGCCGGGATCCCTCCCTTGGCCGGTTTTGTCAGTAAGTTGTACTTGTTTATGGCCATCATGGATAGAGGTTTACTCTGGCTGGCTTTCCTGGGCATCGGTATGAGTATGGTCTCTGTCTACTATTACTTGATTGTGGTCAAGGCCATGTATTTGGGCGCTCCGAAGGAAAATGCCTCTTCTATCCCTGTATCCGGCAGCACCCAGCTGGCTTTATTAATCTGCCTGGGTTTGGTCATCGTTTTCGGCCTTTATCCGGAGCCATTGACCAATGTGGCCCTGGATGTGGCCCACTCCTTTTTTCCATATTAAGGATTCACAGTCTTGGAAAAGGAAACCGGCAGTCTTTGCGAGGGGATGAAAGGTGAGTATTGATAGGAAAAACCTGGGACGCCGGGGTGAAGAAATTGCTGCCCATTGGCTTACAAAGCAAGGGTACAAAATCATTGAAAAAAATTTCAGTTGCCGGTTCGGTGAACTAGATTTGGTTGCCCGGCACAGGGCTGAGTTGGTTTTTGTGGAAGTTCGCTGCCGGCAGGGTGAGGATTACGGCTGGCCGGAGGAAACCGTCAATCTCAAAAAACAAAAAAAGCTGCGGAAGCTGGCGGCTTTCTACCTGCAGCGCAATAAGCTTAATGAGCATTTCTGCCGTTTTGATGTAGTGGCTATCACTTTCCGGGAAAGTGAGCCTGTGCGGATTCAGCTGATTCCAAATGCTTTCTAAAAGCTAGTAACTACTGCCGGTTTTTTTCTGCTTAATACCGGCAGTCGGTTTTCTAGGCGGCATCTGGAAGAGCATTGGCACCATCATGGGAGGAAAAACATGTTAGCTATCACCAGGGGTTTTTGCCTTAGTGGAACAGAAGCTTTTTTCGTAGAAGTGGAGGTAGATGTGTCCGGAGGCCTGCCGGGCTTTGAAATCGTAGGCCTCCCCGATACGGCCGTCAAAGAAGCGAAGGAAAGAGTCCGGACAGCTTTGAAGAACTCCGGCTTTGAATTTCCCTCCCGACGGATTACCGTTAACTTGGCCCCTGCTGACTTGAAGAAAGAAGGGCCCATTCTGGATCTGCCCATTGCAGTGGGAATATTGGCTGCCACAGGGCAGGTCCCGCTGGAACAGTTGGGCAACAAGGTTTTTGTAGGTGAGTTGTCACTGGATGGGAAGATCAGGGAAGTCCCGGGAGTATTGTCCATGAGCCTGCACTTGCAACAGATTTCCGGGGAATATGACCTCTTGGTGGCAGAGGGTAATGCTTTGGAAGGGGCCATGGTACAGGGGGCCAGGGTTTATCCCATTCGGCATCTGACCCAGCTGGTCAGTTTCTTTTACGGAGAAGAAATGATCGAACCTGCTACTGCTGATCCTTATAGTTTGCTTAAGGAGGCCGGTAGCCGGTATACTATAGATTGGAGCGACATTAAAGGTCAATATGCGGCAAAAAGAGCTTTGGAAGTGGCTGCGGCCGGTGCCCATAATGTGCTCCTTATCGGACCACCGGGGGCGGGTAAAACCATGCTGGCCCGCCGGCTGCCCACAATCCTGCCTCCGTTGAGCCTGGAAGAGGCCTTGGAAATAACCAGGGTTTATAGCATCGCCGGGCTTTTAACCCCTGATCAACCCCTGGTGACTACAAGACCTTTCCGGGCACCTCATCATACTGCCTCTGCCGCCAGCTTGATTGGGGGAGGGCGAATACCCCGTCCGGGAGAAATCAGCCTGGCCAACCACGGGGTGCTTTTTCTCGATGAGCTGCCCGAATATAGTCGTGATGTCCTGGAGGCTTTGCGTCAGCCCTTGGAAGACAGATTGGTTACCGTAGCCCGGGTTCATGCATCCTATACTTATCCGGCCAGCTTTCAACTGGTGGCGGCGATGAATCCGTGCCCATGCGGCCATTACCTGGGAAACGGGAGCCGGGAGTGTACCTGTACCCCTTATCAGATACAAAAATACCGGCAGCGGTTGTCAGGCCCTCTTTTAGATCGGATCGATCTGCAAGTTGAGGTGCCTGCGTTAAAGTATGATGATTTGGAGGAGAATAAGGCGGCGGAAAGCTCAGCTGTGGTGCGAAGTCGGGTGGAAGAGGCCCGCCGGCGTCAGTTGATCCGATTAAAGGAATATGGTTTCTATTATAATGCCCAGATCCCGGGTCATTTGTTGCCTGCCTTCTCCAAAATGTCCAGGGGTACCCGTCTTCTCTTGAAAAAGGCCTTTACCCAGCTGGGTTTAAGCATGCGGGCCCATGACCGGGTCTTAAGGATGGCTAGGACCATTGCCGATTTGGCAGAAAGGGACCGAGTGGAGGAAGAACACCTGGCCGAGGCTTTACAATATCGCCTCTGGGATCAGGAACCGGTTTAGCAAGTTTACTTATATTGGAGGAGGGCGAAAGAGTGGAAGTCAAGATTGGGCTTTCCGGTTTCGGCAATGTGGGTAGAAACTTCATCGGCCTGCTTTTGGAAAAGAAAAAATATTTAAAGGATAAATATAAACTTGACCTAAAAGTCGTAACAGTGCTAGTAAGTGACGGCGGAATAAATAATCCGCAAGGAATACCGTTGGAAAAGTTTGCGGCTATAAAAACCGCCTTCGAGCGGAAAAACATGCTTGGTTTTGACGATCGCTTAACAGGGGAAGAGGCCATCAAAGCTTCTAATGCTGACGTTTGGGTGGAAGCCACTCCAACCAACATCAAAACCGGCCAGCCGGGACTAACTTACTTTCATACCGCATTTGATCGAGGGATGCATGTGGTCACCTTGAGTAAAGGTCCGCTGGTTTGTGCCTTTGATCAGGTCATGGAGCATGCCCGCAAAGCAGGTGTTCAGATTAAATACAGCGGCGCTACTGCAGCTGCTCTCCCCACCATTGACGTGGCTTTAAATAGCCTGGCAGGTACCAATATTCTTTCCATTCAAGGTATCCTCAACGGCACAAGTAATTTCATCCTAACCGCTATGGAAAAAGCATCCCTTAGCTTTGCAGAAGCCCTGGCTGAAGCAAAAGCTCAAGGCATTGCTGAGCCTGATCCTTCCTTGGATGTTGAAGGTTGGGACACGGCCAGCAAAATGATAATCATCGCCAACTCGATCTACGATACGGATTTCAAAATTGATCAGGTGAAACTAACCGGTATCACAAAAATCACACCGGCGGATCTGCAAGAAGCAAAAAACAGAGGAGGTACCATTAAACTCCTGGGAATAGCAGAGCCCATAGGGGATACCTTTCGATTGGAGGTGGCGCCTACTTTTCTCAGGGCTGATCACCCTCTGGCATCGGTTAACGGCACCACGAAAGGCATCTATTTTTGCACCGATACCATGGGTCCTCTTACGGTTATCGGTGGTTATTCCAATCCAAAAGGCGCCGCGGCTGCAGCCTTAAAAGACATTATCTCCATCTTCGCTCCTGCTGCAAAGACTTTTTCGACAAGCTTTTAGCGATGTCCAGCTTTGGCAAAAGGTCGAATATGAACAAATAAAATCTGTTTTTATCTAACAGATCTAAGGGAAACCTTCACAGTTCATTGCCAGCAGCATTAAAAAATAGTGTGGTTTGTTAACTGGAGGCTGAAAAGCTGTATATCTTTAAAGGGCTTAAGTGGTCTTCCGGTATCAAGTTGTGGCTATTATTAACTAGCAATTATTAATATTTATGGATATCTCCATGTTTTGGTCCCGCCTTCCCAGGCGGGTTTTTGTCTCCCTACAACAAAAAAACGAAAAATCTGATGAACTTCTATCGGCAAGAGGGCGACATTCACCTAGGCATAATCTAGAAATATCAATAAACATTGCCAAAGAAAACGCAATGAAGGGCAAATATCCAAAGATTTCAAGAGAAAAATCGAACCCTTTTGTTAAGCGCGTTATCCAAATTTATGGTATATTGAAACTGAAATACGATTTCTGTGATGCGACCGCTTGTTCCAATATTCACTATTAGAGGTGTGGCTCTGATGCAAATCAATGTTGAACGGCTGAAAAACACCATGGATGTTATTAACGGTATCTCTGTTACATCTGAGGGAGGAATTGACAGGGTCGCCTTGTCTGACGCAGATAAAAAGGCCAGGGATATGTTCAAACAGTGGATGATGGAGGAAGGTTTATCCGTCCGTATTGATGATCTGGGCAACATGTATGGGCGTCGTCCGGGGTTTGACGACAACAGTCCTCCCATCTGTCTAGGTTCCCACCTGGATACGCAACCCAATGGGGGCAAATTTGACGGCACTTTAGGAGTGATAAGCGCTCTGGAAATCATCCGCGCCCTCAATGACCATAATATACAAACACGTTATCCCATAGAAATAATCAATTGGACTAATGAAGAAGGGGCCCGGTTTCAACCGGCCTTGATGGGAAGCGGCGTCATAGCCGGAATTTTTGATCAACAACAGATTTATGAGACAAAGGATGCTGCAGGGAGAAAGTTTATAGATGAATTAAAAAGAATAGATTACCTGGGGCAGGCATCAAACAGACTAACCGATGCCAAAGCATATCTGGAACTGCATATAGAACAGGGGCCGGTTCTCGAACAGGCCGGCTACGGAGTGGGCATTGTTACCGGCGTCTCGGGAAGCTGTTGGCTGAAAGTGACAATCAAGGGAACGGCAAATCATGCCGGCACTTGCCCCATGTCCATGCGTGAGGATGCATTAGTGTGCGCAGCCAAAGGGATTGTGGAAATGAGGGAGAAGATTAAATCCCTGGACGATTCAGCTTTAATAACCATAGGGGAAATAAACGCCTTGCCCGGCGTCTTAAATATTATTCCGGAAGAAGCAGTTTTCACGGTGGATTTGCGCTGCCCCGACGAAAAAGTATTGCTCAGTTCCGAAAAGATGGTTTTTGAAATTCTTGAAAAAGCTTGTGGTGAAGAACGAACAACATACAATGTTGAGAAGATCTGGTATAGTTCGCCTCTCAGTTTTGCTGAAGATATTATCATGGAGTTGGAAAAGGCAAGTGAGGCCTTGGGAATACCTGCCTTAAAACTTGTCTCCGGAGCAAACCACGATGCAAAATCTATGGCTAAAATAACGCCGTCAGGGATGGTCTTTGTTAAAAGTATTGGGGGAAGAAGTCATTGCCCGGAAGAATTATCGGAATGGAAGGATATTGAAGCTGCTGCAAATCTTTTGTTGAAAACGATCATCAGTTTGTCCCAGTAACGGATCATGAGGGGTCATGGAATCAATTCCTAGTTTTGACAGGTACAGGGAAAGGGAAGTTTTGATCGGGGATGGGAGACCGCGTTTTGGTGACGGATTACTAAAGTGCCAAAAAGAAAGAAATTCCTACAAATGGAGAATAAGGTAGGTGAGGGGGAAGCAGTTTATTGAAGAAGAAAATCTTTGTGAAACCTCTAGGAACCGGTACGGAAAAATCTGATGGAGGATAACGCAGGAGGTGATAGGATGGGGAGCATGAAAGCAAGAAACTACATTAAGGGCGAATTTCGGGAAGAAAACGACGCCCAATACCTTCCCATTTATAACCCTTCAACGGGAGAGCTAATCGGAGAAGTACCGAATACACCGGACAAGGCAGTGGAGAAAGCCATATCTGCAGCGCGGGAAGCTTTTAAAGAATGGCGCAAAGTCTCCATGGGAAGAAAAATGGAGTATCTGTTTAAACTGCATGACGAATTAAGCGCCCAAAAAGAAGATTTGGCCCAGCTGATTGCCACAGATCAGGGCAAAAATATTCATGATGCCCGGGGTGAAATGGCTCGGGCCATCCAGCTTACTGAGACTGCTTGCGCAATACCGATGATGATGCGTGGGGATAAGATCGCGGTGAATGAGGACATTGACGGGGAAGTCATTCGCGAACCATTGGGCGTAGTGGGAGCTTTAGCGCCGTTCAATTTCCCTGCCTTGGTTTACGGGTGGTTTGTACCTTTTGCTCTGGGAACCGGCAACACCATCGTTTTCAAGCCTTCAGAACAATCCCCTCTATTCATGCAAAAGGTAGCGGAAATTCTGGATAAAATTGGGCTTCCCCCGGGGGTATTCAACCTGATCAATGGGGATGGTTCCGTGGCAAAGCACATGTTGGAGAGCCCGGACATCAAGGCGGTGGCTTTTGTAGGATCGACGGCTGTGGGGAAAATCATTGCAGAAAAATGCGCTCAAACATTAAAAAGAAGTATGGTTTTAGCTGGGGCCAAAAACACTTTACTGGTAGCAGAAGACGCCAATCTGGACGGCTTTATCGAAAACTTTATCAATTCATGTTACGGTTCTGCGGGGCAGCGGTGTATGGCCGGGGCGAATGTGGCGGTTGTAGAATCCATTTATGACGAAGTGAAAGAAAGAATGATTGCGGCTGCCAAAGAGATCAAGTATGGAGACGCAAGAGATGAAAGTTTATTTATGGGTCCGGTAATCTCGCAAAAGGCCAAAGAGAGAATCCTTTATTACATTGAAAAAGGTATCCAGGAAGGAGCAAATTTAGCCTTGGACGGCCGCAAACCCGAACTTCCTGAGAAAAATAAAAATGGATATTTCGTCGCTCCCACTATTCTTTCCGAGGTGACTCCGGAAATGACCGTGGCTAAAGAAGAGATTTTCGGGCCCGTGGCCACCCTGCTGAAAGTGGCAAATGTGGAGGCGGGTATTGAGTTCATGAATAGCTCAGAGTACGGTAACGGTGGTACCATCTTTACGGAAAGCGGTTATTATGCGCAAAAATTCCTCAGGGAAATGGAGGGCGGGATGATCGGAGTAAATGTTGGCGTTCCAGCCCCCATGCCCTATCTGCCATTTGGAGGAACAAAAGCGTCCCTTTTAGGCAGTCAGATTAAGTGCCAGGGCCAAGATGCAGTTGATTTCTTTACCAAGAGGAAGGTCTGTACCATTCGTTATTATGGAATAAAGCGCGGTATGGGAACAATAGATAGCAGTTGCACTACCCTCAAGTAAACAGCTTTTAAAACAAATTATAGTCAGGCTTTGGGACTGCTGAATGAAGCAAATCGTCGTCCCAATAAACATGAAACAAGCACAGGATTTTTCTTAAAGCTTTTGCTGTCCCCTGCAAAAGAAACAAAAAGAAATTGGAGCTTGTGCTCCTATTTCTTTGCCCGGAATTATCAGGCATGGCCGTCTCCAAGCTTTTTGGAGACGGGTGGCAATGGGCTTTGTCTTTACCAAGCTGCCTTTCTCCTGCATGGTTTCTGGTTTTTTGTGCAGGGGTGCACCGCCTTGAAAGCTGTCACCGCCAGCTTTTCAGAGGGCGAAGGGACTACGAAAAAAAATTGGGGAGATGATCATATGGTGGATGTTGATGTCTGCAGCTTAATCAAGCCCGATGAGCTAATAAAAGTCGTTCAGGATTTGGTGAAGATAAAAAGTATAAATCCTCCGGGAGAAGAAGCTGAAGTGGCTGAATACGTTAGGGACTATATGCAGGCAAGGGATGTGCCAACAGAAATTTGTGAAATAAGTCCCAATCGATACAATGTAGTATCCAGATTAAAGGGCCAGGGCAATGGTCCAGCTTTAATCTTTACTGGTCATATGGATGTGGTGTCCATCAGTGAGGAAGAAAGAAAAAGGTGGATTGTTGAACCATTTAGCGGAGAAATCCGTGGTGGTTACTTATATGGCCGTGGCTCAGTGGATATGAAGGCCGGTTTAGGAGCGGCCATGGTGGCATTGGGCAGCTTATCTAAACAAGGCCTGATTCCACGCAGTGATATATTGCTGGTGGCCACAGTGGATGAAGAAGATTTAATGCGGGGAGCTAAGGCGCTGATTGAAACCGATTTGCTGTCAGGTGCCAGTCATGTGGTAGTATGTGAGCCCACTAATATGCATTTGGCCACTTGTTCAAGGGGGAGAACTTGGGCTGAAGTTAATGTGGCGGGAGAAACGGCTCATGCTTCCAGAGAAGGAGCCGGCATTAACGCCATCAATAGAGCCGTCTTGTTAATTAACCGGATGTTGAATTACAGCATTCCGCATCAAAAGCACCCTGTGCTGGGAGGTTCTTTTTGGCAAGCGACCATGATTAAAGGAGGGATTGAGCCTGCAATTATTCCAGACAGTTGTTCAATTATTGTTGACGCCCGTTTAGTGCCGGGGCAAACCCCAGATGATATTTGGGGGCATATGCAAGAGATCATCAATGATCTGGGAAAGGAGGTGCCTGGCTTTGCTGCCGATATAAAAATTGTCGAAAAAAGGGAACCTTGGGAGACTCCTGATGATGATGTTTTAGTGTGCAAACTGACTGATGCTTGTCAAAAAGCTGATCTCCCTGTTGAAAGAATTGGCTTTTTAGGGACTACCGATGGAACTGTCTTCAGAAGGGCAGGAATGGAAGCGGTTATTATTGGTCCTGGTGATCTGGCTTTGGCGCATAAGGAAAATGAAAGAGTATTAATAAGCCAGCTGATTAAGGCTTGCGAGGTATATTATCTAACGATGTTGGCGTGGTAAAAAACTAAACACTAGGAAATGGAGGACTGGACATGGGCTGGTACTTAGCTTATTTCTCCATCTATTTCATCGCCTTATTTGCCATTGGGATCTACTATTATTTTAGAGTGACCACATCCACTGACTATAATATTGCCGGTTGGAATATGGGTTTTTGGCCAATCGTCGGAACAATCATCAGCACTTGGTGTGGTGCAGCGGTATTTATTGGCTGGGTTGGTATGGGATTTACAGTAGGGCTATCAGGTTTCTTCAAATTTGCTTTTCCGGGCGTTATGTTCTGTTTGATATTGATTTACTTTTTCGCAAGACCTTTAAGAAGGCAAAAGTTGTTTACTCTTGCAGATTTCTTCGGTGAACGCTATGGGAACGACGCGGGAATAATCCCTTCGATTTTATCAGCATTTATTTATTCGATACCAACGACTGCAATCCAAAAGTCAAGTCCAAATTAGTGTGTAAATTACCTCGGTTATCAAACGGTAGCTAATGAGACAATAGCCTAAGCGTTTTTATGCCGCGAAAGCAGTTGACGATGAGAACATGGCATGTTAGGCTGTTGGCCGGGCATCACCACCCAGGCGCAAGACTTCTCCTCAAAGATAAGGGGGAAGGCCCTGATGCCTGAAAACATGCCATGGGAGGCTCATTGTCAACAGACCGTGGAATAAATGCGTTTTCTATGCAGCAGTGCCAGACTTTGATTCCTTATTCTGCACTTGATAGTACAGCTGCATATCAAAGTATTTACGGCCGGTCTGCCATTTCTCATCCTGCTCTATTAATAGAGCCCCCATGAGCCGGATGACGGATGCAGCATTGGGAAAGATTCGAATGACCCGCTCTCGACGACGAATTTCCTCATTCAACCTTTCCACACCGTTTGTAGTACGAAGCCGCTTACGATACTTCAGGGGTAGCGCAAGAACAGCAGTAATATCATCAAATGCTTCGTCCAGGAGAGCTGTGGCTTTTGGTGCTTTGACCACATATGTTTGGATAATGCGGTCTCTGATTTTACGAGCACTCTCAAGGTCTACAGCCTCATAAAGCTGGCGCAGTTCTTCCTTAATTTCCGTTTGTAATGCTTTAGGCGTATGATCCAGTATGTTCCTGGAAAAGTGGGTTTGACAACGCTGCCAGCTAGCACCTTGAAAATGTTTTCTAACAGCATTAACCAGCCCTTTATGGTCATCAGAGGTAACCAGGCGAACATCCTTTAGCCCACGATCCTTGAGTGAAGAAAAGAACTCACCCCAACTGCTTTCTGATTCGCTGTTGGCTAATTGAAACCCGATGATTTCACGATAGCCATCTTCGTTAACGGCAATGGCAATAAGCATACCTCTTGACTGTACACGTCCATTTTCCCGCACCTTTACATAGATGGCATCCACCATGACAAAGGGATAATAGCTTTGCAGGGGCCTTGTACGGAATGCTTCTACTATTGGATCTAAGTTCTTACATAGCTCTGATATGGTCGATTTTGAAAACTTTTTTCCACATAGCTCTTCAGTAATTAGTTCAACTTTTCGAGTGGAAACACCATTGATGACCATCTCCATCATAGCCAGCACCAACGCTTGTTCACTGCGCTGGTATCGAGCAAAAAGCTTTGTAGAGAACTGTCCATTTCGATGCCTGGGGACACGCAATGTAAGTGTACCTACTCGCGTAGTCATTTGTCTATCTCGAAACCCATTGCGGTATGCGGTTCTTTCTTCAGTTCTCTCATAGGGCTCAGCGCCTATCTGTTCTGAAGATTGGGCTAAAAGTACCTGGTTGAAGATTTCCTCTAATAGCTTGGAAAATGCTTCATCCCTGCCGTTTGATAAAAAAAGTCCGTGCAAAAGTTCTTCGGTTATTGTAATATTAAACTGAGCCATGGTTCATCCTCCTCGGTTTGGTATTTGGTGGTACTTATATTCTAACCGAGGTATGAGCTTTGGCTCAACTTCTTTTTACACCATTATATAGACTTAATCAATCCAAATGATAGGTATGTCAACCATATTTTTAATGTGCTTTGCCATTCCATTAAAGCAGGGTGTAATTTTGTCCGCATTATTGATGTTAGGTTTTACCATCCTTGGTGGTCTTCCTGCCACCATTATTACCGATGCTTTGCAGAGTTTTTTGGTTGTTATAGGGATAGTCATTTTGTTAATTGCCAGTATTATTCATGGAGGGGGTTTGGCGAATATCATTGAAAACACCCCCACCGAATATCTGACACCGGTAGGACCGGAAGGATTGTCAGCAGTGCTGTTATTTGCCCTTTCGGTAGGTCCCTTCTATCTGGTATGGCAGTCAACCTGGCAGCGGATATTTGCGGCCAAGGATGAAAAAACGGCAAGAAACGCCGGTCTGACGGGATTTGGGATTGTAGCTGTTATAAGTTTAATTCCTTATTTAGTGGGGGTTATGGCTCGTCAATATGTTCCTTTGGACCTGGAGCCAAATATTGTGTTTTCCTATGTGACGGTGGAAGTGCTTCCTCCTCCCATTGCCGGTATAGTGTTTATCGGTCTTTTGGCAGCTTTGATGACCGGCGCAACTTCTTTTATTCTCCAAGGCAGTTCCAACCTTGTGATTGATTTTTATGGCAAACTGATCAATCCCAAGGCCAGCGAAAAAAAGATGATGTTCGTTTCTCGTCTCGCCGTGGCAATTATAGCTATAGCCGCAGGAGCGATTGCCTTGACCAATGCCGACATTGTCTCCCTTTACCAGTGGGCTCTTAGATTGACGGCAACGGTTTTGGTCTTGCCGTTTCTGTGCACTATGTTTTGGAAATGGCCTACTCGCAAAGGTGTTATGTGGAGCATGGTCTTAGCATTTATTGCAACGGTGTCATACCCATATCTTGGCATTGGCATTGATCATACCATCTTTGGTTTTTTAGTATCGCTCATCAGCTTAGTTGTTATCTCTAAATTAACTCAGCATGATCCTGCAGAACAAGTGCGGGCGGTGTATTATGAGGATCTGGAATCCGCTAAGAGAATCAGTTCCTTTGATGATCACTTAGTCAAGGAGAGTAAGCCTGAAGAGCTGGGGATGTGATATCCACTTGAGGAGTATCTGCCGGCATGGTTAACGGCAAGAGGGGCATCTTCAGCAATGCATGCTCCAATCTATTAGCCGGGCAGCCATGCCGGCTTTTTAGTGTCAGTGGCCTGCAGGCTTCTAAGGACACTTTCATTTATTTCCCGCTGAAACTTCTTAATTTATCCTGCAAGTTTTTTAAGTCATCCTGAACGGTTTCTTCCCAAAGCTCTACCCCAGTGCGATAGGCAGCGCGAAAAACCATGTGGGTACCCACGGGAAAAGTTAAAAAAACAAAGGAAATCCCTAACAGCAGGCGGATACTAATGAATTTGTCAGTAAGAGAAAAAAACAAGAAGGTTCCCAGTAATACAAAGAAAACTCCCAGGGCAGTGGTTTTGGATGCTCCATGGGAGCGATTATAAAAGTCCGGGAAACGCAACATCCCAACAGCACTAAACAAGCAGGCAATCGATCCTAGAATAATAAGAATTGCTGTTGCTGTTTCAGCGATTACGTTTATACTCAACTATAGCTCTCCTTTCGATAAACTTGGCGAAAGCTACTGTGCCAATGAACGATAAAATACCGAATAACAAGATCACGTCAAAAAAGGCGTAAGTTTTTAATAAAATTGAAAGGACGGCCATGATGGCAATGAAGTACGCACCAATACAATCCATGGCTGTAATCCGATCCGGTAGAGACGGCCCTACAATTACTCTATATGCGGTAAGGATGGTGGCGAGAGATAAAATTACAGTCGAAAAGATTAAAAGCATTCTAAACATCACGTGTAACCCCCATAATGGCATTTTCAAAACGGTGAATTGATTTAAGCATCATCCTCTTTTCATCAGATAAATCCATAGCATGGATGTAAAGAATGTTCTCTTCCGGCGAATATTCCATCACTGTGGATCCCGGTGTTAAAGTGATCATTAAAGAAATGATGGTAATTTCTATGTTGCCTTGCAGTTTGCTTTTTATCGAGAAAATTCCCGGCATAAAAGTTGGTTGGGGCCTGATGACCTGTCCCATAACAAAAATGCCCGATGTTAATATTTCTCTGATTAAGACATAGATAAATCTAATTATTGCCCAGACTTTTTTGAGATAGTAGGGCTGAGGGAAAAAGTGCCGAAGAGCAAATACTACAGCCGAGCCGATAAGGTAACCGACGGAGAATATTGTCCAATTCCATTCACCCATGAGCAGGGTCCACAAATAAGCGATTAATATATTTACTACAAGTTGCCGGAACAATTAAAACACCTCGCCTAGTACAGCTTGAATGTACATCTTCGGCTCCATGATGGTTTGAGAAGCCAACTCCACATAAGGATAGAGATATTCTGCTCCCAGCCCTAGGAAAATACATACAGCCGTCAAAAGGACACAGGGAAACAACAATCCTTTCGTAGTCCTTTTTTCCATTTCTTTACTCAGTTGGGTTTCTCCCCAGAAACCGTTTATAAAGATTTTGGATAAAGAGTAAAGGATCATCAAGCTTGATAATAAATTAATCCCTGCCAGCCAATAAAAACCGGGCTGGAGAACAGCTTTTCTTAGACCTTCTTTGATGATCAAAACTTTACCAATAAATCCGCTTAACGGAGGGACTCCGGTTAAGGCTAAGGTGGTGATGAGGAACATCCAACCTAAGGAAGGATGATTGTGGATGAGCCCGCTGATTTCTTTTAATTTGGCTGTGCCCACGATGCTGATCACGGTTCCGCCTAATAAGAACAAAAGTGCTTTGGTGACCATATCATGGATCACATAGTAAATAGAACCTGCCAGCGCTGAAGAGGTGTAAATCGCCAACCCTGAAAAAACAAAGCCCACACCGATGATCACATTATAGCCCAAAATTTTACGAATATTCCATTGGCCAACTGCCCCTATTCCTCCTAAAAGCATAGTCAAGGCCGCCATGACGGCAATAAGTGTATGGGTGATTTGTGGCTGGTGGTAAAAAATGAGAGTATACATGCGAAAAATTGCATAAATGCCAACCTTGGTCAAAAGTGCGGCAAAAATAGCCGATACAGCCGCCGGTGGGGCACTGTAAGCTCCCGGCAGCCAGAAAAATAGGAAAAGAGCAGCTTTAATACCAAAGACAATTAGAAAGAGCACGGCAATGGTGATCATCAAGCCCGTTTGTCCTGCTTCTGCCACCCGAGCGGAAAGATGAGCTAAGTTTAAGGTGCCAAGAACTCCGTAGAGATAAGCTATTCCTAAAAGGAAAAAAGTTGAAGAAAGTACATTAATCACAATGTATTTAATACTCTCCCTTAACTGAACAGGGCTTCCTCCTAAAGAAAGCAGCACGTAAGAGGCAAGAAGCATAACTTCAAAGCAGACGTAAAGGTTAAAAATATCACCTGTAATAAACGAACCATTTATGCCTGCCAACAAAAATTGGATCAATGTATAAAAATAAAATTTTTCTCTTTCCCCGTCAATTGATTGAAAGGCATAGATTAGGCAAGGGAAACTGACAAGGCCGGTGGTCATCAGCAAAAGGGCTGAAAACAAGTCCACAACTAAAACAATGCCGTAAGGGGCCGGCCAACCTCCCATTTCCAGAATTTGTATGCCATTCACCTTTACCGTTTGCAGAAGATAGTAAGAAACCGCTAAAGTCAATAAAATAGAAAAGACGCTCAGCAATCTCTGGACGCGAATATTTTTTCTAAAAACTGCCATCAAAAGCCCTGAAAATAGTGGTATAACCAATGGTAAGACAATAAAATTATTCATTATCGTTTCCCCTTAATTGTTCCATATTTTCTGTGCCTAGTACTAAATAAGAACGATAGGCCAGTACTAAAAGAAAAGCTGTAAGGGCAAAATTAATGACAATGGCAGTTAAGATAAGTGCCTGGGGAAGCGGATCAGTAGGGGGAAGATTTACACCGCTGATGATGGGGGGACCACCTGTTTTTAAGCCACCCATTGTCAAGATCATCAGGTTAGCAGCGTGTGCAATGATGGAAATTCCCAGGATTATTCTGAACAGGCTTTTGCAAAGAAGCAAGTAAACACCTATGGAAAAAAGAATTCCTATGACGATGGCCATCATTGTCTCCATTTGCAAACGTCCTCACTTATTGTAGTGATGATGGAAAGAGCTGTTCCCAAAACAGCAAGTGCTACTCCAGTGTCGAAAACAATCGCGGTGACATATTCCGTTTCCCCCAAAATGGGGAGATTGATGATCCCAAAGGTCTGGTTGAGAAAAGGTTCATGAAAAATTAAGGAGGACATCCCTGTACCTACAGCAATGATTACACCTGCTATTCCCAAAGTTTGATAATTTATCTTAGAAACCTCTTCCAGTGATTTTAGATCGAAGGCCAGTATTAAGAGGGTAAGGGCCGATGCAACCACCAATCCCCCGACAAAACCTCCTCCAGGATTGTGGTGGCCTCCGATAAAAAGATGGATGGCGAAAGCCAGGATGATAAAAAAGGCCACTTTGGATACTGTTTGTAAGATCACATCATTATTTAATCCCATTTGTCTCTACCTCTCCGTTAATCCTATTTTTATCAGGGTATAAACGCCTATTCCTCCAATACAGAAAACAAGAATTTCCAACATAGTGTCAAATCCACGAAAATCCACCAGAATAGAATTGACAATGTTTTTTGCGCCTGCTAGTTCATAGGCATTTTCGTAGAATCGGGAAATAGGTTGAAAAAGACGATTTCCTTGTGCTGATAAAGCCATGATGGTGACAAGAATACCCACACCTAAGGAAAAAACTAAGTTAGTTATTTTAAAACCAAGCTTGTTGATTTCCTTTTCCAGTTTAGGTAGGAAATAAAGGCATAACAGAAATAGCACTGTGGTAACGGTTTCCACAACTAATTGTGTTAAGGCCAGGTCCGGTGCTCTGAAAATAACAAAAAACATGATCATCAGATAGCCCATCACTCCCAGCCCAATAATCGCTATTATTCTGGTACGAGCACATAAAACCAGTAAAGCGGAAGCTACTAAAGCTAAACACAATAGAAATTCATAGATGCTAACGGGACTATTAGCAGTGGGGTTAAAAGTAAAGCTATTGAGAATGAAAATCATTCCAGCTAAAATGACAATAAAGAAAAAGAAGATATAGGATAAATAGTCGCGGATAAATCCGGTCATATACTTACGGGTGATGCGCTGGGAAGCTATTTCTATTGCTAATAATAATTTGTCATACATGTAATTGAAAGTAAACCAGAGGGGCAACCGACCGAAGACTTTTGACCATTTGGGGAAAAGAAGAAAGAGGGCAAAGCCAACAGCAATAATTCCCATGGTCATAAACAACTCAGGCGTCCAACCATGCCACGCTTTAATAGGTTCAATACTGAGATCAGCTTCCATGACTCCTGGCAAAATCGAGGAGATGGCTGGCAGGAAAAGATATTGGGCTAAAACATTGGGGAAAAAGAAAAACAAGATAATCAAGAAAGCAAGTAGCGTTGGCGGTAGGAGCATTCCCCAAGGCGCCCTCTGGATCTTTTTGGCCAGCTTGTGGGGCTGGTGTTTTCCCAGAAAAGGCCGGAAGGCAATGATCATGCAGTAGATAAAAGTAAAGATGCTGGCAAGCCAAGCCACGATGGGAAATAACGGGCTCCATTTGTCCAAGTGAAAAATTTCTAATTGAGAAGTGTTCAGTAACGAAGTAAAGAACAGCTCTTTACTTAAGAAACCATTAAAAGGAGGAAGACCGGCCATGGAGAAGCTGCCAATAATCGCTAAAGTAAAGGTTATGGGCATCATATTCATGAGCCCTCCCAGTCTGCGCAGATCCCTGGTTCCGCTGAGGCGGTCAATTATACCTACCACCATAAATAAGCTGCCTTTAAAAGTTGAGTGGTTAATTAGATGAAAGATAGCCGCCAAAATTGCTGTAATTGATAATATGGCTGCTTCTCCCGGTCCGGAGTAAGCTGCCGAACCTAAACCCAATAAGCAGACAATCATGCCCAGTTGACTCACGGTAGAATAAGCCAGCAGAGCTTTCAAATCTACTTGTTTCACCGCGGAGAAGGAACCCCAAAAGAGGGTGATGAGGCCTATTCCTGATACCAGCCAAAACCAGACCATATTCCCGCCAAAAATAGGAGTAAAACGGGCAATTAGATAGATCCCGGCCTTGACCATGGTGGCCGAATGGAGATAAGCGCTAATCGGTGTAGGAGCTTCCATAGCATCGGGAAGCCAGATATGAAAAGGAAACTGAGCGGATTTTGTAAATGCTCCCAACAAAATTAAGATCATTGCCGGGACAAAGAGGGATTGGCCGGTTATTTTATCAGCGTGTTGAATCATTTGCCGAATACTGAATGTATCTGTAATATTGGCCAGAATGAGAAAACCGGCCAACATGCAGAAGCCGCCGAAAACGGTGATCAGCAATGCTTTTTGGGCGCCATAGCGAGAAGCTTTCCTCTGGTACCAGAAAGCAATTAATAAAAAGGAAGAGATACTTGTTAATTCCCAAAACATATATAAAACTAAGACATTATCAGAGGAAACCACGCCCAACATGGCGCCCATGAATAGCAACAAATAGACATAAAAATTACCTAGTGCTTCCCGTTCCTTTAACAAGTAGTAAATTGAATATAAGACAACTAAAGCTCCTATGCCCGTAATAATCAACCCGAAGATTAAAGTAAGCCCGTCCACATATACTGTATAATTAATGTTCAAATGTGGTATCCAAGAAACCGTATGAACTAAGGGGCTGTCTTTTGCTATCAAAGGGATTTGCCGTATTAAACAGGCAAATAGCCCGATGGGTATTGGAAGGACAAACCATCCGGTATGGATGCGGGGAAAATGTCTATAAAATATTGGTACCAATATTGCATATAATAAGGGAATAAAAGTTGTCAGATAGAACCAAGACAAAATTTAGCCTCCTTTACATAAACTAGTATTACGTAAAAATATTACTTGAATAGACACTATCTCGAGAGTATTATATAACATATGAAACCGGGATTGCTAATTTATTATTGCCTTGTATTATCTTGTATTAAAACGAATTGAGCCGGAGGGTAAATCATGAGAACTATTAGAACTCACACGAATGAACGCATTCTCGTGTGTGTCTATTATGGTCCAAACGGAGAACGGTTAATTAACCGGGGATATTATATTGCCAAGGTGTTTAATTGTCCGCTTTATTTTTTAACTGTCGTACCCCAGCCTCTGGAAGAACTGGATGCACAGAAAATGGATTATATCTCCAGATGGCAAGAACTAGCTAAAGAATACAAGGTGGCAGAATACATTATTAAAGAAAATGAGAAGCGCCCTGTCACCAAAGTCATTGCCGAGGTTGCCCGTCAAAAACATATCACGCAAATTATTTTGGGGCAAACCGCCAAAAGCCGCTGGGAAGAAATCACAAAAGGATCTATTATCAACATTCTATTAAAAGAGATTCCCTTTATCGATATTCATATTATTTCTGTATCACGCTATTTAGAAGATCTGGAAGGTCATTATGAAAAAGGAGTTCGGGCTTATTTGGTTAGAGAAGGAGATGTTTATCGATTAAGCTTCACCCAAACCCCGGAAGTTGTTTATGAAGGTATTTTCTTTAAGGAAATCGGGACTGATTTTAATAATGGTATCTTTAGATTTATGAGTGATAAAGAAACACTGCAAATTCAAATTACCGACGATTATGCCGCCGAATTAAAGAATGTTCATATTACAGGACCCTGGTCTAAATTTGAGGAATAAAAAGGCATAAAATAAGCCATAAAACTGTTATGTTTTCTGACATAACATCTGTTTTGTGGCTTAAATTACTTACCAGGTCAGGTCTCAATTGAGAGTAGCCTTCCTCTATTTAAGTAGTTCACCCCAAAACTGATTACTCTGATGTAGATGCTTCATAGTCAGGTATTGTAACATAATAATCCTTTCTTTTCTTCAATTGTGCTTTTTTACAACAGTGCTTTTTTATTTCTCACGCACCTTACACATGTAATTGTAAAAGTTTAAATTAAAACATGCAACTGCCTGTAGTTGCATGTTTTGCACTTTTTGCTGCGCTGTAGACAAAAGGATTTTTTTGGGCAAAAATCAAAATTCTATCACACTCACTATGCTGCTGATGCGGGGTTTATCTTTGCTGCCGCAATTTTTATGTGCCTTTTGCTTTTGTTATTATACTCAAATTTTTTGACATATGTCAATAATTATTTACATTTTTTTACATTTCATCCGCAAAATTAAGCCGTGCATCTTAAACTGGATAATTTTACGGCTGGTCTGTTTTTTGGGTACAAATAAGGTGCAAATATGTTTGCCACCTGGCCAGGCAGGGATTATTTTTACCAGGAGATAAGGGCGGAGCAAATTATCTGAAAAATTAGTTTATATTTCGAGACACTTGGTTTATACTAGGATAAACATCGATGGAACAGTATGAGGAAGGTGAACTGGATGGATGAGAAACTCTTTTTGGTAGGCTTGTGCCACATTCCAGGATTGGGCGCAAGAAAAATCCGGCATTTAAGGGAAAGCCTAGGAACAGCTGAAGCGGCATGGCGAGCCTCCAAATTTCAGCTTCAAGTAAAAACCGAGCTTGGAAAGGACCTGACCGAATATTTTGTATCTTATCGAGATACACTGGATCTCAGCAGGATCGAGGATCATTTGAAAAAATTAAAAATATCAGTGGTCAGTATTGATGAGGCCATCTATCCGGAAAACTTGCGATATATCTTTGATCCCCCTCCTGTGTTGTTCTATCGAGGAAGCTGGGAAGAAAAGGACAGACAATGCCTGGCCATTGTGGGCTCTCGCAAGCCCACCCCTTACGGACGCACTGTGGCTGAGCTTTTAGCCGGAGAACTCAGTGCAAGTGGTTTTACCATCGTCAGCGGGCTGGCCCGGGGAATTGATAGTACTGCTCACCGGGGTTGCTTAAGGGCTGGGGGCAGAACTATAGCTGTTCTGGGATCGGGTCTGGATATGATTTACCCGCGGGAAAATGGCAAGCTGGCTCAAGAGATTGCAGATCATGGTGTCCTGGTCAGCGAATATCCCCCCGGAACCCCGCCCAAACCTTTTCATTTCCCCGCCAGAAATCGGATTATTTCCGGCTTATCCTTAGGAGTGATAGTGGTGGAAGCGGCAGCTAGAAGCGGTGCTTTGATTACGGCTGACTTGGCTTTAGAGCAAGGCAGGGAAGTATTTGCTGTGCCAGGCCCCATAACCAGTCCCACCAGCGGGGGTACCAATAATCTAATCAAGCAGGGAGCCAAATTGGTGGCAGGCGTTGCGGATATTTTGGAAGAATATGGAATAGGTAGCTCAAGTGGAGCATATTCCAAAGGGGAAAAACTGTCATTGACTGCTGATGAAGCATCCGTCTATAATTTGCTTGATTTTGAACCCTATCATATTGACCAGATTGCGGCTAAAACCGGCTGGCCCGCCGGTCGAATCTACTCCGTTTTAATCTTCCTGGAGCTGAATGGTTTAATTGAGCAGCTGCCGGGGAAGTATTTTATTAAGAAAATCCCGTAATTTATTAGGCTTGAGCTGAACTTAGCTTGACTAAAATAATCAGGATTAGTAAAGTGTAACTTGAGGTGAAACCTGTGTCAAAAGTTCTTGTGATCGTAGAATCTCCTGCGAAAGCCAAAACCATCAGCAAATTTTTGGGGAGTAAATATACTGTTAAGTCTTCTATGGGGCATATCCGGGATCTGCCCAAAAGCCAGCTGGGAGTGGATGTGGATAACGGTTTTGAGCCCAAATATATTACTATCAGAGGGAAAGGAGATATTGTCAAAGAACTGCGCTCTGAAGCCAAAAAATGTAAAAAAGTTCTTCTGGCTGCCGACCCGGACCGGGAAGGAGAGGCTATTGCTTGGCATTTGCAGCAAATCTTAGGAATTGATGATGAAGAGCAGTGCAGGATTGAATTCAATGAAATTACCAAGAAAGCTGTCCAAGAGGCATTGAAAAAGCCCAGGCAAATTGACGGTTGCCGGGTTTCCGCCCAGCAAGCAAGGAGAGTCCTGGATCGCCTGGTCGGGTATAAGCTGAGCCCATTGCTCTGGTCAAAAATACGGAAGGGACTGAGTGCAGGCAGGGTTCAGTCAGTAGCAGTGCGCTTGATATGTGATCGAGAGGCGGAAATCAAGGCTTTTGTGCCAGAGGAATATTGGTCCTTAACTGCTTTGCTCGCTACGGAGAATGAAGAGAAATTTTCGGCCAAATTAGCCAAGATACCGGATGGAGAAAATGCCAAAATCAGTTCTCAGGCAGAGATGGAAAAAGTGCTGCAAGGGTTGGAAAAGGTATTATACCGGGTGGAAAAAGTGCAAAAACGGGATAAAAAGCGCAGTCCATCACCGCCATTTACTACCAGCAGTCTGCAGCAGGAAGCTTATCGCAAATTGAATTTTACGGCAAAGAAGACGATGCGGCTGGCCCAGGAGCTTTACGAAGGCTTGAGTTTGGGGAAAAAGGAAGGTGCCCAGGGTTTAATAACTTATATCAGGACGGATTCTACCCGGGTGGCGTCACAAGCTCAGGAAGAAGCCCGCCGGTACATTGCGGAGAAGTATGGGGCTGAATATGTCCCGGATAAGCCGAATCAGTATGTTTCCAAGAAAAATGCCCAGGGGGCTCATGAGGCTATCCGCCCCACCTCTCCCGCCAGGGATCCGGAAAGCTTGAAGAATTATTTGTCCAGAGATCAATTGCGCCTTTATCAGCTGATTTGGGAAAGATTTTTAGCCAGCCAAATGAGCCCGGCTTTGTTAGAAGTGACCACATTGGAAATTGCCGCCGGTACATACCAGTTTCGGGCCAGCGGTTCCGTGGTGAAATTCCCTGGCTTTTTACGAGTTTATACAGTCCAGGAGGAGGAAACGGCTGAGGAGAGCGACCATGTTCTGCCTCCGGTGGCGGAAGGAGAACTGCTCAAGCTGATCAAATTGGAGCCCAAACAGCATTTTACTCAACCCCCCCCTCGCTATTCCGAGGCTACATTAGTGAAAACATTGGAGGAGTTGGGGATCGGCAGACCCAGTACCTATGCGCCTACCATTGACAATATCTTGAATCGGGGCTATGTGGTACGGGAGCAAAAACAGTTTGTGCCTACTGAGTTGGGACAAATCGTGGTAGATTTACTGAAAGAGTATTTCAGCGATATTATCGATGTGCAGTTTACTGCTCATATGGAGCAAAAATTGGATGAGATCGAAGAGGGTGAGTTGGAATGGAGAGGTGTGGTGGAGGAGTTTTACCTTCCCTTTGCCAAACTGCTGGCCCAGGCGGAAAAGGAAATCGGGGAAATTGTGCTTGAAGATGAAGAAACAGATCATGAATGCGAGAAATGCGGCAGGAAAATGGTGATTAAGACCGGCAGATATGGAAAGTTTTTGGCCTGTCCAGGTTTTCCCGACTGTCGAAATACGAAGCCATTACTGGAAACCATTGGGGTTCCCTGCCCCTTCTGCAAGGGGGAAGTGGTGATCCGCAAATCTAAAAGGGGAAAAAAGTTTTACGGTTGCAGCAATTATCCCTACTGCGATTATCTTTCTTGGGATAAACCTACCACCCAGAAATGCCCCGATTGTGGGAAAATACTGGTAGAAAAACAAGGCAAACAAAAGGGCAAACTGGTTTGCGGGGACAAAAGCTGCGGCTATGAAACCCAAATAAGCGATAGGTGATTTTATGTCGCAATTGATTGTAGTAGGTGCCGGCCTGGCCGGGTCGGAGGCGGCGTGGCAGGCGGCCAAAAGAGGTGTCAAAGTTCAGTTGTGGGAAATGCGGCCTCAGAAAATGACTCCCGCTCACCAAACAGGTTTTTTTGCGGAACTGGTTTGCAGCAATTCCTTCCGTAGCCGAAGCCTGGAAAATGCTGTGGGACTTTTGAAAGAAGAAATGAAGCTGCTGGACTCTTTAATCATGGAATGCGCTTGGAATAATCAAGTCCCTGCGGGAGGGGCTTTAGCCGTTGATAGGCTGGCTTTTGCCCGAGAGGTTACTGAGGTCTTGACCAATCATCCTTTGATTCAAGTGAGAACAGCTGAACTGGAGGAGATTCCCCAGGGGCTTCCGGTGATTATTGCTACCGGACCTTTAACCGCCGGCGGTTTGGCAAGTGGAATAAGGGCTTTGTTGGGGCAGGAATATTTTTATTTCTATGATGCGGTGGCGCCCATTGTCACTGCCGATTCTATCGACTATTCTGTTGTCTTTACGGCTTCCAGGTACCAGAAAGGGGAAGCCGCCTATCTTAACTGTCCCTTTGACAAGGAACAGTATGATAGATTTTACCAGGCATTGATCACCGCAGAAAGGCACCCTTTAAAAGAGTTTGAGCGGGAAGCCTATTTTGAGGGTTGCTTGCCTGTTGAGGTTTTGGCCCAAAGAGGTAAAGATACCTTGCGTTTTGGTCCCATGAAGCCCGTTGGCTTGATTGATCCGGCCACCGGGAAAGAGCCTTATGCAGTAGTGCAGTTGAGAAAGGATAATAGAGAGGGTACTTTATACAACCTGGTGGGATTTCAGACCAATCTGAAGTGGGGGGAACAAAACAGGGTTTTCCGCCTGATTCCCGGATTGGAGAAAGCGGAATTTGCCAGGTACGGAGTGATGCACCGGAACAGTTTCATTAACTCACCCGCCTTATTGTGGAAAACAAATCAACTCCGGAACAATCCCTCTGTTTTTTTTGCGGGACAGATTACTGGGGTAGAAGGATACGTGGAATCAGCGGCCAGTGGCCTGGTGGCGGGGATCAATGCTGTCCGTTTCATTCAAGGCGCCGGGCAGCTGGAGTTTCCTGTGGAAACGGCCATCGGGGCGCTGCACCACTATATTTCTGAGGGGACGCCGGCGGAGGCCTTCCAGCCTATGAATATTAATTTCGGGCTATTGCCTCCTTTAAAGCAAAAAATAAGGAAGAAAAGAGAGAGGAATATGTTGCTGGCGCAAAGAAGTTTAGGAGTGCTGAAAAGTTTTGTAAATATTAACAACATTTAATCTTGCCCCCGGTTTGTGAATATGTTAACATAAATAAAGCTGGGTTTTAAGGGTGGGGTTTGGATGGATGAAATGGCTGATTTATGGCTGGATAAGTTTCTCCGCTACTTGGCGGCGGAGAGAAATTACTCTGTACATACGATCCAGGCTTATAGCCGGGATTTACAGGAGTTTTTTGCCTATTTAGAACAAGCGGGCTTTGCGAAGAGCTTCCAGGAGCTTTCCCCGCGGGATGTGCGAGCTTTTCTGGCTTATCTCCACCGGAAAAATCTGGCCAGGTCCACTGGAGCGCGAAAACTGGCGTCCCTGCGCAGCTTTTATAAATACTTGTTGAAAATGGGACAGATCGAGTACAACATTATGTCTTTGGTCAATACACCGAAACGGCAAAAACGGCTTCCTCGCTTCCTTTACTACCAAGATCTAGAAAAGTTTTTCGCGGCTGTGGACACTGACAGTGTTTTAGGAGTACGGAACAGGGCCATTCTGGAAACCTTATATGCCTCCGGGATGAGGGTTTCCGAATTAGTATCTTTGGATCTGGGAGACTTGGATTGGGATTTGGGCAGTGCGCGAGTGGCCGGTAAGGGAAGGAAAGAGAGGATAGTACCTTTAGGCTCTCATTGTCTTTACTGGCTGAACAAGTATCTCCGTGAGAGCAGAGGGGCTTTGGCGAAAAATACTGATTCAGACGCTCTTTTTCTGAATAGGTATGGAAGGCGTTTATCCGAGCGGGGGGTGCGGCGGGTAGTGCATCAGTGCGTGGAGCAGGCCGCTCTGAGTTTCCAGGTGTCTCCTCACTGGTTGCGCCATTCCTTTGCCACCCATATGCTGGAAAGGGGAGCCGATTTGCGGGCAGTCCAGGAACTTCTAGGCCATGCCAGTTTATCAACTACTCAGGTTTATACCCACGTTACCGGCAGCAGGTTAAAAGATGTTTATATGAAAGCCCATCCCAGGGCTTAAGGGGTGACAGGATGTTTCACAGCACTACCATTATTGCTGTAAAAAAAAGGGAACAAGTTGCCATGGCCGGTGATGGACAGGTTACTTTTGGCAATTCTACAATTATGAAGCACCAGGCGAAGAAAGTGCGCCGGCTTTATAATGGACAGGTCTTGGCTGGTTTTGCCGGCTCAGTGGCCGATGCTTTTACCCTTTTTGAAAAATTCGAAGGGAAATTGGAAGAGTATCGGGGCAATCTTTTCCGGGCGGCGGTGGAATTAGCTAAAGAATGGCGTACTGATCGGGTTTTGCGGAAGCTGGAGGCCATGCTTATTGTGGCTGACAGGCAGGCTTTGCTGGTTATTTCGGGCAATGGGGAGATCATTGAACCCGATGATCAGATTGCCGCCATCGGTTCAGGAGGGAGCTACGCTTTAGCGGCAGCTAAGGCTCTGGTCCAGTTCAGCGATTTATCGGCGGAGGAAATTGCCAGGGAGTCCCTTTCGATAGCTGCCTCCATTTGTGTTTATACCAACGACCAGATTACCGTGGAAAAATTATAGGGCGGCTGTTGCTGGAGGAGGCGAGAAAATTGATAGATGATCTTACTCCCAGGAAAATTGTGGAGGAATTAGATAAGTACATCATTGGCCAGGAAGAGGCAAAAAAATGCGTGGCGGTGGCGCTGCGCAATCGTTATCGCCGGAGCAAGCTGCCTCCCGAAATACGGGACGAGGTTACCCCGAAAAATATTATCATGATTGGTCCAACCGGAGTGGGGAAAACGGAGATTGCCCGCCGTCTGGCTCGTCTGGTCAGGGCTCCTTTCGTCAAGGTGGAGGCTACCAAGTTTACTGAAGTAGGTTATGTGGGGCGGGATGTGGAGTCTATCGTCCGGGATTTGGTGGAAGTTGCCGTCCGAATGGTAAAAAACGAACAGGTCATGGCTGTGCAGGAAAAAGCCCGGGTTCTGGCGGAAGAAAGAGTCATTGATTTTTTGGCTCCTTATCCCCAAACTGGAAAGATGCAAAAAAGTCCTTTTGAGTTTATTTTTGGCACATCTGTTAATAATAGTACTGAAGAGAGGACAAGTGATTACCGCCAGCAGGAGATGGCAAGAATCAAGGAAAAGCGGGCAATTCTCAAGGAGAAACTGAAAAGGCAGGAATTGGAGGATGAGCTGGTGGAAATTGAGGTGGAAGATACTTCTCCCCCTATGCTGGAAGTATTTTCAGGTTCCGGCATGGAGGAGATGGGTATTAATTTACAGGATATTTTAGGGGGAATGTTACCGAAGAAGAAAAAAAGACGGAAGTTGAAAATATCTGAAGCACGGAAAATTTTGACCCAAATTGAGGCAGACAAATTGGTTGATATGGACTTGGTTACCTCGGAAGGGATACGGCGGGCAGAACAGGATGGGATTATTTTTTTGGATGAAATTGATAAGATTGCCGGCAAAGAGCAATCCTATGGCCCTGATGTTTCCCGGGGTGGGGTGCAAAGGGACATCTTGCCTATCGTAGAGGGATCCACAGTGGTCACAAAATATGGTCCGGTAAAGACTGATCATATGTTGTTCATCGCAGCCGGCGCCTTTCATACGGCCAAACCGTCGGACTTAATACCGGAGCTGCAGGGCAGGTTTCCCATCAGGGTGGAATTGGCCAGCTTGACCCGGGAAGATTTTCAACAAATCTTAACTGAACCGCGCAACTCTTTGATCAAGCAATACGTAGCTCTATTGGCTACGGAAAATGTCCAGGTTGACTTTACCCGGGAAGCAATCGAGGAAATAGCAAGAATAGCTTATGAAGTAAACAACCAGAGCGAAAATATTGGCGCCAGGCGGCTGCATACGATCCTGGAAAAACTGTTGCAGGATTTGTTTTTTCAAGCACCGGAACTGAGCTGTCGAAACATTACCATCGATGGAGCTTATGTACATGCAAAACTTGATCATATTGTCAAAAATGAGGATTTAAGCAAGTATATTTTATAGTTTTTTAATAAAGAAGGGGATGAATGTTGTGAAGAGTCTTTTAGAAAAAACCAGAAGTATTAACAGACAGTTGCAAAAATCAGCGGGGAATCCGGTGGATTTCGATGAAATGGCGCAAGTTTTGCGGGATGAAATCAACGCCAACTGTTATATCATCGGCAGACACGGGAAAATTATGGGCTATGCCTTTATTGAAGGTTTTGCCTGCGGGATTATGGACGACATTGTCTATAGACTGGAACGTTTTCCCGAAGAGTACAACGAGGAACTGCTTCGGGTCAATGAAACCAGGGCGAACCACGAGCAGGAGGAAGCAGCTTGTGTTTTCAGTGCAAAAGAAAAATGCATTTTTTCCAATAAACTGACTACGATAGTTCCGGTGATCGGCGGCGGTCAACGCCTGGGAACCCTGGTGTTGTCCAAATTCAATGTTCCTTTTACCGATGAAGACTTGATTTTGGCGGAATATGGGGCTACGGTAGTGGGCATGGAAATCCTCCGGTCGAAAGCTGATCGGATTGAGGAAGAAGCCCGCAAAAGGGCGGCGGTTCATATTGCGCTGGGCACCCTTTCCTATTCGGAGTTGGAGGCGGTCGAACATATTTTTAGCGAGTTGGAAGGGGATGAAGGAGTCCTGGTGGCCAGCAAAATTGCTGACCGGGCCGGGATTACCAGGTCTGTAATTGTTAACGCTTTAAGAAAGTTTGAAAGCGCCGGGGTGATCGAGTCTAAATCCCTTGGCATGAAGGGAACTTACATCAGGGTCTTAAATGATAATCTCTTGGAAGAATTGGAGAAACTCAGACGCTAAAGAACCGGTTACCGGTTCTTTTTTTGGGGGTCCGGCCTGGAGAGGTATATTTGTTTTTACAATCGGTTAAAATTAACCTGAATTTTACCCGAAAAACATTTTTCCCCCGGGAAATATTGCAGGGCAATAATCCCTGTGCTATACTAGGCTGTGGTGTAAAATACACACGCTTTTCAATTTAAGGAAGGGTGCCGTGAAGGTTTTCCTTAAAGATGCGGAAAGCGGAGGTCAAAACCAAAAGAGGGGAGGTGGGGAAAGTGGCGGTTATTTCCATGAAGCAGCTGCTGGAAGCCGGTGTGCATTTTGGCCATCAAACACGTCGCTGGAATCCCAAAATGGCTCCGTATATTTTCACGGAGCGCAATGGGATTTATATTATAGATCTGCAGAAAACAGTCAAGAAAATGGAAGAGGCCTATAATTTTGTCCGGGATCTGGTCAGTGAGGGGAAGAGTATTTTATTCGTCGGGACAAAAAAGCAAGCCCAGGAATCCATTAAGGAAGAAGCTGAGCGATGTGGTATGTTTTACGTGAATGAGAGATGGTTGGGAGGTATGTTGACCAATTTCCAAACCATTCGTTTACGTATCAATCGGCTGCATGAGCTGAACAGGATGGAAGAGGAAGGCAGACTGGCCCTTTTGCCGAAAAAAGAGGCTGCCCAGCTTTTGGCAGAAAGAGACAAGCTGCAGCGTTTTTTAGGCGGTATTAAGGATATGAAGGAATTACCCGGGGCTGTTTATATAGTTGACCCGCGGAAAGAGCGAATTGCTCTGGCAGAGGCCAGAAGGCTGGGACTGCCGGTGGTGGCTATTGTAGATACCAACTGCGATCCTGATGAAGTGGATTATGTGATCCCTGGAAACGATGATGCCATTCGGGCGGTCAGGCTAATTACCAGCAAAATAGCCGACGCAGTTCTGGAAGCGACCCAGGGCCGGGTTGGTGCTGAAGAAGAAATGGAAGAAGACGTGACAGAAGAAGTAATGGAGGCGTAGTACATCTGCTTGCTCGCGTAAGGGGGTGAGAACGTGGCGATTACCGCTGCTATGGTAAAAGAGCTCAGGGAACGTACTGGTTCCGGGATGATGGACTGCAAGAAAGCCTTGATTGAATGTGACGGTGACATGGAAGCGGCTGTGGCCTATCTCCGGGAAAAAGGTATGGCAGCAGCGGCTAAAAAGGCCGGTAGGGTGGCCAGCGAAGGGCTGGTAGATGCATACATCCATGGAATGGGTCGCATTGGAGTTTTAGTGGAGGTAAACTGCGAAACTGATTTTGTGGCTAAAACCGAGCAGTTTAGAGAATTGTGCCATGATCTGGCCATGCACATTGCCGCTTTTCGGCCCGAATTTGTTTCTCGGGAGGATGTTCCCCAGGAAGTTCTCGAGAAAGAGAAGTCCATCCTCCGTGCTCAGGCCTTAAACGAGGGCAAACCGGAAAAGATCGTAGAAAAAATAGTAGAAGGAAGAATGGAGAAATTCTATAAAGAAGTTTGCTTGTTAGATCAGCCTTTTGTGAAAGATCCCGAGATCACCGTGGAGCAATTGGTGAAAGAAAAAATTGCGGCACTGGGAGAAAAGATTTCGGTGAGGCGTTTTGTTCGCTATGAAATGGGAGAGGGACTGACGAAAAGGCAGGATGACTTTTCCTCAGAAGTCCAGGCCATGACCAAGCAACAGTAAAAAGAGAGCACCATCGTGTTCTCTTTTTTTAAGCAAATAACCTGAAAAAAAAGGATTCTACCGGCTGGTGTAGAAAGATATTTGAGTGCACAACGGAGGTATTTCTGACCATGAAAGAGCCTGTCTATAAACGCATTGTTCTAAAGATCAGCGGCGAGGCTCTAGCGGGGGATCAGGGTTTTGGTATTGAGCAGAATATTTTACATTCCATTGCTGCTCAAGTGAAAGATGTCACTGACTTAGGAGTAGAAGTGGCAGTAGTGGTCGGCGGAGGCAACCTCTGGAGAGGAGTTGCCGGGAGCAGCCGGGGAATGGACCGGGCTACTGCGGACTATATGGGAATGCTGGCTACGGTAATGAATGCCCTCGCCCTGCAGGATGCTTTTGAGAGAGAGGCTATTGATACCAGGGTGCAGACAGCGATAGAAATGCGGCAGATTGCGGAACCCTACATCAGGAGAAGGGCTATTCGTCACCTGGAGAAAGGCCGGGTAGTTATTTTTGCTGCTGGTACGGGAAATCCCTATTTTTCCACTGATACTACGGCCGCCCTGCGCGCGGCAGAAATAGAGGCAGAAGTTATTCTCATGGCCAAAAAAGTGGATGGAGTCTATGATTCTGATCCGCTGAAAAATCCTCAGGCCAAAAGATATGGAGAATTACGTTATATTGAAGTACTGAATAAAGGTTTGGGCGTGATGGATTCAACGGCAACTTCTCTATGCATGGACAATAATATTCCCATCATTGTTTTTAATCTAAATCAAGAGGGGAACATCCTAAAAGTGGTTTGCGGCGAAAAAATTGGAACCTACGTAGGGAGGGAGCTTGATGAGTGAGCAGTTGTTCCGAGATGCGGAGGGAAAAATGAAAAAGGCATTGGAGGTACTCAATAAGGAGTTCGCCTCTGTTCGGGCAGGTCGGGCTAATCCGGCCCTTTTGGATCGGGTGCAGGTTGATTATTATGGGACTATGACTCCTCTTAACCAATTGGCCAGCATTTCTGCACCGGAAGCCCGTTTACTGGTTATTCAACCTTGGGATAAAAGTATCATCGCCAGCATTGAAAAGGCCATCCTAAAATCGGATCTGGGTCTTAATCCCAGCAATGACGGAACCGTCATCCGTATCAGTATCCCCCAGTTAACCCAGGAAAGGCGCCAGGAACTGGTGAAGGTGGTCCGGAAAAAGGCGGAGGAATTTCGCGTGGTGATCCGGAACATCCGCCGGGAAACCAACGACAAGATTAAGGCCCAGGAGAAAAACGGGGAAATCTCTGAAGATGAAGCCAAGAAGATGCAGGATCGGACCCAAAAGCTCACGGATAAATACATTGAACTAGTGGACAAAGCCTTGCAGATAAAAGAGGAAGAGATACAGGAAGTATAAAGGGGCACAAACAAAATGAAGCAGATGCCCAATGTGGTTTTATACCCGCTAGAAGAAGGGAAAAAAATATTGCATGGGGCCGGCTATGAAATAGGGGATGTGGTTTTGACCAAACCTATCAGCAACAAAGAACTTGGCAATAAGCTCCGCATTGTCAGGCAACAAACAAGGCTGGATGGTCGGGTAGACTTGATTGTTGCATATGAAGCACCAGTCGTGACAGGAAAGGAGGTGTAGATTTTGTTCCGGATAACTGACGACTGTTTGGCCTGCGGCATCTGTGCCGATGAGTGTCCCAGCGGTGCAATTTCTGAAGGTGATGATATTTTTGTCATTGATCAAGAAGCTTGCACTGATTGTGGTACTTGTAAGGACGTTTGCCCCAGTGAAGCTATTGTGGAAGAATAATTAACAAACCCCCTCTGCAGAGGGGGTTTGTTGGTAAAACCATGGTATAATTTAGGGGAGAAGCAGATGTTTCCAAATCGCTTTCCATTAAAATCAAAGGAGAAAAAAATACCGAAAGCCCGTTTTGAACTGGATTGTTCAGACCTCGAAAAGGAAGCTATGCCTTGCCATGTTGCCATTATCATGGATGGAAACGGCAGGTGGGCGGAGAGCCGGGGCTTACCCCGGGCCGCCGGTCACCGTCAAGGAATGGAGACCCTGAAAGAAATTGTGGAGGCCTGTCTGGACTTCGGCATAGCCATCCTAACAGTTTTTGCTTTTTCCACTGAGAACTGGAAGAGGCCCCGGGAAGAAGTAGATATCTTGATGGGGCTTTTGGTGGAATACCTGGAAAAAGAAATAGGGGAATTGCATCGTCAGGGCGTCAGGGTTCAAACCCTTGGAGAGATGGGGCAGCTTCCGAAGAAGGCAAGGGAAGAATTATTGAAGGCCACTGAGCTCACGGCCGATAATAATCGGCTGATCTTGAACGTAGCCATCAATTATGGAGGCAGGGCTGAAATTGTCCGCGCCGCCCGGGAAATTTCCCGCCTGGCCCATGCCGGCCGTCTCCATCCGGACGACATTGACGAGGAGCTGTTTTCCCGGCATCTTTTTACCGGGGGTCTTCCCGATCCGGATCTTCTCATTCGGCCTTCCGGTGAGTACCGGATCAGCAACTTTCTTCTATGGCAATTGGCTTATACGGAGTTTTGGTTTACTGATATACTTTGGCCGGATTTTCGCAGGGAACAGTTGGTGGAAGCAATTCGCGCCTACCAGTTGCGAGACAGAAGATTTGGCGGCCTTTAATTTTTAATGAAACGGAGTATTGGTGATGATCTGGCAGCGTTTTCTGACAGCTTTATTCGGGATACCTCTGATCTTAGTTGTTTTCTACTTAGGGGGCATCCCTTTACTGCTTTTTTCTCTGGTCATCGTGCTGATGGGACTGTCCGAGTTTTTTGATTTGATGGGACGGATGGGATTTACCCCGGTTTTTTCCCCTGCTTATCTTGTATCCATAATTATCCTCTTAGGTACATATTATGATTTGAAACCTTATTTGGGTTTCTTTCTTTGGCTGGTGGTCTTATTTTTTTTCTGGTACTTCATTGTTCATTTTCCCCGAATAGCTTTACAAGATGTAGGGGTTAGCTTACTGGGAGTATATTATGTGGCCGGTTTGTACAGCTATCTCCTTTGGGCCAGATTCCATCTTTCTGAAGGATTCACTTGGGCTCTATTAATGCTGCTGCTCACCTGGACCAATGATACCGCCTCTTTTTTTATCGGTACAAAGTTTGGTCGGAAGCGATTATGCCCCCGGCTTAGTCCGAAAAAGAGCCTGGAAGGTGCTGTCGGGGGCTTGTGCTTTACGATTATCATAGCAGTGATTTTCGCCTTTTTTACCAATGCTGGTTACGGGTATCTGGCCCTTTTAGGGGCGTTGGCAGCTGTTTTGGGTACTATGGGAGATTTATTTGAATCCGCTTTCAAAAGGTTTGCTCAGATGAAAGATTCCGGCACTATCCTTCCGGGCCATGGGGGAGTCCTGGATCGCTTGGACAGCCTTCTTCTTGTAGCTCCTTTGGTATATTATTACCTGCAACTGCTTAAATTAAGCTGAGGTGGATCATGTCTCAGATTCCGGAAAAACAATTAAAAGATCTGATTGCAATTATTAAAATACTCCTTGTCCTGGGAATCGTCTACCTAGCCTATTACCATATTTTGCCTGCCCTATTAGCTATTTTGGCTTTTCTTTGGCCTTTAATGCTGCCCTTTATCATAGGTTTTCTTTTAGCCGCTTTATTCGATCCTCTGGTGACTTTCGTAGTCAACAAGTGCCGTTTGCCCAGAGTCATCGGGGTTCTGATCACCATGATTGCCACCGTAGGTGGTTTTTTGGCCGTGATTATCTGGATGATTGTGCGGGCGGTTCTGGAGTTGAGCAAGTTTTCCCGTTCTCTGCCGTATTATTTCCAGATCCTGCTGGATTGGCTGGAGGAAATTTTCCGAGAGGCCCAGGTTTTCTATTTTTCGCTAAATCTTCCCAGTAACTGGCAGCAGAACGCCCAGTCTTATTTGGAAAAAGCTACCGCCAATCTTTTTTCAGCCTTGGACTGGTCTTTCGGTTTTATGACCGCCGTTCCCAACGTGATTTTGATCATCTTTTTTGCTTTGATCTCTTCTTTCTTTATTAGCAAGGATAAAGAATTAATCAAAAAAACCCTTTATTTGGTTTTGCCGGAAAAAGCCGCCCGTATTGCCCATAGATCGGGAGTGCAAACGGGAGCAGCAATTCTGGGATATTTGCGGGCCCAAATTGTTTTGATGTTGATCACCATGGCCCAGACTTTGTTGGGCTTGTATATTCTCGGGGTAGATTACGTTTTGTTGATCACTCTTTTTGTAGGGATATTGGATATTCTGCCGATTCTTGGGCCGGGTCTGATTTTTGTGCCTTGGATTATAGTACTGCTTTTCAGCAGCCGGGTAAAATTAGCTTTGGCACTTTTAATTTTATATGCGATTATTTCAGTTGTGAGACAAGTAATCCAACCGAAAATCCTTGGAGTGTCCATCGGCATTCACCCTTTAGAAGCACTGATTTCTTTATATGTGGGTTATAAGGTTTTCGGTATCTTGGGAGTAATAATCGGCCCAATCTTGCTGGTTGTGCTGAAAGGATTGTGGCAAAGCAACTTTAACTGGAAATAAAGGGGAATACATGATGAAAAGAGGAGTGGCGATTCTAGGTTCTACCGGCTCCATTGGCCGTCAGTCTTTGGAAGTATGCCGGCATCTGGCTCACCAATGGCAGGTTGTTTCTTTGACAGCAATGGCTAACATCGAATTGCTGGAAAAGCAGGCCAGAGAATTCCGACCCCAGGTCATCGTGGTGGGAGATAGGGAAAAAGGGAGAATCCTCAAGAAACGCTTGGAGGATTTACCTGTCCAGGTATTCATCGGCAACGAAAGCCTGCCGGAAGCGATTATTCTGCCTCAGGTAGATTTGGTGATCAACGCTGTTTCGGGTTTTGCAGGCCTTTTGCCTACTATCGAAGCTTTAAAGGAAGGCAAGAATCTGGCCCTGGCCAATAAAGAAAGCCTAGTGGCGGCAGGCCCTTTGGTGATGGAACTGGCCCAAAAACACGGCAGCAAGATCATACCCGTAGACAGTGAACATTCAGCGATTTTTCAATGTTTACAAGGAGAAGAAAGGAAAGGCATTTCTCAGTTGATCCTCACCGCTTCCGGTGGACCTTTTCGCGGTTGGGACCGGGAAAGGCTGCGGCAGGTTACCCCTGAACAGGCCCTAGCCCATCCCCGCTGGCATATGGGCTCAAAATAACTGTGGATTCTGCAACCTTAATGAATAAAGGGTTGGAAGTTATCGAAGCCAGGTTTCTCTTTGGCATTGACTATGATTTCATTCGGGTGCTGGTCCATCCCCAGAGCATTATTCACTCCCTGGTGGAGTTCCTGGATGGTTCTGTGCTAGCCCAGCTGGGTCTCCCCGATATGAGACTCCCCATTCAGTATGCCCTGACTTGGCCGGAGAGAAAACCATCCCTCAGTGTGGAAAAACTGGATCTGGCCCAGATCGGTCAACTGACTTTTGAACCGCCTGACCTGGAAAACTTTCCTGCCTTGGCCTTGGCTTATGAGGCGGGCAGACAGGGAGGTACTTTTCCGGTGGTTTTAAATGCGGCCAATGAAGTGGCTGTTCAGCTCTTTTTGGCGGGACAAATAGGCTTTCTGCAGATTATTCAACTGGTGGAAAAAGTAATGGGAGCCCATCGCTCCATCCCCAGACCGGGACTGGAGGATATTTTGAAAGTTGACCGGGAAGCCCGGAGAAAAGCTGCCGAGTATGTGGCCAGGGAAATACCTGCCAGAGGAAGGAGATAGCCATGACCATTATTTTGACTATCTTGATCTTAGGGATTCTGATTTTTGTCCATGAATTGGGGCATTTTCTTGCGGCCAAACTGGTGGGCATTAGAGTTCACGAATTTGCTTTAGGAATGGGTCCTTTGTTGGTAGCGAGAAAAGTGGGAGAAACCACCTATTCCTTACGAGCTTTTCCTATCGGGGGATTTAACAGGATGGCCGGTATGGAGCCGGGTGAAGCGGATGACCCAAGGGGATTTAACAAAAAATCCGTCGGGCAGAGGATGGGAGTTATCGCTGCCGGCAGCTTGATGAATTTTGTCCTGGCGATAATTTTTTTCATTGTTGTTTTTATGGGCATCGGCGTTGCTTCCAACAGCAATATGATTGCCGGGGTCACTGAAGGAAGCCCGGCTCAGCAGGCAGGCCTGCAAGCAGGAGACCGGTTGGTAGCTATTGATGGGAAACCCACTCCCACCTGGATGGATTTAACCGGAATTATCCGGAGCAGTCCGGAACAGGATTTGCACATTACTGTGGAACGAGGGAATGAGAGATTTCAGGTCACGGTGCATGCCCAATTGAATGTGCAAGAGAATGTAGGCATGATTGGGATCAAAAGGCATTTCGAAAAAACCGGATTTTTTGCCGCCATCAAAATGGGAATTTCCTACTCGCTGGCGATTATCATAGCTATCATTAAAGATCTGGTAAAAATGATCACAGGGCAAGTAGCTGCTGATGTGGCCGGTCCGGTGGGGATTGTTCATCTGGTAGGAGAAGCAGCAGGTTTTGGTTGGGCAACCTTAATCAACTTTGCCGGGCTGTTAAGCTTGAACCTGGGTCTGATTAATCTCTTACCCATTCCCGCCCTGGACGGGAGCAGGTTGATTTTCTTAGGGATTGAGGGCTTAAGAGGCAGACCTATCAATCCTGAAAATGAGAATTTCATCCATTTCATCGGCTTTGCTCTTTTAATTGCTTTAATGTTGCTCATTACCTATAAAGATATTTTACGCATTATCCAATAGGGGGATTAATAATGGTAGCTTCCCGGCGGCGTCCCAGCCGGGTAATTCATGTAGGACCTGTGGCTATAGGAGGAAATAATCCCATTAGCGTGCAGTCCATGACCAACACGGATACCCGGAATGTGGACAAGACCGTACAGCAAATTAAACGATTGGAAGAGGCAGGTTGTGAAATAGTCCGGGTGGCAGTGGTAGATGAAGAAGCGGCCAGAAGCCTGAAAAGTATCAAGGAAAGGATTGATATTCCCCTCATCGCTGATATTCACTTTGATCATCGTTTGGCTTTGATGGCCTTGGACAGTGGGGTGGACGGCCTGCGGATCAATCCTGGAAATATTGGCAGCCGGATGAAAGTGGAAGAAGTTGCCAGGAAGGCTAAAGACCTGGGAGTTCCCATACGCGTCGGGGTGAATGCGGGTTCCCTGGAAAAGAGATTGCTCAAGAAGCATGGCGGCCTTACTGCTGCCGCCCTGGTGGAAAGCGCCTTAGATCAGGTGGCGATTCTGGAGAATATTAGTTTTACCGATCTCAAAATCTCCATTAAGGCTTCCCACGTGCCCTTAATGATAGAGGCTTACCGTCAACTGGCCAAGGAGGTTCCCTATCCCTTGCATCTGGGAGTTACCGAAGCGGGGACCTTGTTGACGGCCACGGTGAAATCCTCTGTCGGGATCGGAATTCTGCTCAGTGAGGGGATTGGCGATACCCTGCGGGTTTCTATTACCGGGGATCCTGTACTGGAAGTGAAAGCCGGTTTTGAAATACTAAAATCGTTGGGATTGCGTCAGAAAGGCATAGAATTGATTTCTTGTCCCACCTGCGGTCGCTGTGAAATCGATCTTCTTTCCTTGGTGAGAGAAGTGGAAGATAGGCTGTCCGGCATTTCTCAACCGTTGAAAATCGCCATTATGGGTTGCCCAGTGAATGGTCCGGGAGAAGCCAAGCAGGCAGATATCGGCATTGCCGGCGGACCGGGTTGGGGTTTGCTTTTCAAGGAAGGGGAGATTATTGCCAGGGTGCCTCAAGAACGGCTGGTGGAGGCTCTCTTGCAGGAAATACAAAAAATGGTATAATGAAAGGATAAAAGGAGGAGATGAAGCCATGCGGGCCAGCAATATTTTTGCTCCCACTTTGCGGGAAGTCCCGGCAGAGGCGGAAGTGGTCAGTCACCAGCTTCTGCTGCGGGCAGGTTTTATCCGTAAAGCTGCTGCCGGTATCTATACATTGTTACCGTTAGGGTACCGGGTGTTTAACAAAATTGTAAATATCGTCAGGGAGGAAATGGATAAGGCGGGAGGGCAGGAAGTGGCTCTGCCCATTATTCAACCGGCTGAAATTTGGCTGGAAAGCGGGCGTTGGCATGTTTATGGCAGTGAACTTTTTCGTTTAAAGGACAGGCATGGGAGGGATTTCTGTTTGGGACCTACCCATGAAGAAATCATTACCGATTTGATTAGAAAAGAGATCAGCTCCCACCGGCAAATGCCTTTACTTCTCTATCAGATTCAGAATAAATACCGGGATGAAAAAAGGCCCAGATTCGGTTTGATGCGGGGTCGGGAGTTTGTGATGAAAGACCTTTATTCTTTTGATAAAGATGAAGAAGGCTTGGCTGTCAGTTATCAGAAAATGTACCAGGCTTATGAAAACGTTTTTCGGCGCTGTGGTTTGGATTTCCGATCAGTAGAGGCGGATACGGGGGCTATCGGGGGCAGCCGCAGCCATGAATTTGTGGTTTTGGCCGGTTCTGGGGAGGCGGAAATCGTCTATTGTGCAGAATGCTCCTATGCGGCTAATGTGGAAAGGGCAGAAGGGGTTATCCTGGAAAAAAGTGTGGAAGAGGAAAAAGAGCTGGAAGAAGTATATACTCCTGCTGCAAAAACCATTGAAAAACTGGTAGATTTTCTGGGCGTGCCCGCCTCTAAATGTCTCAAGACCATGTTCTATCTGGCAGACGGGAAACTGATTGCAGTGGTTGTCCGGGGAGACCGGGAAGTAAATACGATCAAATTGAAAAACAAATTGGCATGTTTAGATTTGGAATTGGCCGACCAGGAAACGGTACAGGAAAAGTTGGGACTGGCTGTAGGCTATGTGGGGCCGGTGGGTCTGGAGGGGGTTCCTATCTATCTTGACGAAGAGGCTTCTTTGGTGGCTAATGGAGTAGCAGGTGCCAACAAAGAAGATTATCACCTGATTAATGTCAATTACGGCCGCGATTTCACCGCCACAGTAATTGGTGATTTCCGGCTGTTGGGAGCCGGTGATCCTTGTCCCAAGTGTCGGGGTCAACTGGCCAGTGCTCGGGGTATTGAAGTGGGACAGATTTTTAAACTGGGAACCAAATATAGCGAAGCCATGGATGCTACTTTTATAGATGAGCACGGGGAGAAGCGGTACATCGTTATGGGTTGTTATGGTATTGGCATTACCAGAACCCTGGCGGCAACGGTAGAGCAGAATCATGATTCTAAGGGAATTATCTGGCCCTTATCTCTTGCTCCATATCATGTGGTGGTCGTTCCCGTTAGCAACCGGGATGAAAGACAGATGGAAATAGCGGAGTCCATCTACCAGGAATTGCTTGATGAAGGAGTGGAGGTTGTTTTCGATGATCGTGATGAAAGGGCCGGAGTTAAATTCAACGATGCAGAATTGATCGGCTTTCCCATCAGGATTACCGTGGGAAAAAAGACCTTGCAACAGGGTACAGTGGACATTAATCTCAGGCGCGAGGGGGAAGAATTTTCTGTTCAGTTGGACCAGGTTTCGAAAAAAGTAAGAAGCCTTCTACAGTCAAATAAATTATAAATGAACTAACACCTACTGATGTTCGTTCATTTCATACCCTGAGGGGGACCATCGATGCAAGTTTCGGCAATTATTCCGGCTTTCAACGAAGAAAAAACAATTGCTCAAGTTATTCGCCCTTTGCAGCAAGTAAGAGAAATAATGGAAGTGATCGTTGTCAGCGATGGTTGTACCGATGCCACCCCGGAAATAGCCAGCCAGGAGGGGGCCCAAGTTATTGCTTACCCTGACAATTTGGGGAAGGGAGGGGCGATGATGTTGGGCCTGGAGGAAGCGGCCGGGGAGGTTATTCTTTTCCTGGATGCGGATCTGATCGGTTTGACTCCCCGGCATGTGGTAGACCTGCTCAGACCCGTTTTGGAAAACCGGGTAGAAATGTCAGTGGGCATTTTTGATCATGGAAGATTGACTACCGATTTGGCTCAAATGTTAGCTCCCTTCTTGTCAGGACAAAGGGCTGTAAAAGAAGCTTGCTGGAGCGCATTTCCAATCTGGATATGACCCGTTTTGGGGTGGAAATGGCTCTCACCAGATATGTGCATTTGCATGGAATCCAGGTAGCCGAAGTGCTTCTGCCGGATCTTTCCCATGTGATGAAGGAGGAAAAATTCGGCTTGTGGAAAGGATTGCGGGAAAGGATGAAAATGTATTGGGAAATTGCGAAAACCTTTTCCGGTGATTTTGAAGAAAGACCGCACAAAGATTAACCTCAGATGCCTTTTCACAACTGCGATCTTCCTTCAGCTGGACAAGGGGAGATATTGGAAAGACATGGTTGCCTACAAGGGCTGGCAGGACCGATATACTCTGCTTGCGGGAAAAAGAGTTCTTTCGGTTCTTGCCAGATATACCAGCATATGTTATATTATTTGTTGGGGAAATGGTGTAAGTAATGTTTGAAGCAAGTGGGTCAGGAACCCACTTTTTCATTTGCTGTGCCAAAAGTCCTTTTCATTCAGATAGTTAGTATACGCCGCCAAAACAGTTGGGCAGAATAGGACCAGCCTTAAGAGGTGGAGGTAGAAAATGAGCAAACAGAAAATGGAAGAGAAGGTATCTTCTCTGTTATTACCGGTGATTGAAGAATTGGGTTTCGAACTGGTGGATGTGGAGTTTGTCAAAGAAGGTGCCAATCGTTATTTACGACTTTTTATTGATCATCCAGAAGGAGTGGATTTGCAGGACTGTGAAACAGTGAGCCGGGCGGTGGAGCCCCTGCTGGATGAAAAGGATCTTATTCGAGAAAGTTATATTTTAGAAGTGTCTTCTCCGGGACTGACCAGGCCATTAAAAAGGGATATAGATTTTCAGCGCTGCTTAGGGCAAAAAGTTGTAGTCAAAACCTATGCTCCTTTGGACGGGCGGAAAACCGTAGAAGGGGTACTCGAGTATTTTGATCAGGATAACCTTGTGTTGCAAGAAGACAAAGGGAAAGTTGTTATTCCCAGAATAAATGTGAGCTTGGTCCACCGGGCCATTGAATTTTAAGGGAAGACCGGGGGAACCAAAGGAGGAAGTCGAGATGAATATGGAATTTGTGGAGGCACTGGATGATATTGCCAGAAGCAAGGGCATAGATATGGAGGTCTTGTTGGAGGCCATTGAAGCCGCCTTAATTTCCGCGTACAAAAAGAATTTTGGTTCTCTCCAAAATGCCAGGGTGGAAATCAATCGCCTTACAGGTGAGATCAAGGTTTTTGCGCGCAAGGAAGTAGTGGAAGAAGTGAAAGACGATAGAATGGAGATTTCTTTAACTGAGGCCAGAAAGATAAGCCCTAATTACGAAGTGGGCGATGTGGTTGATCTAGAAGTTACCCCCAAGGAATTTGGCCGGATAGCCGCCCAGACAGCCAAACAGGTGGTGGTCCAACGCATCCGGGAAGCAGAAAGAAATATTATTTATGATGAATATGTGAACAGGGAGCAGGACATCATTACCGGAGTCGTTCAGAGGCAGGAAGCAGGCAATGTGTTCATTGATCTGGGCAAAACGGAGGCGATTCTGGCTCCGACGGAGCAGATGCCGGGTGAAGAGCACCGTCCTCATGACCGGATCAAGGCTTATATTGTGGAAGTGAAAAAAACAACCAAAGGACCGCAAATTTTTGTTTCCAGGACTCATCCTGGTTTATTGAAAAGGCTTTTTGAGCTGGAAGTGCCGGAAATATTTGAGGGTGTGGTGGAAATCAAAGCTGTGGCTCGGGAAGCAAGCAGCCGTTCAAAAATTGCCGTGGCCACAAAAAATGAAAATGTGGATCCCGTAGGTGCCTGTGTGGGGCCGAAAGGGATGCGGATCCAGACCATTGTCAATGAGCTTAAAGGGGAGAAGATTGATATTGTTAGGTGGGATGCGGACCCAGAAGTATATGTGGCCAATGCATTGAGCCCGGCAAAGGTGCTTTCCGTTTCCGTGGACGAGAATACCAAAACTGCGAGAGTGATTGTGCCGGATTATCAGTTGTCCCTGGCTATTGGCAAGGAAGGGCAGAATGCTCGACTGGCGGCCAAATTGACCGGCTGGAAGATCGATATTAAAAGCGAGAGTCAGGCCAAGGAATTGGATGAATGGCAGGAAGAAGATGGTGAAACAAAGGAGGAGTAGAGCATGGCCAGGATGCGAAAAATTCCTCTCAGGATGTGTTTGGGCTGCCGGGAAAGAAAAAACAAGAGGGAAATGATCAGGATCGTACGGACGCCAGAGGGGAAAGTTCTGGTGGACCCTACCGGTAAGAAGTCGGGAAGAGGGGCTTACCTCTGCCCGGAACAGGCATGTTTGGAAAAGGTCGTGAAAAATAATGGACTGGAAAAAGCCTTGGAGATCAAAATTGACCGGCAGATCATCGAGGAACTGCGAGAGCAGTTGGCCGGAGTCGACCTTCAAAAAAGTTAAAGGCTTGTTGGGCTTGGCCCACCGGGCTGGAAAGCTTGTTTCCGGTACAACGGCCACCAGAATAAAGCTGGAAAAGGGCCTTGCTTTCCTGATTATCGTGGCGGAAGATGCTTCTCAGGAAATTAAGGACTATTTCCGATACAAAAGCCGGGAAATGGGAGTTCCATTGTTCTTTGTTCAAAGTAAATTAGAGCTGGGTTTAGCAGTGGGGAAGTCTGAGCGAGCGGTCATTGGCATACTGGACCGGCGATTTGCCCAGGCAATTTGGGAAAGGCTCCGGGAGATGGACCATCAGGACCAAGATCATGGGGGTGAGATGAATGGCGAAATTAAGGGTTTATGAAGTAGCACGAGAAAAAAAGATGAACAGCAAGGATATGATCCATATTCTTGGCAGGCTGGGGATAGAAGTTAAATCCCATATGAGTGTTTTGACGGAGGACCAGATTAAAAAAGTAGATGAGTTTTTTGCTCCCAGAGTTTCGACTCAGGACGAGGAGGCCTCGAAGAAAACAAGGGACGAGGCAACGGATAAGAAAACCCCTATTAAGAAAAAGCAGCCCAAGAAGGATGCTAAGCCGGAAAAACCTGTCACTGCTGCCAAAGGGACAGCGGGTAAAAAAGGAAAAAGGCCTGCTAAGGGTGCCAGACTGGAAGAAACAAGAATGAGAGAAGATCTGGAGGCACCCAGAAAACAGCCCATTAAAAAGAAAAGCGGGTCTGGCAGCAAGGAGCCGGATCTGCGGACGAAAAAGGAGCGACCGCAAAAGAAATCCCGCAAACAGGATCAGCCGGCCCCTCCCGTAGTTCATATAAAGAAAATCACTGTTGGTAATACTATAGTCGTTCAAGAATTGGCCAAACGCATGGGCAAGACCGCAGCCAGTGTGATCAAAAAGCTGATGGAATTAGGCATAGCCGCCAACTTAAACCAGGAAATTGATGCCGAAACGGCCAGCATTGTGGCCAGCGAATTCGGCATTGAAGCAGAAATAAAGATTGAAAAGCCCATAACGGAAATTGAAGATATTGCCGACCCGGAGGATTCGCTTGTGGCCAGGCCTCCGGTGGTAACTGTAATGGGACATGTGGATCACGGAAAAACCTCATTGTTGGATGCTATACGTCAAACCAAAGTTACCGCCCAGGAAGCAGGAGGTATTACCCAGCATATCGGTGCTTACCAGGTTAGAGTTGGAGACCGAAAAATCACCTTTTTGGATACTCCCGGTCACGAAGCTTTTACTGCCATGAGGGCCAGAGGTGCTAAGGTTACCGATATCGCAGTATTAGTTGTAGCGGCTGATGATGGTGTGATGCCCCAAACGGTGGAGGCTATCAACCATGCGAAAGCAGCTCAAGTTCCGATTATCGTAGCCGTCAATAAAATAGATAAACCGACAGCCAATGTGGAAAGAATTAAGCAGCAGCTGACAGAGCACGGCCTCGTTCCCGAGGAATGGGGTGGGGATACCATCTTTGTGCCGGTTTCCGCTTTGAAAAAGCAGGGGATTGACCAGCTTTTAGAAATGATTTTGCTGGTAGCCGAAGTAAGTGAACTTAAGGCCAATCCCAATCGCCCGGCACGGGGAGTAGTGATTGAAGCCAAGCTCGATAAAGGAAGAGGAACAGTGGCAACAGTCTTGGTCCAAAAAGGCACCTTGAAAGTCGGTCAGAACCTGGTTGCCGGTTGTGTTTATGGAAAAGTGAGAGCCATGTTTGATGATAAAGGGAAAAGGGTAAAAGAAGCAGGACCATCTATGCCTGTGGAGATTCTGGGTTTGGCGACAGTGCCCGAGCCCGGCGATATTTTTGACACGGTGGAAGACGAACGTCTGGCCAGGGAAATTGCCAACCAACGCCAGATTAAGAAAAAGGAAAAAGAGTTTCAGCAAGCAGGCAAGGTTAGCCTGGATGATTTGTTCAAGCAGATGAGTGACGAGGGACTAAAGGAATTGAATTTAGTGATCAAGGCTGACGTGCACGGATCAGTGGAAGCCCTGCGCCAGGCTCTGGTGGGATTAAACACCCAAGAAGTGAAGGTAAATGTTATCCATGATGGAGTGGGCGCTATTTCAGAAACCGATGTGATGCTGGCCGCTGCTTCCAATGCCATTATTATCGGTTTTAATGTTCGGCCTGATCCCAATGCCCGCAGAGTTGCGGAAGACGAGAAAGTGGAGATGCGTTTATATCGGGTAATTTATGAGGCTATCGATGATATCAAGGCTGCCATGTCCGGCTTGTTGGAACCGGACTATCGGGAGTATGAATTGGGACGAGCTGAGGTCAGAGTTTTGTTTAAGGTTCCGAAAGCGGGAATTATTGCCGGCAGCTATGTGATGGAAGGGAAGATAACCAACAAGGCTAAAGTAAGGGTGGTCAGAGACGGAATGGTTATCCATGAAGGCCGATTAGAATCTTTAAAAAGATTTAAAGACGATGTCAGGGAAGTAGTGCAGGGATATGAATGCGGCATCGGTATCGAAAATTTTAATGACCTGAAAGAAGGCGATATTATCGAAGCCTATGATTTCGAAGAGGTGAAGAGAGAACTTTAGTTTCAAGGAGGAATTCGCTATGGGTGTCCGTTCCTTGAAAATTGCCGAGGAGATGAAAAGAGAGATCGCCAGCATTATCAGGGATGAAGTGAAAGATCCCCGGGTGGGTTTTGTTACCGTCACCGGGGTGGAAGTAAGCGGGGATTTAAGACATGCTAAGGTATTCGTCAGCGTTTACGGTGATGACGAAAAAACCAAGTTGGCTCTGGAGGGCTTGGAAAAAGCCAAAGGTTTCATACGTAAAGAAATAGGGGAGAGAATTAAGCTTCGTTTTGTCCCCGAGATCAGCTTTCGTTTTGATGAATCCATTAGGCATGGGGCCAAAATTACCGAATTGCTGGGAAGGATTCAGGGGCAGGAGAGGAAGGAAAACTAGTGCTGGCTGAAATTGTGGACGTATTGGAAAACCTTGAAAAGACGATCATCACTTCCCACGAGCGCCCCGACGGGGATGCCATTGGGTCTGCCATTGCTTTGGGAAAGGGACTGGCATCTTTGGGAATTGAAGTTTCCATTGTCATGGAGGATCCGGTACCCCTGGTTTATAGTTTTTTGAAGGGCATTGAATCCATCCTATTGCCTTCTTCCTTGACCAAAACGCCAGAATCCATTATTGTTCTGGATTGCACTGAATGGGAGAGAACCGGTTCTTTGAGTAAAAGATTCAATCCTCCCTTAATCATTAATATTGACCATCATGTTAGCAACAAATTATTTGCCACCTATAATTGGGTGGACAGTAATGCTCCCGCTACCGGGGCGATGGTCTACAAGATTCTCTGTGCTTTGGGTGTGGATATTACCGAGGATATTGCTTCGGCCCTTTATACCGCTTTGGCTACCGATACTGGTTTTTTTCAGCATGCCAATACTTGTCAGGAAGCTTTTTTTTGTGCCGCCCAGCTGGTGGCCAAGGGGGCCAAGCCGAATTACATAAGCCAGCAAATACATGAAAACAGATCTCTGGAAAGCTTGAAGATACTTGGATTGTGTCTAAACTCCCTTCAAGTTTCACCGGGAGGAAAGGTGGCCTGGGTAGAGCTTCCCTTGTCCGTTACCGCTGATCTGGATATAAAAGAAGAGCATCTGGATGGTTTGGTAAACTATCCCAAATCCGTGGCCGGAGTGGAGGTCGGCCTTTTTTTTCACCAGATTAATTCCGGGCAGGTCAGGGTTGGTTTCAGGTCAAAAAACTACGTAGATGTTAATGAAATCGCTGAACATTTTCAGGGAGGAGGACATAAAAGGGCTGCCGGCTGCATCATCGAAGGAGAATGGCAGGAAGTGGTGACCCGTGTGGTGCAGATGGCCAGAGAAAAGGCAGGTGAGACGTCCTCATGGATGGACTGATCAATGTCTTAAAACCGCCGGGAATGACCTCCCATGATGTGGTAGCCTGGCTCCGGAGCTTATTGAAGATGCGGAAAATTGGGCATGCCGGTACTCTTGATCCTGATGCAGCGGGGGTTCTTCCGGTGGCAGTTGGCAAAGGAACCCGGCTTCTGGAATTTTTTTTAGACGGGCCCAAGTCCTATCGTTGTGAAGTTATCTTAGGTATTACCACTGATACCTATGATGTCTATGGGCAGTTTTTGCGCCGGGAAGCCATTTCTTCTGCCCAAAAAGAGCGTTTGCCGGCGGTACTGAAAACTTTTACCGGGGAGATCCTTCAGATACCTCCCATGGTTTCCGCTGTTCGTTATCGGGGAAAACGTCTTTATGAACTGGCCAGGCAAGGGAAAACAGTGGAGCGTTCACCACGTTCCATCAGGATATTTAAACTGGAAATAATCGAGACCTTTTTGGAGCAGGATCCTCCTCGCTTCTATTTAGACGTGGTTTGTTCAAAGGGCACCTATATTAGGACCTTATGCCACGATCTGGGGCAGAAAATAGGCTGCGGTGCAGCCATGTCTTTTCTTCTCAGGACCGAAGCAGCTGGTTTTCGGTTAGAGAATGCTTATACCTTGGAGGAAATTTCCGCCAGTTGGAATCGAGGAGAACAAAATTTTCTTCAGCCCCTGGAAAAGATCCTGGATTTTCCCGAGGTAGCAATAGGAGAGGCGGATCTTTCCCTAGTTCTAAATGGCAATCCTATTCCAGCTTCCCAATTGTGCAAATTTTCTCCTGGCTGGCAGCAGGCATCCTGGCTGCAAATCAAATATGATAATCGGCTGGTAGCCGTGGGAAAACCGGTGAGAAAAGGTCGGATCCAATTGATACAGCCGAAAAAAGTACTGGGATGAGGAAAACGATGAAAATTTACGATTATTTACCCGACCCCATAGCCAAAGACGGTCAGACCGTTGTGGCTTTAGGAAATTTTGATGGTGTGCATCGAGGACATCGTCAATTAATTAGGAGATCGGTGCAGATTGCCAAAGAGATGGTTTGTCAAAGTGTGGTGGTCACTTTTGAACCCCATCCCCTCAAAGTGCTGCAACCAGACCGAGCTCCGGATCTGCTCTTGACTAATGCCAAGAAAGCGGAAATGATCCGTAAACTAGGGGTGGATCATCTGGTCTTTCTGCCTTTTACCAGGGAATTGGCTTCCTTGTCTCCCGAGGATTTTATTGCCTTGTTGTGTCAAAAGCTTCGTCCCCTCTGCATCGTGGTGGGTTTTAATAATTCCTTTGGACAGGGAGGCCGGGGTAAGCCGGAACTATTGCGCTTTTTGGGGAAAAGATGGGGATTTGAAGTGGAAGTCATTCCACCCCAGAACTACAAGCAGGAGTTGATCTCCAGCAGCAATGTGCGAAAAGCTCTCGGAGAAGGTGACATCAGTCGTGCTTATCATCTATTAGGATACCGGCCCTTGCTGGAAGGAAAGGTGATTTCTGGAGACGGCCGAGGGAGAAAACTGGGTTTTCCCACGGCCAATTTGGAAATTCCAGCCGGCATCCTGATCCCGAAAGCAGGAGTCTATGCTTGCCGGGTTCGCTGGGGCGATGATAGCGGTCAGGGTGTGATCAATATCGGAAAAAGACCCACCTTCGGACCGCAGGAAGAGACCGTAGTGGAGCTGCACCTGTTGGATTTCCAAGGTGACCTCTATGGAAAGCTGCTGGAAGTGGAATTATGCCAATTCCTGCGATGCGAAAGAAAATTTGAAACGCCCGGGGATTTGATTGCCCAGATCAAGGATGATGTGCAGAGAGCCCGCCGTGTTTTAGGGGATTCTAGACAATTTTACCAGGCATGATTTCCGGCAGAAGAAATATTATTTGATACCTGGCTAACCCAAGTGAAGGGAAGGGGAGAGGGTATCATGCTGCCGGTGAGGGATGACCAGCACCAAAAGATCTCTCATTATGCCCAATTTGTCGCTGCTATTTGTTTCAGTGAGAAATTTCTCGCCTTAAAAAAAGAGCTGGAAGCTTGTTATCTAGGTTCCCAGGCTGAAGATCGGTTTTTGCTGGCTTTCCAGGATGCCCTTTATGCCATCATGGCAGAAGAGGAACAGGAGTTGTTTCGCCTTCAAGCCGATCAGGATAGGTAAAGCACGATGCGGATAGTGATCACGGAACACGCCAAAAGAAGGTTGCGGGGCCTGCGGCAGGAGAACATCTGCTTGCAGGATATTGTGCAAGCGGCGGGAAAGATTCCGGGGCATATTCCCACTGCTACGCGTTTTCGGGGCTTTTTTTCCCAAAGCGGCCGGATGTTCGACATTGTGGCTAAAGATATCACTACGGGCAGGTTGGTGATTACGGTTATCGGGAAAAACCCGAGATAGAGATAATTTTTGTGGATGAATGTCAATAACTTATGAAAATGTCACCCCAAAAGATAGTTAATTATCGTTAGAAAATGTCATCTTTAACCTGGCTATTGGGATGATAGCTGGCTGCCTGGCAACGTCAAGGGTCAAGATGAACTCGCTAAAGCTCGCCCTTGACGTTGCCAGGCAGCCAGCAGAGTAATAGTTAGCCAGGTTAAAACAACGTGTTTTAAGCCATTTTTGAGAGAAATATTTCTTCGAGCATCGCGAGTATTTCTTGATCACTTTCGGTAAAGGCCAGTTTTTTCACAAGTCTATGACCGTACTTGTAGTAATGGCTGTCCGGTGGTGACCATTTCTTTCTCTCTTTTGCAGGAGCCTTGTCCTGTATCTTCTTTGACTTAACGAACGGCATTGTATCGTATATAGCACCCTTATAGGCCACTTTAATACCGAAATGAGGGCTAGTAAGTACATCTATGCGGGCACTTTTGGGTAGTGGAGGAAGTTCCTTGGACTGAATAATCTTAAAATGTTTACTGTAAAAGGAAAATACTCCACCATTGTCAAATGTACGCTGCTTAACGATGCAAAGGATGTGGTCTATGCACAGGTTTGAAGGTACGGGTCTGAAAGCACATTCGGTATTTTCAGGCTCTACCGCAAACCGCTTATTAAACTTGTATATGTACTTTGCTAAAAAGGCATTAGCCTCATCCAAAGTGTTGATGTTGTTACGCTTAAACTCGACCGGCAGTCTACTTTGCAGCGTTTCCCACAGACGTTCCACACGGCCCTTTGCTTGAGGTGAACGTGCGGTAATAATGGTTACACCCATCTCTTCCATAGCACGGCCAAACTGGGTTGGTTTTGTTCTTTTACCTGCCAACTGTTCTTCAATAGACAGTTTATCCTTTAAAGGTGATTTGAAAATGGTATGGCTGTCGGAATAGATACTAACCGGGATGCCGAAATTTTCAAACATAAAGCGCATAACTTCAAAGTACCCCTGGAGGCATTCATTCTTAGCCAGGTATAAGGCTACCACTTTGCCTGTAGCATCATCAATACCACCATGCAGGCTAAAATTTTCGCTGGTACCAAACCATTCATAGGGCGTAGCATCCATCTGGATTAAAAGCCCTTCCTGGGGTTTACGCTTTCTAGTGCGATGGGGCTTAAACCTCCTACGTTTTTTCGGGCTTTCAAAGCCCGACTTCTTTAGCAGCTTGTAAAGCGCTGAATAGCTGATATTAATTTGTTCATGCTCTGCCAGCATTTCCTGAAAGTGCAAGAAATTAGCGTTTCTGTAGGTATCTGACTTTTTAAGGTTAATAATTGTCTGGGCAGTTTGATCCGGGATGGCATGATAAGGTTTTTTGCCTTTGTTTTTATGGACTAGGAAAGACGCCCCCTGTTCTTGCACTCCTTTCTTGAGGCGGAGTATTTGTCTTTCGCAAAGTCCAAGGCTCTCAGATGCTTCTTTGACTGTGATATGCCCTTCGATGAGTTTGGTAATTACTAAAAACCTATTAAGTTGTTTTTGGGACATAAGATAATACACCTCGTTATCCATAGTGACATTTTATCAAGATAATTAACAAGATGACATTATCATAAGATAACAACAAAAATCGAACAGAATATTATTGACTAAATCGAACAATATGCATATAATATAATAGAACACAGTACAAGCGAAAGGAGTGAACAACATGCGCGTTTCAGCTACCGAACTTAAGATGAACATGGGCAAGTATATCGAGCGCGCCGCGTTCGAGGACATCATCATCACCCGCAACGGCAAGGACGTCGCGCTCCTTACAAACGTCGAAAGCATGAAGAAAGACGCAATTAAATCCCTGCGTGGCATTTTAAAGGGAGTCGATATTACCCGGGAGGAGATACGCGAGGAAAGGCTGGCAAGGTACAATGAAGATCCTAATTGACACCAACGTCATCATCGACTACCTTGTCGACCGGACGCCTTTTGCGGATCACGCCGAACGGGTGCTGGAGCTCTGCAGAAGCGGCGAGGTCGAGGGCTTTCTGACTGCCAGCGCCGTCACCGACATCTACTATGTGGTGAGGAAAGCGGCCGGGAGGGAGAAAACGATAGAAGCCATCAGGACGCTGTGCTCCGTTCTGGATACCGCCGACGTCGGGAAGGCGGATGTACTCGGCGCCATGGAGCTTGACATGACGGACTACGAGGATGCGCTCGCCGCGCAGTGCGCTAAGCGCATCAAAGCGGACTGCATCGTCACGCGCAACACCGCCGATTTTGTGGCCTCGCCGGTTCCCGCAAAAGAGCCCGCCGCTTTTCTCAGGCAGTTTGATTGAAAGCGCCGCCGCAAGGCGGCTTTTCTTTATCCCCAGCGCCCGCCTTCTTTCGCCGTTATCGACGAGTGGCACCTTGTGCACAGGCTCATAAGGTTTCTGTCCTCATTGGTTCAGCCTCTGGACAAAGGGATGATATGATGCACCTCTTCGGCCGGAGTGAGCCTTCCGGCCTTTTTGCATTCCTCGCAAAGCGGATGCTCCGCTATGTACCTGTCCCGGATGCGCTTCCAACTCCTGCCGTAGCGTTTTCGTACCCTCGGGTCGCGCTCATATTTGTTGTATCTTGCGTCCATTTCCTTTTGGTGTTTCTCGCAGAATCTTACGTCCGTCAGCTCCGCACAGCCGGGATAGCTGCACGGGCGCTTGGGTTTTCTTGGCATATCTCCATCTCCCATGCATGAAAAAAGCCCTCAGGGCATATGCCCCAAAGGCTTTTTCGGCTTTTACATATCATTTCATGCTACCAGTATAGCACAGATGAAAGCAAACAAACCGCCATCAAACCGCCAACTTCGGGAATTGCAAGTTTAATTGCCACCCATATTTTGGCATCCTCTGATTGATTATACTGCCATCTTTGCCATCTCATTGGCAGATTTATATCCATGAATTTTTCTTGGGTAATTATTCATCCAGTTCTCAATTCGCCTAATATCTTTCTGTTTAAGCTTGCTGATATCTGTGCCCTTTGGAATAAACCGACGTATTAGCTTATTAGCATTTTCATTGGACCCACGTTCCCATGCGCTGAATGGGTGAGCATAATAGATTTTAGTCCGATGAGTGCCCGGCTTTCTGATTGAACTCTCTAAGAGAGCGTAAAAAGTTTTGTGTAAATGGTAATACTATCCAATAAAAGGAGATGACCATTTATGCAAAACAAATCATTATTGGCAAAAGAATTAGCCAAAGGCTGCCGTAGTATGGATGACATCCATGAAAAGCTAAAAGACCTTTTTAAAGAGACCCTGCAGCAAATCTTTGAAGCAGAAATGGAGGAGCACCTTGGCTACGCAAAACATGATCCAGTCGGTAATAACAGCGGTAACAGCCGAAACGGTTACAGCAAGAAGACGGTAAAAACAAGGTTTGGACAAACTGAAATTGAAGTTCCCAGAGATCGTAACGGGGAATTTGAGCCTCAGATTGTCAAGAAATACGAGAACACATCTAACCAATTAGAAGACCAAATTATTGCTATGTATGCTAAAGGTTTGTCTACCAGGGATATAGAAAAACACATGCAGGATATCTATGGTATTGATGTATCCCCTACTATGGTCAGTAAGGTCACAGATAAAATACTGCCTATGATTGCTGAGTGGCAATCCCGGCCGCTGGACCGAATCTACCCAATAGTATTCCTTGATGCCATTCACTTTAAAGTGCGCCAGGACAGCCGTATTGTTAATAAGGCAGCCTACAGCGTTTTAGGTATCAACCTGGAAGGTCATAAAGAAATACTCGGTATTTGGGTAGGAGAACATAAAAGTGCAAAGTTTTGGCTCAATGTTTGCAATGAACTGAAAAATCGTGGTGTTGAGGATATCCTAATTGCTTGCAAAGATGGTTTAGCCGGCTTTTCTGAGGCAATTAACGCTGTTTTTCCTCAAACAGAGCTCCAATTATGCGTAATCCACCAGATCCGTAACTCATTAAAGTATGTACCTTACAAACACAAGAAGGAAATAATGGCGGATCTGAAAAAAGTTTATCAGGCTTTAACCTTGGAAGAAGCAGAGTTTGCCTTTGGGGAATTTAAAGAAAAATGGAGTAACAAATACCCAATTATAATTCGTTCCTGGGAGAATAATTGGTCAGAATTAACTACTTACTTCAAATATCCCCATGAAATACGAAAGATGATTTACACTACCAACATCATTGAAGGTTATCACCGACAATTAAGGAAAGTCACCAAAACCAAGACAGCTTATCCAAACGATGAAGCGTTAATTAAAATAGTCTATCTGGCTACCATGGATATTTATAAAAAATGGACCATGCCATTAAAAGATTGGGGGAGTTGTATCTCACAGTTTGCCATCTATTTCAGGGATCGAATAAAACCAGGGTTAATAATATAACTTTTGGGGCTTCGCCCCAGAGTTTATCGCTTTTGTTCTCCCAAGGATATTTAAAGGATCGGTAAAGGGGCAGCAAAAAGCCACCCCTATCCTCAGGAGAACCCTAACAGGCGCTCGGGTTGCCCTCCGGCATTGCCCTATCCCCCTGATAGGTAAGAGCCATGAATATTATTCCCAATTTATGTTAAACTAATGCTAAGCCAGTAAACAAAGCTTTAAGGAACAAATCCATTTACACAAAATAATTTACACTTCCAGAAACTCGCTTCCGTTATCTACCGTAATGGTTTTGAACACTTCTGAAAAGCGTGCTCCGTACTCTCTTTCAAGCCTATCCAGCGTTTTCTTCACTGATTTCTGTGTCTTTTCCGGCATCTTTCGGATAATCTCTTTTCTAAACTTGCGTTCTGTTAGAACTAAGAGTGCGGCTTTGCCTTTCCCTTTGCCGCTTACAACACAATCCATCTCCCAATGGCCGGCTTCTTCACGAGTATTAGCTGCCGCAGGTCTTTCTTCAATGTTTCTACCTTTTAGATTGTTGTGGGCAACTCGTACCCTCTTATGGCGATTTTTTTTAGGTACTCGTTTTACTGGAAGGTTTTTATTTGTTATATTTGCAAATACTTCTTTGTCGATATAGTTATAGAGCGTTTTTGTGCATATACTAGTCTTAAATTTTAAGCCTTTTGCCCGGATTTCGCCAATGACTGCGTCAGGGGTATATCCCTCTTTGATAATCTTTTTTTCAATGTAATCGGCTAGTCCATGGTCATGACCGATCTTTAAGCATGCTCCCTTATTAGCAGCTCTCTCGCGGTATATTCGCTCTGCTGTATCTGCACAGTATCTATCAACATAAACCAGGTCGCTTCTCAGCATCCTGACAGTTCCACGGGCAATCTCACGTTCGATGGTTCGCTTATGCTTGCCTAACAGCTTTGCTATCTCGCTGGGTGACTTCTTCTCCTTTAGAAGAATTTCAATCTGATAGCGTTCTTTTACAGTGATGTGTTTAAAGCGGCGGGAAGTCGTGGTACAATTGAGTTGACTCATGTGCTTTGCCTCCTTTATGTTTTTAAGCGTAGTTACCTTAAACATATCAGAGGTTTAGCCTTGAGTCTCTATTTTTTATTAAATGCGGCAATTAATTTTACAATTTACCGGCATAAACGCTACTAAGAAACCTGTTTCGATAAAATGAATTCCTGAGACATTTTAATTAACTGCTGCCACTTAGCCGGCATATTGGGTATGGACTCAAGCTCAGGGATGGAGTTCAGAGGCTGCCAGTAAGTGTAGGGATGGGGACGAAGGAAATTGTAGTAAGCGACAAAGAGTGCGACATGAGTATTTGAGCCTTCACCGCTACCGTAACCGTTGGTGACCTGATAGGAGAAATTAAACGTTCTGTTAAGACGCTCAATGATCTGCTTCAGCCAGCGGTATTCCTCAGAGACAGGATCATCATTGGTAAGGCCAATTACCTGGATAAGGTTAAAGTCCATACCCTGTAACATGAATTGCTGCTGCGCAAGCTTGTAAGCTGTATAACCGTCAGCAGCAAACTTAAGTGCTTTACCAGGAAACTCTTTGAACTTTGAAAATGCCATACGCATAGCAAGGATACAAGGTCCCACATCACGAGTGTTTGATATCTGATAACCAAGGATAGATTTCTTAAGGGCATCCATGACAAACCAGACATAATGACGAACACCTTTGACTTTTGTGTAGGTTTCATCGGCAGCCAGGTAGTTGGTGGGTTTGTAATCGTAATTATCAACAAAAGGCTTTACCAGGGCAGCAGCAGTCTTGGCGTAATTTGCTACAGTAACATGAGAAATTTTGACACCATGTACTTCCTGGAGAGCTCTGGCAGTGACTCGGGTAGAAAGTCCCAGGTTGACATTGCATGTAAGACAAAGCCCCATTATGTGCGAGGAGAAATTCCTGAAAGAAAGATTGGTAGCGCCTTTAGGCAGGGAAGACAAATCCATCTTAAAGTAGTCGATGGTGAATTCCCGGTAAATGTAGTGGAGTTTGAATTTATGTTTATCTTGCTGGTATTCTGCAAGATCTTCCGGCGACAGTCTCCTAAGGGCATCCAGGTAGAAGGAACAGTTCTTGTTTACACACTTGTGGATGTTGAAATGTTTACGATCCTTCTTTTTGACAAGGGTATGACCACAATAAGGGCATAGCAAAGTAATAGGTTTAAAATCTGTTTTACCTTTGGTAAATCTGTGATTACAGATTTTGCACAGAAGCTGGCCACGGCCTCCGGTATTGTCGTAGATGTATGTATGTGGTGCACCGCAGCAAGGGCACACAGTATCAGAGGATACAGGCTTTCCGCCACGAGACTTGACTGGCTTGAGATTCTTACCATGCTTTACCCTATATTCCTCAAGCAGCAAGAAGTAGTTCAACTGCTTCGTCTTCTTAATAATAGGGAGTTTATCAACAGTTAGTTTATTATATTTAGGGCTTGTAATACTGCGCTTAGAAGACTTAAGAGGTATATTTTTCACTATAAACAAAAGTAATTGATGGATTTGAGCAATTAGAAATTGATTGTATGCTACTAAAACTGATATAATTGAGTTCAAAACAATGACCATCCTTTCTCTGGGTTTTTGGTGTTGTGGCAGACTCAATTATACCAGAAAAAAGGGGGTCATTGTTTTTTTATAACAAATAACTCTGAATCCCTTTAAAATAGCATGCTTCAATATAAACAAAGTGTAATTTGCTTTACACTACGTTGTAGATTTAGGGGGTACTAAAATGAAACGCAGATTTTTGACAATTTTTATAGCCGCGATAATTCTGGTCGTACCAATAAATATGAGCGCAGCCGCTGTGAATGTTTCTGTTCAGTATACCATACCAGTTGAAGTTGCAGAGATTATAGCTACATATTTTGTGCGTGATGCTCAAGGGATGGCGGACAATCAATGGACTTCTGATACAGCTATTGTGGATACCGTGACCATGTATGATGAAAACGGTGCTGTTTCGGCATACTCTTTTGAGTTGGAAACCGGTGGAAAAGATACAGGATATGTAGTTGTATGTGCCTATCCTGATGTTGTAAACAAGGTGTTGGAATATTCGGATTCGGCAGAACCGTTATATTCTGAATTTGATCTTAGTAGCACAGACTCGGTTGTTTATACTGGGCTGTTAAACTACTATGAAGATGATGGCGACTCACAGCTGCTTACACTGAATAATACTACAATAGACCGAGACGATATAACCGCGCCATTATCTGAATTGCGTAGCGGTATGACTATCTCGGTACAGCAGTATCCCATAACAGATCCGTTTGAATGGGCAGACGAATATTATGAGGGGCCATTTGTGGCCACTGAATATTGGCAAAATGATTTTGAAGCCTATTGCAATTACAGAACCACAGGCGATTTCTCTGGTTATGAAGATCATTGCGGTCCTACAGCTATAACAAATCTTCTTGAAATGATTGGCGGATACAATGATTATTCATCAATCACTTCTGAAGATTATGAAGACATTTTTGAGGCTGTTGCCGACTATGGAATTGAAAACAATTATTATAATAATCCTGGTGGTTCACCCCGATCAACACTGCCAGATTATATCGAAGGAGCATTTGATCTATTCGACGTTACGGTAACTGTTACAAACTATACAGCAACTTATAGTCGTATTTCGACAGAACTTGAAAACCAAAGGCCGTTTTATTTGACGTTGAATGACCATTCTTATTATGGCGATCACGGAGTAGCAGGTTTTGCTTATACGCGTCTTCAGAGCGAAACAACCGGTTATTATTTAAGCTTTGTAAAAATCGCTGATGGTTGGTCACATTCGGGACGTTATTTAGACATTTCATCAATCCAAAGCTCTGATGACGCAACCTTACGTGCAATTAGGATCAGTTAGGATCTGATTGCTAAAGAAAGAAAAGAAGCCACAAAGGTTTCTGTCTAGATGACAGGAACATTTGCTGCGATATATGCGTCTTATATTTAGTAGCAATTATTCTTGATAAAGGGAGGCATTATTGTGAAAATACAACGGTTTAAAATCCATATGTCCAGTATATTAATAGGTTTGCTGTGTATATCCCTAATTTCTTCTGTATACGCGCGCAATGATGTTAACTCAACTGCATCTCATTGGTACGACGAAGCAATGAACTATTGTATGGAAGCGTCATTGTTTAATGGAATTCCAGAAGAACTTATTACTCCTGATACTCGGATAACATGGGCCATTATTGCACAGGTCTTAGCAAATAGGACAGCGAATTATCGGGAGGAATACTACCAAAACCAAATAAACACTGAGGATGGACAAAATAATTCTTGGTATGCTCCTGCGTTAAAGTGGATGAATGAAATGGGTATGTCTGACGTTAATGAATCTCCAGAATCACAAATATCACGCGAATCTGCAGCACGCCTGCTTTTTGAATACGCCTATAAAACTGAAAATGAAACAGATTATAGCATAACAGATAGTAGCAGTCACCTTAAAGATAAAGCGATCATATCAGAAACAGCAAAAAGTGCAGTTTACTGGGCAGAGGAACATGGGATTATTCACGGGTACCTGGATTCATCATTTCGTCCGGATCAACAGATACTTTTTTCGGAGATGGCGCAAATGTTTTATAATGCCAAAGATTTCTTAAGCAAGAACAATATAACCGTATTGTTTTCATACTCCGTATCTGATATTGAAAAAATCGAGTTTCAAAATGGCAGTACAGGAGAACTTAAATCTTATACAAATAAAACAGAACTGAATGATATTATTGAACACCTTAATTCATTTAGATTTGATAGTTTAGAACCAGCGGGAGACGGCTGGACATATGCCATTCGCATCTGGTTTAGAGAAGAATCTGCCATGCGGCGAATCACACTGTCTCCATCCAGCGTATGCGTTGGAGGTAATCGCTATATTTCATCATCGGGGCATGACTACTTCCCGCAAGAATGGATAAAGCAATATTGCCCTTAATATAAAATTTAGGCTGCAAATCGATATCAAAAGTATAGGGATATAAATATGGCGTTTTGAACTTCAAAATGCATACAACTAAGCCTCTTATTTAGCATGCTACGGAATGTTCAAGGACGGTATCCAAAGGGAGTTTTGCGGTTCCCAGATTGCCGGTTGTGGCAATTGCCGGAGCGTTGAGCATGAGCGCGGGCATAAGCCCGTTAAAATTGAACCGCTAGAAGTTTGAGGTGTGCGAAATTGAAGAATAGGATTAAAAATGTGTTTAACAACAAAAAACCGGCGTTTTGGATAGTATGCGCGGCGGTGGTTGCCACGGTTGTCGGGGCCGTATTGCTGACGGCGAATCCGCAGGCGAACACGACGGAGTGGCGGCCTCAGCCGGAATATGAGGATCAGGATGAATACTGGAAGGCGCTTGCGGAGGCAAACGCATCCGACAGGACAAAGGAGATTGCGGTTGACGACATGGGCGACCGCGAAAAGACCGCGCGGGCCTGGATGGAAGCCTGGCTCGGCATGTATAAGGCGCTACCCGGGGACAATATGGCGCATATCGCGGAATGGGCAATAGACAGGCTGGACATAATCAGAGTTCCCAAATCGGGGCGTCCGGAAGCCTTTGTGTTCTCCGCAACTTTTTCGGTAAGGCCTACATACCCGATTGCGCGGAATTCGTTCTGGATGGCCGGAAACACCGGCGAAAGCCCCGGCCGGGACGAAACCTGGGGGCAGATGTACCGCGAGATCATGCTGCGCGCGGAAGACGACGGGAAATACCATTTTGCTGAGATGGGGACTGGCGCGGTCGGCTACAGCGAGAACATGGAGGAACTGCGCGGCGCGGTCGATATCCGCTGGGAGGCGTCCGGCGAGGTTCCCCAGTCGGTCAGGGACTACGCTGTGGACTATGTGCGCGAGCAGGTGGAGTATTACAACAGCCTTGCCTTCAATATGAGCGACGCCAGCCTTGCTTTTAATATTATCGACGCGAAGATTACGGCGCTGACCGTTGTGAACACCGGCGCTGCGAGCCTTACCAAGGCCGTCGGGATGTGGCGGCTTGAGTACCGCCTGCTGCCGGACGACGCCGGCAAGGTGGTTCTCGCGGGTGGAATGAAAATGGAGGACGGCTGGCTGACCGAGTGGGGCAGCGCGGGCCAGCCGTATCTTGTGCTGGCGTGCGACGATGCCGGGACGGAACGGACATGGCAGCGCGTCTGCGTAACGAATACCGACGTGATCACGCAGGACTACGGTACGCCCGAGATGCTTGAGCGGTACGGCAACAAGTTTACCGCGGCGGCCATGGAGCTGTATAAGAAAAACCTTGAAATCCGCGCGATCGGCCAGGTTCCCGCCGTATATACGCGAAAAGAGGAATTGGGTCATACCGCTGTGCAAAAGGTTGCGGAGCTTCTGGTGACCGAGCTGCTGAACGATCTTAAAACAGAGCAGGCCGGGCGCACGTTTGTACTTACCGACTGGAAAAACCTCTCGGTGAGCGCCGACCGCGTATACGACGCATGGGTCGTCGCCGGAGACGTCGAGGTGCGGTATGAAGGCTTTCTATCGCCTGTCGGGGACAGCGGTACCGTCCCCCAGGGAGAATATGTGAGCGTATCCCTTGGGGAGCGGTATCTGAGGAATGAGGACGGCGTGTATACCCTTTCCCTTTCGGCGGGAGAACAGAGGGCGATCCTTGAGCCGCCGCTTCTTGCTCCGGATATGAGCGTCGGCGTCGGCGTGATTCCGGATTATGCCGATGATGAACTCCTGATTTTCCACGGGTACTTCGGCCTGTTTATCTACGACCTGAAAGCAGGAAAAATCACCTTCGCCGCCGACCTGCAAAAAGCCGTCGGAACAACAATCATCCAGGGCAGCGAGGGCGCGGCCGTAAGAGTCAGCGCCGACGGGAATGCCATGCAGCTTTTCTATTACCCCGAGCAGGGAGAGCCAAAGATGGCCTATACCATTGACTCCCATACCGGAAGCTATACATATGGCGAATATGCGCCGATCGACCCGTGCTTTTCCCCGCCCGATGAGCTTTACGGCCGGTTTTCTGGCCCCACGCTGGGAGAACTCTCATATACAGACGGCCAAAAAAGCTTTCTGCTCTTTGCAAGCTGGGACTGGGCGGGCTGAGCGGCAATATATTCGCACTCTATGAACCATAGGGTGACATTTTACGCGTCTGCGTTTATGATTTTTTGGGAGGCGGTGTTATGGATTTAAAGAAAACCGGTTTATTCATATCAAACATGCGCAAAGAGAAATCCATGACGCAGAAGGAACTGGCAGAAAGGCTATCTGTAACCGATAAGGCCGTATCCAGATGGGAAACGGGCAAAGGATTTCCGGATGTGTCCATCTTAACAAAATTATCGGAGGTGCTGGGAGTGTCCATAACCGAAATTGTGAACGGCGAAAAAGCCAAGCCTGAAAACATTGGGGAGAAATCGGACAACGCAGTTATCGCAGCGTTATCTTATTCAAAGAATATGAGCAGAAAAGCAATCGGCGTCCTGCTGTTGATCTTTGGACTGGGCCTGACCGTTTGCCCCATTCTTTTTGCGGGAAAAAGCGGTTTTTCAATATTGCCGCTCCTGGGGATAGCCGCTGCTATAACTGCGATAGTCATGCTAAGCTATAAAAAGCCATTTTTTAAGGATATGGGAAAGGCTATGAAGATATCAAAGCATTCAGCCGGAATAGCATCACTTGTCGTATTAGCCGCAACACTCGTTTTAGAGGCGCTGCCATATGGAGCGGTTTTGATTTTTTCTTCCGGCCCCGATAAGCGGATAAAAGAAACCTTTTCTTATTTTAGTTTGATTCCTTTTGGATATGCGAATTTTTTCCCATTCTTAACGGCTATTCTTACGGTTTTAGTCGCTGCACTGTCGGTTGCCGCGATTATTAGGAAATTGAGAACTCCGCGGCTCCAAAACGCAGCGTTCATTTGCACTGTTATTGCGCTCATGTGTTCTGTTGTCCCATTTTTAATGTTTGGAACCGCATATATGAGTGCGGCTGGAGCTGCCATAACGATCCTGCTGCTGGCGTCTTTGATATTCCAGGCGCTTTCCAATAGAGAAGTTTAAGGAGGCTGTAATGTGAAAAAACTGCTATTATTAATTCTCGTCATTGTTATCGCAGCGGCAGGTTGTTCGAAAGCGGAAAAGGCAAACAACGGGGAAAGCAATACTTTCGACGAGTCCCCCGAGCCCGAAACGACATTATCAGGCGTTGTTGAATCTACTTCGGGAAATGCAGATAATGCCGAAAACAATGCTTCGGATACATCGCCGGAGTCCGATATGACACTTTCGGGAATTATTGAAGCGTCCTCAGTTATTTGCGCCGGGAAAATTATCGACGGCAGAGATATCGATCAAAATACAAAGGCTGTTAATGTTGCAGTTACGCGTGAACTCAAGGGAGCTATCGAGGAAACAAAAATCGAATTGTATACGCAAAAGCCGCTTCGACCGGGATATGCATATATCTTTTTCCTTCGTGAGAATAGTAAAAAATACGATATATTATCAATAGCGTCATACGACGAATATGATGGAACAGTTTTATATGACGAAGCCCTTATCCTTGATGTTGATTATGAAAACATTGACAAGATTGCGGAGCTTAAAGAATATATCCAAAAGGGCAACGTTTAACATTGGGCTTATCTCAAAAAAGAAATAAAGTCCGTGATTCAGGAATCGGCAAAAGTATATGGAAGACGATGGAAAATCGCGCTACAAAGGGTGTATCCCGTATTCTGTGTAAGGATTTTTCATTGTTCAGCATACGTTGGAATTTGGTTTGATATTACTGGCATCCTCCGGAGGTTTTCCGGGGGATGTCTTTTACACGCAAACATAGCGAACGGGTCTGGGACAAAAACGAACGGGCCGCAAACCACTTTAAAATGCTTCAAAGCCTTGTAATATCGGGCTTTGAACGGGGTGAACCACTTTTTCATATTTCTTATATAGGAACCAGAACAGCAAGGGGTATATAGAGAGAAATTAATATATATAAAAGAATATGGATGAAAACCCGTTCAACCCGTTCAAACCGGCATAAATACTGGATTTTCAGCACCTAAAACCGGTTCGCGGCCCGTTCGCTCCCGTTCAAAACCCGTTCAGGAACTAAGGAGCGGAGTTATGGCGGAAAGAGATATAGTAAACGCAATCATGCGGTATTTAAAGTCTGTGCCGGAATGCTTCTGCTGGAAGGAGCATGGCGGCATGTACGGCACAGCCGGTCTGCCGGACATTATCTGCTGCTTTTACCGGCCTTCCGAGGGCGTGGAACCCGCGAAGCGGCGAGGAAGCGCTGGCGGAGTCTCTTGACAAGCTGGACGTGCTTCAGGAACGGTACCGCCAGGCGATAGAATACATGGGCTGGTTTGAACCGGCGTGAGGCGCCTTGACCGATGAAGAACAGCATATCCTGCGTGAGTTTTACATGACCGGAAACCAACGCTCCGGGGCGGCTGCAAGGCTTCAATGCGAGCTCAATTACAGCGAAAGACAGATTGAACGCCTGAGAAGCAAGACGCTTTCACGCCTTTCACTGATGCTGTTCGGCAAATAAAAGTTGGCGGTTTGAGGTAAGTTGTAAAATTAATTGCCGCATTTAATAAAAAATAGAGACTCAAGGCTAAACCTCTGATATGTTTAAGGTAACTAAGCTTAAAAACATAAAGGAGGCAAAGCACATGAGTCAACTCAATTGTACCACGACTTCCCGCCGCTTTAAACACATCACTGTAAAAGAACGCTATCAGATTGAAATTCTTCTAAAGGAGAAGAAGTCACCCAGCGAGATAGCAAAGCTGTTAGGCAAGCATAAGCGAACCATCGAACGTGAGATTGCCCGTGGAACTGTCAGGATGCTGAGAAGCGACCTGGTTTATGTTGATAGATACTGTGCAGATACAGCAGAGCGAATATACCGCGAGAGAGCTGCTAATAAGGGAGCATGCTTAAAGATCGGTCATGACCATGGACTAGCCGATTACATTGAAAAAAAGATTATCAAAGAGGGATATACCCCTGACGCAGTCATTGGCGAAATCCGGGCAAAAGGCTTAAAATTTAAGACTAGTATATGCACAAAAACGCTCTATAACTATATCGACAAAGAAGTATTTGCAAATATAACAAATAAAAACCTTCCAGTAAAACGAGTACCTAAAAAAAATCGCCATAAGAGGGTACGAGTTGCCCACAACAATCTAAAAGGTAGAAGCATTGAAGAAAGACCTGCGGCAGCTAATACTCGTGAAGAAGCCGGCCATTGGGAGATGGATTGTGTTGTAAGCGGCAAAGGGAAAGGCAAAGCCGCACTCTTAGTTCTAACAGAACGCAAGTTTAGAAAAGAGATTATCCGAAAGATGCCGGAAAAGACACAGAAATCAGTGAAGAAAACGCTGGATAGGCTTGAAAGAGAGTACGGAGCACGCTTTTCAGAAGTGTTCAAAACCATTACGGTAGATAACGGAAGCGAGTTTCTGGAAGTGTAAATTATTTTGTGTAAATGGATTTGTTCCTTAAAGCTTTGTTTACTGGCTTAGCATTAGTTTAACATAAATTGGGAATAATATTCATGGCTCTTACCTATCAGGGGGATAGGGCAATGCCGGAGGGCAACCCGAGCGCCTGTTAGGGTTCTCCTGAGGATAGGGGTGGCTTTTTGCTGCCCCTTTACCGATCCTTTAAATATCCTTGGGAGAACAAAAAGCGATAAACTCTGGGGCGAAGCCCCAAAAGTTATATTATTAACCCTGGTTTTATTCGATCCCTGAAATAGATGGCAAACTGTGAGATACAACTCCCCCAATCTTTTAATGGCATGGTCCATTTTTTATAAATATCCATGGTAGCCAGATAGACTATTTTAATTAACGCTTCATCGTTTGGATAAGCTGTCTTGGTTTTGGTGACTTTCCTTAATTGTCGGTGATAACCTTCAATGATGTTGGTAGTGTAAATCATCTTTCGTATTTCATGGGGATATTTGAAGTAAGTAGTTAATTCTGACCAATTATTCTCCCAGGAACGAATTATAATTGGGTATTTGTTACTCCATTTTTCTTTAAATTCCCCAAAGGCAAACTCTGCTTCTTCCAAGGTTAAAGCCTGATAAACTTTTTTCAGATCCGCCATTATTTCCTTCTTGTGTTTGTAAGGTACATACTTTAATGAGTTACGGATCTGGTGGATTACGCATAATTGGAGCTCTGTTTGAGGAAAAACAGCGTTAATTGCCTCAGAAAAGCCGGCTAAACCATCTTTGCAAGCAATTAGGATATCCTCAACACCACGATTTTTCAGTTCATTGCAAACATTGAGCCAAAACTTTGCACTTTCATGTTCTCCTACCCAAATACCGAGTATTTCTTTATGACCTTCCAGGTTGATACCTAAAACGCTGTAGGCTGCCTTATTAACAATACGGCTGTCCTGGCGCACTTTAAAGTGAATGGCATCAAGGAATACTATTGGGTAGATTCGGTCCAGCGGCCGGGATTGCCACTCAGCAATCATAGGCAGTATTTTATCTGTGACCTTACTGACCATAGTAGGGGATACATCAATACCATAGATATCCTGCATGTGTTTTTCTATATCCCTGGTAGACAAACCTTTAGCATACATAGCAATAATTTGGTCTTCTAATTGGTTAGATGTGTTCTCGTATTTCTTGACAATCTGAGGCTCAAATTCCCCGTTACGATCTCTGGGAACTTCAATTTCAGTTTGTCCAAACCTTGTTTTTACCGTCTTCTTGCTGTAACCGTTTCGGCTGTTACCGCTGTTATTACCGACTGGATCATGTTTTGCGTAGCCAAGGTGCTCCTCCATTTCTGCTTCAAAGATTTGCTGCAGGGTCTCTTTAAAAAGGTCTTTTAGCTTTTCATGGATGTCATCCATACTACGGCAGCCTTTGGCTAATTCTTTTGCCAATAATGATTTGTTTTGCATAAATGGTCATCTCCTTTTATTGGATAGTATTACCATTTACACAAAACTTTTTACGCTCTCCCATATACCTTTTGGATATTCCATTCAAAACGGCAGGGCTGTCGCTAATGAAGAGGAAGCAGTTAAGATTGAGAAACTATTTGAGGCTTATCTTTCCGGGCTTTCTT
>JBMNIZ010000004.1:0-69253 GCA_050951405.1 Bacillota bacterium | reverse complement strand
CGGGGCAAAGTGCTGAATGAAGAGCTTTTGAAAAACTGAGAGTGGCCGGGTATTTTATGTTTTTGGGATTTAGTCCTTCCTTATATTGCCGGCAACCAATCTCAATGCTGTTTCTGATCCTTTTTCTAAGGTGAAATCCTGCCTTATCTCTTCTTTGGTCCTTTTGTTTTCCTGACCTCATCTGCCTGAAAAACGCCGCCCTGTTTTTCAACATCTTGACATTTAAAAACTCTTGTGTTACTCTAAACTCCGGGTCGTTGAAAACCGCTTGGTTTAGGCTAAAAAAGGGAGATCCTGCCTGAAACCAGCGAGTCTTTGCGAGGAGGAATTATTATGTATGCAATTATGGAAACAGGAGGCAAGCAATACCGGGTCAGTCCGGGACAAGTTTTAAAGGTTGAGAAACTGGAGGCATCTCCAGGGGAAACCGTAGAAATTGACCGGGTGTTGCTGGTCAGCAGCGATGAGGGAGTCAAAGTCGGTAGTCCCTGGCTGGAAGGGGCCAAGGTGGTCCTGAAAGTGAGGAAGCATGGTAAGGGAGATAAGATTATCGTCTTCAAATACAAGCCGAAGAAGAACTACCGGCGGAAACAGGGCCATCGTCAACCCTATACTGAAGTGGTCGTAGAAAGCATTCAAATGTAGAAAATGATTACCGTAAGCATCTATGTGGATGAAGATGGTAAATACCGGGCTTTTCAGTTTGCCGGCCATGCAGGGGCCGCCCCTTATGGTTCTGACATTGTTTGTTCGGCGGTTTCGGTATTAAGTCAAACAGCTATCATCAGTCTCAAAGAATTTTTGCCGAACAAGCCCCGGGTTAAGGTCAGGGAAGGCTTTTTAAGCTGCATCCTGCCCGGTCAAATGTCCAGAGACGAAGAAGAGAAAGCTCAAGTGGTCATCCGCACTATGGAATTAGGTATAGAAGCATTACTGCCAAAGTACGGTCAATATTTAGAGATCCACAAAAGGAGGTGGACAGGATGTTTGTGATTGATTTACAGCTTTTCGCTCATAAAAAAGGTGTCGGTAGTTCTCGGAACGGCCGGGATAGTGAGGCTAAAAGGCTTGGTGTGAAAAGGCATGACGGGCAGTTTGTTGCTGCCGGGAATATTCTTGTCCGGCAAAGGGGCACGAGAATTCATCCCGGCGATAACGTAGGTTTAGGCAGAGATCATACCTTGTTTGCATTAATCGATGGTATTGTTAAATACGAAAGAATAGGTAAGGACCGTAAGCGAGTGAGTGTTTATGCCGAAGCCGCTTATTAGTGGAAAAGGCCGCCAGTAGGCGGTCTTTTTTTTGCCCTTTTATCGCCTGGTCTTTTTTCGGTTTGCAAAAAACTGTGCCCCAATTGCCGGGACAGGCAGGTACTTTTTACCAGGGGGCGAAATAAACTAAGGACAATGCTTTAATGAAGGAGAGGTTTTTGTGAAAGAAGATGACCTGCTCACCGCAGTATGTGAACTGATCAGGGTGCAAAAACACGATATCCTGAATCATTTGCAGGTAATTGCCGGTTACCTGCAAATGAACAAGATGGAAAAAGCCCGGGATTATCTTCAAGAGACGATTAAGGGAAATAACGGAAAAAGGTTCTCTGATGCGTTTACGAAAGCCATTGCTGGTCCTGTCTCTCATGTGTAAACAGCTAGAAGTCTTTGAAAAGGGTCTTCATCTAAAAATTATTAACCGCACAAATTTGGCTGAAAGCTCTGTTACGGATAGGTATCTGTTAGACAGGATACTCCTCGTTATCGACAACTGGGCGGCAGCTGCCGGAAAAGAAGGAAAAGAATTGGTGCTTCTTTTCAGAGAGGATGAAAAATCTTATCTGGTAGAGTACCGTCTGGCTGAGACGGATTTTCCGGGACAGGAAGCAGAGGCTGAAACTATCGCTTACGATTCTGGTCCCATCTACGAAATCGGAACCGAGGGCTGGCAGTCTCTTTGTCTCATTCCAAAGGGAGGGGGTTAGTCTGTAACCCGATTAAGGGAGCGGGGATTTGGTGAAGCTAAGGAAAAAGCGGGAAAAGATTGACAGCAGGAAAACAGCATTTATAATTGAAATTGCTAAGGTGATTATATGTTTCATGATTATGCAAAAATCTACGTTAAAGCCGGAGACGGGGGCAATGGAGTAATTTCCTTCCGGCGGGAAAAATATGTACCTGAAGGCGGTCCCGATGGGGGTGATGGTGGCCGGGGTGGAGATGTTATTCTGCTAGCCGATGAAGGGCTGCGCACCCTGGTTGATTTTAAGTATAAAAGGCATTATAAGGCCGGCCGGGGGTCACCATGGACGGGGGAAGAAAATGCACGGCAGAAGCGGCGAGGATTTGGTTCTCCGGGTTCCGGTAGGAACCTTGGTGAAAGATGCGGATACGGGAGCGCTGCTGGCTGATCTGGTTCGGCATGGACAGAGGGAGATAATTGCCCGGGGAGGCAGGGGAGGTCGTGGGAAATGCCCGTTTCCTGAGCAATCGGGTCAAAGTGCCCAGGCTGGCTGAAAAAGGAGAGCCCGGCGAGGAGAAATGGCTGCAACTGGAATTGAAATTGCTCGCTGATGTGGGTCTTTTGGGACTGCCTAATGCGGGAAAATCCACCTTTCTTGCCCGGATTTCCGCCGCCAAGCCGAAAATTGCCGACTATCCTTTTACCACTCTGTCACCTAACTTGGGTGTGGTCAGTTTGGAAGAAGGAAAGAGCTTTGTGGTGGCAGATATTCCTGGATTGATTGAAGGTGCGCACCAGGGAGCAGGTTTGGGACACGATTTTCTGAAACATTTGGATCGTACCAAGATCCTAATTCATCTGGTGGATCTGAGCAGTGAGGAAAGAGATCCAGCTGAAGCTTTTGCGGTCATTAATAGAGAGCTTAATCTGTACAGCCGGGAATTGGGGAAGAAGCCGCAAATTATTGCGGCGAATAAAATGGATCTTCCCGTCTCCCGAGAACGGTTGGAAAGCTTTCGCCAAAAAATCGGGGAAAGCCTTGAGATCTTCCCCATTTCCGCCGTTACCGGAGAAGGTATAGCCCCTTTGCTGGAAAGAGTTAATCGTTTCTTGGAGGAGTTGCCTGCCCAGGAACCGGAAACCGATACTTTTATACGCAAGACACGTTATGTGCCGAAAGAAGAGCGTTTCAGGATAGAAGTAATAGATGGAATCTATTTTGTGAAGGGACGGGAGGTTGAAAAACATTTAGCCATGACAGATCTGGAGAATGAGGAGGCGGTCCGCCGTTTTCAAAAGATCTTGGAGATCATGGGTGTGGATGATGCCTTGCGTCAGGCTGGTGCCAAGACCGGTGATGTGGTGCGAATTAAAGATCAGGAGTTTGAATTTAGAGATTAAACCAGAGGAGGAACGGAGGTATTTTTCAGCACCATGGAACAGTGTTTACACTGTGGCAATTGCAAGTTAGGAGAACTGATGTATTACTGTACCGCCAGGAATGAATTCATTCTGGTGGAAAGCACTGTCGTACTGGAAAAAAAACGCACTTCCGACGTCTGGAAAGAAGGAGACCCTGCTTATGAAAAGCGGCGTCGTAGGATCCGGAAGGAGAAGAGCGATCTGCAAAGGATTGGCTAAAAGACAGGCCTTGGCCTGTCTCAGACTGTAGACAAAAATGGCCTTTAGGAAGCAAAACCTAAAGGCCAAATTCTTTTTAAACATAAAATTGCTGAAATATTAGAGAGCACCTCCTGCAGCGGGGAGGTTGTGGGCGGTAATGTCCGTTGTTTCCGCTTCCACATGGCCAGCTTTTTCAGATTCATGCATGCAAAAAGAAGCGTGAGATAGTGCTGCACTTTTCTCAAGCCTCGAAGCTGCGTGTAGAGCGCATCCCATGTTTTTCTTTGGCATCGGCAAAAACACGCTCAATTGTCTCGCCGCGCTTACGATAAAGTTCTTTGCCTCGATCTGTTAATGGCCATGATAAAATCGACATAAATGGTCACGAAAAACCCGCAAAACCGGTCATTTAGAAAAGGAAAAAAGCTCGTTCCCTACAACATTTTCATTGGAACCAAAACATTAAAGAAGGGAACGAGCAAAAATGACAGGAGTGTGGGAAAATCGTGAACATTCAAGAATGTCGGAAAGCCGGCCTAAGTAAGACCGCCACAGCACAGCGTTTTAAACCTGGACCGTGGCACCGTAGCAAAATATTGGGATGTTGAAGAGCCTTTGAAAGCACCACCGGTCTACCAGCGAAGTTCCAAAATCGATCTTTACAAAGAGTATATCACAAATCGACTGGAAAAATGGCCTGAACTGTTTGCAGAAACAATTTATGAAGAAATTAAAAAAATGGGATATAAAGGCTCCGCAAGAACCGTCCGGCGCTACGTCTCTAAGGTACGACCAAAACTTTCCCGGGAATACAAACCCTATGAAACCCTGCCAGGTGAACAAGCCCAGGTTGACTGGGGCCACTTAGGCACCATTGTCGAAAACGGCCGGCGGGTTAAGCTTTATGTCTTTGTTTTCTGCCTAAGTTGGTCAAGAGAAAGATATGCGGAGTTCATCACTTCCCTCAATATGGCCGTCTTTAACGCCTGCCTACATCGAGCTTTCGAGTATGTGGGAGGGATTCCCGAAAACAATCCTCTTTGACAACGCCAAAACTGTGGTAGCGGAACGAGTAGGTACGATAGTGAGGTTTAATTCTACCCTTCTGGAACTGGCTTTAAGATATGGCTTCACACCCAAAGCATGTTGGGATCAATGATCCGGAAAGCAAGGGCAAAGTAGAATCCAATGTCAAGTACTTGAAAAAGAGCTTCTACTACGGGCGGGAATTTAAGAACTTGGAAGACCTAAACCAGCAGTTGCAGGTGTGGCTTAAGGAAGTGGCCAATGCTAAAGTCCATGGCACCACCGGTAAAATACCTCAAGAACGCCTAATAGAAGAACGAAACTATCTAAAACCGTTGCCCGGCAATCGAAGCACCCTTACCCGTCTATGAAACCCGGAAAGCCAGCAAAACAGCCCTTATCTCCGTAGACAACAACAAATATTCAGTCCCCGCTAAACTGGCCCGTAAAACAGTACATTTCAGGCGATACGAGGACAGGATTGAAATTCTAGATGATGAGCACGTAGTAGCTGTACATACCTTGGTAAAAGGTAAAAAACCAAGTAATCATTAACGATGACCACTACCCTGAGCATCAAAAAATGAAACAAAGGCCTAAACATCCACTGCAAGCTGAGTTTGAAGCCTTGGCCCCGGTGGCCGAAGAATACCTGCAGCACCTTAGCCAACGCCGGGAAGGGCACCTTAGAGAACAGATGCAGAAGATCATCTCCCTAAAAGAAGATTACAGTGCTTCTGAAATCAATGCAGCCATGGAACGAGCTCTTAAGTTTGGAGCTATTGGTTACGCAAAGTTAAAATCAATACTGCAAAAACAATCCCAGAACCCCAATATTCTGCCTACAGTAGGTTCCAACAGAGCCAATTACAAGCTGGATAACCTTCCTTACCAAGTAGAAGTAGAACGCCGGGATACCAGCTATTACGAGGAGGTTATCCAGTGATTAGACAAATACCAACCGCCGATCGGAAAACCCTGGAACAGAATTTAAAAAGGTTAAGACTTCCCCATATTAGAAACATCCTTGACGATGTTAATGAATTGGCGCTGGAAGAAGAACCATCCTACCTGGATTTCTTAGCCTATGTTATTAACAAGGAGGTGGAACATAGAGACAAGACCCAACAAGAAAAAAGAATGAAAAGAGCCTGCTTTCCCCAGATAAAGACTTTGGAAGAATTTGATTGTAGTTTCACAAAACAGCATCACCCAACAAAGCATCTATGATCTGGCAACCCTTCAATTTATCGAAGCCAAGGAGAACATCATCTTTCTGGGTCCACCGGGAGTAGGCAAGAGCCACCTGGCCATTGCCCTGGGAGTTAAGGCAGTGCTAAAAGGTTACCAAGTCCGTTTTTACACACTCACGGACCTCATTGCCGAGCTTTATGCAGCTTTAGCCGATAACAGCCTGAACAGAAAGATTAACAATATCTTAAAAAATGACCTTATCATTCTGGACGAACTGGGCTATGTGTCCATGGATGAAACCGCATCAGACCATATTTTCCAGCTGGTCACCAAAGCTTACGAAAACCGTTCTTTGATCATTACCAGCAACCTGGATTTTGGAGAATGGGGCACTCTTTTTGTGAACATGAGTACTGCTGCAGCTATCTTAGATCGCTTACTACACCATGCCCATGTGTTTAACCTTAGGGGGAACAGTTATCGGGTAAGAAACCGATTAATACAACCAACAAATAAGATAGCGGCAACTACAGGCTAAATAAACCGGATTAAGCGAGTGCGAATTGCCTAGGAGGCGTTCCGCTACGCTCCCTCCCTGCCTGCCTAGGCAATTCCTCTACCGTTATCGCAAGGATTAAATTCTGTATGACTGCTGGTTTTTCATGGCCAAAATTGCTGGTTTTTTAGTGACCAAAAATGCGGTTTTTCAAATGGCCATTGACACGATCGTGTGTACCTAAGATCTTCAGCTATTTCCACATAAGGCTCCCATAAATGACGGGTGATAACCTTGGTAAAATTTTTGCTCTGTGTGCACTTCATTCTATGCTCACAGCCGATGCAAATTTTAGGATCACTCTTGTATTCACGGTAACCATCCCGGTTGGTGGTGCTGTACTTTAAAATCTGGTTATTGGGGCAAATGTAGCAATCGTAGTATTCATCATAAATATTAATCACGTTTTCTGAAATAGCCCTTCTTTGTCATAGGGCGCTTGTACGGCATGATAGGATCTTTGCCGGCTTCGACTATCTCCCGGCAGATGGCCGGGGTTTTGTATGCAGAATCTGTAACTACAGACTCGACTTCGGGGTGCTGTTCAATGACTTGCTGGAAAACATCGGAGAAAACCTGGCTGTCGTGAACATTGCCGGGAGCTGCTTTTAATCCCAAGACAAAAATTATTCATATCACAGGCAACGGTTACAGTATAGGCAAAGCATTTCTCCTTTTCACTCTTGTAGAACATGCCGCTTTCCGGGTCTGTTGTACTTTCTATGATTTCTCGTTTTTTGCCGCCGTCAGCCGGGGTGCCTGCTTCATCTCCGGAATCATTGCCTTCGTCTTCATCATCAGCAAACGGTTCCTTGCCATGGGATTTCCTATCCTCGTTAATTTCATAAAGCAAATCACGTTTGTATTTATGTACACGATGCCTGACCATTTTTTTGATGTACTTCTTCTTATTGGCGCTGGCTTTGACATGAGTGGCATCAATGAAAATGGCGCTGGTGTTGAGAAACCCGCAGTTAATGGCTTCTTCGAGAACACGCGCAAAAATTTTTCAAAAATGTCGCTTTCCTGAAACCGTCTCACGTAATTCTTGCCAAAGGTAGAGAAGTGAGGGATCTGGCTCCTGCAAGCCATATCCCAGAAACCAGCGGTAAGCGACGTTTACTTTTACCTCTTCTATGGTCTGCCGCATTGAACGGATGCCATAGAGTGCCTGCAGGATCAACAGCTTAATTAGAACAACCGGATCTACACTGGGACGGCCCATGGTTTTCTGAATACAGGTCTTTTACTTCATCATAGATGAAGCTAAAGTCAATACTCTCCTGGACGGCTCTAAGCAGATGGTTTTCCGGAACCCAGGCTGTCTATGCAAACAATTTCCATTTGGTTAACAGCTTCACGGTCTTTTTTCGCAAGCATTTTATCACCCCGGCTATTGGTTTTTCCCATAATATAATTTCGTTAAAAGGGCTGAAAATGCCTGCAATTACTGGCTTTTTTACACTTTTGCCAAAGATTTTTTGCGCACGGCAATTATGAATTATAAATGAAAATGCAAACCAAGGATCGGCCAAGGTTTGTATTTCATAAGACTTTGTCTACAGTCTGAGACAGGCCTTGGCCTGTCTTTTATATAAACCCCAGGGGCAAAAGGCGCTTTTTGGAGTGAATACAGGTGGGAAATATGCTATAATAGCGTAACAACATCATGCGGGAGGTGCAGGCTAACCTTTGGTTAGTAAGCAAAGATTGATTGGCAAGCAAAAGAGGTTTTTACGGGCCCTGGGGACGGGGATCGACCCTATTGTTCATATCGGCAAAGGCGGAATTACCGACAATGTTTTAACCCAGATTGACGAAGCTTTGGAGGCGCGAGAACTGATCAAGGTGAAGCTGCTTCAGAATTGCGGGGGAAGAACCTAAGCAGGTTGCCAGGAAACTGGCAGAAGCCACCGGTGCGGAGATAGTGCAGGTGGTGGGTCGCAATTTTCTCCTCTACCGCCGTTCCATGCAAAAAAGTGTGATTGAATTGCCGTAAAGAATAATCATGAGGGTGATGGACTTGTCATATGGATTGTTATCCCATATCCTTGGAGACGGTAGAGAAAATTGTGGTCAAGGTAGGCACCAGTACTTTGACCCATAAGACCGGGAAGCTGGATTGTGCTGCAAATGGAAAAACTGGTTAGAGAGCTTGCCGACCTGGCTAACTTGGGCAAAAAATTGGTTTTGGTTACCTCTGGGGCGGTGGGCGCCGGGGTGGGCCGTTTGGGCCTGGGCAGGCGCCCTCGTACTTTGCCGGAAAAGCAAGCTATTGCCGCCGTCGGTCAAGGTCTGCTTCTTCACATGTATGAAAAGCTTTTTGCTGAGTACGGCCGTATCGTCGCCCAGGTATTATTAACCCGCGAGGATTTTTCCGATCGGAGAAGGTATCTTAATGTCCGGCATACTTTTTTTTAAACTGCTGGAATTTGAGGTTATTCCCATTGTGAATGAGAATGATACTATTGCCGTAGATTGAACTGCGTTTCGGCGATAACGATAACCTGGCAGCCCTGGTTGCCGCTTCTGTGGATGCGGATTTGCTGGTGTTGCTGTCAGATATTGACGGACTTTATACGGGAAATCCCCATCAGGATCCGGAGGCCAGGCGCATTCCGGTGATCAGGGAGATTACCCCGGAAATCGAAGCCTTGGCCGGTGGGGTTGGCTCTTCTCTTGCTTCCGGTGGTATGGGTACTAAAATCCAGGCGGCTAGGATCGCTGCCAACTCGGGTATACCCATGCTGATAGCTCATGGCGCGGAGGAGAATGTGATTCACCGGATCCTGCAAGGTGAGGACTTGGGCACTCTTTTTGTGCCAAAAGAAGGAAAGCTTCATGCGAAGAAAAAATGGATCGCTTTTGGCTCGGCTGTGCAGGGGAGGCTGACCATCGATGCAGGGGCGGTACGGGCTTTGGTGGAAGAGGGCAAGAGCCTGCTTCCTATAGGCATAACGGAAGTGGAGGAGAATTTTGAAGCAGGAGCCGTAGTCAGTGTGGTGGGACCGGATCAGGTGGAAGTGGCGAGGGGCATTGTTAATTATTCGTCGTCGGCCTTGAAGAAAATTAAGGGTAAAAAGACGGCAGAAATTGAGAAAATCCTGGGCTATAAGGATTATGACGAGGTTATTCATCGGGACAACTTGGCCCTTTGGGAAATCCATTCCTAAGAGGGGCGTGACAGAAGAGTTCTGTTTTTTAAAGTGAGGAGGATGTACTGTGCTGCAAGAGTTGATTTATGCCCAGGGGAAGAAGGCCCGCCGGGCAGCCCGGGTACTGGCCAATCTTTCCTCAGACAAGAAAAACCAAGTTCTGCTGGCCATAGCAGACAGTCTGGAGACCAAGCAGGACCGGATCCTGGCTGCTAATGAACAAGACTTGGCATCCGGCCGGGAAAAAGGCTTGTCCAAAGCCCTTTTGGACAGGTTGCTTCTCACGGAAAAAAGGATCAAAGATATGGCCGGGGGTTTAAGGGCTTTGGCGGCTTTGCCGGATCCGGTGGGGGAAGTAACAGAAATGTGGACACGGCCCAGCGGGATCCAGGTAGGGAAGGTGAGGGTTCCTCTGGGGGTAGTGGGAATTATCTATGAGGCTAGGCCCAATGTGACTGCAGACGCGGCAGGGCTTTGCCTGAAAACCGGCAATGCTATTCTGTTGCGCGGAGGCTCGGAGGCATTTAATTCCAACCGGGCCATTGCCGGGATTATTGGAGATGCCTGCCAGGAGCAAGGGCTGCCTGAAGGAGCCGTTCAGTTGATCGAAACCACCGACCGAGAAGCGGTCAATGTGATGATTAGAATGAATCAATATCTGGATGTGCTCATTCCCCGGGGCGGAGCAGGTTTAATTCGCACTGTAGTGGAAAATGCAACAGTACCTGTAATTGAAACAGGGGTAGGAAACTGTCATATTTATGTGGACGCTGCGGCAGATTTGGTCAAAGCGGTGCCTATTGTAGTCAATGCCAAGTGCCAGAGGCCGGGAGTTTGTAATGCGGTGGAAACCTTGCTGGTCCATAAAGAAATTGCTGAAAGCTTTTTACCGAAGCTGGCGGAAAAGTTGTTGGCGGAAGGGGTAGAAGTTCGGGGTTGTGCGGAGACCTGTCGCATTTTAGCCGGAGCAGTCCCGGCCCAGGAGTCCGATTGGGAGACGGAATACCTGGATCTTATCCTGGCGATTAAGGTAGTCGAGGATTATGAGGAAGCCATCGAACATATTAACACTTTTGGTACTAATCATTCGGAAGCTATCATTACCCAGGATTATAGTAGAGCACGGGATTTCCTGCAGAGGGTTGATGCCGCGGCTGTTTATGTGAATGCCTCTACCCGCTTTACCGATGGATTTGAGTTCGGTTTGGGAGCCGAGATCGGGATTAGTACCCAAAAGCTTCATGCTAGAGGTCCCATGGGCTTAAGGGAATTGACCACCACTAAATATATCATCTATGGAGATGGGCAAATCAGGGAGTAGATTTCTTCTGTCGATGCCGGCTAGAAAAATATTTGCTAGGTAAGCAGGAACATTTCCTTTTCTGGTGAATATTAAAGCAAGCCCGCATGTTGGTGCTGGCTCAAATTTTCGGGGGATACCTGCTGGCGGGTATCCCCCGAAAAGCTTTTTGCAAGTATAGGGATAAAGATGCAGGTCTTTGCAGGCAAGGGGTTTATTTGCTAAAATGTGGGCAAGATCTGGGAAATACGAGGGTGGAAATGATTTCAGAAAAACTGCAAAAAGAATTAATGATGGTGGGCCCCCATGAACTCCGCCGGGTGGCGATTATGGGCGGAACTTTCGATCCCATTCATTACGGGCATCTGGTAACGGCGGAAGGGCAAGGGCCTGTTATGATCTGGATTTGGTGGTTTTTGTTCCATCCGGTCGACCACCCCATAAAAAGGAATATGAAGTGACTGCCGCTGAGGATCGTTACCTCATGAGCATTTTGGCCGTGGCCAGCAATTACCATTTCCAGGTTTCCAGAATAGAGATTGACCGGCCCGGGTATTCCTATGCCATTGACACGGTTACGGCTTTTCGTCAGCTTTTAGGGGATAAGGTGGAGATTTTTTTCATTACCGGGGCTGATGCCATTTTGGAGATATTAACCTGGAAGAATGTGGACCGGCTGGCAGGCATGTGCCGATTTATCGCCGCTACCAGACCGGGCTTTGATCTGGCCAAATCGGACAAGCGCCTGAACCGGATTGCGAAATTAAGAGAACGTCTTCATTTTTTAGAAGTTCCCGCTTTGGCTATCTCCTCTACGGATATTCGCCGTCGGGTGGCTGAAGGACGTCCGATCAAATACCTGCTGCCTGAGTCTGTGGAACATTATATTTACAAAAAGGGGCTCTATGTGCCAAAATGAAAATGAAACTGGAAAGGGAGTAATACTCCGGTGGTATCCAATAAAAAGAGGGGAATCTCTGCAGGTGGACAAGTGGACAGAGCTTGTATAGTGGCAGTGTTACGCAAAAGGCTGACACCTAAGCGATTCCGTCATTCACTCCGGGTGGCGTCTTTGGCCGGAGCCTGGCCCGCCAGTATGGCGTAGGGGAAGATAAGGCTTATTTGGCCGGACTTCTACATGATTATGCCAAGAATCTGGATGACAGTGAGCTCTTGCGATGGGCAGCCCATTATCAGCTTCGCCTGGATCCAATTCTGGAAGCATTCCCCCAGCTTCTCCATGGCCCGGTAGGAGCCTGTTTGATTTGGAAGAAAATGAATTTGCAGGACGAGGAAGTGCTTCAGGCCATTTCCCGGCATACCCTGGGCTGTCCGGGGATGAGTCCCTTGGACAAGATTATTTTTCTGGCAGATTTAATCGAACCGGGCCGGAAATTTATCGGGGTGGAAGAATTGCGCTGCCTGGTCAAAAAGGATCTGGATCTGGCTTTGCTGGAGGCTTATGATCAGACGATCAGGCATTTACTAGGCCGCAGGGTTCCGATTCACCCAGTGATGATAGAAGCTCGCAATGATTTGCTTTTCAGCAGATGTCAATAAAAGATAACAAAATGAGGAGAGGGTATAGTTTTGCCTAATACCAAGGAAATTGCTTTGCAGGCGGCAGGAGCTATTAGTGAAAAAAAAGGGCAGGAGATCGTTATCTTGGAATTGCTGGGCATTAGCCTGATTGCTGATTACTTTGTTATTGCCACGGGCAATTCTACTATTCATTTACAGTCCCTGGCCACCCATGTGGAAGAAAGATTGCGGGATCTAGGCGTAGCCCTTTTGCGCAGAGAAGGATTTCAAGAAGCCCGCTGGATATTGTTGGATTTTGGAGATGTGGTGGTCCATCTTTTCCGGGAAGAAGAACGTGCTTTTTATAGCTTGGAGCGCCTCTGGGGTGATGCCAGGAGAATCAAAGGATATGATTTCCTGGATGGTGATTAGACGGACAGGCCCTTTTTCCTTATAGGTTTATAGGGACGCCGATTGGGAAACAGTAATACTAAAGGAAGTGAAGTTATGCAGGAAAAATATGATTTTTCCGCAATTGAACCCAAGTGGCAGAGAAAATGGGAAGAAAAGAGGATGTACCGTGTAACGGAAGATAAGAACAAGGAAAAGTATTATGTCTTGGAGATGTTTCCTTATCCTTCCGGTAATCTACATATGGGTCATGTGCGGAACTATTCTATTGGAGATGTTTTATCTCGTTTCAAGTCCATGCAGGGATATAATGTCATCCATCCGATGGGCTGGGATGCCTTTGGGCTGCCGGCGGAAAATGCGGCCATTAAACATGGGAACATTCATCCCAGCAAATGGACGGAAGACAATATTGCCAAGATGAAAGAGCAGCTCCAGTCTATGGGTTTCAGTTACGACTGGGAAAGAGAAGTTGCTACCTGCCATTCAGATTATTATAAGTGGACCCAATGGCTTTTCCTGAAGTTTTACGAGAAAGGACTAGTTTATCGAAAGAAATCTGCCGTGAACTGGTGCCCTTCTTGTGTTACGGTTCTGGCTAATGAACAGGTGATAAACGGTGCCTGTGAACGTTGCGATACGGCCGTGGAGGAAAAGGATCTGGAACAGTGGTTTTTCAAGATCACCGACTATGCGGAAAGGTTGCTCGAGGATCTGGATAAACTTCCCGGTTGGCCGGAAAAAGTAAAAATAATGCAGCAGAACTGGATTGGCAAGAGCGAAGGAGCGGAGATAGTTTTTCGTACGGAATTCGGCCATGAATTGCCGGTGTTTACCACAAGACCGGATACGATTTTTGGGGTTACTTATATGGTCCTGGCCCCCGAGCACCCTCTGGTGAAAGAATTGGTTGAAGGGACGGCTCGGGAGAAAGATGTCAATGCTTTTATCCAAAGGGTGAAGAAGATGTCCCGGATGGATCGCCTTTCTGCCGAGATGGAGAAAGAGGGCGTTTTTACCGGGGCTCATGCCGTAAATCCTTTAAACCAGGAAAAGATACCTATCTGGGTGGCCAATTATGTTTTAATGGAATATGGTACTGGGGTGGTCATGGGAGTGCCGGCCCATGATCAAAGAGACTTTGAATTTGCCAGGAAGTATGGATTGCCCGTCAGGGTGGTTATTCGCCCGGAAGGTGCATCCTGGGAAGGAGAAGACCTGGAGGAAGCCCGGCCGGAAGATGGGCTCATGGTTAACTCCGGTCCTTTCAATGGTCTGGATAACCGTACCGGCCAGGCGAAAATCATTGAATATGTGGAAAGCAAGGGTATTGGCCGTCCACAGGTTCAGTATCGCCTGCGGGATTGGTTGATCTCTCGTCAGAGGTACTGGGGAACCCCTATACCCATGATTTACTGCGATCATTGCGGCATCGTTCCGGTGCCGGAGGAGGATCTTCCTGTTCTCCTTCCTTTAGATGTTGCTTTTAAACCCAGCGGGGAGTCTCCTTTGAAGAACCATCGGGAATTTTTGCAGTGCAAATGTCCTTGTTGTGGGAGGAAGGCAAGCCGGGAAACAGATACCATGGATACTTTTGTTGATTCGTCCTGGTATTTCTTGCGCTATTGTGACGCCAAAAATGATCGGGAATGTTTCGATAAGTCCAAGGCCGATTACTGGATGAACGTGGACCAGTATATTGGCGGGGTGGAACATGCCATCCTTCATTTAATGTATGCCCGTTTCTTCATGAAAGTGCTTTTTGATCTCGGCTTGGTTTCCCATGACGAACCCTTTCAAAATTTACTTACGCAAGGTATGGTTTTAAAGGACGGCGGCAAGATGTCCAAATCCAAGGGAAATGTGGTGAGCCCGGAGGATATTATCAGCCGCTACGGAGCCGACACTGCCCGCCTTTTTATTCTCTTTGCTGCACCGCCGGAAAGAGACTTGGAATGGAGCGATCAGGGTGTGGAGGGTTGTTTTCGCTTTCTGAATCGGGTTTGGCGTTTAGTCTATAGTTATCATGACCTCCTAACGAATGTGCAGCCCCAGGACCAGGCCTTTTCTGATTCGGAGCGAGAATTGCGCCGAGTCATCCATGGAACGGTGAAAAAGGTGACCGAAGACATCCAGTTGCGCTTTAATTTCAATACGGCTATCAGCGCTATTATGGAGCTGGTCAACAACTTCTATCACTACCGTGATAAGACATCCATCAAGGATCAGAATTTGGCTTTAGTGAAAAGCGGTCTGGAAAAAATGGTCCTACTCATGGCACCCTTCGCTCCTCATGTCGCAGAGGAGCTCTGGGAGACCTTGGGTCATCAAAAAAGCGTTCACCAAGAGAGTTGGCCCAGCTATAGCGCCGAGGCATTGGAGAGGGAAGAAGTAACCGTAGTGATCCAGGTCAATGGCAAGGTCAGAGACCGCCTGACCGTGGCCAAGGATTTAAGTGATGAGGAATTGAAGCGCCGGGTTTTGGAAGAACCAAAGGTGCTCAGCCAGTTGGCAAATAAAGAAGTGGTCAAGCTGGTTATTGTTCCAAACAAGTTGGTTAATCTGGTGGTCAAGTAATAAATAAGGAAGGCGGCTGTCATCCAAACAGCCGCCTTTTTGATTATCTTTTACTCCTACCAATCCAAGGAAAAGACGAGTAAGATAAGTATGAGAAATATGGCAAAAGCCAGGTTGCTCTTCCAGAATCCATCGGCCATTCCGGTTTCCCTCCTTTTAGCAATTATTTCCAAGGAATTTGTTTTTTTAAGCTTTTTGTTTGACTGTTGGAATACCCTCCTTTATTTCTTGGCCATTTAAGTTAATATATACTATTGAGATTGAGGGGGATTTGCTACCGTAAAAATGTGGCAGGGGTAATTTTCAGCGGTTGGGATTCCTTCCTTAGATGAAAAGGCAGGAAAAACTAGGCTGATGAAGAAATATAATTTTATGAATTGTCTATCTTTTTTGTATTCTTTTTGCTTTTGGAACAAAATATAAGGGGAAGGTTGGCGCATTTATGGAAATTTCCCGGCAGTCTCAAATTGTGTTGGCCATAGTTCTTTTGGCCTTCACTTTCGGCGGTGGCGTAGTCTATGGCGGTTGGCGTATGAAACAGCAGTTGCCGGAACCGGTCATTATTGAGCGAAAAGAAGAAGTTAATCCCGTGGCAGTGCCGGTGGAGCCGGAAAGGGAAATAACTATCCATGTGGCGGGAGCGGTGCAGCATCCCGGGGTTTACAGCTTCCGGGGGAAGCCACGGGTAGAAGATGCAGTGAGAAAAGCCGTTCCATTGGCGGAGGCGGACCTGGATGCATTGAACCTGGCTTCCTCCTTGCGGGATGAGCAAAAAATCTATGTCCCTCGGATTGGGGAAGAGTTACAGGCGGGACCGGGAGCGGATTTTTCCGGCCGGGGAGAAGGGGGAAAGGTGAATATCAATACGGCGGGGGCCGCTGAATTAAGCAAGCTGCCCGGCATCGGTCCTGTCCTGGCCGATCGTATCGTTGCTTACCGGGAAGAACACGGGCCTTTTACTTCTCTAGAAGGCTTGAAAAAGGTATCCGGTATCGGCGAGAAAAAATTCAAGGACCTGGAATCCCATATTAGCTATTGACCGGGAAGCCATGAAGCCAAGGGCAATAGTTTGGATCTGTTTAAGTTATATAGCCGGAATATTGGCCGGCCTATATTTTTCTCTCCCCTTGCCCCTGCTTCTGGTTATAATACTCTGCTTGCTCCTGGGCTGGTTCCTGGCTTTCCAGAGAAACAAGCCCATGTCTGTTTGGTTTTTAATTGCGGCTTTTGCTGTCTTGGGTGCTTTTCGCTATGGTTGGCAGGAGGAGTTGCTTGCCAGCCGGATTCAAGGAATGGACTGGGATCTGGAAAGGGAGATGAGAGCTTTAGTCCGGAAAGGACCGGTCAAAAGCGGCAATAATTTGCTCTATGAGCTTTTGCTGGAAAGTGGCGCCAGAATCCAATTGCTCTTAGAGGAAGGGGAAGGGTCCTTTGCTTACGGTTATGGTGATAAACTCCTTGTCCGAGGAAAAATTTCACCGCCTCCCACTGCTCGCAATCCCGGAGAATTTGATTATCGGGCATATCTCAGGCAGCAAGGCATCCTGGGGCAGGCTGTCTTTCCTCGGCAGCTGGTACTCCTGGAAAAGGGTTCCGATAGACACCCTCTGGCGGCGGTTTTCCGGGTGAGGGAAAAGGCGGAAGGAGCGTTTGTGGAGGCCATGTCCCCCAGAACAGCGGCCGTGGCGCGTGCTTTGGTTTTTGGAGATAAGTCCGCTCTGGAAAAGGAAGTCAAAGAAACCTTCCTTTCCCTGGGAATTATCCATCTTATGGCTGTATCGGGTTTACATGTGGGGTTTCTGGTGGCGGCAATAGAAGCCTGCCGCCGCTTGTTCCATCTCCGGCTGCGCAGCGGTTTTTTCCTCACATTGTTTCTTCTTGTTTTTTATTCTGCGCTGACAGGATTTTCGCCTTCGGTTTTGCGGGCTTCTTTGATGGCCACCATGGTTCTTTTGGGCCATCTGGTGGGGAGGGAAAGGGATTTTTATACGGCTTTAGCTGCCGCAGCTTTGATTCTGCTTTTATTTAATCCCCATTATCTGTTTCAAAGCGGTTTCCAGCTTTCCTTCCTCACTACCTGGGGTTTGGTCTACTATTACCCTCTGCTGGAAAAATGCTTGTCGGGTCTTCCCTCTTGGCGGCCTGCGCTCATTGTTCCTCTGGCAGCTCAGATAGCGGCTTTACCTCTGACGGCCTTATATTTCAATCTTGTATCCATCATTGGTGTCCTCGTCAATGTGCTGGTTGTCCCCCTGGCCGGCTTGGTGGTAATAGGAGGGCTTTTTTCCCTGATCTTTCTCTGGGCGCTGCCTTTTCTGTCCATTTGGCTTCTGGCCTCTCTAGGAGCGGTGCTGGACTTCATGCTGACGGTGCTGTCACCTGTAAGTAAGTGGCCGGGTAGTTCTCTGATGGTGGCTACCCCTTCCCTGGGCTTGATTCTTTTTTATTATCTCGTAACCGTTTTTTTGCGGGAGTGGCAGTTGAACCAGGCTTGGAGAGAGAAATATCCCCATCTGGGGCGACGAGGTATGGCACTAATTCTTCTTCTCGTCTTTCTCTTTCTGGGCTGGCAGCAGTTTTCCCCTAAACCTTTGGAAGTGGTTTTTTTGGATGTGGGACAGGGAGATGCCATCTTGATCAGGACTCCCCGAGGACGCACCTGTCTTTTAGACGGGGGAGGTAGTCACCTGGGAGAGGGGAATTTTCGGGTGGGCAGGGATAGGATCATACCCTATTTACAGAGACGGGGCATTTACCGGGTGGATTTTCTTATCAGCAGCCATCCGGATCTGGATCACCTGCAAGGCCTGGAGGATGTGTTACTTCATTTGCCTGTGAGGGCGGTCATCCTTCCTCCTCCGGGGTTATTTGCTGAGGGTTATGAAACATTCTTGCCCCTGGCGGAGAAAAAGGGCTGCCGGCTGGTAGAAGTCAAGGCAGGGGATTTGCTGCGCCTGGAAGATGGTTTGGTCATGGAAATACTCAACCCGCCGGATGAAAACCCGGTTTTTACCAGTTCCCCGGATAATAACCATTCCCTGGCAATAAGACTGATCTATGGTACCACGGAATTCCTTTTCGCCGGGGATCTGGAAGAAGAAGCTCTTGAATATTTAGTGGACAAAGATCTCGTCCGGCAGGTTACGGTTTTTAAATTCCCCCATCATGGGAGCAGGACCGGTTTTTATGTTCCATTTCTGGATTTGCTTCAGCCGGAAGCGGTGGTAGTTTCCGTTGGCCGCAACAGTTTTGGTCACCCGGCGCCAGAGGTCATCAGTTACTGGGAGGAAACCAATACCCCTCTCTATCGAACGGACCGGGACGGAGCAGTTACGGTTTTTTCCGATGGAGAAAGAATAAGGGTGGAAAAATTTCTTAGGGAAGAATAATATTTCTTTACTAGGGTTTCCCCGGAAAAGCCACTCTCTCATCTATCCGCTGCTTGTTTTCCCTTGAATATGCTGAATATGGATAGATGGGGTCTTGTTGAGGGAAGGTCTGAGAAATAAAGAAATGCCTGTGGCTGAAATCAATGGTAAAATAAGATAGATGCCAATAGGGAAACAGGGAGGTCCTGCCCATGGATTACCAACAAGTGCAAAACCAGATCCGCCGCGGACAGGTTGCGCCTCTTTATCTATTTTTTGGGGAAGAGGCTTTTTTGGCCCGCCATCTGGTTCGTTTGCTGGAGGAACAGCTTCTCCAGGGGTCTTTAAGAGATTTTAACTATGCTCTCTTTGACGGGGACACGGTTAGCCTGGAAGAGGTGATCAATGCAGCCAATACCCTGCCTGTTTTTAGCGAGAAAAGATTAGTAGTGGTCAAGAATGCCCCTTGGTTTGAGGGGACGGATGAAGAAGAACTGCTTCTTGCTTATCTGGAGAATCCTTCGCCCACCACCTGTCTTGTTTTTTTGGCTGGCGATCAAGTTGATGCCCGGCGCCGGCCATATAAAATATTAGCCAAAAATGGGATTGTGCTCAAAACTTCTTCTCCCAAAAAAGGACGGGAAAAGGTCTATTTTATCAGGGAATGGCTGGCAAAGCGGGGCAAGAAAATGGACTACCAGGCCCAGGAATATCTTCTGGATAAGTTTGCAGGTTCCCTGGAAAGCCTTGTGGCGGAGTTGGAGAAGCTGGAGCTGTTTGTGGGGAAAAGGTCCCAAATCAACTTGGCGGATGTTTTAGCGGTGACCAGTTTCTCTGACGAAGCAAATATTTTTGCTTTGACCGATGCTCTTGGCCGGAAAGAATTCGGTACGGCCGTGGTGGAGCTGAGAAAACTGCTGGACTGGGGTCAGAGAAGAGCTTTATGTTCTGGCGATGCTGACCAGGCAGTTGCGCCTGATTCTGCAGGCCGGTCTGTTAAGCGTGAAAAAGGATGCCCCCCTGGTCAATTGGGGCGGGAAATGGGGGCCAAACAGTTTGCGGCCCTTCAGGCCTTTGAAACAGGTGGGAGAATTTTCAGAGGGAAGAGCTTAATCGAGGCCATGGAGAAAGCTGTTGGCGATTGGATGTGGCGCATGAAAACGGGGCAAGGGGAACCGGCCACTCTTTTCGAAAAGACTTTGATGGAGATTTGCCTTCCTTAAATGGCAATAAGCAAAAAAGGCCGCTACTGGCCTTCTTGACTGCTGATGACCCGGTTGAATTTCTTCTGCAGCGAGGATTTTTTCCTGGCTGCATTGTTTTTATGGATCAAGCCCTTTTGCGACATGGTATCGATGGTCTTGATGGCTTTTTGCAGCTGGATCCTGGCTACTTCTGGTTTATCTGTGGTCAGGCTTTGCTCGAAGCGTTTGATGGCTGTTCTCATAGCGGATTTTCGAGCAGTATTAATGGCGGTACGTTTCCTTATCAGCTCCACTCTTTTTATAGCAGATTTAATATTGGGCACTTCCTTTGTCACCTCCTAATGTCAGGGCTGGTTTGAACTCATATGAGTAACAACCCTAATTCTAGCATGTCACCTCTGGTAAATCAAGGCTAATAATACTTTTTCATTTTTCTCCTGCCTTTTCCAGTCTTTGCTGGGGAAGTTTACCGTTTTTTGTATAACCCTGTTCTTTTTGGGGAGACTATCTGGTAAGACTGGGAAAAAGGAGGTGAGGAAAGATGGATGGGAAAATACTGGGCACCATTGTCCGTTTTGTTGTTTCGGCCCTGGTATTGATGTTGATCGGCTGGTTGTTGCCCGGGATCACAGTCAGAGGCTTTACCGGTGCCCTGATAGCAGCGGTGGTTATTGCTATTTTGGGCTATATTGTTGAAGCGGTTCTGGGGAAGAAGGTATCCCCTCAAGGCCGTGGTATTGTAGGTTTTATTACAGCAGCAGTAGTTATTTATGTAGCTCAATTTATAGTTCCGTCATTTTTAAGTGTCAATATTCTAGGGGCCTTGCTTGCAGCCCTGGTCATCGGCGTTATTGATGCATTTGTACCTACAGAGTTACGCTAAGAATAGCCCTCCGGAGCAGTCTTTCCGGGGGGCTGTTTTTCTTCCGGTATATTACTCCCTTTTCCAGCATAAGCATGGGTTGAAAGGGGGGACATACTGGTGCGAATCCGGTGGCGGAAAAAAACATCTACGTTAAGAAATACAGGCATATTCACATTTGTAGTTCTTTTGGTCATTATTGTGGCACAATTGGCTCTGGGACCAGGGAAGGAACAGGACCTTTCTGCCCAGGATGAAATGCCCGGTGAAATCTGGAAAGAATTGTCAGATTTTCTAGGAGTGGACGTTTCCACCTACAAAAATATAATGGCACTGGCCATGCCCATCATCTCAGGCCATGACCCTGAAAGGCAGAATTCAGGTCTATTGGAAAAGGCTACTTATGCTTTTTTTAATATTAACTTGCATGATCCCAAGAGTTTTTTCAGTCCGGGGTTATCGGCGTTGGGGGCTTTGGAGGTAATGGCAGCGTCCCGGGACAATGATGATTTTTTTGAGGACGAGGCCCTGGTTGAATTTCCCGGGTTTATTGAAGAGGAATCCCCGGAAGTGGCGGAAAAGTCCCAGCCGCCAAAAACAGAACCACCTCTCACCGGGGCACAGTTGATTATTTATAATACTCACAACGCCGAAACCTATGCTCCAACAGATGGGAAAAGCAAACTTGAGGGGGAAAATGCAGGTGTGGTTAAGGTTGCCTCTCACCTGGAGGCGATTCTAAAAAACCAGTATGGAATCGCCACAGCCCGCTCTGAAACAATTCATGATTACCCAAAGTTTGAAAAGTCTTATGGTAATTCGGAAGCCACATTGAAAAAGCTTCTCCAAGAGCATCCTAAAGCCCAAATTGTCATTGATGTGCACCGGGATGCAGGGCAGCCGGAAGCTCAGACAGTAAACATTAATGGGAAAAAGTCAGCCAGGATCAGGCTGATTGTGGGAAGTGATGCTCGTCTAAACCATCCCAATTGGACGAAAAACCGTGATTTTGCCAAGACGGTTACAGAAAAAATGGAAGAACTGTTTCCCGGTCTGTCTCTAGGTTATCGAGTGCAGAGTGGCCGGTATAACCAGCATTTACATCCCCATTCCCTGCTGATCGAAGTGGGGAGCGATCGGAACAGACTGGAAGAGGCACTTTATGCTATAGAACTATTTGCCAGGGTTATCGCAGAACTTCTGTAATCATTTATCCAATAAGATATTGAAGCTTGACTTTGACTCCGAAAGGGAGAAAGTCAGGCTTCTATTTTTTTGTGCAGGCTGGCAAGTCTATAAAGGACGCTGTCAATTAATGCGGAAGGAGATGTTGCATTTGACTTTACCCATGAAGGTGCTCTTTCTTTTGATGATTGTCGTGGTAGTCATTGGTTTGCAATCAGCCCTGGACGGGATCAATCAAGCCGTCGATGTCCCTTACCCGCAAATGCTTTACTTGGAAGGAGGGGGAGAGGGATCCGTTCTTCGCTTCTTAGGCCATTATTAGGATTCGCCGGAAGCGATAGTTGGACCAGTGAAGCAGCTGAACTTGTGGCTACGAAATAGGGCCGATTATCTCAGGCGGGCCACGGAGAACTTACGGGGAAAAATACTGGAGATGGAGCCGGCCCGGTTGCGGATCATTTCTGAAATGGTATAATTTAGCCATGCGGTTGAAGGGAAAGGGGTTTTTTGCTTGTCCGGGGGAAAGAAAGTGGCTCAAAGCGGCGGGTTTGATTATGGTGGCCATGGTTGTCTCCCGCGTTTTGGGATATGCGCGGGATTTAGTCATCTACGCTACCTTTGGCCAAAACCGGATCACCGATGCCTATAATGCCGCTTTTTCTGTTCCCGACTTTTTGTACATGCTGTTGGTGGGAGGTGCCCTGAGTTCGGCATTCATCCCGGTTTTCTCCAGCTACATTGCCACCAAAAGAGAAGAAGAGGCCTGGGAAGTGGCCAGTATCGTTTTCAATCTGATTTTGGTGCTGATGGCAGTAGGGAATTGGAGTGGGCGTTGTTTTTACCCCCCAGTTGATCAAGTCTGCTGGTGCCGGGCTTTGCCCCGGAGAGCCTGGGAGCTCACTGTGTACCTGACCCGGATTATGTTCATCCAGGTCGTTTTCATGGCTTTTCAGCGGCATTTCCATGGGCATCTTGAACTCCTACAAGCACTTTGCCGCCCCGGCCATGGGCTCCGTGCTTTACAATCTGGGGATTATTGTGGTCGGGCTCTTGCTATGGCGCAAAGGTTCGGCATTGCCGGTTTTTCCTTCGGGGTTGTAGCCGGCGCCATTCTTAATTTCGCTGTGCAACTGCCAGCCTTGCTCCGGGTAGGGTTGCGCTACAGATTTTCCTTTAATTTTCGTCATCCGGGAGTACAAAGGCTAATAAAATTGATGTTACCGGTCCTGGTGGGTCTATCGGTAGCCCAGATCAATCTTTTTGTCAACCAAAACCTGGCTTCGGGACTGCCCCCGGGGATGGTGGCCGCCTTGAGGACGGGACAGCGTTTGATGCAGTTGCCTATTGGCGTTTTTGCCATTGCTATTGCAGTGGCTGTTTTCCCTACCTCTGACCGAATACGCGGCCAGAAAAGAAATCCGGGAGTTTCGCCGGGCCATGTCCTTGGGTCTTCGCTCCATTTTTTTTGTTGCCCTGCCTGCCACGGCCGGTCTCATTGTTCTGAGAGTGCCGATTATCCGCCTCTTGCTGCAGGTGGGCAAGTTTACCGCGGAAAATACCCAGGCTACAGCTCTACGCTTTGCTTTTTTACAGTATCGGCATTTTTGCTTATTCTGCCATCCAGTTTCTCAGCAGGGTTTTTTATGCTTTACAGGATACTCTCACTCCTGTCACCGTAGGCGTATTGACCATTATTTTAAACCTGGTTTTAAACTTCCTTTTGATCAAGCCTTTGGCTCATGGGGGATTGGCGCTGGCCTATTCCCTGGCGGGGATTTTTAACATGGTACTGCTTCTCTGGATTCTGCGCAAAAAATTGGGCAGTATTGATGGAGGAAGGATAGCTGTTTCTTTTGCCAAAAGCTTTACAGCTTCAGTTCTGATGGGGATTGTTCTCTACTGGATTGCCGGTTGGACGGAATTGGTTTTCGGGGTGAGCACCAAGGGGGGACAGCTGGTGCAGGTCAGCCTGTCCGTGATTACAGGGCTAGTTCTCTACAGTGTTTTATCCCTGTTATTTAAAATGGAAGAAGCGGAAATGGTTTGGAATATCCTGCTGAAAAAGATCAGGAGGACAGGCTGAACCGGTGGAAATTTGCCTAGGCGGTCTTACTGACACTGTCCCAATTATTTGTTATAATTATTATTCGACGCAGTAATCCTTTTGGATTTGTGGTTATAGAGGTTATAGAGGAGGTTAAGATGACCGGCGCAGCAAGACAAGAGACAATCCGCAATTTTTGTATCATTGCTCACATTGATCATGGCAAGTCGACCATGGCCGATCGCCTTTTAGAATATACCGGTGCCGTTAGTCAGAGGGAGATGTCCGCCCAGCTGTTAGATCAGATGGATTTGGAAAAGGAACGAGGCATTACCATCAAGCTGAAAGCGGTGCGCCTTCATTATCGGCATCTGGAAGGAGAAATTTATACTTTAAATCTGATTGATACTCCGGGACATGTGGATTTTTCCTACGAGGTGTCCAGGAGCCTGGCGGCTTGCGAAGGAGCTCTTTTGCTTGTGGATGCCACCCAAGGTATTGAAGCTCAAACCCTGGCCAATGTGTATCTGGCCCTGGAACACAACTTGGAAATTATACCTGTGATCAATAAGATCGACCTGCCCAATGCTGAGCCGGAGAGAATTAAAAAAGAGCTGGAGGAAATCATCGGGCTGGACGGAGAAGAGGTCATCCTGGCTTCCGCCAAAACCGGGGAAGGGGTTCAGGAGATATTGGATGCCATTGTTAAAAGGATTCCCCCACCGGCCGGCAGCCGGGAAGCGCCTCTCAGGGCTTTGATTTTCGATTCCCATTTCGATAGTTATAAAGGAGCGATTCCCTATATCCGTGTGGTGGAAGGCCAGATCAAAAAAGGCATGGAAATTCAAATGATGGCCACGGGGAAAAGCTTTGAAGTCAATGAAGTGGGGGTCTTTACTCCGTCAATGGAGCTGGTGGAGACCCTGTCTGCCGGTGAAGTAGGTTTTCTTACCGCCAGCATCAAAAATGTGAAAGATACCCGGGTGGGAGATACCATCACCACCGCTCACCAGGGAGCGGTGGAGCCTTTGCCCGGCTACACCAAAGTACAGCCCATGGTCTTTTGTGGTTTGTATCCTGTCGAGACCAATGATTATGAGGACCTGCGGATGCCCTGGAAAAACTTAAGCTGAACGATGCCTCATTGACTTATGAGCCGGAGACTTCCTCAGCCCTGGGATTTGGTTTTCGTTGCGGTTTTCTGGGTTTGCTGCATATGGAGATTATTCAAGAAAGACTGGAAAGGGAATACTGTTTAAACCTAATCACCACTGCTCCCAGCGTGATTTACCGGGTAACAAAAACAGACGGCCAGGTTCTTTATGTGGATAATCCGGCCAATCTGCCGGCGGTGCAGCATATTCAAACTGTGGAAGAACCTTTTGTCCAGGCTACCATCATGGTTCCCGCCGATTTTGTGGGAACGGTCATGGAACTCTGCCAAGAAAAAAGGGGTATTTATGAAAATTTGGAGTATATCACGCCGATCCGGGTGGTATTAACTTATTCTCTGCCCTTGAGTGAAATCATTTATGACTTTTTTGATCAGCTTAAATCCAGGACCAGAGGCTATGCCTCCCTTGATTATCATTTGAAAGGTTATCAGGTTTCCGATCTGGTTAAGCTGGACATTCTAATTAGCGGGGAGCCGGTAGATGCGCTGTCCTGTATTGTTCACAGGGAAGCAGCGTATTTTCGCGGGCGGGCCCTGGTGGAAAAACTGCGGCAGCTAATACCCCGTCAGTTGTTTGAAGTACCCATCCAGGCGGCTATTGGCAATAAGGTCATTGCCAGGGAAACCGTCAAAGCTTTACGGAAGAATGTGTTGGATAAATGCTATGGGGGAGACATTACCAGGAAAAAGAAACTCTTGGAGAAACAGAAGGAAGGAAAAAGGCGGATGAAGCAGCTGGGTAATGTGGAAATTCCCCAGGAAGCTTTTATGGCAGTCCTGAGCATCAAAGATTAGGAGAAGGGGATGGGCTTATGGCACTGGGCCTTTATTTGCACATACCCTTTTGCCCGCAAAAGTGTCATTACTGTGATTTTGTTTCCTATCCCATGGCTGAAGCCGAGCTGGTGGAGATTTTTTTGCAGGCCCTGGCCAGGGAAATGGAGCTGTATTCCCGAAGCGGCCGTCTGCATGAAAAAAAGCTGGCTTCCCTCTATTTCGGTGGCGGTACCCCTACCTGTCTCACTGCCGGGCAATTGGTTTGGCTTTTGGAAAACTGCCGTCATTTTCTCCCCTGGTCGGATGAGATAGAGGTTACTGTGGAAGCCAATCCAGGAACATTGAACCGGGAAAAACTCCAGGCATTAAGGGAAAACGGGGTTAACCGGCTTTCCCTGGGGGCCCAGTCCTTTGATGCCATGCTGCTGGAAGCCATGGGCAGGAAACATCGGCCAGAAGATATCAGAGAAGCTGTTTCTCTGGCCCGGGAGGCGGGATTTGATAATCTGAGCCTGGATCTGATTTACGGTTTACCCGGTCAGACTTTGGATCAGTGGGAAGAGACCCTGTGTCAAGCTGTTTCCTTGCAGCCGGAACACTTGTCTGTTTACGGTTTAATCTTGGAACCCAACACCCTCTGGGGACAACTGGTGGAAGAGGGAAAACTTCTTCCTGCGGATGACGAATTGGCCTTGACCATGTATAATTTTGCCCGTGTTTACCTGCACCGGGCAGGGTACGAGCATTATGAAATTTCCAATTTTGCTCGTCCGGGCTTTCACAGCAAACACAACTGCCGCTATTGGTTAAACCAAGACTATCTCGGCTTGGGACCGGCTGCTTCTTCCTGGTGCGGAGGAAAAAGATGGACCAATTTTGCCGGTTTAGCCGAGTACATTTCCCGTCTGCAAAGGAATTTAAGGCCGGTGGCAGAAGAGACCGAGCTGGATCTGCAGGAAGAAATGGTGGAAACGGTGCTTCTGGGGCTTCGTCTGTTGCGAGGGATAGATTTGCAGGCATTTTGCCAGCGCTTTGGCATGGAGCTGTTTGCCGTTTTTCCGGAAGCGGTTCGCCGTTTTACTGATTTGGGTCTTTTGGAGGAAGACGGTGGCTACCTACGTCTGACTGCTAAAGGCCTGCCCTTGGCCAATTTTGTTTGGCAGGAATTTGTGTGAAATGAACCTCAACCGCCCGGCAGCCGAGCGATCCGCGGAAGAAATCGGCTTTTGCTTTTTGTAGAATGTCTTGAAATCTCATCTTTACCTTGACAAAATCCCTGTCAAGTGGTATTTTCAAAGTGGGAATATTAGCACTCAAGACCTTAGAGTGCTAACAAAAGGGTGATTATGATGCCGATGGATGAGCGAAAACAAAAGGTATTGTTGGCTGTTGTAAAGGGTTTTATTGCCACCGCCGAACCCGTTGGTTCCCGCACCATTGCCCGTAAATACAATCTAGGGGTGAGTCCGGCAACTATCAGGAACGAAATGGCTGATTTGGAAGAAATGGGTTACCTGGAGCAGCCTCATACCTCCGCAGGAAGGATACCTTCTGATTCCGGATATCGTTATTATGTGGATTGCCTGATGGAAAAATACACCTTGAGCGAAGCGGAAAGGAACTACATTAAAACCTGCTTTGAAGAAAAAATGCGCGATATTGAGGAGGTAGTGAATTTAAGTTCCCTGCTCCTTTCCCGCTTGTCAAACTATACTTCCTTGACGATAGGGCCTTATGGCCGCATCAACAGATTTCAACAGGTGCGTTTGATCCCGCTGGCCATCGACAAAGCTTTGCTGGTGGCTATTTCCCACAAGAACATTGTGCATCATCATTTGCTGGATATTCCCCCTTCTTTAACGGAAGTGGACTTGGCAAGGATCGCTTTAGTGCTGAACAGCCATTTACATGGCTTGGCCATGGAGGAAGTGCGGGAAAAAGTCATCGAGGAAATTTTCCAGGAACTTTATGAATATAAAAGGATCCTGCAGGCCATCCTGGAACTTTTGGAATACAGCCGGCAAAGCGTCGGCAGCGGTCAGGTTTTCCTCAGCGGCACTCTCAATATTTTCAATCAGCCTGAATTTAAAGATCTGAATAAGGTAAAGACTATCCTGGGAATTCTGGAAAACAAGGAAGTGCTCAGGGAATTGCTGGTTGATACGTCTGATGAAGGGTTGACTATTAGAATTGGTGGAGAAAATAAACTGGATGGAATCAATGATTGCAGCGTGGTTACAACTACCTATACCATCAATGGGGGCATGGTGGGGCATCTCGGTATTTTAGGTCCGACCAGGATGGACTATTCCAAAACGGTGGCTTTGGTGGAAGCAATTGCCCAGCATTTGTCCCAAGTTTTTTCCAAGTTCTACAAGTAGGAACTAGCCCTCAGTTCAACGGGAGTGTTGCTTTTGAGTGTAAAACAGGTCAGTAACAGTGCAGAAGTTGATGAGAAACTGGCGGCATTATCCACTAATGTGAATGCCGTGCGGGCCATAGCTTCCTCTGTAGAAGGTACCCTTGGCCCTAAGGGGCTGGATACCATGCTGGTTGATCAGTCAGGGGGTGTGGTCATCACCAATGATGGGGTGACCATTCTCCATTTAATGGAAGCAAAACATCCGGCGGCCAAGATGCTGGTGAATATTGCCAGAGCCCAGCAGGAGGAAATAGGCGACGGAACCACTACTGCGACAATTATGGCCGGCGCTTTGGTAGAAGCCGGCTTTCAGCAGGTGATGCAAGGGGTGCCTGTAGCCCGGATTGTTGAGGGAATCAGGACAGGAGTGGAAGAGGCGTTGGCCTTTATCCGGGACAATTCCCGGCGGGTGGAAGGGATTGAAGACCCCCTGTTGTTTCGTGCTGCCTTAATTGCCGGGCGGGAGAGAGAGGATATTGCCCGGCTGATCATGGATGCCGCTCCGGAAATAGGTGAGAGTAAACTGCTGGATCCGGATTTTCAGTTGGCGAAGATAGTGGAATCCCAGCTGGGGGCAAAAAGCGAAGTATTTCACGGTTTGATCATTAATAAGGGGCGCCTCAACCCACACATGCCACGGAAAATTAGCGAAGCGGGTGTTTTGATCATTGATGATGCCTTGGAACCGGAAGAGATGGGAGAAGAGGCTTTAAATACCGAGGCGGGCTTTCGCCGTTTTCAAGAGCTTCAGTGGGAATTTAAGCAGAACCTGGCAAAAATCCCCAGATTAGGAGTAAAACTGGTGCTGGTAGACCGGGGGGTTTCCCCCCTGGCCGAGGAGTTTTTTACAGATGCCCAGATTATGGTGATCCAGAGAGTAGCCTATAAAGAGCTGAAAAAGGCTGCGGAATATACCGGCGCTCGCATGATCAAGCGTACTGGGCTGGGCAAATCCCCCGATGAGTTGCGGCAGTATTTGGGCTGGGCCGGAGAAGTATTTGAAGTGGAAAGACTTCAGCAAGTTCGTATTTTAGGTGGGCGGGGTAGGCCCCTGGCCACCATTGTTATCGGGGCTTCCACCCAAGAAGTGGCGGACGAAAGAAAACGCATTGCCAGGGATGCCGCCAGTGCCGTCCAGGCTGCCGTGAGGGGCGGACTGGTACCGGGAGGCGGGTCCATTGAACTGGCCGCCGGGTGTTTTTTGGAGAAAAAAAGGCCGGAACTGAAGGGGATGGCCGTTTACGGCTTGGATTGCGTGCGGGAGGCTTTGAAGAAGCCTTTTTGTCAGATAACGGCCAATTCAGGTTTCAATCCCCTGGAAAAATTGGGGGATGTTCTGGCTGCTCAGGCCAGGGAAGGGAAAACATCCCTGGCATTGAATTGTGATACGGGAGAAGTTGAAGATATGTGGTCCCGAGGGGTGGTGGATCCTGCTTTGGTAAAGACTTATGCCTTGCAAGCTGCCGCGGAAGTAGCAGTGGCTATTCTCAGGATCAATACCATCATCAAAATGAAAGAAACAAGGGTTAGCGAGTAAAACAGCTAAGGGATCATTTCTAGAGGGAAAACCCAGAACTGTTTTTTTAATTATATACATAACAGGGAGAAATCAAGGTGGTGGATAGTGTGGATGAGAACAATCAAGAAGTGTTGTTAGAGGAAGAAAATCAACTGGAAGAAAAGCCGGCGGGAGAATCTCCATTACAGGAAACCGGGATAGGGAAGGAGGTCCCGGAAGAAGAGGCAAGGGAAGAGAGAGAAGCTGAGGGGGAAGAAAGCCAATTGCCTTCTCAGGAGCAGTTGGCAGAGCTGAATTACCAGTTGGAGAGGAAAAAGGCGGAATTGGAGGAGCTTAAAAATCGGCTTCTTCGCTTGCAGTCAGATTTCGAAAATTATCGCCGACGTGTAAAAAAGGAAATAGAGGAAACCATCCGCTATGGTGGGGAAAGGGTAATCAGCAATCTGCTTCCTGTAATGGATAACTTTGAAAGAGCTTTGGCTGCAGTTCCGGATAACCCGGAAGCAAGCCAGTTTGCCGTTGGCATGGAAATGATTTACCGGCAGTTGAAGGAGGTATTGGAAAAAGAAGGCTTGCAGGAAATTCCGGCTTTATTGGAGCCTTTTAATCCGGAAAAACATGAGGCAGTGATGCAGGTAATTACCGATGAATATGACGATAATATTATTGTGGAGGAATTCAAGAAGGGCTATACCCTTTATGATAAAGTCCTGCGGCCCAGCGCCGTGAAAGTGGCCAAAAATGAGGGCCGCTGACTTGGATCAGGCTGCAGAATTCTTCAGCGGACCTTATTCTGGATAGTTTGAGGAGGAGATGAAGAGATGAGCAAAGTGATAGGGATTGATTTGGGGACGACCAACTCTTGCGTTGCCGTCATGGAAGGTGGGGAAGCTGTAATTATTCCCAATGCGGAGGGTAACCGTACCACTCCTTCGGTCATTGCTTTTACGAAAGAGGGAGAGCGCTTGGTGGGCGAGGTGGCGAAAAGGCAGGCCATCACCAATCCCAATCGTACGGTTCAGTCCATAAAACGGCATATGGGTACCGACTACCGGGTGAACATAGATGGAAAAAATTATACCCCCCAGGAAATTTCCGCGATGATTTTGCAGAAACTGAAGGCAGATGCTGAGGCATACCTGGGAGAAGAGGTGACCAAGGCTGTTATTACCGTTCCTGCGTATTTTACCGACAGCCAACGGCAGGCCACCAAGGATGCCGGGAGAATAGCCGGTTTGGAAGTGCTGCGCATTATCAATGAACCTACTGCTGCCTCCCTGGCCTACGGATTAGATAAAGGCGAGGATCAGACTATTTTGGTCTATGATTTGGGAGGAGGTACTTTTGACGTTTCCATCCTGGAATTGGGTGATGGAGTCTTTGAAGTAAAAGCCACCAGCGGGAATAACAAGCTGGGGGGTGATGATTTTGACCAGCGGATTATCGATTACTTGGTCTCTGAATTCAAGAAGTCCCACGGTGTGGATTTGAGTAAGGACAAAATGGCCCTCCAGCGTTTGAAAGAAGCTGCGGAAAAGGCTAAACACGAGCTTTCCTCCGTAACCAGTACCAATATCAATCTTCCTTTCATTACTGCAACAGATGCAGGTCCCCAGCACTTGGATATGAACTTGACCCGGGCCAAATTCCAAGAGTTGACTGCTGATTTGGTCGACAAAACCATGGGGCCTTTGCGCCAGGCATTGGCCGATGCGGGTCTGGAACCTAAAGATGTTGATAAAGTGATTCTGGTTGGCGGATCAACCCGGATGCCAGCGGTGCAGGAGGCAATAAAAAGATATATTGGCAAAGAGCCTCATAAGGGTATCAATCCGGATGAATGCGTGGCTTTAGGCGCCGCCATCCAAGCGGGAGTCTTGACCGGGGAAGTCAAGGATGTTCTGCTGCTGGATGTGACACCTCTATCGCTGGGAATCGAGACCTTGGGAGGAGTTTTTACGAAGCTGATCGAAAGGAATACCACTATTCCCACTTCCAAAAGCCAGATTTTTTCTACGGCAGCAGATAACCAGACCAGTGTGGAAATCCATGTCCTGCAAGGGGAAAGAGCCATGGCAGCTGACAACAAGACCTTGGGCAGGTTTACTCTCTCCGGTATACCCCCGGCGCCTCGTGGTGTTCCCCAGATTGAAGTGAAATTCGATATTGATGCCAACGGGATCGTCCATGTTTCGGCCAAGGATTTGGGTACCGGCAAGCAGCAAGAAATCACCATCAAGTCTTCCAGCGGCCTGGAGGAAAGTGAAATCGAACGGATGGTCAAGGAAGCGGAGAGATTTGCGGAAGAAGACAAAAAACGCAAGGAAAAAGTGGAAGCCGTCAACCAGGCGGATTCTCTCATCTATCAATCGGAAAAAACTTTGAAAGAGTTTGGGGACAAAGTGAAGGCCGCTGACAAGGAAAAAGTTGAGCAGGCGAAAAAATCCTTGCGGGAAGCTTTAAATAATGATAATTTAGATGAGATCAAGAAGAAAACAGAAGAACTTTCAGAAGCTCTGTATGCCATTACAACGAAAATGTACCAGCAAGCAGCCTCCCAGGCCCAACAGGCAGGGAAAGCAGAGCAGGAGAAAGAAGAACCGGTTGTGGATGCGGACTATAAAGTAGTGGATGAGGAAGAAGCCGCAGGGAATAAATAAAAAATATCAAGAGCGTTTTGTTTGAGAAGGAGCGTTGGAATAAAAGAAGGTGATTCCATTTGGCAAAAAGGGATTATTATGAAATACTCGGTGTATCCCGAGATGCCAGTCAGGAAGAAATAAAAAAGGCCTACCGTAAACTGGCCCGCAAATATCACCCCGATGTTAATCCCGGAGATAAAACTGCGGAAGAGAAGTTTAAAGAAGTGACCGAAGCCTATGAAGTGCTCGTGGATGAGGAGAAAAGGGCCAACTATGACCGCTTTGGACACGCCGCGGCCGGTGGCGGCGGGTTTGAAGGCGGCTTTGGTGATTTCGGCGGCTTTGGTGATATTTTTGATATGTTTTTCGGTGGCGGTTTCGGCGGGGGGACAGCAGCGCGCCGACCGCAAAAAGGAGCCGATTTGCGCTTCAATCTATCCATCAGTTTTGAAGAGGCCGCCTTCGGAGCGGAAAAGGATATTACCATACCCCGGACGGAAAACTGTTCCACTTGTGACGGCTCGGGTGCCGAACCCGGCACTTATCCTTCCAATTGTTCCGTTTGTGGGGGTACGGGGCAGGTGCGCATGTCCCAGAACACTCCTTTAGGGATGTTCCAGACCATAAAAACCTGCCATACTTGCCAGGGAACCGGCAAAGTGGTTACGACACCTTGTCGGACCTGCCAGGGCCGGGGCAAAGTTCGTCGGAACCGGACTATTCATCTGCATATTCCCGCCGGAGTGGATACCGGTTCCCGCCTCCGGGTGGCCGGGGAAGGGGAGGCGGGATCTTACGGGGGTCCACCGGGAGATCTCTATGTGTTTATCCAGGTTAGGCCTCACCAGCATTTCCAACGCCATAACGATGATGTGATCTATGAATTGCCTGTCTCCATTGTCCAGGCAGCTTTGGGAGCGGAAATTGAGGTTCCCACCTTGGATGGCCCGGTGAAGCTCAAAATACCTGAAGGGACCCAAGGGGGTACTTCCTTTAGAATAAAAGGGAAAGGCATTAAGAAGCTCCATGGATTTGGGCGCGGTGATCAACATGTAAAGGTTGTGGTGGTCACACCCACGGGTCTGAATGAAAAACAGAAACAGCTTCTGCGGGAGTTCGGTCAGACCCTGGGTAAATCCAATTTTCAGAAGGATAAAGGTTTGTTTGAAAAAATGAAAGAAGCTTTTATGGGTTAGAAGCGGGGAAATCTTCCGGAAGAAAGGCGGGCTTTTCCATGAGAAAGTGGCAGGAAATTACTGTAGAGACGACTGAAGAGGCTTATGAAGCGGTGGCCAATTTATTCTATGAAGTAGGAGCGGCTGGAGTGGTGATTGAAGATCCAAGAGTGATAGCCCGCTATCTGGAGGAAAGGCAATGGGAATCTTATGAAATCCCCTCGGAATTAATCGAGACGGAGAATATTATTATCAAAGGATACCTGCCTGTGGATGAAAGATTGCAGTCTCGTCTTGATTGTTTTCAGAAACGGCTGGCCGGTTTGGGGGAGTATTTTTCCGGCTGCTTGGCCGACTTGTCCCTGGCGGAAATTGCTGAAGCAGATTGGTCTACTTCCTGGAAAGCCTACTACAAACCCGAAAAAATAGGGAAAAGGATAGTGGTTGCACCTTCCTGGGAGAACTATGCTACTAAAAAAGGGGAGTTATTGGTCAGCCTGGATCCGGGAATGGCCTTTGGGACCGGATCTCACCCTACCACGGTTCTGGCTATCCGCGCTTTGGAGAAATATTTGCAGCCCGGGTTCCGGGTGATCGATGTGGGCACCGGTTCCGGCATCCTGGCTATTGTGGCCGCCCGTTTGGGAGCAGCCCGGGTTTTGGCCTTGGATGTGGATATGCTGGCAGTGCAAATCGCTGAACAGAATGTACTGGCCAACGGAGTGGAAGATGTTGTTTCTGTTCGATATAATGATTTCCTGACCGGAGTGGCGGAAGAGGCGGACTTGATTGTGTCCAATATCAGCACGGAGGCAACGCCGGTGGTGGCGGAACAGTCCCGGGAAATATTGAGAAAGGGAGGAATACTGATCAGCTCCGGCATTGTGGCTGTCCGTTCCCATGAGATGGCCGCCAGATTGCGGGAAGCGGGCTATCACTTGGAAGAAACAAATAAGGAGGACGAATGGGTTTCCTTTGTGGCCCGAAAAGCATGAGACCTTCTCCATATCATTTTTTTGTAAAACCTGAACAGATTCGCCACAGGCAAGTCTTCATTAATGGGCCTGATGTTGTTCATTTATCCCGGGTGCTGCGTTTAAGCATTGGGGATACGGTTACCGTTTCTGACGGGCAAAACCGGGTTTATGTTTGTAAACTGGAATTGATTTCCCGGGATTTGGTTAGGGCTAGCATCATCCATCAATTGACCGGAACTTTTGAGCCACCCATAGAGGTGGTTTTATTACAGGGATTGCCCAAGGCTGACAAACTGGAATTAGTGATCCAAAAGGGCACTGAGCTTGGTGTCAGTAGAATTATACCTTTAATCACCCACCGGACGGTGGTCAGGCTGGATGCAGATAAAGCAGCAAGCAGGCTGGCCAGGTGGCAGAGAATAGCTTTGGAGGCGGCCAAACAGTGCTGTCGGGGTAAAATCCCCCAGTTGGAAGGTCCGCTGGATTTTTTTTCGGCTCTTTCTTCCCTGGACCGGGATTATCTGCTTCTGGTTCCCTGGGAAGAGGAGCGTTCCAGAACTTTGAAAGAGGTGTTGCTGGCCGCCAAAGAGGCGGGCCGTTCCAAAATCGCGGTGCTGATCGGGCCGGAAGGAGGCTTAACCTCCCGGGAGGTGGAGCTGGCCCGGAGCCATGGGGGCGTACCTGTCAGTTTAGGGCCGCGGATTTTAAGGACGGAAACCGCGGGTCTGATGGTGGCCTGTGCTGTTTTGTATGAATTAGGTGATTTGGGAGGCTAGAAATTTGGAAGGGAAAAGGGCTGCCTTTTGCACTCTGGGCTGTAAAGTGAACCAGAATGAAACAGAAGCCATGGAAGAACTTTTTCGCCGGGCAGGTTATGAAATTGTGGATTTTTCTCAAGCAGCCGATGTATACGTGATTCACACCTGTACCGTGACTCATCTGGGAGATCGCAAGTCACGGCAAATGATCAGGAGGGCCATCAGGAGGAATCCGGAGGCGGTGGTGGTAGCTTCCGGCTGTTATGCCCAAATTGCACCCGGGGAAATTCTTGCTATTCCAGGGGTGGATCTGGTCATCGGCACCAAGTCCCGGGCGGAAATTGTGGAATTGGTTGAACAGGTGAGGGAAAAAGGCCGTCCCATCAATGCTGTAGGGGATATTTCCAGGGAAGATAAATTTGAAGAAATGCCCATATTTAATCCCGGCAGGGTTCGGGCTTTTATGAAAATACAAGAAGGATGCCGGGAATTCTGTACTTACTGCATTATTCCTTTTGCTCGCGGTCCGGTTAGGAGCCGGCTGCCCGCCAATATCCTGGAAGAAACCGCCCGCCTAGTGGAACAGGGTTATAAGGAGCTGGTTTTAACGGGTGTCCATACCGGAGTCTATGGACAGGATTTGGCTGAAGGCATAGATTTGAACTGGCTTTTACAGAAATTGATCAAGGTGCCCGGTCTGCGGCGGATCAGGATCAGTTCTTTAAATCCCAACGAATTTTCTCCGGCCCTAATTGATACGCTGGCTTCCTCGCCCCTGATTTGCCCGCATCTGCATATTTCCCTCCAGAGCGGTGACGATGAAATCTTAAGAAGAATGGGCCGGAAATACAGCACAGATCAATTTGCCCGACTCCTGTCTGAATTAAGGGTGAAGATCCCGGATCTGGCAGTTACCACCGATATCATGGTAGGATTTCCCGGGGAGACCCGGGAACAGCACCAAAAATCCTTGGCTTTTGTTCGATCGCAAGAATTGGCAGGGATTCATGTTTTCCAGTATTCGCCTCGCCGGGGTACGAAAGCGGCCGGTTTTCCTGATCAGGTTCTTCCGGCGGTTAAAGAAGCTCGCCAGCGGGAATTTAGCCAATTGGGGCAAGAACTGGCCCATAGTTTTGCTTCCAGATTTTTAGGCAGGACCTTGGAAGTTTTGGTCGAAGGCAAGGATGAGGAAGGTTATTGGGAAGGGCATACCGGTAACTATTTGAAGGTGAAATTCTCTGATCATGGAGATATCCGGGGAGAAATAGTAGCTGTGATTTTGCAGGAAATCCGGGATGGTTGCCTGTTCGGCAGCCGGGAAATCTGCTGAGCATTTGGTATGGTTTCCCTTGCAAGTGATGAAAGCGGGTCTTTATTGAACATGCCAGGCAGGAACCGGCCGGTAAACGGCGAATCCCTAAATGAGCTGATGTATTATTTCAAAGGAGGAGCAAATGGTATGTCAGATTGTATTTTTTGTCAAATTGTCAAGGGGGATCTTCCTTCCCAGATTGTCTATGAAGATGACCAGATCCTGGCCTTTAAAGACATAAAACCGGTGGCTCCGGTTCATATCGTCTTGATTCCCAAAAAACATATTGAGGATATGACCAAGATCACCGAAGAAGACGCCGAATTGATCGGGGCTTTACATTTGGCAGCAATCCGGGTGGCCCGCCAGCTGGGAATTGACGAAAAAGGTTTCCGCTTGGTCAATAACTGCAAGTCTGACGGAGGCCAGGTTGTCTATCACCTCCATTACCATTTGCTGGGGGGCCGCCAGTTGCGGGGCCTTGGCTAGTTCTGTCAATAACTTATGAAAATGTCACCCCAAAAGATAGTTAATTATCGTTAGAAAATGTCATCTTTAACCTGGCTATTGGGATGATAGCTGGCTGTCTGGCAACGTCAAGGGTCAAGATGAACTCGCTAAAGCTCGCCCTTGACGTTGCCAGGCAGCCAGCAGAGTAATAGTTAGCCAGGTTAAAACAACGTGTTTTAAGCCATTTTTGAGAGAAATATTTCTTCGAGCATCGCGAGTATTTCTTGATCACTTTCGGTAAAGGCCAGTTTTTTCACAAGTCTATGACCGTACTTGTAGTAATGGCTGTCCGGTGGTGACCATTTCTTTCTCTCTTTTGCAGGAGCCTTGTCCTGTATCTTCTTTGACTTAACGAACGGCATTGTATCGTATATAGCACCCTTATAGGCCACTTTAATACCGAAATGAGGGCTAGTAAGTACATCTATGCGGGCACTTTTGGGTAGTGGAGGAAGTTCCTTGGACTGAATAATCTTAAAATGTTTACTGTAAAAGGAAAATACTCCACCATTGTCAAATGTACGCTGCTTAACGATGCAAAGGATGTGGTCTATGCACAGGTTTGAAGGTACGGGTCTGAAAGCACATTCGGTATTTTCAGGCTCTACCGCAAACCGCTTATTAAACTTGTATATGTACTTTGCTAAAAAGGCATTAGCCTCATCCAAAGTGTTGATGTTGTTACGCTTAAACTCGACCGGCAGTCTACTTTGCAGCGTTTCCCACAGACGTTCCACACGGCCCTTTGCTTGAGGTGAACGTGCGGTAATAATGGTTACACCCATCTCTTCCATAGCACGGCCAAACTGGGTTGGTTTTGTTCTTTTACCTGCCAACTGTTCTTCAATAGACAGTTTATCCTTTAAAGGTGATTTGAAAATGGTATGGCTGTCGGAATAGATACTAACCGGGATGCCGAAATTTTCAAACATAAAGCGCATAACTTCAAAGTACCCCTGGAGGCATTCATTCTTAGCCAGGTATAAGGCTACCACTTTGCCTGTAGCATCATCAATACCACCATGCAGGCTAAACTTTTCGCTGGTACCAAACCATTCATAGGGCGTAGCATCCATCTGGATTAAAAGCCCTTCCTGGGGTTTACGCTTTCTAGTGCGATGGGGCTTAAACCTCCTACGTTTTTTCGGGCTTTCAAAGCCCGACTTCTTTAGCAGCTTGTAAAGCGCTGAATAGCTGATATTAATTTGTTCATGCTCTGCCAGCATTTCCTGAAAGTGCAAGAAATTAGCGTTTTTGTAGGTATCTGACTTTTTAAGGTTAATAATTGTCTGGGCAGTTTGATCCGGGATGGCATGATAAGGTTTTTTGCCTTTGTTTTTATGGACTAGGAAAGACGCCCCCTGTTCTTGCACTCCTTTCTTGAGGCGGAGTATTTGTCTTTCGCAAAGTCCAAGGCTCTCAGATGCTTCTTTGACTGTGATATGCCCTTCGATGAGTTTGGTAATTACTAAAAACCTATTAAGTTGTTTTTGGGACATAAGATAATACACCTCGTTATCCATAGTGACATTTTATCAAGATAATTAACAAGATGACATTATCATAAGATAACAACAGGGGGGGCCTTGGCTAGTTCTTGACGGGTTATGGTGGTTATTGTATAATTTGATATGTGCATTTTTACGTAAATTCCCTATCACCAAAGCTGCAACTGCTCCATAGTTTACGGTTTGGGTTGGGATGGTTGGTACCGGAGGGAGGGAGATGGAGCTTTGAGCGAAGTTCGGGTCGGAAAAAATGAAACCTTGGACGCAGCTTTACGACGCTTTAAGCGCTCTTGTCAAAAAGCTGGAGTTTTGTCGGAAGTTAGAAAGCGGGAACACTATGAAAAACCAAGTGTCCGCCGGAAAAAGAAATCGGAGGCGGCCAGAAAACGCAGGTGGAGATAGGAAGAGATCCCTTCTACCAACCAGAACTGCTTTTATGATAATGTTTGATTTATTTTTGGGCAAAAGTCTGGTATATTAATACCAGGCTTTATTTTTTGCTTGTTGACTTATTCGGCTTCTTAGCCTCGAGGAGGAGACGATGAGAAAGAAAAGCTTATATATACTGCTAACTTTGTTGCTTGTTGCTGCCTCATTCCCGTTGCCTGTTCCGGCCCAAGCTTCCGGGGAGCTGGTTCATGTGGTGCCCGTTCACGGCTCCATCGAAAAGGGTTTGAGCGATTTTATCAAAAGAGCTGTGGACGAGGCCGTCCAAGACAACAGCAGTTTGATCGTGCTGGATATTGACACCCCCGGTGGATTTATCGATGCAGCGGAAAAAATCGAAAAGATAATCTCCCAAAGCCCGGTTCCTACCAGCGCATATGTAACTGGAGGAGCCCTGTCTGCAGGTGCACTGATTGCTTTCGCTGCCGATGAATTGGTGATGGCTCCAGCTACTACCATCGGCGCGGCAGAGCCAAGGATAGGCACGGAAAAAGCAGATGAAAAGCATGTTTCCGCTTGGGCCGGCAAGTTGGCGGCAGCTGCTGCTGCCGCAGCGGAAAAAAACGGGCGGGATCCGGCAAGGGCTTCAGAGATTGCGGCTGCTATGGTAGACGCGGATTTGGCTATTCCCGGCCTGGTGGAAAAAGGCAAACTTTTGACCTTGACCGATCGGCAAGCACTGGAACTGGGGATCAGCGACGGTACCGCCTCTTCCCTGGAGGACTTGTTGGCCCGGCATGGGCTGGCGAATGCTGCTGTCGTTGAATTTACCCCCAGCTTGGCTGAACGGTTGGCCCGTTGGATAACCAGTCCCATGGTGATGCCGGTGCTTCTCACTATCGGCTTGGCCGGATTGGTTATTGAGATTTTCACTGTGGGTTTTGGCGTACCCGGAACCATTGGCTTGATTGCTTTGGGCTTATTTTTTGGCGGCAGCATGTTAGCCGGCATGTCCGGCTGGGAGGCTGTCCTGATTTTTATTTTAGGTTTAATCTTGCTGGGAGTGGAGGTTCTGATTCTGCCCGGTTTTGGCGTAGTGGGGATTGCCGGTTTAGGGGCCATGATCGTCAGCATAATCCTAGCTGCCCCCGACTTGGAACAAGCCGTTATTTCTTTAGTCTTGGCTATTTTTGGTACCATTGTCCTGCTCTTTTTGAGCATTAAATTGCTTCCCAGCCGGCGGGTTTGGCAGCGGTTGGTGTTGGGGGTCAAGCAGGAAAAAGAAGAGGGTTACCTGGCGCCTTCTCTTTCCTTGCAGGATTTACTGGGGGCGGAAGGTATCTCCGTCTCGCCCTTGCGCCCGGCGGGAACCATCGAAGTAAATGGAGAAAGAATAGATGTGGTGACTGATGGGAATTTTATTCCTGTAAATACTCCGGTAAAGGTGGTGAAAGTTGAGGGGTCTCGAGTAATTGTCAGGCGCAGGGATTAGATTGAGATAAAGGGGGAAAAAGGTATGGATCTGCTCAGTCTTTCAGGTTTAATTATTTTTGTTCTTATCCTCATCGGTATTTTGTTTATATTCAGTTTCATTCCGGTAGGCCTGTGGATTTCCGCCCTGGCTGCCGGGGTGAAGATTGGAATTGTAACTCTGGTGGGGATGAGACTCAGGCGGGTGGTACCGGCAAGAATTGTCAATCCCTTGATTAAGGCCACCAAGGCGGGGATAGAAGTCAGCTCCGACAAACTGGAGGCCCATTACCTGGCGGGTGGTAACGTGGACCGGGTGGTGGATGCTTTGATTGCGGCTGAAAGAGCCAATATTCCCTTGCTTTTTGAGAGAGCAGCGGCCATTGACCTGGCCGGAAGGAATGTTTTAGAAGCGGTGCAAATGAGCGTTAACCCTAAAGTGATCGAGACCCCTACTGTGGCGGCCGTGGCCAAAGACGGCATTGAAGTGAAAGTGATGGCCCGGGTGACGGTACGGGCTAATATTGACCGTCTGGTAGGCGGCGCAGGTGAGGAGACCATCATTGCCCGGGTGGGGGAAGGAATTGTCACAACTGTAGGATCTTCGGAAAGCCACAAGCAAGTTTTGGAGAACCCCGATCTTATTTCCAAAACCGTACTGGATAAGGGTTTGGATGCGGGAACAGCTTTTGAGATTCTGTCCATTGATATCGCCGACGTAGACGTGGGCCGGAACATCGGCGCCAAGTTGCAGACTGATCAGGCCGAGGCCGATAAGAGGATTGCCCAGGCCAAAGCCGAAGAGAGACGGGCCATGGCTGTGGCCAGAGAGCAGGAAATGAAGGCTGCCGTCCAGGAAATGAGGGCCAAAGTGGTAGAAGCGGAAGCGGAAGTGCCGCTGGCCATGGCCGATGCTTTGAGACAAGGAAAGCTGGGGGTTATGGATTATTATAACCTGAAAAATATTATGGCTGATACCCAGATGCGGGATGCCATCGGCAAGATGGGAAGTGATCCCGCAGCCAAAATCTCCGGTGAGGAAGAAATTGAGGGTAAGAAATAGAACCCCAATAAAAAAGGGGTGGTAGAATGGACTTAATCGGGTTAGTCATTTTTATTTTGTTTGTTGTTTTGAAAGCTCTGGGAGAAAGCAGCAAAAAGAGCGGGAGAAGGGAGACCCGGCCTGTATTTACTGACCGCCGGCCGCCTGTTTTCCCGCCGGAAGAGGAAGAAATGCCTGTTCCGGAAGTTAATATGGACTGGGAGATACCGCCTGCCTTTCCCTTTCCCTGGGAAGAGCCGCCCCGGAAGGAGGTAAAAGGGGAGAAATCCTTCGGAACAGACCGGGAATTCATTCCGGCGGAAAAGCTTGTTTCAGCTGAAATTAAGGCAGGAGAGAGGCAGATGCCTCCCAGATTGCCGGAAGTAAGAGTAAGTCCGGAAGCTTCTGTTTTATCAACGAAACAGGTTCTTCAAGGTATTATTTGGGCGGAGATTATCCAAGCCCCCAGGGCCATTCGTCCTTATCGGCCGATGCCTTGGCGGCAGAAGATACTGTGAAGGGTGATGAGGATTGCGTTGTTTGATTTTTTCCGGGGGAGAATTGCGTGATCCCAACTGGCACCGGCGGCAAATAAAGGAAGGAGACTATTTGATCGGCGCTGACAGTGGGGCTGAACACTTATTATCTTTAGGCTTCAGCCCCCACCAGGTAGTGGGGGATTTAGATTCTCTCACTGCCAAGTCCCGGGAAAAGTTGGAAGCTTTGGGGGTGCCTCTTTACCAGCATCCTGCCGGTAAAGAGGCCACTGATACTGAACTTGCCTTGGCAGAAGCCCTGAAAAGATCTCCGGAAGAGATTATTATTTTTGCCGGCTTTGGTGATCGTCAGGATCACTCCCTGGCCAATATTCACCTGCTGGCAGGCTATATCCAATGTGGCATCCCCATCAGGATAGCCGCCCCCCACCAGATGATCTGGGCTGCAAATCGTGACTCTTTAGTCAAGGGTTTTGCCGGCCAAACGGTCTCTCTTTTGTCGTTAAGTCCCCAAGTCCGGGGCCTTAGCTTGGAGGGTTTTTACTATCCGCTAAAAGACGCTGTCTTGAAAATGGGTTCCAGCTTAGGCATCAGCAATATCTTACTTGCTGATGAAGGAAAAATTATGCTGGAAGAAGGCTTGCTGCTGGTGGTTCAATTCCTGTAGAGCCCTTCATCGGCTTGTTAGAAAAGGAGCTGCTTCCGTGCGAAAATACTTGGCAGGTCCATTGCTGCTTTTCATTATCTTCCTTTTGCCGTATGCTGCCTTGGCCAATTCCGGCCCTGTATTTTGGCAGGGATACCCCTACTCAGACATGATGCTCGTTGAAGACGGCTGTCCCATCGCGGTGCTAAGGGAGACTCTCCTTTTCGATTTTTCCGCTGAGCAGGATGCTCCTTATACAATTAGCGGAAGGGTTGTTGCCAGCTATGAAATGTTTAACCCGACTCATGCCTCCCAATCGGTCCAGATGGCTTTTCCTTTTGTAGAAAGTATCCATAATCTTTCCCTGCAAGATGTGGTGATCACTGCTGACGGCAGCAGGATACCATATGATCTTTATGTGGGCGATGTGGTACACAGTTACGTCCATCCCTTTCAAGGGAATGAAGAAAAAAACATCGATTTTACCAGGGTGATCAGCACCATTACGGATGAAATATACTCAGCGGAGAGTTTTGCGGAAAACGAAAAGGGCAAGCTTTACTTGATTAAGGTAAAACCAACCGGCTTTCAGGGAGTAAACTTTGCGGTGGATTTTGCTTTGCAAGAGGAAAAAACCAGAGTGCTCACCAAGAGCTTTAACCGGTATGAAAGGGAAGGGGAAAAGACAAGATTGACTGCCTGGTGTTATGGGCCGGAGCTTTTAGAGATTTTTGTTTTGGGTGAGGATATTGATCTGAGGACAGCTGCCTATAGGGACGGCCAGCTTAAGGAAAAAACCGGCTTGTTCATTGCCGAGATTTCCAGCCAAGAGATGGAGCTGAAACCGTATTTGATGGACTTGGTTAAGAGCAATATTTACAGGAATTACCAGGGCTTGCTTTCTGAGGTACAATTATATAATCTCTATGGGGCAGCTTTGGATAGACATTTCAAAGAAAATGCAGGTTTTTGCGCCGGAGAGAATCTATTCGAGCAGGAACATTTTCAGCGTCTTTTCACCCTGGTTTATTGGGTGGACTTTTCCCCTCAAGAGACTAGAGAAATAACTGTCCGTTATAACACCAACGGGACCATGGATCTGACCAGGACGGGAAAGCCCCTTTATACTTTCAGCTATATTTTAAACCCTGCTAAAAACTGGAGGGAGTTTGGCGAACTGCAAATAATAATCATCCCGCCGGCAAAAGCTCCTTATCTGGTTGAAAGCAGCATTGGATTGAACAGAGGAGAAAACGGGATTTATCAAGCGCTTCTACCGGGTTTACCGGAGGGGGATCTGTTTTTCAGCTTGTACGAAAATGAGAAGATCAGCTTGTTGGATCAGACGAAGGGGAGTCTGCGCAGGCATTTTGGTGCATTAGCCCCCATGGTAGCTCTATTAATGGTAGTCATAATACCAGTTCTTATCATTTATAAAATCCGGGTCAATTTGAGCCGGTCCAACCGGTATTAGAGGAAAACGGCCGGCGAAAGGTTGAAAGCATAACACCATTTTTACCATCTCTCATCTGTTTCCATTCTCTGCTTCTAACCTATTGTCTATCACCTCCAATCTCTTAGTTCCAATTCTAATCTTAGAATAGAGGACGGGCCACTGTGTCCGCCTATTTGTCTTTTGATGCCGATAAATATCCCGGGAGCGAAGCCTGACCACTGTATTTCCGCTGGCCGATGACCGTTCCCAGTACTGTTTGTCTTGTTTCCGGCATAAACTTATCTAGAAGAGAAGGAGGGGGGCAACATCATGGAGGGAAAGAAGAAAAGCTTCTTAGAAAAAACCAGGCAAATGCAGCAAGATGTGGTAGATTTTTTAGAAATGCCAAAGGATGTGATGTTGGACCTGCCCAAAATCACTATAATCGGCGATTTACAGCTCTTTTTGGAAAACCACCGGGGCATAATCGAGTACCAGAGGGAACGAATCCGGGTGAAGATCAGCAATGGTGAATTGGAAATCAAGGGGCAAGATCTGCTTTTGCGTCATTTAAAGCCAGACGAAATGGCAGTTGAAGGTTTGATCACTGGTATCAGCTTCGACAGTTGAGGTGGGATTGAAATGCTGCTGCAGAGATGGCAGGCTTTTTTTCGCGGCCATGTGATCATTTTAGTTGAGGGGGCGTCACCGGAAAAGTTTATTAACCTCGCTCTTGTTCGCGGTATTTTGCTTTGGGATGTGGTCCCCTTGGCGGAAAATCGTTTTCTGGCGAAAGCAGCAGCAAGAGATGTGCGTCGACTGCGTACCATATCCCGTCTTTCTTCTTCCCGTTTTCGCATTTGGAAAAAAATTGGACTGCCTTTCCATTGGCGGAGGATCCGCAAGCGGAAAGTGTTTCTCACCGGGATTCTGGTCTTCATCCTGCTGCTTTATTTTCTTTCCAGTTTTATTTGGTTTGTGGATTTTTCCAGTTCGGAAGAATTGGAGCACCTGAGCCGGGAACAGATCTTGTCACTGGCTGCGGATTTGGGTGTGAAGCCCGGTGCTTTAAAGCATTCCCTGGACTTAAGAAAGGTCGAAAAAACCATGGAAATACAGCTGCCGGAGTTGGCCTGGGTTACCATAGAGATTGAGGGTACTCGAGCCTTAATCAGTGTGGTGGAAAAGGAATTGCCCGGAAAACAGGAATGGGAGAGAAAGCCTGGCCATATTGTTGCCAGTAAGGACGGAGTGATTCAGGAGATCCTGGTTATCAGCGGCCAGGCCCAAGTGAGGGAAGGGGACCCGGTCAGCCGGGGGCAGCTGCTGATTTCCGGGTTAATCACTCCTTCGGCTTCCGGAGAAGGTGAAAAGCCGGACCCAAATCAATTGGTCCAGTTGGTGAGAGCCAGGGGTATTGTCCGGGCCCGGGTCTGGTATGAAGCCACGGCACAAGTAGCTCTAGTGGAGACAGGGGTAAAAGCTACGGGCAAATCTGTGCGGGTTTTTCAGTTGAAGCTGGATGACCGGCTGATCACCTTGAAGGGTCCTGCAAAGATTCCTTATGCCCACTATGAAAAGAAAGAGATCTTCCAAAAGTTACCTGAATGGAGGAATTGGCAGCTACCTGTCGAATTAATAAAAACAACTTATTACGAGGTCAAGCCCTACCGGCGGGAATTGGGGGAAGAGGAGGCTAAAAGGATGGCCTTGGAAAAGGCTTTAGCCGGAATCCGAGAAGAGCTGCCGGAAGGGATAAAAATAGTGGATCGTTTTTTCTCAACTGATTCCCCGGAAAAGGGGACGGTGAAAGTGAAAGTGGTGGTAGAGACACTGGAAGAAATAGGGGTTTATAAACCCCTTACCTAGAGAAGTAAATTGTTTGTTGCCCCTGGTTTGACTGTGGGCTGCTTGGGTTAAACTAATGGTAGAATCAGGGTTGAAAAAATAAGGGGGTACAGTTATTGACGGAGCACCGGGAGTTGCATTTGACCATAGGCGATAACGGCGAGGCCATTAATATTTTTGGCATTGAGGATGAGAATTTGCGATATATTGAACGCCGCTGTCAAGCCCAGATTGTAGCTCGGGGTAATGAAGTCATTATTTCCGGAAATAAAGCTTCTGTGGAAAAAACCAGAAAGCTTTTTCAGCAGTTGATTGAGCTGGCAAAAGACGGGATGCGTATTAATATTTCCAATATTAATTATATACTCAGTCTATTAGAAAAAAAGGAAGGAGAAGAGTTGCCCCGGTTGGTCCACGCTCTTGGCGAGGTCATTCATATTACTCCCCGGGGGAAAAAAATACGCCCCAAAACGCTGGGTCAAAGAAAATATGTCCAGGCAATCCGGGATCATGACATTGTCTTTGGTATCGGCCCGGCCGGTACAGGGAAAACCTACCTGGCGGTAGTGATGGCGGTTCTGGCTTTAAAAAACAAAGAGGTTAATCGAATCGTCCTGGCCAGGCCGGCAGTGGAAGCCGGGGAAAAGCTGGGCTTTTTGCCAGGAGATTTGCAGGAAAAGGTTAACCCTTACCTGAGGCCTCTTTATGACAGCCTCTATGATGTTTTAGGTCTGGATACGGCCCAGAAGTACATGGAGAGAACTATTATCGAGGTGGCTCCCCTTGCTTATATGCGGGGGCGCACTTTGGACGATTCTTTTATTATCCTGGATGAAGCCCAGAATACAACCCCGGAACAGATGAAGATGTTTTTGACCAGGATCGGTTTTGGGTCCAGGGCTGTGGTGACAGGTGACATTACCCAGGTGGACTTGCCCAAAGGAAATTATTCGGGTTTGATCGAGGTGCAGAAAATTCTCCGGGGCATTGAGGGTATTTCCTTTCAATATTTGACCGAAGCCGATGTGGTAAGACACCCTTTGGTCCAAAAAATTATCAAAGCCTATGAAATATTTGAAGACAGGAAGGAAATATGATGGCAAAAAGTCCGGGAAGAGAGTTCTCGAAATAATAAGAGGATCCTGTGTTTTTGGGATTGGGGGAAAGGGAGAGGTATGTCTTCACGCAAATTTTTGGCAGGAGCTGTTGGCAAACCTGTAAAAGCAGTTTTGCAAAACTTGAACGTCAGGCTGGCCTTGTGGGGGGTATTTTTTTATGCGCTGGCTGTGATTATTTTAGGCATTAATTACATTCCCCAGCAGCTGGACTTGAAAGAAGATCAGCCCAGTCCCCGGGATATTTACGCTTCCCAGGGTATTGTTTTTGAAAGCGATGTTTTAACGGAGGCGGCCAGGGAGGAAGCAGCCAGGCAAGTCAAGCCCTCATACAAACTGGATCCCGCTGTGCTGGAGGAGCTGGAATTCAGGGTTCGGGAAGTTTTTGCGGAGGTAAACCGGATCAGAAATGATGAGGAATTGGATGAAGGGGAAAAGGTTGTCAGTCTACAGGAAGCAGGATTGACGTTACCCGAGGGCAATTTATTACAACTGGTATGGGTCGAACAAGAAGATATTGCCCGTCTGGAAGAAAAAACCCTGTCTTTATTAAGAGAGGTTTTTGGCCCCGGGGTTCCGGAAAGCGCTTTAGCTGATGCCCGTGTCAAGATTCTGGAACAGGCAGGTAAACTGGAAAGTGTTCCGGAGGGCCTTCAAGCTGTTGCGGCAGCCATTCTGGAAGGACTTAATTTCAGGCCCAACTTTGTAATCGACAGTGCATTGACGGCAGAAGAGCGGGAGAAAGCCAGGGAAGCGGTGGGACCGGTACAGGTCACCATCCGGCAGGGTGAGAAGATTGTCGGTGTGGGAGAGGTGGTGACAGCTGCAGACATTGAGGTTTTGCAGAAATTAGGGTTGTTGAGAACCCGCTCTCCCGTTACCAGTCTGCTGGGTCTGGCCCTTTTTATCCTGATTAACTCACTTTTGACCATCTTTTTCTTATACCAGTACCGCAGGCAGGTTTTAACCAATGAAGCCCACTTTATCCTCCTGGGGATCTTGTTCATAATGGGATTGATTTTGATCAAGGCTATTACCGCCATCAATATCGGAGGCAGGGCGGAAATCTCCAATCTGGTTAGTTACATGATACCGGTGGCAGCTGTTTCCATGTTAGTGGCAGTCCTTTTGGATACAAAAGCAGCTCTTTTTTTGACCATGGTCTTGGCTATTATCGTCGGCGTTGCTACCGGCAGCCAATTGCAGTTCAGTATCGCCGCTTTTATCGGCGGTGTCACCGGAGTTTACAGCATTTCCAAGCTGAGCCAGAGGTCGGATTTGGCCAAGGCCAGTCTCTATATCACTTTGGCCAATGTTTTTTCCATCTTGGCTTTGGGCTTCCTGCTCAATTATAACTTGACCATGTTCACCGTGGCCCTGTCCATGGGAATTATTAACGGGGTACTGTCTTCAGTCTTAACCATCGGGTCTCTTCCTTTTTTGGAGACTGCATTTGGCATTACCACCTCCGTGAAATTGCTGGAATTGTCCGATCCCAACCAGCCGGTTTTGAAACGGTTGCTTTTGGAGGCGCCAGGCACTTATCACCACAGTATTTTGGTGGGCAACCTGGCGGAAGCGGCGGCTGATGCGGTGGGGGCCAATTCTCTTCTGGCCCGGGTAGCTTCTTATTATCATGACATAGGCAAACTGAAACGTCCCTATTTCTTTATTGAAAATCAATTGACCGCAGACAATCCCCATGATAAGCTGGCGCCAACTTTAAGCACCTTGATCATCACATCCCATGTGAAGGATGGAGTGGAATTGGCCAAAGAATACCGTTTACCTCAGGTGATTAAAGATATTATCAACCAGCATCACGGCACGGGATTGGTTTCCTATTTCTATCATAAAGCTCAGGAAAATAATCGCGGGGAAGAGTTGGAAGAAGGAGATTTTCGTTATGACTGCCCGAAGCCTCAAACCAAAGAAGCAGCTATTGTGCTGTTGGCCGATACGGTTGAGGCGGCGGTCCGTTCCATCCAGAAACCTACTCCTGGTCGCATCGAAGGGACGGTACGGAAAGTGATAAAAGATAAACTGGAGGATGGACAGCTGGAGGAATGTGACTTGACCTTCAAAGAGCTGGATATTATTGCCCAATCTTTTGTCCGGGTGCTGAGCGGGATTTTTCACTCCCGGATCGAGTACCCCGATCATGTCTTAAAAGAAATGGAGAGGAGAAAGATAAAAGATGCCGGTGTCCATAAGCAACCAACAGGCCAAAATATCCTTTAATCCGGAATTAGAGTCAATTATTACCCGGGTAATAGAAGAAGTCTACCGCCGGGAAGGGATTCATGGGGCCTACCAGGTTGCAGTCCTTCTGGCTGATGACGAGAAGATTCGCCAATTAAACCGTGATTACCGGGGAATAGATCAGGCTACCGATGTCCTCTCCTTTGCCTATTTAGAGAATATGAGCGAAGAAGCTAAGAGCCGGGACCCCGGCGGGGAAGAGGTTTTAGGGGATATTGTGATTTCTTTGGAAAGAGCCGCCAGACAGGCTGATGAATACGGGCATAGCCTGGCCCGGGAAGTAGGTTTTCTGATAGCTCACGGGATGCTTCATTTAGTGGGTTATGACCATAAGCTGCCGGAAGAGGAGAAGATCATGCGACGGAAAGAAGAAGAAATCTTGCAATGTTTAGGTTTAAAGAGGTAAAGATATGCAGGAGGAAAATAAACAGAGTTTGCGAGAGAGTTTTCGTAATGCCTGGCAGGGGATTGCCTGGGCTTTTGGGAGGGAAAGGAATTTCCGCCTCCATATCGGAGCGGCCCTTTTGGCCTTTTTGGCTGCCTGGCGTTTACATCTGAACAGATGGGAGTGGGCCTTTATTATTTTGGCGGTTTTCCTGGTGCTGGCAGCCGAACTGTTTAATACCGCTTTAGAAAGGGTTGTGGATCTGGCCAGCCAGGACCAATACCGGAAACTGGCCCGTGTGGCTAAAGATGTGGCGGCCGGGGCGGTCCTGTTGGCAGCGATCCATGCTCTGGTGGTGGCTATCCTCATCTTCGGCAGTAAGATCTTAGGTATAGATTAAATAGCGGCAAGGAAAGAGGGCTGAAAGGATTGAGTAATTTTAAAAAATACTTTTTTACAGGCATCATTACTATCCTGCCCCTGGCGGCAACATTTTTTGTGCTGAATTGGCTTTTTCATATCGCTGATGATTTTGCCGGGGACTTGGTGGCCCTGTTTACCGGGCAGAGAGTGAAAGGATTGGGCCTTTTAGCCACTGTTTTGCTGATACTTTTTGTGGGGCTTTTTACTACAAACGTTATCGGGCGGCAACTTTTGTCTTATGGGGAAGCGCTTATTTCCCGGACACCTTTAGCCGGAGCCATTTATCGCACGGCCAAACAAATTATTGAAGCTTTTACCAATAAAGACCGGGGAGCTTTTCAAAAGGTGGTCCTGGTGGAATATCCCCGCCGGGGCATTTATGCCCTCGGTTTCATTACGGGTGTGACCCGGGGGGAGGTTGAGGAGAAGACTTCGGAAAATTTAGTGAACGTGTTTTTACCGACCACTCCCAATCCTACTTCAGGTTTTCTTCTCCTGGTTCCGGAACGGGATCTCATTCCCCTGGAAATGTCGGTGGAAGATGGGATTAAGATAATTATCTCCGGGGGAGTGGTGGTCCCGGATGATAAGGCCGAAGAAAAAGCGGGATAAGGGGAGTATTGGGCATGGATTACCTGGAGCTGGTGCAAAAGGCAAAAGAGGCGAGCAAAAAGTCTTACTCGCCCTATTCCCGTTTCCCTGTGGGAGCGGCTCTTTTGACGAAATCCGGCAAGGTCTTTACCGGTTGCAATGTGGAAAATGCCTCTTTTGGACTGACCATTTGCGCGGAGAGAACCGCCATTTACAAGGCTGTCTCTGAAGGGGAGACGGAGTTTTTAGCCCTGGCCGTCTTTTGCACTGCAGCTGAATACTGCACTCCTTGCGGTGCTTGCCGTCAGGTCATCAATGAATTTGGCAGTGACATCGATGTGATCATGAGCAATGCTGCGGGAGATTATACTGTCAAAAAATCTGCAGAACTATTACCGGGAGCTTTTGCTTTGATGAAGAGGAAAGCGGGTCAATAGAGGTGGAGCAATGGGAAATTTTCGTTCAGGGTTTATGACGATTATTGGCCGTCCCAATGTGGGCAAGTCCACTTTGATGAATTATCTAGTGGGGCAGAAAATAGCCATCGTTTCTGATAAACCGCAAACCACTCGAAATCGGATCCGAGGGGTGGTGACGGGTCCTGATTACCAAATTGTTTTTCTGGATACACCGGGCATCCATAAGCCTAAGCACCGGTTGGGGCACTACATGGTTGAAGTGGCTTTGAGATCCCTCCGGGAGGTTGACGGCATTCTCCATGTGCTGGATGTTTCCCGGGAAGTAGCTGCCGGTGAAGCTTTTATCTTGGAACTTCTGGCCCAAGTGCAGACGCCGGTTTTCTTGGTCATCAACAAAATTGATTTAGTCCCCAAAAATTCCTTGCTGGCGTTAATTGCCGATATGGACAAACGCTATCCTTACCAGGAGATTATCCCAGTATCCGCTGTTACCGGGGAAAACATGGATCGACTGTTGTCAGTACTGGCTGACCATTTGCCTCCCGGTCCCCGCTACTATCCGGAAGGGGTAGTAACCGATCAGCCGGAGGCTTTTGTTCTGGCGGAAATTATCCGGGAAAAAGTCCTTGAGTTCACTAGAGAAGAGATTCCCCATGCGGTGGTCGTGCAGGTGGAAGAGTTGATCCAACGGGATGAAAATAATATTTATTTGGGAGCCGTAATCTATGTGGAGAGGGATTCTCAAAAAGACATCATCATCGGAAAAGGCGGCCGGATGCTGAAGGAAATAGGAAGCCAGAGCCGTTTAGAAATAGAGAAGCTTTTAGGAAGCAAAGTCTATTTGGAACTGTGGGTGAAGGTGAAACCGGGCTGGCGGAAAAGGGATGCGGATTTGCGTTTTTTCGGCTATGATTTGCGGGAGAGTTGAAGCAGTTTTATTGACAAAGAAATTAAAAGTTGTTACAGTTAGATTAGGTCTAGACGCCTTCGGGACAGCCGCTGAAGGCGTTATCCGTGCTTTTGGGGAAAACATTGATCTGTCGGAGGTGAGTTTTTTTTATGGAAGGCGTTCCTTGGCGACGAAGCCGGCAAGGGCTGTCAAAAATGAATAACCAGGGGCGTTCTTCCATGCGCCCCTGGGGAGAAAGGGGCGTGAAAATTTGCCTTTGAAAACCAATGGACTGCGCAATCTCCCCGAACCATTGCTGGATTTGCTGCACAGCTTTCACGGGATGCAGCCGGCCGATATTGCCGATATTTTACAGCAGATGGAGGAAATGGACCGGGCCAAATTATTTATCAGGCTGGATGGCGAAACAGCTGCTCTGGTCCTGCGAAGGCTAAATACGGAAGCAGTAGAATCCCTTCTGCATATTTTGGATCCGGAAAGAATCGCCGCTGTCCTGGATGAAATGTCCCTGGATGATGCCGCCGACTTTTTGGGAGAAGTTACAGAAAATGTTAAGACCGAACTTCTAGATTTGATGCAAATGGAAGAAGCCTCGGATGTGAAAGAACTCTTGGCTTATCCGGAGGATACGGCCGGCGGGATCATGACCACTGAATACGTGGCTATTCTGGAAGATATCACTGCGGAAAAGGCGATTCAAGTCTTAAGGGAGACGGCTCCCGATGCGGAGACTGTTTATTACGTTTATGTGATTAATAGAAAAAACCAATTGGTAGGGGTCATTTCCTTAAGAGAATTGATTGTGGCCAATCCGGAGACAAAGATTGCTGATATTATGCAGAGGAAAGTCATCAGTGTTCATGTTGATACGGACCAGGAAGAAGTGGCCCGGATCGTATCCAGGTACGATTTTTTGGCTGTCCCGGTAATCGATCATGACCGGTCTCTAGTGGGTATTGTTACGGTTGATGATGTGATTGATGTTATTCATGAAGAAGTTACAGAGGATATCTATCGTCTAGCGGGAGCTCAGCAGGTGGAAGAAGGCCTGCCCTTGCCGGAAAGATTGGTGGCTTCCGTTCGTTCTCGGCTTCCCTGGCTCCTGGTAACTTTAATGGGAGGGGTATTAGCCGGGCAGGTTTTACGAGGGCTGGAAGACGAATTGAGCAGAATGATGGCTTTGGCTTTTTTTGTTCCCCTGCTTACAGGTATGGGAGGTAATGTGGGAACCCAGTCTTCAACCTTAACGGTAAGAGGCCTGGCTACCGGCCAGATTGAGGGCCGGGAAGCCTTGATTACCGTGTTGAAGGAAAGTCTGGTAGGCATGAGCATAGGCGCTGCCTGCGGGCTGATTGTGGGGTTGGTGGCTTATCTCTGGCAGGGAAGCCTGGCCTTAGGCCTGGTTGTAGGCTTGGCCCTTTTAGGGAATATGACTACCGCTGCCGCCATGGGTACCCTGGTGCCCCTGTTTTTTAGGCAGGTGGGCATTGATCCGGCGGTGGCTTCGGCACCATTTATTTCCACCTCCATTGATATTACCGGTTTATTGATTTACTCTTTCCTGGCCTCAGCCTTGATTCCCTACTTGATCTGAAAAGTTTGCCCAGGGCTGCGGCTGCAGGCATTGAGTATCTTTCAGTCAGGTGGGCTGCCAGATTATGCTCGGTATACGGGTTCTTATCCAGGTGTAATCTAATAAGGACATCATTAGGCCGAAAGGACGGAGGAGCCCATGAAAAGGAGCGAACTGATGTGGAATATTTTTTTGCTTACCGGTAACGTGGGTATCTATTTATTGTATAAAAATTATTTGAAAGAGGAGTGGAGGCAGGAGGCGGCTGGGCGGGAGTGCATTTTGGATTCACAGCATTAAGAAGGCTCCTGCCGAGAAGGCGGGTGATCTGATTGGGTTTATATAAAACGGAAGCCGTTGTTTTGCGGGCCAGAGATCTGGGCGAGGCGGACAGGATTCTGACCCTTTATTCCAGGGAGTACGGTAAGCTGGACGCAGTGGCAAAAGGTGTGAAGAAGATGCGCAGCAAGATGGGAGGAAGCGCACAGCCACTGACCTATTCTTCTTTTCTCCTTTACCGGGGGTGCAGCTTAGATACTGTGACCGGCTGCGAACCCAAAGAGATGTTTGCAGGTATCAGGGAGAATTTGACCAGCTGGGCTTACGGTACTTACATGATGGAGCTTTTGTCTTGCATCTTGCCCCAAAGGGTGGCCCAGGAAAGTGTTTTTGCTTTGCTTTTAACCGGACTTCATTTATTAGCGTCAGGGCCTGATCCGGAATTATCCGTTCGTTTTTGGGAAGTTCATCTATTGAGGCTTTTAGGTTATCAGCCGGAATTGGAATATTGTGCTGCCTGCCGCCAGAAGATCAGGACCGCGGAACTGGCTTTTAGTGCCCGCCTGGGGGGAATCGTCTGCTCCCATTGTGCAGGGCTTGATCCCACCGCGTTCCGGGTGAAAGGCGGAGAAATCGCCATTTGGCGTCGGCTGTTGCAATTGGACAGCCGTCATTTGTTTCGCTTAAAGCCTAATGCCGATACCCGCCAACGATTGGCTGGCTTGCTGCAGTATTATCTCCAATACCACCTGGAAAAAAGATTGAAATCCACGGATTTTATTCAACATCTGCGTTCCTTTCCCAGCCAGGGAGTCCATGGAAGCAGGTGCATAAATCACTCCTTTCAGCGGGAAAATAATTGAAAGGAGTGGATGCCATGGACGAGTTGCAAAAAATAGATCTGATCAGAGAGCGGCTGGGGGTGAGTTTCTTGGAAGCCAGGGAAGCCTTGCGGGAGGCGGACGGCAATGTGGTGGATGCTCTGGTGGCCTTGGAAACAAAAGAGAGACAGTGGGAAGAGAAACTAAGCCATCAGGGAAAGCGCCTTTACCATCAGGTTAAAGAACTCATCTCTAAAGGTAATGTGACAAAAATCAAGATTAAGAAAGGAGAAGAGGTCCTCACGGAAATCCCGGCTACCCTGGGCGGCCTGGCTCTCTTGGGAATGCTAGCCAGTGCGGAATTGGCAATCATTGCCGGTTTGGGCACAGTGGCCGCCATGTTCAACAACTATTCCCTGGAAGTGGAAAAAGCCGGTGGGGAAGTGGAAAAGAGGGATTTGCAGTAAAGAATAATTGACAATCGGTTCCTCTTTTGCTAAATTTATTAATAAAAAGAATACTTGTTTTGCCAGCAATGAAGGAGATTAGTAATCGCCTTAGGGTTTTGACAGAGAGCCGGGGTGAGGTGGAATCCCGGTCAACCCGGACGATGAAGGCCCTCCCGAGCTCCAGGAGGAAAGGATTTTTTAATCCGAGTAAAACCTGCTTAAGAAGAAGGGGGCTGTTTTATCAGCCAAACAGGGTGGAACCGCGGGGCTAAATCTCCCGTCCCTGGACTGCTGTCCGGGGCGGGAGATTTCTTATTGGAGGAGGAATACGCAGGCTTTGTTAACTTAGTATGAAAGAAATGAGACCTGAAAGGCCTCTGGTAGGTTTAAAAAAGGGAAAAACCTACAAATGGAAACGCCTAAGTGTAAGATAACACGAAAAAAAGATACGTGCAAGCCTTTGAAAAAAATCAGGTCAGCACAAATAGTCCTGATGTAGTACAGGACGGAATGAACCTTGAAATCTGAATATTACTCAAGCTACCAAAAGCCAGAATAGCCGTTCTTTTTCCGAGTAGTTCACACCAGCGACTTGAGCTGGCGTGAGACCATTGAGGCTGGAATGAGGTCGGATGAAGTTGTAGAAGAAGATGTAAGTAGCAATAAGTCTATTGGCAGATTCAAATGAATTAAAACCTCTTTTAGGTTTGTACCAAGCTTTAAATTGCCCATTAAAAGCCTCAAGAACGTTGTTATTGATTAAGTCATCAAAGTCTTCAACGCGTATATGTTCAGCTTGTGGAAAGAACAAAGAAGCAGGCTGCAGATAGGCATAATATCTGTCGGAGATGACAGCATACCGGGGTTGTCCAAACTTTCTTCTGCAGTTAGATAAAAGGCTATGGGCAGATGCCGAGTCACGCATAGGGGAAAGATTGAAGTCAAGAACTAATCTGGTTTCTGCATCAAAAGCGAGCCAGAGGTAATAATCTTTACCAGCAATTTTAATATAAGTTTCATCGAAATGCCATTCATCCGAATCACAAAGATTAATCCCCAAAAGCCTGTCATCAGCAATTTTCTTGAATACAGGAGCAAAGCGCTTGATCCATTTAGAAACAGTTACATGAGAAACCTTAACCTGGTGAACCATATGTAAGGTTTGAGCGACTTTTCGGGTTGTTGAATTTCCGCAGAAGTAGTAAGTCAGTGCATGAAGAACAATATGAAGCGGATGGCGCATACCTTTAAAAGAAAAGGTTTCAGGCTTAAACTCGGAAGAAGGGGTCTCAACATTTATTAGTTTTGGTACTCGAAAAGAATGGTTGCATTTTTTGTCACAGCAACGGAAGTTTGAGTAATAAGTATAGTCATGGTGAAGAAAAGTTGCTTTACCACAAACAGGACAATCGGGATATATTCTTTTTCTTGGTGAACATGGTTTATCAGGTGCAAACTGCCGTTTGCATCGTTGACACTGATATCTTTGAAAACCGTCTTTGTCCTTACCAAAACGGTGAAGAACTTTTGAAAAACACCTTGGACATACTACGTTTGATGGTATAATGGTCATGAGACTTGAACGCTCCTTTCTGGGAGGTAATGGGTTTTTGGCAATTTCCATTATACCAGAGGCGTTTCAGGTCTCATTTTTATTATTAAGTTAACAGAACAAATACGCATTAAAGGAGGATGAATATGAATTTTCAGGATCTGATTATGAAATTGAATCTTTTCTGGGCGGAACAAGGTTGCCTGATCTTGCAGCCCTATGATGTGGAAAAAGGAGCCGGCACCATGAATCCCCACACCTTTTTGAAAGCATTAGGGCCGGAGCCTTGGCGCTGCGCTTATGTGGAACCCTCCCGCCGTCCCACGGACGGACGCTACGGTGACAATCCCAATCGATTACAGCACTATTTTCAATATCAGGTTCTGTTGAAGCCTTCCCCTCTTGAAGTTCAGGACTTGTACCTGGATAGTTTGCGGGCCTTGGGGATTGATCCCCTGCAGCATGACATCAGGTTTGTGGAAGATAACTGGGAATCCCCCACCCTTGGCGCTTGGGGCCTGGGCTGGGAAGTCTGGGTGGATGGGATGGAAGTAACCCAATTTACCTATTTTCAACAATGCGGTGGATTTGACTGCCGTCCCGTCAGCGCTGAGCTGACTTATGGTTTGGAAAGACTGGCCATGTTTATTCAAAAGGTGGACAGCGTTTTTCACATCGTCTGGGCAGGAGACTATACCTACGAGGATTTCTACCACCAACTGGAAGTGGATTATTCCCGTTATAATTTTGAAACGGCGGACACTGAGATGCTTTTTCGCCTTTTCGACATGTATGAAAAAGAGTGTTTAAGATTGGTGGAAATCGGTCTCAGCCAACCGGCCTATGACTATACTCTCAAATGCTCCCATACTTTTAATTTGCTTGATGCCCGGGGAGCGGTTAGTGTTACCGAAAGAACCGGCTACATTGTCCGGGTGCGAAATTTAGCCCGTCTCTGTGCGCAAAGTTATCTGGCAGAAAGAGAAAGGCTGGGCTATCCCCTCATCAAAGATCCTGAAACCCGGGAGAAATTGGGATTAAGACCCTTATCCGGCTCTCCTCAATCCCGCGCAAAGGAATCATCCCTTTGGGGGAACAGCCGCCGGCCAAAAGATTCTTTTGATGTGAAGGAGGGTTAGCCAGTGTCCCGCGATTTTTTGTTGGAAATCGGCACAGAAGAAATACCGGCTCGTTTTATGCAGTCCACTCTGGAACAGCTGAAAAGCCGGGCGCAACAATTGTTTGAGGAGGCAAGGCTGGAGTGGAAAAGCCTGGCTGCTTACGGCACTCCCCGGCGGCTGGCCCTCTATGTGGGAGATCTGGCTGAGCGGCAGAGGGATCTGACCTTGGAAATCAAAGGCCCGGCAAAAAAAGCGGCCTTTGACTCGGAAGGGAAAGCTACTAGAGCAGCCCTGGGCTTTGCCAACAGTCGGGGGGTAAAAGTGGAAGATCTGGTAGTGAAAGATACCGGCTCCGGGGAGTATGTTTTTGCCCTGGTGCAGGAAATTGGCAGGCCCACCAGGGAGGTTCTTCCGGAGATCCTGCCAAAACTGGTGCTGGGACTGCATTTCCCCAAGTCCATGCGCTGGGCGGACCAGGAGATGCGGTTCGTCCGGCCCATTCATTGGCTGGTGTCTTTATACGGCAGGGAAGTGGTTCCCTTCCAGCTAGGCAATATCCTCGCCGGGCGCCTGACTTATGGACACAGGTTCCTTCATCCCGCTGCCGTTTCCTTACAGGAGCCCCGGGAGTACTTTTCTTCGCTGGAAAAAGCCTGGGTGATAGTCCAACAGGGGAAAAGGCAGGAAATGATTCGGGAGCAAAGCGCCAGGCTGGCCTTTTCGGTGGGAGGCAGGGTGGAGCTGGATCCGGATCTGCTGGAAGAGGTGACCTATTTGCTGGAATATCCCACCGCTTTTATGGGGGATTTTGCCGAGTCCTTTCTGGAGCTTCCCGAAGAAGTGATCATAACTCCCATGCAGGAACACCAGCGGTATTTTCCCGTCAGGAACCGGGAAGGGGCACTGTTGCCCAAATTTATTGCTGTGAGGAATGGGACGGAGGAAGGTCTGGAGCAGGTTCGGGAAGGTAATGAAAAGGTACTGGCCGCAAGGCTTGCCGATGCCCACTTCTTCTTTCAAGAGGACTTGAAGGAACCTCTGTCTGATAAAGTGGAAAAATTAAAGGCGGTAGTTTTTCAAGAGAGGCTGGGTACGGTTTATGAAAAAACCGAAAGGCTGCAGCAGCTGGTGATGTTTATCGGCAAAAAACTAGGCTGGCCTTCTTCCCTCATCGAGACGGCCATGAGAGGAGCCTTTTTGGCCAAGGCGGATCTGGTGACCAATATGGTTAACGAATTCCCCGAATTACAGGGCGTTATGGGCGGATATTATGCTCAGGTTTCCGAGGGAAAGGAAGTGGCCCAAGGGATTCGCGAGCACTATCTCCCCCGTTTTGCCGGTGATTCCTTACCCAATTCCCGGCAGGGGCTGGCCATCAGCATCGCTGATAAAATAGACACTATTACCGGCTGTTTTTTGGCAGGATTGATCCCCACCGGCTCACAGGATCCTTATGCCCTGCGCCGGCAGTCTTTGGGCATCTGTCATATGCTCTTGGAGAAGGAACTGCCTTTGTCTTTAAAAGAGCTAGTGGATAGGGCTTGTTCTTTGTTTGGCTGCCAGGGAGAGGAGGCTATTAAAGTCAGGGACGAACTGCTCCAATTTTTCCGGCAGCGTTTGGACAATATCTTCCAGGAAGAAAAGAAGTTTTCCTATGATGTGGTAGCGGCCGTATTGGAGACCGGATGGGAAGTGCCGGTGGACGCTTGCAAAAGGGCGGAAGCAGTCCAGAGATTCAAGGAAGAACCTGCTTTTGATTCCTTAGTCACTGCCTTTACCCGGGCCGCCAATCTAGCCCAAAAGGCCGCTGTTTCCGAAATCGATCCGGGGCTTTTTCAGGAGGAAGTGGAAAGGGAATTATACCGGTGCCTGGAAACGGCCCGCCGAGTCGTGCAAAAGAAACTGGAAGTGCAGGACTATCGGGGAGTGCTGCAGGCTATCGCTGCTTTGCGGGAGCCTATTGATGATTTTTTTGACGGTGTATTGGTGATGGCCCCGGAGGAAAACTTGAAAAAGAACCGCTTATCTCTGCTGAAAGGAGTAGTAGATCTGGCCTTACAGGTGGCGGATTTATCTCAATTGGTTCCCAGGTAAGTTTTTCCGGGAGGGAAAATTTCCGCAGAGAAGGAAATCAACCTTCCATATAGTATATAATATTTCCATATACATTTAATATAGTATGTCATAATTATGGAGGGTGGTGACGTTTATACAGCTTACAGCGCGACAGCTGAAGATTATTGAGATCGTCAAAAATCAGGGTCCCATCACCGGAGAGCAAATCGCTTCCCTTTTAGATTTAACTCGGGCCACTTTACGGCCTGATCTGGCTATTTTAACCATGTCAGGTATCCTGGATGCCCGGCCACGAGTTGGTTATTATTATAGCGGAAAATCTCCTCAGAGTTTCATTGCCGAAGCAATGCGGCAAGTGTTGGTCAAGGATATCAAGTCCGTACCGGTGGTGGTAAAGGAGACGGCTTCGGTATATGACTCTATTGTGACCATGTTTACCGAGGATGTGGGCACCTTGTTTGTGGTGGGCGATGGGGGCGTCTTGGTGGGAGTGGCCTCCCGAAAGGATTTCTTGCGAAGCGCCGTGGGAAAAACGGATTTGCACAAGATGCCTGTAGGCATGATGATGACCAGAATGCCTAATATCGTAACCACCACTAATGAAGAGACTGCGTATGAGGCGGCCAAAAAACTTGTGGTCCATGAGGTGGATGCTTTACCTGTAGTACGGGTAGCGAAAATCGATCAGGAAGAGCAGTTGGAAGTAATCGGCCGCTTGACGAAAACTAACATTACCAAGCTTTTTGTGGAATTAAGCGAAGGTAATATTTAAGGAGGGGACGGCATATTACCCATAATAATGAGAGAGCGGTCGTCTATGTAGTCTCCGATGCCCTGGGGGAGACGGCGGAATTTGTGGTGAGAGCGGCGGCCAGTCAATTTAACCAGGCAGAAATCGATATTGTTCGGGTTCCTTATGTTACCGATCGGCAACACTTGAGGGAAATTATGGAAGAAGCGGCCCAGTACAAAAGCGTCTTTGTCTACACTCTGGTAGTCGATGAGTTGAGAGAGGAGATCATCACTGCTGCTCAGGAATTCGATATTCCCAGTATCGATATCCTGGGACCGGTGTTGGAAGCCATTTCCCGGATAGTGGGCAAAAAGCCGGTTATGAAGGCAGGGCTTTTGCGCAAGCTGGATGAGGAATATTTCCGCAAGGTGGAGGCGGTAGAATTTGCGGTTAAATATGATGACGGAAAAGATCCCCGGGGTCTCATGCACGCAGACATTGTTTTGATCGGCGTATCCCGGACCTCTAAGACTCCGGTCAGCATGTATTTGGCCCACAAAAGGCTGAAGACGGCCAATGTTCCTTTAGTGCCGGAGGTGGCTCCACCGGAGGAGTTGTTTCAGATTCCGGTACGAAAAATTGTGGGCTTAACCATTGATCCAAGCTTGCTAAACGAAATTCGGCAGGAAAGGTTGAAAGCCTTGGGCTTAACCGCAGATGCAGATTATGCCAATATGAAAAGAATACTCAGGGAGCTGGAATATGCGGAGGAAGTGATGAAAAAAATCGGCTGTCCAGTAATCGATGTAACTAACCGGGCTGTCGAAGAAACCGCCAGCAGAGTACTGGAAATCTACTATAAGGGGGAGCGACATGGCAAGTAATACTTTTGTTTATTTATTTCAGGAGGGAAGAGCCGATCAAAAAAATCTATTGGGGGGCAAAGGGAGCCAACCTGGCTGAAATGACTAAGCTCGGGTCTCCCGGTTCCACCCGGACTGACCGTTACCACCGAAGCTTGCAAAGCATACATAGCCGGCCGGGGAGAGTTCCCGGCGGGTATGATGGAAGAACTGAAGCTGAAACTGAAGGCAGTGGAAGAGTCTGTGGGCAGGACTTTTGGTGATGCGGAAAATCCCCTTCTGGTTTCAGTACGATCCGGGGCCCCTGTTTCCATGCCGGGAATGATGGATACTATTCTGAACCTGGGCTTAAATGATGCGACAGTGGAAGGATTGATCAAGTCTACGGGGGATGAAAGGTTTGCTCTGGATTGTTACCGGCGTTTTATTCAAATGTTCAGCGATGTGGTGCTGGGTATAGAGCATTACCAGTTTGAAAACGTGTTGGAAGAGATGAAGAAAAAGCGCCAAGTGCAGTATGACCACCAGCTTTCCGGAGATGACCTGCGGCAGATTGTGTCTAAATACTTGGGAATCGTCAAAGCAAAGTCTCACCGGGAATTCCCTCAGGACCCCATGGAACAGCTGGTTTTGGCAGTGAAGGCGGTCTTTGACTCCTGGAATAATCAGCGGGCCATTGTTTACAGGAAAATAAATAGAATACCCGACGATCTGGGTACAGCTGTGAATGTGCAAGCCATGGTCTTTGGCAACATGGGAGATGATTGCGGCACGGGAGTGGCCTTTACCCGGAATCCTTCTACCGGGGAGAACCAAATCTACGGTGAGTATTTGATTAATGCCCAGGGAGAAGACGTGGTGGCGGGCATTCGCACTCCTCAACCGATCAAAAAGCTGGAACAGGAGATGCCCGGGATTTACCAGGAATTTGTGCGTATTTGCCAGTTGTTGGAGAAACATTATCACGGGATATGCAGGATATTGAATTTACTATCGAAAGAGGCCGTCTGTATATTTTGCAGACCAGAGCCGGAAAGAGAACCGCTGCTGCCGCCATCCGGATTGCGGTGGATATGGTCCGGGAGGGGGCCATTACCAAGGAGGAGGCTCTCTTAAGAATAGATCCGGCCCAGCTGGATCAGCTTCTCCACCGGCGGATTGACCCGGCAGCCACCGTTGATCTTTTGGCCCAGGGATTACCAGCATCCCCTGGCGCTGCTTCTGGAAAGGTAGTCTTTCAGTGCTGATGAAGCAGAACAGCTGGGGCAGCAGGGGGAAAAAGTGATTTTGGTGCGTACCGAAACTACTCCCGATGATATTCATGGTATCGTCATGTCACAGGGCATTTTGACTTCCAGGGGAGGCATGACCAGTCACGCGGCGGTGGTGGCCCGGGGCATGGGCAAACCCTGTGTTTGTGGTTGTGAAAGCATCAAGATCGATTACCGAGCCGGTCTCTTTAAAGTTGGTGATAGAATTATCCGGGACGGGGAGGTTGTATCCATTGATGGCGCCACTGGAAGGGTGATGGCTGGGGAGATTCCCATGATCGAACCCAGTCTCAGCAAGGAATTCAATGATCTGCTGGATTGGGCCGATGAAGTGAAGAGACTGTCCATCAGAGCCAATGCGGATACACCTCAAGATGCCAGCAAGGCTAGGGAATTTGGTGCAGCGGGGATTGGACTTTGCCGGACGGAGCATATGTTCATGGCCCCGGACAGGCTGCCCATTGTGCAGGAAATGATTTTAGCCGAGTCGAAAAAGGAGAGGGAAGCCGCCCTGGCCAGACTTCTACCTATGCAGCAGGAGGATTTTTACGGTATTTTGAGAGCCATGAATGGATTACCGGTAACCATCCGTCTCTTGGATCCGCCACTGCATGAGTTTTTACCGAAAATAGAGGACCTTCTGGTAGAAATCACTACTCTGAAGTTGACCGGTGGAGAGGCCTCGATCATTGAAAAGAAAGAGGAACTCCTCAGCAAGGTCAGGGGTCTTTCGGAATTTAACCCCATGCTGGGCCATCGAGGCTGCCGCTTGGGAATCACTTTTCCAGAAGTATATTTAATGCAGGCCCGGGCCATTTTCCAGGCTGTAGTTCAGTTGATCAGGGAAGGTTTCCAGGTGATCCCGGAAGTGGAGATACCTTTAATTGGCAAGGCCAGTGAATTGGTATTTCTCCGGCAGGAAGTGATGAAAGTGGCCCAAGAGGTCAGCCGGGAGACTGGTATTCAGTTTGATTATACCGTAGGGACCATGATTGAAATTCCCAGGGCCTGTATTACGGCAGATGAGATCGCCCCGGAAGCGGATTTTTTCTCCTTCGGTACTAATGATCTTGACCCAAACCACCTTTGGTTTCAGCCGGGATGATGCGGAGGGTAAGTTTTTGCATCACTATATCCAGGAAAAAATCATCGACGATAATCCCTTTGCTGTTATTGACCGGGAAGGGGTGGGAGAATTGATGAAAATAGCTGTAACTAAAGGGCGCCAGGTGAAACCGGATCTGTTAATCGGTATTTGTGGAGAGCACGGCGGAGAGCCCAGTTCCATTGAGTTCTGTCATCAGATCGGACTGGATTATGTCAGCTGTTCTCCTTACCGGGTTCCCATCGCCCGGCTGGCGGCAGCTCAAGCCGCCATTATCAATCAAGACACCAAATAATAAGATATAAAAAAAGATGGGGAAAGCCCTTAAAACCGGGACGCGTATAAAAATCCCCAGAGTTCGGTTCCTTCAAATCTTAACCGCCGACAAAAGTGTTGAAAAAGCATTTTTGTCGGCGGTTTTTTTAAAAAATTACTAGCGAACAAGAGGGATTTTGGATTGGCAAAGCCTGCTGGATCAGGGAGATGGTAAGTTGTAAAATTAATTGCCGCATTTAATAAAAAATAGAGACTCAAGGCTAAACCTCTGATATGTTTAAGGTAACTACGCTTAAAAACATAAAGGAGGCAAAGCACATGAGTCAACTCAATTGTACCACGACTTCCCGCCGCTTTAAACACATCACTGTAAAAGAACGCTATCAGATTGAAATTCTTCTAAAGGAGAAGAAGTCACCCAGCGAGATAGCAAAGCTGTTAGGCAAGCATAAGCGAACCATCGAACGTGAGATTGCCCGTGGAACTGTTAGGATGCTGAGAAGCGACCTGGTTTATGTTGATAGATACTGTGCAGATACAGCAGAGCGAATATACCGCGAGAGAGCTGCTAATAAGGGAGCATGCTTAAAGATCGGTCATGACCATGGACTAGCCGATTACATTGAAAAAAAGATTATCAAAGAGGGATATACCCCTGACGCAGTCATTGGCGAAATCCGGGCAAAAGGCTTAAAATTTAAGACTAGTATATGCACAAAAACGCTCTATAACTATATCGACAAAGAAGTATTTGCAAATATAACAAATAAAAACCTTCCAGTAAAACGAGTACCTAAAAAAAATCGCCATAAGAGGGTACGAGTTGCCCACAACAATCTAAAAGGTAGAAGCATTGAAGAAAGACCTGCGGCAGCTAATACTCGTGAAGAAGCCGGCCATTGGGAGATGGATTGTGTTGTAAGCGGCAAAGGGAAAGGCAAAGCCGCACTCTTAGTTCTAACAGAACGCAAGTGTTTTTTGCAAGAGGAAATTCCCCATTTTTGCGACGAATTTTTCCCCAGGGGGGTGGGGAATTTTTGGGTCATTGCGACTCCATCCGTATCCATGTCATGCATCAAAATAGGTTGGCTTGTTTCATGCGGTAACTGGTACCGGTAAAGAGCAGTAAGTGGCAATGGTGCAGGAGCCGGTCCAGTATGGCGCCGGTCATCTGTTCATCATAAAACACATTAACCCATCGGGAGAATTCGATGTTGGTGGTGATAATCAAGCTTTTTCGTTCGTAACATTCAGCTATGAGCTCAAAGAGCAGCTGCGCTCCGGTCCTGTCTAAGGGTATATACCCCCATTCATCCAAGATCAGTAGCTCTGCTTTGGTCAATTTCTTAATGAATCCTGACAAGTGGCCGTTTTTCTTGGTCTCTGAGAGTTTGTTAACCAGTGCGGCGGTGCGAAAAAATCTGGTTTCAATACCCCGATTACAGGCTTCCACACCTAAAGCCGTAGCCAGATGAGTTTTGCCGGTACCTACATTTCCATACAGCACAAGATTAGTCTTGGTTTCTAGGAATTCAAGGTTCTTGAGGTAGTCAACAGTTATGGAGCTGGGTAAGGTTATTTCATCAAAAACGTAGTCAGCAAAAGTTTTGATGGTGTAGAAGCCTGCATTTTTAAGGAGTTTATCCCGGCGCATGTTTTCCCGGCGTTCAATCTCTAATTCCAATAATCGCAGCAAGTATTCCTGATGGATGCCCGCTTCAAGCCGCATGGCATTCTCCGCTAAGTTGCGGCTCAGCCGTAGTTTCTTGCAAAGGGCGGCGATCTCAGAGACTAACATGAAGCTTCACCGCCTCTTGTGGCAAGACATGCATCATATGCAGCTAGGTCTGGTTTCACAGGGTCTAACCGGGGTGCTTGCGGGCCTAGGGTCATAGGCGGTAGCTCCAGTACTTGCCGGTGCAAACGGCGGTGGAGATTGACTAAACTATCCACGTCGTAGGCTTGGTACAACAAGGCAGTTTCCACGGTTTTCACGGCCTGTTCAAAGTTGCTTTTTCCCGTTAATTCAGCAATAGCGCTCAGGATTTTGCCAGTATCTTGCTTATCACATCCTTCCAAGTATTGCCTAAGACTTTCCGGTAGCATACGATAAATACCGGTGTATTTTAACGCTCCTGGCCTTTTGGCAAGCTGGGTGAGATAAGGCAGCCACTGCATGCTTTGCTGTTTAAAGTCACCATACAGGCGCTCATGGCGCACAATTTCCCGGTGGCTGTCATCGAGCACCATTACCTCATGAGCCGTAAGGCGCACTAAAACACGAACGTTGGCATACTTGGGACTAACCGAGTACCCATGAAGACCGTTGTGAAGGTAGAATTTGCCGTAACCATTGGTTTTGACGGTAACATACTTAGCCGCGTCAAAAGGGGCGGCCGGCAAGGGACGAAGGGCTTTCCTGTCCTCTACAAAGAGTTCTTGAATGCTGGCATTTTTCCGGTAATGTTCCCGGTGGCCGTCTAAGGTGCACTTCGCCAACAGTTCCCGGTTAAAGGCAGAGAGATTAGTGATTTGCGGCCGTGGAACCAAAAGATTATGGCGGTGGTACCCGACTTTACACTCCACATTGCCTTTCTCATGACCGGCGTCGGGGTTGCAAAAAACGGCCTCGAATTGATAGTGCTCCATGAACCTGACGAAATCGTCAGTAAGGTTTCTTCCACCACCCTTGATTACTTTCGTGACTATGGTGCTGGCATTATCAAACCAGATCCGGGTGGGCACCCCGCCGATGTATTCGAAAATGGCGATTAAACCCTCAAAGAGGCACTGCTGGTTTTCGCCTTTAAAAAGCTGGACAAAGCCTTGATTGCTCTGCGGAAAAGAAAGGTTCAAATGATAGCCGCTAAAAAGCTTGCCATTTAAGAAAAAATCGCTGGCTCCAAAATCAACCTGGGCTTCTCCGGGAATATGCTCCAGAGGAAGGTATCCGCCTCTTTCTTTACCAAAAATCTCTTTCTTCTTCATGGCTACATAGCCAGCCACGGTCCGGTAGGAGCAATTGAACGTATCTGGGAATTCTTCTCTTAACCTGTCATAGACCCTTTTCGCGGTATGCCGTTGTTTGCGACGGGCTCTTTTGTCTTCTTCCAGCCAGGCATCAATGGTTGCTTTAAATGGCTCAAGTTTGGGAAAGTCGTTTTCTTTCTTCGGGTTCGGGATTTCTCTGTTCCAGTCATCTTTCTGGATGTAGGCCCGGATTGTCTTACGGTCATAGCCAAGTTCCCGGGCAATTTGGGATATGCTTTTCCCTTTCTCAAAGTACTCCTTTCTGATATCATGGACTTGGGTCATTGTGAGCAACCTCCATTCCTCCCCTGTAACTGAATTGGTCGTCAATTACAGGGTAATTTAGGGGTATATGTTGCGCAATGACCCTTTGCAATTTTGGGGAATTCTATTTGCAAAAGTGGGGAATTTTTGCTGCAACTTTGGCCAATTCTATTTTGCAAAAAACAACGCAAGTTTAGAAAAGAGATTATCCGAAAGATGCCGGAAAAGACACAGAAATCAGTGAAGAAAACGCTGGATAGGCTTGAAAGAGAGTACGGAGCACGCTTTTCAGAAGTGTTCAAAACCATTACGGTAGATAACGGAAGCGAGTTTCTTAATAGTGTAGAATTAGAGAGTTCAATCAGAAAGCCGGGCACTCATCGGACTAAAATCTATTATGCTCACCCATTCAGCGCATGGGAACGTGGATCCAATGAAAATGCTAATAAGCTAATACGTCGGTTTATTCCAAAGGGCACAGATATCAGCAAGCTTAAACAGAAAGATATTAGGCGAATTGAGAACTGGATGAATAATTACCCAAGAAAAATTCATGGATATAAATCTGCCAATGAGATGGCAAAGATGGCAGTATAATCAATCAGAGGATGCCAAAATATGGGTGGCAATTAAACTTGCAATTCCCCCTGGATCAGGGAGATTTAGTATTTTATAGACAAATCACTTCAGTGGTAGTATAGTAAAAAAGCCGGAAAGAATTTTAAGGGGTGGTACGGCAGTGCTTTTAGTCGGCTTAATTTTTGGCTTAATAGTTGCTTGGTTTGTTGCACTTTTCGGTGGAGACCTACTTCTTATCCAAGGTATTTTCGAATTAACCGGGAAGGAAATCAGCAGTGCAGGGTATTATACAATTTTCGCTCTTTTAGGCTTAACAGGCGGTGCCTTTAAAAACAGAATTTAAAAGACACTTATAAAATCAAGACGGCGCGCATCCGGATCTATCAATAAGCGATTTGCAAGGTTTTCTAAGCAATAAAAGTATAAGAGTTTTTACGGCGATAAAGGTTCGCTTCCAAAAAGCGGTGCGGGAGTGGCCTTTTTTCATTTATTTTTCCTTCTGACATGGAATAACATTGCCATTGATTCTTTTAAGGGACTGAGCTCACGATGAACCGGACCGGGGCTTTTCTTTTCGTTTTTTGGTTTTTCCTTTTGCAGGACATCTTCCTCGTGGATTAGCCACCAGGCCAGGAGAAACGCCAGTACTGGCAGGATGGCTCCCAAAGAAAACATTGTTTTTTTGCTGTAGCCCAAAAGGAAGCTGAAGGAGGGAGGACCGGCAGCTACTCCTATGAAGCGGACACCTCCGTATAAAGCGGTGATACCCCCTCTTTCTTCCAACCGGCAAGAACTGGTCACCATGGTATTCACAGCCGGTAGCACCAAGCCGGTGCCGATGCCCGTGGACAGGACTCCGGCCAGGAGGGCCAAACTGGCCGGAAAAATCGACATAGTAGCCAAGGAAGCGGCGACTAAAAGCAGGCCGGCCAAAATGAAAGACTTCATTTGTTTTTGTTTTTTTTCCAGGTATTTACCGGAGAAGAAGGCGGTAATCGACATGGCCAGGACCGGTGCCGCCAAAGCCAATCCCTTGACAATTCCCTTCAAGCCAAAGTCCGTTTCCAGCAGGTC
>JBMNIZ010000003.1:0-74449 GCA_050951405.1 Bacillota bacterium | reverse complement strand
TGCAGTTAGATAAAAGGCTATGGGCAGATGCCGAGTCACGCATAGGGGAAAGATTGAAGTCAAGAACTAATCTGGTTTCTGCATCAAAAGCGAGCCAGAGGTAATAATCTTTACCAGCAATTTTAATATAAGTTTCATCGAAATGCCATTCATCCGAATCACAAAGATTAATCCCCAAAAGCCTGTCATCAGCAATTTTCTTGAATACAGGAGCAAAGCGCTTGATCCATTTAGAAACAGTTACATGAGAAACCTTAACCTGGTGAACCATATGTAAGGTTTGAGCGACTTTTCGGGTTGTTGAATTTCCGCAGAAGTAGTAAGTCAGTGCATGAAGAACAATATGAAGCGGATGGCGCATACCTTTAAAAGAAAAGGTTTTAGGCTTAAACTCGGAAGAAGGGGTCTCAACATTTATTAGTTTTGGTACTCGAAAAGAATGGTTGCATTTTTTGTCACAGCAACGGAAGTTTGAGTAATAAGTATAGTCATGGTGAAGAAAAGTTGCTTTACCACAAACAGGACAATCGGGATATATTCTTTTTCTTGGTGAACATGGTTTATCAGGTGCAAACTGCCGTTTGCATCGTTGACACTGATATCTTTGAAAACCGTCTTTGTCCTTACCAAAACGGTGAAGAACTTTTGAAAAACACCTTGGACATACTACGTTTGATGGTATAATGGTCATGAGACTTGAACGCTCCTTTCTGGGAGGTAATGGGTTTTTGGCAATTTCCATTATACCAGAGGCGTTTCAGGTCTCATTTTTATTATTAAGTTAACAAGGCCGGGGCAAACAATTGATGGATCCGGTTTTCTCCGTGGCCGGTGCTGCTAAAGAAGCTATGGCCCGGTACGGACCTGAAGGAATAATTAATGCTTCCATCGGGACAATTTATGATGATCAGGGACAGCTGGCTACCTTTTCTGCAGTAAATGATTTAATCAAGAGAATGCCCGCCAGCAGAATGATGGATTATGCGCCCATCAAAGGCATTTCCGGTTTTGCCGAGGCCGCTATCCAATTCACTTTTGGCCAGGCCAGGCCGGAGGCATACCTGGCGGCCATAGCCACTCCCGGGGGAACAGGAGGCATTCGGCATGTTTTCTACAATTATGCCGGGGAAGGCACCAGAATCTTGATACCTGATTGGTACTGGGGTGCTTATGCTGTGATTGCCGGGGAATTCGGGCGGCGGGTGGATACTTTTTCTCTTTTTACCGAGAAGAATAGCTTTAATCTGGGTTCCTTCCAGGAGAAGGTCAGGGAGCGTGCTACAGGAACAGGAACACCTGGTCGTTGTTTTTTAAATAGCCCTGCCCATAATCCGACCGGATTCAGTTTAAGCCTGGACGAATGGGAGGCGGTCCTGGGCTTTTTGAGAGAGGCGGCCCTGGGACAAGGCGAAAAAAATCACTATCCTGCTGGATGTCGCCTATATGGATTATGCCGGGGAGGCGGAGGAGGTACGGGAGTTTTTTGCCTTGTTCGGAGGGCTTCCCGGGAATATTTTTGTTGCCGTGGCTTTCAGTATGTCCAAAGCTTTCTTGTCTTACGGGTTACGTTGCGGTGCCCTGATCGCTGTCAGTTCAAACCAGCGGGTGGTGGACGAGTTTCTGGAAGTAAACTCCTACTCAAACCGGGCCAACTGGTCTAATGTGACCCGGTTGCCCCAGGAATTACTGGTGGAGGTCGTTAATAATCCCGGGTTGCTTTCTCGGATCAGGGAGGAGAGGGATTCCTATCGACATCTTTTGTCAAGCCGGGCGACCATATTTGTCCAGGAAGCCATGGAGGAGAAACTGGAAATATGCCCCTACTTTGCAGGTTTCTTTATTTCCCTGCCGGCAGGGGAACCCCGGTTGATTGCCACCAGGTTGCAGCAGGAAACGGATTTTTGCGGTACCCATGGGGAAAGGTTTGCGGCTGGCTATTTGCTCTATCCCTTCAAGTAAAGTGTCAGGGTTGGCGGCCAAAATCAAGTCAGTACTTTCTTGAAGATAGTTGGGGGAGTAGAGTATTAAAAAAAAGAAAGGATGACTGGTAATGGTGCAACGGTTGTTTTCTGTGAGGGAGATTGTGGGGAAGGTAGGGACCAGGGATCAGGCCACCAAGACCGTATTTTATGAAAATGCCAGGAGTAATGGAGTAGTCTGGTACATACCTCCAGGTGAGGAGTTGCCGGCTCACTTCCATCCCGGGACTGATGATGTCTGGATCATCTTGGAGGGAGAAGGGGAATACTACCTTGGTAACGGGGAGACACATCCTGTGGAGCCGGGAATGGTGGCGGTGGCGGCCAAGGGGGATATTCATGGAGGCAGGTGTACGGGAGATAAACCCCTGGTCTTCGTGGCCATTTCCGCCCCACATGCCGGTTGAGGATGATTTAAGGGGGAAAAGTAATTTAATAGTATAGAAGGCTGAAATATAAGCCAGGCTTTAAGGCCGGCTTATATTTTTTTGGGAAATGGGAAAACCTATTGCTGGAAAGGAGGTACAAAAAATGGCAAAAGCAGCCCTAATTCTTATGGTTATTGGAGCTTTGAACTGGTTGCTGGTGGGGCCTGTTTCAATTTGACGTGGTTGCCATGCTTTTTGGTGGCACAACTTCCTGGCTAAGCAGGGCCGTTTATACCCTGGTTGGACTGGGAGGTATCTACGGTATTTTTATGTTATTTGATGACCTGAAGGAAACCACATAATGAATTGGTGCTGGTGCCGGCTATGAAGCCGGCATTGGTTTTTTCAAACAGGTTGTCTGGTACTGGACAGGGAAAAAAGATAGTGTTACGATTAAAAAAGAGTTAACATCTGGAAGGACAGGTTATCCCCGGAAGGGTTTGGCAAAGGAGGGTGGTAACTATGGAAGTCTATATTGGTTCTACTAAATTGTCCCTGGTGATGGGGGATATTACGGAACAGGATACTCAGGCCATTGTCAATGCGGCCAATCAGGGGCTTTGGGGAGGAAGCGGCGTAGACGGGGCCATTCACCGGGCGGGGGGGACCGTCTATTGCCGAAGAATGTGCCCGGATTAGAGAAGAGACCGGGGGGTGTCCCACAGGGGAGGCGGTCCTTACGGGTGGTGGGAGCTTGAAAGCTGATTATGTGATTCATACCGTAGGACCGGTCTGGTCCGGGTGGACAACAGGGAGAAGATGCCCTGCTGGGGAAATGCCTACTATAACAGTCTCCGCCTGGCCCACGAGAAGGGCATTACCACCGTTTCTTTTCCTTCCATCAGTACCGGCGCCTACCGGTTTCCCCTGGAACAGGCCGCAAGAATTGCCCTGACTACGGTGATTGAGTGCCTGGAGACCTGGCCGGTTTTTCTGGAAGTCCGTTTTGTTCTCTTCAGGTCCCAGGGATTCGGATGTGTATACGAAAACCCTGGAAGGGCTATTGGAGGGAAGAGATAGTACATCCTAAAGTGCACTGGCAATGGAGGTTTTCAAGGTAGAATGGGAGGAGAGGGACACGGAGAGTAATCCAGGTCCCCGTTCCTTCCCTGCTTTGGATGAGCAAGCCGTAGTTTTCACCGTAAAGACTCTTGAAGCGTTCGTGGACATTGGATAACCCCACCCCGTTACCAGAACCGTACCCGGGTGTTAAAATCATGGGGAGTACATTCCTGGGTATGCCTACTCCATTGTCGGAAATGGTGATCCTTAACTCCCGGGCTTTGACCTCTCCAAATATTTTAACCGTACCCGGCCCCATTTTTCGGGGTCAGGCCATGTTTAACTGCGTTCTCTACCAGGGGTTGGATGCTTAATACGGGTATTTCATAATCCAGGAGAGAATCATCTATTTCTTGCATGAGTCTGATCTTGTCGCCAAAACGAGCTTCTTCCAGGGCGAAATAGGTATCCACACACTCTAGTTCTTCCCGGAGGGTAATGTAATGCCCCTGGCGTTTTAAGGTTTTGCGGAATAATTCTGCCAGGTGAATGAGTAATTGCCTGGTTTTTTCCGGATCGGTCCTGCTGTAGGCAACAATGGTGTTCAGGGTATTGAAGAAAAAATGGGGGTTGATTTGGGCATGGAGCGCATCTAGTTTGGCCAGGGTTATTAACTGGGTTTGACGGTCCAACTCCGCCAGTTCCATTTGAATACTCAATAGTTGGGCAATACCGATGGCCAGCCGTAATACATGGCCGGCCGGCGGACCATGAGGAGTAGAATATAATTTTAGAGTCCCGCAGACTTGACCTTTATTGGTCAAGGGTACAATTACTCTGCCGAACCCAAAGGACATTCACAAGAGTCAAAACGGGTACAGTCTCAGGGCGGTAGTATCAGGGACAACCTTATAGTGACCGCTGCTGATAACCTGCCTGGTAGCCTCAGTAAGGATTTTTTCTCCCGGCAGGTGCTTATCACATCCCACACCGATAAAGGACAGGACTTTTTCCCGGTCGGTGATGGCCACAGCAGCCATTTCGCTGATTTTTTGAATAATTTCTGCTGTTTGGCGGGCTGTGTCTTCGTTTAATCCTCGCCGTAAGAAGGGTAAGGTCTCATGGGCAATTTGCAGAGTATAGAATCGATGGTGGCTGTTTCCACTGCAGACTGGGCACGAGCTAATTGAGGGCGGGAAACATTTTGTATCAGGTAAACCATTCCCAGGTTTAACAAAAACAAAGCAATGCCAAATAAGCCAAGATGGGACCCGGCAGCTTTGATCAGGCCCAATTGAACCAGGGTAATAACGGCAGGGAATAGCGGGAGAAGAGGGCCAGCTTTTCGGTGCAACTGGTTCACCACCTTTACTTTCCCGTTGCTGTCTGCCAATGGTTTCTCGTCTACTTAGATGTTACCGGGTACAGCTTTCTTCCTGTCAATCACTAAATTTCCCCCCGGGAGAGAAGAGAGCCGGGATTAAAGGAGGTTATCTGTCTTTCAGAGAGAAAAGAAAATGAAGCAAGTCTGCAAGGGAAACAAAGGAGCAGGGGCGAAGAATGGATTAAAGGAATTGGGACGGATATTTTCGAAATCATCAGACTGAAAAAAGCGATCCAGCGGAGGCCCCGCCTGGCAGGGCGGCTTTTTTCCGCTAGCGGAGCTGCGTTACTGCCTGGGGAAGAGGAACCCCTGGCCCTCATTTGGCGGCCCGGTTTGCGGCCAAAGAGGCGGTGATGAAAGCGTTGGGTATCGGCCTGGGAGGTTGCCGCTGGCAGGATATAGAAGTAATCAGAAGGCCTGGAGGCAAACCAGGATTTACGACTGCACGGTCGGAGCCCTGGCCCTGGCCGGGGAGGAAAGGGCATCAGCGGCTGGCAGATCAGCCTGAGCTCACAGCGGGACCGTGGCCGTGGCCGTGGTGGTGGCTGAATGATCAGATCTTTTTGCTAGTTCTCTAATGGACAGGAAGGAATGGAGGGGAAGAGGATGTATCTGGTTACCAAAGAAGAGATGGCCCTGCTGGATAAAGAGGCCATCGAGAGATTTCGGCATTCCCGGTCTGGTGCTGATGGAGAACGCTGCATCTGCGGGTGGCGGAGTATGCCGGGACCTCTGTTCCCGGGCGGGCTGGCCGGGAAAGCAGGTGCTTGTTTTTGCCGGTAAGGGTAATAACGGGGGGGACGGTCTGGCCATAGCCCGGCTCCTGCAAAAGGCCGGGGCCGAGGTGAAGGTCTTTCTTCTCTGCCGTCCCGGAAGAATTGAAGGGGTGATGCCCTTGGCCAATTACCGGATTCTAGCAAAGATGGAGGGGAAGGTTTCACCTGCTTCTGGAGGAAAAGGATGTGCAGAAGGCCGATATTTCCTTGATGCGGGCGGATCTGGTAGTTGATGCCATCTATGGGACGGGCTTCAGGGGCAAGGCCAGCAGGGATCAGGGGCTCGGGTGATCGGGGCCATTAACGGCAGCGGCTGTCCGGTGATCGCCGTGGATGTGCCTTCCGGGCTGGATGCTGATACAGGACTGGCGGGGGGGCCTGCTGTGCAGGCCGATGCCACCATCACCTTCGGGTGCCCGAAAATCGGCCTTTGCTCTGGAACCGGCTTCTTCCTCTGTAGGGAGAGCTCTGGGTTGGGGATATTTCCTTGCCTCCGGTTTTATCCGAAAAAGGCCAAGAAACATCTGATCACCGCTCACTGGTGCTCTGCCCGGCTTCCGGCCCGTAACGCGAGCCTGGCTTCTCACAAAGGGACCTTTGGGCATGTTCTGGCCGTGGGTGGTGCGGAAGGGTTGACCGGGGCCATTTCCCTGGCAGCGGCCGCCGCCCTCAGGTCCGGGGCCGGTTTGGTCACGGCAGCTGTGCCCAGGTCACTGCACCCCATCTTGGAGATGAAAACCACCGAAATCATGACCAGGCCCCTGCCGGAGACAGAAGCAGGCCAGTATCGGCGCTGGAGAGGTCTGGAAGTCGTATCTTGAGCCTGGGGAAAAAGGCTTCCTGCATTCTTCTGGGCCCGGGCATGTCGGAACATCCCAGCACGGCTTCTCTCGATCAAGATCTCTGCTGCCCCAATTGACCCAGCCCCTGGTTCTTGATGCGGATGCCCTCAATATTGTCTCTGAGGCACCGGAAATGCTGGCGTCCCTACAGCGCCCCTTTGGTTTTGACCCCCCCACCCAGGGCGAAATGGGCCAGACTGTTAGGGACTTCCCCCCGGGAGGGTGCAGACAGAACCGGGTGCAGGTGGTCCGGGAGGCCTCTCGCCAGTGGGGGGCGGTGGTGGTGCTGAAAGGGGCTAGGACCTTGGTAGGGGGTCCCCAGGGGGGAACTTTTGGTGAACATGACCGGCAATCCCAGGCATGGCCACCGGCGGTTCGGGAGATGTGCTGGCAGGTATGATTGCAGGCCTTGTTGGGGCAGGGTTTGGATCCTTTGGCGGCTGCAGTGCATCGGGGTTTATGCCCACGGCGCTGCCGGGGATCGGGCAGCCTCTGTGCAAGGGCTCATGGCCCTTTCTGCAGGGGATCTTTTGATTATCTTCCGTCCGTTTTTCTTGATTTGGAAGAAAAAAAGCCCCCTCAGGGGAAGCGGATTAATGATCGGCTGCTGAGGATTTTTCCCATTCCTTAAATTACCAAGGGTAAAGAGCCTTAAAGGTCCTTTTATCGGCGGAAACAGCCCTGGCAACGCTTGCATAGTCCAGCAGGAATGCTATAATGAAGTATAATCTTGAGTGAGTATCGTCAGGAGAAAATACCCGTGCCTTCTTGGAGGCAAATAGGTAAGCGTTGGAGGTGCATCCGGTGTCCGGTGTGAAGAGGATCATGATCAGTATTCCTGAGAAGCTGTTGGAGGAAGTGGACGGTTTAGCTTCCGTGGAAAAGCGTAATCGCAGCGAGTTTATCCGGGAGGCGATGAAGCTTTATATTTCCGAAAAAAAGCGGCGGAAAATCCGGGATCAGATGAAGAAAGGCTATCAGGAAATGGCTCAGATCAATCTGAAGCTGGCTGCGGAACACTATGAAGTGGAAAACGAGGTGCAGGGGTATTTTGAAGATAAGCTGGCGGAGTGTAAGTGACGATGCTGATTAAAAGGGGCGACATCTTTTTTGCACAGTTGAATCCGGTGGTGGGTTCTGAACAGGGAGGAACCCGGCCCTGTCTTGGTCATTCAAAATGACATATCGGCAATCAATACAGTCCCTACCACCATTGTGGGCGGCCATTACTTCCCAGATTTTCAAGGGCGAAGCTGCCGACCCATGTGGAAGTAAGTGCCGTTCAGAGTGGCCTGGAGCGGGATTCGGTGATTTTGAGCCGAGCAGATCAGAACCATCGATAAAAGCCGCTCTGAAGCAGAAAGTGGCTTTTCTGGAGGAGGAGATTATGGAGCAGGTGGACCAGGCCCTGGCCATCCAGCCTGGGCCTGGAAGAAATATGAGGGAGCGGTATCTGATCTTGATGCCTCCGCATGGAGCGGAAGGCATTTTTTTGTTGGGGATAAGGAAAGGTGGATGGGCTGTCGGGAATATGATGAAAGGGAGCTGGGGAGAAAAGCCGCGATTGAGTTGCCTTCCCAGTGTGACAGGAAGGAGGGGATGGTGGAGTGCAACCGGTGATCGGCTCTGACTTGCTCACAGGAAGCTGATACATACTATGTTTACCGGCATTACGGGGAAGCGGTGCTGGCCGCCGGAGGGCTGCCTGTGCTGCTCCCGGCCGTCAGCTGGTGGCCGGCAGGCCATCGGGGACTATGGGGAGCTGATCGACGGGCTGCTCCTGACCGGCGGAGGAGACATCAGCCCTCATTACTATGGGGAAGCACCCGTTGAGGGTCTGGGCAAGGTCACGCCGGAAAGGGACTGGTTTGAACTGGAGTTGTGCCGGGAGATGATGTCCAGGTCCAAGCCGCGTGTTGGGTATCTGCCGGGGGCTCCAGGTGCTGAACGTGGCGGCAGGGGGCAGCCTCTTTCAGGACCTGCCCATCGCAAAAGGGCCAAGTCCTGGAGCACAGGCAGTCTGGTCCCCGCTGGTCTCCCATCCCATCAGGTGGTGCTGGAAAGAGGGATCCAGGCTGGCCTGCGATGATGGAGGGAGACCTGCTGCCAGGTGAACAGCTTTCACCACCAGGGGGTGAAAGCTGGTTGGTCCCGGCATTAACAAGTGGCAGCCCGGGCTACTGGATGGTGTGATTGAGGCCCTGGAGGGAGGCGGGAGACAGGGGTTTTCTTTTGGGAGTGCAGTGGCATCCGGAAAGGATGTGGGAGAGGGATCCCTCGGCAGACAGCGGATCTTTCCTGGCCTTTCTTGCAGGAAGCGACAGAAAATTGCTAAGGGTAAAAGGAATCTCCTCCTAAAAGGGCGAATGTCCTAATATGATCATATGGGAAAATGGGAGGTCTTTTATTTTGCTTCGAGGCACAGGAGATGGTCCAGGTGGCTTTGGAGGCGGCCGGCCTGGCAGATGTGCCGGAGGATTCCGGCGTTATTTTTGATACGGGCCGCCCCATCCGGCGGGCCATGTTTGGTGTGGACATGGAAGCGGCGGAGATTATCATTGCCAAGCAGCTGGGCTATGATGCGGTGATCACTCACCACCCCAAGGGAGGCCACCCCATGGTCAACCTCTATCAGGTGATGGAAAACCAGATTGGCAGGATGGTCCAGGCAGGGTGTGCCCATCAATAAAGCCCAAAAGGCGCTGTCTGAGAGAAAAGATGAGGTGGAGAGATCTTTACACGCAGGCAATTACGACCGGGCCGCAGCGGCGGCTCGGGTTCTGGAAATGACTTTTATTGCCATCCCATACGCCGGCTGACATTATCGCGGAAAGCACGGTGCAGAAACACCTGGACCGATCTTTAAAAGCTTACGCTAAAGCAACTGTGGGGGATGTCATCAGTTTCTTACGGGAGATGCCTGAGTATGCCAGGACAGCCGGCCGGCCCCAAGGTGCAGGGTGGGTACGGAGGACAGTTACGCCGGCAGAGTCTGGGTGACCATGGCGGGTGGTACCGGCGGCGGCAAGGAGGTGGGCCAGGGCGTATTTTGAGGCGGGTGTAGGCACTTTGGTGGTCATGCATATGCCGGAAGAGGTAATCAAAGCAGTAAAAGAACAGAACCTGGGCAATGTAATCGTGGCCGGCCATATGGCCAGCGATTCTGTTGGGATTAACGGTATTATTAGAGTATTGGAACAAAAAGGTTTAGTTATCACGAGGATGAGCGGTGTTATTAATCCCAACTGAAGGAGGGGACAGAATGCTGGCATTGACCAATGGGCGGATCTTGACCATGGCCGGTAAAGATTTCAGCCGGGGTACCATCTTGATTGCGGAAGGAAAAATCAAAGAAGTGGGGGACCCAGGTTAATATTTCGCCGGAAGCGGAAATCATCGATTTAGAGGGACAGACGGTCATGCCGGGCCTGATTGATGCTCACTGCCATGTGGGAATAGCCGAAGAAATCTACCGCATTGAGGGCAATGATTTGAATGAGTATACTGAGCCGGTGACCCCTCACCTACGGGCAATAGATGCGGTCAACCCTTTTGATAAAGCTTTTCAAGACGCTCGGCAAGGGGGGGGTGACCACTGTTTGTACCGGGCCGGGAAGCGCCAATATAATCGCCGGAGAAAGCTTGGTTATGAAAACTTATGGACAAGTTGTAGATAAGATGGTTTTGCGGCCATCCGGCGGGGCTGAAGATTGCTTTGGGGGAAAATCCCAAAAGGGTCTATGGAGACCAAAAAAAGATGCCGGCGACCAGAATGGCGATCGCAGCGCTTTTAAGGGAAAATTTGGTCAAGGCACAGGAATACCGGGAGAAGCGGAAAAAAGGATGGGAAGACCCCCAAAAGGCACCGGAGCGGGATTTAAGATTGGAGTCATTAGTTCGAGTTCTGGAAGGAGGAAATACCTTTACGGGGCGCATGTGCACCGGGCTGATGATATTATGACGGCCATCAGAATTTCTGAGGAATTTCAACTGCCTTTGGTGTTGGACCATTGTACCGAGGGATATCTCATCTGTCAGGAAATTGCCAGCCGGAATATTCCGGTGGTGGTGGGGCCGAATTTGATCAGCAGGGCCAAAGTGGAGCTGCAAAACAACACTTTTCGGAATCCGGGCATTTTGGCCGGGGCTGGGGTAAAGGTGGCTCTGATGACTGATCACCCTGCTATTCCCGTGCAATATCTCCTTATTTGCGCCGCTCTGGCTGTCAAGGAAGGGATGGAAGAAGAGGAAGCCTTGAAGGCTGTGACCATCAATGCGGCAGAGATTCTTGGAGTGAGTTCGCGTGTGGGAAGCATTGAAGTGGGGAAAGATGCGGATTTGATTGTCTTAGACGGTTCTCCCTTGGAAATATCAACTCAGATCACCAAAGTGTTCATTGAGGGACAGCTGGTTTTTGCGGAAAAAAATTTGGGAAAATGAGGCGATGTTTACAGGGATTTGTAGCTATTCGTCGAATAAAAGCAGAGAAAGGAAACAGGGTTTTTCTGGGAGGGTAAGAAGTGGCGCCAAGCCGGATCCTGGTTGTAGATGACCAAAAAGGTGTCCGACAACTGCTGGAGACTTTTTTTACAGAGCAAGGGGATGGTCACCTATTTGGCCAGTAATGGAGAAGAGGCCTTGGCTTTGATGGTCGATCACCAGCCGGATCTGGTGCTCATGGACGTGAAAATGCCGGTAATGGACGGCGTGGAGGCTTTGGCCAGGATGAAGGAGATCTGTCCGGAGCAACAGGTGCTGATGATGACAGCCTATGCGGATGAGGAAAAAATTTCTCAGTTGCTGGAGCTGGGAGCGGTGGACTGCCTGGTGAAGCCTTTGGATTTAAACCAGCTGCTCCAGTATGTGGAGACACTAACCGGCAATTCAGAGAAAAGATTTTAAGTCAGATCCTGTTCCAGGAGCTTAAACCCATCATCGATGGGTTTTTGCTTTGTCTTTCTTATCAGGTTAATCTTCATAAAGGTCGTGGTAATCATGTCAGGATGGCTTCCCCAGATGTTGGAGGAAATTAAAAGGCGCCTGGTGGAAGATGGTTACAACCCGGAAGACGTGGATCAGGCGGTATTGTCTCTCAAGAAGGAGGCTTACTGGTCCGCCCTTCGCCGCCAGATCCTTACTTGTCGCCGCTGCCCTTTTGGCTTGGATACCAGGGCCAGCAAACAACGGGTACCCGGTGCGGGTTATGTGCTCAGCCCTCTGATGTTGGTAGGGGAAGGCCCCGGTTTCGATGAAGACCGAGTGGGAGTTCCTTTTACGGGGATATCAGGAGCTCTTCTGACTTTGGTGCTGGGCAAGTTGGGGTTAAAAAGAGAGGATATTTATATTACGAACGTATTAAAGTGCCGGCCTGCCAATAACAGGACACCAAATTTCGAGGAAACCAAGGCCTGCAGTTATTTTTTGCAGGCGGAAATTCGCCTAATCCGCCCCCGGGCTATTTTAGCCCTGGGAAGGGTGGCTGCTCAGTTTTTCTGGCCCGGCTTTAAGTCCATTAAAGCGGAAAGGGGCCGATGGCTTGAGTATAATGGCATCCCTGTACTTCCCACTTATCATCCGGCCTATCTTTTGAGGCAGGCAGGAAATGACCTGTTGGAAGCGAAGAAACAGTGGTGGGCTGATTTTTATCTGGTGGTGAACAAGGCTTATGGTGCAAGAGAACATCAGGTTTGATTATTGATGCCGATGGTAATAATAACCACAGAGATCCGGGGGGAAGGATGAAAGATTTGGTATTTACTGCATTATCCCACAGCCCTGCTGACACGAAGAGAATCGGACAGTCTCTGGGGAGACTGGTCCGGCCGGGTGATGTCATCCTGGTCAGGGGAGAAATGGGTTCCGGCAAGACGACTTTTATCCAGGGATTAGCGGAAGGATTGGAGATTTCGGTCCCGGTTACTAGTCCTACTTTTACTCTCATCCACGAGTACCCGGGGCGGTTGCCCCTTTACCATGTGGATGCATACCGGCTGGAAAAGGCTTCTGAAATTGATGGGCTGGGACTGGAAGAGTACTTTTATGGAACGGGCGTGACGGCGGTGGAATGGCCGGAGAACATTGCCCGGTGGCTTCCGGACGATTATTTGGAAATTCATCTGACCAGAACCGGTGATTTGGCCGAAGGGCGGCGCCTGGTGATCAGCCAGCAGGGTTCCGGGATTTATGGCCGCTTGCTGGAGGAGTTGAAAACAAGTTGCGAGTGCTCGGAATAGAAAGTGCTACCACCGTGGCAGGGATTGCCTTGGCGGAAGAGGAGAAAGTAATAGCGGAAGTGACCTTAAACACAAGAAAAACCCATTCCCAGCGCCTCATGCCCATGTTGGCTCAAATGCTGGAAGAGGCGGAAATGGATTTGGCGGATGTGGACGGCTTGGTGGTTTCCGCCGGACCGGGTTCATTTACCGGCTTGCGGATAGGTATGGCAACAGTCAAGGGCCTGGCTTTTGCCTGCCAAAAACCGGTGGCCGCCGTCTCCACCCTGGACAGCCTGGCCATGAATCTGCAGGGCAACCCAGGTTTAATTTGCCCTGTTCTAAATGCCAGAAGAAATGAGGTATATGTTTCCCTTTACACTTTCACTGATCAGGGTGTTTTAAAGCGCTGTGAAGATTTTCAGGCCATCGCGCCGGCACAGCTGGTGGATATGCTTTCCCGCTGGCAGGGCACCGTTACTTTCGTGGGGGACGGAGTAGACGCCTATGGCCGGTATTTCCTGGAAGCTCTGGGGGAGAGGGCACGGCTGGCTTCTCCCTTGCAAAACTTGCCCCGAGCGGCCAATCTGGCCTGGCTGGGGTTGGAACGCCTGAAAAAAGGGTTGGCGGAGGATCTATCTACGTTAAAGCCTTTTTATATTCGTCCTTCGGAGGCTGAGCTGAAATGGCAGCGGCATCGATAGAATTGGAAAAGGATCTTTATCGGATAGTTCCCATGGGAGAAAGTCACTTGGATGAGGTCTTGGCCATTGAGAAAGTTTCTTTTCCCACTCCTTGGTCTCGCAGCGCCTTTTTGGGAGAACTATTTGACAATCAGTTTGCTTATTACTATGTTTGCCTGAAAGAGGGCCGGGTGGTGGGTTATGCGGGGATGTGGATTATTCTGGATGAAGCCCATGTGACCAACATTGCCATCCACCCTCATTTTCGCGGTCGCAAGTTGGGCAAGTTATTATTAATGGAAATCATGCGCCAGGCGGTGTGTCTAGGAGCGGAAAAGATCACTCTGGAAGTGCGGCCCTCCAATAAAGTGGCTCAAAAACTGTACCGGCAATTGGGTTTTGTGGCTGCAGGAATTCGCAAGGGTTACTACAGCGATACCCGGGAAGATGCCATTATCATGTGGAAGCATCTTTATGATGTGAATGAGAGGCGGAAATAGTGAAGAATTTACCTGGAGAGGAATTAACCGGTGAGGGGTAGGCTGATGGTAAAAGTTGTACCTTTTCCAGGTTCGCTTTCAATTTCGATATCGCCTCCATGGTTTTTCACAATCCGGTACACAATACTCAAACCCAGTCCTGTGCCTGTTTCTTTGGTGGTATAAAAGGGAGTAAATACTTTATCCAGAACTTCCCGGGACATTCCGCAGCCGGTATCGGCAATGATAATCCGGGCTTTTTGGCTGCCTGGGTCAAAAGAGGTCTGGACGAAGAGGGATCCTCCGGCACGGAGGGCTTGTAAGGAGTTTTGAAAAAGGTTGATGAATACCTGCTTCCATTGGTCCCGGTCCAAGGTCAAAAGGGGCACGTCCTCTTTGATATGCTTGACTTGAATATTCTTGTAATGAAAGCCTGGGATAATAATTTTGATCACTTCAGCAATAATCGTGTTAATGTTTTCCTGGCTCAGACGCGGTTTTTGCGGCCTGGCGAACTTAAGAAATTCCGTGATGATATCGTTGGCCCGATCAATTTCCTCCATGGCGATGTCCATATACTCAGCTATTTCCGGATTGTCGGGATTTTTATTTTTCACCAGTTGCAAGAAGCCTCTCACTGAGGTTAATGGGTTGCGGATTTCGTGGGCCACTCCGGCAGCAATTTCCCCCAAGGCCAACATTTGCTCTGCTTTTTCCAGGTACTTTTCGTAAAGGCGTTCTTGGGTTACATCCCGGAAAAGGCAGGCCGCCCCCAGAATTTCTCCGCTGGAACTGCGTAAAGGATATGATTCAAAAGCCAAAGTCTTTTTTGGATCAGTATTCTCAATTTCAATCTCTTTCAGGGTATGAGATTTCCCTTGGAAAAGGGATTCTCTTAAATGGCTGATCAGATTCCGGAAAATAGGGTTGCCGGCGTTATCTTCATTATCGGCCAGGGACATTTCCGGGCTTTCCTGGACATTTAAAAGTTTTTTTGCTGCCCGATTAATAAGAAAGACCTTTTCCTGGCTGTCCACCAGAATGATACCGGAAAGGAAAGATTCAGTGACCAGGCGAAGGCTGATCTGCCCCATCTCCTGCTGCCTGACATCAGCCAGATCGCGAAAGATCATAATTGCTCCGCTTTTTTCCTTAGAGGGGCCGGAAATAAGGCGGGTCTGCATCTGGAATTCTATTGTTTTGCCGGAGGGAACGGTTAAGGAGACTTTTCCGCTCCAGGAGGGATTGGAGGAGGGGTTTGCTTTACCCAATAGCTCTTTGAGAGCGCCTCCGGACAGCTGACTGATATCTCGGTGCCGGACCTCAGCCGGGTTAATTTCCAGCCTTTTGGCTAAGTATTGATTCAGGGAGATGATCCGGTTTTGCTGGTCCACCGCCAAAAGACCCAGCCCCAAATTATCAATGATGAAATCCTGTTTTTCCAAATAACCGATGCAGAACTGGAAGTTTCGATAAGCACTGAAAGCTTCAAAACAAATGCTGACGGTGAACAGTACAAAAATATATTCCACCAACATGGGAATGATTTCTAAAGGGCGGGTGATACCTACCTGGATGGGCTGAAATGCGCCTCGGCTGGCGACTAAGGAAAGAATGATGGGAAGGAGCAGGAAAGCAAAAATGTATCTGCGCAGGAGTTGGGGGCTGGCAAAATACTCTTCTTCCAAAAGGCGGTCGTAATACAGACCGCAAAAGACCGCCCAGGCCAGGCAAGTCCTGGCGGCTATCCAGGTGGTGCTGGTGACGAAAGATATGTGGGGTAGAAAGAGAACCCAGAAGGAGATGGGCTCCAGGATTTGCGCAAAGTTAAAAGCCGTAAAAGCAAGGGCGATGAGCATTAAAACCAGATTGCTTTTCAAACTGGTATTGGCGACCAGCAGAGTAAAGACGATTAAAGCCAGATTGAGAGCCAGAAATTTGGCCAAGGAGTACTTGGCCAAAGGATTGTTGATGCTGCTGCCGCAGATTAATAATAACATGGAAAGGACCAGGATGATCCAAAGAAAAGGCCAAGTGGGTTTAAAAGAAAGCATGGATTTCAAGAAAAATACCTCCACATATCATGTTTTCAGCCCTTACTAATTTTGACACTGATGTTTTTTTTCCTGCCAGCTATTAGGAATTGTGGCTGATCCTGCAAGTCCAACCCAGTTGAATTAATTGCGCTAGGAGTTGACATGATTGGGCAAAAAAGAGTTTTTGATTCTATCCATCGAAACCAGCTGTGATGAAACTGCGGCGGCAGTGGTGGCCAATGGCCGACAAGTATTGTCCAATATCATTGCTTCCCAAATTTCCGTTCACCAGCGTTTTGGGGGGGTGGTGCCGGAGATTGCTTCCAGAAAACACATGGAGAATATTATTCCTGTTCTCCAGCAGGCCCTGGATCAGGCGGAGGTGGCCCTGGAAGAGTTAGATGCCGTGGCAGTGACTTATGGTCCCGGCTTGGTGGGAGCCCTTCTGGTTGGTGTGGCCCAGGCGAAAGCCATGGCCTATGCTTTGAAGATTCCTTTGATCGGTGTGCATCACCTTCTGGGGCATATCTATGCCAACTTGTTGGAAAAGCCGGATCTAAAATTGCCGGCAGTCTGTTTGGTAGTATCGGGAGGACATACCAGCCTGATTCATTGGAAATCCCACGGGGAATTGGAGATCCTGGGAGCGACGCGGGATGATGCAGCCGGGGAAGCTTATGATAAAATTGCCAGGGTTCTGGGATTGGGATATCCCGGCGGCCCTGCTCTGGAAAAAGCCGCCCTTTCCGGCGATAAAGAAGCCATAGATTTTCCGCGGGCTTGGTTGGCAGAAGACAGTCTGGATTTCAGTTTTAGCGGTTTAAAATCTTCTGTCATCAATTATGTGCACAATGCCCGCCAAAAGGGAATATCCATCTCAGTGCCGGATGTGGCGGCCAGTTTCCAAGAAGCAGTTGTGGATGTGCTGGTGACGAAAACAATTAAGGCCGCTCAGGCTTTAGGAGTAAAAACTGTTCTCCTGGCAGGCGGCGTGGCGGCCAATAGGCGATTGCGGGAGGCTTTTGCCTGCCGGGGCAAGGATTTGGAACTGAGCTGGCCGCGTCCCCACTATTGTACCGACAATGCGGCCATGATTGGCTGTGCCGCCTATTACCTGCACTTGGCAGGGAAACACAAGGGGCTGGACTTGAATGCGGTGCCTTCTTTGCCGCTGGAGGAGGCCTGGGAGTGAAATGCAAGCTCCTTGTGGAAGGTTTTTTTGTGGATAATGTGGATAAAGGTGTTAATAACCGTAAAAACAAGGACCGGCGGGTGTGGAAAACTTTTTTGGCGAAAAGCCTTTCTCTCTTGTGCATATTGTGGATATCTCCCAGGAAGGATCTGTCCACAGGCGATGAGCCTGTGGATATTTTTCTGGATACTGGCAAATAGCTTCTTTCGGCCTTAAGTTAATTTCTTCAGCCTTTAATTATTACCAGACCCTCCGGCAGGAAACTGAACTTTTTTGTCTAAATAAAATTAAAGTGGTACTTTATTTTTATGGCGATTATGATGGACGGAGAAGTTCGGAGAGGGGAGAAAACAGTGAAACAATGTTGCTGTAACGGTAGCCAGGGAGAGACTGGCCAACAGGACCGCCAACTCCAACAAGTGTTGCAGGAATACCGGGGACAGGCAGGGGCCTTGATTCCTGTCTTGCAGGCTGCTCAGGATATTTACGGTTACTTGCCAAAACATGCTTTGGAAACTGTTGCCAAAGAGCTCAGCTTGCCTTTAAGCAAAGTTTACGGGGTAGTTACTTTTTACTCTCAATTTCATTTGGAACCCAGAGGGCGCAATATTGTCAGGGTTTGTCTGGGAACAGCCTGTCACGTCAGGGGCGGGGCTCAGATTCACCAGGAGATTCGAGATGTGCTAAAGCTGGGTGATGTCCAGACCACCACGGAAGACCTGAGTTTCACCGTAGAATCTGTGGCCTGTATTGGCGCCTGTGCTTTGGGGCCGGTGATCACGGTTAATAAAGATACTTTTGGACGCTTGAAAAAAGAATCTATCGCCAAGATTTTAGCCCAGTATCAATAGGAGGTGGTCAGGTGAAAAGAGTATTGATCTGCACGGGCGCTGTTGCTTCTGATGCGGACCGATTGATTGCCCGTTTTGCCGAGGAATTAACTAAACATGATCTGGCAAAAGTTACGGAAATAGTCAAAACCGGATCTCATGGTTTTAGCGAACAGGAGCCCATTGTGATTATTGAGCCGGAAGGCATTTTTTATTGCCGTGTTGAAACGGATGATGTGGGGGAAATAGTGGAGAGGCATTTAAAAAATGGTGAAGTAGTAGCAAGACTGCTTTATCAAGATCCTGCATCGGAAAAGCCGGCCTTTTATTATTCTGATATTCCTTTTTACAAAAAACAGCAAAGAATAGTGCTCAGAAATTGTGGTCATATCAATCCGGAGAGCATTGATGAATATATTGCCAATGAAGGATATCAGGCCTTGAAAATTGCCCTGTCCATGAGCCGAGAAGACGTGATTAACGAGGTGAAGAATTCCGGCTTGAGAGGCAGGGGAGGAGCGGGATTTCCTACCGGTTTGAAATGGGAATTCACTTCCAAGGCAGCAGGGGATAAAAAATATGTGGTCTGCAATGCCGATGAAGGAGATCCGGGAGCATTTATGGATCGAAGTATCCTGGAGGGAGACCCGCATGCCCTGCTGGAGGGGATGTTAATCGCCGCCTACGCCGTCGGGGCCGATGAAGGGTACATTTATGTGAGAGCTGAGTATCCTCTGGCTACGGAAAGGCTGCGGATTGCCATCCGCCAGGCCCGGGAAAAAGGTTATCTGGGAGAAAATATCCTGGACTCCGGTTTTAATTTCCAGCTCCATATCAAAGAAGGGGCAGGAGCTTTCGTTTGCGGTGAAGAAACGGCCCTGCTCATGTCCATTGAAGGAAACAGAGGTATGCCCAGAGTGCGTCCTCCCTTCCCGGCTGAAAAGGGCCTCTGGGGAAAACCTACCAATATTAATAATGTGGAAACTTATGCCAATATTCCCAATATCATTCGCAATGGGGCCCGTTGGTATAGTTCCATCGGCACTGAGAAAAGTAAAGGGACCAAGGTGTTTGCCTTAACCGGCAAAGTGAAGAATACCGGGCTGGTGGAAGTGCCCATGGGGATTACCATGCGGGAAGTGATTTTTGAGATCGGCGGTGGGATCCAAAATGATAGAGAATTCAAAGCGGTGCAAATCGGAGGGCCCTCCGGAGGCTGCCTGACCGTAGAACATTTAGATCTGCCCATTGATTATGATTCCTTGGTGCAGGCCGGAGCGATGATGGGTTCCGGCGGCTTGGTGGTCATGGACCAGGATACTTGTATGGTGGATGTGGCCCGTTTTTTCTTAAACTTTACCCAGTCGGAATCCTGTGGTAAGTGTACTCCCTGCCGGGAGGGTACCAAACGGATGTTGGAAATTTTAATTCGCATTACCGAGGGAAAAGGGGTCATGGAGGATCTGGAGAAGTTGGAAAGGTTGGGTCGGATTATCAAGGCTACTGCCCTCTGCGGTTTAGGGCAAACTGCTTCCAATCCGGTGATGACCACTTTAAAATACTTTCGCCATGAATACGAAGCCCATATTTTGGAGAAAAAATGTCCGGCCGGAGTGTGCAAGGAGCTGATCACTTTCCGCATTGATCCGGACAAGTGCAACGGTTGTACCCGGTGCGCCCGTAAATGTCCGGTGGATGCAATTGTCGGCAAGGCGAAAGAAGTCCATGTGATCGATGTGGAAAAATGCACCAAATGCGGCACTTGCTTGGAGGTTTGCCGTTTCGGCGCTGTGTATAAAGGTTAGCAGGAGGAGGATTTCTTTCCATGACTAAAATCAAGATGACCATCGATGGGCTGGAAATGCGGGTAGATGCCGGTCTGACAGTGCTGGAAGCGGCTTGGGAAGCGGGGATTGAGATACCCACTCTCTGTCATGAACCCTGTCTCTCCAGTGCCGGCGCCTGTCGTTTGTGTGTGGTGAAAATTGAGGGGATGCGCAATTTGCCTGCTTCCTGCGTGACCAAAGCCGCTGAAGGGATGCGGGTGGAAACACGGTCGCCGGAAGTGTTGGAAGCAAGGAGGACCATCTTGGAACTGCTCCTGGCCAATCATCCTCTGGACTGTTTGACCTGCGAGAAGAGCGGTGAATGCAAATTGCAGGACTATGCGTATCAGTATGGGGTGACCGGGCCTAGTTTTTCAGGAGAAAGGCATTCTTATCCCATAGATGATTCCAATCCCTATATTATCAGAGATAACAATAAATGCATTCTTTGTGGCAAGTGTGTCCGGGCCTGTGCGGAAATCAAAGGGGCCAATGTGCTTGATTTTGCCAACAGAGGATTTCAAACCAAGATCACCACGGCTTTTGATTTGCCTTTAGGGGAATCGGAATGCGTCTATTGTCACAATTGCGTTGCTGTATGTCCGGTGGGGGCGTTAATGCCCAAGGAGTTTTCCGGCAAAGGACGCCGTTTTGAGATGAAGCGGGAAGAGATCACCTGCACCTTCTGTGAGGCAGGCTGCCAATTCTATCTTTACCGAAAAAAGGACGGGACCTTTGTGGGCATAGCCGCCAAAGGAGCTGCAGCGGGCCGCCCTCTCTGCCTGAAGGGAAGGCTGGGACTGGATTTCATTCATAACCCTCAGCCGGTGGCCAAGCCTCTTCTGAAAAAAGATGGAGAATTCGTTCCGGTGGAGTGGTCCGAAGCGCTGGGTATTGGACCCATTGTGGAGAAATTGGCCCGATTAATACCAGGGGAGTAAGAAGAGCGGGGGAGGAAGAAAAAAGTGCAGGAAGTGAGCTTGACGATTAATGGGAGGCCCCTGAAAGTGGCCGCGGGGACAACCATTTTGGAGGCGGCGCAGAGCATCGGTATTTCCATTCCCACTCTTTGCCATGAAGCTGAACTGTCCGGATTCGGTGCTTGCCGTATGTGCGTGGTGGAAGTGGAGGGGAGGAAGAACCTACAGGCGGCTTGCGTGACGGCGGTACAGGAAGGGATGGTGGTCCATACGGAATCTCCGGCAGTGGTCGAAAGCAGGAAAACTATTCTGGAACTGCTATTGGCCAACCACCCCAATGACTGCTTAACATGCTCCAAAGCAGGCCAGTGCCTTCTCCAGAAATACGCCTATGAATACCAAGTCGGCTGGGATGCTTTTGTGGGAGATAGGCATAATTATTCCTTGGATGAAAGCAATCCTTTTATTGTTCGGGATCTAAACAAGTGTATCCTCTGCGGCAAATGTGTTCGGGTCTGCCGGGAAGTCCAAGGAAGAGAGATTATTGATTTTGCTCACCGGGGCTTTCAAACCAAAATATGTACCGCCATGGATGTGCCCTTGGACCAGTCTCCCTGCGTCTTTTGCGGCAGCTGTGTGGCCGTTTGTCCCGTCGGTGCTTTGACGGAGAAGCAGATGCGCCGGGTGGGCCGTTTTTGGGAATTGGAAAAAGTCCGCACCATTTGTCCCTACTGTGGAACGGGCTGTACCCTGGAGCTCAATGTGAAGGGCAACCAAGTGGTGGGAGTGACCTCCACCGCTGAGGGAGAGGTCAACGGACATTCCCTCTGTGTCAAGGGCAGGTTTGGTTATAATTTTATCAATCACCCCGATCGCTTGACTGCGCCTTTAATTAAAAAAGATGGGGAGTTCGTCCAGGCCACTTGGGATGAGGCTATCGAACTGGTGGCCCAAAAATTGGCCGGGATTAAGGAAAAATATGGTTCCCGCTCTCTGGCGGTTTTGACTTCCGCCCGTTGTACCAATGAAGAAAATTACCTGGTAAATAAATTTACCAGAGCGGTTTTAGGGACCAACAATATCGATCATTGTGCTCGTCTCTGACATGCTTCCACCGTCGCCGGTCTGGCGACAGCTTTTGGAAGCGGAGCCATGACAAACTCTATCGCTGAAATTGCCGGGGCCGATGTGATATTGGCTTTGGGTACCAATACCACGGAAACCCATCCCATCATCAGCCTGAAAGTGCGAGAAGCCTTGGCCAAGGGAGCCACTTTAATTGTGGTTGATCCTCGGCAGACGGAAATGGCCCAGATGGCCCATCTGCATTTATCCCCGAAACCGGGGACGGATCTAGCCCTTCTCAATGGACTGGCCTGGGTCATTATCGAAGAGGGTCTTTGGAACAGGAGATTTGTGGAGGAGAGGACGGAAGGATTTGCTGAATTAAAAGAAAGCCTGAGCCGGTACAGGGCCTCCTATGTGGAAGAAATCACCGGTATTCCCGAGCATACTTTGCGGGAAGTGGCCAGGCTTTACGCTAAAGGGCCGAACAGCAGCATCCTTTATACCATGGGCATCACCCAGCGGATTGTGGGTACTGATAATGTGCTGGCCATTGCCAATTTGGCCATGCTTACGGGCCAGGTCGGCAAACCCTATAGCGGGGTCAATCCTTTAAGGGGTCAGAATAATGTCCAGGGGGCCTGCGATATGGGAGGCCTCCCCGATGTTTATCCCGGTTATCAGAAAGTAACGGTCCCGGAGATAAGAAGCAAGTTTGAAAGAGCATGGGAAGTTAAATTGGATGATCAAGTGGGCTTGACGGTGGGAGAGATGATGGATGCTGCGGGGGAAGGCAGAATTAAAGGCATGTACATTGTGGGGGAAAACCCGGTGCTCAGCGATCCTGATGCCAACAAGGTGGTTAGGGCTTTAGAGAGATTGGAATTCTTGGTGGTACAGGATATCTTCCTGACCGAAACCGCCAGAATGGCCCATGTGGTTTTACCGGCGGCCAGTTTCGCGGAAAAGGAAGGGACTTTCACCAATACGGAACGCCGGGTACAAAAGATTCGCCAGGCGATCCAGCCTATCGCGGAGTCTAAACCCGACTGGCAGATTGTAGCCGAATTGGCCACGGCCATGGGTTACCCCATGCACTATCCCGGTCCCCAGGCCATTTTCGATGAGATGAGGTCTTTGACACCCAGTTATGGGGGCATCACTTATGCGCGTTTGGAAAAAGGCGGCATTCAGTGGCCCTGTCCCACTGAGGATCACCCGGGAACTGTTTACCTGCATCAGGATAAATTCTCCCGGGGCCGGGGTTTATTCAGCGTGGTAGATTACCTGCCGCCGGATGAAGAAACCTGTGCAGAATATCCCTTGGTCTTGAGTACGGGAAGGAAACTGCAGCATTATCATACCGGCACCATGACCAGGCGCTCCAAGCTGGAAGAGCTGCTGCCGGAAGAATTGATGGAGATAAATCCCCAGGATGCAGCCAAACTGGGCATTGTGAACGGGGAAAGGGTGCGAGTGGCTTCCCGGAGGGGCCAGGTGGAAGTGCGGGTGAAAATCACCAAAAAAGTCCCCCGGGGGATGGTTTTTGCCACTTTCCATTTCTGGGAAACGGCCATTAATAAATTAACCAATCCTGCCCGGGACCCGAAGGCGAAAATTCCCGAATTGAAAGTATGTGCGGTGCGGTTGGAAAAAATCAGCTAAAAAAGGGCTGGAACGAAGCTGCCTTTTCGTTCGTTCCAGCCCTTTCTCTTTAGAGTTTCATTGCAAATTGTCTGCCGAATTCCCGGCATTGATCAAGTTCTTCTTCACCAGGCACCCAGGGGAGCCTCAGTCCTTCTTGGATTACTTTCAGCCCGGCTGCTTCCAGTTTTTCCGCAAGTAATTTTACCGCTTCGCCGCTCCAGCCGTAACTGCCGAAAGTAGCAGCTTTTTTATTTTTAAAGCCAAGTCCTTGGATCAGGTCAAGAATACCTGCCGCTGCGTGCAGGATGCCCTTATTTACCGTGGGTGAGCCCACCAGGATTCCTTTTGACTTAAAAACCTCGGTGATAACATCGTTCTTGTCGGAGCGGGAAACATTAAAAAGCTTGACAGCCGTATCGGGGCTGATTTCCCGTATTCCTTGGGCGATGGCTTTGGCCATCTTTCCCGTACTATTCCACATGGTGTCGTAAAGAACAGTGATTTGGTTTTCCTGGTAGTTTCGAGCCCATGCCAAGTATTTGTGGATAATCTGAGCCGGGTTATCCCGCCAGATGACGCCGTGGCTGGGGCAAATCATGCGGACCGGCAGATTGAGGTCGAGGACTTCTTCGATTTTCCTTTCCACCAGCGGACTAAAAGGAGTGAGGATGTTGGCGTAGTATTTGATGGCTTCTTGGTAGAGTTCACACTGATCTACCAGATCGTTGTACATTAGTTTAGAAGCATAATGCTGTCCAAAGGCATCGTTGCTGAACAGGATTTCCTCACCTGTCAGATAACAAAACATGGAATCCGGCCAGTGGAGCATGCGGGCTTCGACAAAAACCAGTTTGTTTTTCCCCAGATCCAGGGTATCTCCCGTTTTTACCGGCACCAAGTTCCAGTCCTTGTGGTAATGTCCTTTTAAAGATTTTACTCCGTTGGAGGTGCAGTAAATAGGGGTGTGGGGAATTTCCCGCATCAACTCAGGCAAGGCGCCGCTGTGGTCTATTTCCGCATGATTGGCTACAATGTAGTCGATCTTTTCCAGGTTGATTTCCTTTTTCAGATTGGCCACAAATTCTTTGGCGAAAGGTTGCCAAACGGTATCGATCAATACAATCTTCTCATCCCGGATCAGGTACGAGTTGTAGGAAGAACCCCGATGGGTGGAGTACTCCTGGCCGTGAAAGGTGCGCAATTCCCAATCAATGATTCCTACCCAAGTGACCTGATTACTGATTTGCAATGCCATTTTCTTTTCCCCCTTGGTGATAATAGTGGCCAAGAGCTCGAGATTTTTTCGCTGAAAGATATTTAGCTCGTCCCCTGGCGAATATTCAGACATATTCTGCTTCAGCTTTGGTTTTCCCTTCCTGAAGGGAGATTATTCTTTAACCAATGGGGGAAAAATGACAAAAAAGCCTTTTTAACGGGAGAGCAATTGTTTGACGGAGGCCAGGTTCTCCCGGCCGGCCACCCGGCCGCTTTCCACAAAGGCTGGAATTTTGGCAAAATCCAAGAGGCCGGCCCCGCCAGTTTGAGGACGGATAACCAGCTGGGCATCTTTCTCCGCAACCAGGGAACTGATTCTTTGACCCATGATGTCATAAGTTTGAAGCAAAATATCCAAAATGTGTTTTAAAGGCTCATCTTGCTGGACGGCAAAGCCCAGGTCCACCGCTACTATTTTGGAGGCACCAATTAAGCGTAAGACATCTGCCGGCAGGTTATCCACAATTCCTCCATCAGCCAGGGTTCGCCGGCCAATGGTTTTGGGTGTGAATATTCCCGGGATGGCGCAGCTGGCCCGGACCGCTTCCGCTATAGACACTCCTGGTAAAAAATGAATGTTTTGGGGCCAGGGTTTTTTTGGTATCAATTCTTCTGCCGTGAAGATGACCAATTCCCCCGTCTGCAGGTCGGTGGCGGTCACGGCCATGGGTTTGGACAGTTGTTCAAAAGACTTTTTCCCCAGCAATTTATTCATGACAATCTCAATGAATCGGCTGCTCAGGAGCCCTTGGGGCAACCAGTCGGGCAGCTGGGTAGAAGGTATGAGCAGATGGGATCCAATCAATTCCCGGCCGTTTTTTGGCAACAGCCTTTGCATTTGGTTTACTAAGGACCGCATGGTTTGGGGCTTCATGCCGGCCGCATAAAGACAGCCCACAATGCTGCCGGCACTGGAACCGGCCAGCATCCGGGGGACCAGTTTGTTTTCCAGGAAAACTTCCAACAAGCCGATATGAGCGGCACCCCTTAAAGCTCCACCGCTTAATGCCAATCCGTAACTCAATTCCATCCCCTCCCGGGAGTAATCTATGCTAAATGAGGAGGGAAAGTGCGTGGTATGCCCGGCCGTTCTTTTCACCGGAAAGAGTTCTGGTAACCGGTCAGGAATTGAGTTATAATGAAAAAAACCATCTGGATCAAAGAAAACCGGGTATTCTCATCATGAGGGAAAAGAGGGGAGGGTATAATGTCGGTGGAGGAGAAACTGTTGGAAGCGGTCAAAAAAGCATCTGTAGACGGTAAGATTTCCTGTACCAAGGCCCGTCAATTGGCTGCGGAGATGGGAGTGCCGGTGCGAAAAATCGGGGAAGCTGCCAATGAGGCGAAAATCAAGATTTTTGCATGTGAATTGGGCTGCTTTTAAGACCAGCTCCCCTTAGGTGGGATGGGCTTGTTGAAGACAGTTGGCATTGCTGAAGCCAAGGAACGCATTTTTAAGAACTGGTCGGGATTTCAGAAGACGGAGGAAGTTGATCTGCTGGCCGCCTTGGGCCGTACTTTGGCGGAGGACATTGTCTCTGCTGCCAGCCTGCCGGGCTTTCCAAGGTCTACTGTGGACGGTTTTGCCGTACATTCCCGGGAGACTTTCGGCGCCATGGAATCTCAACCTCGTTATTTGGAAGTTGTGGGTGAGCTGCAGCTGGGTACTCTCTTTCCAGGTAAGGTCCAAGCGGGACAGACCCTGCAGCTTCCAACAGGAGGAGTGCTGCCTTCGGGTACTGATGGGGTGGTGATGCTGGAGTACACGGAATGGTTGGATGAGAGGACCATCTCTATAGTGCGCCCCGTCAGTCCTGGCGAGAATGTAATCCAGCCTGACGAGGATGCGGTCTCCGGCGAAAAGGTGTTGGAAAAGGGCACCATGCTCCGGCCCCAGGAGTTGGGTTTTTTGGCCGCCCTGGGAAAACTGCGGGTGCAGGTTTACCTTTCTCTTCAGGTGGGAATTATTTCCACAGGGAATGAGATTGTGCCGCCAGAAATAACGCCTTTACCCGGACAGGTCAGGGATGTGAATGCATATTCTCTTTACGGCCTGGTGAAACAAAGCGGAGGCCGGCCCAGATTATACGGAATTGTTGCCGACGACTTTACCCGGTTAAAAGAGAGAGTGGAAAGATGCCTGGCAGAAAACGATTTAGTGCTCATCTCAGGCGGAAGTTCCATCGGCAGCCGGGATTATACGGTCAAGGTCCTGGAAGAGCTGGCGGGAGAACCGGTCCTCTTCCATGGTTTACCCATCAAACCGGGAAAACCTACCATCGGCACTGTTATTGATGGAAAGCCGGTATTTGGTTTGCCCGGTCATCCGGTCTCGGCCATGCTGGTCTATGATTTGATGGTCCATCCCCTGCTCAAATACGGCGGCTATCGGGAGATTTTTCATCCGGTGGTCATGGCCAAGCTCACCAGGAACTTTGGGTCCGCAGCCGGGCGGTTGGACTATCTCAGGGTCTGCTTACGGCAAGAGGAGGATGGGCAGATTTTGGCTGAACCGGTATTGGGCAAATCAGGCTTGATTTCCACTATGGTGAAGGCGGATGGTGTGGTGGAAGTCCCGTTGTTGAAGGAAGGATTGCTTGCGGGGGAAATGGTGGCAGTAAAACTGTTCCGCTCTTAGAGGTGGTAGGCTGGTGCGGCGAGGAAAAATATTCCTGGACAATGAGCCAGTGGAAAAAGCTTGGGAGAAGTGCCGGGCGTTCTTTTCAGACAGGGGTTTGATCCGGTCCTCGGATACGGAGATAATTCCCGTGGCCAAGGCCTTGGGTAGAGTGACCGCTTCTCCGGTTCTGGCTTCCGTCTCGTCTCCCCATTACCCGGCGGCGGCCATGGACGGGATTGCAGTCCTGGCCAAGAATACCATTGGCGCCACCGAAACGGCACCGTTTAAGCTCCGCTTGGGTAGGGAAGCCGTTGAAGTAGATACAGGTGACCCTATGCCGGAGGGTTTTGATGCGGTCATTATGGTCGAAGATGTGAACTACACCGGAGGTGGAATGATTGAAATCACGGCGGCGGCAGTTCCCGGGCAACATGTCCGAGCCGTTGGGGAAGACCTGGCGGCAACGGAAATGATCGTTCCTGCCAACCATCGCCTGCGCCCCTATGATATCGGCGGTATCTTGGCCGGGGGTGTGGTGGAGTTGGAAGTCTGGAAGCGTCCCCGGGTGGCCATTATTCCCACGGGAACAGAATTGGTGGAGCCGGGTAGTTTGCCAAAGGCGGGAGATATTCCGGAATTCAACAGTAAAATGCTGGGCGCTTTTGTGGAAGAATGGGGAGGGGAGCCCGTCATCTTTCCATGGTGCCTGACGATTACGAAATTATGAAAAGAGCGGTCCGGGAAGCAGCGCAAAAGGCGGATGTGGTTGTGATCAATGCAGGTTCTTCTGCCGGACGGGAGGATTATACCGCTTCCATCATCAGCGATCTGGGAGAATTATGTCTCCATGGAGTGGCCATGAAACCCGGCAAGCCGGTGGTGGTAGGCAGTGTTTGCGGGAAACCGGCAGTGGGCATTCCCGGTTATCCTGTTTCAGCGGCCTTGACTTTTGAGATCTTTGTGAAGCCCATTGTATTTAGCAAATTGGGGCAGGCCCTGCCGAAGAAATCGCTTGTGGATGGCATTTTGGCCAGGAAAATAGCCTCAGCTCTTGGTACGGAAGAGTTTGTCCGGGTTACCCTGGGCCGGGTGGGAGGAAAAGTGATGGTGACACCTCTTGCCCGAGGCGCGGGCATGATTTCATCTTTGATTAGGGCAGATGGGATGTTACGCATTCCGGCTCTATCTGAAGGGTTTAAGGCCGGGGACAGGGTCCAAGTGGAACTGCTCACATCCCTTGATCAGATTGAAAAAACCTTGATGATAGCGGGCAGCCATGATTTGACCATCGATTTGATGGCCAATGCTTTGTGGCAGAGTAACGGTTTGAGGATTTCCTCTTCCAATGTGGGCAGTTTGGGCGGTATTTTAGCATTAAAAAGAGGCGAGGCCCACTTGGCAGGTATGCATCTTCTGGATGAGGAAACAGGAGATTATAATGTTAGCTATGTTCAGCGGTATTTGCCGGATCAGGAGCCGGTGCTGGTTAACCTGGCTTTGCGGGAACAGGGGCTGATGGTGGCTCCCGGCAACCCCAAGGGAATTAAAGGTTTCCGCGATTTGACCAGGCCGGAAGTGCGTTTTGTCAACCGGCAGCCGGGAGCGGGAACCCGAATCCTTTTAGACTATTATCTGACTGAAATGGAAATAGATCCCGTACTGATCAACGGCTACCAAAGAGAGGAGTTCACCCACCTGGCCGTTGCGGCAGCGGTAAAAAGCGGCAGCTGCGATGCGGGTTTAGGGGTGCGGGCCGCTGCCCGGGCCATGGGACTGGATTTTATCCCTCTGGCCTGGGAGCGCTATGATCTGTGTATCCCTCTGGAGTACTGGGACTGGCTTTACTGGCAAAAACTGCTGTCTATTCTCCGCTCCCGGGATTTTCAGGAAAAAGTGAGGCAGTTGGGAGGCTATGATGTCTCCAAATGCGGCCGGGTTGTGTGGTCCAGCACAGCTATAGAGAGAGAGGCATAGGTATGAAAGATTCTTTTCACAGGCAAATTGATTATTTGCGCATTTCTGTTACAGACCGCTGTAATTTGCGCTGTCGTTATTGTATGCCGGCGGAAGGAGTTTCCCTGAAAACCCATGAGGAGATTCTATCTCTGGAAGAGATTTTTCAACTGGTGGAGCTGGCGGTTTCTCTCGGTTTTAGCAAGTTCCGCTTGACCGGAGGGGAACCTTTGGTCCGGAAAGGAATCCTTTCTTTGGTGGAAAGAATGGCTTCTTTGGATGGTGTCCGGGATCTTTCCATGACCACCAACGGCCTTTTATTAGCTCAGTATGCCGGGGAATTAAAAAAAGCCGGTTTGCAGCGGGTTAATATCAGCCTGGATACATTAAAGAAAGATCGTTTCTCCTATATAACCAGGATAGGACAAATTGAACGGGTCTTTCAGGGTATTGAAGCTGCCCTGGCGGCGGGACTGGAACCGGTGAAAATTAATGTGGTAGTTGTCAGGGGTTTTAACGACGATGAGATTCTGGATTTTGCCTCGTTGACCAGGGAACTGCCCCTGCACATCCGTTTCATTGAATTGATGCCCATCGGGGAAAGTGACGGTACAGCGGTGCAAAAGTATCTGCAGATTGCGGAGATTAAAAAGGTTCTTGCCCGTCATGACCGATTGTTGCCGGTTCAGGTTGAGGGCAACGGCCCGGCCGATTATGTTCGCTTGCCGGACAGCAAGGGAACTATTGGTTTTATCGGCGCTCTAAGCCGGCATTTTTGCCGAACTTGTAATCGGTTGCGCCTAACGGCGGAAGGGAAACTCCGCCCCTGTCTGCAAAAAGAGCTGGAATTCGATTTAAGAGCTCCCCTGCGGCAGGGGGCGGACCGGGAGGCATTGGGCCAGGTGTTTATGAAAGCTTTGGAGCAAAAGCCCGAAAAGCATAATCTGGAATTGGACGGCTGGGGAAAACAGGAACGGATCATGTCCCAAATAGGAGGCTAGCTCATGGGAGAGTTGACTCATTTAGACCAAGAAGGAAGAGCCCGGATGGTGGATGTGGGGTCCAAGGAGGAAACCGAGAGGGAAGCGGTGGCCCGGGGCCATATTGAAATGGAAGCAAGCACCCTGGCCCTGCTCCGAAGGGGCGAGAATCCCAAAGGAGATGTTTTTGCGGTAGCCCGGCTGGCAGGGATTATGGCGGCAAAACGGACTGCTGAGCTCATCCCCCTCTGTCATCCCCTGCTTCTGACCGGCAGCAGGGTGGATTTTCGGCTTGACGAGGAAAAAAAACGGGTGGAAGTGGAGGCTGCTATTCGCACCACAGGCCGGACAGGAGTGGAGATGGAAGCGCTGACTGCGGTCAGCGCGGCTCTTTTGACTATTTACGATATGTGCAAAGCGGTTGATCGGAGCATGGTTATCGGCGATATTCGTTTGATCCGGAAACGGGGCGGCCAAAGGGGCGAATTCAAGCGGGAGGGGGAGACTCCATGGGAAAAATAGTGGCCGTTTGTATCAGTGAAAGAAAGGGACAAAGGAAAAAAAATATAGGCCAGGGTAAACTGGTCAAGGGATGCGGTCTGGAAGGGGATGCTCATGCAGGCGCCTGGCACCGGCAGGTGAGTCTTCTGGCCATGGAAAGCATTGAAAAAATGCGGCAGAAAGGGCTGGATGTGGGGCCAGGAGATTTTGCCGAGAATTTGACCACCGAAGGCATTGACCTGCTTCGCCTTCCGGTAGGGACCGTCTTGAAAATCGGTGACCGGGCCAGGGGGAGGGTAACCCAGATCGGCAAGGAGTGCCACAGCCCTTGCGCCATTTACCGACAGGCGGGAGACTGCGTCATGCCCCGGGAAGGGATTTTTGTGGAGGTTTTGGAAACAGGTCCGGTGAAAGTAGGGGACTTGGTGGAGGTCATAGATGGTGATTAGGGTCGGAATCATCACCGCCAGCGACAAAGGAGCCAAGGGGGAAAGGGAAGATCTCAGCGCTCCCGTGATTAAAGAGCTCATGGCCAGGATAGGCGGAAGAGTGGAGGCTTATGCTGTTGTTCCCGACGACAGATCTTTTTTGGAACAAAAGCTGAAGGAATTTGCGGATGAAAGGGGCCTTGACTTGATTTTCACCACGGGAGGTACGGGATTTGCTCCCCGAGATGTTACTCCGGAAGCTACTCTGGCTGTGGCCGACAAGCTGGTACCGGGTCTGGGAGAAGCCATGCGGGCGGCCAGTCTGAAAGTTACTCCCAAAGCGATGCTTTCCCGGGCTACGGCCGTTATTCGGAAGCAGAGCTTGATCGTCAATCTGCCGGGCAGTCCCAAGGCGGTAAAGGAGTGCCTGGAAGTGATTTTACCTTCATTAACCCATGGAATCGATATTTTAAAAGAGAGAGCCGAGGAATGTGGGGGAGAGTAGCTTTTTTGAGAGCACTGCAGCTGCCGAGAGCAGTGGTCAACGGAAAAGATTGGGCTATCATTGGCCAAAGATGGACACGGATGTATAGCTCCGCGAGAAAAAGGGAATATTTTCTTCAAGGATATACCTCCTTTCGGCTTGCTTAGATCAAATAAGGACGCTGGAAGGAGAAATAGTGAGATTTCAGGCGAATACCAGGGAAAAACAGCCCAAATTGGGAAAAAGCGGCCGAAGATAAGCTTGCGTTCCTGCTACTGAATTACTATTATTATATATGTATATTAGCACTCATTCCCATTGAGTGCTAACAAGAAGCTGCCAACAATTAAAAAGGAGGGTCTTTATGAACATCCAACCTTTAGGCGACCGTGTGGTCATCAAAGTGCTTGAGAAGGAAGAAAAAACCAAGGGCGGTATTGTCTTGCCCGATACTGCCAAGGAAAAGCCCCAGGAAGGAGAAGTGGTGGCTGTTGGTTCCGGGCGCCTCTCCGATCAGGGAGAAAAGATTCCTTTAGAAGTGGCTGTGGGCGACCGAGTGATTTATTCCAAATATGCAGGAACTGAAGTAAAGATGGATGGGCAAGAGTATTTGATCTTGAGCGAGAGGGATATCTTAGCGATTGTAAAATAACAGTTCAGGAGGAATAGATAATGGCTAAACAAATTGTCTACAATGAGGAGGCCCGGTACGCCCTGGAAAGAGGGGTTAATTATTTGGCCGAAGCGGTTAGGACAACCCTTGGGCCAAAAGGCCGGAATGCAGTTCTGGAGAAGAAATTCGGTTCTCCGTCCATCACCAATGATGGTGTGACTATTGCAAGGGAAATTGAATTGGAAGATCCCTTGGAGAATATGGGGGCCCAATTGGTGAAAGAAGTGGCCACCAAGACCAATGATGTGGCTGGGGACGGTACTACCACGGCTACCGTTTTGGCCCATGCTATTGTTCGGGAAGGACTGAAAAACGTTGCCGCCGGGGCCAATCCCATGCTCTTGAAAAAAGGAATTGAAAAAGCTGTGGTCGCTGCCACGGAAGAGTTGAAGAAGATCAGCAAACCCGTCGAAAGCAAAGAAGCCATTGCTCAGGTTGCCTCCATTTCTGCCAATGATGAAGAGATCGGCAAACTCATTGCCGAGGCTATGGAAACTGTCGGCAAGGATGGTGTGATCACCGTCGAAGAGTCCCAGGGGATGGGAATCACCTTAGAAGTGGTAGAAGGGATGCAATTCGATCGGGGCTATATTTCACCTTACATGGTTACCGATGCGGAGAAGATGGAGGCTGTGCTCAACGATCTTTACATTCTGATTACAGACAAGAAAGTCTCCGCCATTAATGATATTCTACCCATTCTGGAACAGGTTGTTCAGTCCGGCCGGGCTTTGTTGCTTATCGCGGAAGATGTGGAAGGGGAAGCTCTGGCCACCCTGGTCGTCAACAAGATCCGGGGCGTCTTTAACTGCGTGGCGGTGAAAGCCCCCGGATACGGAGAGCGGCGGAAGGCTATGTTGGAAGATATTGCTATTCTCACCGGCGGTCGGGTGATTACGGAAGAAGTTGGCTTAAAGCTGGAGAACACCAGCATGGAAATGCTGGGTCAGGCCCGGCAGGTTATTGTGGGGAAAGAAGAAACCACTATTGTTGAGGGTAAGGGCTCCCAGGAGCAGATAGAGCGGAGGGTGGCCCAAATCAGGCGTCAGCATGAGGAATCTACTTCCGAATTTGATCGGGAAAAGCTGCAAGAACGCCTGGCCAAATTGGCAGGAGGCGTGGCCGTCATCCAAGTGGGAGCAGCCACGGAGACGGAAATGAAGGAGAAAAAACTGCGCATTGAAGACGCTTTGGCGGCCACCCGAGCGGCAGTGGAAGAAGGAATCGTCGCCGGCGGCGGTACAGCTTTAGTTGATATTATTCCGGCTTTGAATGAGCTTGAAGTTGAAGGGGATATGAAGACCGGAGTGGAAATCATCAAGAGAGCTCTGGAAGAGCCCGTCCGGCAGATTGCCTCTAATGCCGGCGAAGAAGGCTCGGTAGTGGCACAAAGGGTGAAAGAAGCGGAAAAAGGCATCGGTTTCAACGTTTTGACAGGCCAGTATGAAGACATGATCGCATCAGGAATCGTTGATCCGGCTAAAGTGACCCGCTCCGCCCTGCAGAATGCGGCCAGCATTGCTGCCATGATCTTGACCACGGAAGCTTTGGTTGCCGATATACCGGAAGAGAAAGCCGATCAGCCCATGGGAGGAGGCGGCATGCCCATGATGTAACTCAGCGGGAGAAAAGGCCGGCTTTCGGGCAAATCCAAGCCAGACTGGATCGAATTTTTTCAAGAGGCTGCCCAGGAGTTCAGCGAACTTTTGGGCGGCTTTTTTTATTCCGGGAATAGGGGGGAAGGAAAGGAGGAAAAGAGCGCAAATGGGGAGAATTCCTAACCAGATCATCAGGGAAGTCGAGGTGTTTTTTTGCATCAGCGCAGTGAGTTTTTGATCTACAGCAAACTGGTTGGAGCGGTTTTCTTTTGGGGGGGCGCCTTTGTGGCCGCAAAAATTGCCGTGCAGGAATTTACTCCTCTGGCAGCGGCTGCCTTGAGATTTACCATGGCTTTTCTGGTCCTGGCCCCCATCCTGGCCTGGAAGGAGGGCCGGAAGGCCCTGGTGAAGGTTAGGGACTGGCCCCTTTTAGTAGCGGCTGCTCTCAGCGGCATCTTTTTTTACAATCTTTTTTTCTTCCAAGGGCTAAAATTAACTTCTCCTGTCAACGGCTCCTTGATTGTTGCAGCTTGTCCGGCCGTGACCGTAGCTTTTTCCCGATTGTTATTAAAAGAAAAAATAAGCCTGCGTCAGATAGGAGGGCTCCTGATTTCACTGCTGGGTGTGGCGATTATTGTCAGCCGTGGTTCCTTCCAGGTATTGTCCGGTCTGGAGTTTAACCGGGGAGATTTAATTCTGCTGGGAGGAGTGATCAGCTGGTCGCTCTATACCAACGTCGGGCGGCTTACCTCCCGATACTGGAGCGCCCTGCTCACTACCACCTATGCTTGTGGGCTGGGAGGCCTACTCTTTTTGGTTTTGGCCATGCCGCAGCTGATCCGGATGGACTGGTGGGCGGTAAGCCTTTCGTCTCTTTTATCGGTTGTTTTCCTGGCGGTATTTGCATCAGCGATAGGCTTCGTCTTCTGGTATGAAGGAGTTGGCCGGATCGGGGCTGGTAGAGCGGCTGCCTTTCAAAATCTGGTGCCCTTGTTTTCGGCGGTGCTTTCTTTTTTCATTTTTGGCGACCGCATTGCCGTCTACCATTTAGTGGGTGCCGGCACCATTCTTTTTGGGGTCTATCTGGCTAACGGCAGTTTTCGGAGAGAAACGGTCCCGGCTCCCCACTCGTCTCCATCAGCGAAAACAGTTGGATATCATCCGGTGAAAAGACTTTAAGTGGAATGGGGAGAAGAGCATGACATCTGTCGAACGCATTCTGCGGGCCATCCGGCACCAAGTGCCGGACCGGGTGCCTAGAGGGGAATTCCGGATTGCTCCCGGCCTGGTAAAAAAATTGTGTCCGGATTCGGGCCTGAGCTTTTTTCAGCGGCAAAAAGCTGTCATGGAACGCCTGCGGATGGATTGCCTGGCGGTAGCCCCGTCTCCCAAGGCGGTCCAGCCGGAAGAGGGCTCCAAGGAGATGGACATTTGGGGCCGCCTCATCCAGTGGAGACATGGGCATCCGGTGACTCTGGTTCCGGCTATTCAAAGCTTTCAGGAAGCGGGCAGTTATCAGTTTCCCGCCGTTGAAGATTTTTCCTGCCAGGAGATGGCTGAATGGGCGGATGGCACGGATTTTTTTGTTTTTGCCTTGCTGGATGGGATTTTTCAAGGGCTGGGTTCTTTATTTTCTTTTCCCCAGTTTTTGATGGGAACGGTGACTGAAGCCCACATTTTATCCGAGCTGGCAGGAAGATACGGGGAGTTTCTACTTGCTTTGGCCAAGCGCTGCCTGGCTGCAGGGGCTCACGGCATTATGATCGGGGATGATCTGGCTTATAAGAGGGGTCCTTTGGTTTCCCTGCAAACTTTGGAACAGGTTTTTTTCCCCGTCTATGGAAAGCTGCTCAAAGAACTGAAGCCTTTTGGCAAGCCGGTCTTTCTTCATTGCGACGGCAACATTCAATTCCTGTTGCCTGCGATCAAAAATCTCGGTTTCGATGGGATTCACTCTCTGGAGCCGGCAGCGGGTATGGAACTGGGCCGGATCAAAAAAGAAGTGGGCGGGCAGCTTTGCCTGATGGGCAATATGGATCCGGCCTTGCTGGTTCAGGGGAAACCCGGGGAAGTCCGGGAACAGGTGCAGAGGGTTCTAAAAGAAGCTGCTGCGGAAAGGGGAGGCTTTATTTTGAGTACGGCCAGCGGCATGTTGACGGACGATATGCCTCCGGAAAATATTCTGGCCATGTACTTGGCGGACAGTTAAGCTTTTGGCTTTCTTTAGTCATATTCCTTTTCGGCTCCCAGTAAAATAGCCATAGAGAAGTGGGCGGGAGCTGATGCTGATGGTAATCAAATTGCGCTGGAAACCCCTGTTGGTTCTTTTGGCTTTGCTGCTGGTCGGTTACAGCGGTTATTTTTATTACGAGACCAGGATCAAAGTGGTGCCGGAAAAGCTGTTGTCTGAAAGCCTGGAGAATTTACAAAAGCTTAGAAGCTACCGCTACAAAGTTGATTTGTGCTTGCAAAGGGGAGAACATCAGCGTCAAATCAGCTTGATTGAAGGGGAAAGAGCGGCTGACGGATCTTTTCACATCTGGGGCACCATTGAAGAAACCCCGGTAGATATTTACCATCTTGGCCGGGTAACCTATATGCAGGTGGCACCTGATGGAAAGTGGATGACGGTTCCCCAAAACGAGGTTTTTGCCGGTGATTTATTTTTGACGGAGATCAATCCTCAGGCAACTTTTCGTTTTGCCGGGGTTTCCGATTTGGCATATCACGGGCGGGATACAGTGGATGGGATGAAGCTGCATCTTTTATCCTGCAACCCGGTGGTCCGGAATTCTTTTTTGGAAAAACACTGGCAGGATTTTTCTTACCGGCTTTGGGTGGAAAGAAGAGGGCCTTATCTGGTCAGAGCGGAGATTCAAGCCAAATTGAAGGCCAATGATACGGATGCAATGCTGATGTTGGTGGAGTTCAAGGATCATAACCAGCATATAGATTTGCAGCCACCTGTCCAGCAAGTGGAGGAATCATTCGCTGCCGGGGAGAATAATTAGTATGTCCTTGTAATAACTCATGAATCATTGGCAGAGTCCTGATCTTTTCACAAATCTTGCCGGGGAGGCTTAGGCATGCACAAAGACATTGAACGGATCCTCATTACTGAAGAGGAGTTGGAGCAGAAAGTACAAGAAATGGGAGAGCAGATTTCCAAGGACTATGTGGGGAAAGACTTGCTCTTGGTCGGCATCTTAAAAGGGGCGGTAGTTTTCCTGTCTGATCTGATGCGGAAAATTTCCATCCCTCTTCACCTGGATTTCATGGCGGTATCCAGCTACGGGCAGGCCACGGAATCTTCCGGAGCGGTGATGATTCTGAAAGATTTGGAGACGAATATCTCGGAAAAGCATGTCCTCATTGTGGAGGATATCGTGGATACGGGACTGACCTTAAAATACATTGTGGAGAATTTAAAATCCAGGAATCCTCTCAGTCTAAAAGTCTGCACACTTTTGGACAAGCCTGAACGGCGCCTGGTTGATGTACAGGTGGATTATAAGGGCTTTTCCATACCGGATGCTTTCGTCGTCGGCTATGGCCTGGACTATGGGGAACAGTACCGCCACCTGCCTCACATATCCGTTTTAAAGCCTGAAGTGTACCAGAAGTAGAAAGGGTGAGCATTGCCAAGTGAACAGGCGCAAGAGGGATTTAACTTCCTATATCAATGAGCAAATTGAAGAAATCAGAAAAAGGGTAGGGCAGAAAAAAGTGCTCTGTGCTTTAAGCGGCGGAGTGGATTCCGCAGTGGCCGCTGTTTTGGTCCACCGGGCGGTGGGCCGGAATTTGGTCTGCGTTTTTGTGGATCACGGGCTGCTGCGCAAAGGAGAAGCGGAGGAAGTGGAGGCCACCTTTGCCGGCCGTTTTCAGATGAATTTAGTGCAGGTGGATGCCAGGAAACGCTTTCTGGCCAAGCTGAAGGGAGTGGTGGAGCCGGAAGCAAAACGTAAAATTATCGGTGAGGAGTTCATCCGGGTCTTTGAGGAAGAGGCCAGAGAAAATGGGCCAGGTGGATTTTTTGGTCCAGGGCACTATTTATCCCGACGTGGTGGAAAGCGGCACTGAAAACAGCGCCGTCATTAAGAGCCATCACAATGTGGGAGGGCTGCCGGAAGACTTGAATTTCCAGTTGATAGAACCCCTGCGATCCCTGTATAAGGACGAAGTGCGCCAGGTAGGAGAGCTCTTAGGTTTACCCGAGGAAATCACCTGGCGGCAGCCGTTTCCCGGCCCTGGTCTGGCAATCCGGATTATAGGGGAAGTGACCGGAGAAAAACTGGCTATTCTCCGGGAAGCGGATGCTATTTTCCGGGAGGAAATCAGGAAGGCGGGTCTTGATCGGGAAATTTGGCAGTATTTTACTGTGCTGCCAGGTTTGAAAAGCGTGGGGATGAAGGCAAATAAGAGGACTTACTCTTATCCCATCATTTTGCGGGCGGTACACAGCAAGGATGCTATGACTGCAGATTGGGCCAGGATACCCTATGATCTGCTGGCCCGCATTTCCACTCGCATTCTGCAGGAAGTGGAACATGTGAACCGGGTGGCTTATGATCTTACTCCCAAACCACCGGGTACCATTGAGTGGGAATAATACAATTTAGGCCGTAGCCCTGATTTTCTTATTGCAGGTGTCTGCTCAAGGGCTGCATATCACGCCAACATTCCCGCTGCAGGGTGTGCTTTCCGATTAAGAAAATGGCCTTTTTCTTTTGCTCCAAAAGGCCATTTTTGTCTGCAGTTTGGGTCTTGCTCTTCATTTGCCAGCATCAAATGTTTATATAAATAAGTCAAATATCCCCAATAGTTTTAGTGACATTGCAATGACAGAGATAGATAAAACCACCTTAATCCATTTATCCCCGCCTGAAACTGCAAAAATACTACCAAGCCATGCACCTATGGCATTACCCAGTGCCAGTGAAAAACCTATCAGCCAATTTACATTTCCTGATGCTACAAAGACAATTAAAGATGTAAAAATATAAATACCAACAACAAACACCTTTAAACTATTTATCTTAACAAGTGATAAACCCGTTAAAATCGACAAACTGGCGATAATAATAAAACCAACACCGGCCTGGATAAAACCGCCATAAATACCAATAAAGAAAAACACAATAGCTGCCAGCCATTTTTTTTCTTTACTCATTTCCTCTTCATATGTGATAAATTTTTTGTGTGGTTCAAATAGTATTATCACTAGAACCATCACCATAATTACAGCCAGTATCTTGTTAAATATTTCATCTGATATATTAATTGCAAATTTGGCGCCAATAATTGAGCCCATCATTGCCGGTATCCCCAGAATTAAACCAAACCTTAAATCAAAATATCCTTTAGTTTTGAAACTGGCTACTGCTACTAAGTTTTGAACTATTAATGCTATTCTGTTAGTGCCATTTGCCATGGCAGAGGGCATTCCCAGAAAAATCAGCATGGGCATGGTAATTAATGAACCGCCGCCACCTACAGTATTAAAAAATCCGGCTATGATACCTGTAATTAGTATTAACATGACAAAATAATCAGGCAAAATAAAAAACCTCCTAAAAATATATAAAAGCAAACTCACTTACATAAATATGTGCTCTTAATAAGCAGAAATGAATATTATTTTGAGCAATGCCGGGATTAGTTTAAAACCCGGCTCTTAGTCTTTTCAGGCCAATGGTGCCAGTAAAAAAATGCCGACAGTCCAGAGGCAGTGGGAAATGATGCAGGGAACCAAGTTTTTACTTTGCCAGTAAAGAAAACCCCAAAAGAGACCAGCGGTCAAGGCAGCCATGATTAAGATAAAATTTCCAGAAAACAGATGAACGCCCCCGTAAATGGCGGAGGCTAACAGCCAGCCGGGATAGGATCCGTATTTGTCCATGGCCCATTTCTGCACAAAACCTCTCCAAAAGATTTCTTCAGCCGGGCTGGTGATAAAGAGGAGGACCAGGGCGATGGTGAAGGGCTGCCCTTCCGTCCGCAGTTCATAGATGGAAGAAATCTGGGAGGGAGCAAAAGGAAACAACCATTGGGAGACAATGCTTTCCGCCCAGAACATCAGGTAAAGGGCTAAAGCCGCTCCCAGGCCCAAAAGAAGAGATGGGAAATGGAGATCCTCTTTCGTAAAAGGTTTTCCTCCAAAGAAAAGGGCCAGCATGGCCAAAATAGATGCTGCCAGGCTCATGCTCAGCCAAAAATTTAAAGCTTGGATGCCAAATGTCAAAATCCAAAAGATAACTGCCAGGGCGATAGTGAATAATACTTGATGGGTTTGAACGGCTTTCATCTCAACCTCCTAGAAAAGGGTGCCGAGCAAGATGCCGGCAATAAAGAGAAGGCCAAATTGAAAATGAATTTGCGCATGTTTCGGCTCCAGGAACTTCAGCTTTTCCAAATTCCCCAGCCAGCCCAGTCTTGCATTCTGCATTTGCTGCCAGACCCGAGGGGTTAATAGCAAAGGCAGTAAAGCTACCGGGGGAAGTACCCGGAAGATGACCAACAAGACCAGGGAAAGATAAGCAGCGATGTTCAGCAGGTAATAAAAGGGCAGACTCCAATAGAATCCCAAGATGGTGGCCAGGGTTTTGATTCCTGATTCTTCATCGCTTGGTATGTCGCGAAAATCATTGGCATGTAAAAGGCCTGAAATCAAAAAACCTATCGGCAGGGAAGCCAGGACGGGTGTCCAGCTGTGAAAACCCGTCTGCACGTAGTAAGCACCCCAAGCCATCATTGGTCCCATGAGGAAAAAAACCAGAATAGTACCCAGCCCTTTGTATTTATAGGCAACGCCCAGGGTATACCCGTAGCCTCCCAAAATACCCAAGAGGCCCAAAATCAATAAAGGCCAACCGCGCAGGTAAACCAAATAAATACCAATGGTGGCAGCGAAAGCAAAAGCCCCCAGGCCCGCCTTGAGCATTTGGTCGGGAGCCAAGATGCCTCGCACCAACTGGGGCTGGGTGATGTTGGATTCCACCGTATCCACCCCGTTAATATAATCCCCATAAGTGTTCGTATAATTAGTCCCCACCTGGATGGCGGCACCCCCGATGAGGGTCAGGATAAAGAGCCAAGGGTGGAAATAACCTTGATTCCAGGCAATAGCCGCTCCCAATGTTACCGGTATGGCGGCAGCGGTCAAGGACCAGGGCCGGCAGGCCAAGAACCAATCTTTCACTATTTTTCCCTCCAGGATGCATTCATAAAATAAAAAGCTTATTCGCCAGGCAGGAGGAGGATTCCTGCCGGCATTACTCCCTTCTGCTCGGAGATGATCGGTCAGCTCCTCCTGCAAAAATTTCCAGGGCCCGGTCCAAAATATTATTGAGATAAGCAATGGTTACCCCGTAGTTGGTGATGGGCACCTTTTGCCGCCTGGCTTGAGCAATCCGCTGGAGCATTTGCTTTCTGTTGAACATGCAACCGGCACAGTGTATTACCAGCCGGTAAGGGGATAAGTCTTCCGGAAAATCCCTGCCTGCCGCCACTTGAATATCCAAGGGTCCTCCCACTTTTTTTTGCAGCCAGAAAGGGAGTTTTGCCCGGGCCAGATCCTGCTCCAGGGGATGATGGGTACAGGCTTCCGCGATGAGCACCTGGTCCCCGGGCTCTAGAAGGCCGATGGCCCTGGCACCCGCAGCCAGAGTGGGTAAATCCCCTTTATAGCGGGCCATTAGAATGGAAAAGGAAGTTAAAGGTATTTCCCGCGGTACAATTTCTTTCACCTGATGAAAGATCTGGGAATCAGTAATGACCAGCCGAGCTTTTGTCGACAAGATTTGCATGGCCTTTTCCAGCTCGGTCTCCTGCACGATGAGAGTGATCATCCGGTGGTCCAACAGGTCTCTGATGGTCTGCACCTGGGGTAAGATCAGCCTTCCTTTGGGAGCCTGGATATCCTGGGGGGTGACCAGGACTACCGTGCTTTGGGCCGGCAACAGGTCTCCTACGATACTGGCTCTTTCATAATCTTTGGGGGCCTCTTTTTCAATGGCTTGTCGCAGCCGTTCCAAGTTTTCTTTGCTTTTGGCGCTGACAGGCACTACGGGCAAGGAGAGTCTTTTCTTCAGCTTTTCCGGGTCTGCCGGAAACAGGTCGATTTTGTTGAGAACGCCGATCACCGGAAGAGGCGGCTGCTGTTCTCGGAGCTGCTTCAGCCATTCTTCCTCCAGGGCAAGATCCTGGTTTTCTCCGGAAAAGACCAGCAGGGCCAGATCAGCTTGGCTCAGGGCTTCTCTTGTCTTTTTGACTCGGAGCTCCCCTAAGCTTCCTTCATCGTCAATACCTGCGGTATCGATGAACACCACCGGGCCAAGGGCTGGAAGTTCCATGGATTTATAGACCGGATCGGCTGTGGTGCCCGGCACCGGGGTGACCAGGGCCAGATCCTGATTGGCCAAAGCGTTGATCAAGCTGGATTTACCCACATTTCTCCTGCCGAAGATGGCGATATGGAGCCGGTTGGCTTTGGGTGTTTGCTGCATTTTAATCGCTCCTAAAATCTAAAGTCCCGCTGGCCTGCTCGGATCAAGTCCAGTTTTTCTCTGGTAGTTTGCCGCACCTTGGCATTGGGAATATCCAGCAGGGCTTTTTCAATGGTTTGTTGACCTGTCCGGCGCAGTTCTTCGTCTCCATAGTCCTGCAAGTATTCAAAAAAAGTGAGAATAGCATTTGGCAGGCAGTAATTGTGGATCTGGCCATTTTTGGCAAACTCCATAAATCTTTCCCCTGTTCGACCGGCCCGGTAGCAGGCGGTGCAATAACTGGGAATGTAGCCTCCGGCACAGAGACTCTGTAAAATCTGAGAAGGCGATCGGTGGTCTTCCACTTCAAATTGAGGCTTGTCTTTTCCTTCCGATTTGGCTTGTTCGGCGTAACCTCCTACTCCAGTACAGGAACCGGCACTGATTTGAGAGATACCGAGAGCGATGACTTGATCCCGAAACTGAGGTTTTTCCCGGGTGGAGAGAATGATGCCCGTATAGGGTACTGCCAGGCGCAGCACAGCCACTATTTTGACGAAATCCTCATCCGAGACCAGATGAGGGTACTCCTGCAGGCTCACTCCTTCCGCCGCCCGGAGGCGGGGTACGGAGATGGTATGAGGGCCTACTCCCGTATCCCGTTCCAGGTGTTCCGTATGCATGAGCATGGCCACAGTATCGTAACGGTAATCGTAAAGGCCGTATAAGACGCCGATGCCCACATCATCAATGCCGGCAGCCCTAGCCCGATCCATGGCAGTGGTATGCCAGTTGTAATCGCTTTTCGGTCCGGATGGGTGCAAGGTTTCATAGCTGGGACGGTGGTAGGTTTCTTGAAAAAGAACATAAGTGCCGATTTCTGCTTCTTTGAGACGGCGATACTCTTCCACGGTGGTGGCGGCAATATTCACATTGATTCTGCGAATGCTGCCGTTTTTGAATTTCAAGGAATAAATGGTATTGATGCAGTCGATGATATAGTCCAGGCTGCAGTTAACCGGGTCTTCCCCTGCTTCCAGAGCTATTCTTTTGTGCCCCATCCCTTCAAGAATTTCAATTTCCTTTTTTAGCTCTTCCTGGGAGAGTTTCCCGCGCACCAGATTTTTATTTGATCTTTTGTAGCCGCAATAGCGGCAGTTGTTGACACAGTAATTGCTCACATACAAAGGTGCGAAGAGAACTATTCTTTTTCCGTAAATGGCTTCCTTAACTTCCCGGGCTGCCTGGAACATTTCTGCCAGGAGTTCCCGGTCCTGGATGGCAAGGAGTACAGCTCCTTCCCGGTAAGTCAAGCCTTGACATTCCCGAGCTTTATCGATTAGTTCCCGGATGTAATGCCTATCCTCTTTTTTCTTTTCAGCAAATAATAAGGCCTCCTTGATTTGAGCATCTACGATATAGTCCTCTGCCCGCCATTCTTTCATTTCAGTTTGCCTCCTGACATTCTATTTTTGTGCAAAACAGTCTCCCCGACCCGGGGCCACCTGTTTTTTCATGCTCCTGATCATGGCTTCCGCTTCTTTTCTTTCCTCTAAAACACTCCTTTCTTCCCCGCTTTTCTTCGGGTAAATGTCGTATAAAGACCGGTAGCGGTGCGGCGTGGCCTTTTTCATCAAAACATTGGCACCGCAGGAAAAGGGAGAGACGGAGGAAAAGAGCCTATCACCATCTCCCAGCACCCGGTCATCAGCCAGCACTCCCAAGGCGGTGGTGGCCGGCAGATTGATTCTTTTTAAAAAAAGACGAGTGACGGCTAAAGATTTCAGGGTCAGCTCCAAGCTCCCCGGCGGCAGATGGGCCAGAGGGGTTTGGGGATGAGGGATAAAGGGCCCGATGCCGGCCATATCTACCTGCAATTCTTTCAGGAGCAGAATATCCCGGGCAATGGTGGCTGTGGTCTGTCCCGGGAGCCCCACCATAAAACCGCTGCCTGTTTGATAACCGAGTTTTTTTAATTCCCGGAGGCATTTAAGCCGGTCCGCTAAAGTGGAGTGGGGATGGAGCTTTTCGTAAAGAACCGGATCGGCGGTTTCGTGTTTCAGCAGGTAGCGGTCCGCACCGGCTTTTTTCCAGAGCTGATATGCATCATCATCCCTTTCCCCCACACTCAAGGTTACCGCCACATCACCAAAGGATTTAATCTCCCTGATCAAGTCAGCCAGCATGGTCTTGGTATACCAAGGGTCTTCACCTGATTGAAGCACAATGGTCCGGTAACCGACCTGATAGGCTTCAAAGGCATTTTCCAGGATTTCGTCCGGAGACATCCGGTAGCGACGGAGTTGAGTATTTGAAGCATTCAGGCCGCAATAGCGGCAGCGGCACCGGCAGTGGTTGGAAAACTCAATAATAGCCCGAAGATGAATCTGGTCGCCGCTGTGGAGATATCTGATTTGGTCCGCCTGGGAGAATAAATATGCCGGGTCCCTGCTGTTTAAAATTTGCATGAGCTCAGTTTGGCTGAGATCATGACTGTCCCGCAGCCGGTCAATAAGAGTTTTTATATCCATTGCCATCCCGCCCTGAATTGAATGAGAAGAAAAAGGGAAACAATCGCAACCATTAATGAAACAAAAAACCTTTCGCCAAAAGACGAAAGGCTTGGGAAACCCCTACCACTTTCCCCTTTTGCGCAGAATTATCCTTGCAATCAGGTGTAGGGTATTCTGTTTTTTTCCGCAAGGTCAGGTCTAACCCTCTCTCCGGAACTAATTCTATTATATTTCTTTCCAATGAAAATAGCAAAGGGAAAATTCCTGCCTGTGTTGTTGGGGAATTGCAAGTTTAATTGCCACCCATATTTTGGCATCCTCTGATTATACTGCCATCTCGTTTCTTTTACACCTGATTTAGAGATGCGAATTCTAAACCCCTTGCGGCATAAGGCCTTAAGGGGGAATTTTTTATGAATTTTTGTCATTTTTCCGTGGCATTATTTGGCATAATGTGGTATAATTAAATAAATATCGACACTCAGAGACGGAGGTTCTTAATGTGTACCTAAAAAAATCTTATCGAAAAGACACGGGGAGGACTTATCTTTCTATCGCTCAGAAATACAGGGATCCAGAGACAGGTATTTCCACTGACCGTACTGTTAAATCCCTTGGTTACCTTGACGAACTGGAGAAAATATACGATGACCCTATCGCCCACTTCAAAGAGCTTGCCCGGAAAATGACTGAAGAGGAAAATGCCCAAAAGAAGTTGACTTTGTCCATCAATATGGAGGAAAAACTTGCTCCTAATACTGATAACAAAAGAATTTTGGCTATGCGGCAATTTTAAAGATTTATCATGAATTGGGTTTGGATGTGTTTTTCAAGAATAAGTCCAGGCATGAGAATTTTAAGTTCAATACGAATTCCATCATGATGCTTTTGGTTATCTCCAGGCTCCTTTCTCCCGGCTCCAAGAAAAAGGCTTTTGAGGAAAAAGGGCGGTATTTTGAGCGTTTTCATTTTTCTTTGGCGGATGTTTACCGGTCCCTCTCTCATTTTTCGAAGATTGCCAAGGAGTTTCAAAGGTATTTGAATGCTCAGATCAGTGAGAAGTATGGGCGTAATACTAAGACCATCTATTATGATGTGACCAATTTCTATTTTGAGATTGATGAGGGGGATGAGTTCCGTAAGTTCGGGTTGTCAAAGGAAAACCGTCGGAATCCTATTGTGCAGATGGGATTGGCTATGGATGCTGATGGGATACCTCTTCATTATGATTTGTTTCCTGGTAATACGGTTGATAAGGAGACCTTTCGGCCGGTTATCGGGGAAGTAAGAAGAAATTATGATACGGGCAGGATTATTGTTGTTGCTGATATGGGGATTATTACGGGGGATAATATTTTTTATCTTCAGGGTAAGGAGAAGGGAAGGAATTTTAACGGTTATGTGTTCAGTTTTTCGGTCAGGTGTGTGTGCTAACATAAAAGTGATCCAAAAAGCCAGTCAATGATTACGAAAAAGTGATCCACCTGCGCAATCGATCCGGCATCTGTGATAACGAATATTTGATCCACTTTGAGTAAATTCCTGTACAATCGATGATAAGACATCAATTGGCAGGAGGAAGAAAGGCGTGATCATTGACGTGGATCTTTATGGCAAAATTAGATACATGTATGTTCAACAACAAATGTCTCAAAGAGCAATTGCTAAAGAACTTGGCATTTCCCGCAACACAGTAAAAAAATATTGCGGGGGTGAACATGTACCCTGGGAACGACAGCCCTACCATCGGGAATCACCGATTGTTACAAAGGAAGTTCGTGAATTCATCCTCCAATGCTTTGCCGAAGATAAGGCCGAAAATATTCCAAAACAAAGCCATACTGCCAGACGGATCTATAAACGCTTAGTAGATGAAAAAGGCTTTACCGGAGCTGAATCCACCATTAGACGGGTAGTCCGGGAGATGAAACAGCCCGTTAAAGAAGCCTTTATGCCCCTGGAATTTGACCCAGGCGAAGCAGCCCAAGTTGATTGGGGCGAGGCCACTATCTATCTCAACGGCGAAAAAACCAAGATCCAACTCTTCTGCTATCGGTTATGCTATAGCGCCGACATATTCGTTAAAGCTTTCTTTCGACAGAATCAAGAATCTTTTCTTGAAGGGCACGTAGCTGCTTTTACCCACGGCAATGGTATTCCCAAGAAAATTATCTTTGATAATGCTCGGGTAGCCGTCAAAGAAGGTTTTGGCCTATATGCCAAGCCTCAGGCTGCCTACCAGGCCCTAAGTGCCCATTACGCCTTTGAAATGCACTTTACCAATATCAATAGCGGGAACGAAAAAGGCTTAGTGGAAAATCTGGTCGGCTGGGTTAGACGCAATGTGCTTGTGCCGGTTCCCCGGGTAAACAGTATAGATGAACTGAATGAAACTCTAATCTCCGCCTGCCTACAATACCGAAAACATCAAATCCAAGGCCGGGGCCAGACCGTAGGAGAGCAATTTGCGACAGAGAAATACAGCTTAACTCCACTACCTAAATTCGTATTTGATACCGGCAAAAGCACAACTGTTCGGGTAGCCGATAACGGGCTAATTCGCTTTGAAGGAAATCAGTACTCTGTTCCTGTTTCATTAGTTGGCAAAACGGTTAGCATCAAGGCCTACGGTAATCACCTGGCCTGTTACCATCAGGGAGACGAGATAGCCAAACATCAACGTTTTTACAGCCGTGGGGAAACAGTATTTGAATTAGCTCACTACATACCACTACTGGAACAAAAACCTCGTTCTGTGTTTCATGCCAAACCGGTTCGTCAAACAGCAACCAATGAACTTTTAGAGTGGGGCAAAATGTTTCCCGGTGGTGCCAAAGACACAGTCAAATTACTAAAATTCAGCGTGGAATATGGCCTCGAAAGAATTCTTGCTATTAAAGATGCATTACCGGCCGGCATCACTCCCACTATTGGCTTGGTACAAAATGAGTTGGAACCACATATTCCTGTGAAACTGGATACCGCTAAAGATATCCCTGTTAGTACCATTGACCTGTCCGGCTATGATCGTAAGTATCTGGCGGTGGCACCATGAACCCTAAAAATGAACTAATTGCACTTTATGCCAAACAGCTTAAAATCCCTAGCTTTACACAGTATCAAGAAGTATTACGCCAGCAGAAGCAGCTAAGCTATGAGGATTTCCTTCTTTCAGTGATGAAGCAGGAACTGGCTTCCCGTAACCTTAATCAACAAAAAAGACGTATTAAACAGGCTGGATTTCCCAATGAAAAAAGCCTGGAAGAATTCGACTTTAAAAGGCTTAAGCACGTTGAAGAGGCCTACATACATCAATTAGCAAGCTGCGATTTTATCCGTAACCGGCAAAATGTATTAATGATTGGCAACCCCGGCAGTGGGAAGACCCACTTGAGCATTGCCTTGGGATTACGTGCCTGCCAAGCAGGATTTAGGGTTAAGTTTACCACTGCCGCAACTCTGGCAACCACCCTTGTGGAGGCAAAAGAAACAAGAGAACTCCTAAAACTGGAACGCCAGCTTCAAAAAGCAGATCTACTGATTATTGATGAACTGTCCTATCTGAGCTTTAACCGCCATCAGTCTGAACTGCTTTTCAAGGTCATCTCCGACCGGGCGGAAAAAAGCAGTGTGATCATCAGTACTAATCTGGAGTTTTCTCGGTGGACAGAGCTATTCGAAAATCCTACCTTGGTTGCAGCATTAGTGGATCGGCTCACCTTTCGATCCCATATTCTAAACATGAATAATCCGTCCTACCGGATGGAACATGGTTAAGTTAATTTATTAATTCATCACTTTTATTGCTTAAAAGAAGCTAATATGAAATTGATTAACCGGTAACCAAGTGGATCACTTTTTGGTTATCACGGTGGATCAAAAATTCGTGGTCAGGTGGATCAAATATTCGTTGACATTCGGAGTCCAGGGGCGGCACTCAAGAGTTTAAGGAGTATCTCCTTTCTGATGAGGGTTACGTAGATCAAAATGGCAAGCCTGCCGATGAAAATGCTGATTTCAAGATGAAAAGCAGGGTCATTGCCAGGGAAATCAATGTAACGTTGCCTAGTGGAAAAAAGACAAGGAAAACGGTGTATGAAAAGCAGGTGGCTTTCTGGGGAAGAAAATATGCTTTAAAGGCTCAGGCTGAACGGGAAGAGCTTTTAAAAAAGGCTTTTGATTTGGCGGCTAATCCTCAGAGCTACAATAAGGCTACTTCTTATGGGGCGGCCAGGTATGTGAAGAATCTTAAGTTTGATGAGAAGACAGGAGAGGTTCTTGCGGTTAAGGAGCGTCCGGTTGTGGACTGGGAGAGGGTTAGGGAAGAGGCCAAGTATGATGGCTACTATGCGATTGTCACCAGTGAATTGGATATGTCTGATGTTGAAATAATTGATACTTACCGGGGTTTGTGGAAGATTGAGGAGACTTTCCGGATTACTAAGGGGGTTTTGGAGACCCGCCCGGTGTATGTATCTCTTCAGGATCATATTAATGCTCATTTTTTGATTTGCTTCATCGCGCTTACGATTATGAGGATTATGCAAAGAAAAACGGGCAATGTTTATTCTGCGGAACAGATTATTGAGTGTCTTCATAGGATTTCTTGCTCAAAGGAGCATGAAAATGTTTATTTGTTCGATTACAGAACTGAAGTTTCCGATGCTATTGGGAAGGCCTTGGGGATTGATTTTACCAACAAGAGGCTTCGTCTTGGGGACATTAAAAAAATTTTGGGTCAGGTCAAAAAATGAGCTTTTCCCCTACATCTTTGTGATAAATTCGAAAAGCCGCTAGCTCTTGTGTGGCAAGAGTTTGCTGCTCTTTTTTTGGTGGTTTGCTGTAAAAGTCGGGATTATATTTCTTTCCAATGAAAATAGCAAAGGGAAAATTCCTGCCTGTGTTGTTGGGGAATTGCAAGTTTAATTGCCACCCATATTTTGGCATCCTCTGATTATACTGCCATCTTTGCCATCTCATTGGCAGATTTATATCCATGAATTTTTCTTGGGTAATTATTCATCCAGTTCTCAATTCGCCTAATATCTTTCTGTTTAAGCTTGCTGATATCTGTGCCCTTTGGAATAAACCGACGTATTAGCTTATTAGCATTTTCATTGGACCCACGTTCCCATGCGCTGAATGGGTGAGCATAATAGATTTTAGTCCGATGAGTGCCCGGCTTTCTGATTGAACTCTCTAATTCTACACTATTAAGAAACTCGCTTCCGTTATCTACCGTAATGGTTTTGAACACTTCTGAAAAGCGTGCTCCGTACTCTCTTTCAAGCCTATCCAGCGTTTTCTTCACTGATTTCTGTGTCTTTTCCGGCATCTTTCGGATAATCTCTTTTCTAAACTTGCGTTCTGTTAGAACTAAGAGTGCGGCTTTGCCTTTCCCTTTGCCGCTTACAACACAATCCATCTCCCAATGGCCGGCTTCTTCACGAGTATTAGCTGCCGCAGGTCTTTCTTCAATGCTTCTGCCTTTTAGATTGTTGTGGGCAACTCGTACCCTCTTATGGCGATTTTTTTTAGGTACTCGTTTTACTGGAAGGTTTTTATTTGTTATATTTGCAAATACTTCTTTGTCGATATAGTTATAGAGCGTTTTTGTGCATATACTAGTCTTAAATTTTAAGCCTTTTGCCCGGATTTCGCCAATGACTGCGTCAGGGGTATATCCCTCTTTGATAATCTTTTTTTCAATGTAATCGGCTAGTCCATGGTCATGACCGATCTTTAAGCATGCTCCCTTATTAGCAGCTCTCTCCCGGTATATTCGCTCTGCTGTATCTGCACAGTATCTATCAACATAAACCAGGTCGCTTCTCAGCATCCTGACAGTTCCACGGGCAATCTCACGTTCGATGGTTCGCTTATGCTTGCCTAACAGCTTTGCTATCTCGCTGGGTGACTTCTTCTCCTTTAGAAGAATTTCAATCTGATAGCGTTCTTTTACAGTGATGTGTTTAAAACGGCGGGAAGTCGTGGTACAATTGAGTTGACTCATGTGCTTTGCCTCCTTTATGTTTTTAAGCTTAGTTACCTTAAACATATCAGAGGTTTAGCCATGAGTCTCTATTTTTTATTAAATGCGGCAATTAATTTTACAACTTACCCTGGGTGTTGTTATCTTATGATAATGTCATCTTGTTAATTATCTTGATAAAATGTCACTATGGATAACGAGGTGTATTATCTTATGTCCCAAAAACAACTTAATAGGTTTTTAGTAATTACCAAACTCATCGAAGGGCATATCACAGTCAAAGAAGCATCTGAGAGCCTTGGACTTTGCGAAAGACAAATACTCCGCCTCAAGAAAGGAGTGCAAGAACAGGGGGCGTCTTTCCTAGTCCATAAAAACAAAGGCAAAAAACCTTATCATGCCATCCCGGATCAAACTGCCCAGACAATTATTAACCTTAAAAAGTCAGATACCTACAAAAACGCTAATTTCTTGCACTTTCAGGAAATGCTGGCAGAGCATGAACAAATTAATATCAGCTATTCAGCGCTTTACAAGCTGCTAAAGAAGTCGGGCTTTGAAAGCCCGAAAAAACGTAGGAGGTTTAAGCCCCATCGCACTAGAAAGCGTAAACCCCAGGAAGGGCTTTTAATCCAGATGGATGCTACGCCCTATGAATGGTTTGGTACCAGCGAAAAGTTTAGCCTGCATGGTGGTATTGATGATGCTACAGGCAAAGTGGTAGCCTTATACCTGGCTAAGAATGAATGCCTCCAGGGGTACTTTGAAGTTATGCGCTTTATGTTTGAAAATTTCGGCATCCCGGTTAGTATCTATTCCGACAGCCATACCATTTTCAAATCACCTTTAAAGGATAAACTGTCTATTGAAGAACAGTTGGCAGGTAAAAGAACAAAACCAACCCAGTTTGGCCGTGCTATGGAAGAGATGGGTGTAACCATTATTACCGCACGTTCACCTCAAGCAAAGGGCCGTGTGGAACGTCTGTGGGAAACGCTGCAAAGTAGACTGCCGGTCGAGTTTAAGCGTAACAACATCAACACTTTGGATGAGGCTAATGCCTTTTTAGCAAAGTACATATACAAGTTTAATAAGCGGTTTGCGGTAGAGCCTGAAAATACCGAATGTGCTTTCAGACCCGTACCTTCAAACCTGTGCATAGACCACATCCTTTGCATCGTTAAGCAGCGTACATTTGACAATGGTGGAGTATTTTCCTTTTACAGTAAACATTTTAAGATTATTCAGTCCAAGGAACTTCCTCCACTACCCAAAAGTGCCCGCATAGATGTACTTACTAGCCCTCATTTCGGTATTAAAGTGGCCTATAAGGGTGCTATATACGATACAATGCCGTTCGTTAAGTCAAAGAAGATACAGGACAAGGCTCCTGCAAAAGAGAGAAAGAAATGGTCACCACCGGACAGCCATTACTACAAGTACGGTCATAGACTTGTGAAAAAACAGGCCTTTACCGAAAGTGATCAAGAAATACTCGCGATGCTCGAAGAAATATTTCTCTCAAAAATGGCTTAAAACACGTTGTTTTAACCTGGCTAACTATTACTCTGCTGGCTGCCTGGCAACGTCAAGGGCGAGCTTTAGCGAGTTCATCTTGACCCTTGACGTTGCCAGGCAGCCAGCTATCATCCCAATAGCCAGGTTAAAGATGACATTTTCTAACGATAATTAACTATCTTTTGGGGTGACATTTTCATAAGTTATTGACAAGGGAAAATTCCTGCCTGTCCGGCTGCCATGGTTTAAAAATTGATCCTCAAATCAACCGGCGGGAAAATCAGTAAGCAGGGAAAGAAACTGCCGAGCTGCCGGGGAAAGAGGCACTTTATCCCGGCTCGCCACTCCCAGCTTTCTGCCGGGCATCTTTTCCTCCAATTCAATGATAAAGATATCCTGAGCAGCCAGTTCCCCTTGAATAAATTCTTCTGTTACCAGGGCAATTCCCAGGCCGATTCTGGCTAATTCCACCAGCAGGTTGAGATTGCCCAGTTCGATTTCCGGAATGATGTTGGCCCCATTTTTCTTTTGAAAATCCTCAAAAAAATCCCTGGTCACTGTGTTTTTTTCCAGCATCATGATGGGATAGTTTCCCAGCTCCTTCAAGGGCACCCTACGGCCTTTTAAATGGAAGAAAGCCTCCCCGGCAATAAAGACATCATGTATAGTTTTCAATTTCCGGATGGATATATTCTGAAAAGGGATTTTCCAGGGAATATTAATTATACTTAAATCTACCAGCCCTTTCTCCAACAAATCCAGGCAGGCGGGAGAGCTGCGGTTGATAATCCGTAATTTAATCTGCGGATGAATTTGGTGGAATTTCTTGAGAAAAGGAAGCAGATAGTGTTTGCAGATGGTGTCACTGGCTCCGATCACTACTTCCCCCCTGATGAGAGCATGAATTTCCGCAATTTTTTTTTCCCCGGTTTTGATCAGATGAAAAGCCTGCTCAATATGGGGGAAAAGCAGTTCTCCTTCCCGGGTTAATTGTACCTGTTTCCTATGACGGGAAAAAAGGGTACACTGGAGCTGGGTTTCCAACTGCTTAATGGACTGGCTCACAGCAGACTGGGAGATGAAAAGCTGTCTGGAGGCTTCTGAAAAGCTTAAATGCTTGGCCACGTAATAAAAGACCTTGTATAGTTCAAAATTAACGGCCATAGATTAGCTCTCCTAATAGATGTTATTAAAAGGATTAACTATTCTTATTTATATTATTATGTTACAATTGTTTTGTAAAGCAGGAAAAAGATGGATTGATGAAAAAAGACCTTCAGGAGGGCGGAAAATGAAGCGGGTAAGAAGAATTTATGTGGAAAAAAAGCCGGATTTTGACCAGGCAGCCCGCAATCTTTATTTGGAATTACATGATCATGTGGGAATACGGAGCCTGGAATCTTTGCGTTTGCTCCACCGCTATGATCTTGCCGGCATTACCGAGGAAGAGTATGCCAAGGTGCGGCAAGTTCTTTTTGCGGAAAATCTGGCCCACCGGGTTTATGAAGAAGTACTTCCCCTGGCGGCCGTGGATACCGTCTTAGCGATGGAATACCTGCCCGGCCAGCACGATCAGAAGTTGGAAGCAACTTTACAATGTCTAAGACTGATCACCGGGAGGGAAACGCCGGTGGTGCGCACGGCCCGGGTTTTGATTTTACGGGGTGTGCTTTCTGCTTCTGCCCTGGATCAGATCAAGTCCTATTGCCTGAATCCGGTAGAAAGCCGGGAGGCTGATCAGGGTAAACCGGAAACACTGGAAAGGGCGGAACAAGAAGCATCCCCTGTGGAAATTATCCGGGATTTTGCCGGGCAAGATGCAGAAGAACTGCAAAAGCTGCAGGAACGGTTGGCCTTGGCCATGAGTCTGGAGGACTTACGCTTCTGCCAGTCCTATTTCCGGAACGAAGAAAAACGGGATCCCACCATTACCGAGATGAAGGTTATCGATACTTACTGGTCTGATCACTGTCGCCACAAAACTTTTTTCACGCCCTTGGCCCAAGTGGCAATTGAAGAAGGAGATTTTAGCCAGGCGATTCAGTCGGCTTATCAAAGATATCTGGCGGACCGGACTTTTGTTTACGGTGATGAAGGACCTGATGTCTGTCTGATGGATCTGGCGGTCTTGGGCATGAAGAAAATGCGGAAGCAGGGTCTTTTGCCGGATGTGGAAATATCAGATGAGGTCAATGCTTGCAGTATCTCAGCCAATGTGAACGTAGACGGCAGGCAGGAAGAATGGCTGGTGATGTTCAAGAACGAAACCCATAATCACCCCACGGAAATTGAACCTTTCGGCGGTGCCGCTACCTGCCTGGGCGGAGCCATTCGGGATCCCCTCTCCGGTCGGGCCTATGTTTATCAAGCTATGCGGGTTACCGGCAGCGCTGATCCCCGGGCTAAAATAGAGGATACCCTGCCGGAAAAACTTCCCCAAAGAAAAATCACCAAGGAAGCGGCGGCCGGCTACAGTAGTTATGGCAATCAGGTGGGGGTGCCTGCCGGCCAGGTGGTGGAATACTATCATGAGGGCTTTTTAGCAAAAAGAATGGAACTGGGCGCGGTGATCGGTGCCGTACCCCGGAAAAACGTGCGGAGATTAGCCCCCGAGCCGGGAGATTTGGTTCTCTTGGTGGGGGCCAAGACCGGTCGGGATGGTTGCGGGGGAGCTGCCGGTTCTTCCCGGGAGTATACCGGGGAAACGGAGCAGCCCGGAGGAGTGGAAGTGCCCAAAGGCAATCCAACTGAGGAACGAAAACTCCTGCGTCTTTTCCGCAATCCGGCAGCCAGCAGATTAATAAAAAAATGCAACGATTTTGGAGCAGGCGGAGTGTCCGTGGCTATCGGTGAACTGGCCGATGGATTGGAAATTGATTTGGATGCGGTGCCCACCAAGTATGCCGGTCTGGACGGCACCGAACTGGCCATTTCCGAGTCCCAGGAACGCATGGCTGTGGTGGTGGCCCGGGAGGATGCGGATCGCATGATTAGGCTGGCGCGGGAAGAAAATCTGGAAGCTACCGTGGTGGCCAGGGTAACAGGGGACCGGCGGATGAAAATGTATTGGCGAGGTCGGCCCATTGTAGACCTGAAGCGAGACTTTCTTAATACCGGCGGCATCAAGAAGGCTTCTTCCGTGGTGGTGGTTTCTCCCAGAAAAGAGGAGAATTACTTTACCCGTCTCCACGGGGGACTGCTCCAAGCTCTGCCCGACCTTCGGCGGGCCTGGCTTTTTAATCTGCAGAGACTGGATATTGGCAGCCAAAGAGGAATGGTGGAGCAATTTGACAGCACTGCTGGAGGAAATACGGTTCTGTTGCCTTTGGGGGGCCGCTATCAGCTTACTCCGCAGGAAGGAATGGTGGCGAAAATTCCCGTCCAAGAGGGGGAAACTTCCACCGTCACCATGATGACCCACGGTTACAATCCGCGCCTTGCTTCTTGGAGTCCTTTTCACGGCGCTCTGTATGCGGTGGTGGAGGCGGTCAGCAAAATAGTGGCCTTGGGGGGGGACTATACCAAAGTCAGATTAACCTTGCAAGAGTATTTTGAAAGGTTGGAGGATGATCCGGTTAAATGGGGTAAACCTTTCAGCGCCCTTTTGGGAGCTTATCTGGCTCAGGAAAGCTTGCAAATTCCGGCCATCGGTGGCAAAGACAGCATGTCCGGTTCTTTTAAAGACAGGCATGTGCCGCCGACCCTGGTGGCTTTTGCGGTTACCGTCACCGAAGTGGACAAAGTCGTCTCCCGGGAATTCAAAAGGGCCGGCAGTCGGGTAGTACTTCTTCCTCTTCCGCGGGATGAACAGGAACTGCCGGATTTCGCGGCCATGAAGAGAATCTTCCAGCAGGTGCAGGAATTGATTGCGCAAGGAGGGGTCTTGGCTTCTTCTACCGTGAAGGAAGGAGGATTGGCCGCTGCTATCAGCCAGATGTGTTTTGGAAACAACATCGGCATGATTTTCCAGGAAAACCACGAGCTGGAATTGGACAGGCTTTTTGCCCCGGACTACGGCTCCTTGATCCTGGAGATAAAAAACGGGGTTGATCTGGAGGAAGCCTTTCGGGGTGTGGCGTATCGGCTCTTGGGACGGACCAGGGAGAAGAGCTCCATTGAGATCAACGGCATAGAGATTCCCTTGGCGGAGGCAGTGGAGGCCTGGGAAAGCACCCTGGACAAGGTTTTTCCTCTAACGACCAATTCTTTCCAGGAAAAAGCCCGAGAAAAGGTCTATACCGGCAGGGGAAAACACCCCGGTCCGGTGCGGCTGGCTAAGCCCCGGGTTTTGCTTCCGGTATTCCCTGGAACAAACGGTGAGTATGAAACAGCTGAGATGTTTCGCCAAGCCGGCGGTGTGGTCAGGAGCTTGGTATTCAGGGATCTAACTATTGCTGAAATAAAGTCGTCTCTTGCCGATTTGTCCAAGAGCATTTTGGACTCCCAGATTCTGGTCTTACCGGGTGGTTTTTCTGCCGGAGATGAACCGGAAGGGGCCGGGAAATTCATCGAACTGGTCTTTCGCCATCCCCAGGTGGCAGAGGCACTCATGGAATTCTTGGACGAAAAAAGAGGTTTGATCTTGGGAATCGGGAATGGATTCCAGGCTCTGGTCAGGTTGGGATTGTTGCCTTATGGGGAGATCAGGACTATGGGGGCGGGTTCCCCTCTTTTGACCGAAAACCGAATTGGCAGGCCAGTTTCTCGGTTTGTAAGGATCAAAATTGTTTCTACCCTTTCACCCTGGTTCAGCAATGTACAGGTGGGGCAGGTTTATGCGGTACCCGTTGCCTGCCGGGAGGGACGTTTTGTGGCCACGGCCCGGGAAATGGAAGAGTTGTTAACTCGGGGCCAGATAGCCACCCAATATATTGATTGGGATAACCGTCCCAGCGGGAACTATCCCTATAATCCCAGCGGTTCCCATGAAGGGGTGGAAAGCTTGACCAGTCCGGACGGGAGAATCCTGGGCCGCATGGGGCATGAAGAGAGAATTACGGCGGGAACGGCTCTGAACTTTAATCTGCCGGAACTGAGAAGACAGGGGATTGCCCGCGCAGGCATAAGCTATTTTCTTTAATCCGAACATTTTGCCAAGGATGGCTGAGATCGTTCGCATGTTCTTGACAGATAAAGTCTCTTTTTGCTAAGCTTAGAACAAAAAGAGATGAAAAGCACGGACATTAATCAAGGGGAGGTGTATCCATGAAAGAAGTGAAAGTGGGCATTGTCATGGGAAGTGATTCGGATTTATCGGTGATGAAACAAGCGGTAACCGTTTTGGACGAATTGGATATCGGCTGTGAAGTGATCATCGCTTCCGCCCACCGGACGCCGGAGCAGGTTTTCAGCTATGCACGGAATGCGGCGGAACGGGGCCTGGAAGTGATCATCGCCGGTGCCGGAGGGGCAGCCCATCTGCCGGGTGTGATCGCCGCCTTGACTACTCTGCCGGTGATCGGGGTGCCTATGAAAACCGAAACCCTGGGAGGCCAAGATTCCCTCTACAGTATAGTTCAGATGCCTTCCGGTATTCCAGTGGCTACCATGGCCATCAATGGTGCCAAGAATGCGGGCATCTATGCGGCCCAGATTTTGGCCCTCAAGTATCCTTCCATCAAGGAAAGAATTGTTGCCTATCGGGAGCGGATGGCCGCTGATGTACAGGCAAAAGGGGCCAGGTTGAAGGAGCTGGGGGTTGAATCTTACCTGGCACAAAAGAAATAATCCCTTGGTGAGTAATGGCCTAGAGGAAAGGAGCTTTTTAATGATGCCTCTTTATATTCTGGAGCAAAATTGTTTTCGCCGGCCTTGGGGCCCCTTGGAAAGATTCGGTTGGGGAGCCACAAAGGGGTTTGGGGGAGGCGCTTAAATGTTTTCCCAAGCGGTTGGCTGCTCTCAAGAAAAAGCAACTGATGACAAACCCCGGGAAGCCTGTGGAGTTTTCGGTATCTATGGGCCCGGCCGGGATGTGGCCACATTGACTTATTATGGGCTTTATGCATTACAGCACAGGGGACAGGAAAGTGCGGGCATTGCTGTTTCCGACGGCAGCGCCATCCATGTCCATAAAAATACCGGGCTGGTAGCCGAAGTTTTTAATGACGATGTGCTCAACAGCTTAAAAGGAAAGATAGCCATCGGCCACGTGCGTTATGCCGATTCCGGAGACCGATCCGTGGTTAATGCGGAACCCTTGCGCTTTAATTATTTGAGGGGCTCAGTAGCTTTGGCCCATAATGGCAGACTGCTTAACGCCCGGGAATTAAGGCATAGCCTGGCCATAAATGGTTCGGTTTTTCAGTCCACTACCGACAGTGAGGTCATTGTCAATTTAATTGCCCGTTACGGGCAGAATCCTCTGGAGGAAGCTTTGCTAAAATGCATGATTGATTTAAAGGGCGCTTATGCCCTGGTGGTGATGACTGAAGATCGGCTTATCGGAGTGCGGGATCCCTACGGAGTCCGGCCTTTGTGTTTGGGTAAGCTTGATGAAGCTTATGTTCTGGCTTCAGAAACCTGTGCTTTGGACACCATAGGGGCGGTTTTTGTCCGGGATGTGGAACCGGGGGAGATTGTGATTATCGATCAGGAAGGGGTCAGGTCTATCCGGACCATGGTATCTTCCCGGAAAGCTTTATGTATTTTCGAGTACGTCTATCTGGCCAGGCCTGACAGCACCATTGATGGGGAAACCGTCAACCTAGTCCGGCGCAAGATGGGCCATAGCTTGGCGGAAGAGGTTCGCCCAGAAGTGGATCTGGTCATTGCCGTTCCGGATTCCGGCACCACCGCGGCCATGGGCTATGCGGAAGCGGCCCGGCTGCCTTTTCAGGAGGGACTGATGAAGAACCGCTACATTGGCCGCACCTTTATCCGTCCCTCGCAAAAACTGCGGGATGTGGAAGTGCGCTTGAAATTGAATCCCATTAGGCAGGTTCTCCAGGATCAAAGAGTGGCCTTGGTGGATGATTCCTTGGTCCGGGGAACCACCAGTAAAAAGATTATAAAAATGCTCCGACAGGTTGGTGTGAAGGAAGTCCATCTTTTAATCAGTTCCCCGCCCGTTCTCTATCCCTGCTATTACGGAATCGACACTTCCGCCAGGGGTGAATTGATCGCAGCCCGGCAGGATCTGGACGCCATTTGCCGGCACATCGGAGCTGATAGCCTGCATTACTTGAGTCTGGAGGGATTGTTGAAATCCTTCCAATCCGATCCGGCCAGCTTTTGTACTGCCTGTTTCAGCGGTGAATATGTGCCGGGAGCACCGGCTGAAGGTGCTGCTATACCGTTTCTTAAAGGGGGTTCTAGGCATGAAATCTAAGAAGAGGCCGGTTGCTTATCGGGATGCGGGGGTGGACATTGATGCCGGCAATCTACTGGTACAAATGATTAAGAACCATGTGGCCGCCACCAAACGCCCGGGGGTAATGGGAGAAATAGGGGGATTCGGCGGCCTGTTTCAGTTGGAGCCGGGCAAGTATCGGGAGCCGGTCCTGGTGGCCGGGACTGACGGGGTAGGAACCAAATTGAAAATAGCCATCATGTTGGACCGTCATGATACCATTGGTATTGATTTGGTGGCCATGTGTGTGAACGATGTCTTGGTTCAGGGAGCTGAACCTTTATTTTTCCTGGACTATCTGGCCATGGGCAAACTGGTACCGGAAAAAGCGGCTTCGATTGTCAAGGGGATAGCCGAGGGTTGTCGCCAAGGGGGCTGTGCCCTTCTGGGAGGAGAAACGGCGGAAATGCCGGGTGTCTATGGGGAAGATGAATATGATCTGGCCGGCTTTGTCGTGGGAATCGTGGAAAAGGACCGCCTTTTGGACGGTTCCCGGCCCGAACCGGGGGACATCCTGATCGGCCTCTCTTCCACAGGACTTCATTCCAATGGCTATTCCTTGGCCAGGAAGGTGCTTTTGGAGGACGGCGGCCTATCTCTGGAGGAGTGTCCTCCTGGTTTTAATCGGACCTTGGGGGAATTGCTGCTGGAACCCACCAGGATTTATGTGCCCCAAATTTTAGCTCTTCTGTCTCAATTTGAAGTGAAGGCCATGGCTCACATTACCGGCGGCGGCTTAATCGAAAACTTGCCTAGATCCTTTGGCAATCATCTGGATGCGCTGCTGGTGGAAGAAAACTGGCCGGTACCGCCTCTCTTCCGGCTGATTGCCGAACTGGGCCCGGTGGAATCCGGAGAAATGTACCGTACTTTCAATATGGGCATCGGTTTTGTCCTGATTGTGTCACCGGGAACGGAAGATGACATTATCAGGTTTTTGCAAAGTTTGGGACAGGATGCTTATGTCATCGGATCTCTTGTTCCTGGCAAGGGCAGGACGCTGATTAGGTGGTGAAGGAGGCGGGAATGTGTGCCGTTTGGGAGTACTGGTCTCAGGGAGAGGTAGCAATCTGGAAGCTCTGATCAAAGCTCAACAGGCCGGAAGGCTGGGGGCGGAAATTGTGGTGGTGATTTCTGATAACCCCAAAGCAGAAGCCTTGCAAAAAGCATCCCGCTATGGAATCGACTGCCAGCTGGTCGATCCCCGTTTGTACTCGGATCGCTTTGAATTTGACAGGGCCCTGCGCCGGGTTTTGGAAAAATACCGGGTGGATTTGGTGGTATTGGCCGGTTTTTTGCGGATACTGTCAGCAGAGTTTTTGGCTGCCTTTCCCGGCCGGGTCATCAATATCCATCCTTCTTTGCTCCCGGCTTTTCCCGGATTAAGGGCCCAGCGGCAGGCTTGGGAATATGGAGTAAAATATACCGGTTGTACAGTTCACTTTGTAAACGAAGAGTTGGATGGGGGGCCGATTATCGCCCAGGCGGTGGTACCCGTCTTGCCTGAGGATACGCCGGAAAGCCTGGCGGCCAGAATCCTGGCCGAAGAGCACAAGCTTTATCCCCAGGTCATCAGCTGGCTGGCTCAGGGCCGGGTTAAGATAGAGGGGAGAAGAGTCATCATTTGCGGGATTAAAGATCAAAAGGAGGGAAAAAAGTGCGGCAAAGACGGGCTTTGATCAGCGTATCCGACAAAAGAGGGCTGGGGGATTTTGCCGCCCAATTGACCGAACTCGGCTTTGAATTGATTTCCACCGGAGGTACTGCCGGCTTTTTGCAGGAAGCAGGTTTTTTCGTGCGCCCGGTCAGTGAAGTCACCGGGTTCGCCGAAATCCTGGAAGGCAGAGTGAAAACCCTCCACCCCAAGATTCATGGGGGCATTTTGGCCAGGAATGTGGCGGAACATCTGCAGGTTTTGGAGGATCTTGGTATACCTCTTATCGATCTGGTGGTGGTCAACCTTTATCCTTTTCGGGAGACCATCGCCAGACCAGAGGTGAGTTTGGCCCAAGCCATTGAAAATATTGATATTGGCGGTCCCGCTTTAATTCGGGCGGCTGCCAAAAACAATGAAAGGGTCGCAGTGGTGGTCAACCCGGACCGTTACCAAGAAGTGGCTGAGGAGCTGCGGGAAAGGGGAGAGGTTGCTTCAAAACTGCGCTTGGAGCTTGCTGCAGAAGCTTTTAGGCATACGGCCGCTTATGATGCTGCCATCGCCCGCTATTTGACTGAAAAGGCGCAAATCAGCGTTTTTGCTTGTGATTGGGTTTTAGCAGGGGAGCTGTCCCGTCAACTGCGCTATGGAGAAAATCCCCATCAAAAAGCGGCCCTTTATCGGCTGGGCCAGTCCCAGGGGCTGGCTGGCGCCCGGCAGTTGCAGGGAAAAGATCTTTCTTATAATAACTTGGCCGATCTGGACGCAGCCTGGGAATTGGTCCAGGAGTTCAGGGAACCGGCAGCGGCCATTATCAAACATGCCAACCCTTGTGGGGTGGCCATTGATGCCAGCCTGGCAGCTGCCTTTGAGAAAGCTCTGGCTGCTGACCCGGTTTCTGCTTTTGGCGGCATTGTGGCATTGAACCAAAGGGTGGACAGGGCGGTTGCCGAAAAAATGAAAGACATTTTCTTTGAGGCGGTTATTGCACCTGATTATGATCCCGGGGCATTGGAATTATTTCAGGAAAAGCCCAACTTGCGGGTGCTGGCTCTTCCCGAGAAGCAGGGCAGAAAAGAATACGAAATAAAATGCATCGGCGGTGGATTTCTTCTGCAGGAAGCTGATAAGGAAACGCGTTTTCCTGAAAACTGGCAATGGGTAACCGGGGAACCTACTGCCTTGGAGGAATTGGATTTTGCCTGGAAGGTGGTCAAACACGTAAAGTCAAATGCCATCGTGGTAGCAAAAAATGGGGTGACCTTGGGCATCGGTGCCGGGCAAATGAGCCGGATTAAGTCGGCTGAACTGGCCTTAACCCAGGCAGGAGAGCAGGCCAAGGGAGGGGTTCTGGCTTCCGACGCCTTTTTCCCTTTTCGGGATACAGTGGACCTGGCGGCCGCTTATGGTATCAAGGCCATCGTCCAGCCGGGAGGTTCCATCAGGGATGAGGATTCAATCAGTGCCTGCCGGGAGCATGGTATAGCCATGGCCTTTACCGGGAGGCGCCATTTCAAACATTAATTTTGGCAGATAGGTGGAGGTTTTTATGAAAGTATTGGTAATCGGTTCCGGTGGCCGAGAGCACGCTCTTGTCTGGAAAATTGCCCAGAGTTCTCAAGTCAAAGAGATTTTTTGTGCCCCGGGCAACGGGGGTATTGCTTCCCTGGCCCGCTGTGTGCCTATTGATCCCTTGGATCTAGAAGGCCTGGTCCAGTTCGCTCTGGCGGAGCAGATAGACTTAACGGTGGTTGGTCCGGAAGCGCCTTTAGTGGCAGGCATTGCCGATGTTTTTCAACAGGCGGGTTTGCGCCTTTTCGGACCCACCGCCAGGGCTGCTGAAATAGAAGGGAGCAAATCTTTTGCCAAGAATTTGATGAAGAAATACCGGATACCCACAGCTGATTTTGCCATATTTGAAAACAAGAGGGAAGCTGGGGATTACCTGGAAAAGTTGGGAGCTCCTTGTGTCATTAAAGCGGACGGGTTAGCTGCCGGTAAAGGAGTGATGATTGTTCACAGCAGGGAAGAAGCGGTTCAGGCCCTGGAAGAGTTGGAGAAAATGGGCACGGCCAGCAGGAAACTGGTCATCGAGGAGTACCTGGAAGGGGAAGAGGTAACGGTTATGGCTTTTGTTTCCGGGGAAACCGTCCGTCCCTTGGCCTGGGCTCAAGACCACAAGAGAGTCTACGATGGAGACCGGGGGCCAAATACAGGAGGAATGGGTGCCTACAGTCCCACCGGGCTGGAAAACCCTGCTCTGGAGAAGCAGATTTACCAGGATATTTTTGTTCCGGTGGCTCGGGCTCTGGTAGAGGAAGGCAGGAGCTTTCAGGGTATTCTTTACGGGGGCCTGATCTTAACCCGGGAAGGTCCTCAAGTCTTGGAATTCAATGCCCGCTTTGGGGATCCGGAAAGCCAGGCTCTTTTAGTCAGGCTGGAAACGGATTTGGTGCAGATCATGAATGGGGCCATGGAAGGGAAATTGGAAGAGTTGGAAATCAGCTGGTCACCGGAGGCTGCGGTTTGTGTAATACTGGCTTCCGGCGGTTATCCCCGGTCTTTTCAGACCGGTTATCCCATCTTTGGTCTGGAACAGGTGCCGGAGGAAGTCCTGGTCTTCCATAGCGGGACCAAAAGGGAAAACGGGACTTTGTACACAGCGGGAGGACGAGTCCTGGGAGTGACGTCCAGGGGAGAAAGCCTGGAGAAAGCGGCGCAAAAGGCCTATAGCGCCTGCGAAAAGATAGTGTTTCCCCAACGGCATTTCCGCACTGACATTGGCTGGCGCGCTTTAAAGCGGGGCAAGCCGGGCCGGGGGGGAGTATAAAGCTAAGGCGCTTTCGCAGCAAGCCGGAAAAGACTTTTCCGGCTTTATTGTTAGTAGGGGGAAGAGTCTTCGCTGCCGGCAAAAAGAACATTGGCTTCTTCAATAATCCAGAAGGGGTCCTGTCCTAAACCGCTTAAGGCATTCCAGATATTGTTGGCTTTAATCTGGAGTTTTGACCAGTCACCGGCCATTTGCGCCAGGTATTCGCCTAAAGGGGTATGGCGGGGGAGCTTGCGCCCTTGGTCTAAGCGGTAGGCATTGTAGATGATGGCTGCCGCCAGAGTTTTCAAATCTTTGTCATTGATCGGTTCCGGAACGAAGCGGGGTAATGCTCCCCAAAGGGTTAAGGCATAGATACATTGGTCTTTAGGCAGATCGAACCGATCAAAAATCTGTAACAAAAAACACTCCACAGTATCCTCTGTGGTGAAATTGATCAGGCTTTCTTGGTTGATCCCGTTGAATTGCATAGCCTGTAAAAGCCGGTTGGCCCAGGAAGCATAAATGGGGTTGCTGGTTTTTTCCAGCTTATGCAATACTTCTGCCGCACCCTCTTGATTACCCAGGCGGATCTCAGCAGTTGCCAGTTGTAACATGGCGGGTAAAACCTGGGGATCCCGGGCGGGTAATTTTCTCAAGGCGGCTTTGAGAATATAAGGGACCGGGGGGTAATCGAATGTTCTCACCAGCTCATTGGCCCGGGCAATAAGCTGTTCCGGATCTTTACCGATTAATCCTTCAGTTTGCAGGACAATCCTGGCCACCTGCCGGTGAAAGGCCTGGCTAGTCAAATTGGTAGGGTCGCCGCTTTCCAGGAGCCACAGGCCGTCTTCCTTGACAGTATGAAACTTCCCGTAAAAAACTGCATTTCTCATTTCCCTCTGAACCCGGAAAATACAGTAAGCTTCCTTTTTTTCTTCCGCCAGATCCTTCATAAAACAGTTCAGACTGAAGTGGAAGTCTTCATCTTCCAAGGACAACAGAGGTTTTTTTCGATCAAAATCTAGGTAAAATTCCCGCCAGCCCTGCTGTCGCCAGGGATGCCGGCTGGCCAGGCAGGCGTAAACCAAAGAACGGTCATCGGTTGCCCAAGCATGATGAAAAACCTGGAGCATTCCTTCCGGTCCCTTGGGGAAAGCCACAAGGTTTAAGGTCAGTTGGCGATATTTTTGCTCATCCAGATCAAGGTTTTCATCCAGCAGCCAGGCAAACTTTTTCCAGTAAGGATCAGGGGGTATGTTTTCAGGCTTTAACTGAAAAGCGCTTTGAATCAAACTGACAGCTTCTTGGTAAGAAATGGTGGTGAGTTGGATTTCCGGATCAAGATAGTTGTTGTTCATCAGGAAAGTCTGATGAAATTGTTCTTTGGTAAGAGGATGAAAAACCCAAAAATCGGCAATGCCGCAGCTGGGGGAGTCGCAGCTGAAGTCCAAGATAAAACAGGCTCCCTGAACAAGACCGTCTTTTTGTTCCCAACTGAGAGCCAAGGCTACGAAGTTTTCTTCCCGTGTTATGGAAGCCGTTGCCAGATAAAAATTGTTCTGAAAAGATTGTTTTTTCGTTGGGAAGTCCCCTAGCCCTGCTTTATTGAGAGGAAAAGAGCTTCTTGTTTGACCGGCCCAGGTCATTTGCCGGCTGAGCTTTTCCTTTAAGATATCGAGAATTTCTTTTACTCTGCTTTCATCCCTTTCCAGCTGGGAGATGTCCACCCCCAAGGAGATGAGGAGAGCAATGATCTGTGCCTCCATTTCCAGACTCTGGGATTCCCGATAGGCCAGGAGCAAAATATCGATGATTTCCCCTTCAGGAGGCAGCTGGCTTAAACAATAAATGGCTAAGAACTGCTCTTTTTCCTCTAGGCTGGGCAGCATCCTCAGGAAAGTATATATCAAGGTTTTACCCGTTTTTTCATATAATTCGTTCACGCCCGCAGCAATTTTATCGTTGGTCAAGCTTCCTGCCTTGACTTCCTCCCAGAATTCCATAATTTGACGCTTTTGCCAGCGTCGGTGAGCCAGGTTCAAAACTTTTGCCTGAGACATTTATTCCCCTCCCAATGGCATGCTGGTTTGTCTGTTACTACCTATCCGGCAATGCAATTCTTCAGGATTTGCCATTTCCCTTTATTGTAGCGGAAAAAAAGAAAATTTAAAAGTCGTTAATGGAGTATTTTCCAAAAACAAGCTCAAATAGCCGGGAGAATTGATCTGCTGTGAGCCCACAGGATCGAACATCTGTGGGGGTAAGTTGTAAAATTAATTGCCGCATTTAATAAAAAAATAGAGACTCAAGGCTAAACCTCTGATATGTTTAAGGTAACTACGCTTAAAAACATAAAGGAGGCAAAGCACATGAGTCAACTCAATCGTACCACGACTTCCCGCCGCTTTAAACACATCACTGTAAAAGAACGCTATCAGATTGAAATTCTTCTAAAGGAGAAGAAGTCACCCAGCGAGATAGCAAAGCTGTTAGGCAAGCATAAGCGAACCATCGAACGTGAGATTGCCCGTGGAACTGTCAGGATGCTGAGAAGCGACCTGGTTTATGTTGATAAATACTGTGCAGATACAGCAGAGCGAATATACCGGGAGAGAGCTGCTAATAAGGGAGCATGCTTAAAGATCGGTCATGACCATGGACTAGCCGATTACATTGAAAAAAAGATTATCAAAGAGGGATATACCCCTGACGCAGTCATTGGCGAAATCCGGGCAAAAGGCTTAAAATTTAAGACTAGTATATGCACAAAAACGCTCTATAACTATATCGACAAAGAAGTATTTGCAAATATAACAAATAAAAACCTTCCAGTAAAAACGAGTACCTAAAAAAAAATCGCCATAAGAGGGGTACGAGTTGCCCACAACAATCTAAAAGGCAGAAGCATTGAAGAAAGACCTGCGGCAGCTAATACTCGTGAAGAAGCCGGCCATTGGGAGATGGATTGTGTTGTAAGCGGCAAAGGGAAAGGCAAAGCCGCACTCTTAGTTCTAAACAGAACGCAAGTTTAGAAAAGAGATTATCCGAAAGATGCCGGAAAAGACACAGAAATCAGTGAAGAAAACGCTGGATAGGCTTGAAAGAGAGTACGGAGCACGCTTTTTCAGAAGTGTTCAAAAACCATTACGGTAGATAACGGAAGCGAGTTTCTTAATAGTGTAGAATTAGAGAGTTCAATCAGAAAGCCGGGCACTCATCGGACTAAAATCTATTATGCTCACCCATTCAGCGCATGGGAACGTGGGTCCAATGAAAATGCTAATAAGCTAATACGTCGGTTTATTCCAAAGGGCACAGATATCAGCAAGCTTAAACAGAAAGATATTAGGCGAATTGAGAACTGGATGAATAATTACCCAAGAAAAATTCATGGATATAAATCTGCCAATGAGATGGCAAAGATGGCAGTATAATCAGAGGATGCCAAAATATGGGTGGCAATTAAACTTGCAATTCCCCGGGGAAATATTTTGTCAAGATAATAGTAGCCTATGGGCAATTATTTTGGTAAGATATAGCATATATGGGCTATGGGCGATGACCGATTTTGAAGCCTAAGCCAACCAAGCTTTATCAAATCAGGAGGTGGAGGACATGACGGATTTTGCGGAATTGTCTGCGGCGGTAATTGCCGGGAATGAAGGAAGAGTAAAGGAGTTGGTCCGGGGTTACTTGGAAAAATCTATGGATCCCCTGGAAATTATTAACGGGGGGACTGGTCCGGGGAATGAGCGTGGTGGGTGATCGTTTCAAAAATGGTGAGATGTTTGTTCCGGAAGTGCTGATGGGCGGCCAGGGCCATGAATGGTGGATTAGATCTGGTTAAGCCTTTAATCACCGATACGGACTTGCCTTCCATGGGCAAGGTGGTGCTGGGCACGGTGAAAGGAGATCTGCATGATATCGGAAAGAACCTGGTGGGCATGATGATGGAAAGTGCGGGATTGACTGTGTTCAATCTGGGTGTGGATGTTCCTCCGGAAAGATTCGTGGCGGTAGCCAAAGAACAGCAGGCAGATATTGTGGCCATGTCCGCCCTTTTGACTACCACCATGCTTCATATGCGGGATACCATTGAAATTCTCACAGAAGAAGGTTTGCGGGATAAAGTAAAAGTGATCGTGGGCGGAGCTCCTGTTTCCAGTGACTTTGCCGCAGAAATCGGTGCCGATGGGTATGCTCCCGATGCCGCTTCCGCCACTGAGCTATGCAAACAATTACTTCAAGTCTGACCCAAATATTTTTTTGATGAAAAAACCTCAGGTTAAAGCCCGAAAAAGGACTATAACCCGAGGTTTTGTTTTTGCTAAAGACTTAGAATACCGGGACCACAGCTCCCTGATACTTTTCTTCAATAAAGCTCTTGATTTCCGGTGAATTCAGTGCTTCTCCCAGCGCTTTAATTTCCGGCCGGTTTTCATCGCCGGTCCGGATGGCCACCACGTTTTTATAAGTTTCCGCAGCTAAAGAACCGGCATCTTCGGATGCCAAAGCATCTTTTGCTGGACTGAGACCCACATCTATGGCGTAATTACCGTTAATGACCGCGGCGGCAACGTCCTCTAAAGATCTGGGAATTTGCGGAGCTTCCAGTTCTACGATATCCACCTTGATTTTGTATTCAACTACATCCTGTTTAGTGGCTGTAAGTCCCGCTCCTTCCTTTAAGGTGATGATGCCCAGATCTTGGAGAAGAAGGAGTGCCCTTGCTTCGTTGGTGGTATCGTTGGGAACGGCAATTTGATCCCCGTCTTTCAATTCATCGAGACCGGTGATTTTTTTGGAATAAAGGCCCATGGGTTCAAAGTGCACGGCTACAGTCCAGGTCAAGTCCAGTTTATTCTGCTCCTTAAAATCATTCAGATAGGGGACGTGTTGGAAGTAGTTGGCATCCAGAGAGCCATCGGCAAGAGCGATATTGGGAACGACATAATCGGTAAATTCTTTGATTTCCAGTTCGATATTCTGTTTTGCCAGCAATTCCTTGGCTTTTTCCAGAATCTCTGCGTGAGGAACGGGGCTTGCTCCTACGATTATCTTGGACAGGTGCACTTTCATTTCCACTGCTTTCTCCGTTGGCTGCTGGGCTATCCGTCTGATTGGTAGCTTTACCACCGCACCCGACCACCAGCGCTAGAGATAAGGCAATAATAAGGAAGATTACAAAAGTTTTTCGTGTTTTTCATCAGCATTTCTCCTCTCTTAGTTCTTTTTATCTTTTATCTATCCTGCGGGCGATAGTATCTCCGATCATCTGAATTACTTGAACCAATAAAATCAGAACAACCACTACAACAAGCATCAGGCCGGTTTCATATCGATAGTAACCATAGCGCATGGCAATATCCCCCAGACCACCTCCTCCCACCAGCCCGGCCATGGCTGAATACCCGATCAGGGTGATTGTAGTGATGGTGGGCTCCCAGGATAAGGGAAGGCAGTGCTTCCGGAATAAGTAACTTCCTGATGATCTGCATAGGACCGGCGCCCATAGCCAGAGCTGCCTCTATCACCCCCCAGGGAATTTCCTTTAAGGAATTTTCCACCATGCGGGCCACAAAAGGAATGGCCCCGATGGTTAAAGGAGGTATCACCGCGGTAGGGCCGATGGTTGTGCCCACAACCCAGCGGGTGAACGGAAGCAAAGAGATTAAAAGGATAATAAAAGGGATAGACCTTCCCATATTGATCACTGCGCCCAGGGCCTGGTTGATGGCTCTGTTTTCTGTGATATGATCCGGCCCGGTGATGACCAGAATTACCCCCAGGGGAATACCAACTAAATGGGCGAGGAATGTGGAAATGAAAAACCATATATAAGGTTTCCAATAAACCTTGCCAGACCATAAAGAAGATCTGTTCAGCAGTCATTGCAAGATCACCTCAACTCCCAAATCAATACTCCGCAGGTAGTCCAGGCTTTTTTCCAGGGCCTCCGGCGGGCCCCAGGAGCTGGACGGTGAGAGTGCCGAAAATTGTTTCCTGAATATGATCGATGTTGCCGAAGAGGATGTTAGCCTGAACCCCCGTATTTTGTGACCAGATTGGAAATGATGGGCTGGCCGGCCGTCTCCCCGAGAAAGGCAATCCGCACCAGCTTGCCGCCGTTGTTGTTTTTGCTGCAAGACTAAGGAAGGGGGCAGCTCCGCATTGATGACTGTGCTGATAAAACGTCTGGCTGTTGGGGTTTTGGGCCGGGTAAAAAGGTCAATGACCGATCCTGTTTCAACTATTTTAGCCTCCTCAATGACGGCTACCGTGTCGCATATTTCCTTGATAACGTTCATTTCATGGGTGATAATGACAATGGTCAAGTTAAACTTTCTGTTGATATCCCGTAAGAGTCCAAGGATTGATTTTGTTGTCTGGGGATCCAGAGCCGAAGTAGCTTCGTCGCATAAGAGGACTTTCGGATTGTTGGCCAAGGCTCTGGCAATTCCCACCCTTTGTTTTTGTCCTCCGCTCAATTGACTGGGGTAAGAGTGGGCCTTATCTGTCAGTCCCACCAGTTCCAGCAATTCATTAACCCGGGGTCTGATTTTGTTTTTTGGCAATCCTGCGATTTCCAAAGGAAAAGCAACATTTTCAAAAACAGTGCGGGACCAGAGCAGGTTAAAATGCTGGAAAATCATGCCGATTTCTCTTCTGGCCTTCCGGAGCTGGGCAGGCTTCAATGATCCTATGTCCACGTTATCAACCAGTATTCGGCCGGAAGTGGGCCTTTCCAACATGTTGATACAGCGGACCAGAGTGCTTTTCCCCGCTCCGCTCAGGCCGATAATCCCAAAAATTTCCCCTTTTTTTACATGGAGAGACACCCCGTCCAGGGCCACCACCGGCTTAGTTCCTTTTTCGTAAACTTTGCGCAAATCTATAATGCGGATCACATCTGGTCCCTGCCTTTAAAAAAAATAAATCTCCCTGCACAACAAGACAGAGAGAATTCTCTACAAACAGCTACTCTCATCTGTCAGATGCAGTGCATCCGCAGGAATTGGCACCGTTCCTCTCCCAAAAGAAGAACCTATTCTTCTCTTGGAAAGGGTGGTTGCCGGGTTTCATTGGGCCAGTCCCTCCACCTACTCTGGATAAGAGTATAAACCCTTATTGCGTTCGAGAGTAATAATATCACAGTGATTACCGGCGGTCAACTATTTTTTTTGTCCTATGTTGTTATCTTATGATAATGTCATCTTGTTAATTATCTTGATAAAATGTCACTATGGATAACGAGGTGTATTATCTTATGTCCCAAAAACAACTTAATAGGTTTTTAGTAATTACCAAACTCATCGAAGGGCATATCACAGTCAAAGAAGCATCTGAGAGCCTTGGACTTTGCGAAAGACAAATACTCCGCCTCAAGAAAGGAGTGCAAGAACAGGGGGCGTCTTTCCTAGTCCATAAAAAACAAAGGCAAAAAACCTTATCATGCCATCCCGGATCAAACTGCCCGTTTCTTTTACACCTGATTTAGAGATGCGAATTCTAAACCCCTTGCGGCATAAGGCCTTAAGGGGGAATTTTTTATGAATTTTTGTCATTTTTCCATGGCATTATTTGGCATAATGTGGTATAATTAAATAAATATCGACACTCAGAGACGGAGGTTCTTAATGTGTACCTAAAAAAATCTTATCGAAAAGACACGGGGAGGACTTATCTTTCTATCGCTCAGAAATACAGGGATCCAGAGACAGGTATTTCCACTGACCGTACTGTTAAATCCCTTGGTTACCTTGACGAACTGGAGAAAATATACGATGACCCTATCGCCCACTTCAAAGAGCTTGCCCGGAAAATGACTGAAGAGGAAAATGCCCAAAAGAAGTTGACTTTGTCCATCAATATGGAGGAAAAACTTGCTCCTAATACTGATAACAGAAAGAATTTTGGCTATGCGGCAATTTTAAAGATTTATCATGAATTGGGTTTGGATGTGTTTTTCAAGAATAAGTCCAGGCATGAGAATTTTAAGTTCAATACGAATTCCATCATGATGCTTTTGGTTATCTCCAGGCTCCTTTCTCCCGGCTCCAAGAAAAAGGCTTTTGAGGAAAAAGGGCGGTATTTTGAGCGTTTTCATTTTTCTTTGGCGGATGTTTACCGGTCCCTCTCTCATTTTTCGAAGATTGCCAAGGAGTTTCAAAGGTATTTGAATGCTCAGATCAGTGAGAAGTATGGGCGTAATACTAAGACCATCTATTATGATGTGACCAATTTCTATTTTGAGATTGATGAGGGGGATGAGTTCCGTAAGTTCGGGTTGTCAAAGGAAAACCGTCGGAATCCTATTGTGCAGATGGGATTGGCTATGGATGCTGATGGGATACCTCTTCATTATGATTTGTTTCCTGGTAATACGGTTGATAAGGAGACCTTTCGGCCGGTTATCGGGGAAGTAAGAAGAAATTATGATACGGGCAGGATTATTGTTGTTGCTGATATGGGGATTATTACGGGGGATAATATTTTTTATCTTCAGGGTAAGGAGAAGGGGAAGGAATTTTAAACGGTTATGTGTTCAGTTTTTCGGTCAGGGGGCGGCACTCAAGAGTTTAAGGAGTATGTCCTTTCTGATGAGGGTTACGTAGATCAAAATGGCAAGCCTGCCGATGAAAATGCTGATTTCAAGATGAAAAGCAGGGTCATTGCCAGGGGAAATCAATGTAACGTTGCCTAGTGGAAAAAAGACAAGGAAAACGGTGTATGAAAAGCAGGTGGGTTTTCTGGGGAAGAAAATATGCTTTAAAGGCTCAGGCTGAACGGGAAGAGCTTTTAAAAAAGGCTTTTGATTTGGCGGCTAATCCTCAGAGCTACAATAAGGCTACTTCTTATGGGGGCGGCCAGGTATGTGAAGAATCTTAAGTTTGATGAGAAGACGGGAGAGGTTCTTGCGGTTAAGGAGCGTCCGGTTGTGGACTGGGAGAGGGTTAGGGAAGAGGCCAAGTATGATGGCTACTATGCGATTGTCACCAGCGAATTGGATATGTCTAATGTTGAAATAATTGATACTTACCGGGGTTTTGTGGAAGATTGAGGAGACTTTCCGGATTACTAAGGGGGTTTTGGAGACCCGCCCGGTGTATGTATCTCTTCAGGATCATATTAATGCTCATTTTTTGATTTGCTTCATCGCGCTTACGATTATGAGGATTATGCAAAGAAAAACGGGCAATGTTTATTCTGCGGAACAGATTATTGAGTGTCTTCATAGGATTTCTTGCTCAAAGGAGCATGAAAATGTTTATTTGTTCGATTACAGAACTGAGGTTTCCGATGCTATTGGGAAGGCCTTGGGGATTGATTTTACCAACAAGAGGCTTCGTCTTGGGGACATTAAAAAAATTTTGGGTCAGGTCAAAAAATGAGCTTTTCCCCTACATCTTTGTGATAAATTCGAAAAGCCGCTAGCTCTTGTGTGGCAAGAGTTTGCGGCTCTTTTTTTGGTGGTTTGCTGTAAAAGTCGGGATAATATCACAGTGATTACCGGCGGTCAACTATTTTTTTTGTCCTATGTTGTTATCTTATGATAATGTCATCTTGTTAATTATCTTGATAAAATGTCACTATGGATAACGAGGTGTATTATCTTATGTCCCAAAAAACAACTTAATAGGTTTTTTAGTAATTACCAAACTCATCGAAGGGCATATCACAGTCAAAGAAGCATCTGAGAGCCTTGGACTTTGCGAAAGACAAATACTCCGCCTCAAGAAAGGAGTGCAAGAACAGGGGGCGTCTTTCCTAGTCCATAAAAACAAAGGCAAAAAACCTTATCATGCCATCCCGGATCAAACTGCCCAGACAATTATTAACCTTAAAAAGTCAGATACCTACAGAAACGCTAATTTCTTGCACTTTCAGGAAATGCTGGCAGAGCATGAAACAAATTAATATCAGCTATTCAGCGCTTTACAAGCTGCTAAAGAAGTCGGGCTTTGAAAGCCCGAAAAAACGTAGGAGGTTTAAGCCCCATCGCACTAGAAAGCGTAAACCCCAGGAAGGGCTTTTTAATCCAGATGGATGCTACGCCCTATGAATGGTTTTGGTACCAGCGAAAAGTTTAGCCCTGCATGGTGGTATTGATGATGCTACAGGCAAAGTGGTAGCCTTATACCTGGCTAAGAATGAATGCCTCCAGGGGTACTTTGAAGTTATGCGCTTTATGTTTGAAAATTTCGGCATCCCGGTTAGTATCTATTCCGACAGCCATACCATTTTCAAATCACCTTTAAAGGATAAACTGTCTATTGAAGAACAGTTGGCAGGTAAAAGAACAAAACCAACCCAGT
>JBMNIZ010000002.1:0-310276 GCA_050951405.1 Bacillota bacterium | reverse complement strand
CAGCTTGGCTGCCGTCTCGAACTCCTGGGAGTTTACCGCCGCTTCCTTTTCATTCCTTATTTTTTCCAGCTTGGCTTCCAGTTCCTTGACCTGGGGAGGAGCCGTATGCATTTCCAGCCTGACCCGGGAAGCGGCTTCATCAACCAAATCAATGGCTTTATCCGGCAAAAACCGGTCACTGATGTATCGGCTGGAAAGCTTGGCAGCCGCCACCAGCGCTTCATCGGATATTTTCACCCGGTGGTGAGCTTCATACCGGTCTCGCAGCCCTTTCAGAATCTCAATGGTTTCTTCCACCGTTGGTTCTCCCACCATAATGGGCTGAAAACGTCTTTCCAAGGCCGCATCCTTTTCAATGTGTTTCCGGTATTCGTCAATGGTTGTGGCGCCAATGGTCTGCAATTCCCCTCTGGCCAGGGCCGGTTTCAAAATATTGGCGGCATCAATGGCTCCCTCGGCAGCCCCGGCGCCGATGAGGGTATGCAATTCATCGATGAAGAGGATGATATTGCCCGCGGCACGAATTTCTTCAATAATTTTGCGCATCCTTTCCTCAAACTCGCCCCGGTATTTGGACCCGGCCACCAGATTGGCCATATCCAAAGTCACCACTCGCTTGTTGGCCAGGGTTTCCGGAACTTTATTATCAACGATCATTTGGGCCAAGCCTTCGGCAATTGCCGTTTTGCCCACCCCCGGCTCTCCAATTAAAACCGGGTTATTCTTGGTCCGCCGGCTTAGAACCTGGATCACCCTTTCAATTTCCTTCTGCCTTCCCACCACCGGATCCAGATTGCCTTCCCTAGCGATGCTGGTTAAATCCCTGCCGAAACTGTCCAGCGTAGGGGTATTCCCCGACCCCTTCCCTTTTTTACCTGTAGACGCTTGTGCACCGGAAGCTCCCGGCCCGGACCCGCCCATGAAACCGAAAAGATCTCCAAGGCTGAAACTGGGCTGCTCCGGGGCGGAGGATCCTCCCAACAGCTCCACCACCTGCTTGCGAATATCCGCGGCCGTCACTCCCATATTGGCCAGAACCCGGGCAGCAATTCCCTCTCCTTCTCTGATCAAGCCCAGAAGAATATGTTCGGTGCCGATGTAGTTTACTCCTTGACGCCGGGACTCGTCCAGAGCCAATTCCAATACTTTTTTGGCCCGGGGGGTAAGACCCGGCTGCCCCTCCGGTTTTGTCTCGCCCTTGCCGATAACCTGGATCACCTGTTCGCGCACCTGCTCAATATTGATCTGCAGGTTTTGCAGGGATCTGGCCGCTACTCCCTGTCCTTCTTTGATTAAGCCCAACAGCAAATGTTCCGTGCCTACTGCCTGATGATTTAAAGCCAAGGCCTCTTCCTGGGCCAAACGAATCACTTTTTGTGCTCTTTCCGTCATCCTATCCCACATCTACTCAACACCTCCAATTTATTTTTTTAATTTATCCTGAATGGCTTCCGCTCTCTTCAGATCCCTCTCATAGGGGGACATCTGACGGCCATATTTTCCCTGCAACATGGCCGGTTGAATCAAAACCATCAATTCGTTCAAAATCCTGGAGTCCACCTCTTTGATAAGGCCCAGATCAATACCCAGGCGCAGATGGGATAGAATAGATAAGGCCTCATCGGAACTAATGATCCTGGCATGGGATAAGATCCCATAAGCTCGAAAAACCTTATCCTCCAACTGCCGGCCGTAATCTTTCAGCAAAGCCTGCCGGGCTGCCTTTTCCTGATCGATGAGCTGAGCGGCCACTGAAGACAAGTTATTGATGATCTCCTCTTCCGTAAGTCCCAGGGTAATCTGATTGGATATTTGGAACAAATTACCTGCTGTTTCCGTGCCTTCCCCGTAAAAACCCCGCACTGCCAAGCCCACATGAGAAAGAGCATTGAGGATTTTTCCCGCCTGTTTGCTCATCACCAAGGCGGGCAAATGGACCATGAGAGAAGCTCTCAGTCCTGTTCCCACATTGGTGGGGCAGGTGGTTAAATAACCCAGGCTTTCATCAAAAGCATAATCCAAGGTCTCTTCCAGAGCATCATCCAGCACATTAGCCATCCGCCAAGTTTCATGCAGCTGCAAGGCAGGCAGCAGCAATTGAATGCGTAAGTGGTCTTCTTCATTGACCATTATGCTTACTGATTCATCGGAGTTAAGTATGACCGCCCTGGGCCGGTCCATCTCGGCCAAAGCCGGGCTGATCAGGTGTTTCTCAACTAGGATCTGCTTTTGCAAGGGAGACAATGTGTCCAGTTGCAACAGTTCCATGGGGCCGAAGGTTTTGGTTACCGATTTGCTGCTCACCGCTTTGAAAACCTGCTGAATCAATTCCCGAAGCTTTTCCTCTTGCAATAAGTGGGGGAAAGGTAATCCCTTTATGTTGCGAGCCAGGCGAATTCTGCTGGTAAGAACCACATCCCCTTGAGGTCCCGTACCCTCCATCCATTTGCTGGCCCTGGTCACCAGCCGATCCATATCCATCTTACTCCCCCCTCTGCTCTTCCAGTTTGTTTTCCATTTCTCTGATCCTATCCCTCACCCGGGCCGCCTCTTCGAATTCCTCCCGGGCCACCAAGGCCTGGAGCTGCTGTCGGAGACTGTCCAACTGCTTCCGCAGCCTGATCCTGCCCCCTGTCCGCTGGGGAACTTTGCCCGTATGCTTTTCTCTGCCGTGCACTTTCCTTAAGAGGGGACCGAGACTTGACCCAAATGTCTCATAACAGCGGTCACAACCCAGCTTCCCGTATTGGGAAAAAGCCTGTCTGGTCAAACCGCACTGGAGACACTTTTGCACTTCCGGGAAGGCCGTTTCTCCGGCCAGGGCACCCTCGTCTAAAAGGCCGGCCAAAAACTTGTGAAGAGAAAAGCTGGGCTGAAAAGAAAAGCCCCATTCCTGCTGGTACTCCCGGGCACAGTCCTCACAAAGATTCAGATGCATTTTCTCATTGTTGACAATCTTGGTAATGTGCACGTTGGCCTGCCTCTGTTTGCAATTATCACAGAGCATAAAATCACTCCCACCAATGGATTTTAGCGAAACTCTTTGCGCGAAATGGCGTAAAGCATGGCTCTCAATATGCCGGCCCGCACCAAATCCCTCTGGGGCAGTTCCACCGGCAGATAATTCCGGTCAATGACTGCCCGCATCAAAAGTCCTTCCCTTTTTGTTAAAAAACCCTCCTCTTCTAAAAGATTAATCAAACTCTCTCCTTCCTCCTGGGAAACCAGTCTATTCGAGATCCCTTCCAGCAAATCGGCGATCAATTGGTTTTCCTCCAGCTCCAGCTTGATGATGCGCAGATAGCCTCCACCTCCCCGCCGGCTTTCCACTAAATATCCCTGTTCCGGGCCAAAGCGGGTAGCCAGCACATAGCTGATTTGGGAGGGTACGCAGGCAAAAATCTCCGCGATCTCACTTCGCTGGATTTCGATCAGTCTCTCAGAACTGGCCTCTAGGCGCTTTTTTAAATAGTGCTCGATGCGATCTGCTAAGCTCCGCATGGCTCCTCCTTTTTGACCTTGCCTAACCTTTTGACCTTCTTTGACCTTAATTTAATCATAATACACACTTATCTATTTTGCAAGATGTAATTTCTATTTTTTCCAGATTATTGACTAATAATTCCGGTCATAGTGCCTTCCCTTTGTCCACTGGCAGACCTTTTTGATACAAAAACAAAAAAAGGCGGGTTTTCAGTCCAGATCCTCTGACTGAAAACCTGCCCTCTCTTTCGCTCATGCTTATTCTTCCCGGGGTCGCATGGTGGGGAAAAGAATCACATCCCGGATGGAGGCAGAATCGGTAAAGAGCATGACCAAACGGTCAATGCCAATCCCCAGGCCTCCTGCCGGCGGCATCCCGTACTCCAGCGCCCGCACGAAATCCTCATCCATGGGATGAGCTTCTTCGTCCCCGGCCGCTTTTAAGGCCAGCTGCTCCTGAAAGCGCTCCCTCTGATCAATGGGATCATTCAATTCCGAAAAAGCGTTGGCCAACTCCCGGCAGGCGATGAAAGCCTCAAAACGGTAAGTAAAGGACGGGTCGTCTTCCTTTTTCTTTGCCAGGGGAGAAATCTCAATGGGATAGTCTAAAATGAAATGGGGCTGCATCAGATGCTGCTCCACATATTCCTCGAACAATTCGCTCAAGACCCTACCTCGGGTCAACTCACCGGTCACTTTCAATCCATATTTTTCCGCCAGGGCCGCCGCTTCCCGGTCAGTTTGGATACCGGAGAAATCCAGCCCCAGATGTTTACTCACCGCCTCAACCATGGTTAAACGGGGCCAGGGAGGTGTTAAGTCAATGGCCTGTCCCTGGTAATCGATCACCATGGTCCCCAATGTCTCCCGGGCCACATGGCTGATCAGATTCTCGGTGAGTTCCATCATGTCCCGGTAATCGGCATACGCCTGATAAAGTTCCAGCATGGTAAATTCCGGATTGTGCTTGGTGGAAATCCCTTCATTGCGAAAAACCCGGCCGATTTCATAGATTTTTTCCAGCCCGCCTACTAACAGCCTTTTTAAGTGCAATTCCGGCGCGATTCTCAGGTACATATCCAGGTCCAGAGTATTATGATGGGTGATAAAAGGCCTGGCCGCCGCGCCCCCGGCAATGGTATGCAGGGTTGGGGTCTCCACTTCCAAAAAGCCTTCCCGATCCAAGTAGTTCCTGATGGACCTGATAATTTTGCTGCGGAGGATAAAAGTATTCCTCACTTCCGGGTTGACGATTAAATCCACATAGCGCTGCCGGTAGCGCAATTCTACGTCTTTCAGTCCATGCCACTTTTCCGGCAAGGGCCGCAAAGATTTGGACAGCAGCGTCAATTCCCTGGTGGCCACGGTCACCTCTCCCACCCGGGTGCGGAACACCTGACCTTTGACCCCGATGATATCCCCGATATCCAGACGTCCGAATAAGTCATAGGTCTGTTCCCCCACGTCATTCAGGCGCAGATAGATCTGAATTTGCCCCGTTACATCCTGCAAATGGGCGAAACTGGCCTTGCCGTGCGTTCTTTTGGTCATGATCCTGCCGGCAATAACCACGGTGGCATCCTGGTAGTTCTCGAAATTATCCACGATCTCCCGAGCATGATGGGTTCGGGGATAGCGCTTGCCGTAGACATCTATGCCCAGTTCTTTCAGCTCTTCCAGCTTTTGACGACGGATAGCCAGCAATTCATTTACATCTTGTTCCATAAATACTGCCCCCGATCTATTAAAAACTTAAAACAAAAAAGCGCCGTTTCCCAGCGCCGATTGGTTTTCCTTTCTTACTTGCTTATATTCAGAACCTGGTATTTAAAAACCCCCGCCGGGACTGATACTTCTACAGTATCCCCTATTTTTGCTCCCATGAGAGCTTTTCCTACCGGGGATACATTTGAAATCTTATTCTCTCCCGGATTGGCTTCCATTGAACCGACAATCACATATTCCAGTTCATCGCCCGTCTCCAAATCTTTGAGCAGTACTTTGCACCCCAGGGAGATCACATTGGTATCCACCTCGGAATCATCCAACACCCGGGCATAGCGCAGTTTTTTCTCCAAGGTGAGAATACGCCCCTCCACAAAGGCCTGCTCATTCTTGGCATCTTCATACTCGGAATTCTCACTGATATCCCCGAATTCAATAGCCTGTTTAATTCTTTCAGCAATCTCCCGTCTTTTAACCGTTTTCAGATACTCCAGCTCTTCCTCCAACTTTTTCAGGCCCGTTGGGGTAAGAATAACTTCCTTTTCCGGCATATAACCTACAGCCCCTTTAACAGCATGATGAATATGTGCGGTTTCCTCTACATCATATTAAGATCTGGCAAAATATTGACCCCAAAAACCCCGCTAGTACCATAACAAGCACTGCGAATCCCGGTCATGATTCGATCAGTGCTTGCCGTACCTCTTTATTTAAGTCTTTCCCTTTCTTTCACAGACATTATATAGACGGTGATAAGCCTTGTCAAGACTTTTCCCCTCTCGTGTGTTGTTATCTTATGATAATGTCATCTTGTTAATTATCTTGATAAAATGTCACTATGGATAACGAGGTGTATTATCTTATGTCCCAAAAACAACTTAATAGGTTTTTAGTAATTACCAAACTCATCGAAGGGCATATCACAGTCAAAGAAGCATCTGAGAGCCTTGGACTTTGCGAAAGACAAATACTCCGCCTCAAGAAAGGAGTGCAAGAACAGGGGGCGTCTTTCCTAGTCCATAAAAACAAAGGCAAAAAACCTTATCATGCCATCCCGGATCAAACTGCCCAGACAATTATTAACCTTAAAAAGTCAGATACCTACAAAAACGCTAATTTCTTGCACTTTCAGGAAATGCTGGCAGAGCATGAACAAATTAATATCAGCTATTCAGCGCTTTACAAGCTGCTAAAGAAGTCGGGCTTTGAAAGCCCGAAAAAACGTAGGAGGTTTAAGCCCCATCGCACTAGAAAGCGTAAACCCCAGGAAGGGCTTTTAATCCAGATGGATGCTACGCCCTATGAATGGTTTGGTACCAGCGAAAAGTTTAGCCTGCATGGTGGTATTGATGATGCTACAGGCAAAGTGGTAGCCTTATACCTGGCTAAGAATGAATGCCTCCAGGGGTACTTTGAAGTTATGCGCTTTATGTTTGAAAATTTCGGCATCCCGGTTAGTATCTATTCCGACAGCCATACCATTTTCAAATCACCTTTAAAGGATAAACTGTCTATTGATGAAGAACAGTTGGCAGGTAAAAGAACAAAACCAACCCAGTTTGGCCGTGCTATGGAAGAGATGGGTGTAACCATTATTACCGCACGTTCACCTCAAGCAAAGGGCCGTGTGGAACGTCTGTGGGAAACGCTGCAAAGTAGACTGCCGGTCGAGTTTAAGCGTAACAACATCAACACTTTGGATGAGGCTAATGCCTTTTTAGCAAAGTACATATACAAGTTTAATAAGCGGTTTGCGGTAGAGCCTGAAAATACCGAATGTGCTTTCAGACCCGTACCTTCAAACCTGTGCATAGACCACATCCTTTGCATCGTTAAGCAGCGTACATTTGACAATGGTGGAGTATTTTCCTTTTACAGTAAACATTTTAAGATTATTCAGTCCAAGGAACTTCCTCCACTACCCAAAAGTGCCCGCATAGATGTACTTACTAGCCCTCATTTCGGTATTAAAGTGGCCTATAAGGGTGCTATATACGATACAATGCCGTTCGTTAAGTCAAAGAAGATACAGGACAAGGCTCCTGCAAAAGAGAGAAAGAAATGGTCACCACCGGACAGCCATTACTACAAGTACGGTCATAGACTTGTGAAAAAACTGGCCTTTACCGAAAGTGATCAAGAAATACTCGCGATGCTCGAAGAAATATTTCTCTCAAAAATGGCTTAAAACACGTTGTTTTAACCTGGCTAACTATTACTCTGCTGGCTGCCTGGCAACGTCAAGGGCGAGCTTTAGCGAGTTCATCTTGACCCTTGACGTTGCCAGACAGCCAGCTATCATCCCAATAGCCAGGTTAAAGATGACATTTTCTAACGATAATTAACTATCTTTTGGGGTGACATTTTCATAAGTTATTGACAGACTTTTCCCCTCTCGTGTTGTTATCGGGGAATTGCAAGTTTAATTGCCACCCATATTTTGGCATCCTCTGATTATACTGCCATCTTTGCCATCTCATTGGCAGATTTATATCCATGAATTTTTCTTGGGTAATTATTCATTGTTCTCAAAATGCTTGATGTCTTTCTGTTTAAGCTTGCTGATATCTGTACCCTTTGGAATAAACCGGCGGATTAACATATTAGCATTTTCATCGGATCCATGTTCCCATGGTTCCCATGCGCTGATTGGGTGAGCATAATAGATGTTAGCCCCCGGTTACTAGGCGTGTAACGCCTCTTTTTGTTTTTCTTCCGCTCTTTTTTTGATGGCCAAGATCTTTTCCTCCGGCACCGGCCTCTCAAAACTGCGAAATCCCGCTAAACGAAAACCATGTTTTTTCGCCAGGCGTCCCATTTCTTCTACCTGCTCCAAAGTCAAGTCCCTACCCAGGGTATAATCTGTCAAATTGCCTTCCAGGGCCAGCAGCATGGTTTCTGCCATGCAAGCCAGGGCCAGGCCGGGAGGATAGCCGAAATTGAAATGAAAGTCCACTTCTCCCGGCACTTCCACCAAGCCCCCTTCGATGACCAAAACATCATCCCGCATTTGAGCCACCCGGCGGGAAACATCCCGGGGTCTGGCCACATCACAGACCACGGCCCCCGGCTTCAAATCCTCCGGTTCGATGACAGCATCCGCCGAAGAAGTAACAGTAATGATCAGATCGGCCCGTCTCAAGGCCTTCTTGCTCTCGGAAGTAACACTGGCCACCAAGCCGGTTTCGAACATGATCATTTGGGCCAGCGCATCCAGCTTTTCCTTGTTTCTGGCCACCAGAGTCAAATAACGGCACTCCCTGGCCATCAACCGGGCACAAACAGCACCGATGGAGCCGGTAGCACCAATGACGGCCACTTCCGCCTGGTCAAGTTTAATTCCCATCAACTCCGCCGCTTTCTTTGCCCCTTCCAAGGCCGTATAGACTGTATAGCTGTTACCGGTGGTCACCGCTATATCCAGGTTTTTTGCCACAGTAATCCCGGCGTCGCCCACTACTGAAGTCATGGCTCCCAAACCCAGGATCTTGGCTCCCAGTTTTTCCGCGTAACGACCCGCCTGAATAATCTTTTTGATGACAAAATCAGCAGGAAGGGTGAGCATCTGTTCAGCGGTTAGAGTACAGGCCACAAGCCAGCCTTCCGTTTCACCGTAAGGGGATTTTACCCCTGTGATGGCAGAAGCTTTCACCGGGGGAGCCAGGGTTAATAAGCGGTGCAAAAGGCCTGCTGGAAGTTTCCCCAGCCGGGGAAACTTCCGGCTCACATCTCCAATGTCTAAAGGATGAATCATAAAAGCAAATTTGTGCAAAAGGGCCCCTCCTTATCCATTCCGTAGAATAAAAAGCGTTAAACTCTCTCCTGAAGTTTTTCAATCCTGGGCACAAAACCCAAGCGATCTATCATCCGGTCATAATCTTCAGGAGTGATTTCTTCCCCTTTCTTGCCGCTCAAAGCCACCAGCAGGGCTTCCATCACATTTGTGCCGAAGGACCGACCGTTAATTTCCGGGGTAGTAGTGATCAAGGTATCAATCCCCCGCTCCCTCATCATTTCCAGGTCGGCGGGGGTAACCGTATTGGTGATAATGGTCTTCCCCTCCAAGCGAGGGGGCAAAAATCTTTTGACAAAATGGAAATCCCCGGCAATAATGTCCGCTTCATAATAATATTTGCTGTATTTGGGTTTGATGTCTTCCTGTCTTTCTCCGGTGGGATACAAGTATTTAAAAGGCAGCTGGCAAACGAAAGGAGCGGCGATCCTGGCTGCCCAGTATAAGGCCTTTAATGATCTGATGGGAACCGGAATTCCCAGACTGAAAATCAAGTCCCCGTAAAGCACTTTGGCCCCGGAGGCTTCCAGGCTTTCTGCCATGCCGAAGCGGTCCACACCGCAAGTCATCAGCACTTTTTTGTCCTGAAATACCATGCCCGCTTTGTCCCGCAGGTATGCAATTACTTTTCGTTCCAAGGTATTTTTCAAACCGCTGCCGTCAACGATGGGGCTTTTCACCGCCGCCTTGGCAATGGACGCCGCTTCCCGGATCAAGTAACGCCTGTTCCCGGCCTGGATGTATAAATCGGTCCCACCCAGACCGAAGGCATCCACTTGCCCGTCCAGCCTGTGGATCAACTCCACCGCCTTTTTCATGTCACCATCGGTGCCTATTCTCTCAATCAGGATCGGTTCACCCAAAAGCTCAATTTCCACCCGGTGATTTCGCTTGGAAGAACCCAAGCTTACGCTTACTACCCTTTTCATTTCGCCCGCCTCCTCTTTTCCGTTACCGCCAATGAAGCCAACAGCTCTCTCAGCTTGGCCGGGTCCACATAAACATCCTTGGTGATGGGGGAATCGCCGATGACCATCCCCACCACTTCCCGGTCCAGCATGGCTTCGGAGATCTTGATCCGATAATTGGAACCTAAAATAACCACCACATCATATTCCCGCACCTGGGCCACTATCTCCATAAAATCGCTGAGCAATTCTGCGCCGCTTTTTCCCGTGATGAACTGCTGCCTTTCTTCCTCTGTCATAAGCAGTTGGAATTCCACGCTGTTCTCTTTCAGCACATCCAGCAGCTCCTCTTTATTGAGGACGGGAAAACCCACCACGGCAATACGAGATCCTTTCCTCACTTCCCCAATGCTTTCCAGGCGGGAGACAAAAGTGCGGTCAATTTGCAAACGATTGGCCACTTCCTGCTGGGAGCATCCTTCCATACGCAAAGCGAAAATTTTTTCCAAAGTGCTGTTGATTTTCCGCAGGCTGATCAGTTTGTCACCGATCCTGATCAACTCCACTTTTCCCACCCCATTTTTTTGTGCACAGTCTTGTGAACAATCCAGGATTATTCTAGCAGACTACCGGCCAAAAAGCAATAAAAAAACGGAACGATGTGATCACCGTCCCGCTCGTCCATATTGTCATACATCAATCCACCCGGTAATTTAATTGCCGTTATTCCCGCTCCCTACCATTTCCGCCAAGTAGCGCTGAAAAACCTCCGTCACTTGGGAAACGGTATGACACTTGACAATTTGCTCCCTGACCCGGGAGGCCTTCCTGCTGCCCTTGATATACCAGGCCAGGTGTTTGCGCATTTCCCTTACTCCCCTTTCCTCTCCTTTATCTTGAACCACCAGCCGCAGATGGCGGAGTGCCATTTGGATTCTTTCCGCCAGGCCCGGTTCCGGCAACAGCTCTCCTTCTGCCAGATAAGCTGCGGTCCGGCGAAAAATCCAGGGATTGCCCAGGGAAGCCCTGCCGATCATCACTCCTTGGCAGTCGGTTTCCTGTAATAAACGAAAAGCATCCTCCGGCTCCCACACATCGCCGTTGCCGATCACCGGTATGGAAACTGCCTCCACCACCCGGGCGATGATTTCCCAATCGGCCTTTCCTGAGTAATACTGCTCCCTGGTCCGGCCATGGACGGTAATGGCGGAGGCTCCGGCCTGGGCCAGCAGCCGGGCCAATTCCACCGCGTTCACGCTCTCATCGTCCCAGCCCTTGCGTATCTTTGCAGTAACGGGAACTGCCACCCTCCGAACGGTCTCTTCCACAATTTTTGCCGCCAAAGAAGGGTTCCGCATTAAAGATGCTCCCTCCCCGTTTTTCGTAATTTTGGGGGCGGGGCAGCCCATGTTGATGTCCACCAAAGCAGCCCCGGCTTTTTCCGCCAGAGCCGCCCCCTGGGCTACGATTTCCGGTTTGGAACCAAAAAGCTGCACTGCCACCGGCGGTTCTTCCCCCCGGAGATCCAAAAGCTGCCACGTCCGTTCATTTCTGTACAGAAGGGCTTGAGCGCTGATCATTTCCGTAAAAACCAGGCCGCAGCCTTGCTCCCGAGCCAGGATCCGGTAGGCTTTATCGCTGACCCCCGCCATGGGTGCCGCCATCACCGGATTGGCCAAGGCTAATGTCTTGATGCGCATAGCTTATCGCTCCGCATTGAGCTGGTAAATGATTCTTAAACCCTCCAGAGTCAAGAGGGGATCCACCCTGTCCACCAGATCCATTTCCCCTTCCAGGAGATGGGCATAACCTCCTGTGGCGATGACCTGGACTTGGCCCCCGCCTAGTTCTCTTTTCATGCGGCCCACTATTTCCTTCACCTGTCCCCTCAATCCATACATGATCCCGGCCTGCATGCAGACCACCGTATTCTTCCCAATGATAGTAGCGGGCTTGATCAGCTCCACCCTGGGCAGTTTGGCCGTATGGGTAAAAAGGGCCTCGGTGGCAATGCCCACCCCGGGGGTAATGGCTCCCCCCAAATATTCACCTTGAGCGGAGATAACATCAAAAGTGGTGGCCGTGCCCAAATCCACCACAATCGCAGGCCCCCCATACTTTCGGAAAGCGGCCACCCCGTTAACAATCCGGTCCGCCCCCACTTCCCGGGGATTGTCGAATTTGATGGGCATTCCTGTTTTAACCCCCGGACCGACAAATATGGGGGAGACCCCAAAATACTTAAGCCCTGCCTCTTCCAAAGAAGCTGTCAGAGGAGGTACCACAGAAGCGATGATAATGGCATCAATCGCCTTCAGATTCAATCCCTGGGAAGCAAATAACTGGGTCAAGAGCATTCCGTATTCGTCCGCCGTACTTTCCCGGTCAGTGGAAATTCGCCAGCTGCTGACCAGCTCCTCTTCATCATAAACCCCCAAGGTAATATGAGTATTACCCACATCTACTGCCAATAGCACCAATGGTCACACCCTTTTTATCAGCTTAAATCGTCCCCAAACCAAGAGCTATTCCTTTCCGACACCGTTTTTTGCCAGAACAGGCTTCTTTCCAGGCACATGCAGCACTCTGGCCACCAAAACCACAATAATGACCGCCACGATGATCTCCGGAATCCCGTGCAAAAACGCAATAGCCCCCGCCGCTTCCCAGCTGGGAAGATAGCCCCTGAGCACCGCCAGGCTCAGAACCCCCACAGTATTGGTCAGGGTTCCTGCCACAGCGGCCAGCGCCGGGCCAAAGAAAGACTTGGACTTAAAAGGTACAAAAACCAGATAAGCGACAATACCGATGAAAAGCCGCGGCAAAATGGCAATCACCGGATCAGAGAAAAAGGCCCCTCCCCTGGTAAAGCTGTAAACACCAAAAACTAAACCGATAAAAGCCCCTACCAGCGGACCTTCCACAATGGCCCCGATAATGGCGGGAATATGCATAATGGTGGCGTTCCCCGCCGGCGTGGGCACCGGAATAAAGCCCAGAGGGGTGGCTCCTAAGATTATGGCAATGGCCCCAAGGAGGCCGGAAATGACAATTTTACGGCTATTCACTTTTACTCTCCTTCCATGCTCTTTACCAAAGTTACTTCACCGCTGTGGAGAAAGCGGCAGGATCCGCCGGCTTCTTGCAAAACCAAAGCCCCTCCCTCGTCCAGATCCACAGCTGTTCCGATATATATTTCCGTACCGGATCGGACCGTCACCTGTTTTCCCAAAGTAACGGTCAAATCTTTCCAGACCTTTCTGACCGGGGAAAAACCCTTAGTCTGGAAGATTTCATACCAGCTGGCAAATTTCTGCAAAAAAGAAACCAGGAGGGGCAAACGAGCGATTTCTCTTCCCGCCGCCCGGGCTAAGGAAGTGGCCCGTTCCCTGAGCTCCTCAGGATAATCCTCCTGATCCCCATTCACATTGATACCCACTCCCACAATCACATAGTGGACCCGGTCCATTTCCCCTTTCATTTCGGTCAAAATACCGCAGACTTTTTTACCCTCCAAAAGCAGGTCATTGGGCCATTTGATACCCGTGCGAATCCCTGTGGTCTCCAATATGGACTGGCAGACGCCCACCGCCGTGACCATGGTTATTCCCGCCAACTGTTGAGGCAGGAGGGAAGGTCTTAAAACAAAGGAAAGATAGATGCCCTTTCCCGCCGGAGAAAACCAGTTTCTGCCCAGGCGCCCCCGTCCTCCCAACTGTTCTTCCGCCAAGACCAAAGTGCCCTCCGGGGCTCCCCCTTCGGCCAACTCCTTGGCCCGGTTGTTGGTAGAATCCAAAACTCGATGGTATTCAATTTCCCAAAAGAAACCTTTCTCCCCCAAGGCCGCCCGGACTTCTGCCGGATAGAGTTTATCGGGCATGGTCACCAGGGAATAACCCACGCCGGGCCGGGAAATAATCTCATAGCCTTCTTCTCTTAAGGCCTGGATGTGTTTCCAGACCGCCGCCCTGGAAATATCCAGGACCCGGCTTATTTTTTCCCCGGAAAGGGGTTCTTCTCCCCCAGTCCGCAAAAGATCTAAAATTCTCTCCTTCATGGATCCCTTCTCTTTCATCTCTTCCACTATCCTCTGACCAGGGGCTGCCCGGCCCTGATGCCGGTGGGCTCGCCTTCTGCGACTGCCGGCTGCCCGTTCACAAAAACGTATTCCATCCCCACCGAAAAAATATTAGGATCTTCCCGGCTGGCCTGATCCCTGACCTTCTCAGGACGGAAAGCCACCACATCTGCCTTCCGGCCAGGTGCCAAAAGCCCCCGCTCATCCAGGCCCAACCTTTTCGCCGGCAGGGAAGTCATTTTCCTGATGGCTTCTTCCCAGGAAAGGACACCTTGTTCCCGCACATAACGGCCCAAAATCCGGGGATAGTTTCCATAAGCTCTGGGATGAATGGCACGCCCGGAATTGCTCAAGCCGGAGTCGCTACCGATCATCAGAAATGGATGCTTCAAGGCCAGCTGCAGGTCCTCTTCCCCAATGGAGTTCCTTCCGCTATCCAGATCCAAACTGGAAAAGGTATATCCGTACACATCTCCGGTCATATCCAAACCGCTTTCCCTGGCCTGGTCCAAAAGTTCCAGCACTTTCTCCATTTTTCCCCAGTTTCTTTTCCCGCTGGTCTTTACGTGGCTGTACTCCACCGGCACACCTGTGGCCAGGCCTATTTCTATGGCTTCCTCCAGGGAAGGGAGAACCCGATCCCCTTCGTTCCTGATATGGACGGCATAAAAACCCCCATGATCTTTGACCACCCGGCAAAGGGCGATGAGCTCGTCCGTGGTGGCCTTGCTCTGGGGCCAGTATTCCAGGCCAACGGATAGTCCAAAAGCCCCCTCCTGTAAACCCCGGGCCAATTCCTCTTCCATGGCTGCCAGGGTCTTGGCCGTAAGCCCTTTCTCATCCACTCCGCACTTTTTCCGCAATACTTTATATCCAACCAAGAGGCCGAAATTAACCCCCGGCTCTTTTAACTCTGCAAAATAAGAGCCGATGGAATCCACGGAAGTGCCGCAATTGCCGCCGATTTGAGAAGTGACCCCCTGGAGCAGGATCATTTCCCCCGCACCATTGTTGAGTATATAATCCTCCGTATGGGTATGAAGATCAATAAAACCTGGGGCAATCACCAATCCCGCTACATCGATAACCTTTGCTCCCGGTGCCGCCGGAAAATCACCTATGGCAACGATGGTCTCTCCCTTGATGGCCAGATTGCCCGCGAAGGATGGGGCGCCGGAACCGTCGATAATCGTACCGTTGACGAGAAGATAGTCACAGGATACGGGCGGTACAATCTCCGGCTCCGGTAAAGCCGCTCCCTCCTCCGCCTCCTTACCGGCCGATGGAACATTTTTTTCCCCGGCAAGCCAACCGGCAACTATTTCAGGCTGCAAAAGTCCCAGCAGGGACAATGAAGCCGTTCCCACCAAAAAAGCCCGGCGTCCTATAGATTTCATGTCGAATTTCCTCCAAAAAGTTCTTTAGAGGGTAAAATTCGACATCTTTATGCCATTTCCTTGCTGGTGGGGAGAGAACTTCAGGCCAGCCTGTCTCCCTTAGTATATTTTTTTCCCGGCTTTTTAAACCTGCCCAGCAAAAAAGCCTCCCGGCTGGCAAATCCGGAAGGCTTCATCACCCAAGCTATTTCTTTCCCACCTCCCGTCTCGGTCGCCATGGATCCAAGCGGTCTCGTCCTATGATTTTTGTTCTGAGTTCCCACCGGTACGGTTCCTTTAGGATACCGTCAGCAGTATTTTATCAAATTTTCTGCCAAAAGACAAATGCTTTTTTCCCTTGCAGCGAAAAAGGGGAATTGCAAGTTTAATTGCCACCCATATTTTGGCATCCTCTGATTATACTGCCATCTTTGCCATCTCATTGGCAGATTTATATCCATGAATTTTTCTTGGGTAATTATTCATCCAGTTCTCAATTCGCCTAATATCTTTCTGTTTAAGCTTGCTGATATCTGTGCCCTTTGGAATAAACCGACGTATTAGCTTATTAGCATTTTCATTGGACCCACGTTCCCATGCGCTGAATGGGTGAGCATAATAGATTTTAGTCCGATGAGTGCCCGGCTTTCTGATTGAACTCTCTAATTCTACACTATTAAGAAACTCGCTTCCGTTATCTACCGTAATGGTTTTGAACACTTCTGAAAAGCGTGCTCCGTACTCTCTTTCAAGCCTATCCAGCGTTTTCTTCACTGATTTCTGTGTCTTTTCCGGCATCTTTCGGATAATCTCTTTTCTAAACTTGCGTTCTGTTAGAACTAAGAGTGCGGCTTTGCCTTTCCCTTTGCCGCTTACAACACAATCCATCTCCCAATGGCCGGCTTCTTCACGAGTATTAGCTGCCGCAGGTCTTTCTTCAATGCTTCTGCCTTTTAGATTGTTGTGGGCAACTCGTACCCTCTTATGGCGATTTTTTTTAGGTACTCGTTTTACTGGAAGGTTTTTATTTGTTATATTTGCAAATACTTCTTTGTCGATATAGTTATAGAGCGTTTTTGTGCATATACTAGTCTTAAATTTTAAGCCTTTTGCCCGGATTTCGCCAATGACTGCGTCAGGGGTATATCCCTCTTTGATAATCTTTTTTTCAATGTAATCGGCTAGTCCATGGTCATGACCGATCTTTAAGCATGCTCCCTTATTAGCAGCTCTCTCCCGGTATATTCGCTCTGCTGTATCTGCACAGTATCTATCAACATAAACCAGGTCGCTTCTCAGCATCCTGACAGTTCCACGGGCAATCTCACGTTCGATGGTTCGCTTATGCTTGCCTAACAGCTTTGCTATCTCGCTGGGTGACTTCTTCTCCTTTAGAAGAATTTCAATCTGATAGCGTTCTTTTACAGTGATGTGTTTAAAGCGGCGGGAAGTCGTGGTACAATTGAGTTGACTCATGTGCTTTGCCTCCTTTATGTTTTTAAGCGTAGTTACCTTAAACATATCAGAGGTTTAGCCTTGAGTCTCTATTTTTTATTAAATGCGGCAATTAATTTTACAACTTACCCCTTGCAGCGAAAAAGAGAACCCCGGGAAAAACCCGGGGCAGGCACCGTTTAGAAAAGACCGGTAATGACACCGTTTTCATCAATATCAATGGAATTAGCTGCCGGTTTTTTCGGCAAGCCGGGCATGGTCATAATGGCGCCGGTAATGGCCACCAGAAAACCGGCCCCCGCGGAGAGGCGCATTTCCCTCACACTGATTCGGAAATTACGCGGGCGTCCCAGTTTATTCTGGTCGTCGCTCAATGAATATTGGGTCTTGGCCATGACCACCGGCAAGTTACCGTAACCCATTTCTTCATAGCGAGCGATATCTTTCTCCACATTGTTCACATAGTCCACACCGTCGGCTCCATAAATTTCCGTAGCGATCTTTTCGATTTTTTCCTTGATGGGCAGATCCAAATCGTACAGAACTTTGAAATCGGCCGGTTTGCTGACTAAGGTGTCCAGGAGCTTTTGCGCCAGTTCTTTGCCTCCCTCGCCGCCCTTAGCCCAGACTTCGGAGATGGCCACTTCCGCACCTGCTTTGCGGCAAAGATCAAAGAGAGTGTCCAATTCCCGCTGGGTATCGGTGGGGAAAGCATTGATGGCCACAACAGCCGGCACTCCGAACTTGCCCACGTTTTCAATATGTTTCTCCAGATTCTCAAAGCCTTTAGTCAGTGCCTCCACATTTTCGGCAGCCAAATCGGCTTTGGCAACCCCGCCATGCATTTTCAAAGCCCTGACCGTAGCTACGATTACCACTGCATCCGGTTTCAGACCGGCAAAGCGGCACTTGACATTGAAGAATTTTTCCGCCCCCAGATCTGCGCCGAAGCCTGCTTCAGTGACCACATAGTCCGCCAGCTTCAAGGCGGTCCTGGTGGCCATTACGCTGTTGCAGCCGTGGGCAATATTGGCAAAAGGCCCGCCGTGGACAAATGCCGGAGTATTTTCCAGGGTCTGTACCAGGTTCGGCTTGAGGGCATCTTTCAAGAGCAGGGTCATGGAACCTTGCGCCTGCAAATCTGCCGCCGTTACCGGCTTCCCATCGTAAGTATAAGCCACCACAATCCTGCTTAAACGCTCTTTCAAGTCTGTCAGGCTGTCGGCCAAGCACAAAATAGCCATTACTTCCGAGGCCACGGTAATATCAAAACCGCTCTCCCTGGGTACACCGTTGGCCTTTCCTCCCAGGCCGACCACGATATTGCGCAGGGCCCTTTCGTTTAAGTCCAGCACCCGGCGAAATACCACTTGGCGGGGATCGATATTCAAAGGATTCCCCTGGTGCAGATGGTTATCCACCAGGGCAGCCAAGAGGTTGTGGGCCGTGGTGATGGCGTGGATGTCTCCGGTAAAGTGCAGGTTAATATCTTCCATGGGCACTACCTGGGCATAACCGCCGCCGGCTGCGCCTCCCTTGATACCGAAACTGGGACCTAAAGAAGGTTCCCGCAGGCAAACCATGGCTTTCTTGCCCAGCTTGGATAACCCGTCCGCCAATCCCACACTGGTAGTGGTCTTTCCTTCGCCGGCAGGTGTCGGGGTGATCGCCGTAACTAAAATCAGTTTGCCGTCTTTTTTCTCGGCTAAGCGTTTGTAAACGTCCAAGGAGACTTTGGCCTTATACTTTCCATATAGGTCAATGTCATCCTGGGAGATACCCAGTTCTGCGGCAATGTCAACAATAGGTTTCATTTTCGCTGCCTGGGCAATCTCAATGTCGGTTGGAATTTTAGCCATTTGCACCACTCCTTATCCTTATTTGATTATTTAGAATCCTGTGGAAGCTTCCGGATACCCCATCACGCGAACAATAATGTCTTCGCTACAAACCGATAAAATCCTGCTTTAAGACGAATAATACTTTATTTTATAATTAAAAATAAAGTATCCTTTAAATTAGTTTGACAGTCTGGCGGGCTTTTCATACAGTAAAAGACTCCCACAAAGGGAGCCTGCCAGAACTGATTCGTCCCCTAAACCGGCGGAAATACAGCTATTCATAAAGCCAATTGTCCACTTCTTTCCTGTAATCAATGATTTCTTCCGGCCGGAAATAGAGGTCCAATTCTCTCCGGGCGCTTTCCGGAGAATCCGCACCATGAATTACATTCCGCCCAATATCCAGACCCCAAATCCCCCCGGATGGTGCCTGGCAATGCTTCCCCGGGATTGGTGGCGCCCAGAAGTTTTCTGACCTCCTGCACCGCATTCTTTCCTTCCCAGGCCATGGCCACCACCGGTCCGGAAGTGATATACTCCAAAAGACCGGGGAAAAAGAGGCTTGCCCACATGCTCCCGGTAGTGCTCCCGGGCCATTCCTTCTGTCAGGCGCAAAAATTTCAAGGCCACGATTTTCAAACCTTTTTTCTCCAGACGGAGGATAATTTCTCCCACCAGATTTCTCTGCACTCCGTCCGGTTTGATCATGACAAAAGTCCTTTCCAGCATAAAAGCTCTCCTTATCAATGGTTGCTCTTCGCTGCCGGGCGGGCCTAGGGCCCGTCAGCGGCTTCCGTTCCCCATACCCTATTCATCTTCGTTATCATTCTTAAACCGAAATACCGGCTCCGGCCCGCCAATACCCGGTGCTTCCCTTTTTGAGGACCTGTCGACGGAAGAATCGTCCGCCGCTTCCTTCTCTTCCGGAAGGGCTCCCTCCGCTTCTTTCCCCTCAATGAGAGCCCTGAACTCCTCTGCTTCCAAGGTTTCCTTTTCCATCAGGGTTTTTGCCACCAGATGGAGCTTATCCATATGCTCCGTCAGGATCTCTTTGGCCTTATTATAGCATTCGTCCATGATGCGCCGGGCTTCCTTATCGATGGAGAAAGCCACCGCCTCACTGTAGTTCCGATCCCTGGCAATATCCCGGCCCAGAAAGACTTGCTCCTGCCTCCTGCCAAAGGTAAGAGGCCCCAATTCTTCCGACATGCCGAATTCGGTAATGATCTTGCGGACCAGCTCAGTTGCCCTTTCCAAATCGTTTTGGGCCCCGGTGCTGATCTCTTTCAAGACCAGGGCTTCAGCCACCCGCCCTCCCAGCAGCATGGTGACCTGATCCAGGATCTGGGACCTGGTCATATAACGCCTATCCTCTTTGGGCAAAAGCAGGGTATAACCTCCGGCCCTGCCCCGGGGGATAATGGATACCTTATGCAGGGGATCGGTGTGGGGCAGAAAGTGTCCCAAAATGGCGTGCCCCGCTTCGTGGTAAGCTACCAGTTTTTTCTCGTAATCACTGATAACTCTAGATTTCTTTTCAGGGCCTGCAATTACCCTTTCTACTGAATCTTCCAATTCGCTCATCCCGATTTTCTTTTTGTTTCTGCGGGCGGCCAGTAGAGCCGCTTCGTTGACCAGGTTGGCCAGATCCGCCCCGGTAAATCCTGGAGTCCGCCTGGCGAGCACCTCTACATCAACCTCTTCGCTGAGGGGTTTTCCCTTCATGTGCACCTTCAAGATTTCTTTCCTGCCATTGATATCGGGCACATCAACGGTAATCTGCCGGTCGAAACGGCCTGGGCGCAGCAAAGCCGGATCCAGAATGTCGGGCCTGTTGGTAGCGGCCAAAATGATGATACCTTCATTGGCGCTGAAACCGTCCATTTCCACCAGCAGCTGGTTCAGAGTCTGCTCCCTCTCATCATGGCCTCCGCCCAGGCCGGCGCCTCTTTGGCGTCCCACCGCATCGATCTCATCGATAAAAACAATGCAGGGAGCATTCTTTTTCGCTTGATCAAAAAGATCCCTGACCCGGGAAGCTCCAACCCCCACAAACATTTCCACAAAATCAGAACCGCTGATGCTAAAAAAAGGCACTTCTGCCTCCCCGGCTACAGCCCTGGCCAATAAGGTTTTCCCGGTTCCGGGAGGACCGTAGAGGAGCACCCCCTTGGGAATCTTTGCACCCATCTCATTGAATTTACGTGGGTTTTTTAAAAACTCCACCACTTCTTCCAATTCTTCCTTGACTTCATCCACTCCGGCCACATTCATCGAAGGTTACTCTTTTCTTCTCATCCGTGTGCAAACGAGCCCTGCTCTTGCCGAACTGCATCACTTTGCTGCCGCCACCCTGGGTCTGCTGCATCATGAAAAAAATCAGCCCTACCAGGAGCAGCACCGGCAGTAGAGTTCCCAAAAGCCCGGTCCACCAAGGAGGAGCTTTCTCCCCTTCCGCTTGGACATTAACTCCATGATCCCTGGCAAAATCTATCAAGGCATCATTTTGCGGGGATCGTGGCCACGAAACCATCGCCGTTTTTCAGCTTGCCTTCTACTTGATAAATTTTATCCGCTGGAATAAAAACGGCGGTTTCTACTCTTTGTTCTTCAACAGCTTCATAAAACTGCGTATAATTCAGTTCGATTTTTTCTTCAGGAGGGGGTGTACCCATACGCAGTACTGAAACCACTATCAGAACTAATAGCAGATATACTGCCATGTTTTTAAAAACCCGGTTCAACCTCGGTTCCTCCTCTCGTCTTCCGGATAAAAGCTACTCCATAAACAGTGATTTTAGCATAGATAAACCCATATTTCAAACCTCTGTTATACATTTTCCGGAATCGGGGAATTGCAAGTTTAATTGCCACCCATATTTTGGCATCCTCTGATTATACTGCCATCTTTGCCATCTCATTGGCAGATTTATATCCATGAATTTTTCTTGGGTAATTATTCATCCAGTTCTCAATTCGCCTAATATCTTTCTGTTTAAGCTTGCTGATATCTGTGCCCTTTGGAATAAACCGACGTATTAGCTTATTAGCATTTTCATTGGACCCACGTTCCCATGCGCTGAATGGGTGAGCATAATAGATTTTAGTCCGATGAGTGCCCGGCTTTCTGATTGAACTCTCTAATTCTACACTGTTAAGAAACTCGCTTCCGTTATCTACCGTAATGGTTTTGAACACTTCTGAAAAGCGTGCTCCGTACTCTCTTTCAAGCCTATCCAGCGTTTTCTTCACTGATTTCTGTGTCTTTTCCGGCATCTTTCGGATAATCTCTTTTCTAAACTTGCGTTCTGTTAGAACTAAGAGTGCGGCTTTGCCTTTCCCTTTGCCGCTTACAACACAATCCATCTCCCAATGGCCGGCTTCTTCACGAGTATTAGCTGCCGCAGGTCTTTCTTCAATGCTTCTGCCTTTTAGATTGTTGTGGGCAACTCGTACCCTCTTATGGCGATTTTTTTTAGGTACTCGTTTTACTGGAAGGTTTTTATTTGTTATATTTGCAAATACTTCTTTGTCGATATAGTTATAGAGCGTTTTTGTGCATATACTAGTCTTAAATTTTAAGCCTTTTGCCCGGATTTCGCCAATGACTGCGTCAGGGGTATATCCCTCTTTGATAATCTTTTTTTCAATGTAATCGGCTAGTCCATGGTCATGACCGATCTTTAAGCATGCTCCCTTATTAGCAGCTCTCTCCCGGTATATTCGCTCTGCTGTATCTGCACAGTATCTATCAACATAAACCAGGTCGCTTCTCAGCATCCTGACAGTTCCACGGGCAATCTCACGTTCGATGGTTCGCTTATGCTTGCCTAACAGCTTTGCTATCTCGCTGGGTGACTTCTTCTCCTTTAGAAGAATTTCAATCTGATAGCGTTCTTTTACAGTGATGTGTTTAAAACGGCGGGAAGTCGTGGTACAATTGAGTTGACTCATGTGCTTTGCCTCCTTTATGTTTTTAAGCTTAGTTACCTTAAACATATCAGAGGTTTAGCCATGAGTCTCTATTTTTTATTAAATGCGGCAATTAATTTTACAACTTACCACATTTTCCGGAATCTTTTCAGGGAAGTACTGAAGAAGGATCACTTGCCTGGTTCGAGGAGTTATTTTAAAGCGTTCATCCAAGCGCAAACCGGCCACCCAAACAATTTCACCCGCCGCCGAAGTCACCAGCGGTACCGAGGAACGGCTTTCCCTGGGAATTTTTAAATCGATAAAAAAATCTTTCAACTTCTTACTTCCCTTTGACCCCAATGGATAAAAACGATCCCCCGGCCGGCGATTCCGAACCAACAGAGGCAGCTTGACAGTTGCCGCATCCAAATAGGCCCTGTGCCGCATCCCCTTTGGTGATATCCCTCCAGGTCAAGTCAGCCCCTTTTTTGCCATTGAGCAAGGATTTTTCCACCCGGGAACCTGGTCTCGCCAGGCAGCTCAAGGGCTACTAAAAAATTCTTGCTCCGGGGAAGGAATGGGTCTTTTTTCATCAGTACGATATTTTCCCCATCAAAGCCCAAAATGATCCCCTGGGGCCATCTCAAACTTTTTCCTCTCCGGGGGTCACCGCAAAGCCAAGCCAATCCTTCCTCCACATGATGGAAACCCAAATTCCGGCCGCTGCCCCCGGCCAGGACAAAACATTTCCGCAGCATTCGCCTCTGGAGAGCAAGGGGTAATGACTGAAAACCCCGAAAATTCAAGAGAAGCTTACCTTTTTCCAGGCGCGCCAGTTTTGCCAGTCCCTTTTCCGTTTCCCCATTCAAGTAGCGGTCTTCTTCCCGGAAAATGGCAGCTGTCCTGGGACAGTCCCTCTACCAAATTGGGATTAATTTTTTGCAGGTAGGGAACCAGCTCCAGCCTGATGCGATTGCGTAAATAAACAGTCTGCAGGTTGGATGGGTCCAAACAGCAGCTTAGGCCCATCTCTCGGCAGTATTGCCTAATTTCCTCCCCGGTCACCTCCAGGAGAGGTCTGATGATTTTTCCTCTCTGCGGAGGTATCCCTGCCAGGCCGGCCGGTCCGGTCCCCCGCAGGAAATTCATGATGACAGTCTCCGCCTGGTCATCGGCATGATGAGCCACGGCAATTTTCGCACAGCCGACCCGGGCAGCTGCCCAGTGCAGAAACTTGTATCTCACTTCCCTGGCCGCTTCCTGGGCGGACAGCCCTTTTTCCCGCATATAAAGCGGTACGTTTTTCCGGCCGATAATGACGGGTACTCCCAAATCCCCGGCCAACTTTTTGACAAATTCCGCTTCTTTGCGGGCCTCAGGCCGAAACATGTGATCCAAATGGGCTACCCAAAGCTTTAGCGCCCAGCTATCTTTCAATCTATAGAGAAGATCTAACAATGTGACCGAGTCCGGCCCTCCGGATACTGCCACTAAGATTTGATCACCCGGACGAATTAATTCATACTTGATAATTGCCCTTTCGATTTTTTTTAACAAAGAGGTCTACTCCCAATTGATTTTTTCGGACAGCGCCAGAAACATTTTCGTAAATGGGATCTAAAGTACCAATTCTCTGTGAACGGTTATTTTCCTGCTACTGCCAACCAATTTCGTCTTCTCTAGCTTTGCTGATTTGCTGGAAAAATATACATAAAAAAGCCCGGGCAAAAAGCTACTTCACCCGGACCACCAAAGCCGTTAAATCGTCTTTGGCTATTCCTCCCTGAAGTTCCACGGCCTTTTCTACTATTCTGTCCGCCAATTCTTGTGGTTCCAAATAGGAGAAAGATTGGGCAAAGGCTGCCAACCAGGATTCCTGCCCGGCTTTCCTGCCTCCGTCCCAGACCCCGTCGGTAGCCATCACCAGCAAAGAACCCGGCCGCAAGTCATAACGGACAGGCTCAATTTGGATACTCTCCACGATGCCCACCGGCAAAGTATGAGATTCCACCAAGCTCAGACGCCCCTCCTGGAAAAATAGGCTGGGCATGGCTCCGATTTTAACAAACTCCACGCTTCCCTGAATCAAATCCAATAAGGCCAAATCAATGGTGGCAAAAGTATCTTCCGCGTCCCTGCCCACCAACATGGCATTCACCGTTTGCACAGCCAGGGGAAGGGGAAAATCCACTGCCAGCAGCCTGTGGAGCAAGCGGACGGCAGTCCTGCTTTCCCGATAAGCTTCAAAACCGCTGCCCATGCCGTCGCTCAAAATGAGCGGCAATTTACCGCTGCTTAAAGGGACCGCTGAAAAGCTGTCCCCACAAGCTTCACTGCTTGCTCTGGCCCGTTGACTACAACCCAAGACTGCCCGCAGGGCTGGGGAACTGATGAGTTTTAAGGAACAGAATTCCCTTTTTTCCAACTGGGCACAACTGATTCCACTTAAAACCAAAGACTGCCCCAGCAGAGAACCCGCTAAAGAAGGCAGGATTTCCCCACAATCCTTCCGGTAAAAAGCACAAGGCTCCAAATCCAGGTCAAGTTCCAAGGGGCGCCCCTTTTCCTGCCGAATGCGGACCTGAAGAGGAAGCAGCCCATGATGGTAAAGCTCCAGAGTAATGGCTTCCTCCAATTCCTGCATGGACTCCCCAGGCTGTTTACAAGCGTCTGCGGTGAAACTGATAATGGCCGCCGCTTCCCTCAACTGGGCGGCCAAAAGTCTCCGCTCCCTTTCCGCCTGGCTTTTCCAAAAATTCAGGGACTTTTGCAGGGAAAAAAAACAGGAGAGGGCCGTGGCCATTTCTTTCGCCCGTTTACATTTTCTCTGCAGCTCCTGGGGCAGGTGTGCCCGGGCCCCATTTCCCTCCCGGGCATAAATGCCTAACCAACGGAGCAGACTCTGATAAGTCTGATAAAGGTTCTTCTCCCAACATATTTTATATAAAGAGCAATTTCCGCAGACTTCTTCCACCAAAGAATGCAATAACTCCTCTATTTTCATCCTTTCCCTTTCTTCTTCGCTGGCTTCCGGTTTGTCCAAAGAGGAAGAAAGTTCGCCAAAAAGTTCAGCCAAAATACCCAGTTTCTCCTCCACCCTCTCCGAAGGTTCTCTTCCGGCCAAAATCGCCCTTTCTTCCTCTAGACCGGAGTTGAACCCCTGGATTAAAGACCAGGGAGTGAGCAAGAAGAGACCGAGGGCCAAGCCCCCTGTTTTCATGAACGCAAAGAAAAGCTGCTCATCATTCAGATAAAAACCAGAGATCAAGTTTCCAGCCAAAAAACCCGCCAGAACGCCTGCTTTGCCAAAGTGCCGAAAAAATCCCCCTAACATGCCTGAAAGGGCATAGCATCCCGGCAGCATGAACCGGCTAAAGTCGGAGATGCCCGGAAGCAAACCGGTTACCGCTCCCAAAGAGGCCCCTGCACCGGATCCGCCGGCAGCCGCCGCCAAGATAATCAGATATTGGCTGGCCACATTTCCCAAATGCCAATGGGCCAGATGAAAATCCAAACTCAAGAGGAGAGCCAAAATCAGTACCAAAAGGCCGATGCTCTCCTCTTTCAGCCGGTAATAAACCCGGCTCCCCTGCTTCAATCCCCGCAGCCCGTAGAAAAAAACAGGGGTCAGCGCACCGGCCAAAATCCCTTCCAGACCCAAAACCAGGTAATCGTATAAGGTGGCCCGAAAAAAGACTCCGGTGAGAAAGGCTTTCGGCAGAAAACTGCTTAAGCCTAGGATAATTCCCCAGAGAAAAGGAGTGGAACGGCCTATTCTTGAAACATACCGGAGGGAAACAGCGATAAATGAATAATGGACCAGCTGCATCCAGAGAGGCCAGACGCTGCCAGCGGAAATTGCTCCGGCTGTGCTAAAAACAATTAAGGGACCGGCCAAGGCCCTGCTCTGGAGAAGAAGGGCACCGAAAAAAGCAGGGCCAAAAGGCGACAATTCATGAAAAATAACAGCCCGTCCCAGTAGAAATGAAAAAAGAAAGCACAACAGTGCTCTCGGCTGGTACCATTGGCGAAGAAAGCCCCTCAGATCGGGCCGTATTTTTTCTTTGTTCCCGGATCCGGAATTTTTCTCCGGATTGACCCGGCGGTAAGGATAAACCTCCAGAGGCTCCCTCATCCTGACAAAACACCGCCTTCCCCACCAAGAATAATCCGCACTTAATTATAGTACACGGCTCCCTAGATTCTTGTCGCCTTCTGAGGGAAAACGGTATTTTTGTTTCGACATTATTTAAAATGAAAAAAAACACCCCCCTGGCAATGACCTACTCTCCCGGGGCGCACCCCAGTACCATCGGCGCTGGAGAGCTTAACTTCCGTGTTCGGAATGGTAACGGGTGGGTCCTCTCCGCTATGATCACCAAGGGGGTATCTTCTTTTTTTTACTCTCTCAAAACTAAATAGCGAAGCTTTCCTTTAAGGATCCCAAGTATTTTTCGTACTTAATCTAAGGTCAAGCCCTCGACCGATTAGTACCGGTCCGCTAAAAAGATTGCTCTCCTTACACTCCCGGCCTATCTACCTGGTAGTCTTCCAGGGGTCTTACTGGCTTATGCCATGGGAAACCTCATCTTGAGGTGGGCTTCGCGCTTAGATGCTTTCAGCGCTTATCCCGGCCAGACTTGGCTACCCAGCGGTGCCCTTGGCAGGACAACTGGTACACCAGCGGTCTGTCCACCCCGGTCCTCTCGTACTAGGGGCAGCTCCTCTCAAGTTTCCTACGCCTGCGATGGATAGGGACCGAACTGTCTCACGACGTTCTGAACCCAGCTCACGTACCGCTTTAATGGGCGAACAGCCCAACCCTTGGGACCTACTTCGGCCCCAGGATGCGATGAGCCGACATCGAGGTGCCAAACCTCCCCGTCGATGTGAACTCTTGGGGGAGATAAGCCTGTTATCCCCGGGGTAGCTTTTATCCGTTGAGCGATGGCCCTTCCACTCGGGACCACCGGATCACTAAGCCCGACTTTCGTCCCTGCTCGACCCGTCGGTCTCGCAGTCAAGCTCCCTTCTGCCTTTGCACTCTACGCGCGGTTTCCATCCGCGCTGAGGGAACCTTTGGACGCCTCCGTTACCTTTTGGGAGGCGACCGCCCCAGTCAAACTGCCCACCTGACACTGTCCCTAGACCGGATTACGGCCTCAGGTTAGAATTTCAGTGTTTCAAGAGTGGTATCCCACCGTTGGCTCCCCAGTACCTGGCGGCACTGGTTCCAAGCCTCCCACCTATCCTGTACATGAAACACCAAAACCCAATGTCAGGCTACAGTAAAGCTCCACGGGGTCTTTCTGTCCTATCGCAGGTAACCGGCATCTTCACCGGTACTACAATTTCACCGAGCCCTTCGTTGAGACAGCGCCCAAATCGTTACGCCTTTCGTGCGGGTCGGAACTTACCCGACAAGGAATTTCGCTACCTTAGGACCGTTATAGTTACGGCCGCCGTTTACTGGGGCTTCGGTTCAATGCTTCGGGTTGCCCTGACATCTCCCCTTAACCTTCCAGCACCGGGCAGGCGTCAGCACCTATACTTCAGCTTGCGCTTTAGCAGGCACCTGTGTTTTTGGTAAACAGTCGCTTGGGCCACTTCTCTGCGACCCCCTCAAGCAACAGTAAGTTTTCACTATCACTCTAACGGGGTACCCCTTCTCCCGAAGTTACGGGGTCATTTTGCCGAGTTCCTTAACGAAGGTTAGCTCGCGCGCCTTGGGATTCTCTCCCCACCTACCTGTGTCGGTTTACGGTACGGGCACCTGACTTCCTCGTTAGAGGCTTTTCTTGGCAGTTTGGGATCAACCAGTTCGCTACTTAATTTCGCTCCCCGTCACCTCTCAGGATATGTGTGAGACGGATTTGCCTGCCTCACTCCCTACTGGCTTGGACGCACACGACCAACGGTGCGCTGTGTCTACCCTCCTGCGTCACCCCATCCTTTTAACGGCTGTCAGGTGGTATCGGAATTTCAACCGATTGTCCATCGCCTACGCTCTTCGCCTCGGCTTAGGTCCCGACTTACCCTGGGTGGACGAGCCTTCCCCAGGAACCCTTGGGTTTACGGCGGGCAGGATTCTCACCTGCCTTCTCGCTTACTTATGCCGGCATTCTCACTGCCTTACGCTCCACTGCTCTTTACAGTACAGCTTCGCTGCGTAAGGTACGCTCCCCTACCATTCAAGAAGCAGGAAGCCAGAAGCAAGATGCAGACTATTGCTTTTGCCATTTCTGATGTAGTCTATATAACATTTTACCTAGTTGTTCGTACTCGTCTTTAATCCTTTATAGGTATTTTGTGATATATAGCCTAGGTCTCTGGCAAATTCAACAGTATCTTGACTTCATCGCATGAACCTATTGCCATTACTAAAAATCGCTTGAATTCATTGGCCGAATTCTTTTTCCCATACCTTCCCCTATATTTAGGGAATTGATTTGGTAGCTCTTCTTAACTGGCTGCCTAATTCATGCCTTTCTATCTCAGGAAATTTAAGGTAAGTTGGTGTATTTTTAAAGCTAGTTATAAGACCTTTTATATACTTCCAGGTCTTTATAGCCTTTGATCACTTCTTTACCTCCTGCTTCCTGCCTCTGGCTTCTTGCTTCTTGAATCCAAAGCTTCGGTGTCGGGCTTGAGCCCCGCTAAATTTTCGGCGCAGAGTCACTCGACCAGTGAGCTATTACGCACTCTTTCAATGATGGCTGCTTCTAAGCCAACATCCTGGTTGTTTGGGCAACTCTACATCCTTCTCCACTTAGCCCGACTTGGGGACCTTAGCTGTTGGTCTGGGCTGTTTCCCTCTCGACTACGAATCTTTGCACCCGCAGTCTGACTCCCAAGGTGCATATTTACGGCATTCGGAGTTTGAAAAGGTTCGGTAACCTGGTAAGGCCCCTAGCCTTATCAGTGCTCTACCTCCGTAACTTATCCCTTGAGGCTAGCCCTAAAGCTATTTCGGGGAGAACCAGCTATCTCCGGGTTCGATTGGCATTTCACCCCTACCCACAGGTCATCCGCCGACTTTTCAACGTCGGTCGGTTCGGGCCTCCACGAGAGTTTAATCTCGCTTCACCCTGCCCATGGGTAGATCACCCGGTTTCGGGTCTACGTCAACAAACTATACGCCCTATTAAGACTCGCTTTCGCTACGGCTCCGGGTCTGCCCCTTAACCTCGCTCGTTAACGTAACTCGCCGGCCCGTTCTACAAAAAGTACGCCATCAGGCTTTAACGCCCTCTGACTGCTTGTAAGCATACGGTTTCAGGTTCTATTTCACTCCCCTCCCGGGGTGCTTTTCACCTTTCCCTCACGGTACTAGTTCACTATCGGTCGCTAAGGAGTATTTAGCCTTAGGAGGTGGTCCTCCCTGATTCCCACGGGATTCCACGTGTCCCGCGGTACTTGGGGTCCTTCCCAGAGTTTTAAAGGCGTTTCGAATACGAGGCTATTACTCTCTATGGCCGGACTTTCCAGTCCTGTTCTCCTACACCTCGCCCTCTGTGGAGTAGCTACAACTACTCCCGGAAGCCCCGCTACCCCTTATGCACAACGGTTGTAGCCTTTAACATGCATAAGGTTTGGGCTCTTCCCGGTTCGCTCGCCGCTACTTGGGGAATCGAGTTTTCTTTCTTTTCCTCGGGGTACTAAGATGTTTCAGTTCTCCCGGTTCACCCCCTGTACCTATGTGTTCAGTACAGGGTGCCTGGATATTACTCCAGGCGGGTTCCCCCATTCGGGTATCTCCGGATCTAAGCCTGCTTGCGGCTCCCCGAAGCTTATCGCAGCTTACCACGCCCTTCTTCGCCTCTTAGCGCCAAGGCATCCACCGTACGCTCTTACTAGCTTGACCATTACACTCTAGTAGGTGGTTTCTTTCTTCTTCCTCACTATGCACTTTTCAAAGAACAACTCTATTATTAGTGGTGGAGATGAGCGGATTCGAACCGCTGACCCCCTGCGTGCAAAGCAGGTGCTCTCCCAGCTGAGCTACACCCCCACTTTAGGGCAAGGGAGCGAAGCAAGGTGAATTGCTGCAATTGTCACGCTTCCTACTCTTGCTTCTTGCTTCTTGTATGGTGGGCCTGGGTGGATCGAACCACCGACCTCACGCTATCAGGCGTGCGCTCTCACCTGCTGAGCTACAAGCCCCATATCAGGGCACAAGTCCCTGAAAACTAAACAGTGGTAGTCCAGACGACCGACCTGGGCATAGACCTCAGGAAGCAGGTTCCGGGGTATCTAGTGGTCTCCTTAGAAAGGAGGTGATCCAGCCGCACCTTCCGATACGGCTACCTTGTTACGACTTCACCCCAATCACCAGCCCCACCTTCGACGGCTCTCTCCTTTGCAGGTTAAGGCACCGGCTTCGGGTGTTGCCAGCTTTCGTGGTGTGACGGGCGGTGTGTACAAGGCCCGGGAACGTATTCACCGCGGCATGCTGATCCGCGATTACTAGCGATTCCGACTTCATGCAGGCGAGTTGCAGCCTGCAATCCGAACTGAGACCTGCTTTGTGGGATTGGCTCCGGGTCACCCCTTCGCACCCCTCTGTACAGGCCATTGTAGCACGTGTGTAGCCCGGGATATAAGGGGCATGATGATTTGACGTCATCCCCACCTTCCTCCGGTTTGTCACCGGCAGTCCCTTTAGAGTGCCCAGCTTTACCTGCTGGCAACTAAAGGTAGGGGTTGCGCTCGTTGCGGGACTTAACCCAACATCTCACGACACGAGCTGACGACAACCATGCACCACCTGTCTCTGCGCTCCCCGAAGGGCACCCCCTTGTTTCCAAGGGGTTCGCAGGATGTCAAACCCCGGTAAGGTTCTTCGCGTTGCGTCGAATTAAACCACATGCTCCACCGCTTGTGCGGGCCCCCGTCAATTCCTTTGAGTTTCAGCCTTGCGGCCGTACTCCCCAGGCGGGGTACTTATTGTGTTAACTGCGGCACTGGGGGGGTCGATACCCCCAACACCTAGTACCCATCGTTTACGGCGTGGACTACCAGGGTATCTAATCCTGTTTGATCCCCACGCTTTCGCGCCTCAGCGTCAGGGCCAGTCCAGAGAGCCGCCTTCGCCACTGGTGTTCCTCCCGATATCTACGCATTTCACCGCTACACCGGGAATTCCGCTCTCCTCTCCTGCCCTCAAGCCCCACAGTTTCAAATGCACCTCCCCGGTTAAGCCGGGGTCTTTCACATCTGACTTGCAGGGCCGCCTACACGCCCTTTACGCCCAGTAATTCCGGACAACGCTCGCCCCCTACGTTTTACCGCGGCTGCTGGCACGTAGTTAGCCGGGGCTTCCTCCTTAAGTACCGTCACCTTGGACACTATTCGCATCCAAGACTTCGTCCCTAATGACAGAGCTTTACAACCCGAAGGCCTTCATCGCTCACGCGGCGTTGCTGCGTCAGGCTTTCGCCCATTGCGCAATATTCCCCACTGCTGCCTCCCGTAGGAGTCTGGGCCGTGTCTCAGTCCCAGTGTGGCCGACCACCCTCTCAGGCCGGCTACCCATCGTCGCCTTGGTGAGCCGTTACCTCACCAACTAGCTAATGGGACGCGAACCCATCCTTAAACGGAGTTTTATACTCCTTTCCTTAATCCAAGATGCCCCAGATTAAGTTCATCCGGTATTAGCTCCGGTTTCCCGAAGTTATCCCGGGCTTAAGGGTAGGTTGTTCACGCGTTACTCACCCGTCCGCCACTGCTCAGATGTCGGTCGTCAGTTAAACTGATGACTGAACACTGAACCGTTCGACTTGCATGTGTTAGGCACGCCGCCAGCGTTCGTCCTGAGCCAGGATCAAACTCTCCGTAAAATTTATACTGCTTGCGTCCTTTCATCACAAGAACGCTCTCTGTACGGGTTTGATTTTGGCTCCTTGAAGCCTACATCAAGCGCTTATTTACCACTGTCCAGTTTTCAAAGACCAAGACCGCAACAGTTGTGATTTTAGCATGAGCCATGAACTGTTGTCAAGATCATTTATGCCCTCTTGCTGCCAAATCTGATGCGGACTTTCCTCTTAATTACATACTCAATCGGTTGTCAAGATATGATTTGTGCCTGTTTTTGGGCAAAAAAATGGTAGCGGTGGTAGGGATTCGAACCTACGACACTACGGGTATGAACCGTATGCTCTAACCAGCTGAGCTACACCGCCATGATCATGATCGGGACAACTATTGGCTTTCGCACTTATAGATTATGCCTTATCCACCTGGAAAAGTCAATACCATTTGCCCTTTAAATGTTGTTGGGGGAATTGCAAGTTTAATTGCCACCCATATTTTGGCATCCTCTGATTATACTGCCATCTTTGCCATCTCATTGGCAGATTTATATCCATGAATTTTTCTTGGGTAATTATTCATCCAGTTCTCAATTCGCCTAATATCTTTCTGTTTAAGCTTGCTGATATCTGTGCCCTTTGGAATAAACCGACGTATTAGCTTATTAGCATTTTCATTGGACCCACGTTCCCATGCGCTGAATGGGTGAGCATAATAGATTTTAGTCCGATGAGTGCCCGGCTTTCTGATTGAACTCTCTAATTCTACACTATTAAGAAACTCGCTTCCGTTATCTACCGTAATGGTTTTGAACACTTCTGAAAAGCGTGCTCCGTACTCTCTTTCAAGCCTATCCAGCGTTTTCTTCACTGATTTCTGTGTCTTTTCCGGCATCTTTCGGATAATCTCTTTTCTAAACTTGCGTTCTGTTAGAACTAAGAGTGCGGCTTTGCCTTTCCCTTTGCCGCTTACAACACAATCCATCTCCCAATGGCCGGCTTCTTCACGAGTATTAGCTGCCGCAGGTCTTTCTTCAATGCTTCTGCCTTTTAGATTGTTGTGGGCAACTCGTACCCTCTTATGGCGATTTTTTTTAGGTACTCGTTTTACTGGAAGGTTTTTATTTGTTATATTTGCAAATACTTCTTTGTCGATATAGTTATAGAGCGTTTTTGTGCATATACTAGTCTTAAATTTTAAGCCTTTTGCCCGGATTTCGCCAATGACTGCGTCAGGGGTATATCCCTCTTTGATAATCTTTTTTTCAATGTAATCGGCTAGTCCATGGTCATGACCGATCTTTAAGCATGCTCCCTTATTAGCAGCTCTCTCCCGGTATATTCGCTCTGCTGTATCTGCACAGTATCTATCAACATAAACCAGGTCGCTTCTCAGCATCCTGACAGTTCCACGGGCAATCTCACGTTCGATGGTTCGCTTATGCTTGCCTAACAGCTTTGCTATCTCGCTGGGTGACTTCTTCTCCTTTAGAAGAATTTCAATCTGATAGCGTTCTTTTACAGTGATGTGTTTAAAGCGGCGGGAAGTCGTGGTACAATTGAGTTGACTCATGTGCTTTGCCTCCTTTATGTTTTTAAGCGTAGTTACCTTAAACATATCAGAGGTTTAGCCTTGAGTCTCTATTTTTTATTAAATGCGGCAATTAATTTTACAACTTACCCCTTTAAATCTTATTCAGCATCAATCCGGCTCCTGCAGCCAAGAGGACCAAGCCGGCCAAACGATACCAGGTGAAAGGGTATTGGTCCATCCCGAACAGTCCCAGGTGGTCGGCCAAACAGGCCATGCCCACCTGCCCCACAATAATGGCGGTTGTGGCCGCTGCCACCCCCACCCTGGGAATACTGGCTACTACCAGGTAAGTAATAGCCACTCCCAGAAGGCCGCCCAGGTAAAGATACCACGGCGCTTCTCCGATTTTGGCAAATCCGCTGTTTCCCCATCTGAGACTGAAAACCAGCACAGCTACCCCCAAGGTTGCCGTGAGATGCACTACCAAAGTGGCTTCCAAAAGCCCGATGATTTTGGCGAAGGCTGCATTAATTGTGCCCTGAACGGCCATAGCCGTCCCAGAAAGCAAAGCCATAAGCAGGGCCGCCATTTTTATGCTTAAAGACATTTTTCAAACTCCTTTGTACGGATAATAAACAAACTTATTATTCCCCGATTTCAGTTTCCCATGAATTATGTTTATTTCCAGGTCCCTGCCCAAGGAAAGAGGAATAACTTTATTCTCAATTTGAAAGCCTAAAAAGGACAATTCCATTCTTTGGGGGTGGACCATGGATGAATACCCGGAAAAAATTTATTTTGCTGGCAGCCTTTGTTTTGCTCTTTATTCCCGGCCGGCCCCTGCCTGCATCTACTGACCCCTTTCCCCACCGGTTGGGCTGCACGGGAGACAATAAAATTATCTATTATACCCAGCCGCCCATGATCAGCTGCGAGATTTTTGAATTGGAAGAACGGCTCTGGGAGTTGGGCTATAACCCTGGACCGGTAGACGGCAAATTCGACTCCGCCACTGAAAAGGCGGTCAAAAAACTGCAAGGGGATGTGGGCTTAACACCCAGCGGCAAGGTGGATAACAACACCTGGCGTGCTCTGGCCAGGGGAACCGACAAAACTGCTGCCGCAAAACCAATTCAGCCTCCCCGGGGAGAACTGAAAATAGTCATCGACATTGACAAAAGAACTCTTGCCATTGTGGAGAACGGCCGAGTCTTTAAAGAATATCCTGTGGCAATCGGAAAACCCAGTTCCCCTTCTCCCGTAGGGGAGTGGAAAATCATTCAGAAAAGCCTTGCCTGGGGCGGAGGTTTTGGCACTCGCTGGCTGGGTCTGAACGTACCCTGGGGCATATACGGTATTCACGGCACCAACAAACCATGGTCCATCGGCCGTTCTGCTTCCCACGGCTGTTTCCGCATGTTTAATCGGGATGTGGAAGAAATCTACCCTTGGGTAAAAATCGGCACCCCGGTGATTGTGAAGGGGCAAAGCCTGCCTGTCCCCGGTTTTAAAAAAAGAGAAATCAAGCCGGGCGCTTTTGGTCCAGATGTGGTAACCATGCAGCTTCAACTAAAAAAAGAGGGCCTTTTATGGGGGCCCGCCGACGGACGTTATGGAAAATTGACCGAAATTGCCTTGAAATACTTTCAAACCCTCCACGGCCTGGAAAATAACGGCATCTTGGAAGAACAGACCAAAAAGCTTTTGGAGGAACAGTAATCCAGCCCTAAAGGGCGGGATAATGGAGAAGGATGCCGTGAAGAAGATCAGCATCGCTGACCATGATCTTTTCGCAGTCCAAACCATCGACAATCACTTGAAGAATGGCCGCCCCGGCAACGATCACGTCGGCCCTGCCCGGGTGGAGTCCCGGCAGCTGCATTCTTTCCGCCGGAGACATGGCAGCCAGTTTCTCCCGCAGCAGGTGTATCTCTTCCTTAGGCAGAAGAAAACCCTGCACCGCCTCCGGATCGTAAACTGTCAGACCCTGGGCCACGGCGGCTAAACTGGTCACCGTGCCTCCGGCTCCGATCAGCTGTACCGGACCGGCCTCTACGATCTTTTGCAAACCGGGTTCTAACAGGGACCTGATCTCCTCGTCAGAAAGAGTATTTTCCGTACACCTGACCGCCCCCACGGGGTAACTGGCCGCCTCCAGCCGGCCCTGAGCGGAGAAAACCAGTTCAGTGCTCCCCCCGCCGATATCCAACACTACCGGGATCAGCCCCGGCAGTAGCTTGACGGCGCTGGTGGCACCCAGGTAGCTGAGGAAAGCTTCTTCTTCACCGGAAATAATTTTAATGGACCAGCCAAAAAGACGCTCCACCTGCCGGCAGAACCCATCGGCATTTTTCGCTTCTCGCAGGGCGCTGGTGGCTACTATATTGACCTGTTTTACTTCCAGATCCTGTACAAGCCGGTGATAGTCTGACAGAGCTTGTAAAGTCCTTTCCACAGCCTGAGGACTGATCTCTCCCCCCGGCTGCAAGCCCTGTCCCAGGCGGCAGGTCTGCAGGCCTGTGTATTTCACCGCCACCCGCTTTTTTTCTACCGTGCCCACCAAAAGCCTGACGGAATTAGTACCAAGATCAATAGCGGCTCTCAACATCTTTCTTCACCTCAGCCCCGCACTTTCTCGCCTAAACTAGGAAAGCGCCCTCTTTTGAGAGCGCTTTATGATCAATAACGGCTTGCTCCTCGCCCACCTCTCTTTGCATCGGTATGGCGGCGCAAGTTCTGCAGCTTCTCGTCGCTGTCTTTCATGAACTTCAGAAGCTTATCCTCAAAGGACTCGTTTGCCCGCCCCTGCTGTCGGCTGCGATTTCTCAATTCGTAGCCGGGCAGGGTCTGCTTGATTGATAGGCCGATTTTTCCCTTGTCATCAATATTGATGACTTTTACCTTCACCTGCTCGTTCTCTTTCAAATAGTCATTAACATCCTTCACGTAGGCATCGGCTACTTCGGAAATGTGCACCAGGCCGGTCACACCACCAGGCAGCTCAACAAAAGCGCCGAATTTGGTAATCCCTGTGACCACCCCTTCAACAATGCTGCCTACTTCAATCGACATGCTCAAAAGATTCCCCCTAACTTGAAATACGTAGCTTTATTATAGCCAATGCCTATAAAGCTGTCAACAGAGCTGTTTGAAGACCGGAACCGGTTCCCCCAGAACACAAATTAACAATGCTGCCGTAAATTTCTTAAAAAACTGATCAAATTTTCCCCTTCAGTCGGCAATCTCCTCTCTACCCTCCTGCACCAGGGGCAGAACCTCTCCCGGTTTAGCCGGTAATAGTATTTTTTCTCCCGGCTTGATCAATCCCAAGGCTTCCCTGGCCCTTTTTTCCACATAGGCGGGACTGCTCATCATTTCTTTTTGGGCCAGCAAGGACTGGTACTCCTGTTCCAGCGAAATTTTTCTTTTCTCCAGCACCGCTATTTCCTCATTGATGCTGTGCAATTGTAACCGAAGTCCTAGGAAAACAAACACCATGTAGGCCAAAAGCAACAGCAGAAAAACCGGGATCAGGCGGCGGCGCAAACGAAGCTTTTTTTTCTTCTTCTTGCGGTTATTAATTTTTCCTTCCAAATTTTCCGCCGGCATCGGCTTTTGCGTCCAGGAGTACATTATTCAGCCTCCTCTTCCTCCCCGGCACTTGTATACAAGCCCAAGGCTTGTCCAGGTATGATCAGCACCACTTCATAACCCTTGGTCCGGGCCCGATTGAAGAGAGTTGCCACTGTGCTGGGACTTAAACCAAGCTGCCTGGCAATTTGTTCGTTAGTCTTACCTGTTTCTTTCAGGGCTACCACCTGCCGCTCCCGGAAACTCAGCTTTTCCATCCCGCGGATTTCCATTTTCATTTTTTTGGTCCACTCCCCGGGGGCTTGCCCTTGAAAATAGCTATCCACATATTATCCACAAATTGTGGACAATTTTAGGACAAATTTTGTACTAAACAATTCTGCATAAAAAGAAAAACTCCTTCTCCCTCCAAGGAAAATATTCAGGGCCTTTTCCTCCGGAAGCAAAAGGCCAGACGGGAAATCCCTTTGCGTAAACAAAAAAACAGGCGCCTTACCGTCCCCTGGCTCAATCGCCAGAGGAAATCCAGGGCCAGGCTGATCAGACCCAGGGGAAAAACCATGATTCTCTGAACAAGCCGGAATGGAAAAAGGACTACAGACAGGAGAAATTTGGCTGAAATACGGCAGCAATTAAAGAATTGAAAGGAGAAGCGCAAAAACAAGGAACTGAAAAAGTGAAAATATACCGAGAGACCCAGGATCATACCGAGGAAGATAAAGGCCCGCACCTGACCCCAATTGACCGGAAGCAACAAGAAAAAAAACCAGGATGGCCAGGAAAATCCAAAGGAAAAGATCACCGGCCACGGTGATCCAAGGCCCGGGGCGGCCCTGCCGGCGTACAGTGCGGTAGAGATCAATCACCATGCCAACTACTATCCCGATGAGAATAGTCTGCAAAAAGACTTGGAGCTGCTGCAAAACCGGTACCAAGCCAGTCACCGCCCCTACTTGAAAATCTTTTGCAGCATCCCCCGGGCCTTTTTCCCCTGACTCTCTGCGTAAATCAGCTGATCAACCCGCCCGCTGATTTCCAAAACTCCTTCATTAAGATTGAGATTGCTGATATTCAGGCCCTCACCCTTGATGATCAGGGTACCCATTTCCGTTTCTACCGTTACCATTTTGTCATCATAGTTATCCACATGGTTCACCCCGCTGGCGGCAAACTCCGCCCGGTTGCGCAAATTTATTTGATGTTGGCGAATCCCTTCCATGCACCGTCCCCCTCCAGAATAGCCTGCCGGCAGTGCCGGAGGTCCTTTTGCCAAATACTATGCGGGGGCATAAAAAAAAATGAATCTTTTCCGGCAAAGGAAAGCCCCTGTTTCGTATACGAATACAAAACAGGGGCCTTTGCTTAACGCCACCTTTTTTCTATTTGCACTCCTTGGAAAAAATAACGGATAATTTCTTCCGCCTTTTTCCCTTCTTCCGCCAAGGCCCTGGCACCCCACTGGCTCATACCCACACCATGGCCGTAACCTTTTCCCTTCATGATCAAGGAACCGTCTTTGATGGTCAAGCTTTCCAGGAAAGTCGAGCGCATTTTGTCACTGCCCAGAGCCAACCGTAAAGCCGGGGCACTCAGGGTTACCGCACCCACGCGGATTTTTGTGGCCCTGCCGGAAGGGCCCCTTTCCAAAATCTCAACTTGGCTAATCTGGCCCGGATCCTGACCGGCTACCTTTTGCACCGCTTCCCTGACTTGCGGGAGAGGAAAACTAACCGTCCAGCTGCGATTTTCCGGCAAGGTGATTCTCGCTCCCGGATCTTCCACGCTCCGGATATAAGGGGTCTCTTCTTTTCTGTAGTCCAAGCCTTCCGCCGCGGAAGCCGCCGTTCGGCCGCCTCCGTCGGCATGAAACCAGCCGTTAATCAACTTTCCCCGGTAAGTGACCACTTCTCCCCTGGTGCGCTGCACGGCCTTTTTCACCCGCTGCTGGATACGGCTGGGGTCATATGCCTGAAATTCCTCCACACTGGTGGAAGCATCCGTACCCCTGGCCTTCACCCCACCCTCCTGGATTTTTTTCAAGGTAAAAGTCCTGGCCAAGATAGCCTGAGCTGCCAGCGCTTCTTCCGGCCAGGAAGGATCCATCTCCGCCGCCACCACACCCTCTAAGTACTCCTCCATTTTGATCTTTTTGGTTTCGCCAGTCTCGTTGATATACAGGCTGATGGTGGGTTCTGACTGGGAAATCGGCTTTTTAGCCGCTTGCCGGCAGCCGCTACAAACAGTAAAGATGCCAAATATAATAAGGAGAACCGCATAAAAAAAGATTCTTTTCCCGGAAACCCCTGGCACTTTCATCCCTCCATCCTTCTTTCCTTAATCAATTTTAGTTTTCACGGAAAGGAATGAGTTTATGTGTGCCAGGCAGGAAAAGAAACTAACTATTTCCCCCCATCACCTCATAAAGGCTGGACGCTTCCTCCACCCGAGCCGTCCCCGGTGTTTTCAGCACCCGCACCTGCAATTCCCTTGCCCCCAGGCGCAGGACCAACACATCTCCTTCTTTCACAGGAGTCGCCGCCTTGGCCTCTCGCCCGTTAACCATCACCTTGCCCGCATCGCACACTTCCTTGGCTACGGACCGGCGTTTGATCAGGCGGGAAATCTTTAAAAACTTATCTAATCTCATTTTCAACCTCCGGTGAGAACAAAAATCAGGTTCATGGAACCTGATTTTTAGTATGTTATAACTAGACCTTTAACGGAACTGTCAACTTTTACTGACGACCTCTTTCAAAGTTTTCCCAGGTTTGAAAGCCGGAACCAGCGTGGCGGGAATGCTGATTTCTTCTCCGGTCTTGGGATTCCTCCCCATTCTTGCCGCTCTTTCCCGCACCTCAAAGGTACCAAATCCAACAATCTGAACTTTCTCCCCATTAGCTAGCGCCTCTTCGATACTGGCAAATACGGCATTTAGAGCTTTTTCGGCATCTTTCTTCGTTAGTTCGGTTTTTTCAGCAACAGCATTGACCAACTCTGTCTTATTCAACATCTACCCCTCCTCACGAAATTAAAATAAATGCATGTTTATAGCTAATTCGCTAAACAGCTTGAAACTCCTGCCACAAAAGACACTTTTGAAGAAAATTTTCCCATTTGATTAAGCTCTTTTTGCTTTTTCCCAGATTCTATCCATTTCTTCCAAACTCATGCTCTGCAAAGTCTTTCCCGTTTTAGCGGCATATTTTTCCAAGTAGCGAAACCTTTGGATAAACTTGTCGACACTTGCCGAAAGGGAGTCTTCAGGATCAATCTGGAGAAAACGGGAAACATTGACCAGGGCAAACAAGAGATCGCCATATTCCTCTTTGACTTCCTCTCTCCCCCCCTCTGCCATGACCTGTCTCAGCTCTTCCAACTCCTCCATTGCTTTTTCCCAGGCACCATTCACCTCCGGCCAATCAAATCCCACCCGAGAAGCCCTGGCCTGCACTTTTTCCGCCCGCAAAAGAGCAGGCAAACCTCTGGGCACGTCCATCAGGCTGGAAAAATCCCCATGGGACCTTTTTTCCTCAGCCTTGATTTCTTCCCAATTGCAGAGCACTTCCTCGGCGCTGTCCACTTTCACATCGGCAAAAACATGGGGATGCCTCCTGATCATCTTCTCCACAATCAAGCGAATAACATCGTTCAGATCAAAATAACCATTTTCCGCTGCGATTTGCCCATGAAAAACGATTTGTAATAGTAAGTCTCCCAATTCCTCGCACAATTTATGCATGTCTTTTAGCTCAATGGCTTCCAGTACTTCATAAGTTTCCTCAATCAAATAGCGTTTTAAGCTTTCATGAGTCTGCTCCCGGTCCCAGGGACAGCCTTCCCCGCTTCTGAGGGTGGCCATCACTTGCACCAAATCGTCCAAGGGGTAGCTGGAAACACCCGACTTCTCCGTCCGGGGAGGTAAGTAGACGGTTGTCAAATGATCCAACCAATCCAACCGGTCCAATTGGTAGAGGGGAAGCCGAACCACTTTCTCCCGGCCAGGCACACCGGCAGCCCGGATAATGGTAATGGTATAATCATCAGGATAAAAGTCCATCAAGGTCAATTTGACCTCCGAGGCTATTCTCCGGTTATAGACCTGGGCGATGAACATCCCTTTTCCCATTTGCAGTAAAGACCGGTCCAGTTCCAGCCCATCCAAAAGCAGTACTTCCTGAGGGGCATCTCCCTTTAAAGAAAGCAGAATCGCATCCAGAAAGCTCATCGCCGGCAGAATCTCCACTTCCACCCCCTTTTGAGGAGCCTGCTCCAAAAGAAGGGAAACTGAGGTCTCCAAGATCAAAGGATGTCCCGGCACTCCATAGATTATTTCTTCTTTTCCTTCCGCAGCCAAGGAAAGGAGCTTGTCCACAATCCCCTGATAAACTTCCCTGAAATCCTCCTTTTCCTCATACAGATAATCAAAGCTACCCCACACCAAACCCTGGGCCATCAGTTCTTCTGCTGCCGGGTGCTTCTTGGTCCTGAGCAGCACCCGCAAGCCGGCCTGTAAACGCCGGTAAGTTCCCAGGGGCAGCAGATCCAAACCGCCGGGTCCCAAGCCGGCCACCGTAATTTTCCCGGCCATGATCTTATCCCATCCTTTCCTTCAAGCGAGCAAGAATCTCAAGACTTATTTGAGCAAATGCATTTTTTTCAGGAACCGGGCCAGCCATGGACCCGCTTTTGGTACATACCTCAGGTCCGTTTCTTGTACCGCTCCCAGAAAAACAAGGGCAAAGCCGTAAACCAAAATGCCAATGAAGACGGCGGCCAGGGTAGCCCGGTTGGAACTCATATAGACTAAAGACTGGTGATAAAACCAGTATACAACAACTGACATGAAAAGGGCAGCCGCTCCGGGCTTAAGCAAATTTCTCTGCCAGGGCAGGGAAAGCCCCGTTAACTTCACCAAAGAACGGTAGTTCAGGAAAAAAGCCAAGGCAAATCCGGCCACGGTGGCCAGGGCCGCTCCCTGCACTCCCAGGGATGGCAGGGCCGCCAATTTGTAAGTCAAAAATATTTTTAACATCACCCCTGCCAAAAAATTGCCGGCCGGGATGTAAGGCTTCCCCAGTCCCTGCAAAGAACCCGAGGAAACCTGGTACAAGCCAAGGAATATCACCCCAGGGGCCAGGACGCTCAAGGGCTGGCCCACCTCCTCCAGGTCATAGAGGAGGAGCCCAATGGGGGAGGCCAATATCCAAAGACCGCAGGCGGCAGGCAAGACGAAAAGCAAGGTTGCCCGGAGGGAAGTCCGCAAATGGCTGCGCACCATTCCCAGTTTCCTTAAAGAAGCTGCCTTCGAGACAGCCGGGATCAGGCTGGTGGCGATGGACATGGTCACAATGGCCGGCAAGTTGAGCAGGGTTCCCGCCATCCCCGTCAGCTGTCCAAATAGCTCCACCGACCGGGCGGCTGAATACCCGGCCAACTGCAGCCTTAAAGGCACAATCACCGCATCGGCAGCCTGCATCAGGGACATAACCATGCCGCCCAACGACAAAGGCAAGGCGATGACCAGCATGCGTCCCATCAAGCTGAGAGTGGATCCGGAGGGGGAAGCTGCTCCTTTCCGGAGCATCCTGGTGCTGGACCGAAAACGCTTGTAAATCAAAGCCAAAACCAGCAAGGCAGCCAGGCCGCCGGTAACCGCGCCGAAAGCCGCCCCTGCCGCCGACCACTCAATGCCGGCGGGCAACAACCACCAGGACAGAAAAAGGACGGTAGCCACCCGTACCAACTGCTCAACCAGCTGGGAAAGGGCGGTGGGTTTCATCTGTTGAAAACCTTGAAAATACCCTCGCAGCACCGAGACCACGGAAGCAAAAAAAATGGCTGGACTGATGGCGGCTATGGCATAATAAGCCCGGGGTTCCCGCAGAACCCTTTCCGCCAGGAAATGGGCGTTATTCATCACCAGAAAAGAAAAAACCGCACCGGTCCCGGCCATGAGAAACAAGGCCACACGAAATATCCTTTTAGCACCGCCCACATCCCCTAGGGCTAATCTTTCCGCCACCAGGATGGAGATAGCCACCGGAATACCCGCCGTTGATAAAGAAAGAACCACCGTATAAATGGGGTAAGCCATCTGATAAAGCCCCATACCCTCTCCCCCCAGCAATCTGGCTAAAGGTATCCGGTAAAGGGCACCTAACAGTTTACTGATAAAGCCCGCAGCAGCCAAAATAGCCGCACCCCGAAAATAACCGCTCCCGGCCACGCCTTCACCTGCTTTCCTTGTCCCCTCTCCTTTTAATAATAATATACCTGCCGGGAAGAAATTAGGAGTAGTATTAATAAAAAAAGGCGCTTTTCCTGCGCCTTGATACCGCTATTGCTCCATTTGCTTGGCCAAAAATCCGGCCGCCGTCTCCGCCAATTTCACCTCCATTTCCCCCATGGTCACGTTGGGATCTTTCGTACATAAAATGACTGCTCCAATCGGATCCCCTTCGGCAATAATGGGGGCGATAACCTCTGCGGAAAATTTACATTCCTCGTTATCCTCATAAGGTATACAGCCTTTGCAAAGACTATGATTCCCAGGATTGCTGATCAATACGGGCTTTCTTTCGTCCATCACTTTTTCCACGGCGGCGCCGATGGGCTTATTCAAGAATTCCTTTTTGGGCGCACCGGCCACCGCAATGATGGTGTCGCGATCAGCAATGCATGCTATATGACCAATTGCCTCATATAAAGAATCGGCATATTCCTTGGCAAAATCACCCAGTTCGCCAATGGGGGAATACTTCTTCAGAATAACTTCCCCTTCTCGATCCACAAAAATCTCTAAAGGATCCCCTTCCCGTATCCTTAAGGTTCTGCGTATCTCTTTGGGGATTACCACTCTGCCCAGGTCATCTATGCGTCTGACAATACCTGTAGCCTTCATAACTCCGTTATCCCTCCTTTTGCCTGATTAACCTTTGGCTAACTTTTCAATGTTAGTATATATCTGCCCATATTTAATTATTCATTTTTTTCCATTGTCCACCGGAAAATCTTTTTTTCCTTTTTAAAAGGACAGCCCGGCGAAGGGAACCCGTCTTTTTTCCCTGTAGCTTTGTGAAGTAATACTAGAATTCACTTTTCCAGGGAGAAATATGCATCCTTCCCTGCTGCCCTATTCTGGAAATATTGTGCATAGGAATTTGACATAAAAGTTGATTACTTTTATAATTGTAGTCAGTAGGCTATAGGCTAGTGAAAAGCCTAATTAAGAGCCTTAGGGAAGATTTAAGAAAGGTAAGGTATCTGCAGAAGATGTACAATTAATTCACTTAACTGGGAAAATGTAGTTTTGAGTAAGTCGTTGGGAAACGGCTTAGCAATCATGCATTTTTACCTGTGAGTGGATAGTATTGGCTTCTGCAGATAGCTTTCGATAACTATACTTTGCTGTAGATTCTGTTGCCTGAGAGAGTACTATACTTTTTGGCCTAAGGCCATGGGCAATAGAAGATATAGTTCTTTTGGTATGGTTAAGGTCTGCAAGGATACTATCCTCTCCGGTAGATTTAGGAGGGGTTTTTATTTTGTTAGTAGAATGTAGAAATCTAAAAAAATCATATGGAGATCGCCTTATTTTAGATATTGAAAATCTCTGCATATATGATCAAGATCGCATTGGTATTGTGGGAGTAAATGGGGCAGGAAAAACAACTCTATTGAATCTTTTAAGCCAAAGAATAGAGCCTGATGAAGGATGGGTAAAACTTTATGGGAAATGCTCCTACATCTCCCAACTAGAGTCCCCTGAGGAAGAAACAATTCAGCAAGAAATGGCTTCAAAATTTAAAGTTCCCCAAACCTATCGGGAGAGTATGAGCGGAGGAGAAAAAACCCGCTTTAAGCTGGCGGCCAGCCTAAGTCAAAATAATGCTATTATTTTCGCTGATGAACCCACTAGTAATATGGATATAGAAGGGATTCAATTAGTGGAAAACTCCTTTGCCGAATTTTCTGGGGCCTTAGTCCTGATCTCTCACGATCGAGATTTGCTGGATAGTCTGTGTACCAAAATTATCGAAATAGAAGAAGGGAAAATCAAAACCTATTCCGGCAACTACAGTGAATATATTAAGCAAAAGACTGAGGAGCGAGAGCTGGCTCAATTTGAATATGAGCAATATGTTAAGGAAAAGAAGAGACTAGAAAGGGTCATAATATCTACTCGGGAAAAAGTAAAATCAATGCGAAAGACTCCCCGAAGGATGGGTAACTCTGAGGCTAGACTCCACAAGATGGGCAATCAAAAAGCAAAAGCTAATTTGGATCGTGCTATTAAGAATGTGGAGGCAAGAATTCAGCATCTGGAAGTTAAGGAGAAACCCCCAAAAATCGAAAAAATCAAGTTAGACATTGGGGATGTTCAGAAAATATATAGCAAAGTTATCATCGAAGGAAAAGAGCTCAACAAGAGCTTTGGGGAAAAAGTTATCTTTAAAGATGCTCAGTTTCATCTGGAAAATGGAGCTAAGGTAGGTTTAATAGGTCCCAATGGGTGTGGAAAAACCACTTTGCTAAAAATGATCCTGAACCAAGAGCCCCCAATAAAGATTGCTCCTAACGTAAGGATTGGTTATTTCAGTCAGGAGTTAAGTATCTTAGAGGAAAATAAGAGTATCCTCGACAATGTTATGGCAGAAAGCGTTTATGAGGAGAGTTTTGTTAGAATATTATTGGCCCGCCTTCTTTTCAAAGGAGATAGCGTGTATAAAAAGGTTGGGATTTTAAGCGGAGGGGAGCGAGTTAAGGCTTCCTTTGCAAAAATAATATGTAGTGACTTTAACCTATTGATCCTTGACGAACCTACAAACTATCTGGATCTAAACTCTCTGGAAGTGGTGGAAGAAGTTCTGCGAGAGTATGAACACTCCCTGCTCTTTGTCTCTCATGATCGGCGCTTTATAAATTCAGTAGCTAATCAGATCATGACCATCGAAGACCACAAGCTTAAAACTTTCAAGGGCAGCTATGAAGAATATATGGCTAGTAGGACTGAAGTTAGAAACAGGGGAAAAGAGCAGATCAAGGAAGAAATCTTACTATTAGAAACTCGTTTGACGGAGGTAATAAGTAAAATTTCTATGCCCTCCAAAAAGGATGATCCAGAGCTTTTAGAGGTAGAATACCGTGAAATTTTAGGGCAAATCCGCCGTTTGAAAAATCTCCTTGAATAAATCTAAATACAAGATCTGCTTTTGAGCTTATAGAACCAGGGGGACGTTCCTTGCGACCGTAAAACAATCAAAGAACCAAATAATAAGTTTTCAGCAGATGTTCTTGACCACCTGCCTACTATGGCCTCTGCTGACTTCTGGCAGCTCAGCCGTACATTGCCATGTCCAGATACAGCCCGTGGCACACCTGCCAGACCTTCCCGGGTAAAAGCGATATCTCTCATCCCGTGTACCCGCGGCAGCTACTAAACAGGATTCGGATGTTGGACTTGGTCTTGTTATGCAGACTCGTCCGCCCTGGACAGCCTCACACGCGGTTCTTGTTCATCGGGTCGGAATTTTGCCCCCGGCTTCCTTCAGATCCCAGCCCGCCATGGGCACCCTTGCCAAAGGATTTTAGTCCCCACTGCCAAGCCCACAGCAGACTTTCACCGCCAAGCTATCGCCCATGCCAAGCGCACATGGCAAAGGCCCGAAATCTTCCTTTCGGGCCCTGAACCATCTCCTAAAAATTACCTTTCTTCAGCTTTTCCCGGCTTTATCATCTTTCTCCACCAGATGATTGACGATTTTCGCTTGATTGATGGCCTTGGAGAAGTAATCATAGAACACGCGATTTTTTTCTTCCAATTCCAGCGAGGCCCTTAAAGAAGCCTGCAGCTCTTCATAGCTGTCCAGCTTCTCATCCAGCTTGATAATATGGTAGCCGAAATCGGTTTTCACCGGCCGGCCGGTATATTCTCCTTCCGCCAGTTGAAGCACTGCTTCGGTAAACTCGGGAACATAAGGACTGGTATCCTTGGTGAAAAACTGCCCCAAAGAACCTCCCAGAGCAGCCGATCCCTGGTCCGCGGAATAAGTCCGAGCCAGCTCGGCAAAATCCGCTCCCTGGTCCAGGCGGGCAATGAGATCTTCGGCCTTTTTCCTGGCCTCCCCGTCGGCGGCTTCCTGATCCTCCGCATCTCCTTCCGGCCGGATTAGGATATGACTGGCTTTGTATTGAATCAAGCTTTCATAATTGCTGGTAAAATAGTCTAGGATTTCCTGCTCGGACATGGACACATCTGCCGTCACCTTCTCGAAAAGCTGATCCACCAGCATCTGCAGCTCAATATTTTCTTTGATAATCTCCTCTGTCAGGTTCTGCTGTTTTAAGAGCTCTTGAAAAGTCTCTTCATCGTAAGGCTCCTTCATGGCAGCCAACTGCTTCTCAATCTCCTGCTCTCCACTTGCAGACCTTGCTTCTCCGCCTCCGCCCTGAGCACCAACTCCTGAATCATCTGATTCGAGCACATCCCTCTCCAGGTACTCCAGCATTTTGGCACCGTCGTCGCCGCTCAAAGCTAAAGCCCTGGGCCTCAAACATCTTCTTTAGCCTGTTCCAGCTTTCACGTCCAGCTGGTCCCGGGTAATCTGCACCCCGTCCACTTCACGCCACAACTTCGCTTTTTCTTGCCGCAGCCTCCCAGCAGGAGACCGAGAATGAGTGCTGCCACCGAAAAGAGCCTAATAGTCTTGCGCATGCCTTCACTACCTTCCCTGGGCTTACTGTCCTCTAGTTAAGAACATGCCCATTATACCTTCAGTTGCTCCTCCGAGGCAAGGCTTTTCATCCTTTTGAAAACACTTTCCAAGAAAGCCAACAGCTCTTCCTGGGAGAAGGAGCCTATCCGGGCCTTGATGGTCAATCCCCCGGCGGTGGAAAAACTCAGCTTGCGGGGAAAATCCTGGGCCAGCCTGATCAGCTTTTCTCCCTTTCAAGGGAAAAGCGGGCCAGAGTCTCTATTTCCACTTCCCGAGGCAGTTTGGGCGAGCCTCTCTTCACTCCCAGCGACATGGCCTGGACCCGCAGAGCGGGCAATCCGAATCAGGTTCTGGACTGGAGCAGGAGGCGGGCCAAAGCGATCCGCCAACTCCTCGTAGCAGGCCTCCACCTCTTCCAGGTTCTGAGCCAAGGACAGCCGCCGGTACATCTCCATTTTTAAGCCGGACTGGCTGATATAATTGTCGGGCAGATAAGCATCCACCCGCAGCTCGATCAGAGGCGACACGGGCGGTTTTTCTTGGCTTCCCGGGGCAGCCGTCCCCTGGCCTCCTCCACCGCTTCCGCCAGGAGTTTGCAGTAAAGGTCAAAGCCCACCGCCAGAATCTGCCCATGCTGCTCCGGTCCCAAAAGGTTCCCGGCCCCCCGGATCTCCAGATCCCGCATGGCAATCCTGAAACCGGAGCCAAATTCGGTGAATTCCCGGATAGCGCTCAGTCTTCTCTGGGCTTGCGATGTTGATGACCTTCTGGGGCCGGTAAGTAAAATAGGCGTAGGCCAGGCGATTGGTACGGCCCACCCTTCCCCGGAGCTGGTAAAGCTGGGCCAGTCCCAACTGGTCGGCTTCGTCCACAATCAGAGTATTCACATTGGCAATGTCCAATCCGTTTTCGATTATGGTGGTGCAGACCAGAACATCGTAGTCCCCCTCAACAAAGGCCAGCATCACATCTTCCAGTTCATTTTCCTTCATCTGCCCGTGTGCCAGGGCCACCCGGGCTTCCGGGACCAGTTCCTGCACATGATGCTAGTGACCCTTTCCAGGTCCTGAATCCGGTTATGGATAAAGTAAACCTGACCTCCCCGGCCCAGTTCCCGGCGGATGGCATCCCTGACCAGGTCGGGATGGTACTCCACCACATATGTCTGGACCGGATAGCGGTCCTCAGGAGGAGTCTCGATGGTGCTCATGTCCCGGACCCCGGACAGGGCCATATGGAGGGTCCGGGGTATGGGGGTGGCGGTCAAAGTCAATACATCCACATTCTGCCGGATTTGTTTCAACCTTTCTTTATGGGCCACACCAAATCTCTGTTCCTCGTCAATGACTACCAGCCCCAGATTCTTGAAGCTCACATCGGCGGAAAGGAGACGGTGAGTGCCAATAACCAGGTCCACACTGCCATTTTTCAAACCCTTGATCACTTGTGATTGCTCTTTCGGAGTGCGAAAACGACTTAGAAGACCGATCTTCACAGGAAAGGGGGCAAATCTCTCCTGAAATGTATTGTAATGCTGCTGGGCCAAAACGGTAGTGGGCACCAGTACAGCCACTTGCTTACTATCCATAACTGCCTTAAAGGCCGCCCTTAATGCCACCTCTGTCTTGCCGTAACCCACGTCACCACAAAGAAGACGTTCCATGGGCTTGGGACCTTCCATATCCTTTTTCACATCAATGATGGCCTGTAATTGATCAGGCGTTTCCTTATATGGAAATAGATCCTCAAACTCCTGCTGCCAGGGTGTGTCCAGGGAAAAAACATGGCCCCTGGCCGTCTCCCGAGCAGCGTAAAGCTTGATCAACCCTTCTGCCATATCCTGGACGGAAGCTTTCACCCGGTGCTTCACCCGGGACCACTCGGTGCCTCCCAATTTATTGAGCCTGGGAACATGGCCTTCCGCCCCGATATACTTCTGAATCAGGTCAATCTGATCTGTGGGAACGTATAGCCGGTCGGCTCCATGATACTGGATCTGGAGGTAGTCCTTATACACTCCTCCTACTTCCAGACGCTGCACTCCCAGGTATCTCCCAATCCCATAATGGACATGGACCACATAATCATCTTCCTTCAAGTCGGCAAAGGAAAAAATCTTGGCCCCTTCCTTAAATGCAGGCTTGGACCGCCTGCGCTGGCGCTGACCAAAAACCTCCTGTTCCGTAAGCAAAACCAATTTCAAAGAGGGCATTTCAAACCCCTGATGCCAGTTGCCCGGAATAATCCGTACCTGCCCCGGATAGAGACTTTCTCTCAGGTCTTGCTCCCATACCCCTTCAAGATGGTTTTCCCAGAGCAATTCCCGGAGATGCTCGCCCCGTTCCCGGGTACTGACCATGAACACTACCGAATAATGGAGTTTCTTCCAACGAAGCAGCTCCTCCTTGAGCATTTTTACCTTACCTAAAAACAGGGGGGCTGTCTTGGACTGAATATTGACAAGATTCTGGGGCCTGATTACATCCAGACTCTGGGGCAGACTGGAAAAAGCCAGCACCTTTGCCCGGGAAATAATCTTACGAACCTCCTCAGTTTCCCAGTAAAGATTACTTTGCCCGGGCAAAACCTCCCCTGCTTCCAGTAAATCCATAAAAGTCTCAGAACGTTCTTTCTCAAAACGGTGTATTTTCTCCAATACCTGGTGAGGCTCATCCAAAATCAATACTGGTGTGACCTGGAAATACTCTGTCAAAACAGACTGCTTCTCGTAAAAGAAAGGCTGCCACCTTTCCCAAGATTCGTTAATGATTCCTTGCTCCAATTCTTCTAATTGTTTTTTTACCTTTTCATTCAAAGCTTGAATTGCGCTTGTCTTCTTTAATTTTTCCAGCCTATTCACCGTGGCCTGCCATTCCTGGTTTAAGAGGGGCAAGGCCCGGTCCAACTCCTTTTCGCCCACCAGTGTCTCCCAGGCAGGGGCGATAATTGTCTCCTGTAACTTTTCCCCCGAAAGTTGGGTTTCTATGTCGAAGACCCTTAAAGTCTCTATCTCATCATCGAAAAAATCCACCCTGAGCGGCTGAGAAGTATTCAGGGGGAAAACATCAACCAGACCTCCCCGGACTGCATACTGACCGGGAGCTTCCACCAGGTCCACTCTTTCATAGCCCAACCCGGTCAACCTGGTATTTAAGATTTCCATGGTCAGTTGCTGGCCCACTTGCAGGTCCAGCAAATACCGCCTAAAAACCTGAACCGGCATCAGCTTCTGACAAAAGGCTTCACCGGTAGTCACAACGATCCGGGGTTTTTTCCTGATCAAGTTGGACAGCACTCCTATTCTCTGGCCAGAAATTTCCCTGCTCCGGGCATAAATCTGGTAGGGGAGGAACTCCTGTCCAGGGAAAAAGAGCACATTCTCTTCACCGCAAAAAGTGCTCAAATCATCAACAATGCGCCTGGCGCTCAGATCATCCATGGTAATGATCAAAAACTGCAGATTTTCTTGCCAACCTGCAAGGGTTGCCCACCAAAAATGTTTTTGACTGCCCACCAGGCCAAAAACTGCTTGATGCTGCAGGTGATAATTCAGACCATCACTAACTTTCTTGAATTGCTCATTACCAGCCAGGAGTTGTAATAGACTTTGATGCTGCATTTTTACCTCCGTTTGTCCTCTGTTTGTCAATGCCAAATAATGGACGCCCCAGGGGACCCCCATTGCCAACAAAATGATCTTTCAAAACTAACAAGATCGACCTGCTCACAGTATACCGCAATTAATTATATCCAACTCCTGGCCTTACCGTCAACCTTTCTCTCTGGAGGTTGGTGGGAAGTTAAAGGTCGGTCGCCGGTCGTCGAATACGGTCGCCGGACTTCAGAATTTCGGGTCATCCTTTGGGGTTATTTTACATCAGTATAGATCTAGTTCTACGAAACGCCTGGCATTACTGTACAGACCGCGTAATATCCCAAACCAGCATTTAGACACAGACGCCCGACATTCGAAGACCGATTTCTGACCACTGACGACCGCTCCGGGCAGGGACAGGGCCCTGTCCCTACCGAGGGTTGACAGCATTTTGCGTGAGGTTTGACCTAAGACCCAACAGGATGACCCGGATACTGAAGACTGTTCTCCGACGTCTGACGACCGTTAGACGACAGTTAATTGTATTTGTTCATCACTGTTTCCAGATCCTGATAGGTCAATTCCAGGGCCGCCGCTGCCGCCCGGGGCAGGAGTTCCTGCATTACCGCCCACTCCTCGTCCCGGAAAGGACTCAAAACATGCTCCGCCCCTCCCCAACCCTCAAGAGGCCTTCCCACCCCAATTCTGATTCTAACCAGATCCTCCGTACCCAAAACCTGGATAATCGAACCCATTCCTTTCTGTCCCCCGGCACTACCCCTACCCCGGATACGCAACCGGCCTACCTCCAAATCCATATCATCATAAACAAAAATCAAATCCCCTGCACCTAATTTGTACCAATTGAACAGAGAGCCAACCGCCTGGCCGCTCAAATTCATATAGGTCAAGGGTTTGGCCACCAAAATTTTCTGCCCCCGGTGAAAAGCTTCCGCCAGAAGAGCCCCATGCCTGGTTTGCTTAAATGCCGCACCCAGAGTATCAGCAATCAAATCAGCCGTCATGAACCCCACATTATGTCTTGTCGTCTCATAGCGAGGACCGGGATTCCCCAAACCCACAATCAGCTTCATTCTTCCTCCCCATTTCCCTCTCCCAGCATCATCTGGTAAAATGCTTTTTCTATAAAGTTCTCAATCCGGGGAGTATTTCCTGCTAAAAAAAGAAATTGTAAAGCCTGCCCCCGGCAAAAGCTATCAGACCCAGTCCCAGATAGAACCAGCCTCCGTAAAAAGCCAGATCCGCTTCCCGACCAAGCTTTCTCTCGGCCAGTCCCCGGCTGACCATAGAAAAGGACCAAAAGCCACATAACACCAGCACCAGCACCATCCAATCGGAAAAAATGCCAAAGACATATTCCACTACCATCTGAAACACTGGTAACATCATCTTCCTCCTAACGTTTGACTCCTATCCTTCTGATGTCCAGATCCACCTGAACTTCTACCGGTACGACAGGAAAAATCTCCTCCTCCCACCGGTCCTTGATTTCATTCCAGACCTTGGGGTAACGACGGTTGATCTCCTCCCCGAAGCCAAAGATATCTAACTGAAATTCCCTCTGGACTTTTTCTACCAGTAATTTAACTCGTTTTTCCACCTCTTTTTCCACCGCAGCTCTGATCTGCTGCAAATTCCCCGCTACCAGGATATCCGCCGGCTGCTGCTTCTCCACCAAATCCCCCTCCGACTTGATCTTGACCAAGATCTGCATCTCACCATTATGCAGGCGAGGCCTGATACTGGACATGGTGGTTACCGGACTGTAAGCATCTACCAGATTCATTCCCTGCTCCTCGGAAGAAAAGGTAACAGCACCTCCTTCAACCTGGTTAATTATCCAGCGGTAGATGGCTATTTCTTCCTCCCCCAGCCACCCTACCAATCGGTCTCCTCTCAATAGCCCTCCCCCGGCCAGCTTTACTTCATCCCCGGCGGCAGTGACTCTGGGAATAACATAAGAAGCGTTTTCATGAATCCTCCGAGAAATCTGACCCAGATCCATGGCTGGCGCTATCCTGGAAGCTACATCAGAGTTTTGAACCAGGGTGGACAGGTAAGTAGCATTGATTTTTTCACCTTTGGGCTTCACTGCCAAGACATCTTTCGCCAGGCCTTCGGAAACATAAACCTGTACTTGCCGCCTGGCCTCCCGGTCCCGGAGAAACCGGTCCAGAACCGGATAGAAACCGTGGCGGGCCAGTTCTTGGCCGATAACCATCACCTGTAGATGTTCAAAATAAAGCTTCCTGCTGCTCCGGGTGGCGGCCAGCCCCCTGATTTCCTGGGCGCTGCCGGGAAAGGTGGAAGTCAGATTCCAAAATCCTTCTTCCCCACCACCCCCACCGTTTCCTCCCCCAAAGGCAGCAGGAATGGGCAGTTGAAAGGTCAGGGCATAAGGCCGGGAATCCTTCTACGTCGGAAATACTCCCTTCCAGGCCGGGAAAATCCCTGCCTCTCCCGGAGGCCAGATCAAGTCCCAGACCAAGAACCAGCCCTCTCTCCTCGATTTCCCAATTGTCCCAGCAGCCGGAAACCAGGCCTGAAACTAGCAACAATAAAATTACATATCTGACCTTACCTGGCATTTTTCCCACCTCCCGGGAGTTTCTTCACCCAAACGATCAGAATCATCAGCAATACAACTGACGCCAGTGCCATGCTGCCATAACCCATCCACAGTCCCAAAAGCTCCGTACTGTCAAAATCCCGTGGTCGCATGGCCACCAGATAAATCAAGGGTAAAACCAGATAGACCAGAGGCCGTTGTTCTTTCAGACCCAACAACTGGGAAAACCCGAGAACAACTACATAGAAGAGAACGGCTACCGAGATGAAAACAGTCAAAATCCAGAAGAAAAGCAAAAGTAAATCCAACCTTTCCAGAAAAGCGCCGGGAGCTCTTACCTCTCGAACCAGGTCTATTACTGGATAAATGGCAAAGCCGGTTTCCACCGGACCAAAATGGGCAATGGTCAGGATAAAGATAATCAGATAAATGCCCACAACCAGTCCCATACCCAAAGAGGCGGCCTTGAATCCTTCCCGGGGATTGGTCATGGAGGGCAAAAGAAAGGCAATGATCCCAAAGCCGCTGAATACCACATAGCCATTAATACTTCCCTTCAGAACCGGTAGCAAACCTCCAGACATAACAGGTAATAGTTGCCGGTAATCCACCAGTCCCTGGACCATCAGAATAACTACAGCTACCGGAATAATCAACAAAGGAAAGAAGACCTGGATAGCCCGGACCAGAGGATTCAGTCCATGATTGACCAGATACGCCGCCGTCAACAGCATGGAAAAAATAATGACCTCAATAGGGGTTTTTGTCAGCAGGTAAACCTTCACCATGTCCCCAAAAATCCGCAATACCCACCCGCAAAGACACAAATAGAAAACAAGAAAAACGGAAATGGTAAAATTCCCCGGTACCTTTCCCAGGATTTTAGCAAAATACGTCACAGGGCTCTCCCCTGGATAACTGGTCCCCAGATAGCACAAACCCAGTACCACCAGTATGGCCAGGACTCCTCCGATCAGTATGGAGAGCCAGCCATCCCTGCCGGCGCTTTCCACCACCGATCTGGGCATGATAAAAGCCTCCACCCCGACAATGGTAGAAATTAGACTGATGGCCAGTTGGCTGGCTGTGATCCTGTCTTCAGGCAGCCTCAATCTTACCACCCTTCCTTTTTCCTGTTTTTCTGCCTGATAGTATCCTGGGGACCGGTCAGGACCGGCCTTTTAATCATGGTCCTGATAGGAGCCCTGATTAAAAGGTCCTTCCAATCCGAAACCTGGTAAGGAGCAAAGGGAGAAAGATAGCTTACGCCAAAAGACTTGAGGCTGACCATGTGGACATTGACTACAGGATAAAGCCCAGGACCACCCCGTAGAGGCCGAAAGTACACCGGCCAGCAGGATGAGTGGAAAGCGGAGCATGCGAAAACCAATCCCCAGATTATAAGAAGGAATGGCAAAAGAGGCGATGGCCGTGAGGGCCACGATGATGACCATGATGGGGCTGGTCACGTTGGCCCGGACCGCCGCTTCCCCGATGATCAGAGCCCCCCACAATGCCAATGGTCTGGCCGATGGCCCGGGGCAACCTGGCTCCCGCTTCACGGAGAAATTCAAAGGAGATTTCCATTAATAATGCTTCCACCACCACCGGGAAGGGCATTCCTTCCCGGGCGGCAGCGATGGCCAGGGCCAGTTTAGTGGGAATGAGGCCCGGGTGAAAAGAAACAGCCGCCACGTACACGCCGGGTAGAAAAGACCGCCAGATAAGAGGCGACAATCCGGATCAGGCGGGTGAGGGAACCGATGATCCATCGTTCATAGTAGTCTTCCGGACTCTGAAAAAACTGGGCAAAGGTGGCCGGAACGATCAAGGCAAAAGGGGTGGTATCCACCAAGTATGACCACTCTGCCCCTCCAGAATCGCCGCCGCCGCCTTGTCCGGGACGCTCCGTATACTGGACCTGGGGAAAAGGTGAAAGAAAGCTGTCTTCAATCAATTGCTCCACGTAGCCGCTTTCCAGGATGGCATCAATATCAACCGTATCCAGGCGGCGACGGATTTCCTCCAGTACAGTATTGTTCACAATATCTTCTATGTAACAAAGAACCATATCGGTTTTGGTGCGTTTCCCCAACCTCATACTCTCCAGCCGGAAGCCGGGGTCCCTTAGCCTCCTCCTCAAGGCCACTGTATTGGTCCGCAAGGTTTCAGTAAAACCATCTCTGGGGCCCCGGATCAGAGCCTCTGTATAGGGCTCCCCAATACCCCTGCTTTCCCAGCCCCTGACCCCGATAACCAGGGCTTCTGCGCACCCGTCAACCAGCAAAACCACGTCTCCCGATAAAGCAGCCAGGAAAAGCTTTTCAAATTGGTTTTCCTTCTTGATTTCCCCGGTGGTGATACCCCGCTTAGATAACATTTCCATCAGAGCCGGGACCAGACTTCTGCTCCCCGTCCCGGACTGCTTCCAGCAGGGGCAGCTCGATTTTCAGGGGTTTTAAGATATAGTCGCCGATGAACATCGCTGATCCACCAGCCCGTCAACATAAAAGAGAGCAGCCTTGACGGCCGCCCTCCCGAGGACAAAAGGGTGGATGACCACATCCTGGTTTCCTCCCAGGCGCCCTTTGATGACCGCCAGGTTGTGCTCCAGGTCTTTGCTGATGGCCTCATCAAAGAGCTGTTCCCGGCTCAGCTCCTTCTCCCCCGCCCCCCCTTTGTCATTCCCCGCCATTTTTTTCGGTTTCTTGACCAAGTCTCTCACCTGTCCGGTCGTTCATTACAATCCATAGTTTGTGCTAAATAACAGAAGTTATGTTTCCTTCCCCAAAAGAAAAACCCCAATCCCCTTTTCATGGGGACTGGGGTGTGCTATATACTTTATTCTTCTTCGCCAGCCATTTCCCCTGTATCCTCTTCCAACGCCACTTCCGCTTCTTCCTCTTCCGGCCCCTTTTCTTCTTCCAGGCGAGGTGCTACCACGCTGACCACCTGGGTATCCCCCTCGGTCAGGGCGGTCACTCCTTCCGGCAGGATCAGGTCCTCCACCAGGATTTGCTCCCCGATACCCAGCTCGCCGACATCCACCATAATGGCCTCGGGAAGATCGGCAGGGAGACATTCAATGTCCAGTTCCCGCAGCAAGTACTGGATGACACCGCCTTCTTTCACTCCCTTGGCCTCCCCAGTAATCCGGATGGGAACTGAAGTGGACAGTTTCTCCGTCATAGAAATCTCCATGAAATCCAGGTGGATCACTTCCTGCTTGACCGCATCCCTCTGCACTTCCCTGAGTAAAGTGCTGTATTCCCGGTCGCCGGCCACTGACAGCTTGACCAAAGCGTTGGCACCAAAGCTTGCCAGAAATTTGTTTAACTCCCTTAAGGGTAAAGCCAGATTCAGGTTCAAATTATCGGCACCATAGAGAACTGCCGGAACCATACCTCTGCGGCGCAGTCTGCCCACTGCTCCTTTACCTACCTCCTGGCGTTTTTCCGCCTGCAGAATCGCTTGTTTCATTAAATTATTCCCCCTTTAAAAAGATGATTGGAGCATGCTTTGTTCATATTGCGGCCAGATATCCTCCCCAAAAGCATAATACCCATTTTCTGTGAATATTATCTAAAAACAAACTTGTTTCCCAGGGAGGTGCAAACGTGTATCGGATCAAAAAACTCTTGAATTTGCCTGTCATCAGCTTAAGTAATGGTGAACAGCAGGGAGTAGTCCTGGACGTGGTCATTGATCCGGAACAGCGGTCTCTAGCCGCTCTGGTCCTGGACTACCGGAAAGGTTTCTTTAAAGAACCCCGCCTGATTCCCTATGAAGATATCGAAAGCATCGGGGAACACGCAGTAACCATCCGGGACCCCAAGGATTGTAAGAGAGCCGTAAATCTGCCTCAGCTGGCGCCCTTCTTGAAGCGACCGGTCCAACTGCTGGATGCCAAAGTCATCACCCAGGATGGGACCCTGCTTGGTACAGTGGAAGAATACAGCTTTCATGCGCCTTCAGGTCAGATTACCGACCTGGAAATCTCCGGCAGTTTCCTAAGCGACTTGTTTCACGGCCGGGCCTTTCTCCCCGGAGAGGCCATCTCCACCATCGGCAGAAACACCGTGATCGTCCAAGCCGGCGCCCAAAAGCTTTTAAAACGAGAGGAAACAGGGCTTTCCGGCACAGCCCGGACCGTGAAGGAAACAAGCCAAAAGGTTTGGAGCTCAACGGTGGAAACCACCAAAAAGCTGGGAGAAAGCCTGTACAAATCCGTAGAAAAAATCACCGCCAACGAAGAAGAGGAAAAGAGCCCTGCTTCCGCCCAAAAACAAGCGCCGGAAAAGCTCGTTCTCACCGGCGTCGAAAGCCCATCCTCAGTTGAAAAGGAAAAAACATAGCATCCTCTCAATAGCTCAATCAAAAAGTTTGCTGACGGAGAGATCCTCATGGATGCGAATGATGGCTTCGCCCAAAAGAGGAGCCACTGAGAGCACCCTTATTTTGGAACCTTCTTTTTTAACCGGGACAGGGATGGTATTGGTCACCACCACCTCCTTAATCACTGAAGCTTCCAACCTCTCCAGGGCCGGTCCCGAAAGAACCGGGTGAGTACAGCAGGCGTAAACCTCTTTGGCTCCGTGTTCCACCAAGGCCTGGGCCCCTTGGGTAATGGTCCCCGCGGTGTCTATTATATCATCGATCATGATCACCGTCTTGCCTTCCACCTTGCCGATCACATTCATGATCTCAGCCACATTAGGGCTGGGCCGGCGTTTGTCGATAATGGCGATTTCCACTCCCAACCGGTTGGCCAAATCCCTGGCCCGGGTCACCCCGCCAATATCCGGGGAAACCACCACCACATCCTGCAGGCCCTTATTCAAAAAATACTGGCTTAAAATAGGCACTCCGGGCAGATGGTCCACGGGAATATCGAAAAAACCTTGAATAGCATTGGCATGCAGGTCCATGGTCACCACGCGCCTGGCCCCGGCAGCCGTAATCAAATTGGCCACCAATTTAGCGGAAATCGGGTCTCTGGCCCGGCTTTTCCGCTCCTGCCGGGCATAGCCGTAATAAGGAACGACAGCGGTAATGCGTCTGGCTGAAGCACGGCGCAATCCATCAATCAGGATCAAAAGCTCCATCAGATTATCGTTCACCGGATGGCAGGTAGGTTGAATGACAAAAACATCCGCACCCTCGCACACTCTCTTCGATGCTAATACAGATCTCACCATCGCTAAAGCGAGCCACTTTAGCAGCCCCCAGCCTCACTCCCAAATACTCGGCAATTTCCTCAGCCAGGGCAGGATTGGCATTAGCCGTAAATAATTTAAATTCTTGTCGAGACCCAGCCATAATCAACCTCCGTCTTCTACTTCTATTTGGCCCGGTGATCCCGCCACCAAGGCATCCTTCCCGGAAAAGATTAATTTGCCACCTTAATCCTTTTTTCCTTCTTTCCGGGTGACCCAATCCTTGATCACCACTTGACGGCCCCGGGCTATGCCCAGACTTTTTTCCGGCAGATCCTTGGTCAGGGTAGAACCTGCAGCCACATAAGCCCCCTCTCCGATGGTTAAAGGGGCCACCAGATTGGAATTGCTGCCGATAAAAGCATCATCCTCAATAACAGTCCGCCATTTCCTTTTCCCGTCGTAATTACAGGTAATGGTCCCCGCCCCGATATTCACATTTTTCCCGATGCTTGCATCACCGATATAAGTCAAATGAGGCACCTTGCTGTTATTGCCCACAAAGGAATTCTTCAGCTCCACAAAGTCCCCCACTTTCACCTCCTCCCCCAGCACCGTTCCCGGGCGGAGATAACTAAAGGGCCCGATGCGGGAACCTTTCCCCACAACAGCCGCCTCCAAAACCGACTGCCAAACCTTCACCCCGTCTCCCAAAACGCTGTCCACCATGACCACATTGGGGCCCACTTGACAATTGGACCCTATTTTCGTTTTCCCCTGGATCACAGTCAAAGGATGGATTACAGTATCGGGAGCAATTTCCACCTCAGCCTCAATATAAGAGCTGGCCGGGTCGATGATGGTCACCCCGTTCTCCATCAGTTTTTCGTTGATCCTCCGGCGAAATATTCCTTCCGCCCGGGCTAACTCCAGCCGGGTATTGATACCGTATATATCTTCTTCCCCGGTCAAACAGGAGGACACGGGCAGACCCTGCCGGCGAAAAACAGAAACCACATCCGTGAGATAATACTCCCCCTGGACATTGTCCGGCTGCAGAATTTTCAGCGCTTCTTCCAATTCTTTCCTGGCAAAACAATATACGCCGCTGTTCACTTCCTTGATCTCCAATTCGGCGGGCTGGGCATCCCCTTGTTCCACAATCTTGAGGACCAATCCTTCCTCATCTTTCACCACCCGGCCGTAGCCATCCGGGCGATCCAGACAGGCGGTCAAAACCGCCCCTTTCACCCCGGTCTCGTCAAAATGACGCAGGAGTCTTTTCAGGCTTTGGCCGGTTAAGAGGGGCGTATCCCCGCAAAGGATCAGAACCCGCTCCACATCACCGGCCACATGTGGCATGGCCTGTAGACCGCATGCCCTGTGCCCAGCTGTTCTTTTTGCCAAGCATAAGACACACTGTCACCCACAAGCTGCTGCACCTGTTCTCCTCCATGACCGATGACCACGATCTTCTGGACCACACCCGCCTCACCGACCGCATCCAGCACATGCTGCACCAGGCATTTGCCTGCCACCCGGTGCAGGACCTTGGGCAATTCCGAATGCATCCTGGTGCCTTTCCCGGCAGCCAGAATCACCGCCGCCGTTTTTGGCATAAACATAACCTCCTCTTCCCGCTACACTGCCTCCACATCGTTTCTAGCTTACACCTAAGAATCTCTTTTGACAAGAGTATTTCCTCTTGCTGAAAGGCACTTGGCGTCGGGGAATGGCTTCAGAACCGGGAGACCCATAAAAGAACAGGGCCTTGCCCCTGCCCCTCCACCATTTTCTCAAAGGCGGTCTGATCAGGCTTCCTCCTCCGCCTGGGGTGATTTTTCCAGATAGACGGTCCTGCTGGGCAGGGCGATCCTCACCCCTTCCTTTTCCAGTATCTCCATAATTCTAAAGTTTGTATCTTCCTTGACCCGCAAAAACTCCGCCCAGCTGGTGGTGCTCGTAAAAAAATACATCAACAATTCCAGGCCGCTTTCCCCAAAGGAATCGAAGCGGACAAAAACCGTCTCCTGATGGATACTCGGGATGATTGCGCAGCATCTGCATAGATCTCATCAATACACCTTTTTCAGTTTTTCCCCTGGGGTATCATAAGCAAGGCCCAGCTTGATAAGTGACCCTCCTTTTGCCCATTCTGGTCCAGTTGGTTACCGGCTCATTGGCCAGGGTGGCGTTGGGCACGGTCACCAGAGCCTGGGCAAAGGTCCTCACCTTGGTACTGCGGAAAGGTGATATCCTCAACCGTTCCCTCCACACTGGGGGTCTTGATCCAGTCCCCGATGGAAAAGGGCTTGTCCAGGATGACCACCAGTCCGCCAAAAACATGGGCCAGGGTATCCTTGGCCGCCAAGGAAAAGGCCAAGTCCCCCCAGACCCAGCCCCGCGATGAAGCCGTCTATGCGGTAATCCCATTCCTGGGCCACCATGGTCAGGAGCCAAGGCCACAATGATGAACTTCACAGGCCTTGGAGAAAAAGGGCAGTAGGATCCGATCAACCTGGACATGGAAAAGTTCTGTTAATTCCGCTTCCATCTCTTTTCAAGCTGTCCGAGAAATGGTACAGTCCCGCCCCGACCAAGATGATCAGCAGGCAGACCTGAAAACGTTAGAAATAAAAGCATCGGTCTCCCGGCTGAAGGGCAAACAGAGCAGGGCCAGATAGAGACCGAGAAATACAAAAAATAAGCTGTAAGGGTTTTTGAAAAGACATCCCGCAAGATAATCGTCCAGCCTGGTTTTGGTTCTCCCGGTGACATTCAGCAGCAACTTGAGAATCAGGTTGGTAAAGATCCCGCGGAAACCAAGAAACCCGAAAAAGATCAGGGCGGCCCCCAGCAGGCGCACTGCCAGTCCCCTCTCCCAGCTGGAAAAGGAGAAAAGGCCGGACATGCTCAGCAGCCTGTTGGAAAATACTCACCTGCTTCCCCCTCTCCCTTCCTTAACCTTTCAGCTCCGCAGCGATCTTCTCATTGAGGGCCTGCTCTCTTTCCCAAGTGGCCCGGAAAACCTCCTTTATCACCGGAGGCAGGCCGGCTTCCAATACTTTTAGGCCTTCCCTGGTGCAGCCGCCGGGGGTGGCCACCCGGGAAATGAGACCGGAAAAACTTCCCTCCTCCCGGAGGAGCAGGGCCGTTCCCAGCATGGTCTCCATGGCCATCTCTTCCGCCTTTTCCCTCTCCACACCATGGGCCACCGCTTCATTGGCTAAGGAATAGACCATATAAGCCATGAAGGCCGGCCCGCAGCTGGTAATATCTCCATAAGGACGAACCCATTCTTCGGGCACCACGAAAGTCTTGCCGATGCGATCCACCAGCCCGATAAACTCCTCCCGTTCGGCCCCGGTCACCCGGCTGCCGAAGCAGACCAGATTGACACCATGGCCCACGCTCTGGGTGACGCTGGGATACAGTCGAACGATCTTCCCTGTCAGCAGCCGGTCCAGCTCCTGCAGGGAGGGAGACAATAAAGTGGAAACCAGAAGCCGATCCTGGTCAAAAACCGTGCCCGTCTCCGCCAAAAGTCCCTTCAGATCCCCGGGTTTAACACAGAGAAAAATCCAGCGGCATTGATCCACCACATCTCGGGGAGAAGAAGCCAGCCCCAATCCCGGCAAATCTTCTCTAAACTTCTCTGCCTTGGCGGAAGTGCGGTTAAAAACCAGGATCCTTTCGGCAGGCCAAGCCCCTTTGCCGGTAAAGGCCTTGATGAGCATCCCGCCCAAACTGCCTGTGCCGATAATTCCAATCTTTTGCTCTTCCATACAAAGACACCTTCTTTTCTCCGATAATTAAAAAGGAGCTTTCGCTCCTTAAATGGCTTCCTGATAGGCCTTCAAAACTGCTTCTTGAATCACGCTTCTGGCCGAAGCAGATATCGGGTGAGCGATATCCCTGTATTCACCATCCGGCGTCTTCCGGCTTGGCATAGCCACAAAAAGCCCGTTTTGACCTTCCACTACCTTCACATCATGAACCACAAAAGCATCATCAAAAGTAACCGACACAATAGCTTTCATTTTTCCTTCCTGGTTGATCTTGCGCACCCGTACGTCCGTAATATTCATCAGCTCACCACCTTTTTGCCTTTTCAAGAAGTTGAAAGTGATGTTTGTCCTAATTCTCCCATATGGGATAAAATTCCTTCTTTCTTACCTTTAATTTTTACAACTTTTCCTCAATGTATACCTTTTCTTCTTTTTTACCCGGAATAAACCGCTTTTCTTCCCGGATCTCTCCTTAAAGAAGCCGCTTCAGCTGTGGTGAAATTCTCATCTTTACCAAACCGCTTTTTTCATCCACCTCTTCCAGCAGCAGCAGGGCCAGATAGTCTTCGATTAATTTTTCCTCGGGCAAGGCCGTCTCCACTAAAACCCCGGTACCCACCAACTGGGCGCCAAATTCCTCCACCAGACTTCGGACGCCCCGGGCCGTACCGCCCGCTTTCATAAAATCATCAATAAACAAGACCCGGGCTCCTTCCTGTAAAGAGCGGCGGGAAAGAGACATGGTCCGGATTTTTTGGGAGGAGCCGCTCACATAATTGAGACTGACACTGGAGCCCTCGGTGACTTTGCTGTCGTCTCGGATGATCACCAAGGGCAGTCCCAGGGCCCTGGCTGCCGCCAAGGCCAGGGGAATGCCCTTGGTGGCTACCGTCACCACATGATCGGCTCCTTTATCCCCCAGGAGGCTGGCAAAAATCTCCCCTGTAGACAAGGCCAGGTCAGGATCGCAAATGACATCGGTCATGAACAGAAAACCTCCGGGCAGAATCCGCTGGGCGGACTCCAGGGACTGGACCAAGCGGGTCAGGAATTCTTCAATCCTCCGGCTGCTCCAAGAAGGACGGTATCTCACCCCGCCCGCTGCGCCGGGAAGGCTTTCAATTTCACCCAGTTCCTGGCTGGATAGGACTTCCTTGATGAGAGCCAGATCTTCACTGATGGTGGACTTGGCCGCACCCAAGCTGGCGGCAAAATCGCTCAAGGTGAAAAGCCGCCCGGGCTGATCAGTTAATATTTTTGTCAGCACGGCTATTCGTTCAGCTCTGCGCATATGCCCTCCTCCCGGGACAAAAGCCCGTCCCCGGCTGCTTAGCCCGCCAGGATGCGGCGTACCAAAGCAAGATCGCTGGGTTTATCCACATCAATCCCCACTTCCGGATAACGGAAAATAACGCCTTCTCCTTTGATGCCCAGCAAATTGGAAAACTTTGTTTCAACCTCTCGGAGAGACAAAAGGCGCAGCAAAAATTTCAGAATAAAAACAAAGCCAATCTGCCGGCTCAAGCCCAATGGGCTTTTGCGCAACCGGACCAGTTCCTCGGCCTTGGCCGCACACCGCCGGACCACGGAACTATTGACTAAAAATAAATTGCCTCCGGTAAAAACCCCGTCCCGCAAGGGAATATAGGTTCTTTTTACCCCTGGATAGTATTTTTCGTTGACCTCTTTCGGCACAATGGGATAGAACAAATCCCCCTCTTTAGCGGAACAGTATTCCAAGAAATGATCTATGGCTTCAGTAGTCAAAAGAGGGATATCGGCAGTAGCCACCAAGACCCGCTGCCCCGCTGCGGGTTTGAGCAGCTCCAAACCGTTGATCAAGCTGGCCACCTGGCTGGGGCCCTGATCTACCAATGAAATCCGGGGTTCATCCCGATAAAAATTGGACAGTTCCCGCACGGGACCGGCAATAACGATTTTCCCAATTTTCCCGGAACCCTTCAGGGCTTCCACCACATACTCCACCATCATCTTGTTTCCGATGGGAATCAAAGCCTCGTTTCCCACCTGACCATCCTGCTGCAGCAATCTGTTCTTGGAACTGCCCGCCAAAACCACTGCATCGGTCAACATGAGCATCTCACCTCTTTTCCCCCGTCAAACACCGGACTACTTGTCATATTTCTTGGCAATGGAGGCCAATAAGATATTTTCCGCATTCTCAATATGCTCCTGGGCCCGCTGCTGAGCCAGGGCCACGTTTCTTTCCGCAATGGCATCCACAATCTGTTTGTGCTCTTGTAAAGTGTCTTTGATCCGACCGGGAGAAGCCAGAGTAGCGGTACGAAAACGCTGAATCTGCTCCAACAAATTCGATACAATCTGGATCAATCGGCTGTTTCGGCTGGCCCGGTAAATCTTATCATGAAATTCCGCATCAACTTCAATCAAGGTCTTTATATCATTGTCTTTGGCCGTTTTAAAAACCCTGACCACCAGCTTCTGTAATTCCTCCAGCTCCTCATCAGTGATCCTTTCGCAGGCCAATCCTGCTGCCAAGGATTCCAGAGCAGCTCTGATTTCAAAAACTTCAGTGATGTCTTTAATGGAAATATCGGCCACATAAGCCCCTTTGCGGGGCACCATCACCACAAATCCTTCCAACTCCAGCTTGCGGATCGCTTCCCGTACCGGTGTCCGGCTTACACCCAACTCTTCCGCCAACTGGACTTCCATTAATCTTTCTCCCGGCGGCAGTGTTCCATGAATGATAGCCTCCCGGAGGGCCTCAAAGACAATTTCCCGCAGGGGCTTGTAATTCACCAATTGTACCGGCATCAGTCTTTTGGACATGCCACCATCCTCCTTTCCTCAGTCTCCCGTCATGGTCCTGGCCACAAAAACAGCCGGGTATCTGCCCTGAAAATAAGCGGCCAACGCTTCCGCCTCCCGGCGGCTGCCGGTAAGGCCGAAAACCGTAGGGCCACTGCCGCTCATCAAGGCCCCCCAGGCCCCCCGCCGGAGTAGTTCCTTTTTGATTTCCTCGATTTCCGGTAGCAGACGGCAGGCTGCCGCCTCCAAATCATTACCCAGGCAGGCCGCCAGGGCCCTCCCGTCAGCTTGCCGGAGAGCATGCAAAACCCTCTCCGTATGACGGCCTGACGGTTGTCCCCGGAGATCCCATTGCCGATAAACCCGGCCGGCAGATAAAGACCCTTCCGGCTTCACCAGCACCAACCACAAATCCGGCGGATTCGGCAAAGGAGTCAGCTTCTCTCCCACTCCTCTGGCCAGGGCCAGTCCCCCCAGGAGACAGAAAGGCACATCCGCCCCCAACAGGCGCCCCAACTGACGGAGTTCCTCCTCCCCCAATTCCAATTCCCACAATTCATTTAAAGAGCGCAATGCCGCAGCCGCATCGGCACTGCCCCCGGCCAGTCCGGCAGCCAAAGGAATTCTTTTATGTAAAAAGATCTCCGCCCCCCAAGGAGGACGGTATTTTTCCTGCAAAAGAACCGCCGCTTTCATGACCAAATTGTCCTGGTCCACAGGCAGCCCGGAACAGTCAGTCTTCAGCTTGATTTGCCCCGGGGCGGCTTTCTGCAAATCCAACCGATCGGCCAAACTGATGGATTGCATCACCGTGGCAATCTCATGATAGCCATCGGACCGCAATCCCAACACATCCAGGGAAAAGTTGATTTTTCCATAAGCGAAACGGGAGAGCACAGGCAAAAAACTTCAACCTCTTTAATTTAATATCTGAAAAACTGTTCTCTGCTTCTCCAGCGTTTAATATATTCCATATCTGGCTGTGGATTCCTGCACCAAAAGAGCTGCCGCCGGCCCCTTCTTCCATATTTTTACCGAAAAAATCAGGTATATGCGCCGGGCCGGCCTCAAAAAGACAGCTTCCAGGGCAAAAGACCCGCCCGAAAGGACTTCGGTCAGATCCAACAGCAAATCCTCATCCATGCCTATAGCGGTAATAATCATAGGATAAAAACCGGATAGTCTTGCCGAGGCCAAGGCCGAGGAGCACATCCCCCAAAATCCGCACTTCCCCCAAATAATCCTTCAGCCAGGCCAGGGAGGCAGTCTGACTGCTCCAGAAAGGATAAAGAATCAAGGCCAGTCCTGGCAAACCGTAAATAATCAAGCCGGACCAGTCCGGAACCAGCCTGCCCCTGGAAGTCAGGATCCGCGGCAATTCCAAGATCAATACACCCGCTATCAACAAACCGTTAGCGCTCACATAGGGCCAAAGCCATCCAGAATCTCCGGCTTGATAAGCAGCCTCCCAGATCTGGTGCCTCTGCAGAGAGAGCATGGCAAACAAAAGAAAAATAATGGCCCCCACCAGGCGCCCAAGCCCTCGCACTCCATCAACTCCTTTGCCTGATATAATCTATTGTATGTTCATTCACTAATGCAATTGTACCATTTGCCGAAAAGAAGGTAAATGCCGGAAAACACAGCCGGAAGGATTTTTCCCCTTGAAGACGAAATGTACCATTAATGCCAAGAAAAGGAGGGTCCCCGCCTTGTCCCCGGAAAAGCAAGTTAGGCTCAAGAACTACATGGAAGACATCGTTTGGAGTTTTTTGCCCAAGGTTTTGGCCCAATACCCGAATATCTGTCAATGTGAACTGTGCAGACATGACATTGTGGCCCTGGCTTTAAACCAACTGCCTCCCCGCTACGTATCCCGCGAACTGGGGGAGATTTATACCAAGGTGAATATCCTGGAAAGCCAGCACCGGGCTGATGTGTATGCAGCCCTGACCAAAGCAATCGCGGTGGTGGAGAACAATCCGCGCCACAAGAAAAATTAGTGGACTCTGCCCAAACCCGCTCATGGAAAACGCCCGGGGAAAACGCCCGGGCGCAAATCGGCGGGTTAATTTTTGCTTATATACTTCCCTTCGGGGCAAAGGTAGCGCAATCAGTATCCTCCGTGTTCCTGGCATTGGGGGCCTGGATTTCGATGCTGCTGGCTGTACACAGGTCACCGTTTTGATAATACTGGCAGGTATTCACCACGCATTTCACCCGTCCGATGGGACTACCGGACTGAACTCTGCCGGCCATATTAATCCCTCCTTTCCGCCTCTACTCCTAGTCTGCCCCATTGGAATGAAGATATGTATCCAAATCACCGGGCCGTCATGCTGTCCGGAGGGCCGGGAAAAAGCAGTAAAAGACCCGGGCACATGCCCGGGTCGGCAAAAATCAGCTCTCTCCTTTTTGATAGCGCAGGTTGGGCTGCCTGGCAGCTCGGACTTCATCAAGCCTGCCCACAATGGTCCTATGGGGCGCGGACAGAACCTTTTCCGGATTCTCCCTGGCCTCATTGGCAATTTTGGCCATGGCCTCGGCAAAACCGTCCAGGGTTTCCTTGCTTTCTGTTTCCGTAGGCTCAACCATGATGGCTTCCTCTACAATCAACGGGAAATAAACCGTGGGCGGGTGATAACCGTAATCCAGCAGGCGCTTGGCGATATCCAAGGTGCGCACTCCCGTCTCTTTCAGGTTTTTCGGGGTGATGATGAACTCGTGCTTACAATGACGGTCAAAGGGCAGATGATAGTGCTTTTTCAACTGATGCATCAGGTAGTTGGCGTTTAAGACCGCACTTTGGCTGGCCTCTTTCAGCCCTTTGCCTCCCATGGCCTTCAAGTAAACATAAGTTTTGACCACTACCCCGAAGTTGCCGTAGAAGGCTTTCACCCGGCCGATGGACTGGGGCCGATCATAATCAAAGTAATATTTTCCTTTGGCGGAGTCAAAAGCAATCACCGGTTTGGGCAGGAAAGGAGCCAGGTGTTCCTTCACTCCTACAAAGCCTGAACCGGGGCCGCCTCCTCCGTGAGGGGTGGAAAAGGTCTTGTGCAAATTGAAGTGGCAGACATCAAAGCCCATATCACCCGGACGGGCGTAGCCCATGATGGCATTCATGTTGGCTCCATCGTAATAGAGCAGGCCCCCGACCTCATGGATAATCCTGGCCATTTCCTGGATCTGAGTCTCAAAAATACCTACCGTGTTGGGATTGGTGAGCATCAGACCGGCAATTTCCTCATTGGCCACTTTCTTCAGGGCTTCCACATCCACTTCCCCGTTGGGCAGGGATTTCACCTCCACGATTTTGTAACCGCAGAGGGCGGCTGTGGCCGGGTTGGTTCCGTGGGCCGAATCCGGAACAATCACTTTGGTCCGTTTTTTATCTCCCCTGCTTTCATGGTAGGCGCGGATGATCATCATCCCCACCAGTTCTCCATGGGCGCCGGCGGCAGGCTGCACTGTGCCTGCATCCATCCCAGCCACATGGCAGAGATCTTCAATGGTCTTATAGGCCAATTCCAGGGCTCCCTGTACCGTGTCTTCCGGCTGGTAAGGATGGAGACGGGAGAAACCGGGCAGGCGACTCAGCTCCTCATTAATTTTCGGATTGTACTTCATGGTGCAGGATCCCAGGGGATAGAAACCGGTATCCACACCAAAATTCATTTGGGAAAGGCGGGTAAAATGCCGGACCACTTCCACTTCAGGTACTTCCGGCAGTTCTGCCTCCTTTTCCCGCAGGTAACTTGGCGGAATCAAGCTCTCCAGATCCTGGGCGGGGACATCCAAAGCCGGCAGGGAATAACCCTTCCTTCCGGGAACGCTCTTTTCAAAAATCAGTTTTTCTGGCATTATTTCAGTCCCCCCATTCTGTCCACCAAGAGATCAATTTCCTCTTTCGTGCGCATTTCCGTCACACAGAAGAGCATGGCGTTACCCAATTCCGGATAAAATCTCTTCAGGGGCAGCCCCCCGATGATTTTATGTTTTAACAGTTCTTCATTGACTTTTTCCGGATCCTGGGGCAGCTTCAGGACAAATTCCTTGAAAAAGGGCTTCCCGGGAAAAGCCGCCTCCACTCCCGGCAGGCCCATCAGCTGCTGATAAGCGTAATGAGCCTTCTGCAGCGATTGTTGGGCCATCTCTTTCAAGCCGCTTTTGCCCAGAGCCGATAAAGCCATGTTCACCGCCAGGGCATTGAGAGCCTGGTTGGAACAGATATTGGAAGTGGCCTTCTCCCGGCGAATGTGCTGTTCTCTGGCCTGCAGGGTCAGGACAAAAGCTCTCTGCCCCCGGTTGTCAACGGTGACACCCACGATCCGTCCGGGCATCCGGCGCACATACTTCTCCCTGGTGGCAAAAAAGCCGATATGGGGTCCGCCGAAACTGATGGGATTGCCAAAACTCTGCCCGTCACCCACCACAATATCGGCGCCGCAAGCTCCGGGCGATTCCAGGATACCCAAGGAAACGGGATCGGCTACGGCCACCACCAGCAGGGCTCCTTGGCTGTGGGCCAGTTCGGCCAAAGCTCGCAGGTCTTCAATATTGCCGAAGAAGTTGGGATATTGGACTACCACGGCCGCAGTTTGCGGTCCCAGGGCTGCCTTCACATCTTCCACGGCAGTGACACCATCCCGAAAAGCCACCGGCTTACCCACCAGTTCCTGGGCCTCAGTATAAGTTTTCACCGTTTCTCTGTACTCGGGATGAACTGCTTCGGAAATAACAAACTCTTTCCGGCGAGTCTGCTCGCAGGCCATCACCGTAGCTTCCGCCAAAGCACTGGCCCCATCGTACATGGACGCATTGGATACTTCCATGCCGGTCAATTCGCAGATCATTGTTTGATACTCGTAAATATCCTGCAAAGTACCCTGGCTGATTTCCGGCTGGTAGGGGGTATAGGCGGTGTAGAACTCGGACCTTAAGAGCAGTTGATCAATAAAGCTGGGAATGTAATGGTCATAAGCACCCGCCCCCAAAAAACAGATATAATCATCCAAGCTGATATTTTTTGCGGCCATGTTTTTTAACAGCCTGCGCAGCTCAATCTCGGAAAGCCCGCCGGAAATCTGCAGTTCCTGATTCAGACGCAGACTGGCTGGAATATCGGAAAAAAGCTCTTCCGTGGAAGAGACACCGATAAGCTCCAGCATTTCCCGCTTATCTTTCTCCGTATGCGGGACATAATTCATCCTTTATTCAGCCTCCTTAAGAAAAGCTTCGTATTCAGCAGCGGACATGAGGTCGTCCAGCTCGGAAGCTTCCTCCATTTCCACCTCAATCATCCAGCCTTCCCCGTAGGGATCGCTGTTGATCAATTCCGGAGAATCAAACAATGCTTCGTTGATGGCCACAATACTGCCGCTGACCGGGCTGTAAACGTCGGAAACAGCCTTGACGGATTCTACACTGCCAAAAGACTCTTGGGCGGTCACACTGTCCCCCACTTCAGGCAGTTCTACAAAGACCACATCGCCCAGGGCTTCCGCCGCGTAAGCGGTGATGCCGATGATGGCCTTGTTGCCGTCAACTTTTACCCATTCATGGTCTTTCGAATACTTCAATTCTACCGGAATACTCATAATTATTTTGCCTCCCTTTGATAAAATGGTGTTTTAATAATAATCGCCTTTACATCTTTACCCCGGATCTCAATATCCAGTTCGGTGCCGATCTCGGCAAATTCGCTTTTAATCAAGGCCATACCCAAATTCTTCCCTAAAGAAGGGGAAGGCATGCCGGAAGTAACTTCGCCAATAACCTGTCCATCTTTCTTCACCGGATATCCCTGCCGGGCGATTCCCCTGCCGATCATTTCAAATCCTCTGATTTTCCGCTTGACTCCCTCCGCCTTCTGCTGGGCCAAGGCTTCCTTGCCGATAAAATCCTCCTCCTTATCCAGAGCCACAAAGCGTCCCAGCAGGGCTTCCAGAGGAGTGATGTTTTCGCTCAATTCATGGCCGTAGAGAGGCATTTTCATTTCAAATCGCAGGGAATCGCGGGCTCCCAGACCGCAGGGCTGGACTACTCCCTTCTCCCGCCTCCAAGATGGCATCCCAGATGGATCTGGTGTCGGCCACCTGGCAATATACCTCAAAACCGTCTTCTCCCGTGTAGCCGGTTCTGGAAATCAGACAGTCCTTGCCGATGACTTTCCCCTTGGCAAACCAGTAATTCTTGATTTCCGCCAGGGATATATCAGCCAGCTTCTGTAGAATTTCAAGAGCTTTTGGTCCCTGTAATGCCACCAAGCCAATCCGGGGGGAAGCATCTTCCACTTCCACATCGAAACCGCCCGCATGCTCCTGGATCCAGGCCAAGTCCTTGTCCGTGTTGGAGGCATTAACCACCAACATGTATTCATTTTCTGCCAGCCTATACACGATCAGGTCATCCACCGTACCGCCATGGGGATAGCAGAGTATGCCGTACTGACACTGCCCCACCTTCTGATTCTTGAAATCATTGGTGATTAAATACTGGATCAGTTTGAGCGCTTCCGGGCCCCTGATGATAATTTCTCCCATATGGCATACGTCGAACAGGCCTGCCTGTTGACGGACGGCATGGTGCTCCTGGATGATACCGCTGTACTGGACCGGCATTTCCCAACCGCCAAAATCAACCATCTTCGCACCCAGGGCCAAATGAGCTTCGTATAAAGGGGTTCTTTTTAACTCAGCCAATCACCCGCACCTCCTTGAGATTTTCTTCTTCCAATTTACCCTCTTTCTCTACTTTTTATGATCACCTCTTCCTAAAAAGATTCTGAGCCATTCCACCAAGTTTTGGGCTGGAACTTCCACCGGACAGATCAGCTGCGCCCAATTTCCGGGGAAAGGGCCTGTTCTTAAGCTTTAAATTTGTAAGCGCTACTTAATATGGTATACTTGTTCAGCAAATTGTCAATAGCCGGGCGGAAAACCAAGATCTTCTACCCATGTTATAATAACTTCTCCCATCTCGACCGGATTCCTTGTAATAGCGTAATATTTTTAATTGTCATAATTTACCCATTGAAAGCGATGAGCATATGATGAAAAAGAAAGACCCGGGCATCCGGCTGGAAAGGCAACATCACACCGAAGGAGGGTCTTATACATGCCGCGTATCGAAGTGAACCTGTCCCTGAGAAGACTGCAACTTTTTCGCGGTGCAGAATTGATCAATACCTATCCGGTAGCCATCGGAAAGCCGTCCACCCCCACCCCCACCGGCAGTTATCATATCACGCGCAAAATCGTCAACCCGGGGGGCGTTTTGGGCACCCGCTGGATGGAACTGTCCATTCCCAGCAGCGGAGGCCGTTACGGAATTCACGGCACCTCCCAGCCCTGGTCCATCGGTAAAGCCGTCTCCAAAGGCTGCATCCGCATGTACAATCATGATGTGGAACAGGTTTTTGACATGGTAAGGATAGGGACTCCGGTAAAAATAGCCACCGGAGGGCTAAAAGGCGAATCTCATCCCCTTTTCCCCGAAGACAGCCCCGGAAGCGGTTATTATACGGTCAAACCGGGCGATACTTTGTGGCGGATTGCCCAAAAATTCAATACCACCGTTACCCAATTGCAGCGTTTAAATCATTTGCCGGATCCATCCTTGATTTATCCCGGCCAAAGACTGAGACTGCCGCCTCCCTAAAAACAACTGTCACCTCCAGCCAAAAGCGTCAATATTTGCTATCCCGGTTACATCCCTTTGTTACATAGTCGGGCGCAAGATCGGGCAAGATATGGCCAAAGGGGTGACAAAGCAACAATGAAAGCAACAGGAGTCGTAAGAAGAATAGACGATTTGGGAAGGGTGGTAATCCCAAAAGAAATTAGGCGTACCTTGAGAATCAGGGAAGGAGAACCTCTGGAAATTTTTACAGACCGGGATGGAGAGGTCATCCTGAAAAAGTATGTCCCCATCAATGACTTGAGCCTTTATGCCCAGGAATACTGCGAAGTGCTGGCGGAAACCCTGGGGGTCTTGGCCGTCATTACCGACGATGCCGGCATCATTGCGGTGGCAGGGGGCCCCAAAAGGGAGTTCTTGGGCCAGAAAATAGGCAGCATTGAAACTATTATGAAAAACGGCAAGGCCCAGATTGTTTGCGGCACCATTGCCCAAAATGGACGGGAATTTTCTTCCCTGGTGGTAGCGCCCATCATCACGGACCGGCCCATCGGTACCGTAGCCCTGGCCCCTAAAAAAGAAGGGGCTGAACTGGGAGAAACTGAAATCAACCTGGCGGTCACCGCCGCCACCTTTTTGGCCAAACAAATGCAGCGGAACACATAGGAACGTCAATTGGGGACGGTTTTTGCCTTGAATGAAACCCCTTTAAGGTAAAAACCGTCCCCAATTGTTTTTTATTTTTTTACATTTAAGCCGGAAATCCTTGATACTGGAGCCTCCCTTCCTTATCCAACCAGGAGCGGATATTTCTTTCATCCCGATCGAATCGATACCAATGGCTGCCTATTGATAAAGAAGCATTCTCAAAGGCAAATCCCACCGTCACCGAAGCCTTGGGGCCGGCGATGACCTTGGTGGCACAACCGCCGGGGGATCCGATTTCCGCCACATGCACATCTCCGCCCGCCTCGATTTCTCCTCCGCGAAAAACTCCCCTGATGGTCACATTTTTCCCCGCCTTGATTTGAGAATTATAGCAGCCGTTGCCGAGAATTCTTATATTGCCGCTGGCGATCAAGGTGGAATTGAGGGTACTGGGCCCAACCAAGTCGCTTTCCGGCGCAGGGGAAAGGGAGAAACACTCCTTTATTTCTTCTGCTTTTTGGGCCAGGGCCTTCACTTCCTCAAGGCTTTGGACCGCCAGGCTGGAATGGCACAGGATCCGCTCTGCCTCCCGGAGAAATTCCCTCATTTGTTCATCAAGCAGCCTGGGAGATACGCTTTCACAATGCTTCTTTAAACTGTTCACGGCCGAGAAGAGATAGCTGAACTTCCCTTCCAAAAGGCACTTCACAAGGGGGCCAATACCGCACTTCAGGCGGACTTGCTTCATTCCCCGGGCCTGTAACTGGCCGATGGCCTTAATCATTTTTTTTAGTCCTTCCGCCAAAATCTGGACTTGGGGCAATAAGGCCTGCTGGAAAGCGGGAGTTCCCCCGGCTGTTACCACCGAAGCCAAAATATTTCCCCCGATCAACACCGATCCGGCAGCTTGGATTTCGGCCCCGGAAACCAGGCCCAAAACCCTCACATTGCCCCCGGCCTCCACCCGCATCCCTTCCTCCACATTATTGCTGACCAGCACATCCCCTTTAAAAACAATATTGCCGGAAGCCAGGTCCACATTGCCGTGATGGATGAGTTCAGGCAAAATACACACTCTCACCGCCTTTCCCCGCTGATAAGCCACGGGGCGTCCTACTCGGGCGGCAACCACTCTCCGCCCGTCCTTGGTCAATAGAGTTCCTTCCCCGGCGATGAGAGCACAATCCTTCGGCGGGGCAGGAAAAATGACCTCACCTCTTACGCTGGTACCGGGAAGGCCCGGTTCAGGCGGATGCTTGACGGCCAGCACTTCCCCCGGTTCCACCGAAGTATACCGATAGCGCTCCCGAAAATCCACCTGATCCTCCTCTTCCGGTGCCAACTCCACCCGGGCATCAGGGGAAAACATCAGCTCCACCCGGCCGTCTTTCCCCGGTGTAGCAGGAATACCCCGGGCAATAATCCCTTCCTCTTCCGCGCAGGAAGCCACCAGGCGGGAGCAGGCCTCCCAATCCACGCCGTAATTTACTCCCTGCCTGGACAATTCCGCCAACAATTCCTCCCAAGTAAGGGGGGAGACTTTTTCCACCAGCTCCTCCACCTGCAGGTAGAGGACGCCGGCCGGCGGCAGATCGGGCAGTTTCCGCTGAATGATCACCCTGGGACTGACCTTCAATTTGGCCTCCAGACCGTCCGGAGATACAGTGAGCTGCCATTTCCCTTCCCGGCGCTCATCAACAGTCTCGATCCGGACCAGATCTTCTTTGGTAATGGGCATCATTTGCTCGCAATCCTGTCCATTCACAATCAGCCTTAGCCCCGGGCAGGGTACCAGGACAGGATAGGGGCCTTCTTCCTCATGATTGACCACCAGGCGGCCCTTCTCCAGAAAAATACTGGGGCTCCTTTTTTCCTGTTTTGAGCCGGAAGTATCCCCCTCACCAAGGGATCCCTCCCCGGCTTGGAAAGCGCTTTTTTCCCCCTTTATAGACATTCCAATCCCCTCCCAAACAATCCGGCAGAAACTGCCGGCCTTTGCGGAAACAAACACAAATAACCAATGAATGAATATGAAAAAACTTGGCTCAGCCACTATTACTCTGGAGAAATAAGACACCAGGCGATCAAGTTACCGAAGCCGGACGTGGACAAAATGATGGGTTCTGCTGACATGGGAATCCACCAACTGAGTCACGAGGAAGGTTAGATATTCTGGAGATGTTCTTTAGTGGTTGTCAAAGCATAATCCTTTTCCTGACTGGTACCACTGTCTTTTACCCGGACCTAATAATCCCAGTCCATCAAGAACAAGAAAAAATAAGCATTCATTCGGTAACCGGCTGCCATAGCTTTTTCAAGCCTTAGGCCCTTGGCTTTGTGCCCCTGCCTTTCGACAGGTTTACCTTTATCGTGTCATGCTTATCAGAGCTATCGACAGCAGGGTTCTTTTGCGGGTCTGCTCTTACGATATATTTCTACAAAAAACGACTTTTTCCTCCTTAAAAATCTTAAATTAATCTTGCCTCCTTTTTGCGAAGCGAGGAGAGAAAAAACAGCCGGCAGGAGTATTTCTTCAAATAGAGAAGTATAATTTAATAATATGGCGGAGGAAAGACAAATGCAGGTTCAATATAAAATTTGGCTGGAAAAAGATCATGAACAAGTTTTCGGGGAAGGGCTGAAAAATTTGCTCAGCGCCATCAAACGCCTGGGTTCCATCCGACAAGCCGCAGCCGAAATGCAGATGTCCTACCGACAAGCCTGGGGGCACCTGCGCACGGCAGAAAAACGCCTGCGGATGCAGCTAATTGTCACCAAAGTGGGCGGCGAAACCGGAGGGGGAACCGAACTGACGGAAGAGGCCAACATCCTGCTGGAGCGTTTCGAAAGGCTGGAGAACACTCTGGACCCTTTGATCAAGGATCATTTTCGCCGGATCTTTCTCGATTAAATATCTCTCTTAATAAAGAAAGCCTTGCGGTTTGCACCGCAAGGCTTTCCTGCCGTATTACATCATGAAGAGAACTGCCACCACCACGGAGACCAGCATGCCGATGACCACCGGCAGGAAATTCTTCCGCACCAGTTCCAAAACCGGCACACCCACAATACCGGCCACCGCCACCAAAGAACACCAAGCCACCAGCGTACCACCGCCGGACCAGATGGCTCCGATCTGGCCGATGGACCCCAAAGTGGCTGCCACGTTGGCATCCCCGGCGGCCAAAGCCCCGGCCAGAGTTCCGGTGAGGGGAAGGCCGGAAAAGCCAGATCCGTCCAGGCCGGTAATAATCCCCAAGATCAAAATCCCGAAAGCAGCCAAAAATCCGGTGGGAGGAATTGCCTGGGCCATCAGCTCGCCCCAATCGAAAAGATAGCCGGGGGCTCCTTCCCCTAAAATGCTTGCCGAGGCCTCCGGATTGCCCAGGAAGAAGAAACCGGCGATAGGAATAATGGGTCCCATGACCCGGAAGGCAAAAACCAGTCCTTCCGCCACATAGTCAGCGATAACATCCAGTCCTTCCACGCTCCGCACCAAAAGGGCAGCAATCAGAGTCACCGTCAGAGCCACACCGCCTAACAGGGCGGTAGCGTCACCGCCGGCCAACTTAAAGATAACGAGTCCCACAATCACATAAACCAATGCAATACCCAGCAAAGTAATCAGAAAACGCCCTTTGGCCCGGTCGCTGTCCGTCCAGGATTTTTTCTCTTCCTCAGATTCTACCGGAAGGACTGAATCCGCACCACCTTCCGCCTGGAAGCGGGCGATTTCCGGGCGCATGAACAGGTAAGCCAGGACCAAGGCCACAATACCGGTGATACCCGAAAGCAGTCCCACCTTTGGAGTGACCAGCTCCACCGGTATCCCGGCGCCGGCCGCCGTCAATCCAGGCGCCGCCTGAATGACAATATCTCCGCCCAGGGCCATTCCTTGTCCGGCCAGGGCAATGGCCATGGCTCCCAGCATGGGAGGAAGCCCCGCCCGGATGGCTACCGGGACCAAGATGGCGCCCACCAGAGGCACTGCCGGTGTGGGCCAGAAGAAAATGGAGATGAGAAAAGTGGCTACGGATAAGACAATATAGCTAACCAAAGGTGACACCATCATCTTTTTCAAGGGTATCACCATCATTTCATCGGCTCCAATGGCAGTCAAAGATTTCAACAGGGCCACCATGATGCCGATGATTAAAAAGATGTTCAACAGATCCTGGCCTGCCACCAAACTGGCATTAAATACAGCCTGAATTCCCTTAGTAAAACTGCCGGAAAAACTCCACCCAACCAAGATGGTAAAAAAGATAGAGGGTATTACCACATTCCGTCGCAATAGCATGGTGACGATCACGACAATTATCCCAATCAAATAAAGCCAGTGACCAAGAGACATAAAATTACCTCCTCATCATTAATGAGCGGCAAAAATTTCATGACTATTGCTTGGAAATAAGGAATGTAAATGCGGCATTTTTTAAAAATCTGACAAGAATTTAATAATTCTAATAAATTAATGGACACCCTCTGCCGCGCAACAACTCTACCCTCCTTTTTGCCTAAATTACTTTAGGTGCCATTTAGTACCTTTTTCTATTCTACATGGTTTGCCTTTTTCCTTCTGATTATACATAGAATCATTTACTAAAATAGCGGATGAAAAAGAGCCTTGAAAAAAGGGCCCTTTTTCTTATAATTCCGGCTCAATCAAACCGTAATTCCCGTCTTTACGCCGGTAGAGCACATTCACTTCCTCCGTTTCCGCATTGGAAAAAACAAAGAAGCTGTGACCCAGCATATTCATCTGCATAATGGCTTCTTCCACGTCCATGGGCTTGATGGGGAAGCGTTTTGTCCGGAGGATCTTGGGTTCCTCTTCTTCCGGGGCAGATCCTTCCTTCGCCACCAGATCCCGCAAGCTCTGGTTGCGCAGCTTCCTGGCCAATTTAGTTTTATATTTTTCAATTTGCTTTTCCAGCTTCTCCACCACCAAGTCGATGGAAGCGTACATATCATCGGTGGCTTCCTCACCTCGTAAAATATAGCCGTTGAGATGGATAGTGACCTCTACCACGTGCCGGTCTCTTTCCACCGAAAAGGTGACCACACTGACCGTATCGGTGCCTAGGTACCTATCCAGCTTACCCAGCTTTTTTTCCGCTTGTTGCCGCAGAGCGTTGGTTACTTGGAGATTCTTGCCCTTAACGGTGATCCGCATCAAACATCCGCTCCTTTCAGGCTGCTTTTTCCTTAGATATTCCCTAATAAGCAGAAAAATCCTTCCCCCAAGACAAGATGGTCTCAGGTATACAAGCCAAAAATTTCTCAAAATTAGTATGCCCAGGTATTGGAAAAGGATGTAACAAAGATAAACCCCCGGGCTTTCGACCGGGGGCGGGCTGTTAAATTGCTTAAATCTAATTCCCAGACTAGATTTATAATTTAACAACATTAGCTGCCTGAGGACCGCGCGGACCCTGGACTATTTCAAATTCCACTTCCTGTCCCTCAGCTAACGTTTTGAAGCCTTCCTCTTGAATAGCCGAAAAATGAACAAACACGTCGTCCCCATCATCTCTTTCAATGAAACCGTACCCTTTTTCCTGATTAAACCACTTGACTTTACCTAGCATTAATACATTCCTCCTAAACAAATGAACTCTTGTGGGCTAGGGGACCACAAGTGAATTAATTGTAGCACAGCGCCCTCTTGATGTCAATTTTTATCTTTCCGCTGCCCTGCCAAAAAAATGTCTAAGGAGAAAGGGCGTAATAAAATACCAAAAAAAGAAGGGGCATGGCTAAAATCAACAGCTTGTCCTCGGCGGATAAAGCCTGGGAATCCAGATAAGTTCTCTCCGGATAAAGGCCGAAAGCACGACTTTCCATGGAGATGGTCAGGGCATCCACCCTGCTCAAAGTGGAGATGACCAGAGGAACAAAAAGATACCTGACCGCTCGGAAGAGCTTTCCCGGGGAAAGCCCCTCCAAATCAATTCCCTTGGCCATCTGGGCATTTTTCACCTGGGCCAGTTCCAAACGAAAAACCGGAATGAAGCGCAGGGCGGTGATAAGCATAAAGCCAAACCGGTACGGTAAACCGGCCTGCATCAGCGCATAAGCCAGCCGATTGGGATCCGTGGTGGCCACGAAAAGATAACTGGAACCGATAATATTCAGAAAACGCAGCATCATTTTCAAACCACCCTGGAATCCTTCCGACCAAATTTCCAGAGAGGCAATTCCTAGAGAAAACTGCCAGAGCAGAAAACCCTCCTTAACAAATACTACCTGAATGAGGAAAACCGACAAACCGAAAATGAGGATAAAACGCAGTTTGCGCAAGAAAAAAACCAGCCCTAAGCCGGCCAGCCCATAAAAAACCAGCAACAAGCAGAAGAGAATCGTTCCCCCCCTCGCAGAAGGAACGGCAAAAACAGTTAAGCTGAAGCTGACTAGCCCCACCAGCTTCACCAGGGGATGGAGGCGGTGGAGCAGGGAAGAATGATCCACATAGCTTAATCCGGGAAAAAACTCTCTCCCTGGGAACCTGTTTCGGAAAAAGCTCATCCTCACCAACCTTCTTTCTGCCCAGGAATTGCATAGCCCGGGGGCAAATATTCTTCTTTGCCCAGCCGGGCCAATTTCTCCAGGGCCCGGTCCACAGGCTCGTCAATGATCAGCTTGCCTGCTTCCAAAAAAAGAATCCTTTGGCAGCAAGAAACCACCAGGGACGGTTCATGGCAAACCATCAGGGTCAAACCGCCCCGGGCCCGGTGTTCCTGCAGAGCAGACAAAAGAAGTTCAACCCGATTACTGTCCTGTCCCACCAGGGGTTCATCCAGAATTAAGATCCTGGGTCCGTAGGCCAGAACAGAAACCAAGGTCAGCCTTTTTTTCTCTCCCAAGCTCAAGGTAAAAGGATTGCGCTCAGCATATGGTTGGAGGCCGAATTTTTGCAAAAGCCCCTTGATCCGGCTTTCCCTTTTCCCAGCTTCTTCCTCCCGCAAAAATAGAGAGGGGAGTTCTGCCTCCTTGAAAACCGAGTTCTCAAAAATCTGATGATGGGGATTTTGCAGGGTGAGTCCCATCTCTTTTGCCCGCAAGGCCGCTTTTCTGCCGCTGATATCTTCTCCCGCCAAGCGAATGCTGCCATCCCTCGCCGGAAGCAATCCCAAAAGAGCCAGGAGCAAGGTGCTTTTACCGCTGCCGTTATCCCCCATCAAGGCCAGGATTTCCCCGGGATAAGCAGAAAAACTGACTCCTTTGAGAACATCCCTTCCCGGGTAGCCGGCCCGCAGATTTTCCACCGCCAAAAGAGGCTCCTGACCCGCCCCGGCGACAGGGCGAAAGGGCTTTTCCTCCCGGAAAAGGGGAAGGGCGCCGGAGCATCTTTTGGCCGGAGCACCGCTTTGGCGAAATTCCTCCCCGGGAACTGATCTGACGATTTTTCCCCGCTCCATCACGATGAAGCGGTCGGAAATGTCCAGCAGCTTTTCCCAGCGATGCTCGATCACAATGATGGAAGTATGCTGTTTTTCCCTCAACGCCTTCAAAGCCTGGAGCACTTCCCTGGTACAGGATGGATCCAGGTGGGCGGTGGGTTCATCCAGGATCAATAAGGCAGGCTGCATGGCCAGGGCCGCAGCGATGGCCACCCTTTGTTTTTCGCCGCCGGAAAGGGTATGGACCTTCCTTTCCAACAAATCCAAAGCTCCCACCGTTTCCAGGGCGGAATAGACCCTTTCCCGGATCTCGCCGGCGGGCAGGCATAAGTTTTCCGGCCCAAAGGCCACTTCATCTTTCACCGTCAGGGTGCAGAGCTGGTTTTCCGGATCCTGCTGGACCAGGCCCACAATGCCGGCCAGGCCGCCGGCCAGATAATCCCTGGTGTCTTTGCCCTGGATGCGGACGAGCCCTTTCATTTCCCCGGGGTAAGCATAGGGAATAAAACCGGCCAGGCAAAGGGCCAGGGTGGATTTACCGCAGCCGCTGGCACCGGTAATGGTGATAAACTGGCCCGGATCAACCCGCAAATTAATTCTTTCCAAGGCCGGTTGGGATGACCCGCTGTATGTAAAAGTAAGATCATTAATCTCAACAATCGCTTCTGCCATAATGTCTCCTCTGTCCTTCCTCCGGGCAGGCCTATTCCACCAGTATCCTGTTCACCATCCTCACCCAGTAACCCCCTTCATAATTGCCGGCGATCAGGCGCAGCATCTCCCCTTCCCGGATCAAGAGCATCCGGTCATCACCCAGCACCGCTTCCAAATCAAACTCCACCTGATAACCGTCTGTGGCCATGACCACCACCTTCCGGGCTCCTTCCAAAGGAGAAGCCTCCCGGAGGATGATCTTTAGGGGAACGCCCGTGTATTCCCGGGAGGGAACATGGCTGACCCGGCCCTTCAATTCGGCGGTAATGGTGGTTTCATGCTGGCGGAAACGGGACAGCTGAAAAGAAAGGGGGTTTTCCACCGCCCCTTCCACCAGGCAGCGAGGGCCCAGCCAGGGAGGTTCAAAGACGGCGGCAAAATAGTAGACAGCTCCCGCCGTAAAAACCGCCACCAAAAGAGCCGTGACCGCAAGCCTGAAAGCCGGGATCGCCCCTCTCCCGCCCCCGGATCCTGCTGTGGCAATCACCGCTTTTCCGGAAGCGTCCCAGATCCGCACCGGCCTGGCCTGCAGCAGAATCTCCAAGACGCTGTAGCCAAAACTGCCGGCCAGGAGAAGGCCGGAGATAAAAGCCAGCCCGCTGATCAAGAAAATATAAGCTGCCGGAGCGTTGGAAAAATAGAGAAGCTGGAAGACAAAAACATTGGAAGCAGCGGAAAACCCTCCGGCCAGCATATAGGCGGTCAGGTTATGGCGTCTGATGATCAAGAGAACCGCATCCACCAGCAGCCCCTGGATAAAGGAAACCAGGATAATGGCCAGCCCGTGGGTGCTGCCGCTAAGCATTTCGATTACACCTTTGAGCAGGCCGGCAGCACTGGCCGCCCCTGGTCTTCTGATCAGGCCCGCCACCAGGATAAACCAGAAAACATGCAGGCCGGATACAAATTGCCCGGCACCGAAAGGAATGCCGAAAATGCGATTCAAGAGATTTCCTAAATAACCGATATAGGTGCTCATCACACCCCCGATGCCGCTTAAAACAGCGATGATGAGCAAGTCCCGGTTGTTCAGATAATATTTCTTCGCTTTTGTTTCTTCGCCTGCCACGGGACCACCTCCCGGCTTATTCAATCAATGCGGATGATCCTCACATTGCGCACCCAATAGGGCTTGTTCGCCTCTCCCGGCTCTCTCTGGCCCACCACCAGCCGGAAGGGTTCACGGGCGCTGTTTTCCCAGCCGTCTTCTTCCCAGGCCAAGATCATCTTGTATTTGGCGGCGGGATTTCGTTGGTCTATGTAATCCTCTCTCTGCACTTCTTCCAGGGTATATTCCACCTGGTAGCCGTCTCCGGCGATGAAGGTCACCTTGGAGGCGCCCTCCTTCAGTTTCACTTTTTCCTGCAGGAGATGCCAAACCCAAATCCCCCGGAAATGAAAATACTGTTCCGTGCCGTATGAGTTAATGGAAAAATAGTCGTCTTCCACCAGCCCTTCCTCCATGGCCTTCAGCTCCTCCAGGGAAAGACGCACCGGCTCTTCCACCCCGCTGCCCTGGATCAACAGCCAGCCCTCTTCGCCCAGGGAAGCAGGGGCTTCCTCCTCGCCGCCGCATCCGGCCAAAAGCGGGGAGGACAGCAGGAGAATAGAGAATAATAAAACCGTCCAGGCAGGGAAAAAGCTTCTCCTGTCTTTCATTTTTCCTTCCAACCCCTTTAGTTCATCCCGCCGGGGCTGAGTGGGACCGCGCCCCGGAGCAGCTGGATCAGACATACCACCAGCCTAATCCATCGGCCGGTGGACAAATTGCCGCCGCCAGCCTCCTTCACCAGCCGGAAATTGTCAACCACATTCCCTTGCCAGTCCTTGGAGGTCACGGTCAGGCTGTTTCCCCGCAGTTCAACAATCTGGTAATTCTGGACCCGGGTCAGCAGGACAGCCACATAATCGGCAGCCGACTGGAAACTGTAATGCTTGGTCCCCGCATTGCCCATCAGGTAGACAATACCTTCCCCCTCCGGCTGAATCCGGCCGTCCTTTAAGGGCTTGGTCCGCATATAAAGATGCTGGTGGCCCACGAAAACCAGATCCACACCATTTTCCTCCAAAATCGGCACCCAGTGCTCCTGTAAGACTTCCGCCCGCCAGTCCGGGGCCACCGGGTAAGGGGGATGATGGAAGACGACAATTTTCCACAGCTGCCGGCTCTGCCGCAAGTCCTCCCGGAGCCAGCGGGAAATCCTATCATAGTCACCGCTGTCGGGCCTCCCCATCCAATTGCTGTTCAGCACCGTAAAATGGCAGTTGCCGTAGTCGAAGGAGTAAATGGTCTCCCCATGTCCCTCGGGCCCGTTTCCCGGTAGGGCAAAAAACTGCCGGAAGAGCTGGCTGTCGTCGTGGTTCCCCACGGTAGGCATCAGGGGAAGCCGGCGAAAAACCGAACTGCCGGCAGCAAAAAAGCGGAGCCATTCCTCCATGCTGTTTCCTTCATCCACCAGGTCTCCACCGGAAAGGATAAATTTCAACTCCGGCTTTTCCGCCAGCGCCCTTTCCAGCATCTTTCCCCAGCTTTCATAGCCTTCCTGCACATCGCCCATGTAGAGAAAAGAAAACTCAAGCCCTTCCCCGGCGGTGGTAAAAAAAGCGGGTTCACTCCAAGCGCCCTGCCTGCCCACCCGGTAAACATAAGGAGTGTCCGGATTGAGTCCTTCCAAGGTTACTTCCCAGCGCCTGCTCCCGTCGAGAAGCTCATTTTCTTCTGCCGGCAGTTCCCTAGCCCCAGCAAAGCTTCCCGCAAAATCAGCGGCGGGCAGGTACTGGATTCGCTCCCGGCCGGGACCGGCAGTTCCCTGCCAGGAAACGGTCTGGGTGGTAAGAGGGTCTTTCCTCCAGGAAAGCAGGATCAAATCCGGCCGGCCGGTCTGCAAAACCGCTTCCTCTGCCGCTCCTGCCTGCCCCATTCCTATCCCAAAACATATTAGAAAAAAGAGCAGGGAAAAAAGAAGGGCCGTCACCGGCAGGCGGGCCCACCGCCTTTTTTCAGTTAAAAGATCTAATTCCTGCCTTTCCATGCGCAAAAAAGCCCTCTCTTTCCATACTGCTAATACCTATTCTAATCATCAGCTAGCGATTTTTAAAGCCGTAAAGAGGGAAATTGGACAAAACAGGCCTGTTTTGTCCAATTTCCTCAGATTTTTTTTAGTTAAAAAACTTCTCTCTTACCTGCTGATGGTAATCTCCCCGGCCTCAGTCTGGCTACCAGTCACATCCCCGAAGAAACGGCTGAAAAAGTCCAGAGGCACCAGCACACGGCCCGGTGGAAGCATTTCCGGGGCACCGTCAAGGGAGTTTTCCTCACCGTTCACTGTAATCTTATTGGAAGCCGGAGTCAGAAGGATTTCCTTATCCCCGTAGCTGACGGTTATCTGACCGCCGGCCGGATCCCATTGAACTTCAGCTCCCAGGGCCTCGCTGACAAAGCGCAGGGGCACCATGGCTTTCCCGTCTGCAGCACCGGCTTTGGGGGCCACATCCAGAGCAGAAGATTTGCCGTCAACAACAGCTTCTTTATTGCCCAGAGTGAGCTTGATGACCACCGCCGGCTTCCCGGGCTGCAATTCAATTCTGGCAATCTGCTTCAGGGACTTGTCCCCGCTCACCGCCGGCCCCACCAGCCGGAGAGGCCAACTGCTGTCGGATTCGGGGATCAGAGCTCCGTTCAAGCTATTGGCCACAATGTAATCGGTGTTCCGCATAATATGGGCGCTGTCGATGACCGCCGATTTGCCGTCCCTGCTGGAGATTACTACCTGGTATCCGGCCTGAGCCAGTTCATCGTTGAAAGCGTTATCTGAATGCTGGTCGGCATCGTCCACAAATCCTACCAGGAGCCACAGGGGCATCCCTTCCCATACTCTGCCTTCCCCGTCGGTATAGGCGGCCTTATGGTTGGCACCGAACTGGCAGACCAGAGCGGATTCAAAATAGGTTTTGCTCACATCATAAGCCAGTCCGCCCAGAGCCGTGCCGTCCAGCTCCAGGGTCCAATCGCCCTGAGGGATGGAGTAGACCCTGATTTCTTCGATCCACTTGGCCGACAAGCCCGCACAGGAAGGATACATCACTCCGTCCGCATAGTAATAATGCCAGTAGCTTTCCGGCAGTGTTTCGTGCATATCCCACTGACCGTAAACGTTGTCTCCGCCCGGAGTGAAGAATAAGCGCATCCCGTCGGCATATTCGGGCACATATTTCCCGTCGGCCCACCAGGCTAAAATGGCATCTCCTTGGCGTTCCTGTACGGAAGGATCCGTGTAGATGGAAGAATAGGGCAGTTTAGTTTCATAACCGTCTCTGGCCACCAGAACCAGTTCGGTCCCTGCTCCCATGCCGCCCACCAGCTCACAGAGATCCTTCAAGCGAGTACCCTTCACTGCATTGGCGATCTTGAAGCCGCCCGGATAAGTCTCATCCGCATCCCAGATGTCATCCGGGTTATTGGTAATACCCTCGAATTTATAGACCGTTTTTCCGTCTCCGATCACCGGCAGGTTCTCTTCCATCCACTTGTAATCAACGGTGACCTCATCGATAATGGTGACCCCGTCTTCCCCGTACTTGACAATGCGCAGCCCAGGTGCGGAGGGGGCGGTCCCAAAGGAAGTCAGTTCAATATCCGCAATATTCCCCACGCTGGCGCCGCCGAGTCCGCCGTCATCCCTGGCCACAGCCGGGCCCACCAGGCGCAGAGGCCAAGCATCCGTAAGAGCTTTACCGTTCACCCGGTCAGCCACAATATAGTCATTACTTCTGGCCACATCTTCACTGTCAAAATCCTTGGTGTAGCCGTCTGCCGCTTTCACCAGAATTTTGTAGCCAATGCTGGCCAGATTGCCGTTAAAAGCATGGGGCTGCCGGTCATCCACCCAACCTGCCAGGAGCCAAAGGGGCATGCCTGACCAGACATTTCCTTCACCGTCGGTCCATTCCACCCGATGGCCCGAATTGGGACAGGCTAAACCGGTCTCAAACTCGGACTGGCTGATCACATCTGTGATCTGGCCGGTCAGCTTCAGGTTCCAGCTTCCGGCAGCGGCTGCCGGTGTCTGCAGTTCGGGTATTTCGATCCGAACTATATTGCCTACGGCGGCTCCACCCAGGGAACCATCATCTTTGGCCACGGCTGCTCCCACCAGGCGCAGGGGTGCCGATGATCCGCTCAGAGGGACACCGTTTACCTTATTGGCAACAAGATAGGCATCATTTCTGGCCACATCTTTGCTGTCAAAAGTCCGGGAAAAACCGTCCCCGGCAATCACTTGCACGGAATAGCCTTGCGCGGCCAGCTCATCATTGAAAGTCCAGTGTCCGCCGGTCTCAATATCGTCCACCGCACCTAGGAGCACCCACAAGGGCACGCCGGACCAGACATTGCCGTCTTTGTCCGTCCATTCCTGATAATGGCCGGAACCGGTACAGGCCAATCCTTCTTCAAACTCTTCCTGGGTAATCACATCTCCGATGTCTCCCACCATCTCCAAGGTCCAGCCCGCCGTTTCTTCAGGCAGATCGGAGAGCTCAATGCGCACAATATTGCCTACCTGCTGCCCGCCGAAAACCGCTTCACCTTTCAGATGGAGAGGCCAGGAGTCTTTCCCCGCCTCCGTTTTCAAGGGCAAGGGTTCTCCGTTGAGAGTATTGGCGACGATATATCCGTTGTTGCGGGCGATGGCTGTGCTGTCAAGGGTTGTATCCCATCCGTCACCGGCTATGATCTTAATCTTATAACCCTTCTGGGCCAGCTCATCATTAAAGTTAAAATGATAAGGACCCACATCCGGATCATCATCCACCATGCCCACCAGGAGCCAGAGGGGCACTCCTCCCCAGACATTGCCATCCTGGTCAGTCCAGGTCACGTAATGACTGGAAGAAGCACAGGCCAAACCTTGCTCGAAATAAGCTCTGGACACGGTTTCATTCCTGGCTCCCATAAGCTGCAGCACCCAGTCTTCCGAAGGTGCGGCTGCGGCACCGCTGCCTGCCTCCACCAAGGTTATCACCGCCGCCTCAGCTGCCCCCTTGACCGCATCCAGGTCATTGGGATCGGCAATTCCGGCCGCATAGTAAAATTCCACCCTGTCCCCGCTGGCCAATGGAATCAGGTTCAGGGCACCGGCGGGATTGTTGTATCCGTCTTTGTAGACGCCGTTCACGTAAGCGTACCACCTGCCGCCACCCTTCACATAATGGTAATCCCCGATATTGTCCAGCAGGAGGGCTCCCGAAGCTGTATAATTCTTGTCGGTAACATCATAGCTGAAGCCGCCGGCAGCTGCCGCCGCCTGCAGTGCTCCCAAGGGCGTATCCTTGTTCACCGCATACGCTGCCCCGGAATTATAGGCGGTCACGCTGAAAGTCTCACCGGGGCTCAAATTCACTTTCCCCTCATAAAGGACAGCAGGACCGGAAGCAATGGCTAACTGCGGCGCCACTGCCGTCAAAGCCAGCGCTGCCGCCAGCACAACCAACAGCATCAGCGGTAATAATTTTTGCCTGTTTTTCCATGACAGATCCATCTCGCTTCTCCTCCCATTTCCATATTAGGGGACGGCTCCATGCTCCTTGGCCAAACGTGGTCTTGAGCTCCTCCCCTTATGCATCTAACCACTCCTAACCTGCCTCCAACAGCCGCCCTTCAATCCGGCCGCACCACCTCCTCCTAATGCTATGCTTATTTTTACATAACGCTAGGACAAAAAGACACCCTATCTTTAATCCTTGAAAAGAATCGTGCATGCCTTTCTTCAAAAGCTAGTCCTCTCCCCTGCTGATGATGATCTGGCCCGTCTCTGCTTTATAATCCACTTGGGCCCCCAGGGTCTCGCTGACGAAACGCAGGGGAACAAAAAGGCGTCCCGGCGGCAGGAGAGCCGGAGGACATTCAATCGCCTGCCGGACACCGTCCACCAAAACCTGATCTGACCCGGGCATCAAAAGGATTTCTTTTGTCCCGTGGGAAATGCTCACCTCTCCCCTTTCCGGATGCCAGACCACTTGCGCCCCTAAAGCCTCACTGACAAAGCGCACCGGCACCAGGGTGCGGCTGATTCCGGGATGGAGATAAGGGGCCTCATCAAGAATAAAAGGAACACCGTCCACACTGGCTTCCCGCCGGCCGATAGTGAGCTTGACCACTTTTGCCGCCGGCTTTTCAGTTTGCGCAGCCGATCCGTCCTCCACCCGATAGTGAAAGGTGACCACATCGCTGTTCAGTTTGCCGGGGCCGATGGTAATAGCCTTGATGGTGGTATCCTGGTTGATGGGCCCGATGGGCCGGTTGATAAGACCCAACACATCCGCCCTGGCTGACCACCAGCGGCTGGAAATCCAGTTATAAATAGGGCTGTCCAAAGTGGGCGTGGTGCCGTCTGTGGTGTAATAGATCTTATCATCGTCATTCCGCAGATTGCTCAGGGTAACCATGGTCCCCGGAGACACGGTACCGCTCCCCGGATTGGCCTGAGGAGCATCCCATTTTTCCGGTTCATCGGTGAGAACTTCTATTTTGCTTAAGTACTTCACAAACAGATTCCCGGTCTGTTCAGTGACGGCTCTCTGGCCCAGCATCAGCTGCAAAGTATTCAACCGGTTCATATAAGCGGGATTGTCACTGCCTTCCACTCCGATGAGGGCGATGATGGTGTCCACCTCCATCCGGTCCGAGGGATCGCCGGGAATGTGACCCTCTTCCTGGGACAGAAAGTGAGGAAAGCAGTAGCGTTTTTCCCTAAACAGCTCTTCCATGGTCAACGTTACCGTGTACCCGTCGGCTGCGGTAAACTTGAGCAAAGTGGCTTCTTCTTTTATTCCCGCTTGCACGAGCAAATCCCACAGCCGAACCCCTTTGCCCACATACCATTTCTTGGTAGGCCAGGTATTAATGGCGCTGTACAAGTACTGGTGCTGCTCCATCTCTTCCAGTTCCTCCCGGCTGAACACCAGCGGGGAGGCCACCCCCTCCCCGGTGATTTCCAAGGAATCCGTTGCCGCCAACGCATCTTCAGGAAGACCCAGGAATAATGCCGCAAAAATCAGAAATATACTCAAGGCGAAGCCGATAATATGCCGTCTCTCTCTTTGCTTCCGTGTTCTTACAAAACAAACGATGGCCCTCACCCTCCTTTTTGCCCGGCTGTGCAAGTAAGGTCTCCTTTTTCCCAAGCTCGGGTTTATTCCTCAACTATGTCAGTGAGCATGAACAACTGTCCCGTTTCCGGATCCTTGTAGACCGTGCCCAGCTTCTCATAAACTTTTCCTTCCTGATCGCTTTCCACCAGATCTTCCCGGATGGGGGGAAACTCCGGCAGTTCCCGTCCCTGTTTCAGGTTGATTCTCTCTCCCACCGGTCCCAGATCCAGATTCCAGTACATGGCCAGAGCCACCAACAGGCCGCAAGCGAAGACCAGCATCGCGTCCACAATATTAATGGCTCCCTCCAAGGGGTTAAAATCCCCTGGCGCCCTATCAGTCCTCAGCTTCCCCTTTCTCAGTCCCGGGCCCACGGGCAAACACCTCCAACAAGCTCTCCATCAGGGCTTCCAAAGAGCTCAAATACTCCTCATACCATCTTTTCCGCAGCCGGGAAACGGCGTAGGCGATGCCGGCAGCCGCCAGACCGGTGACCGTGGTGTCAAAAGCGATCAGCAGGGAATCCGCCAGGGCCTTGGTATTTCCCTGGCCGAAGGCCATCAAGCCCGGCCCCAAGGGGATAAGGGTTCCCATCAAACCGAACATGGGCCCCAAGCGGGCCACCAAATCGGTCCGGCCGGTTATCTTGGCATAGTGCCCCTCCTCCCCTGCCAGCAGATTCCGGGCCAGGGCCTGGAGAGAAGCGGGAGGCAGTGCGCTCTGCCCGGCCAGCCTGGTCAAGATTCTTTTTTGGCGCCGGAAAAGGCCGCTTTTTTCGATAATCTCCATAATCTGATCGGCCTTTTTCCCCTGAAAGGCTTTGATGAGCTCCCCCACATCCTCCCTTTGGCGGCGGCGTTCCGTGAATAATTCCACCAGCAGGCTGCCCAATTCAAAAACCGATACAGCCAGGAGCAGCATGAGAATGACAATAGTGGGTACGAGCAATCCGGAGGAGATACTGTGCATAGTATCCCTAAGAGGGGTTAAAATTGATTCCGTCAACTGTTTTTTAGCTCCTTCGCATATTCTAAATATCTTCTGCCTGCCCCTGAAAGAAAGAACAACAAGAGAAGGACTGCTGCCTGGGGATGGGCATTCTTTTTTCGGGCCGGCAAAGTCAAGGCTGAATAGGACTCCAGGGAAACCTCAAAGGCCTGCTGAGGGGAGACTTCCTCCAGCTCCGGCTCATGGCCGTCGGTGCCTGTTTTCTCCCTCAGATACTGCTTCCTGCTTTCCGGTATCTCTTCCTGGGTTTTTGCAGGAACAGACTGCTCATCTTCCCCAGACGAGGGAGATGCCGGCGCCCGGCTAGGAGCTTCTTCCCTTTCATCTTCGGCTCCGGCGCCGGGGACCTGTTCCTCCTCTTCCCCCCGCCGGACCTCTTCCTCCTTTTCAAGCTGTGCGGGACCATTGACCACACAAAGGGCCCTGAACCTGCCGTCGGCCGTCTCAGCGGTGATCACCGCCGTGCCCTCCCCTACCACTGTCACCAGGCCGCCGGTATCCACCGTGGCCACCCTGGTATCACTGGAATGCCAGGCTACCCTTTTGTCCAAAGCGTTAAAGGGTTCCACGGAGGCTTCCAGCCGGAAACTGCCCCCGATGGGAAGCTGGAGAGAGCTCCGGTCAAGGGAAATACCGCTGGGAGGCACCGCCGGCAGCTTGGTGGGATCCTGAGCCTCCGGATCCACCTTAAAAGTGAAGGTAATCACATCGCTGTCCAGCTTGCCCGGGCCGATGGTCCTGGCCTTGAAAACCACCTCTTTCTGACCGGCTTTCAACATCTCGGCGATAATCTCAATGGGCAGGTTAACGCTGTCTCCCTCTTCCCTTTGGTCCCACCAGCGCCTGGCGCTCCAGTTAAACATGGGGCTGTCCACCGTGGGGGTGCTCCCGTCCGTGGTATAGTAAATCTTGTCCAGGTCATTATCTTTGTTTGTTAACTCCAGCTTGAAGCCCAGGGGGACTGTAGAACCGTCGGGCACATAGGTCTTGGGGGGATCCCATTTTTCCGGTTCTGCCGTGAGCACCTGAATTTTTTGAATCTGCTTGATAAACAAGGGCCAGGTCTGCTCGGTCACCGCCCTTTGTCCCACCACCAGCATCAAGCCGTGTCTTTCGTCCATTTCCGCCGGATCCACGCTGTCCTCGGCACCCACCAGGGCAATAATCGGCTCCACTTCCACCGCACCCTCCGGGGAACCGGGAATACTCCCGTCCGTGGGATGATTCTCTTTCAGGCCGGGGAAATAATAGCGTTTGTCTTCCAGCAGTTCTTTCACGGTCAGGGTCACTTCGTAATTATCTTTGCCGATAAATTTCAGCAGAGTGGCCTCTTCTTTGATCCCCGCCAGGGCCAGCAGCTCTCTCAATTTCACTCCCCGGGCCATGTACCACCTTTTTGTGGGCCAGGTGTTGATGGTGCTGTACAGCTGCTGGTACTGCTCCATGGCCTCCAGTTCTTCCCGGGTAAAGGTCAGGGGATTGGTCACCCCTTCCCCGCTTATTTCCAAGCTGATGGACGGATCCGCCAGGGCCGGACCGGAAAAAAAACAGGCCAACAGCAAAAGATAGAAGAATAGCTTTCTCCATCTAAAGGGAGCCCACTGCGCCATCTTATCACTTACTTTCTGCCGCCCGGTGCAGGGCATGGATGATGACCTGCACAGCCTCCGCCCTGCTTGCCCTCTCCCGGGGGCGGATGGTATTGTCCGGATATCCTTTCATGATGCCTTTCTCCGCCAGGGTCACCAAAGGCCCTGCAGCCCAAGGGGAAATCTCATCCCTGTCCGCAAAAACCGGTTCCCCGGAAGCCAGAGGCATTTCCGCCGCCCTGACCAACATGGCCGCCATTTCTTCCCGGCTGATCAGCTCATCCGGCCGGAAAGTGTTGTCCGCATAGCCGCCGACAATCTTCCTGGCTGCGGCGGCGGTAATATAATCTTTCGCCCAATGGTTGGCGATATCGGCAAATTTTCCGTCCCCTCCCCCTTCAAGCCGGAAGGACTTCACCAGCATGGTGACAAATTCAGCTCTGGTGATCTTGGCATCCGGTCTAAAGCTGCCGTCCGGGTATCCGCTGATGACACCACGCGCCACCAGTTCTTTAATGTTTTTTTCCGCCCAGTGACCGGCGATGTCCAACAGTTCCTGCTCCGGGCCCTTGACCTGATAGCTGAAACTGACAATATCGCTGTTCAGCCGGCCGGGGCCGATGACTACGGCCTTGATGGTGGTATCTTCAACCAGCTCAATGGGCCGGTTGATCTCGGCCACTTTTTCCCGGCCGCGGGAGGACCACCAGCGGCTGGAAATTATGTTGTACATGGGACTATGAATGGTAGGATCGCTGCCGTCCAGAGTATAGTGCACCTTATCCTCGTCATTAAAAACGCTTTGCAGTTCAACCAGAGTCCCTGGAGGCACCTGTCCCGGCAAAACGCTGGCCGTGGGCTTATCCCATTTCAGCGGGGGATCGGTCAGCACCTGGATCTCCGTCACATACTTGACAAACCTGGCATTGGTCTGCTCGGTGACCGAACGCTGGCCGTAAAGAAGATGGTAGGCGGCGCCATCGTTTAAGTTTTTTGTATTGAGGATATCTCCATAGTTTTGCGCGGAAAAACTTTTGTGGGCAATGATGGGTTCAACTGGAATCGGATCCGAGGCATCACCGGGAAGATGTCCGGGAAGACCGGTATCCATGAAATGGGGAAAACAATAGCGAGCTTCCTTCAACAATTCCTGGACGGTGAAAGTTACTGAAAAGCCGTCCCTGGCAACGAACTTGATGAGAGTTGCTTCCTCTTTCAAGCCCCCGGCCGCCTCCAGCAGTTCCACCAGCGAAACTCCCTGTCCCCGGCACCAGCTCTTGGTGGGCCAGGTATTGATGGTGCTGTAAATTACGTCTCTTTGCCGGAGGTAGGTCAGCCCATCCGCCAGCGGTTCCCGGCCTTGGAGCTGCTCCTGGGTGATGGTAACCGGTTCAGCGCTATTCAAACCCGGTCCCGAGATGGTCAACTCTCCCCCAAAGGCAAAAACGACCGCCGGGGCCAGAAAAAGCGAAAAAGCTGTAGCAAAAAAAACCGCCAGGACGGTCGATAAGATACTGCGCGTCATTCCTCTGTCAGCATGTAACATCTGCAATTCATTCCCTTTACTCAATTCTTTCCCCCAAATTCTTGCCTTCCCATTATGCTGATCCGAGCATAATGGGGCGAATAAAAAACCCGCCACTTTGGGAAAATAATTTCTTTAAATATTTTACCATTTCAAGAAAAATTATAGCTACTAAGGCAATGATTGTCAACCGGCAGGGGCCGGTGCCCACACCGGCCCGTTTCGGCCCAAAAGGATGACCCCAATTCCGACGACTGTATTTCGATATCCGACGACCGTTATCAATGGCCCCTGTGTCCGCCCGGTTTTTTCGGGGCCAATGTGCGGGGCGATGTGGTCATCGCTATCCGCGGGTCGATGTGGTCATCGACCCCTACAATTTTCAACGTAATTTCGGTATTTCGTAGGGGCCGGTGCCCACACCGGCCCGTTTCGGCCCAAAAGAATGACCCCAATTCCGACGACTGTATTCCGATATCTGACCACCGAAATCTGACATCCGACGACTGCTCCGGACAGGACCCTGCCCACACCGCCGGATAGAGATTGGAATGATTAAAACCGCCAAATCTGGTAAGATATTCTTAGGCGCGACCACAAAAAAACCAAAGGGGGCACACGGAGAAATGTTCATCGGAATTGACGTGGGAGGAACCTTCACCGACGGCATTCTACTCCATGAAGGAAAAATCCTCAGCACTGCCAAGCACCCCACCGATGCCAACAACCTGCAGTCTTCCATCATCAGCGTCCTGGACCGCTTGATCCGGGACCGGGAAGCTCGCCACATCAACCGAGTGGTCTTGAGCACCACTTTAGTCACCAATCTCATCGCCACGGGAAAAGGGGATCAAACAGCCTTGGTCTTGATTCCCGGCCCCGGTCTCAATGTCAGGAAAATGAGATTCTTTCCCCACACCTTTATCATCGACGGGGCCACTGATTTTCGCGGCCGGATAATCAAACCCTTGAATGAAGAACAGGTAAAAGAAGCCGGAGAAGCCATTGCCGCCGCCGGCATTAAAAAAGTGGCCGTGGTGGGCAAATTCTCCCCCAGAAACAGCAGCCAGGAACAGAGGGTGCAGGAAATCCTGCTCCGTCACCACCCTCAGCTGGAGGTCATCACCGGCTTTCAAGTCTCGGGACAGCTCAATTTCCTGCGGAGGGCGGTTACCACCTATTATACCGCCATGACCAAGGAGAAATGGTCCCTATTCGCCGAAAAAATGAAAGATGCCCTGGAGCAGCGGGGGATCAATTGCCCGGTGAGCATTCTCAAAGCTGACGGGGGTACCATGCCTCTCTCCGTATCCCTCCAGCATCCCTGTGAAACTGTTTTCTCAGGGCCGGCAGCCAGCGCCATGGGGGCTTTCGCTTTAACCATGGATGAACAAACTTCCGTGGTGGTGGATATTGGCGGCACCACCACCGATCTGGCCCTCATCTTGCAGGGAAGACCCCTTTATGCTTCGAAAGGGGCCAGGATCCAGGAGCATTACACCAGCATCCGTTCTTTTGCGGTTCGCTCCATCCCCATAGGAGGGGACAGTGCCGTCAGTTGGAACGGTTCCCGGATCATGATCGGACCCCACCGGTCAGGACCTGCGGCTTGTTTTGGCGGTCCGGCGGCCACCCCCACCGATGCGGTCAATTTTCTGGCAGGAGGAAATCTGGGAGAACTGGAGCTTTCCCGCCAAGCGCTGGCGCAAATCGCCCAAAAAGCCGGACTGCCGGTCAGAGAGCTGGCCCAATTCATTGTGGAGCAGATGGTGGACAGCCTGGAGGAAAACATCCGGGATATGTTCAAATCCTGGGAACAGGAACCGGCCTACAAAATCTATGAAATCGTGCACAAGCGCCGGGTCAAGCTGGACAGGGCGGTGGGCATCGGCGCCGCCGCCGGGGCCTTTGTACCACTCCTGGCCGAAAGAATGCAATGCCAGTCTTTCGTCCACTCCCTTTCCCCGGTAGCCAACGCCTTGGGAGCGGCGGTATCCAGGCCCACTCTTTCCCTGCTTTTACATGCCGACACCCAACAAAAATCTTACTATCTGAACCTGGAAGGAATCTCAGGCCAGGTTTCCCGGAACTTTCAATTGGCAGATGCCAAGGAATTGGCCAAAAAGCATTTGCAGGAACTGGCAAGAAAGAGGGGAATGGAGGCCTATGCCTCCCAGCACGAATTCTTTCTGGAAGAACAATTTAACATGATCAGGGGCTGGTCCACCATGGGGAAACTGTTTGACGTGGGTATCCAGATCGTCCCCGGGGTCATCAATGAATTTGAAGGAGTGCATGACCGATGAGAAAAAGAAGCTGGAAGAACAACGCAAGACAGGGAAAAAATAAGCCCACGGGAATCGTTTTTTTCCCGGCTTTTGACTGGGCCATCTCCCCCACTCACCCGGAAAGGGAGGAAAGGCTCCTTTATACCAGAGACCAGCTTTTTGAAGAAGGAATCATGGACTTGCCGCAAATCCTTGAACTCCAGCCCCGCCTGGCCCGGCTGAAAGATATCGCCCGGGTGCATTTCTGCATCCCCCATGTCCGGTCCCAGGCCACGGAAGCACACCAGATCGCAGCCGGCGGCGCCCTGGTCATTGCCGATGCTTTGATGGAGGGCCGGATTAAAAACGGTTTTGCCCTGGTGCGGCCTCCCGGGCACCATGCCATGCGGGTGGTCCATGGCAACCGGGGATTCTGCAACATCAATAACGAGGCCATTATGGTGGAATACCTGCGCCGGGTCCACGGACTGAAACGCATTGCCATCGTGGACACGGACGTCCACCATGGAGACGGGACCCAAGATATCTTCTGGCATGACCCGGATGTGCTTTTCATCTCTTTCCATCAGGACGGGCGCACCCTTTACCCCGGCAGCGGCTTCATGGACGAAATGGGAGGGCCTCTCGCCCTGGGCACGACCCTGAATATTCCCCTGCCTCCCGGTACCACCGACGAAGGCATTCTCTATGTGCTGGACAAATTGGTGCTGCCTGTTCTGGATGAATTTGAACCAGAACTGGTCATCAACTCTGCCGGTCAGGACAACCACTATACTGATCCCCTGGCCAATATGCATTTTTCCGCCCGGGGCTATGCAGTTTTAAATGAAAGACTGTCCCCTAACATCGCCGTCCTGGAGGGAGGTTACTCCGTAGAAACCGCTCTGCCCTATGTGAATATGGGCATCATCATGGCCATGGCCGGCATTGATTACTCCAACCTTTATGAGCCGGATTACCAGGAAAGAAAGTTTACCGAAGAGGGCAAAAAGCTGGTGCTGCTGGAAAAAATCGTAAACCAGTTGACCCAAATCTTCCAGGCAAGAGAATCTATGCAAGCAGCATTCCGGCAGAAAGCGGGACCCTATCACCAAACTGAGCGCCATATTTACTACGATACAGACGGAATCAGGGAGTTCCAGCGGGAAACACTAAGAATCTGCCCGGATTGCCCCGGCTACACCACCATCGACTCCCGGGCATCCCATGCCCATGGAGCCGTCTCCCATGTCTTTTGCATCGGGATCCCTTTCCAAGCCTGTTCCCGCTGCCAAGAGGAAGGAATGGAAAAATACGAAAAGATGTGCCGGGAAAAGGGCAATTTTCAATATATTTTCCTCCAGGACCGGGCCGCCGACGTTTACCGGCAGTATCATGTGCAAAAGCGCAAGGAGATTGAATATTGACTCTCCCCGGGGCGGAATTCTCCTCCCGGGTGATATAAGCTAAAGAATCTTGCTCAAAAAAGCCCTGGTGCGCTGGTGCCGGGGCTCTTTAAAAATTTCTCCCGGCCGACCCTCTTCCACGATCAAACCTTCATCCATGAAGATGACCCGGTCTGAAACTCCCCGGGCAAAACCCATTTCATGGGTCACCACCACCATGGTCATCCCTTCCCTGGCCAAATCCTTCATCACAGCCAGCACCTCTCCTACCATTTCCGGATCTAAAGCGGAGGTGGGCTCGTCGAAGAGCATGATCTTGGGCCGCATGGCCAAAGCGCGGGCAATAGCCACCCTCTGCTGCTGGCCGCCGGAAAGTTCATCCGGATAGGCATCGGCTTTATCACCCAAGCCCACTTTGCCCAACAGCTCCAAAGCAATCTCCCGGGCCTCTTTCTCGGACAGCCCTTTCACCTTCATCGGCGCCAAGGTAATATTTTGCAGGGTTGTTTTGTGGGGAAAGAGATTAAATCTCTGGAAAACCATCCCCACCTCCTGCCGTACCGCGTTTATGTCAACGCTGGGATCGGTAATTTCCCTGCCGTTCACAATCACCTTCCCGGCAGTGGCCTCCTCCAGACGATTCAAACACCGCAAAAAGGTGCTTTTCCCCGAACCGCTTGGGCCGATCACCACCACCACCTCCTGGGGCCGGACATCGCAATCGATACCCCGTAAAACTTGCAGTTTACCGAAATCCTTCCGCAGACCCCTCACCTGTATCACTTCACACCCAACCTCCGTTCCGTATAAGCCACCCAACGGGAAATAGTCATGGTCAGAACTAAATAAATCAAGGCAATCCCCGTATAGACGGGAAAAGAAGCATAGGTGGTGGCCACATAGAGCTGTCCTTTCCGGACCAGCTCCTCCACCCCAATGGCGGATAAAAGAGAGGTGTCTTTCATTAAGGCGATGAATTCATTGCCCAAAGGCGGGACCACCCGGCGGAAAGCCTGGGGAAGAACAATATAGCGCATAGCCTGGCTCCCGGTCATGCCCAGGGAGCGGGCTGCCTCGATTTGCCCCTTCTCAATGGACTGAATCCCTGCCCGAAAAATTTCCGCCACGTAAGCACCGCTGTTGATACTGCAGGTGATAACCGCCGCCCAAAAAGGATCAATGGGGTAGCGGCCTCCCAAAAGCTGATTCAACAAATTGGGAACCCCGAAATAAACAATAAAGACCTGGACCAAAAGGGGTGTGCCTCTGATCACATCCACGTAAATTCCGCACAAAATGCTGATGAGCCTTTTCGAGGAAAGGCGCCCTAAAGCCACAAACAGCCCGATGACAGTACCGCAGAAAACCGCCAGAATGGTTATCTCGATGGTCAATACGGCCCCTTTCAACAGGCCGGGAAAAGCATTGACCAAATGTTTTATATAATACTCCCCCAAAAAAAATCACCCCGGTTTAATAAAGATAATGCGTAACCTTTACGGGTTACGCATTAGGCTTTCTAGCTGCCAAAATATTTCAGTTTCAGCTCATCAAATTTCCCGCTTTCCTTCACCTTGTTCAACCCGTCGGTGAGTTTCTCCAGCAGTTCCTTATTGCCTTTGGCCACCGCAAAGGCGTATTCCTCTCCGTCCAGGATATCCCCCACCATCTTAATTTTGCCCGGGTTTTTAACCATATAAGCTTCATTCACCGGAAGGTCGTTGATCACCGCATCCACCGTGCCGTTGAGCAATTCCAGGAAAACCACATCCACTGTATTATATGTCTTGATGTCTTTCACAATGCCCGCATCTTTCAGCTCCTGGGCCTTGGCCGCTCCCGTGGTGCCGATTTGCACCGCTACCGTTTTTCCTTTCAGATCATCCACAGAATTGATCTCATTATTGTCGGCGGCCACCGCAATCTTCAGGCCCGCTTCAAAATAAGGCGGTCCGAAATCGACGCTTTCCGCTCTCTCCGGCTTAATCGTCATGCCGGCAATGACGATATCGATAGTCCCCGCCTGCAGAGCCGGGATCAAACCGTCAAAACCCATGGACTGGATCTTGACCTCAATACCCGCTTCCTGGGCAATGGCCTGGATCAGCTCAATATCAAACCCTGTAATTTCATTGGTCTCCTCATCTTCATACTCAAAAGGTGGAAAAGTGGGTTCCGTTCCGACGATATATACTTTTTTGTCCTGCGTACCCGCTTCTTCGCCAGAGGACTCCGCTTGCTCTCTCCCTTCCTGGGATGTGCCTCCGCAGCCGGCCAAAGCCAGGACCAAGCCCAGCGCCAGCAGCAAGGCCAACGCCTTTTTACTCCATTTTCTCATTACCAGTTCCTCCCTCAAAGGTACTCTCTGACCTAAATCAGCAACTATAATTATACAAGCCCATACATAAGTTTGCAACTGATTCCGCCGGGTGTAATGCCCTGTTTTATTCCATAATTTACATTTATTGTCGAAAATATATGTCGAAAAGGCTTATCATGTTAAGGCCAAAAGCTGTGGATAATGTGGATAAAGCTGTTCATAACTTGAAAAAACGGCCTTTTGCCTGTGGATTCTTTTGTGGAAAGGCCCAATTTTTCCATTAAATGGAATTCCGGGAAAATCCTGTTGTCGAAATCGGTAACCGTTAAATACAAGTTCTCCCTTTAATCGAGTTTTCCCCCAGCCCAGCTGATCACGGCCACCCGCCGGGCACCCCCTTGGATTAAAACCCGGCTGCAGTGATTGGCCGTACTCCCCGTAGTAAAAATGTCGTCCACCAAAAGGACTGCTTGTCCCTTTACCGCCAAGCTGTTTCGGAGGGAAAAAGCCCCCTGCAAATTCTCCTGCCTTTCCCGCCGGCTGAGGCTCATCTGATCGGGAGTCTCCCGCACTTTCACCAGGACGCCCAACACCAGAGGGCGATCAAGGGACCGGCTGATGACCCGGGCCAACAGTTCGCTTTGATTAAAGCCTCGCGTCGCGGCCTTCCGCCCATGCAGGGGCACGGGAACAATCAAATCCGGCTGCCCATAAAGAGTCTCCTCCTGCACCAGCTGCGCCATCATTTCTCCCAAAGGGGCCGCCAGCCACTGCTGTCCGTGAAACTTTAAGCGGTGAATGGCATCCCGGTAGGCTCCTTCATAGGGAGCGGCCGTCCTGGCCAGCGCAAAAACAGGCTCTTCCCGCCGGCATTGGGGGCAGCGCCTGCCCGCCTGCAGCGGGCGGCCGCAAATAACACAGCCCGGCCTCCTCCTCCAATTTTCCAAATCCGCGCTGCATTCCCGGCAAAAAGGGCCATTTGCCGTCTTTTTCTCCCTGACCCTCTGGCATAAAGGACAGGATGGCGAAGAAGGAAAAAAGAGATCTAAAAATCCTTCCCCAAAAGACCTCAAGTATTTTTTTAGCCGAAAACTCCTTTTATCCATGCCTGGTTAATTAGACATGAAAATGCCGTTCCCTGCTCCTGGGCCAAAGATGGCAGATCTCCTCCAAAGCAGCTTGCAAATGCTGCCGCTGGCAGAGGAAATCCTTCTCTCCCTCAACTGCCACCGACACCGAAACCCCTTCCCCCCGGCTGAGAAATTGCTCCTCCCTCTCTTCCTCCCAGAGAAAAGAGCCGGAAAATGCAGAAAGCCTCTGGATAATTTTCTTCGTTTCCTCTTCACCGGGAAAGCTGATCACTATTATCTGCAGGGGAATTTCCCTCATCTGCTGCCAGAACAAGAGCCAACGGATCAAAGCTTCCATCTGCCCGGCGCAATTTCTCACCCTGAGAACCAAACAGGCGGGAGTCTCCCCGGCCGGAAGCCGGCGGCCCTTTTGGATCATCCAAGCCGCCGAACCTAGGAGAGCCAAGGCCGCCAGGTTTCCTCCCACCGCCACACCGATCAAAAACCGCTCCCACATTTCCATCTACTCCGGTAGAAAAAAGATCCTCTTTTATCTTATGGGAACGGTTCCCGCCGGGTACCAGGAAGGTATTGGTGAAAACCTACATGCCCAGTTCCTCCCGCACTTCTTTCTGCATTTGGGCCAGTTTTTCCTCGGAGCTGGTTTCCACATAAATGCGGAAAAGGGGTTCCGTCCCGGAAGGCCGGATCAGGACCATCCCTCCGTCAGCCAGGAGCAGTTTGGTGCCGTCCACCAACATGCGGCCCAGCACGGGCACGCCGCCCATTTTGGCCGGCTGGTATTCTTTGACCCTGGCCAAGAGCTGCTCCCGCTCCCCAGCGGGCACTCTCACATCCAGCCGCCTGCTGACTAAACGCCCATAGCGGCCATAGATATCCTCTAAATTGGCCCCCACTGAGCAACCGGTAACTGCCACAATTTCCGCCACTAAAGCGGCCGCCAAAATCCCGTCCTTTTCCGGCAGATGGCCTTTAATACTCAAGCCTCCGCTTTCCTCTCCTCCCAAGACACAGCCCTTTTCCAGCAAACACCGGCCTATGTATTTAAATCCCACCGGTGTTTCAAAAACCCCTAAACCATGGGCTTCGGCAATCCGATCCAGGAGATGGGTTGTGGCCACCGTCCTGGCTACAGGTCCCACCAGCCCCCGGCGCTCCAGCAGGTGCACATACAAGAGAGCCAATACCTGATTGGGATTGATGTACCGGCCGTCCTCGTCAATAATGCCGAAACGGTCCGCATCCCCATCCAAGGCCAGCCCCAGCCGGGCTCCCCGGGCCAACAGCTCTGATCCCATGTCCTCCAGCACCTCTCCTGTAGGCTCCGGCAGCTTGCCGCCGAAAAGAGGATCCCGGTAGGCGTTCATGGTGATCACCTGCCAACCCGCGCTGGTCAACAATTCCTCCAAATAACCAATACCCGCCCCGTGCATGGGATTGACAATCACTTTCATGGCTGCTTCCTGCATTTTTTCCCAGTCCAACAGCTGGCGGAGATGATCAAGATAGGCCAGTTTAGGATCAATGATCTGCCAAAGGGGCGTTTTCTCCACTTCCTCCCTGGCCGCCCTTTTGATCTCTCCGCCCGTCAGCGCTTCCTGCACAAAAGCCTCAATGGCGTCGGTCACTTCCGGCAGCGCCGGCCCCGCATCATGGGGGATGAATTTAATGCCGTTATACTCGGGAGGATTGTGGCTGGCGGTGAGCATCACCGCCCCCGCTGTCTCATGTTGGGTGATGGCAAAAGCCGTCACCGGGGTGGGAGTGGCCTTTTTGGTCAGGAAAACAGGAATCCCGTTGCCGGCCAAAACCTCCCCCACAGCGGCGGCAAATTCCTTTCCCAGGAAGCGGTTGTCATAGCCCACCACCAAGCCCTGCTCTCCCCGTCCTTCCTTCTTCACATGGCTGGCTATGCCCTGGGCCACCGCCCGCACATGAGCAAAAGTGAATTCCTCCGCCATGACGGCCCGCCAGCCGTCAGTGCCAAATCTGATTTTACGCATTTTCAACCTCCTTGAAGCAGTCACAAAGCTTGAGGGGAGAAAGGCCTAAGCTTTAGGCAAATCGGAGATGTCCGTAGGCCGGTCGCCCAGTTGGTCCTGCACCTTATCCACATATAAATTGCCGTCTGAACCTAAGCCCGCATAAGAGACTTGGTCCAAGTCCTGAATCCCCTGCTTCATCAATTCCTCCATAAGCCATTTTTCATCCAGATTATTCTGGACCAGGTTTTGATAAATCACCTGTCCATCCACGATGATTTCCGACATCATCCCCTCATAGCGGGTCTTTAGCCCCAGATCTCGGGGCGTCAGAGGCCGGTATTGGCTTTTCGGCAGCACGCTCAAAGCGCCGTTTGTCTCCAAAATGGCAAATTCCACTTGGGACAGGTCGAAATAGCCCTTCTCCCTCAGCTGCATGGTCAGTTCATCCACATTATACTGCATTTTCTTCATCTTATCTTCCAGTATTTTTCCGTTATGGATGACGATGGTGGGTTCTCCGGCAATCAGTTTCCGGGCCGGCCGGCTGACCAGGGCCACATGCCCCAAAAAATAAGTGAGCAGGAAAAAAACAGTTAAGCCCAGGAAATGATACCAGGTTTCCTGGGGGCCTATTTCCACGGCCAGGGCGGCGGCAATACTGCCGAAAGTGATGCCGTTAATATACTCAAAAACCGTCAGCTGTCCCACCTGCTGTTTGCCCAGGATCCGGGCATAAAGAAAAATGGCGGCAAAGGCCAGGATAGTCTGTAAGAAAACCTCAATAAGGCCCATAGCCTGCCCTCCGTCAGATTCTCTGTTTTTTATGCAGGTAACTCAGAAAAACCATGGCAAAAGCAACAAAAAGAAAAACAAATAAAGCCTCCCAGATGATCTCCCGCAATCAAAACAGCCCCCCCATCAATTTTCCAAGCTTAGTATGCCCAACAAGGGCAAAAGAAAACGGCCCCGCCATTACTGGCCGGGCCGGATGGTTTCGTTATTCTCTTGCCGAAGCAGCCTGTCCTCATCTTCTTCCTTGAGTAAGCGGTAAAGGAGATAAAGAGCCGCCTGGGAAGAACGCCACTTGATGTCCTCCCGGCTTCCGGTAAAAAGCTCTTTTCGCACCTGCAGGCTGCCTTGGTAATCCACCGCCAGGTAGATCAGACCCACCGGTTTCTCCGGCGTAGCTCCCCCAGGGCCGGCAATTCCCGTAATTCCCAGTCCCAGATCGGTACCGGCCAGCCGGCGGATTCCCCTGGCCATGGCCTCCGCCGTCTCCCGGCTAACCGCTCCCCGGGTCTCCAACAGCTCCGCCGGCAGCTGCAGCAGCTGCTCCTTCCAGCGGTTATGATAGACCACCGTACCCAGATGGAAATAACCGGAACTGCCGGGCATATTGGTCAAGCGGTGAGCCAGGAGACCTCCCGTACAAGATTCCGCCACCGCCACCGTTAAACCTTTTTCCAAGAGCAGCTTTCCCACCACTGCTTCCAGGCTGTCCGTATCCACTCCGAAAACATATTGCCCCAGACGGCGTCGGATTTCCTTTTCCACCGGGGCAATTGCTTCATGGGCCTTCTCCCGGTTGGCCTCCTTGCTGGTGATCCGCAGGTGAATTTCCCCCGCTTTCACCGTCAGGGCTACCGTGGGATTGGACTGCCGGACCAGATCCCTGATTTTTTCCTCGGCGGCAGGTTCTCCGATTCCGCATAACTTCAAGACCCGGGAAATGATCACCATTCCTCCACCAATTTTCTCCAACAAAGGCTCCAGAGCATGCTCATACATCAGCTGTAATTCCCGGGGCGGCCCCGGCAAAAGCACATAAATCTTTCCTTCTTTTTCATAGTAAATTCCTGGCGCCGTCCCGATGCTGTTGTCCAAAATCCGCGCCCCCGCCGGGGCCAGGGCTTGTTTCCGGTTTACTTCCGGGATGGGCCGCTGCCGGCGCCGGAAATATTTGGCCACCACGTCCCAAGCTTCCGGCCGGTGGACCAGAGTCTCTCCCAGGGCATGGGCCAAAGCCTCCCGGGACAAGTCATCCTCCGTGGGGCCCAGTCCCCCCACCACGATGATCAAATCCGCCTCTCTCGTTCCCTGGCGGACAGCGGCGGCAATTCTCTCCAGATTGTCGCCCACGGTCATAGCGCTGTAGAGATCAATCCCCTGGGCTGCCAGTTTTTCCCCTAAAAACCGGGCATTAGTATTGACAATTTGCCCCAAAAGCAATTCGGTACCGGTAAAAACCAGGTAGGCCCTCATCAAAACACCTCTTCCCCGCGGTCTTCCACCGCTTCGGTCTTTTTCCTGATCTCTCCCTTTTCCTGTACTGCTTCCAGCCAGACCTTCCCTCGGGGTAAAAACCATCCGATGGTAGGACCGATGCCCAGCGAAAAAATAACCGTACCCACTCCCACCAATCCGCCCATCCAATAACCGGTGACCGCCGCAAAAAGCTCAATACCCGTCCGCATCCAGGCCACGCTCTTCCCGGTCCTCCGGTGCAGGGCCAACATCAGACTGTCCCGGGGCCCCGCCCCGAAATCACAAACAATATACAAGGCCGATCCTAAACCATATAGAACCACTCCCAAGCAAAAAATCCCCAGCCTGAGCCATAACCCTCCCAGGTCCGGGATGTGCACCACCAGCAGGTCGAAAAAAAAGCCGATGCCCAACATGTTGATGATGGTACCCAACCCGGGCCCGTATCCCAAGATCCAACTGATCAAAATTAAGACCCCTCCGGTCAGCTGCATGGCCTGGCCCATGGTCAGGGGCGTATGATAAGTCAGACCCTGGTGAAACACATCCCAAGGGCTTAAACCAAGCCTGGTCCGAAGCATCAAGGCAATGCCCAAGCTGATCAAAAAAATCCCCGCAAAGAAAAGCAGCCAGCGGATGCCGACTGGTCTCCACCCATCTTTTCGCAAAGCCGATCCCTCTTCCCCTCTGAAAAGAACTGAAAACAGGCGGTCAAAGACCGCCCGAAAAACTGACCCCTTACCTTATCATATTCATCTTTCGATCAACTCGCCTAAAACCCAGCCCTTCGAGCCGTCAGGCAACCTTACTTCCAGCCAACCGTTTTTCTCGGCAATGATCTCCACCCGGACTCCCTGGGCCAGGGCGGTAATCTTATCATATTCCTTGGCCGGTCCGGTCCGCACATTGGCCCCCAATTCCGGAGCAACGAGCCCAAAAGAAGGAGCCTCCGCCGCAGCAGAAGAGGACTCCTCTCCGGACCGGGCCGCCTCTTTTTCTCCGCTCCCCGCCTGGACTTCCTGTTTTAGGTGATCGGCTTTTCCCTCTAAATGATCCAATTTGGTCCGGAGCTCATCAATCCTATCCTGCATTCCCATCAACTGCTGCTGCAGCTCCCCCAGCTTTTGGTTCACCGCCTTCCGGACGTAACCGGCGGAGACCAGGGGATCTTCCGCTGAGCCCGGTTCTCCCAAGCCTCCCGCTTGGGCCAAAGCCCCCACGGCAAATCCCAGAACAGCCGCTAGCAATAACAGGGGAAGGAAAAACTGGGGTCTTCTCAGTTTCATGGATGCACACCTCACTAATTGCTCCGGCGCCCGCTTCCTATTGATGCAGGGTTGACTTCTCCCCTCCGGCAGGCGGGGAAACAGTCCGGCCGGCAGGCTGTCCGGTAATACCCAGCCTGTTTGCTGCCAGCAAAACCACCAGAGCCAAGCCACCCAAAAGAATGACCCCCTGATCGGTGCTCAGCTGAGTTAAAGCGATGGCGCTCAATCCCAAGCAAACATTCACTCCATAAATGACCAGCACCGCCTGTCTGTGGGAAAGACCTTTTTCCAAGAGGCGATGGTGCAGATGGTGCTTATCGGCCTGAAAAATGGGCCGGCCGTTAAACATGCGCCGGATAATGGCGAAAACGGTGTCCAGCAGGGGAATCCCCAATATCACTATGGGAATAAAAACGGAAATGATGGTGGCCCCTTTCGTCAAGCCCATAATGGCCAGGGCCGCCAGGGTAAATCCCAAAAACATGGACCCGCTGTCTCCCAAAAAAATCTTTGCCGGATAAAAATTATAGCGCAGAAAACCCAAAATACTGCCGCACAGGATCAGGGCCAGGGGCACCACGGTGGAGGCGGTATCTCCCCAAGCGGGATTCTCCAGGATGACCACCACCGCCATGGTCAAAGCGGCGATGACCGAAGTACCCGCTGCCAGCCCGTCCAGCCCGTCAATCAGGTTCAAGGCATTAGTTACGCCGATAATCCAGAGGACGGTTACCGGAATGGCCAGCTTACCTAAAAGAATCAGGCCTTCCATAAAAGGATTGGTCACAAAATCCACCCGGAAACCAAAAACCACCAGGATCAAGGCGCCTATAATCTGCCCCACCAGCTTGACCCTGGCAGACAGTTCCCTGATATCATCCAGAATTCCTAAGACCATGATCCAGCCGCCGCCCAACAAAAGACCCATCACCGGCCGGGCCAAGGGTTGAGTGAACAAAACCACTGCCGCAAAAGCCAGGTAAATAGCCAAACCTCCCATCCGGGGCATCACCTGACAGTGAACTTTCCTTTCTCCCGGGACATCCAGGGCACCCCAGCCCAGGGCCAACTTCTTCACCCAGGGGGTGATAACCAGGGCTAAAACCAAGGCGATCAATGATATCGCTGCTAATTGCCAGAACAAGACTTATCCCCTCCGTCAAGCAAAAAACCCATTCCCAACCACAGCCGAAGGTCTTTTACTTCAACTATTTATTCTAATACCAGAGCAGCAGACAAGCAAGAACTATTTTTCCAGGGCAAACATCAATTCGGCTTCCGCCACCAGTTCCTCGCCCACATAAGCGGCGGCTTGGGCCTTGCCCACCGTCCCCCGGATTTTGATCAGCTCCACTTCCAAGCGCAGAACATCCCCGGGGATCACCTGGCGGCGAAAACGCGCCTGATGGATACCGGCAAAAAAGACCAATTTCCCGGCGTGTTCCGGCATCTTTAACAGAACCACCGCTCCCACTTGGGCCAGGGCCTCGATAATCAGGACACCCGGCATCACCGGCCGCCCGGGAAAATGGCCCAGAAAAAAAGGCTCGTTCATAGTAACATTTTTGATACCCACCCCTCGCTTTCCCTCTTCCAATTCGACAATCCGGTCCACCAGCAGGAAAGGATAGCGATGGGGTATAATTTTTTGGATCTGGCTGCCGTCCAGCATGATCTCCTCCGCCTTTTGATTATCAACGTTTCATATTTCGCCAACTAAAAGATTATTCCTTTATTTATTTTTAGCCATACTTTTTTTCTTCAAATAGTCAAGAAATTGATACGCTTCCTCCACTCGGGATGCCAGAAGGGCCAACAGATAAAAAGCCGCCCCCAGGGCCGCCGCCGCCAAAAGCAGGGACATTTCCCCCCACCAGGAAGCGGTGACACCGGCTGAAACCAACCGCCAGAAACCCTGGACCAGCCAGCCCATGAGCAGAGAAGCCGCCAGCATCTTCACCAGGGATCTGCCCAAGCCTGCTTCTCTCCCGCCGGGCAACTGCCGCCATAATAAAAGGAAAAGCAAGAAAGCATTCACCCCGGCGGCCAGACTATTGGCCAGGGCTAAACCTTGGTGGCCCAGAACAGGCAAAAATATAAAACTGAAAAGCAAATTGCTGCCAATGGCCGCAAGCCCTGCCGCCACCGGAGTTTTTAAATCTTCTAGAGCATAATAGGCCCTGGTGAGAAGCGTGTTTGCCGCCAAAAACCACAGACCGGCGGAAAAATAGAACAGGGCCCCTGCCGTCAAATCAGTTGCCGCCGCATCAAATGCCCCTCTTTGAAAAAGAAGCCGCACCACCGGTTCCCTCAGCACCATCAAGCCCACCGCCGCCGGCAAAATGGCCAGGGACACCAAGCGCAAACCCCGGAAAAAGGTCCGGGAAAAAACAGCCGGCTCTTTTTCGGCCGCCGCTTCCGCCAAAGTGGGAAAGATGACCGTGGAAACGGCCGCAGCGAAAATAGCCAAAGGTAAATTCATGATTCGATTGCCAAAATCCAAAGCGGTAATGCTGCCGGGAGCCAGTCCCGAAGCAAAAAACCGATTCATGGCCAGGAGGATCTGGTTGACCGCCACGGCAAAAGTGGCGGGCAGCACCGCCACGGCCACTCGGCGCACCGCCGGATGCTCCCGGTCCAAAATGAAACGATAACGCATTTTTATTCTTTGTAAACCGGGCAGCTGGACAGCCAAAAAACCGATAAATCCTGCCAGGGTCCCGGCGGCCAGCCCCTCAATCCCAAAGCCGGCCCCAAAAAGCAGAACTGCCAGGATAATGATGATATTGGTAAAAGCCGGGGCAAAGGCCGGCAGCCCAAATCTCTTATGGGCATTCAGCACCCCGGTCACCATCATGCCCAGCCCCATAAAAAGAATGGAAGGGAGCATGATTCTGGTCAGCCGGGTGGCCAAAAGCAGATCTTCCTGCTCAAAACCGGGGGCCAGGATCCTCACCAAAAGGGGCGCAAAAAGCAGGCCCAAAATAGTAAAAAAAGCCAAAACCAAGCCGGTGCCGTTAAAGACTGACGAAGCCACCCGCCAGCCCTCCTCTTCCTCCCCTTTGACCAGGTAAGAAGTGATGGCGGGCACCATCACCGTCACAAAAGCCATGCCCAGGACCGCCTGGAGAGAATAAGGCACGGTGTAGGCCACCAGATAGGCATCAGTGGCGCCGCTGGCCCCGAATTGCCTGGCAATAACAGCATCCCGCACAAATCCCAAAAGGCGGCTGATCAGGTTCATAGCCAAAACCAGAGCCGCCGCACGAGCGATGGACATCCAATTACCTCTTTTCCCCATAAAGCGCGGCTGTTCAGCCGCCCCCAGCCCAGCCGGACAAACAAGCGGAAAAATCCGGCCGGCAGGGCGGAATCCGGGATCTTCTACTCCAGAAACAGGAATAGTTCCCTCTTTTCCTCGTCCCAATTATACTTCAAATCGAAAATATCGCCAAGAAAGCTAAGGGGTACCATGGCCGTTCCCCCGTAAACTATAGGAGCAGAGGGCAACTGCCGCTTTTCCCCCTTCACGGTTCCTTCCCGGGAGCCCACGGACACCACGGCGATCACATCATCTTTCATCATTTCCAGCTCTTGCGTATCCTCATGCCATTTCACCTCAGCCCGGTACAGGGCCAAAAACTCCCGGGCCGGGACAAAAATTTCTCCCTCAATCAAAGCCGGGCTGTTTTCCATTTCATAAAAAGCACCGTTTAGATAAGTCTTCACCCCCGGCCCCAGCTGCCAGACCACCGAGCGTCCGCCGCTTAAAGTTAAACCCAGGCAAAGGGAATCATCCGGCAAAGGCAGGGCAAACCAGCTGTTAGTCACCTTTACCTGTTTTAAAACATCTCCCCAGGCCGTGACCACTTCTTTCTCCTGTCCCTTGACCCGGAAAAGCTTGGCCAGGCCCACATCGGCAATCAAAGTGCCCCCGTCTTCCAGACGCCGGGCCATCACCGGCTGTGATAGCTCCCCCGGACCGGTCCCGTACTGCCAGGCAATTTGCCCGTCAGCGGTAACCTCCAGGACCTTTCCTCCCGTCCCATAGCGGCCCCTGTCCACGATCAGAGTGTTTCCTCCCGGCAATCTTTCCGCCCAAACCGGGTTGATCAATTCTCCTTTGTACTCCCAGCGCAGTTTTCCCTGGCGGCTGATTTCCACCAAGCGATCGGGCAGCACCACCAGCACCCCGCCGTCAGCCAGTTTCACCCCGTAACGGGGGCTGTCGGCCCTGCTCTCCCAGCTATAACTCCAGAGGATTTTCCCTGCCGGGTCCAGCTCGATGATGCGAGGCTGAAGGGGCCGGCCCGGAGCACCGCTGTCAGTAATGAGGGTATGGCCGTCAGCCAGGCGCACCGCACTGCCTGCCTGCAGAGGGCCGTACTCCCAGATCACTTCCCCCTCTCGGTTTACTTCCACCACCCCGGGGTCATGATAACCGTTTCGCACCAGCAGCAGGTTTCCCTGTGGATTCCGGCTGAAGAAACCCACATACATCCCGGGCCCGGTCTCAGCGTATTCCCACTCCACCCGGGGCGGTTGAGCCCAGGCAGTCGCCGTGCCCAGCATGGACAGCAAAACCGCCAGCATCACCCAGCGCCATTTTTTCATGCCAAACCTGACCTCCTGATCCCAGACACCGTTCCGCTACTGTCTGGTATAGATATGGATAATTTTCTTCGGATCCCAGTCCACCGACGCCCCTAAGGCCTCACCTACAAAACGCAGGGGTACCAGAGTGCGCCCTTCCACCACTCTCGCCGGCACATCCAGGGTCATTTCCCTGTCGTTGACCAGGGCCCGGGTAGAATCTATCTGTAAAGATAAAGACACTTCCGGCTTCACCGCGGTAACCGTCCGGCTGGCTTCATCCCAACCCACTTCCGCCCCTAATGCCTCAAAAATGGCGCGCAAAGGCACCAAGGTCCTCCCTTTTTCCAAAAGAGGCGGCACGTCAAAGTACACCCGGTTTCCGTCCAGAAAGACCACAATCCCCGATTTGACCACAATACCGTTGGCCACCAACCGCTGGCTGCCGTCGCTGGGCTGGTTCGCCACCCGCCCGTTGACCCAACAGGTGGTTGAACCGCCCCCGTCCAGGCCCATGGCCGCATCCGCACCCAAAGCAATCATTAAATAAGATAATTCCTCAAAAGTCACTCCTTCGCTCCTGCCCGGCTGGCGCCCGTCCACCGTCACCAAAAGCATTTTCCCATCCCCGGTAAGCCCAATGGCTGTCCGGGGATGACGGCCTTCCAGGCTTCCGGAAAATCCTTCCAGGGCATGCTGGAAAACCGGCCTTCCCCCTTCCACCAGCAGGGGGCCTGAGGTCAAAAGGTGGCGCAAGCCGTCCCAGTAAGGGTCCCATGTTCGTTCCAGCCGGACCAGGCTGCCTATTTGAAGCTGGTCAAAGCCGGGACCTTCCGGATCAAGCCTTAAAGCCAGCCCTCCCACAGGAATGGAAACATTTCCTAAAGAACGGTCCACCACCTGGTAGGACCCGTCCTCCAGGGGAGCAAGGGAAACCAGCACTTCCAATTCCCTGCCGCTTCCGGCCAGGCTGCCCCAGGCTTCCGTAAATAAAACCAGCCCCTTGCCGGCATTGTTCTGATTAACTCTCTCCACTGGGATCCTGCTTCCTCCGGGCAACACCAAGGAAATCTCCGGCTTGAAATAACCGAACTTAGCCGAGCGGTTCTCCAGCCAACCCAGTGAAGTCCGGAAAATGTCCGAAGCGGCCAGTATTTCCCCGTCGATGATCAGATTTCCCACCGGCAAATAGGGGGCGGCAGTGCTGAAATAACCTCCGTTGACGGCCGCCACCCCGCCGCTGCGGGCGGCCAGGGAGGCCACGCTTTCCCTTTTTCCATAGCGGCCCTCTGCCGCCGCCACCGGTCTCACTTCCACCTCAGGATTATGTAAATCAGCTTCGATCACGTGCACCACCAAGGGTTTTCCATTAGGCAAAAGGCCCCGGTACATCCTGTGCTGCACCCCGGCCGCCACCAGTTCTTCCTTCTCCAAAAGCAGTTCCGGCCCCGGCCCGGCCGGCAGCTGCAGGTCCTGGGCCAGGGCGGTAACGCTCCCCCATCCCAGCATGGCTACAGCAAGCAGCAGGATCCTCCAAGCCTTTTTCCTCAAAAACCGCATCAACAGTATCCTCCTCAATTGCCAAATCCTTTTTGTCTTGCTAAACATTTACCGGTTTAGTATTTATTGACGCTCGACCTCCCCTTTTAGTTCCCGCCTTACTCAGCTAAACCGGGCCAATTTGGGCAAGCGGCCATTATCTTTTGAGCAGTTCCACCGCCAGGCGGCCCGTTTCCCGGGCCCTGGATCGCATCTCCGCAGCCGCCTCTTCCATTCGGCCCTTGATTCCTTCCCTATCCCACAAGACCTTATCCACTTCTTTCTCCAGCACTCCAAAATCCAGGGTTTCCACCCTTCCCGCCAGGGGCAAACCTGCATCCTTTAAAAAACTGTCCACTTTCGGATCATAAGAAATCCCCACCAAAGGAACTCCCATCACAAAAGCCATGATCAAAGCGTGCAGCCTCATCCCCACCAAAAGATGGAGTTCACCCAAAGCCCCCAGCATCTCCACCACGTCCATCCGATCTCGGATCACTGTGGACGGGGCCTCCATCAGCTTGGCCACCTCCCGGCAGCAGGCCACATCAGCGGGAAAATGAAAAGGGAAAAATACTACCTGGTACCCCTTCCGGGCCAGGTAATCCCCCAAGGCAGCCAGCACCTTCTTATAGCCCTGGTAATTACGCCAACTGCGCACGGAAATGCCCACCAGGGGAGGCGCCCCTTCTCCCAAAGGAACCCCGTTATTGGCCAAGACCTTAATCCCCGGACCTCGGTCCATTTCCCGGGCATACAAACCCAGCACCGGATCGGCGGTCACAATAATCCTCGGCTTCTGCACCCCCAGTTGCAAAAGCAAATCCCGGGAAGCCTCATCCCTGACCGTCACCAGATCTACCCCGTTGACCACCTTTTTGATCAGCCATTTCCCCAAAGCTCCGGTGACCGGACCCACTCCCTGGGCATAGAAAAACAATTTCTTTCTCAATAGTTTGGCCAAATACACTACTCCCAAATAATACAAAATGCTTCTGGGGCCGGTGACATCCTGCAAAAGGCTGCCCCCGCCGCTGATGAAAAGATCGCATTCTTTAACGGCCCGCACTATTTCCCTCAGCTTCCAACGGTTGGCCGCCTTCACCCCATAAGCCTCCGCCGTTTTCTCGGGGTCCTTGGACAAAACCGTAATGGACAGATCAGGGTGTTCCGCTCTCAGGGTCCGGATCATGCTGTAAAGGACCCCTTCATCCCCCACATTCTGAAAACCGTAATAACCGGAGATAACTATTTTACTGGTCATTGATTACCCTCTTTCCCCAGGCCGCCAACAGCCGGTAAACCGCGATCAAGGCGATTCCCCCCAGCATCCCCAGCCACAGCCCATTAAAAGTCCGGAAGAAAGATACCGCCAAAGGGGTATGCACATGGGCAAAAGTGTTGACCAGGGACACCTGTCCGATGGCTCCCAAGAGCACCAGGGGCAAATACCGGTGCCGGTAACCCAGATAAAAACTCAGCATCAACAGAGGATGTCCAATCAAAAACTCCTTGGTCCGGGGCCGGACAAGCAAAACCCGGTCCAGCCAGGACCTGATTTCCAGTTCCAGCCCGGAAACAACCGCCGCCTCGTTACCGGTCCTCAGCACATAAACCGCCAGGGCCAGGGCTAAAACCGCCGCCAAAAGGGCCCAGCCCACAGAAATCCTGGCCTGCAGCCATTCCAGTCCGGTCCTCAGCCAATTCCTCTTTTCCTCCCGCAAGAGGAAAATGGTCACCAGCAGAAGCAAGGGCAGGACGTGGGCCAGTTTCACCCCTCGGAATTGCTCAATTTTCAGCATAAAACCCACATCAGCCAGCAATCCCACCAGGAGGACGGCTCCGATCAAGGAAAAAAGAGAAGTGCGCAGGAGAAGATAAATGCTCCTGCCCAATCCGGCCCCTTCCTTTCCCAAAGCGGAGGCCACCGAGAGGGTGGGGTAGATCACCACCGCCCCCAGTGCCATCAACAGCCGCCCTTCATCAATCCGGCCTAAAGCCAAAATCGCCAGCCAGCCCAAAAAGCCCAAGGCCCCCAAAATGAAAGCCCATCTGGCCGGCATCAGCCAATGGCAGAGGAAAACGCCTCCGGCGATGACTCCCAAGCCGATCAGGAACAGGGAGAGACGTGAAACAGGCAGGCTGCCGAAAGGCACCGCCGGACCGAAAGTGAAACCCTGGTTTTTCAAAGCCGCAGAGAGACTCCCCATATAGTTTAAATTATAAGCCAGCAAATCCCTGATTTCCGGCTTGAAAAAGAAGCGGGCCAGAAGAATCCGATTGTTTCTTTCCGCTGCCGCCAGGGCAAAACGCTCCACCCCCCGCTGGGGTGTCATCTTCCCCGCCATTTCCCGGTCGGAAATGGCATGGAGGCGGACCGCCTTCTTCCCTAAGCTCTGCACTAAGCTATCCAGGCCCGCCTGGGGGAAAAACTCAATAATGCCCACCGGCACATCCAACTGTCGGATGGACTCCGCCAAGACAGGCAAAGAATCCGGATAGCCCGGCAAGATGCCGTCATTGAAAAGCAGCGCAATCAGTCCTTCCTCCTGCCCCAAAAGGGAGATCAGCTCTCCCACTTTCTCCGGGGAGGCCTGGGGCCAGCTCTGGATTTGCAGGAGAATATTCAAACCGGCTGCTCGGGCTAAGGTCAGCCCTTCCCGGCTGAATCCCAGTCCCAAAATTTTCAATTCCGCCTGACTGAGCCGGGTCTCCACCAGGTATAATCCTTCCCCTTCCAGAAGCCGGGCCGGGCCCCCCTTCAGGCTGATGTGCCCCTTGAGCCTGTTCGCCAGCTCCTCATCCCAGGTGAGAATATATGTATAATCAGATACAATCTCCTCCGGCGGAATCCCGGCCCCTTCCCCTGCGGCCAGCAGCTCGCCACCTGTTCTGATCCAAAGCTGACGGGTGGCCAGGTCGGCCAGATTTTCCTCTTTAAATAAGACACCGGTCACACCCTGCCTTTGCAGTAATCGGAGGACTTCCTCCACTTCCATCCCGGCCCAGCGGCTGAGGCGTTCCAACTCCCCATACTCCACAGCCAGTTCCAACTGGCGATTGGCCCTCTCCAGGGACACCCTCTGCCAAGCCGGAAAAAATGAAACCAGAACCGAAAGGGTAATTGTCAAAACTAAAAGGATACTCAAAGCTTTTCTCAATATCATTCCATTCCTTTCCGCCCACGCTGTCTCTGATTCTAACAGGATTTCCCACCTGTCTCAAGTATTTCCCCGGAGGAAAAAAAGGAGACGGGGAAACAATTTTTACAACCCGATCTCCAACACCATGTCTTCCGCCTCCGGTCTTACCGTCAAGGTAACCCGGCCTTTTTTTATCTGATAAAGCTGCCCGTTAATGGTCAGCATTCCGTCTATGGGTTTTAAATTGTCCTTATCCCGGACCGTTACGGTCAGGTAGTTGAGGACACCCGGCACCAGTTTTTTGGGCACCGCTCCCAAAAGATACCTGCTCCCGGCCTGGACCGGCGGCTTTTCCTCCACTCCGGCCAGCTGTACCCTTAGCCGATAATGGGAATCCTCCCTCCCATAAACGGACAGGGCCGCCGAGCTGTAGACCACCAGCTCCCAGGTACCCGGTTCTGGATTCTCCACCATCAGATTGGCCCATTCTCGATTGGGCGTTCCTTCGGGAGCCAGACCGACCCAATCCGTCATCTCCTGCTGCACTCCGTCCGGTCTGATCAAATGCATCCGCACTCTGCCCCGGTAAAGGCCGCTTTCCCCGGGCACGGACAGCAGGGCTTGGAGCACGGCCGTCCCCGCCGGCACCTTGAAAAAATAGCGGCTGAACTGGCCGGCAGGCAAACTTTCGGTGAACTCCTGCCGGTAGCCGTTGTCTTTGTCCAGGGCATAGGGTTTGATAATGGTGGCTACCAAATCCACATCGGGACCGTATGTGCCCAACAGATCACCCCGGAGAAAAGCCGTGTAAATCCCCGGTTCCTGGGGAAGTAAATAATCTACGGGTATTTCCCGCCAGGTGCCCCGGGGCAGGGCCGTCATCTGCAGCCAGGGCTTCAACCAGTCGGCCGAAGATCTCCAGAACAGGACCTGATGATCGCTGCTCTGATTGGCGATGCGGAAAGGAACCTGGCCGGGCAGGATCTCCCTGGAGTAAAAGCCTTCCCCAAAACCCAGACGCCGGTTGTAAGTATAACCCCGCAAGAAAACTTGCTTCTCCAGGCGGCGCAGGTGACGCCAGGCCTCGCCCACGTCCAAGATGCCGTAACCTACTTCCGCCCCGCTAAAACCCGGAAACTCCTTGGCACCCATGGTCATGGCTCTTTTGATCATTTCCGGATCCACGGAAATCCCCTGGCGGCGGGCGCTTTCCAAAAGCAGTGCCGCCGCTCCAGCCGCATGGGGCGCCGCGATACTGGTCCCCTCCCCCAGCTTGTAACCGTCCCCCGCAGCCAAGGGCCAGGTGGAAACGGCGCTGCCGGGAGCCACCACCGTGGGCACCAGCAGGCCGTCCTGCCGGGGTCCCGCTGAACTGAAGTACCAAAGGCTGGGGCTCCTCACCTGATAGCCGTAATCGTTCTCCCACATCTGGGAGGTAATGTAGGCGCCCACGCTGATGGCCGTCCTGGCGTTGCCGGGGGTGGCCATGGTTCCCACTCCCGGCCCCTGGTTGCCGGCGGCAATCGTGAACACAATCCCCTGCTTGGACAAATCATCCACCAGACGGGTCAAGGTATTATTCCCTGACGATTCATCCTGATAATAGCCTAAGCTCAAATTGATCACCGTGGCGCCGTGCTCGGCGGCATAGCGAATGCCCTTTTCCAACCGGTCCCATTCAGTCTCTCCCCGGGCATCCAGCACCTTAATCACCAGCAGCTGGGCGCCGGGAGCCACTCCTTTGATCTTCCCATTGGCAGCGGCCACCCCTGCCACCTGGGTGCCGTGGCCGATCTGGTCATAGCCCAGCACCGCAAAAGCTCCACCGGCGTCAATCTCCGCCAATACAAAATTAAACATGTTGTCGTAAGGACCCGGGAAAAACCCCACTTGCCCGGCCACATGGAACAGCTGTAAAGCTTCCTCGCCCTCCAGGCTCCGGTCTCCGTTGGTATCGACTATAATTGTGTCGTAAACTCCCTTGACCCGGCTGTCCGCCGCTACCACCAGGAATAAGGCGTCCTTCTTGCCATCCAGGTTAAAATCAACCTGCTGCTCCTCCTCCGATAAAAAACCGTATTTTAAAATGCCGCTGCGGGAAGAAAGCTTCCCCAAATTGTAGGTCACTCCCTGGTGATTAAAACGGCTGCTGCCGGCGGAAACGCTCCCCGCCAGCTCCACTCTTCCCTCAGCGGTTAAATTGACCCAATCAACAATTTTCCTTTGGCCGCCGGTGGTCTCCTGTAAATCCGGGTGTCCCGGATCCACACCGCTGTCGATAATGGCGATGATCTCACCGCTCCCGTCGGCCCCGGTCTCCCCCTGCAAAGCAGCGGCTCCCAATTCCTCTCTGGTTATCTCCAAACTGTGCCAAGGCTCCCTGCTCTCCCCCAGGGGCAGTCCCCCATCATCTTCCAGCCGGTAATCTAAAAGGCCGTAATTTCTTCTGGCCGCTGTTTCCATTTTCTCTCCCGGAAGAGCTTGCCAGGCCAGGAGAATATTTTCTTCCGGCGCCTGGGAGAGAAGCTTGATAAAAGCCACCTTTCCTTCTTTATTTAAGACCACCATCCCTTCCCGGGGCAGGGTCCGGCCTGCAGCTGACAAATCCTGCGCCTTTCCCCCCGCAAAGATAAAAGAATCCTCTTCCAAGGGCATTCGCTGCGACAGGCCCCCGATTTCCATGACCAATTCTCCCCGGGACAGAGAGGTGAGCTTGCCGTAAAAATCAAAAGAAGAACCCCTTTGGGCCATCAAACGATTGATGAAAACCGCCGCCTGAGCCCGGGTGACCGCTTCCCCCGCCCGGAAAGTCCCGTCTTCGTACCCGTTCACCAGCCCCCAAAGGGTGGCCAGGCGGGCGCTCTCCCTGGCCCAGCTGGGAATGCTTTCCCAGTCCCGATATTCTCTTACTTCCTCGCCGTTACCGATATACCTTAAAGCCCGTACCAGCATGGATGAGATTTCATCCCGGCGGATCACCTGCTCCGGGCGAAAATTCCCGTCCTTATAACCGCTCACCACTCCCAACTCCCAGGCCAGCTGGATATATCCATTGGCCCAATGGCTTAAAGGCACATCCCGGAAAAGTTGGCTGCCCTTTTCCAGGGCCCAGGCGCTGTCCTCCATCCCCAAGGCAGCCACCACCAGGCAGGCAAACTCGGCTCTGGTCACACCCCTTTCCGGCCGGAAAGTGCCGTCGGGGTATCCGCCCACGATGCCCTTGGCCTGCAGCAAAGCGATATCTTCCCAGGCCCAGTGGCCTTCCACATCGGACAGGGCCGCCACGGGAGTCGCCGAGCAATAGAAGAAAAAAACAAAAATTATCAAGGCGGGAACCGTCACCGTATATTTTCTATGTAGCAGATCTTTCATGCAAAAGGACTCCTTTACACTCCGGCCATCTTCCAGGGAAATATTTCCCAAAAAACGCTCTTACCATGATTCTATAGACGGAAGATGATCTCCTTTAGTTCCAGAAAAAAAGAAAACTGCCCTCACAGGGGCATTTTTAACTTCCGTGCATCTAACCGCAGTCTACCGGAGACAGGCCCCGCCAGAAAACATCGATGGCCTTTTTCTCCAGCTCCTGCAGATTCTTTTCTCCCGGCAAAAAGACCAGTTCATAAGCCATACTCCATAAAGCCCCGGTCATGATCCTGGCTGCCACTCGGCAGTCCACCGGGCGAATTTGGCCTTGTCTCACTCCTTCTTCCAGGATTTCAACCATATGATCGGCCCTGGTTTGATCCTTGGCCACCATCCACTGCTGCAATCCTTCGCCGATAAAGTGGTGGTTATACAGGATGAGCCTGGCCATGTCCCTATGGTCATAAATGAAGCGCAAATGGGAGCGAAAAATCACCTCCAGCTTTTCCTTGCACCCCGTACAGGTCTTCAGCAGCTCCCGGTAAGAAGCGTAGTAAATCTCAGCCACATGGGCGAGCATCTCCAGAAACAGGTGTTTTTTGCTTTCGAAATACTCATAAACCGTCCCCTTGCCCACTCCGGCCAGGACGGCGATTTCCTCCACTGTCGCCTGGTGAAATCCTTTCCGGGCAAAAAGGGCCACCGCCGCTTCTAAGATCTGAGTCCTCTTGTCAACTGTCTCTTGCATTACCATCCCATCCCGTCCTGAGCAGCTGCAGCACCGGCACCGGCGGAAACCTGCCCGCCGCCCATAAAGATGCCGTATGCCAGCTGGGATTTGGCCAGATTATAATTATAGAGCATGCTCAACCGCTGGGCTTCCGTTTCATTCAACTGGTCGTAAGCTCTTTCCATCTCCAAACGGGTGGCCACTCCCGCCTGATAGCGAAGAGACGCCAGCCGAGCCGTTTCCTCGGCAAACTTCACATTTTCCTCCAGCAGCAGATAGGCTTTTTCCGCTGTCCGCAGGTTTAAATAGGACTGCCGAACATTAAAGCTTAAATCCGTCTGCGCCTGCTCCAGCTGTATTTTCGCTTTTTCCACATCATGGACAGCTTTCCGGTAAGCATACACATTGGGGGTATAGATCTTGGCCACCTGCTCCAAATATACTTCCGCCACGGCCAGCCCTTCCCGGGCCGCCACCACGCCCAGATCCGTCTCCATCAATTCCTGGATATAAGACTCCGTATCCAGCTCCTCCACCGGGCTGAAGCTGAACTTATCGGTCAATTCAAAACGAGTCTCCAGGTCCACGCCCAAAGCCTTGGCCATTTCCATCATGGCCAGGTCCAGCTCATTCTGGGCAGAAGCCAGCTCCACTTCCGCCGCCACAAGCGCCACTTGGGCTCCCGTCACATCATTTTTGGCCACCATGCCGGCCTGGAAACTGACCTGGGCCAGCCGGAGCTGCTCCCTGGCCCTTTCCAGGGCCGCCTCTTTATTGGCCAGGTTCGCTTCCGCCCGCAGGACATCGTAATAAGACTTTTCCACCGAGAGACGCAATCCTTTTTCGGCGTAGGAGGCCCCTAATTCCGCCAGGGTTAAATTCATTTCCGCCTGTCTTGGCAAGATATAAGCAGCAGAAAGCAGCTCCATGTTGGCCGCACTAAAATCCAGGGCAGTCTTGGCCTTGTCCGCTGCGCTCCTGGCCTCCCGCAGCCCCACTCTGGCCTTCTCAATGGCTTCCTGATTTAAAGCCATTTCCGGATTTCGGTCCAAGGCCAATTGCACGGCTTCCTCCAGGGAAAGGCGCATCACTTCCTTCTCCCCGGCTACAGCCGGAGCCATCCCCAGACCGAAAACCAAAACTCCCATCAAAACCGCCGTCACTATTTTTCTCCACATGATAAATCCTCCCCCGACGAGCATTATTATCCATGACACTCTATGTTCAAACCCCGGCTTCTGCTTTCTGCTCCTTTTTCTTACTCAGGCCGGCAGCAATTTTTTGGCCCAGGTCATCAAAGAGGGAATAAACCACCGGCACTAAAACCAGCGTTAAGAAAGTAGATGTGGTCAAGCCCCCGATAATGGCTGTAGCCAACGGCGCCCCCGCTTCGCCTCCTTCGCCCAGACCCATGGCCAAGGGAATCATGGCCAGGATGGTGGTCAAGGCCGTCATCAGGATGGGGCGAAGCCGTACCGGTCCCGCCGCAAGAATTGCCTGGTCCCTTTCCATGCCCCGGCGCCTTAAGGTATTAATGTAATCAACCAGGACAATGGCGTTGTTAACCACAATACCCGCCAGGATGATGACCCCGATGAAAGAGATCACGTTTAAAGTTCGCCCGGTCAAAAAGAGGCTTAAGATCACTCCCACCACCGAAACCGGCATGGAAAACATGATGACAAAGGGATGGAACAGCGATTCGAACTGGGCCGCCATGATCATATAAATCAGGACAATGGCCAAGATCAAGGCCTTGCCTAAAGATCCGAAAGCTTCCGTCATCTGTTCGGTGGCTCCGCCATAATCCACCGCATAACCGTCCGGTAGGGAAAGCTGGCCCAACTGATCCCGGATATCCTTCATAATGCTGTTCAAATCCCGGCCGGCAATCTGGGCGGTAACCGAAATAAAGCGAGTCTGGTTTCGGCGTTGAATAGCATTGGCCCCTTGAGTCACTTCTATTTCCACCACTTCTTTCACGGGCACTTTATAGCCGAAAGGGGTTAGGAGTTCGATATTCTCCACATCCGCCAGATTCTGCCTGGACTCCTCCGCCAGCACCACCCGCACATCTATTTCTTCCCCGCCTACATGATAGCGGGTGGCTGTCTGCCCCTGCAAGGAAGTTCGGACCGAAGCCGCCACCTGAGCGGCGCTGAGACCGTATTGAGCAGCTTTCTGCCGGTTCACCCTGATCTGCACTTCCGGCCGTCCTTCCTCGTAACTGTTGGCCACCTCCCGGGTGCCGGGAACGGACCGGACAATTTCCTCCACCTGCTCGGCGATAGCCGTCAGCACCGGCAGCTCATCTCCCTCAATAATCACCTCCACCGGAGCCAGGGTCATTCCCATTTGGGAGGCGGCGTCCCCCACATCCACCGTGATCTCCGCCCCGGCAATATCCGCCACAGCTCGTCTGACCTCATCGGCCACCTCCAAAGTGGAGCGCTTTCGATCTTTTAAATCTTTAAACACCACATCGATTCGCCCGTTTTCCGGGCTGCCCATATCCAGCCCGCCGCTGTAAGCTCCCGTGGCCGAACCCACTGTGGTGGCAATGGTCTCTATTTCCGGTGTTTCCAGCAAAATATCCTCCACCCGGGAAAGGATCTTATCCGTTTCCTCCAGCTTGGCACCGTAGGGCAGGCTCACGCTAACTCCCATATAACCCATATCCATAGCCGGGATAAACTCGGCCCCGATAAAAGGAAGCAAGGCCAAGCTCCCCACCACAATCAAGGTCACAATCACTATGACCCGTAGCCGGTGCTTTAAAGACCATGCCAAAAGGCGCCGGTAATAAACATTCAGCTGGTTCAGCCCTCTGGCCCAGGCGGCCAGAATCCGGTAACGCCAAGAGCCGGGATCCAGCCCGTGATTGTTGTTATTGATGGCCCCATCAGCCCGGACCACCCGTAACAAACGGGCCGACATCATAGGGACCAAAGTCAAAGCCGTCAGCAAAGAAGCCGCCAGGGAAAAAGATACGGTCATTGCCAACTCACGGAACAGCTGGGAAGCAATTCCCTGGACAAAAACAATGGGAAAGAAAACGGCAATAGTGGTTAAAGTAGACGCCGTGATGGCCGAAGTGACCTCATCAGCTCCGAAAATCGCCGCTTCTTTTCTGCCGAGACCTTCCTCCCGGTGCCGGAAAATATTTTCCAAAATGACGATGGAGTTATCCACCATCATCCCGATGCCCAGGGCCAAGCCACCCAGGGACATGATATTCAGAGTCAAACCGCCGAAATAAACCATGACAAAGGTAACGATGACACAAATGGGCATGGCTATGGCAACAACCAGGGTGCTCCTGATATTGCGCAGAAAAACATATAAAATCAGGACCGCCAACAAGCCGCCGGTAATCAGGTTTTCGATCATATTCCGGATGGTCAGTTCGATGTATTCGGCCTGATCCCATAAAGTAGAAATTTTGACGCTGCCGGGCAGCTCATTTTCCAGATGGGCCAGGACTTTTCGCACTTCCCTGGATACCGTCACCGTATTGGCATGAGTCTGCTTGCTGATATTGATCCCAATGCTCTCTTGGTCATTAACTCTGCTGAAACTGTGCACTTCCTGGTATCCGTCAACAATTTCCCCCAGATCCCGCAGCCGGACTAAAGCGCCGGTATTGGTGATCAGAGTCACATCTCCAATCTCATTGATGTCCAGATATTCTCCTTTGATCCTGACCAGCAAATCCTTGGATCCCAGGTCCACTTTGCCGCTGGACAGGTTTAAATTATCCCCCTGGAGCGCCTGAACAATTTGCGGGATGGAAATACCATAATAGGCCAGTTTGGCCGGATCCGCTTCAATGCGAATCTCCCGGGTTAATCCTCCCATAAGCTGGACGGAGGCAACCCCGTCAATCCTCTCCAGCCGGTTGACCACCTTATCCTCCAAGAGAGTTTTTAAATCCACCAAGGACATATCGCTGGTGGCCACCAGCTGCACCACCGGCAGCAGGTTGGGATCCATCTTGATCACCAGAGGATTTCCCACTTCCGACGGCAGATAGCCCTTGACCAGGTCTATTTTCTCCCGGATATCCGCCGTAGCCTGATTCATGTCCGTACCCCATTCGAATTCGGGTACGATCAAAGAAGTACCCACCATGGATACGGACTGGATGCCTTTCAAGCCCCCCACCGATCCAATGGCCTGCTCCAAGGGCCGGGTGACCAGATTCTCAATTTCCATGGGTCCTGCGCCGCTGTACTCGGTTATAACCAGCCCCACCGGCACATTGAGCTCGGGGAATAAATCAAGGCTGAGACCGGTTAAGGAAACAAAGCCGAGAATAACCGCAATCAAGACAAACATGACAATGGCGATGGGCCGGTTAACGGAAAAATCCGTGAGCTTCATTAACGATCACCCCCGGCGACCACTTTCACCGGGCTGCCGTCCTGCAGCAGGTGCTGGCCCGCCACAACAACCCTGTCGCCCACCAGAAAATCTCCCTGCAGGGCGGCTTTTTCGTCATTTTGTAGCAGTATTTCCACCGGGCACTCCGCAGCCCGGTCTCCGTCTACCAAGTAAATATACTGCCGGTTCCCTTTGGTCACCACCGCTCCCACCGGTACCACCAGGGCATCCTTGATCTCTTCCAGGATCAGTTCCACTTGCGCAGTCATACCCGCTTTTAATCGCCCTTCCCCGTTGGCAAGCTCCACTTTTACCGGATAGGCCTTGGTCCTGGGATCTGCGGCCGGACTGGCTTCCGTCACTTTCCCTATGTAAGCGTCTTTCCCTGCTGCTGCCACCAGGATGGAAACCTGATCCCCCACTTGCAGCTTATTGATCTGGCTTTCGCTCAGCTGGAACTGGGCCACCACCGGATCCAAACAAGCCACGGTCACCACCGGCGTCCCCGGCCCAGCCATGTGTCCCGGCTCCACGTAAACCGCCGTTACCGTTCCCCTCAGGGGAGAAGTGATCCTGGCATTGTTCAGTTGAGTTCGGACCAGATCCACCGCCGCCTCCGCCTGCTTGACCTGAGCCGCCGCCATCTCCAACTGAGCCTGGGAAGCCTTGGCATTCTCCAGATTGATTGCAGCTACCTCCAACTCGGTTTTTATCCCCTCATACTGTTGTTCGGAAATGCCTCCCTGTTCAAAAAGATAGGTCATCCTTTCATAATTGCTCTGCACGGCATCGAAGTTGGCCTGGGCCAGCTTCAGGGAATTGGGCAGTTGGACCTCCAGATTGGCATAATTGGTCCTGGCCACTTCCAGGGCCGCTTCCGCCTGGCGCAGTTGGGCGTCAATGTCCCCAGTCTCCAGCTGGACCAGAAGAGCACCGGCCTGAACCTCCTGCCCCACGGCCACGGCAACTCTTTCCACCTTGCCCCCGATTTTGGGCACCACCGGCACTTCCAGCTTCGGGACGATCTGCCCGGTCACCACATCCACGATGGCAACGGAATCCCGGCTGACCTCCACCACTTCCACCGGAATACTCTTCACTAGTTCCCCTTCCTCCGTCTGGCTCCCACATCCTGCCGCCAGTAGGGACACAACCACCAGCAGCACCATCATTAAGAGGCTCTTTCTCTTCATCTGACTCAAACCACAGCTCCCCCTTAGCCTTGAAAATATCTACCCGCATCTGCACAGCTTCTAAAACCGACCAGTCGGTCGGTAAAAATCTAATGTCATTATATAAGCAGCCGCCTGAAAGAGTCAACACGTTTTTCCGAATCTTGCGTCCCTATCCCCGCCGGGTGAGCCTCAACCTATAGGCCTCTTGCCCTCGTCGGCTCGCAAAATCACCCAAATCGAGTAGGAGGGGGTGATTAAGCCCCGTCCCCTCACACCACCATACGTACCGCTCGGTTCAGCCAGACTTCTCAGTCTGGGTTACCGGTGTTACCGGCAGACCTCTCCGGGTAAGGGCGCACAAAAGAAACCGGGCTTTCTTATAAGCTAAACCCGATTTCTTCTCATCGCTAATAAGGCCTATCGGTTTATAATTTATCCAAATCAGATTATATTCGGCAAGGATGCGGGTTTGCCAGTTTTTCCTTCAAGCTGTGCTTCCCCTTCCACCCCGGTCTCCAAAGTTACAACATGATTTCTTCCCTTGGCCTTTGCCTTGTACATGGCATCATCCGCCAATTTCAGAAGATCTTCAATATGATTGATATCATCGCTGTCGCCGGAGATTGCCGCCACTCCAATGCTCACCGTTAAACCAATTTCCTGCTCCCTGTAGGACACTTTTCTTTTGGCTACAGTCTCCCGGAATTTTTCCGCCACCACTTTCGCTTCTGCCAAAGAAGCATTCTTTAAAAGCACCGCGAATTCTTCTCCTCCAATGCGTCCTGCCATATCGGTTTTGCGGAAATTGGTCAGGATCATGCTTCCCATTTCACGGATTACTTCATCTCCCGCCGCATGTCCAAAGGTGTCATTGATGGCCTTAAAATTATCCAAATCCATTATCAACATTGACAGTTCCTCACTATTCCTTTTGGCCCGGGCAAACTCCCTTTTGGCCAAATTCATAAATTCTGCCCGATTATAGAGGCCGCTCAAAGAATCTGTGGTAGCCAAAAACTTGAGTTTCTCCTGAATTTTCCTTTCTTCGGTAACATCACGGATGGATTTAAGCATTCTCGTATTTCCATCATGGGCATCTCCCAGCAGCACCGCGTCAATTTCGAAAAAACGTTTTTCCCCGTCTATCACCAAAGACAAATCACGGCTTTCCTCGCTGGTAAAAATCTCCAACAACTTCGGCTCCTGCTCGAGAAGATGCTCTATGGGAGAATTATTCAAGGAAACGTTAAATGCTTTAAAAAAATTCTTGGCAGCCTTATTGTAGTCTATGACCCTTTTCCCCGGGCCCAAGACCAGCATACCGGCAAAGTTGTTCTCAAAAATTGTTTCCCGGGCCAAAGTTTTTATCTCTAAAAAGTCGTATCTTAAGATGCCATAACTGATAACGAGCAGAGAAACAGGCATGATTAAAGCGGAATAATCAATGGTCCGCTGGCCATAGTAAAAAACAACCAGCGCTATACCAATGAGAGGCATTAAAGAAGCAAATAAAAAAACCAAGAAATGGGATTTGGTATAGCCGGCCTTATGTTTCAGATACCCTATAAAATAAATGATAACGGTAAAAAGCAAGCATAAGATGGTATAAGAAATGTTCACATAGTACCAAAAACCTCTTTCCATATACAAGGAATAATAGTCAAAAAACTGCCTCATTTCCCAATTTGTATAGAAAAAATGGTGCCAGTGATTGGTGAGCCGGATCAAAAAGGTTGTTGCGGGCACGGCAAAAAGCAAAAGTACCGTCCTGGTTTTGAGGGAAGGGATGGTTTTTGTATAAAGGAGTGCCACTGTCAGCCAGAGTACGGCAATGAAGGGTAATCCCAAATACTGAAATTGATTCCAAAATATCATTTCTTGCAGATTGCTGCTGTTGACAATCATTAAATAGCCAAACAAATAAATACTGATGCACAAAACCAAGGCAGAGAATGCCTTTCGGTAGCTGGTCCTGCCCTTTGAAAAGAAATAGGCAGAAAAAAATTGAGCCAAGATAACCGCAAGAACCAGATAAAGACTAAGCAGCGTTTTCATAATTACCCCTCAACATATATTTTGAGATTCCAGCCCGCATCGAGTCCATGTGGTCATCGCCCCCTACATTTTTAACGTGATTTGCGGGATTGAGGTAGGGGCTGATGACCACATCAGCCCGCGACCCAAAAGGATGACCCACATTCCGACGTCCGACATCTGACATCCAACTACCGTTCAGGGCGGGGACAAAACCCTGCCCCTACCGCAGAGCCGCAGCCTGACCAAAATATGAACGGAAATTAAACTTACGATTAACTTAATTTTTTGATTTAAAAAAATCTCTCAAAGCAAGCTGTTATTGTATTACCATATACCGGTATCGCTTTCTTCCTTCCTTGCTTACTGGCAGGTTTATTTTTTTGTTATCTCAATTTTACACCATATTGCGGTGAAGTGTAACACTTTAATCCGCAAAAAGCTGGTATTTTTACGCGTCTCGGTATTTCGCCACTGAAGAAGGAGACCTTTCCTCCTGTGTGGATGTACGTAAGACTGATCAATTCTACGGCTACATAGCAAAAGCCTGCAAGACGGGTATAATGCAGGGCTATTCACCGAACACAATGACCCCTGCGGCTGGATAGAGGTTGGAAGTTAGATGTTGGAGGTTGGAATGGTCGGACCGATGTTACCGAATCCTGACGTCTGACGGCCGACGACCGTTCCAATGACCACATCAGCCCGTTGACCCGAAAGGATGACCCGAATACCGACCACTGTATTCTGACGACTGACGACCGATATCTGACACCGGCGACCGCTCCGGTCATCGCCCCTTTCCCTACCGCAATAATATTACAATAAGCAAGGCTTCATATAAACCTTTTTAACAAATTATCAACAAAAGCATCTGCGTTGTTTTCGTTGATGCCGTATTGTTTCATTAATATTTGCACATGATTTCTCTTGGCGCTTTGTTCCAAATCCTGAAGACTGTGCATCATTCCGGTTCTACGGCCTATTCTGTAAATCATCTTTTCCCTCTCAGGTAAATCCAGGTAGCTTTTTAATAGGGCAATGATCTTTTCCTTATCATCCGGCAGGCGCCCCTCCGCTTCAGGAAGAAGATTGAGGGTATGGTCGCTGTTTATGATGGTGCTGCTGATCCCTTGCAGGTTTTCAATCATCAAAAGAAGCTCTTGGATCATTTTTGTATCATTGGTCCTGGTAAAAACCCCCTGCTCATAATCCTCCTTCAGTGGAGAATGCTCGGTTAAAGCAAAGGTTCTGATGCGGATAAAATCGGGATTGATTTGATTAAGGGCATCCGCTGTTTCCAATGCATTTAAATCCGAATATTCATGACCGCCCAAACCGGGCATATAATACTCCGACAGCTCCATGCCCGCTTTTTTGATTTTTTGACCTGCCAGTATTTGCTTGGCTTTTGTGGTACCTTTTCTGACTAACTGCAAAATCGTATCCGACCCGGTTTCCATGCCAATATGGATTCGATCCAGTCCGGCCTCCGTTATGCGCTTTAAATCTTCATCGCTGATGCGGACCACTGTTTCAGAGCGGGCATAAGAAGTGATCCTTTCTATTCCTGGAAACCGTTTCTTCAGGTGCGTGATAATTTCTATTAAGTCATCGGCTTTAATCACCAGGCTGTTGGAATCTTGTAGAAATACGGACTTCATCCCATTTTGGTACCAATGTAGGGCAGAACGGTAAAGGAATAATTGCTCCTCGCCAAGTTCCCTTTTCAAATCATCGATCATGCTTTTCCGGGTCTGAGCATCAACATCTTCAGCAGCCTGAAATAAATCCGTCCATCTTTTCACTAAATCAATATCTTTGATCACATGCTCCTTGGGGCGAATGCTGAATTTCGTCCCTTTATACAGTCCGCAGAATTTGCACTTGTTCCATGGGCAATTTCTGGTGACCCTGATGAGGAGACTTTTCGCCTCGCTGGGCGGTCTGATGGGGCCCACTTCAAAGCCGCCGTATCTTTTGCTGGCCTCCATTATGTAAACACCTCCTTCTTTTAACCTTTGCCAATTTTCTCATTCTTTTTGTCGCTCCAAGCAAAAAGCTCCTGTAAATATTAAGGACGGTCCTTTTAAAGTACCGCCCTCATATTTTATGTATATTCCTTTATGCCAATAACAACCTTTCAAAGATCGGCTTATTTAGCGCCAAGGGCAGCTTCCCAATCAGCTTCCTTAAAGCCCACCAGCACAAAGCCGTCACCCACAAGAATGGGACGCTTCACCATCATACCGTCTGAAGCCAGCAGCTTATACTGTTCATCCTCGCTCATGGTGGGGAGCTTTTCCTTCAGATTCAGTTTCCGATATAGCTGCCCGCTGGTATTGAAAAACTTCTTCAGAGGCAAGCCGCTCTTTTTATGCCAATCCTTCAATTCCCCGATTGTGGGATTATTTTCTTTGATATTCCTTTCTTCAAAGTGAACCTGCTTTGCCTCCAGCCATTGCTTAGCTTTCCGGCAGGTAGTGCATCTGGGATAACATACAAAAATCATGGTGTTCCTCCATTCTCCTTGTTTTTTTGAAGCGGCCTCCATTAGCCGCCAAAGTCTTTCTCGATCAGGTTTTTGCTCTTATATTTAGCTTTATATAATAACTGATCAACCTTAACCAATAAATCGGTCAAATCGTCATCGCCTGCTTCGATGACACCGCCACTAATGGATACTTTTAAATCATGATCCCATTCCAGTTCTAAAATCTTTTGGCGAATACGCTCCAAAATGGCATATGCTTCCTCTCCGCTGGTGTTACGCAAGATAATTAAAAACTCGTCACCTCCATAACGCCCGACGGTGTCAGTTTGCCTGAGGTTGCAGATAATTACCTGGGCTATCCTCTCTAAAACATAGTCTCCATATAAGTGCCCGTATGTATCATTTATATTCTTAAAATTATCGATATCAACCATGGCTACAGTCAGCTTTTTCTGTTTGCGGCGGGACGCTTGTATTTCTTCCTCTAAGCAGGAGGTAATAAAGCCTCTGTTAAAAGTTCCTGTTAAACAATCAGTGATGGAAAGCTGCTGCAGTTTTTGTTTTTCTTCATTCAATAGCCTGTTCAGTTCTTCTGCTTTCTCTTTCGCCACCGCTATTTCCTTGTTCTTTTTCTCAAGGGTGGCCAGGTACTGCTGAGATTTTTGCAGTTCGGCCATATAACTGTCTATCAGAACAGCAATTAAAACTACAATAGACAATAAACAGATAAAAAAGCAAGAAGACACATCTATATATCTGATTAATTCGGAGTCATATCCCAATACCAAATCCGGCCTCTGATGTTCAATGACGATTAAAGCAATACTGACCAGCGTAAATAGAGAAAAGATTATTTTCCTTTTTACGCCGACAAGTAATAAGGCAATGACTCCGGCATTTATGATCATGAAATAGGGTATGCCACCATACGTTCCCCCGTTAACAAACCACATGGTTGGAAAAAAAACAAAACTCAAGCAAATGACGATGATCAAGGCCACCAGGTCAAAATTTCCACTGATTTTGAAGACGATGTATAATGCTACAGTAATAGCTCCACAAGCAAATGTTATTAAGACGAGTGCCGTTCCTAAACCCAAAAAATAATTCACCAAACTGGAGGAAAATGACATAAAAATGCCTACCAGAAAAACCACATTAAATACCCGGTGCCGTAAAGAATTATTTTTCACACTCTCCATTTGTAATCCTCCACTGCCGGCCCGTACGGCATTAACTTTACTTCACAATCAGCTAAACTTTTCCTTATGTTATTTTAACAAATAAAAGGACATATGAGAACCATTCCATTCTACCTTTATCGACTCAATTCGTCACAATTGGTGGGACCATGCGGTCACCGCCCCGTATTTGCAAAAAAAATATACGGGGCGTTTTTGATCACGCCCCGTATAAACGGATAACCCCAAATTCCGGCGACTGTATTCTGACATCCGACTACCGATCCACGTAGGGGCTGATGACCACATCAGCCCGCGACCCAAAAGGATGACCCTAATTCTGATATCTGACGCCTGACGACTGAAGACCGATATCTGGCATCCGACGACCGTTCCAGGCGTCGCCCCCCACGATTTGTGTTATTTCTCCGCGCTGATGATCAAAACCGTCTCCGCCATGAACAGGCCCGCATCTCTGCTCCCCACGACAACGACCTTATCCCCCACGGCCAGATCCCGGAACCTGATTTCCTTGTTAAACTTCAGGATCAGGGTATTGCTGTCCACAAAAATGCTCTGGCCGTATAGATCGTTGGCGTCGGCACTGGAAATAACAAAAACCTCCGCCTTGGTATTAATGTTTTCAATGGTGCCCACCAGATAACTCTTGGTGATGCGCTCCTCCACCTTCATATCCACAACCACTTGGCCTTCCACGGTCAGGTAGACATAATCGTCCACCTTCAGATCATTGACGGAAATCCGGACCCGATCCCGGCGGATGCGGGCATCAGAAGCAATTTTATAGGTGGCCTCCTGTCCCTTTTCATCCACAATGGTAATGGCAGGATTATAGGACAGGGTAATGGCCACAATCCGCCCTTCTGTCTCCAGCTCCACTTTCTCCGCATATATCTCCGTCACTTTGTTATTCTTCAGTTCCAGTTCCACTGCGTCACCGGGCACCAGATCCCTCAGGCTGGCGCTGAGCCGATCCCGGCGAATGCGGGCGTTCTCGGCCACTTCAAAAACCTGCTCCTCCCACTGGTCCTTCGCCACTTCCACCTTCACCTTGATGGTCTCCCTGGGCGAAAACTCCACTCCCAGCAGGATCCCTTTCGCAGACCCCTGCACACTGGCAGCATAAATGCGGGAAATCTCCCGGCCAAGAGCGGTAAAAGTTACGGTCTGCCCTGCCACCAATGCATCCGGGTCCGCTTCCCGGTAATCCAGGTAAACCTTGGCCAAGCTGCTCAAAGTATAACTGATTTCTCCGCCAGTGTCTTCCTTAACAGTTACTGTCACCACCGTACCCCGGTTCACAGCCGTGATTTTTCCCGAAACCTCTCTCTCGGCATTTTTCCCAGTGACCTCCAATACGGAACTGCCCTTCAGGACTAAAGTGACTTCCTGGCCGGGGACGATGTCTTTCAAAGAAGCTGCTTTGCCGTCCACGGATATCTTGGCATCAGCCCCGATGGAATAACTGACCAAACCGCTGGAGGTCCTGACGGAAATTCTCAGCGGGGTACCCTGCTGGACCGTTTCCACCGTGCCCTTCACCACGGTCTCATCATAGGAAAACTGTTCGGCGGGGATGACTTCCACGTAAACAGCCTGCTCCTGGGAGTTCTTGATCACCAGGACCTTGTCTCCCTTGACAATTTTATCCAAAGAAACCTGTTTGCCGCCCCGATAAAGCAGAGCCTGTTCGGCTACCGGAATGGTAACGATATTGGCCCCGGCATCCTGGACCAGCAAAGAACGGGCGGAGGGGCTTACGGAAAAAACCTCGCCCTTAATGGAATTGGCCGCCAATTTATTCACTTTCTCATCGACCCTGGTCAAAACGGCAGCCATTTCCGCCCTGGTCACCGGAGCCATAGGGCGAAAAGCGCCGCTGGTGTCGCCGCTCATAATGCCCTGCTGGTAAACATAATGGACAAAAGGCACTGCCCAAGCCCGCTCGTTCAACTCACTGCTGTCGGTAAAAGGCAGGCTGCCCCCGGAACCGGTACCGTCAAAACCCAAAGCCCTGGCTACCAAAACAGCGATTTCAAACCTTTTCGCCTGGGCTTGCGGTTGAAAATCCAACAGATCTCCTCCGGTCACAATGCCCCGCTGCACAGCCAAAGCCACTGCCGGCCTGGCATAGGGGCTGACTTTATCCGGATTGCGAAAAGTTACCGGTATGGTCTGATCCTTTGCTTCAGCTTCCAAACCCAACACCCGGATCAGCATCACCACTGCCTGCTCCTTGGTAATGGGGTCGTTGGGTTTGTATTCCTCCCCGTAACCAGCCACCACTCCTTTGGCATACATCCTGGCTATACTCTGCTCCGCCCAGTGACCCGCCACATCTCGAAAAGGCGCCGCCCAAGCCGGCAAAGCCAAGCCGCACAGCAAAACTGCCAGCAGAACGGCGATGATCAGTTTTCTGCCCCGCACTTTTATCCCTCTCCTTCAAGCACACATTTTTCTACTAACTTCGACTTGTGGGAAAAAAATCCTTTATCATTCCCAGCGGGTGATCACAATTTCCTCTTTCAAACCGTCATAATCCACTTCCGCCCCCAAAAGCTCCGCCACAAAACGCAGCGGGATATAAATCCGGTTTCCTTTCAATTCCGGTGCCCGCTCCATTACTCGAACCTGCCCTGCCCATCTCGCCTCTTTTTGCCCCACCCCCAGGATTAGACTCTTTCCATCAATAGACGCTGTGGCCTGGCGATTTGTTCCATCCCAGGAAACTGTTGCCCCCAGATGCTCCAGAAAACGCAAAGGCACAAAAACCCTTCCCCCGGCCTCGTAAGGAACAGGTGTGATGGCCACTTCCTGTCCATTTACTTCCCCTTTGCCTTCTCGTAGAAAGACCCTGATCACAGTCCTGCCGGGGCGGGAACCTATTTCCTTCTTCAGCATCTCCACCGCTTGCGCCAATTGTTCTTCCGGATCCTCCACCAGATAATCAGGCTCCAAGCCCACTCCGTTAATTTCCCTTTCCTTGGGCGTCAAATACTTGGCCGTGGTCAGCTTCAAACCGCCCCCGTTGGAAAGGGGAAAAACCGACTGGACCGAAGCCTTCCCAAAGGTGCGGGTCCCCACCAAAATACCGGTACCGTAATCCTGGGCAATACCGGCCACCACTTCCGAAGCGCTGGCACTATTCCTATCCACCAAGATCACTACCGGAAAACTGAACGCCGGGGTCAGTGAACGGTAGCTGCGCATCTTGCCTTCCCGATTGACCACATGCAAAAGAGGCTCTCCCACGCCGGCAAAGTCGGCTCCAATCCCCAAGGCGCTGGATAGATAGCCTCCGGCATTGCCCCGCAAATCAAAAATCAGGCCTTCCATCCCCTCCTGCCGCAGGGCTTCTATCGCTTCATCAAATTCCTCAGAGGCTGTGGGCGTAAAGGAATCCAACTTAATGTAGCCAATTCCTTTCTCCAGCATGGCCTTCTGCAAAGGCTGCAGCTGAATGACTGCCCGGGTGATGGAAAAGAGGAGAAGTTCCTGTTCCCCCGGACGGCTGATCCCCAAGAGCACCACCGTCCCCGGCTCGCCCCGGATCAGCTCCACCACTTCCCCCTGGGCTTTCCCCCTCACGTCCAATCCATTGACCGACACAATCCGGTCGCCGGGCCTCAATCCAACTTTTTCTGCGGGGGTGTCGGGAAAGACCTTCACCACTGTAATATAGCCGTCTCTTGTTTCCACCTGCAAGCCCACGCCCGAATAAACCTGGTCCGTGGAAATAAGAAAGTTGCCAAATGCCTTGGGGTCCATATAAAAACTGTATGGATCGCCCAGCGCCTGGAAAATCTCCTCCACCCGCTCCTTCCGCAAAATTTCCTCATCCACTTCTTCCACATAAAAATCTTTTATGTAGGCCTTGATCTCGGTCAAGGGAACGTTTTCGCCCGCTGCCGGAGCCGCCGGTAGGAAAATCAAGATGCTCCCCAGAAAAAACAATGCCAGAAAAATTGCTTTGAACCTTGCCAGTCTCATGATTACCCCTCCCGCCAGTGAATTATCTGTAAAACACTTCTCTCCCTACCGGCCAAATCCTGCAGCCGTATTTAATTATTGCAAAAACTATGAGCCTACCTGGGCGGGCAATATTTGCAGCCCTTGTCCGCCAAAAACATGGAAAAACGGCTTCCCTCCGCACCATGCAAATTTGAGTAGAAATAAGGATGGCAGCGTCGAAACTCTTCCAGGATCATCTGGGCCTCTGCCAATCTTCGGCGAACGGTAGGAGGTATGGTCATGGTATCAAGAAAAGTACCGTCTGCAAAGAAAATACGGGTCCCATAGGGTTTGGAGGCCCGTTCCCAGTGGCTGATCCGGGATGAAACAACATAACCCAGAGTCCCCGCATCCTTAAAAGGAGCGTCTCTAGTTTTCACCGGCACCAAGACTAAATCAGGAAAAAAAGCCAGCGGCACTTCCCGGCAGTATTTGAGGACTTGCCGAGCTCTCTTCTGGACCAGGTTGATATCAAGGGCGAACACCCTGGCCAGGGCCCGTAAGACCGTCCCAGTCTTGCGGGGATCAGTCAAGCGCTGCCCATTTTCCAGGATCACCTCGGTATAATTACCTCCGTCTTCGCCCATGGACGGGTAAAAACCCTGCAGCCGGGGCCAGACTGTTTCCAGATGGAGCTTAGGCATTTTCTCCATATTTTCCAGCACCTCCCAAAGGATTTTTTCATATTATAATAAAACTTATGTTTGGGGTCAAGAATATCTTTTTTTTCGCAAGCTCAGCTGTATTCATGTCGAATCACTTCCCCCAAAGAAGTGATGGCCGCCGTAAGGTCGTCCAGCTTTTTCTCCACCCGGACCAAAAGATAGATGGCCACCACCATGGGGAAACCGAAATTGCCGATTTGCATCCAGATGCTTTCCATCAAAGATCCCTCCCTCCGATGAAGGTCCACTCCTTTTCCACCAGTTCCCGCCCTTGACCGGAAAGAAGCTGATGGACCGCCTCCCCGCAAGGGCCGCATAAATCCAAATCCCCGATCAGAAGCCCGTGCCGGGAAATAAGCGCCTTCAATTCCACCGGCCTGACCAGATCACAACAGTCACACTTTCTTTTTTTGGCCGTATCAAATTTCAGCCAGCTGATTTCCGTTTTCATGGAGAACCACCTCCCATCCTTTTTTATGCACATTTTACCGCCTCCGGGGCAAAAGAAAAAAAACCGCCCGCCTGGGGATACGATCCCAACCAAAGCCCATATTCCCAGGCGAACAGTTGAAAATTGGCTTTTTCCGCCGCTTACGGCCTTTTACGCTGACGCCTGCGGCAAGATACCAGATTTTTCTGAAAACTATTCAGTTGATCGGTCGGCACGATTGCCGGTGGTCAGGCAGCGGTCATCAGGATTTGGGCTCATCCTTTCAGGTCGCTGACATCGCCCCCACATCGTTCCCGGCCTTATTATTTTACTGCCTCATGCCCGAAAAGGGCAGGAGATCCATCCACTGATGGCGAAAGAAAAATTCGGTCTTTTGTCAGGAGGTAGGACTAAATGGGAAGCAACAGCCCGAAAACGGGATTTAATCTGCTGCAAATGCTGGGAGACCTTATATTACTAAACTTGGCTATGTTACTGGCCTTTTTGCTTCGTTTTCACGGCAGCATACCCCAGGAAAATTTCCAGCCTTATCTAACCTTCCTGCCCGTCATTTCCCTAGTGGCCTTGCTTCTATTTAATTTTTACGGTTTATATTACTCCGCCGGGAAACCGTGGTCGGAGATTTTTGCTTCATTAATCGTCTCCATCGCCCTCCTCACCCTTTTTACCATCGCTCTTTCCTATATGTTTCAAACCTACACCTTTCCCCGCAGCGTTTTCTTTATCGCTGCCTTTGTGCAAATTACGGTGCTGGGCATCTGGCGCTGGCTGCTCTTGGGCTTGGAGGAAAAACTGACCCCCGCAAGGCATGTAATCCTCATCGGCCCGGCAACTGAAATGGAGCTAATGGCCGGCAAGCTGAGCAAGAAATGCAAACTGCTGGGGGTAATCAGCGAGCATAAAGAGAGGGAAAATACCCTAAATGTCTTGGGCACTTATGCAGAGGCAGTAGAATTATGCCATCTCCATCAACCCGACACCATCTATATGTCGGGGGCCGTACCGGAAGCCGTCAAAGACAAGATCACCCGGGCCGCTCTCAGCAAGGAATGGCAGCTTTTTGTCATCCCCAACTTCTACGAAATCATGCTCTCCCAGGCCAGGCTTGATCAGCTGCAGGATACGCCGGTTTTCAAAATCGGCCTGGAAAACCACCCCGGCAAGGAACAAATCAAGCGTTTAATGGACATCGCCATCGCCGTACTGGGCTTGATCCTCACCTCTCCCATATTTTTGGCGGCAGCTGTGGCCGTGAAGATGTCATCTTCCGGGCCGGTCTTCTATCGGCAGAAAAGAGTGGGCAAGCAAAACAAGTGTTTCGTACTGTTAAAATTTCGCACCATGATTGACGGAGCGGAAAAGAAAACAGGGCCGGTGCTGGCTGCGGAAAATGATGCCAGGATCACTCCCGTAGGCAGATTCTTGCGTGCCAGCAGGATAGACGAATTGCCCCAATTGTGGAATGTGTTGAAAGGAGATATGAGTATCGTAGGTCCCAGACCGGAGAGACCGTACTTCGTTGATCAATTCGCCAAAGAAATCCCCGGTTACACATACCGGCACTGGATAAAAGCAGGTGTGACCGGATTGGCTCAAATCGCCGGAAAATACAGCACCAGTCCGGAAGATAAGCTGCGCTACGATTTGCTCTATGCGAAAGGCGCATCGCCCCTGTTTGATTTGCAGATCATGCTGCAGACCATCAAAGTACTGCTGATGCGGGAAAAAGCACAATAAGAACCATGAGCAGGCCCCCTTAAATGGTCGGCCAAAACCCTACCAGAAGTCATATCAATTACCGGAAGCCGCCCAGCGCCAAATTGCTCCTCTTCGCTTCCATCTGCTTTATGTAATACCGCAGGGTCTTTTCAATACCCTCCGCCAAGCTGGTCTGGGCCGTCCAGCCCAGGACTTCTTTTGCCTTTCCCGGGTCCAAATAACTCTCCCTGATGTCCCCGGTCCTCTTCGCGGCAAATCGGCTTTCCACACTGAAAGGGCCCATCTTCTTGATCAAAGAGACCAATTCGTTAATGGTGCTGGGTACTCCGGTGCCGATGTTCAGCACTTGTCCGCTGCCCCGGTATAAAGCCAGCAGGTTGGCCCGGACCACATCCTCCACATAGACAAAATCCCTTGTTTGCTCCCCGTCGCCAAAGACACAGGGTGCCTCGCCTTTCATCAATTTATCAATGAAAACGGCGACAACTCCTCCTTCGCCGGAAGCATCTTGGCGGGGACCATAAACATTGGCATAGCGCAGGACGGTATAATCAAGTTCATATAATTGTTTATACAGAGCCAAATACCTTTCTGGAATCTGCTTGCTGATCCCGTATCCTGAGCGGGGTTCCAGGGCATGATTTTCATCAACGGGCAGATAGCGCGGATTTCCATAAACGGCGGCCGATGAAGCATAAATCACTTTTTTTATCTTGGCTCTCCGGCAGGCATCCAGCAAATTAATAGTCCCGATAATATTGATCAGGGCATCTTTCGAAGGATCCCGCAAGGAAAAAGATACATAAGTTTGCCCGGCCTGGTGGAAAACCGCGTCAATCCGTTCCTTCAACAAAATGGAAAAAACCTGCGGTGAGCCGATGTCTTCCTGATAAAACCTGGCTTTGGGATGGATGTTTTCTTTTTTACCGGCGCTCAGGTTGTCCAAAACCACCGTATAATACCCTTGCGCAATGCACTGCTCCACCAGATGGGAACCAATAAAGCCAGCTCCACCGGTAACCAGCACTCTCATCACAGCACCTCTTCTACAGCCTCTCCAAGCTGGGCAGGTGATATTCGATCAGCTTCCTGTCCTTGGAGGCAAGTATTTTTTTCGCCTTCCGCAGGCTGGGATAAAATATCGGTTCCATCAGAGCCGCTTCAATCATGACGGGGGCATATTCGCCGAATAAATCAGGTTCGGCCGCCACGATGTGGGCAATGACCTCCGGCGCCCGCCAGTCCATATTCCCGCTCTCCTCATTCATCGCCCAAAGATGCCGGCGAATGATTTCCCGGAAATATTCCGGCCAAGAGGCGGCCCTTTTCTTGGCCAGCATGCCGAAAAAAGCAGCTGCCTGCCCGGCCAGATCCTCGTCCCGATCATAGGTCAGCCTGGTCAAGCCCCGTCGCAGCCCATGGGGATCCCGGTCAAACATATCCAGGAGAGCGTCGCAGTTATTTTCCTTCAGGTACCGGAAGATCTCCTCTTTATAATTCACTCTTTCCCCCGCTTTCCCTCTACCAGAACTTGCGATGCAAACGCAAACTGCAACCCTACCCGCCAAATCTAGTGTCAAGCCTGGAGCTTAAGGAAACGGTTCACCCGTTCAAGGTCGAAACTCTCATAGCCCTGTGACCGACCCCAGCTGACCATATTCTCATGTTCCGGATGGTTCTCATCAGCTATGATTTCCAGAAAACTGTCATACCCATCCTGCCCACCCACGTCTTCAGGTGGTGAATTCCCGGCCCCATCAAGACAAATTGGGTGGTATTTATCATAATCATCGATTACTTCCTCCAACTCAATATAATGCTCCCAAAAATCTCCGAAATCATAAATATATTTCATCCTGCCATACTCCGGCAGGTATTCTGATAACTTTACACTATTCAGCATCACTGGCAGATCATCGTCTTTGTAGTCAAAAGCCTCTTCATCATCAACTATGTTCACGACAGGTTTATAGCCCTTCCGATGAGATGCAGGGCGATCAATATTAAAAATGTTCTCAGATTTCTTTACCGTCTCATCCGAGTAGACATAAAATTCGTGCAGGTGATAATCCCACCAGCCAAACAATTTCTGCAAAACCCTATGCAATCCGTAAAAACTCATATGCAGCGGAACCACCACTCGGCGCCAGACATTGTGCTGCTCAGAAAGGTCCAGGGTTATTTTGAGTTGTACTGCCCGGCAGCTAAAAATATTCTCTCCGGTAAAATCCTGCAGATCCTGATATAATACTTCATTGGGGCGGATGTATCCATCTTTCCCCCTGCCCACCAAGTACCTGCCGACCTTTTTGCAAAGAGCATTTTGATAAATAGAATCATTTTGCAGCAAATCCATAAAATAACCGACAGTCTCTATAGACTTGTTCATTCGAGCCACATGTTTTTTATCCTTTGTTTTGGTATAGACAATCTCGCCCGAGGAGGCGACAAATTTGTCTATAATCTCCTTCTTGATGTACTCTTCCTGGAAAGCTTCACGGATCCCCTGCATAATGAGCCTGTTTAAATTCTTAAAACTGTTTGCTTTAAGCCCGTAGAGAACTATCACATAACGGTTTTTATCGTTGACCAGCACAACAGTATTTCTGCGGTTTAACTTGATTAGATTGGCATGCCAGGAAAAGAGAGAATTTTCCTCCACCGCCTCTTTCGGCTTAACATCCAGTTTGTCCAACAGCTTCCTGGTACACTGTATTAGCATGATCAATAGCCCCTTTGTGTAAAAAATGCCATTACCATGGCTCACCAAATATCATCTTGTTGCAACGAATCCGAGGGAAATCATAAGACCTTGATGCGATGTTCTGCTCCATGCCGACAAGAAAATTATTCCTGCAGGATAATTAAAGTATATACAAATTATCAACCTTCTACAAATGTTTTCCTGAAATCGCCCTTTTGAACCAAATTGCAAAAACATCCTTATCAATTGTAAATCCGTTTCTTCCTTTTTAGTATATATCCTTTCTTTCAAAAAACCCTTATGATAGAATAAAGTAAATAATCAGGCAGCAGAAAAAACCGGCTGTCATGGGGTGAAATTTATGGCAAGCAGCCTCAGGATTCCTATAAAAAAAGAAATATGGTATTGGGCCTTAAAGGAATCTCAGATGAGTGAAGAAGAAATCTTTAAAAAGTATCCCCAAATAAACCAATGGATAACCGGAAAGAAAAACCCCACCTTTAAACAGTTAGAAAAGTTCGCCAATTTCCTTAAAATACCCTTTGGCTATTTGTTTTTAGAATCCCCTCCAACCGTAAATGTAATGAAAGCAGAATTTCGTTCCATTAACAGCAAGCTGCCAAAAATGAGTAAAGAGCTGAAAGACACAATACTGGCAATGGACTTTAAAAAAAATTGGATGAGTGAATATAGAAAAAGTCTCGGATGGAGCAAACTGGAAGTAATTGTTGATTTCAATAAACAAAAAAGCGGAACAATACCTGCTGATGCTGCTGTAGCAAAGAAGCTGCTGGGCTTAAAAGATAACTGGTACCTGTCCGTAAAAGATTTCAGAGAAGCGTATAATTTCCTAAGAGAAGCAGTTGAACACACCGGCATTTTAGTCATGCAAAACGGTGTTGTAGGCACGAACAACCACAGAAAACTCGACATTAACGAGTTTAGAGCATTTTTGTTATTTGACAGTATTTCTCCGTTAATTTTTATTAATAACAATGATTCTCTGGGAGGAAAGATCTTCTCCTTAATCCATGAATATTTTCATATACTGATTGAAAAAGAAAACTTGTTTTTGCATGAAGATCTATATAGCACAAAAGAAAATGAAAGATTCATTAATCGACTAACAGCTGAATTCTTAATGCCTGAAGAACAGGTACGAAGACATTGGGACAAAAATACTGATCCTTTGGATCAGATACATGAATTAAGTAGGGTTTATAAAGTCAGCGAAGTAGCAGTGGCACTTAAACTAAAAGATATGTCTTTAGCCGATAATAAAATTATAGCACTAATCGTCGAAGAAGCCAGAAAAAACTTTGACAAGAAAAAAAGCAAAGAAAGCGGCGGGGATTTTTATAACACATACAATACAAGGATAAGCCCTGTATTTGCAAAAGCTGTGATTGGGGAAGCTGAAACAGGGGCGATCAGCTACACCTATGCTTTTAGGCTTTTAGATATCACTACGGGAAAAACTTATAACAAAATAAAAGAAAGATTGGCGTACCATGACTTATAAATATACTTTGGATGCCAATATTCTAATAAACTTCCATAGAAGTTATTATCCCTTTGATATCGCCCCCAGCTTTTGGCGGCAGCTTGCCGAAAAAAGCAAACAAAAAGTTGTCCTTCTGGACAAAATAAAAGTCGAAATAGCAAAAAATGACGATAAATTAGCACAATGGCTTGCAGAAAACGATCATTGCTTTTTAACCAAAAGTATCAACGATACCGAAATCGTCTCCAACTATTCCAAAATAATTACTTCTGTCAAATCAAACCGGCAATATACGGAATCCGCTAAAATTGAATTTGCCAACATAGCAGATTCTTGGCTCTGCGCCCTGGCAATAACATACAATTATGTAATTGTTACACAAGAAACATATCAGCCGGAGATCAAGAGAAGAGTAAAAATACCGAATATTTGCAAAGAATTTAATATCCATTATATTGATATGCTGCGATTCATACGGGATATCGGCATAAGATTTGATTAATAACCAGAAAATATTGATTCCTAGGCGAAACCTCTTAGCGCAACATCATGGATATGGTAGGGGCAGGGTCCTGTCCCTGCTCGGAGCAGTCGTCGGTCGTCAGATGTCAGATATCAGTCGTCAGAATACAGTGGTCGGTATTTGGGTCATCCTTTTAGGTCGCGGGCTGATGTGGGCATCAGCCCCTACCTCAATCCCGCAAATCACGTTAAAAATGTAGGGGCCGATGACCACATCGCCCCGCAAACGCAAAACCCCAAAACCCAATTGTAGGGGCAAGGCCCTGTCCTTGCCCGGAACGGTCGTCGGCCGTCAGGCGTCAGATATCAGAATTCGGGTCATCCTTTTGGGCCCCGGGCTGATGTGGGCATCAGCCCCTACCTCAATCCCGCAAATTGCGTTAAAAATGTAGGGGGCGATGACCACATCGCCCCGTGCCCCCTCCAACCTCCATCCAGCGGAAGGATATAAACAAGCTGGCGCGAAATAATAGATCTATTTGCTCAAAACCTCCGATGCTTCCCACCACAAATCCTTCAAGGCGATGGACAAGCCCGGGAAATCCGGATGCTCCACCACATCCTCATCCATGCCGCTGGCCACCAGGGCATACAAACCATCCCGCAGGCAGAAACACTCCAGGGTTTTCTCCTCCGGACTGACCAGCCAGTAATGCTGCACCCCGGCTTCCTGATAAACTTGCATTTTTTGCAGCCGGTCCTTCCGCCTATTCGACGGGGACATCACCTCAACCACCAGGGCAGGCGGGCCGTCAATACGGGTATCCTTCACTATCTCTTTCTGTTCCCCGGAAATATAAAACAGATCCGGTTGGACCACCGTAATATCACCAAAAGTAACGTCTAAAGGGGCATTGAAAACTTCAGCTTGGGGATCCATTTCCCAAAAATAATCCTCCAAAACCCGCTGCAGTCTCCGGGAAACGCGCTGGTGCATCACGTTGGGAGATGGTTCTTTGATGAGCATCCCTTTGAGCACCTCAAACCGATAGCCCGGTTCTTCAGGCAATTCCAGATAGTCCTGATAGGTGAATTTCTTCGGGGCATCACTTTCGTATTTGGCTGCTTCTTCCCGCACCGTTGTCCCTATTGCCTGCAGCACTTCCTCCAAATTATACCGGTACTGCTTGCTCCCCAACTCCACGTAAGGAATCTTCTTCTCCCTGGTATACCGCCAAATTGTCTCCACCGATAAATCCAGAGCTTCCGCCAGAGCCTGGGCAGTGATCAATTTCTTCTCTCCCGCCATGATTACACCTCCTCCCTTCATTATAGCAGCCTATCAACTATAATCAAGTACAATCAAGTAAAATCAGGCAAAATCAACTTGGATCGGGAGGCAGGAAAAATTAAACAGGAAATTCGCTGCCGGAAGAGCTCAAGCAGCCATAAACACTACAGCAGGGAGCGGAGCATCCTCTGTACGTCCTCAGGACTGACATCCACAGGATTGTTATCCATCCGCCCCTGGGTAAAGGACAGGGTCACCAAATCGGAAAGGTCTTTTTCCCGGATGCCGAATGCCCCCAGCCTTAAGCGCACAATGCCAGCGGCTGTTTGGTCCAGCCATTCCTGCAGTTCAGCGGGACTCTGCACCCCTAATGCTTCCAGCAAGTCCCCCTTCTCCTCCAGCAGGGGCAGGTTCATCTCCATGACCCGGGCCAAAGTCAAAGCACAGGCCAGTCCATGTTCTATGCCGAAAGTCATGGTCAGGGGATAAGAGATGGAGTGACAGGCCGTAGTATGGGTCTGGGCAAAGGCCAGCCCGGCAAAAAGAGAACCCAAGCACATTTTCTTCCGGTAGGATAGATGGGCACCCTCCGCCAAAACCTTAGGCAGGTATTTCACAATCAGGCGGATGGCCGTCTTGGCCAGCTCTTGGGCCATCAGGTTGCTGGATTTGGCCCAATATGCTTCCACCGCATGGCAGAGAGCATCCAGCCCCGTGGCCAAAGTCAACCTTTGAGGCATGGTAGCCGTAAACTCCGGGATGATCCAAGTACCGGCAGGGCACAGCCAGGGAGCCTCGATAGAATATTTTCTTTTCCCTTCCCAATCCCAGACTGTGGCCCAGCTGGTCACTTCAGAGCCTGTCCCCGCGGTGGTGGGAACTGCGTAGATGGGCACGGAATCAGGGAATTGCAAATACTCTTTCCTGCTGATGCTCTGCAAAACAAGGAAATGGTCCAGCTTCTCCTGATCCACCAGGTAGGATAAGGCCGCCAGGGATTTGGCCATATCGATCACGCTGCCCCCGCCCAGGGCCATGACCAGGTCAAATGGACCAGCGGGGCAGGACTTCAAATTCCGGAAAACATCTTTATAGTCCGGATTGGATCCGGTCCGATCGATCCAGGTCAAAGAGGCCTGCCCGGCCAATTCCTCCACCCACCGGTTTAAAGAGAGCCTCTCCGCCGTGGTGGCATTCATGACTAACAGCACTTTTTTCCCTTTCGCCAAAGAAATGCTTTCTCCGAAAAATTCCTGAGGACTGCTCCAGAGAATAGTCCCTTTGATGGAAAGCTGCCGGCTGGACATGACTGCACCTCACCTTTCTATCATAATCCTGCCGAACGGGCCTTTTTCTAAGGTCATCAGTACGACGACAGTTCACTGATTCCTCAATAGCTCATCTTCCGGCACATCCCGCAGTTTCCGGGCGGGACAGCCCACCACCAGCTCCTCCCTGGCCACATCTTTGGTTACCACGCTGCCTGCTCCCACCGCTCCGTCCTCGTGGATCACTTTTCCCGGTAAAATGGTGGCATTGGCCCCCACTCTGCCTCCGTCCCGGATAGTGACCCCTTTAAACTTGCCAAAGCGCTCCTTGCTCCTGGCCATGAAATTATCGTTGGTGGTCACCACGCAGGGAGCCACAAAGACATGATCGCCCAGTTCCGAGTAGGCGGTAATATAGCAGTTGGTTTCCAGCTTGCATTTCCGCCCAATGGTGCAATCGTTCTCGATGGCCACCCCCCGCCCCACAATGGTGCCGGCCCCCACCGTCACCCGTTCCCGGATGGTGGCCAAATCTGCCACAAAAACCTCCTCTTCCAGGACGGCACCTGCATAGATGATGGCGGAAGTGCCGATCAAGGAGCCGGAGCCGATCCGGGCCGGAGGCAGTTTCTTTCCTTCCGGCAAAGCGGAAAACCTGGCCCTGGCCGGCTGTTTGCCGATAACCGCATTATCTTGAATGACCACGTTATCCCCAATGACCGTGCCCCCGTAGATGACCACATTGTGGCCGATGCTAATGTTTTCCCCAAAGATCACATTGTCTTCAATGATCACATTGCGCCCCTTTTTAATCCTTCCCATCATCCTCATCTCTTTTCTTGAAAAATAGCGCAAAATGCGCTCTCCATCCTCCCAAGACCCGTCTCACAGTCACCTCTCGTAAAATTCAACGATTTTACTCACTATATATTCCTGCTGCTCCCCTTTCAATTCAGGATACATGGGTAAAGACAATACTTCTTTCGCCGCCTTTTCCGTTTCCGGCAGATCCCCCTCCTGATATCCCAATCCGGCAAAGACCGGCTGCAGATGCAGGGGCTTCGGGTAGTAAACCATGGAGGCAATGCCCTGTTCCTTGAGGTATGCTTGCAGCTGGTCTCTTTTTTTCGCCCGAATGGTATATTGATGAAAAACATGAGTATTGTATTCCTCTACAAAAGGAGTAACAATTTGCCCGTCCAGCTTTTCCTGGAAGAGACGGGTATAATAGGCCGCCTTCTCTTGCCGCAGCCGGTTCCAGCGCTCCAGATGGGGAAATTTCACCCTGAGAACAGCCGCCTGCAGCTCGTCCAGGCGGCTGTTGTAACCAAGCACATGGTGATAATATTTGGGCTTGCTGCCGTGCACCCGCAAGACGCGCATTTTCTCGGCCAATTCTCCATCATCGGTCACAATCATGCCCCCGTCCCCGTAAGCGCCCAAGTTCTTGGTGGGAAAGAAACTGTAAGCCGCAGCCCTGCCCAACTCCCCCGGTGCTTTCCCTTTATACCTGGCACCTATGGCCTGGGCTGCATCTTCCACTACGGCCAAATCATATTTCTCGGCAATTTTAACAATGGCATCCATCTCCGCCATCTGCCCGTAAAGATGCACCGGGATGACGGCCTTGGTTTTTTCCGTAACGGCCCTTTCTACAGCCGCCGGGTTCAGATTATAGGTTCTGGGATCAATATCCACAAAAACCGGCACCGCTCCGATCCTGGCCACCGCTCCGGCGGTGGCAAAGAAAGTGAAGGCCGGGGTGATGACCTCATGGCCGGCCTGTACACCGCAGGCCAGCAGAGCGATATGGATGGCATCGCTCCCGCTGGCCACTCCCACTCCATACCTCACATTGCTGAAGGAAGCCACCTGCTCTTCCAGCTTCCTCACATTGTCACCCAGGATGAATTGGCCCTTGGACATGACCTCTTCCAACTGCCTGTTGATCTCTTCTCGCAAAGACCGATACTGTTCTTTTAAATCCAGCATGGGTATTTCCATGATGCAGAGCTCCTTTAAGTACCAACCCCAAAGTACTTCACGTTGGGCGGCAGATCTTTCTTGGAAAACACATTTCTCAAGTCAAATATGTAAGTGTCATTCATATTTTCCAGCAGCCTGGACGGATCCATGCCCCTGAATTGATGCCATTCGGTAATGATGACTACCGCATCCGCTTCCTTGGCTGCCTCATACTCATCGTTCATATATTTGATGCTGGCGCCCAAATGGGCAAGTCTCCATTTGGCCTCTTTCATTCCCTGGGGGCAGTAAGCCTGAATCTTTGCCCCCGCCTTCACCAAACCTTCAATAATATCTATGGACGGCGCATTTCGCATGTCACCCGTTTCCGGCTTAAAGGACAGGCCCAAAACCCCGATGAGTTTCCCTTGCAGACTGCCCTGGTTCCCTAAATGCCTGATTATTTTCTCCACCATTTTCTTCTTTTGCTTCTCGTTGGCTTTAATGGCCGCTTCGATGACCAGCAGCTCCTCCCCGTGTTTTCGGGCAATCTCCACGATGGCTTTCGTGTCTTTCGGAAAGCAGGAGCCCCCGTAGCCGGGGCCGGCGTGGAGAAATTTCGGCGAGATCCTTCCATCCATCCCCATGGCCCTGGCTATCTCCTGAATGTTGGCCCCCACCTTTTCCGCCAGCAAGGCCATTTCATTGATAAAACTGATCTTCACCGCTAAAAATGAATTTGACGCATATTTGATCAATTCCGCCGTCTCAATGCTGGTGAAAATAAAGGGAGTTTGGTTGATGTAAAGGACGTCGTAGACGCTTTTCATAATTTCCTTGGCCTTTTCCGTCTCCGCTCCTATCACCACCCGGTCGGGGAGGAGGCAGTCCCGCACCGCTTTGCCTTCCCTTAAAAACTCAGGATTGGAGACCACATCAAAGCTGTAATCCACCCCTCTTTGCTCAAGCACTTCCCAGATGGTCCTTTTCACCAGTTTTCCTGTGCCCACCGGCACCGTGGATTTGTTTACGATCACCTTATATCCGTTGAGATGCTGGGCTATCCCTTTCGCCACTTGGAGCACATGCTGCAAATCCGCACTGCCGTCTTCTTTGGGCGGAGTCCCCACGGCGATGAAGATGACTTCGCTTTTTTCCGTGGTTTCTTTGATGCTGGTGGAAAACTTCAACCTCTTGGCCTGCACGTTTTTGTCCATAATCTCTTTCAGGCCGGGTTCATAGATGGGCAGCTCTCCTCTTTGCAGCATGGCAATTTTTTCTTCGCACACATCCATGCAGATCACATTCATCCCGAAGTCCGCCAGCACAACCCCGTTTACAAGTCCCACATATCCGGTGCCGATTACGCCTATATTCATCCCCAACGCTCCCTTACCAAACTGTCCCCGCCTTTTCCCATGCAAAGGCTGATCCTATTGACCCTTTTGGATCTCCCTAAATTTACGCATCTTCCCACAATGACAGATTGCTTCCCAAAAGCAGTCCAGGGGGGAAGATAAAAGCGCTTTCACAAAATGTTCCAAAGCAAAAAGCCGGCGCTTGCTCCTCTTCCCCACCACCATCAATACGGCATGATGGCGGAATTTTACATACTGCCTCTGCCTAAAATTAAGCAGCGGAAAATACCCCTTCTTCAGCTCAAATAGCTCCATTTCCCCTTGTATTTTGTTTTCGCCGGAAGATATCCGTTCCCCTTCATGTAAATACTGAATCACATGGGCCACCGGCAGATAGCCGATGCTCAAGCCCCTTTCGATGGCTTTTAACATGAGCAGAAATTCCTGCCCCATTTTCACATCATCAAAGCCGCCGATCTTTGTGAGAGCCTCTTTTCTGAACATGTAGGTGTTGGTGGGGGTTAAGTGGTGCATGAGATGCAGCTTTAACAATTCCTCATTGGAGACATCCCGCACATAAGGATGTTCCCGGTAATCCACCAATTTGCCGCCTTGATTGTGAATCCTCACATCGGTAAAAGATAGATCCAAGTCCTGATCCAGCATGAAGCGAAGCTGGGCGCCCACTTTTTCCGGAAGATACACATCGTCATCATCCAGAAAGGTGATATATTCCCCGGCAGCCCGGCCTATCCCCTCATTCCTGGCCGGCCCCCCTCCCATATTCTGCACGTTTTGCAGGTAGATAACATTGTGGTATGCACCGAATTCCTCCATGCTTTCTTCCGTTTCCCTTCTGTAAACAGAAGCAGGAGGATTGTCGTCCACCACGATCACTTCAATGTGGGCATAAGTCTGATTTAAGACCGACCGGACCGCCCTTTTCAAAAATTCCCCGCCCCGTTTATAAGTGGGGATGATGACACTGACCAATGGTGCCAATTCAACCACCGCTTTGCCTCTTATTCATTGCCCCCCGGGCCCTCATCACTGCCTCTATCCAGCCCGGCCTCGAAAAGAACCCCATAAAGCTTCAGCAGCTTCCGGCCCTCCGTTTCCCAATTATATTTTTCTTCCACCGCTTTACGGCCGTTTTCTCCCATCTGCCGGGCCCGCTTCGGATCGCTGAGGATCAGCTCCAGGGCCGCGGCAATTTCAGCCGCATCCAGGGGATTGACGCAGAGCCCGCACTGGTTTTCCTCCACAATCTCCTTCCATAAAGGAAAATTGGAAGCGATGACCGGTATCCCTGCAGACATATACTCGAACATTTTCACCGGTAGAGCATCAAGATAATTGGGAATGGGATGGAGAACCACCAGGCCCACCATGGAGCGGGAAAGGATCTCCCTTACTTCCTGCCTGCCCAGCTGCCCCAGCTCCACCACTTGCTCCCAGCCCTCCGCCTGCCGCGCCTTTTCCCTTTCCTCCGTCGAGGAGAATCTCCCGGCCAGAAACAGTTTATAGCCGGTCATACCCACCGCCCGGATCATTTCCCGGATTCCCCTGACCTTGGTGATCCCGCCTATGTAGCAAGCCGCCTTCTCCTTGGCGGCCCAATCCGCATCAGGCAGATGGAGCTCGGATAAAATGGGAAAGTTGTTAATGTCCATGGCCCTTGGATTAACCTTCAAAAACCGGTCCCTGATATGGGGAGTGGCCGCCACAATGTAATCAAATCTTTTGGCGGCGTAATTCTCTATTTTTTCCACCAACCGGCTCAGGGGCTTCCGCAAAGGAGCAGCTATCCAATCCTTGGACAGAATCTGCCGGGGCACGTCTTCATGCACATCGTAGACGACTTTCTTCCCCTTCCTTTTCAGGAGCAGTCCCACGGGGATTAATTCCGGATCATGAAAATGATAAAGATCCCCATCACAGGCAACAGCCCTTTGATAAAGCCGCCTGGTGGTCTTCAGCATCCTCTCTATCCTGTTCTTCGCTTTCGGCAAGCCCAAGATCTGAATCCCATCCCGCAATTCATCTTTTTCATGCTGCCCGATGAGAAACACTTCATAGCCGGCCTGGGCCAGGGTCTGGCATTCCTTGAAAAAAATGCGGGTATCAGTCAGGCTGTGCACCGAACTGAGATGGCAAATACGCTGCATGTGAGCCTCCCTGTCTCATTTCCTTTCCGGCAAACACCGGTTTTTTCCCGATGATGAACAGAATGAACATTCCCGGCAAAATGCCGTGGGTGAGCAGTGCGGTAGTCAAATCCGCGCTGACAAACAAGCTGTAAAAAGGGACGATCAAAATGCTGATGCCCAACCATACAGGGATTCTTTTCCTTACCAAGATATCGGCCAGCCAGAGCAGCATGCCCACGATGATGGAAAAGATGATCATCCCGGCATAACCAAAATGCATATATCCGGTGGCTAAAAATCCATTGTTGGCCCAAGTGTCATGGTGGCCGTACAGGTATTCGCTCACCAATAGGACCGGTTTCACATGAAAGGGATAATCAAACAACCAAGCCAAAACGCTGTTGGACATGAACACATGGCCCATCTGGGAGAAAAGCTCATGGTAGACAAAATTCAATTGGGCGGGAAGAAGGAAGCCCCGGCGAATAAAAAGGGACGATAACCAGTGATAATCAAAGAGAACTGAGCAGGCGGAAGAGGCCAGCACCACCCCGATTAAACCCCAGGTCATCAAATGCAGCCCCCGGCGCCTTTCCGCGAATAAATACACCGCCAGGATAGCCGCCGGGTAAAACAAAACCGCCTTGTGGGAGCTGATGCCGAAAAACACCACCTGCAGGCCGGTAAAAGCCAGCACCAAACTCATTTTCTTCCGCCAGAAAGCCCAGCCCATCAAGGCGGGATTGATCACCTTGAAAGCCCAATTATTGAGATAGCCCCAAAAGCCGGTGCCGATTAAAACTCCCACGTCCCTGCGGTGCTCGTATACACGGCTCAAATCCAAATTGAAATGGCTTAATCCTCCTTTGGCGATCATGGATGCCGCCACCAGAATTACCGCCGCCAGCAAAAGGCCGATGCCCATGCTGCGCCCTTCTTTTAAGCTGCCAATTTTCAGGGGAGGCAGATCGCTCATGACCATGACAAAAATAAAGCTCAAGACCAGCATGTACATATATGCCCTGCTGCCGGAATGAATTGCATAATAGGTCAGGGATGGAATTATGGTTCCCACCGCCAGCAACCAAAGAAAAAAATGGGAGGGCTTTTCGATGCGGGAGGGAACCAGCAAGCCCAGGCAGAAGGTGAGCAGATAAGATTCCAGCAGGGCCCACGGCTGAAGGAAAACAGTAAAGCCTGCATATGCGTAAAAGGGAGACACCACATATACATAAGCCCAGTCTAAAACCAATTTAAACAGCAGCAGGCTTAGGGCCAAGGTGATTGTTGATTTCCTAACGGTGAATTTCATCATCTGATCTCTACTCCAAAAAATTTATCCTAGCCGCCCGCCGAAGTGATGCGAAGAGAATAAACAACAAAGAAAATACCGGAAATAATGCCTAGAGATACACAGAAGACAGCCGGCAGGGCCAAATAAACAGCCAACAGCGGCACCGCCAAAAAAGGCATTGACCGCAAAGCCACCCTCATCAAAGTTGCGGCAATCTTCGCCGCCTTCACCTTCGCCAAATGCAGGATTAAGACGCTGTAGCCGAGATACATGAAAGCCCCCACCAAGCCCAACAACTGCACGGCCAGCAGGGGATTTTGCCGGAGGCCGCCCATGACCAGGGCCAGGACTCTTCCCCCAAACATGATCAGGTTGAACAGGAGGCTGAGGCGCTGTCTTTCCAACACATTAATGACCGAAGAAATAGGCGACGAAGCGAATTGGAAAACCAGCCACAAGCACATCCATTGGGCATACACGCCGGCCTCCAACCAGCGGGGGCCAAAGATCAGAGCAAACAGTTCCGGAGCCAGCATGGCCGCCAACAAAATGGGTACGGATCCCATCTGCAAAAGCTGCCTGAACATGGCCAGGGTGACTTCATCCAATTCCCCGGCCCGCTTTGCCTCGGCAGCCCGGGGGAAAAAGGCCTGGGCCGCTGCTCCTCCCAAAATACTCATAGGCAAAGCCAAAACCCGGTGACCAAGGGCATAAAAACCCACCACCGCCGGGTTGAAATAATACCCCAAAAGCAGCGCCGGCAGCATGGTGGAACCGGTATTTAAAAGGCTCGACCAGGAATCATAAAGGGGAAAGTCCTTGTAGCGAAAAAGCAGCCTTTTGATCTCCGGCAGTTTAATGTGAGATAAAATTTGTTTTCCCTCATCCCGCCAGATCTGCAGGCTGAGACGAAGGGTGGCGGTCAGCTGCCCCAGCAGATGGCCCCCGATCAGGCCTCCGGATGCCAGGTTGGAAAAGCCGCCCAGGCCCAGCTGGGCGGCGGCGGTAACCGCGCCCTGGGTCATCTGCCTGGCGGCCAGCCTTTTGAATTGCTTTCTCCTGGTGCTCCAATAGTTAAATGCCTGGAAAAGGCCGCCGGCCAAAAGGCTGAAAGGCAGAAACCAAAGCCAGGGAGCCAAATGGGGAGCTCCCAGCAAGCGAGCCGCCGGATGGCGGAAGAAAGCCGCTGCCAGGAAAGACAAAAAAGCCGTCAAAAAAGCGATTAAAATGGAGATAGCCAGCAGATTGGCGGCCTCCGCCTCTTTTTCCGGCAGCACGATGGCCAATTGATAGCGCCAGCAAGCCACCACGGAAATAATCCCCAAAATGGAAAGATAAAGGGCAAAAACCCCGAAATCATCGGGACTGTACAATCTGGTCAATATCGGCGACACGAGAATCAACAAAGCCTGGGCAAAAGCAGTGCCGGTCATGAGGGTGAGCACATTTCCGGCAAAGCTGCCCGCAGACAATTGCCTCTTCACTGTCTCTATGAAAGTGTGCTTCTCAGTTTGACCCTTTTCGGGAGAATTGATGGGCAATTTCTTCATCTCTTACAACTTATAGTAAATCAAAGGCCGCTTGTCCTTGAGGGCATTCCTGGTATCAAAGACCACTTTTGCTTTGGCTGCGATCAGGTCATAATCAAAACAGCTGTGGTCCGTGGTAATCAGCACCAGGTCCGCTTCCGCCAGCATCTCCGCGGTTAATTTTTCTGTGGCTTTCATTTGGCCTTTGAACTTGAATTCCGGCACATGGGGGTCCACGACCTTCCAGTGGGCCCCCGCCCCTTCCAGCATCTCCAGAATGGCGATGACCGGAGATTCCCGGCAGTCGTCAATGTCCTTTTTGTAAGCCACGCCCAGCACCAATACTTTAGCGCCTTTTAAGGGCTTTCCTTCCTGGTTGAGGATCTGCATGCAGCGGTTGACCACGAATTCGGGCATGCTGTTATTGATTTCCCCGGCAATCTCGATTAACCTGGTGTGGTAATCGTATTCCCTGGCTTTCCAGGTCAGATAGAAGGGATCAATGGGAATACAATGACCTCCCAAGCCGGGTCCCGGGTAAAAGGGCATAAAGCCATAGGGTTTGGTGGCGGCTGCGTTGATAACCTCCCAAACATCGATGCCCATCTTGTGGCAGAGAATGGCCATTTCGTTGGCCAGAGCAATATTGATATGGCGAAAGGTGTTCTCCAAAATCTTTCCCATCTCCGCCACGGCCGGACTGGAAACTTCATGGATGTCCCCTTCCAGCACCTTCCGGTACATGGCGGCGGCCAGCTTGGTACAAACCGGGGTAACACCGCCCACCACTTTGGGGGTGTTTTTCGTTTTAAATGCTTTGTTCCCCGGGTCCACCCTTTCCGGCGAAAAGGCCAGGAAAAAATCCTCGCCGCAGCGGAAACCGGCTGCTTCAAAGGCGGGCTTCAGGATTTCCTCCGTGGTGCCGGGATAAGTGGTGCTCTCCAGCACCACCAAGCTTCCTTTGCGGATGTATTTGGCAATTTCCTTGGCGGAGCCCTCCACATAGGAGAGGTCCGGCTGCCGGTGCTTGTCCAGGGGAGTCGGCACGCAAATAGCCACCGCATCCACTTCCCCGATGCGGGAATAATCGGTGGTAGCCTGCAGGTGACCGCTTTCCACAATGGCGCTCATTTCGTCATTGACCACATCGCCGATGTAGTTAACTCCTTGATTCACCATGTCCACTCTTTTTTGTTGAACGTCAAAGCCGATCACCCGGTAGCCCGCCTTGGCTTTTTCCACTGCCAAAGGGAGCCCCACATAGCCCAAGCCCACTACCCCGATGATCGCCTGCTTGCTTTCCAATTTTCGGAATAATTTTTGCGCATGTTTGTTGAAGTCTTTCGTCACCGCTGTCACTGGACCGATCCCCTAGCCAATCTTTTTAACTCAACTTCACCCTTTGACCGCTTTCTGCCGACCGGTACAAAGCCAAAACCAAGGCCAAGGCTTTTTTTCCTTCCTCCCCGTTTATAGCCGGCTCCTCATCCTCTTGAACGGCCCGGATCATATCTTCCATAATCCACTGGTGGCCGGGTTTGCCCAAAGGATCGGCCTCAACCCTTTCCATAATTTCCCTGGTCTCTTCCTCAGTCAGTGAGGCCAGCTGTAGGATTTCAAACCGGTTGGCAGTCTTTCCTCCGATTTTCACGCTGCCCTTTTCGCCGAAGATGCTGATACTTTCTTCCAGGTTTTGAGGATAAATAGTAGTAGCGGCTTCGATAACCCCAAGGGCCCCACTGGCAAATCGCACATTGCCCACCGCCACATCTTCCGCTTCAATCTGCCGCAGGCGAGTGGCGGACATCCCTTGCACTTCCACCGCCTGGCCCATCAACCATAACAGCAGATCAAGACTGTGAATGGCTTGGTTCATCAAAACCCCGCCGTCCATGGCCTTGGTCCCTCTCCAGGGAGCCTGATCGTAATAAGCCTGGTTCCTGTTCCAGCGCACGGTCACATTGGCATGGGACAGCTTTCCCAACAAACCCCTGTCCAGCAGCTTCCTCAATTCCATCATAGCCGGCCGGAACCGGTTGGGATGGACTACGGCCAATTTCACCCGGTTTTCCCGGCAGCACTTGATCACGGCCTCTGCCTCTTCCAAGGTAAGGGCCAAAGGCTTTTCCACCAGCACATGTTTTTTCGCCCTGGCCGCCTCCATGGCCATAGCGGCATGGTGGCCGCTGGGGGTGCAAATATTCACTATTTCAACGGCAGGGTCCGCCAGAAGCCTGCGCAAATCAGGATAAGCTTTGGCCCCGTAATGGCGCGCATAATCGGCCATCTTCCCGGCATCCACATCACAGACAGCCGCCAAGCGGGCTCCCGGAATGGTTTCAATTGCCGCCGCGTGTTTTTTGGCAATATGTCCGCAACCGATGATAGCAAAATTCACTTTTTCCACCTCTTGCCCCGCAGCTAGGCCGAAGGCTTGGGAACACCGGAGCTTATCCAGTAATGCCTGAACAAAGCCGTCAAGACACCAAGCGCGGCCCCCAGGATCCCGGCCAGGGCCAGATTGAACAGTTTCCTGGGCCCCACCGGTGCAGCCGGCGCCCAGGCGGGAGCCACCAAGTTGATCTGGGCCCCGGCCCCTTCGATGCTGCTGGCAGCCAGCGCATCCTGGTACTTGGCCATGATCCGATCGTAGTTGTTTTTGGCGTTGTTCAGCCTGTTTTGCAGCCTTTCTTCCACTGCTTTTTTCTCCGCCAGTTCGATCTGCAGGGCCTCCACCTCACCGGAAGTGCGGCTGATGGCCTCTTCCAGCCCGGCGATCCGGCTCTGCAGTTGGCCGGCGGTGATTTTATCCATGTTCACTTGCTCCAAAAGGGCCACATAAGCCTGGTTCACTTCTTCGCTCTGCATTTTGATCCCGACCAGTTGGGAAAGATCCCCCTTTGTCTTTTCTTCCACATATGCCCTGAGCAATTGGTCCTCTCCCAGGCTCTTTTCGGTGATGATCACCGGGGAGATGTTTTGCAGGTTTTTTTCCCCTTCAACCAAACCTGCTTTGATGGCATCTAGTTCCAGCCGGGCGGTCACCAGATTCGTCTGGAGATTGGTTAAAAGGGCCACTTTCACTTCGTAAGCCTTTTCCAAGTGGTCCACTCCCCGGGTCTCGCTCAAGAAACGGGTGTATTCGTCCAGGGCCTGGTCCAGATTTTCCTGGGCGGTAGCCAGCTGGTCTTCCAAGATGGGGATTGACCGGTCCACCCGTTTCTTCCCCTGGTCATCGATGAAAGCCACAAATTCTTCCGCCAGGGTATTGGCCAGATCCGCAGCCAATCGGGGGTCTGGATTGGTCACGGCTATCTCCATCAGGTTGGTTTTTTCAGGGACGGTCACCTTGATCATGTTGCTCAGGGAACGGATAGTATATTTTTGCGGGTCCAGATCCAGTTTTTTCCGCACCCGGTCCAGAATGGCCGGATTTTTCACCTGGTTTTTATACGTATCCAAAGACAGCTGCAGTGTTTCCGAAAGGGATTCCAAGTAAACGGATAAGGCGCTGCTGTCGATGCCCCTCACTTCGATTTTGGGTTCCACCACCAGCATGGTGGCCCTGGCTTCATATGTGGGTTCCAGCACAAAGTAGCTGATGAAACCGCTGGCGAGAAGGGCGAGAACCGTGATGCCGCCGATAATCCATTTTCCTTGGAGGAGGATTTCTATTAATTCCCTCAGGGAGATTTCTTCTTCCATCAGTTTTCCGGCTCCTTTCCCGCGGGGCGGTCTTCCTTAGCTTTCGACAATAAAGCCCCATTTCCTGCTAAAACCCCTTTTCGCGATTTCCCATTATTCACGTGTTCCACGTAGGGGCCGATGACCACATCGGCCCGTTGGCCCAAAAGGATAACCCCACATTCCGACGACCGTATTCTGACGACTGACTACTGATATCTGACATCCGACAACCGTTCTGATGCCCACATCAGCCCGTTATAGGACCCGAAAGGATGACCCCAATACCGACCACTGTATTCCGACGACTGACGACCGTTATCAATGGCCCCCGTGTCCGCCCGTAAAATTTGTTGACGTCATTTGCGGGTTATTGCATTTCCGGGGCGATGTGGTCATCGCCCCCTACATTTTTTAACGCGATTTCCGGGATAGATGTAGGGGCCGATGTAGGCATCGGCCCGCTGACCCGAAAGGACGACCCGAATACCGAAGACCGTATTCTGACGACTGACTACTGATATCTGACATCCGACGACTGTTCTGATGTCCACATCGGCCCGATGACCCAAAAGGATGACCCCAATTCCGACGACTGACATCCGTTTCACGTAGGGGCCGATGACCACATCGGCCCGTTGACCCGAAGGATGACCCCAATACCGAAGACCGTATTCTGACGACTGACTACTGATATCTGACATCCGACGACCGTTCCTCGCCCCCTACTCACCGAAGGACAACCCTATGGCCCAGGCGGTTTGGATCAACTGGTGATCCGGATTAATGAGCTTTTGCTTTTTCACCTCCTGGGTCAAAGGCACCGAAGAAATCCGATCCCCCTGGAGCACCACCATCCGCCCGAATTCCTTCCTGGCGGCCAAATCCACCGCATAGGAACCGAAACGGGTTCCCAGGATCCGGTCAAAGGCAGTGGGCGAACCTCCTCTTTGTAAATGGCCCAAAACCGTGGCCCTGGCTTCGATGCAGGCTTTTTCCTGAATGAGCCGGGCCAAAAAATTGGCCCTTCCCTCCCGGGGTACGGCACCGTCTTCCTCCCCGGGTATCTTGGCCCCCTCCGCCAAAACGATGATGCTGAATTTCTTGCCCCGGTCTATTCTTTCCTTGATCTTCCGGCAAATTCCCTCCAAGCTGAAGGGAACTTCCGGAATGAGAATGATATCCGCCCCGCCGGCCATCCCCGCATGGAGGGCAATCCAGCCCGCATTTCGCCCCATCACTTCCAGGATCATGGCCCGGTGGTGGCTTTCCGCCGTGTCATGGAGGATGTCGCAGGCGTTGGTGGCCATCTGCACGGCGCTGTGGAAACCAAAAGTATAGTCGGTGGAATATAAATCGTTATCAATGGTCTTGGGAATACCGATCACAGGCAGCCGCCGCTTCTCCATCAAGTCGATGGCGATCCCCAGGGTGCCGTCTCCCCCTAAGGTAAGCAGCACATCCAAACCCAGGCTGTGGAAAGTCTCCGCCACTTCCCCGCTGGCATCCCTTCCCTGGTAAGCGAAGGGGTTGTCCCGGTTGGTGGTGCCCAAAATGGTGCCCCCTTTGGGCAAGAGGCCGCTGACCTGATCCAGCCCCAGGGGGTAATAGTCCTTTTCAATCATCCCCTTGAAACCGTCCCGGAAGCCGGTGACCTGAAACCCGTATTTGTAAACGGCGGTCCGCACCACCGCCCGGATCACCGCGTTCAGGGCCGGTGCGTCCCCGCCTCCGGTGAGAATTCCCAGATGCATTTCATTTCCTCCTTTTGGTTGGCTGATCTGTCTTTGTTTTTGTTCTGGCTCAAAGTTTTTCTCTGTCTTCGACAAGAAAAACCGCATTTCCTGCCCGGGTTGTGTTATCTGCAGTTGCGGGCCGATGTGGGCATCGGCCCCTACGGCTGGATGGAGGTTGAAGGTTAGATGTTGGAGGTTGGAATGGTCGGACCAATGCCACTGTATTCTGATATCTGACGACTGACATCTGACATCCGACGACCGTTATCAATGGCCCCCGTGTCCGCCCGTAAAATTTATTGGCGTCATTTGCGGGCTATTGCATTTCCGGGGCGATGTGGTCATCGCCCCCTACGTTTTTTGCGTCATTCACGTGTTCGATGTAGGGGCTGATGACTACATCAGCCCGTTGACCCGAAAGGATGACCCGAATACCGAAGACCGTATTCTGACGGCTGACGACTGATATCTGACGACTGACGACTGACATCTGACATCCGACGACCGTTCCTTATCTCCATCAACCGTTCAAACACATCTTTTTAGAAATAAGAAGGAGAAAAGGCCCCGCCCAGCGAATAGAATAGACTAAGATTGCCGAGGGCAGGAAAAAAGAAGTCTGAGGCTTTTTAATTATCATAATTTTTTATATTTTTATTTTCCCCGGAAAGGAGGGAGACCCTTGCTGGTAGAAGACATGATCAACGTGCCCCTGGGGTCGCTGGTGGTCCTGCCCCTGGAAACACCGGCCCATGAGGCCAGGAAGATACTGGACAACAACGGGCGCCAGACCGGGCTGGTAGTCAATGAAAAGGGATGCCTGCTGGGGCAGGTGCGGCGGGCCAAGCTGCCCCGGGAAAACAGCGGGAAAAACCTGCTTCCCTTCATGGAAGCCCCAGGAAAAGTGGTTTGCAGTTATGAAAACGCCGGGATTCTGCCCTCCTTGTTTGAAGAACACCGCCTGCAACAGATTTATGTCATCGACCAGGAAGAAGTACTGGTGGGGGCCATTTCCGCCAACCACCGGGGTTTGAAAACCTTTGGCAAAATAAATGACCTGCTGCCCGTATCGGACATTTTCGACGCCATCCACGATGCCATCATTATCATCGACGAAACCGCCACCATCGTCTACGTGAACCACGCCTACTCCCGCATTGTGGGCGTAAAAGCGGGAAGAATTCTGGGCAAAAACATGCGGATAGTGGAGCCCACCTCCCTCTGCTTGGGTGTCCTGGAAGGGGACCCGCCCATCATCAACCAGCGCATCCGCATCCAATCCATCGGCGTGGAGGTGCTGGCCAGTATCACTCCTATTTACCGAGGGGAAAAAAAGGTGGGAGTGGTCTCCGTTTTCCGGAACATCGATGAAACCATCCGGCTCAGCATCGAACTCCAGCGGATGAAAGGAGTAGCCCATTACCTCCAGCAGGAACTGGAATTAAAAAACAAGCTTCCTTCCGCCTTTGAAAGCCTGGTGGGGAGAAACAGCCGTTTCCTGGACGCCCTGGCCTTGGCCGCCCGGGTGGCCCCCACCGACGCCACGGTGATGATCCGGGGAGAAAACGGGGTGGGCAAAGGAGTACTGGCCCAAGCCATCCATAAAAGCAGCGCCCGCCAGGACCGGCCCCTGATCAAAGTAAACTGCGCCGCCATTCCCGAACAGCTCCTGGAAAGCGAGCTTTTCGGTTACGAAGAAGGGGCCTTCACCGGGGCAAGAAAAGGCGGACAGATCGGCAAATTCGAACTGGCGGACCGGGGCACCCTTTTTTTAGATGAAATCAGCGATATGAGCCTGGCCATGCAGGCCAAATTATTGAAGGCCACCCAGGAAAAAGAAATCGAGAAAGTGGGCGGCAGCCGCCCCATCAAGGTGGATGTGCGGATCATTTCCGCCACCAATAAAGACCTGGAAGCCATGGTGGCCAAAAAGACTTTCCGCGAAGACCTGTATTACCGGCTCAACGTGATGCCCATTATCCTTCCTCCCCTGCGGGAAAGGAAAGACGACATTCCCCTTTTGGCGGAACATTTCATCAAGCAGTACTGCCGGGAACAGGGAAAAAAGGAAATATTTATTTCTCCCCAGGTGATGGATATCTTCCTAAGTCACAAATGGCCCGGCAATATCCGGGAACTGCAAAACGCGGTGGAACACGGGGCCATCCTTTGCGGCGAAGGGGTAATGACCCCGGAGCATTTGCCCTGGTATTTGAAAGAGGTGCGGGCTCCCGGCCAGACCGCCCAGGGAGATCAGTTCATGGCCCTGCCCAAGCTCATCGCCCGGGTGGAAAAAGAAGCCATCCGGCAAGCGCTGCGTATGCATAATAATAACAAGAGCGCGGCCATCAAGGCCCTGGGAATTAGCCGCCGCACTTTCTACGAAAAATTAAAAAAGTACGGGCTGGCTTAAGAAGCCTTTGTTTACCTTTTAGTCATTCTGGCTACTAAATAAACAAAAGAGGATTTACCTATCTGAACATTCAGAACAATACTATTTATTTGTCAAAAGACAGGTCTCCTGTTTAAAAATTAGACACCCAAGCCGGCAGCAGCCGGCCGCCGGCGAAGGCCGTCTAGCCAAAGGATTTGAAGCTTGGGCCTGCCCCTTTCACTTGGCACCGTTTTTGCTTTGCCTTTGTGGGAGTATCATACTTTTTTCCCAAAAGGAGGTATCAAAGAAGGAAGAACAAGAGCATGAGAGTCAGCTGCGCAAAAAAAGTGAAAGGGGTGGTTAAGATGGCAGATCTTCAGAAACTTCAGGAAACTTTGACAGACCTGATCCGGCCCAGTTCCCCGCCCTTGGGAGTCAAATTGCTCAAAGAAGGAGAGGAATTGCCGCCAAAAACCAGGCTACCCAAGCAGGACTTCAAGATGAGGTTCGCCATTTGCCAGGCCAACGCTCTCGCCCGCCGGTATGGCTGGGTGCTGGCCCTGGGCAAGGAGGATCAATCCTGTCCCATCGGCTCGGTGGTTCTGGGCTTGAGGGAAGCGGTGGACTTTTACACCCAAGGGAATCTGGCCCACGGCATGTATTGTGCCAGTCTGGAAGCCGGCGCCCGGTCCGAGGCGGCAGTACCCCGCCTGGCTTACGGCGAATACGCTCGCCTGCTGGTGGGTCCCCTGGCCCGGCTGTCAGTGGAGCCTGATTTTGTCCTGGTTTACGGCAACGCCGCCCAAGTGATGCGGCTGGTCCATGGGGCCTTATACCATGAAGGAGGAGCGATCACCTCCAGTTTCACCGGACGGGGAGAATGCGGCGAAATCATCGTCAACACAATTAAATCCGGCGCCTGCCAGGTGATCCTGCCGGGCAACGGGGAAAGAGTCTTCGGCTACACCCAGGATGATGAAATGGCTTTCACTATTCCCATCCAACTGGTGGATCGGGTCACGGAAGGCTTGATCGGGACGCACAAGGTGGGTATTCGTTATCCCATTCCCAACTCCCTTATCTACGAAGCCAAGTTCCCGCCCAAGTATGGGGAATTGGAAAAAATCTGGCAAGAAATGGAGGGTGAAAACTAGTGGCTACAGGGGCCGAAAGAGTTAAGGCCGCATTTAAAAGAACTTTCGCCGATTATGTCCCCGCCTACCCCATCCTGGGCTGCTTTACCAGCAAACTGATCGGAGCCACCGCCAAGCAGTACCTGCAAGATGCCGAAATCATGGCCAAATCTCAACTGGCCGCCTACGAAATGTTTCAGCCGGACATTGTGGTGATGATGGCGGACCTGCTCATGGAAGCGGAGGCGCTGGGTACAACTGTAAAGTTCCCGGAAAATGACGTGTGCCAAATCGACAAACCTTTCCTGCGGGAGGAGAAAGGCAAATTGAGTTCCTTGACTGTGCCGGACCCGGAAAAAGACGGCCGGATGCCCCTCTACCTGGAGGCCTGCAGCCAGGCCCGGGGCCTCATCAAGGATGTGCCTGTTTCCTCCACCCTGGTCGGACCCTGGGCCATTGCCGCCAGCCTGCGCGGTGTGGATAACTTGATCTACGATACTTTCGATGACCCCCAATACGTCCATGAATTGATGCGGCTGACCACCGATACGGCCCGGGCTTTTGGTGAAGCAGTCATCACAAGAAAGGTGAGCCTGAGCTATTCGGAAGCCACTGTCTCCTGCAGCGTCATCTCTCCCCAGATTTACCGGGATTTTGTCAAGCCTTACCACCAAGAGCTGGTGAATCACTTTAAAGAAAAAAGAGCCGGCATCACCTGGCATGTTTGCGGTTTTGCCGACCCCATTCTGACGGATCTGGTGGAAACGGGAGCCTCCGGTTTGAGCATCGACTCCATGACTTCCCTGGAGAAAGCCATGGAAGTGGGCGAAGGAAAAACCGTCATCATCGGCAATGTGCCCACCACCAGCTTCCTGAAAGCTTCCTCCGAACAGACGGAAGGGGAAGTGAAAAAGTGTTTTGAGGCGGTAAAGGGCCGGAGCGGCTATATCCTTTCCTCCGGCTGTGAGGTGCCCCCCAACGCTCCTGTAGACGCAGTCAAGTATTTCATGGATGCCGCCCGGAAGTTGGGCAAATGTTAAAAAAACGCTGTTGCACCCGCCGGATCTCATTGATACGGCCGGTGTAACAGCGCAAAACATCGGCATGTTTTCATAATAACACATTTCGCAAGAAAGAAAAAGAATAAAGCCAGACTTCAGAAGTTTCTGAAAGAGAGGAATGATAAAGGAGGTTGCTGAGGAAAAATGGCTGCTTACCGTAAATACTGGGACGAAGAACTGGAAACCATGTCCCGGGAAAAACTGCAAGAATTACAGTTAAAACTGTTAAAAGATACAGTGGAGCTGTGCTACGCCAAATCCCCTTATTATCGGAATTCCTTTGATCAGGCCGGGGTAAAACCTTCTGACCTGAAATCCTTGGAAGACCTGAAAAAATTCCCCACCATTGACAAAATAGTTTTGCGCTCCCGACAGCAGGCGGCCCCGGATTTTGGCGATCTGCTCTGCGTTCCCGAAGAAGAAATCGTCTATATTTCCGTCTCCAGCGGTTCCACCGGCGTGCCCACCGCTTCTCCTTTCACCGCTCAGGATTTTGATGACTACCAAGACTATCAAGCGCGGCTTTTCTGGTCTTCGGGGATGCGCCCCACCGACCGCTACTGCCACGCTTTAAACTTCACCCTCTTTGTCGGGGGCCCCGATGTGCTGGGCGCCCAAAAAGTGGGAGCCCTGTGCATCTGGGCGGGAGCCATTCCGGCAGAACGGCTGCTGGCCATCTTCCAGCAGTGGAAGCCAAATATCACCTGGACTACTCCCTCCTACGCCTGGTTTTTAGGGGAAACGGCCAAAGAGCAAGGGATTGATCCCTTGAAAGACCTGAATATCAAGAAAATTTTTGTGGCCGGAGAGCCCGGCGGCTCCATCCCCGAGACCAGGGAGCAAATCGAAGCCCTCTGGGGAGCAGACCTCTACGACTATTACGGATTATCCGATATTTTCGGGGCCTGTGCCGGCATGTGCGAGAAGAAAGAAGGGCTTCACTGGGCCGAGGATCATATTTTCGTGGAAGTCATCGACCCGGATACGGGGGAAGAAGTGCCGGAAGGAGAAAGAGGCGAATTGGTTCTCACCTCCCTGAAGAAAAAGGCCCGTCCCCTCATCAGATTCCGGACCGGGGATATCGTCTCCTACACTTCGGAAAAATGTTCCTGCGGCCGTACCCATCTGCGGCTTCACGGCATCCACGGGCGCCTGGACGACATGCTCATCATCAAGGGAGTAAACGTCTTCCCCAGCGACATCGAAATGGTCATCAGAAAGAATAACGATCTGACCGGCGAATACCGCCTGGTGGTCACCGAGGAACATCACATGGCGGTCCTCACCGTGGAGGCGGAACATGCCCCCCATGTCACCGGCGACACTCAAAGGTTGGTAGAAGAGATCCAGCTGGAATGTGTAAAAATTTTAGGCATCCGTCCCCGGGTGAAAATACTGCCGCCCAACACCTTGCCGCGGGCTACCCATAAGGCAAAAAGAGTATTTGACGAGCGCAAGCCCGCTTAGAAAGCTTGCCTGTGCCCCGCCTGAAATGAAACTGTTGTCAGACCGACTATATTTTTCAAAGGAGGAAAAGGTCAATGGCCTACTATCTAGGTAAAAAGCGTCCCAGCGACCCGGAGGCGGAACAACCTTACGCCCTGGGCAAACTGAAGCTCCGCCTGCCGTTTCTGCATTACGGCTGGGAATGGCCCGATGCCATCCAGGGAGCCATCCTCTGCGTGGTTCCCATGGGCATCATTGCCGGAATGACGTCCACCTTGGGCATTCCTTTTGAAGTGGCAATCACCATGGTTATTATCAATAATTTCATGTACCTGATTCACACCACTTTCGGGGACCCGGCGGTGGTAGGCTGGATCACCCCCGGTATTCCCTTGTATATCGCTTTCCTCACCGGCTTTATGGAAGGCCCGGAAAGAATCCAGGCCATGATCGCTCTCCAGCTGACGGTAGCTTTCATCTTTATTTTTCTCGCCGTCACCAGGCTGGCGGGAAGAGTGGTGGGCGCCATTCCCACCAGCATCAAGGCCGGGATCCTTTTGGGGGCCGCCCTGGCTTCCATTATCGGCGAATTCAAAACGGGAGGCCGCATCGCCGATTATCCGGTGAGCATCCTTTTAGGTGTGGGATTTTCGTTTTTTATGCTCTTTTCCACCACCACCGAGCAGCTGAGAAAGCGCTACAGTTTTTTCCGCTATGTGGCCCAGTTCGGGATCGCCATCCCCTTTGCCCTTTCCTATCTTTTGGGCATAGCCATCGGTGAAGTGGAAACCCCGGTGATCACCTGGTCCATAACCCCCTTAGCCATCGGGGAAATGGTGCGGACTCTGTCGCCTTTTTCCATCGGATTTCCGTCAGCCGGCATATTTCTCAAGGCTCTACCCCTGGCCTTTGCCGCTTATATTATCGCTTTCGGCGATATCCTGGTGGCTTCCAGCCTGCTCAAGGCCGCCAATGAAGCCAGGCAGGACGAGAAAATCGTTTTCGACCCGGACCGGAACAGCTTCTTTGCCGGTCTGCGGAATACCATTGAAGGGCTTTTCTTCCCCTTCCTGGGCTTGGCCGGCCCCCAGTGGGCGGGAGGCCAGGCCTTGGTGGTCAACCGCTATATCAACAGCACCCGGGAACAGATGGACAGCTACTGGGGAGGCGCCACCTCCATCTTTTGGGGGATGAGTATCGCCCTCCTTTTGGGGCCCATCGTCTCCCTGTTTAAGCCGGGGCTGGCCATCGGTCTGTCCCTGACTCTCCTGGTCCAGGGTTACCTCTGCGCCTATCTGGCCATGGAAATGATCCAAAACAATATCCAGAGGGGGGTAGCCGGCATTATCGGCGCTGTCATTGCCACCAAGGGAGCGGCCTGGGGCCTAAGCATCGGATTGGCCCTCTATTTCCTGCTGGAGCACGACTGGTTCAAGAAAGCCTTGACCGGGCATTCCGTTGACGAGACAGTATCTTAATAATCTGCCGGGATTGAGAAAGAAAAACCCGCTCAGCGGGTAAAAAGGTGAACAGTCAAAGAAGGCGGGGCACAATTGTTTTGGCTGCCGGAGCAAGATGATGAGAGGCCGGAGCAGGGTAAAAAAACATCCCCCGAATGCCCTGCTCCGGCCCATCACGGCCGCGATCCTCCGGGCCTTGACAATTATGCCCGTCTTTATGTTCTGATCTTTCTGCTGCGTCTTCATGGCCAACACTGTGGAAAGCAGTTGAAAGCATAAAAAAATTACAAGGAGGTATTTCACATGGTCGACTTCACTTTTACCGAAGAACAGGAAATGTTTCGCAAAGCATCCAAGGAATTTGCCGAAACAAAAGTGGCCCCCCATGTGGAGGAAATGGAAGAAACAGGTCAAACCCCCCGGGAAGTGATCAAAGCCCTGGCCGAGGCAGAAATGCTGGGGATAACCATCCCGGAAGAATACGGCGGCCTGGGATTGGGACACGTAGCCAGGCTCATCGCCTTGGAGGAAATCGGCAGGATCTCCAGCGCCGTGGCCATGATGCTCCAGGTCTTTCACCTGGGCATTGATCCCATCATCACCGCCGGTTCCGAAGAGCAGAAACAAAGGTACCTGCCGGGCCTGGCCAAGGGGGAAAAACTGGCCACAGTTGCCGTCACCGAAGCCACCGGCGGTTCCGATCCCAGCGGCATCCGCACCGAATATGCCAAAACCGACGGGGGATACCTGCTCAACGGGCGGAAGGTCTTCATCACCAATTCCCACCTGGCCGATACGGTAGTGGTGCTGGCCAAAAGCGCCGACGACCCCAAATGCTTCAGCGCTTTCATTGTGGAAGAAGGCATGGAAGGCTTCAAACGGGGCCGGGAAGAGAATAAAGTGGGCATGAAAGGCTGCAATACCGGGGAACTTTCTTTCAATCAGTGCTTTGTTCCCCAGGAAAATCTCCTGGGCCAGGAAGGCAAAGGGATGAGGGTGGTGCTGGGGGCCATCGGTGAAGTGGGCAGAGCCGGGATGGTGGGATGTGCCCTGGGCATCCATGCCGCCTGCCTGGAAGAGTCGGTAAAATTCGCCAATGAAAGAATCCTTTACGGCAACCCCATCAGCAAACTCCAAACCATCCAGAACGAAATCGCCCTCATGTTCATGGATCTGGACGCCAGCCGACTGCTGGGTTACCGGGCGGCTGCCATGAAAGATAGAGGGGAAAGATGCGACCTGCAATTTGCCATTGCCAAGTACTACTCCACGGAAGCCGCCATCCGGGCCGCCAAAACGGCCGTAGACATTCACGGCGGCTATGGAGTGATGACCGAATACCCGGTCCAGCGCTATTACCGGGATGCCATCGTCCTGGGGCCCTCCGCCGGCACTTCCTATATCATGAAAGTGATCATGGCCAGGGCGGCCTTATTCTAGCGGAAGCCCACCGGCCCCCGGTTCGTCCAGTAAACCGAGACCGGCATGAATGCAAGCTGACGGAAGGAGAGTGAACATGCCTTTCAACATCATCGTCTGCCTGAAAGCCGTCCCTGACCCGGAAAAAGCATCCAGCCTGACCATGGATCCCAAAACCAAAACCCTCCGGAGGGGCCAGGTGCCCCTGGTCATCAACCCTCTGGACAAAAATGCTCTGGAAGCCGGGCTGGAACTGAAAGAACTCTACGGAGGAAAGGTAACCGTCTTGAGCATGGGCCCGCCGGAGGCCGCCGATTGCCTGAAGGAGGCCCTGGCCTTGGGAGCGGATGAGGCTGTCCTCCTTTCCGATCCGGCCTTTGCCGGGGCCGATGCCCATGCCACCGCTTTCACCCTGGCCGCCGCCGTCAAGAAGTTAGAGCCTTTCCGGCTGGTCTTGTGCGGCAAAGAAAGCTCCGACGGCAGCACCAACCAGGTAGGGCCACGCCTGGCTCAGATGCTGGGGATACCGGTGGTCACCGGAGTTTTTGCCATCCAGCACTCCCAGGAGGACAGATGGCAGGTGAAGGCCAGGATCGAGTTCGGCTCCAGGACCGTTTCTCTCATGCTTCCCGCCCTGCTCACCGTCACCCGGGAACTGAACACTCCCCGCCTGCTGAGCTTTTCCGGCATCAGGAAAGCCCAAAAAAAGCAGGTGACCATCTGGAGCCGGGAGGATCTGGGTTTATTGGAGGAACAGGTGGGCCTTTCCGGTTCTCCTACCATCATGGATGATTGGCAGCCCCTGCTGGCAAAAAGAAAAGGACAGATGATCACGGGAACTAAAGAAGAGATCGTGGAGTTCTTGTTCCAGAAGATGACGGAAGCGGGAGTTCTTTAAAAGCCGGGGAAGGAGGCAAAAAAATGAATTGGAAAAACCAGATCTGGATCGTTGCTGAACACAGGGAAGGGATACTGGCCGCTGTGTCCCTGGAAATCCTGGGGAAAGCCTGCCACCTGGCCCGGCAAGCAGGAAAGACGGCGGTGGGCGTCGTCCTGGGAAAAAATGTGGACGGCCCGGCCCAAGAATTGGTGAACCACGGCGCCGACCTGGTCTTCCAACTGGAAACTCAGGCCTCCCCTTACTATCAGGAAGAACTGGCCGTCCACATCCTGGCCCGTCTGGCCGGGGACCAGCGGCCGGAAATCATCCTTCTCCCCTCCAGTTCCCTGGGACAGGAACTGGCCGCCGGCCTGGCTGCCCGCCTGGAAACAGGCCTGGCCAGCCACTGTGTTGACCTGGCTATCAATGAGGAAGGAATCCTGGAGCAGTTCATTCCCGCCTATGGCGGTATAGGCAAAATCAGCTGTCCGGTTAAACGCCCCCAAATGGCCACCATCGGCCCAGGCGTCTTTCCCCGGCCGGCCCCCATCTCCGACCCCCAGGGATTAATCCTGAGGATCCCGGTGCAGGAAGAAGAGCCCTTGCGGGCAAAAACTCTCTCCCTACAGTTGGACCCGCCCCGGGGAAAGCCCTTGGAAGAGGCCCGGGCCGTAGTGGCCGGCGGCGCCGGCATTGCCGGGCCGGGAGATTGGCAGCTGATTGAAGAACTGGCCCTGCTCCTGGACGGGGCGGTGGGAGCGACCAGGCCGCCGGTAGATGAAGGCTGGGTGAAAGAAGAGCTGATGATCGGCCAAAGCGGCAGGACCGTCCAGCCTGATTTTTACCTGGGCATAGGCATCTCCGGGGAGCTCCAGCATACGGTGGGCATCGAAAGGGCCAAAATGATCGTCTCCATCAACAACGATCCCCGGGCCCCCATCTTTGACCAAAGCGATTACGGCATTGTGGCGGACTACCGGGAGATCCTGCCCCTGTTGCTGGCTAAAATCAGGGAGAAAAAGAAAGGGCTTTCCTAAAGCCAAAAAAAAAAGAAATCGCTTGTGTCTTTCGATGCAAGCGATTTTTTATTCCCCAGTGGCCCAGGAACCGAACAGGTAAACCAGAGAGATCCCGTAAGGATCCTTGGATCTCCAGGGTTTTGTCCAAGATCCGCTTTTTCAGTTGGGAAAGCTGCTGCCCCATGAATCTTCTTCCCCCATTATTTATTAGCGCCATTATCTCACGGATGGATTTTAATCCCAAATTAGCAAGGAAAAAATAATCCCAAAACGACCTCAGATATCGAATCTTTGCGGAAAATGCAGGTAAATAAAGGAATTTGGAGGAAATTTTATTTTTTCCCTCGAAAATGGCCCCTAAAACGGCTTGTCAATTCTTCCCAAAAAAGTTAACATCTCAATGAATGCTGTTTTTTGGGATTAGTACCTAAATATTCCTTGAAAGTAAAGGAGCTTGGTCGTGGAAACTGTTAATATCAGCCGGTACCTGGCCTGGATGGAAGATTACTCTCCGGAACTGGCCCAGCATTGCCTTAATACGGCAGGCATCTCTTTCATGATTGCCGAATCCCTGGACTTAAGCGAAAAAGAAATAACCCGTATTGTAGTAGGCGCTATGTTGCATGATCTGGGCTTCCTCAAAATCCAACGGGACACCCTGCATAGACCGGGTCCCTTGACGGAAAGGGAATGGAGAGAAGTCAGAAGACATCCCCTCATGGGCTTGGAGATCATTTCCCAGGAAAAACAGCTTGATCCGATTCAATCAATGCTTCTCTACCACCACGAACGGTGGGACGGCCGGGGCTACTTCGGCCTGGCCGGTGAAAAAATACCCTGGGAAGCCCGGATCTTGACCTTGGCTGACGCACTGGAAGCCATGTCCTCTCCCCGGCCCTATCGCCCGGCCCTCAGTCCTCGGCAGTTGGAGGAGGAGATCCTCAGGAATAGCGGCAGTCAATTTGATCCGGGCCTGGTCCAAAAAGTATTGTTCCAGGATCATCATTTTTCGCCCCTGACATGCATTTGCATCGGAAATCTGAAAACAGTCATAAGCAGGGAGAAAAAGCGCCTCTTGGAGCTGGTGGATAAATACCACAGCCTGAATCATCCTCTGGTCTGGGCCCAGAGCCGCCGCCTGGACAAGCTGGTGGTCTTCAGCTACCGGAACTCTCCTTGGGAAAACCCTTGGAACTGAAAGTCTCCAGCTAGCTTCCCGCCCCTTTCACCAGATAGAGAATGCCGAAGGTTCCCGGCCCGCAATGACTGGAAATAACACAGCCCGCTTCGTTGGCCATGACCTTTTTTATAGGAAATTCCTTTTTGATTCTCTCGGCCAAATTCTGCACCAACTCGTAGCAGCCGGCCCCGGTCACGGAAAGATAATCCATCTCCAGCCGTTCCCGGTCCTCCCACAGCCGCTGGTACAAGCGGTCAACGATCTTATTGACGGATCCCCTGATTTTTTCCGCCACGATAATCTGTCCATCCTCCAAAGTGAGCAGGGGATGGATTTTTAAAACGCTGGCCACTAAGCTTTCCAGGGAGGAACAGCGGCCTCCCTTGTACAGGTACTCCAGGGTATCCACCACAAACATAGTCCGGAGATCCGGCACCCGGCTCCGGATGACAGGAGCAATCTCCGCCAGGGGCAGTCCCTTCTCCGCCAGGTCCGCTGCCATCAGGGCCAAGATGCCCGTGGCACTGGATAAATTCAAACCGTCGATGACTTCCACCCGGCCCGGCGGACATTCCCCGGTGGCAATAACAGCCGACTGGACCGTAGCCGACAACCGGGAAGACAGGCACACACAAAGAATATCGTAATCTTGACCTAAAAGGTCCTGAAATACCTGCCGGAAATCATCGGGAGTGGGGGCCGCCGTCTGGGGCAGGCATTTTTTCTCTTCCACCAGGCGGAAAAGCTCTTTACTATCAAAGTCCACCCCGTCCAAATAAATTTCGTCCCCGAAACGCACTGAAAGAGGGACCACTCTCAAGTCATAAGCAGCGATAATGTCAGCACTTAAATCGCAGGTGCTGTCAGTAACTACTTTTACTTTTCGCATTTCCCCTTCACCTTTTGCCCATCATTGTGTTACATTTTTATCCTTTTTCTCATTATAACATATTGGTAAATTCCCTGTTCAAAAAAATCAAAGCAAGAAAAAAGCGGCCCTAGACCGCTTGAGAATTATGTTTTTTCTTCACATATTTGCGAAAATCATCAGCCCGGAAGAAAGGCTGCTGTTTTTCCAACATCTCCAGAAGCTCCTGTACGTGGTATTCCACATCACACAAGGCAGTCCCCAGTTGGGGGATATTTTTTTTCTTGTACGCCGTTGCCAGTTCCTCGATTCCTTTTTCCAATTCCTCAATACAGACTGCCATCGTTTTCCGTTCATCGGAAAAAGTTAGCTCCAAGGACACCGACCAATTCCCCCTTCCAGTGAATTTTTTGCTTACATATTTAATTTTATTGACGCCGTCCCAGCGGCAGAACCGGAGGCGTAGATATAGTTTATCATTTTTAGCGGAAAAAACCAAGATCTCAGCCCGGTGTATACCTGTATACTTCAGATGTCAGCCGTCAGAATACGGTCTTCGGTATTCTGGTCATCCTTCCGGGTCAACGGGCTGATGTGGTCATCAGCCCCTACATCAATCTCGGAAATCGCGTTAGAAACCGTAGGGGCAAGGCCCTGTCCTTGCCCGCACGGGTCGATGCCCACATCGACCCGCATGTTAATCCCGCAGATTACGTTGAATCGTAGGGGCCGATGCCCACATCGGCCCGTAAACGCAAAACCCCGCAAATCACGCCAATATATTTTACGGGCGGACACGGGGGTCCGCCCCTACATGGAACACCTATATGGCGCGAATAAATTGTAGGGGCCGATGCCCGGAACAGTCGTCGGTATTCGGGTCATCCTTTTGGGTCCGGGCTGATGTGGTCATCAGCCCCTACATCAATCCCTGCAATTGGTATATAATCAACACCGCCCCGACGAAACACCTGGACGCCAATTCCGGCAGGAATAATGTGGGATTAAGGCGAACTAAATGGCAACTTTATTTGCAGAAAATACTGCCAATTGTCGGCCGACATCAATCAACAGCAGCAAATACCAACCCAAATAGAGCATCATTTGATACCAAAAATATTGATCCCATATTTCCGGGGTGTTATAATGAACAAAAAAGGATCGAGAGCAAAACCGAAGTGCTTGCATTTCTGTCAATGGCCATTTGAAAAACCGCATTTTTGGTCACTAAAAAACCAGCAATTTTGGCCATGAAAAACCAGCAGTCATACAGAATTTAATCCTTGCGATAACGGTAGAGGAATTGCCTAGGAGGCAGTGGAGCGTAGCGGAACGCCTCCTAGGCAATTCGCACTCGCTTAATCCGGTTTATTTAGCCTGTAGTTGCCGCTATCTTATTTGTTGGTTGTATTAATCGGTTTCTTACCCGATAACTGTTCCCCCTAAGGTTAAACACATGGGCATGGTGTAGTAAGCGATCTAAGATAGCTGCAGCAGTACTCATGTTCACAAAAAGAGTGCCCCATTCTCCAAAATCCAGGTTGCTGGTAATGATCAAAGAACGGTTTTCGTAAGCTTTGGTGACCAGCTGGAAAATATGGTCTGATGCGGTTTCATCCATGGACACATAGCCCAGTTCGTCCAGAATGATAAGGTCATTTTTTAAGATATTGTTAATCTTTCTGTTCAGGCTGTTATCGGCTAAAGCTGCATAAAGCTCGGCAATGAGGTCCGTGAGTGTGTAAAAACGGACTTGGTAACCTTTTAGCACTGCCTTAACTCCCAGGGCAATGGCCAGGTGGCTCTTGCCTACTCCCGGTGGACCCAGAAAGATGATGTTCTCCTTGGCTTCGATAAATTGAAGGGTTGCCAGATCATAGATGCTTTGTTGGGTGATGCTGTTTTGGAAACTAAAATCAAATTCTTCCAAAGTCTTTATCTGGGGAAAGCAGGCTCTTTTCATTCTTTTTTCTTGTTGGGTCTTGTCTCTATGTTCCACCTCCTTGTTAATAACATAGGCTAAGAAATCCAGGTAGGATGGTTCTTCTTCCAGCGCCAATTCATTAACATCGTCAAGGATGTTTCTAATATGGGGAAGTCTTAACCTTTTTAAATTCTGTTCCAGGGTTTTCCGATCGGCGGTTGGTATTTGTCTAATCACTGGATAACCTCCTCGTAATAGCTGGTATCCCGGCGTTCTACTTCTACTTGGTAAGGAAGGTTATCCAGCTTGTAATTGGCTCTGTTGGAACCTACTGTAGGCAGAATATTGGGGTTCTGGGATTGTTTTTGCAGTATTGATTTTAACTTTGCGTAACCAATAGCTCCAAACTTAAGAGCTCGTTCCATGGCTGCATTGATTTCAGAAGCACTGTAATCTTCTTTTAGGGAGATGATCTTCTGCATCTGTTCTCTAAGGTGCCCTTCCCGGCGTTGGCTAAGGTGCTGCAGGTATTCTTCGGCCACCGGGGCCAAGGCTTCAAACTCAGCTTGCAGTGGATGTTTAGGCCTTTGTTTCATTTTTTGATGCTCAGGGTAGTGGTCATCGTTAATGATTACTTGGTTTTTACCTTTTACCAAGGTATGTACAGCTACTACGTGCTCATCATCTAGAATTTCAATCCTGTCCTCGTATCGCCTGAAATGTACTGTTTTACGGGCCAGTTTAGCGGGGACTGAATATTTGTTGTTGTCTACGGAGATAAGGGCTGTTTTGCTGGCTTTCCGGGTTTCATAGACGGGTAAGGGTGCTTCGATTGCCGGCAACGGTTTTAGATAGTTTCGTTCTTCTATTAGGCGTTCTTGAGGTATTTTACCGGTGGTGCCATGGACTTTAGCATTGGCCACTTCCTTAAGCCACACCTGCAACTGCTGGTTTAGGTCTTCCAAGTTCTTAAATTCCCGCCCGTAGTAGAAGCTCTTTTTCAAGTACTTGACATTGGATTCTACTTTGCCCTTGCTTTCCGGATCATTGATCCAACATGCTTTGGGTGTGAAGCCATATCTTAAAGCCAGTTCCAGAAGGGTAGAATTAAACCTCACTATCGTACCTACTCGTTCCGCTACCACAGTTTTGGCGTTGTCAAAGAGGATTGTTTCGGGAATCCCTCCCACATACTCGAAAGCTCGATGTAGGCAGGCGTTAAAGACGGCCATATTGAGGGAAGTGATGAACTCCGCATATCTTTCTCTTGACCAACTTAGGCAGAAAACAAAGACATAAAGCTTAACCCGCCGGCCGTTTTCGACAATGGTGCCTAAGTGGCCCCAGTCAACCTGGGCTTGTTCACCTGGCAGGGTTTCATAGGGTTTGTATTCCCGGGAAAGTTTTGGTCGTACCTTAGAGACGTAGCGCCGGACGGTTCTTGCGGAGCCTTTATATCCCATTTTTTTAATTTCTTCATAAATTGTTTCTGCAAACAGTTCAGGCCATTTTTCCAGTCGATTTGTGATATACTCTTTGTAAAGATCGATTTTGGAACTTCGCTGGTAGACCGGTGGTGCTTTCAAAGGCTCTTCAACATCCCAATATTTTGCTACGGTGCCACGGTCCAGGTTTAAACGCTGTGCTGTGGCGGTCTTACTTAGGCCGGCTTTCCGACATTCTTGAATGTTCACGATTTCCCACACTCCTGTCATTTTTGCTCGTTCCCTTCTTTAATGTTTTGGTTCCAATGAAAATGTTGTAGGGAACGAGCTTTTTTCCTTTTCTAAATGACCGGTTTTGCGGGTTTTTCGTGACCATTTATGTCGATTTTATCATGGCCATTAACATTTCTGGACAAATTAAGATATGCGCTTCAAGACGACCAAACCAAGATGACATTTCAACACGAACGCAGAGTTGATCAAAGCAGAAATTTCATAAATACCAACAGATATACAATACAGACTCTGTTTCCTGATGAAGATGTTGTGAAGGTGCTTAAACGGGAATTATCCACCCTGACGCTAGAAGAATACATGGAAACTGTAAAAGACATAAAATTTGCAAACAGATCAGAAATGAGGGTTTTTGGCCGGCAGTATGCCGGTAAAGATGTCTATATCAAAATTAGAGTTGAACTGTTGGATCTATCAGCCGATGGAAGGCATACCGTTCTTGTGATGTCTTTTCACTTTGCTGAAGAAAAGTTTACAAAGGATGATTTTCCTTATGGAGATCCGAGGTGCGTAGAATGAAGGTACTGGAAAGTGAAGAAAAACTTTGCCTTAGCTGCATGGAAAAACACCAGGTGGACCTGGTTGAGGTGACTGAACGGCACATATTTAAAGGGGAAGAGATTGAATTTAAAGCCGCATATGAGTACTGCTCCAAGGCAGACGCGTTTTTAGAAACCGAAGAGATGATCAAAGCAAACGATCTTGCTTTTAAAGACGCATATCGAAAAAAAGTGGGTTTGCTCACGTCGGAAGAAATCAGAAGAATACGGGAAGCCTACGATTTAAGCCAGAAAGATCTGGCTGTCATTCTTGATTGGGGTCAGGCCACCATTACCCGCTATGAGAACTGCCAGATTCAGGACCGGGCTCATGATGATGTTTTGAGGACCATAGATGCCGACCCCAAGTGGTTTCTGGACAAAATTATAAGCAACAAAAACCGGCTGTCCCCGAAAGCCTACGCCAAGTGCTTGCAAAAAGCCAAGGAACGATATAACAAGCAACAAGATCATTACTTTAGAAACGCAATTCATGCAATTTATGCGAAATTTGCAGATAAAGCTACAACAGGCGGTGTAGAGCTTAATCTGGATAAAGTAGTAGAAGTTATCAATTACTACGCCTCTAAAGTGCCGCACCTTTTTAAAGTAAAACTGATGAAAATGCTGTGGTATGGAGATGCTTTAAATTTTAAAAGATACGATGAATCTATCAACGGTTTGGCTTACCGCGCCCTGCCCTTGGGGGCGGTACCGGAAGGCTGCGATCAAATTATCCAACTGGACGGAGTTAATTTTGACGTGATATTGTACGATGACTATGAGGCATACCGGTTCAAGCCTGCGCCTGGTTTTACCGTTAGACTGTTAGCCAAACACGAGATTGAGACCCTTGATACGGTAATTAGGGAACTGGGAAGTTTAAACACGAAGGAAATTGTGGATAAAATGCATCAGGAGATCGCATATCAAAAGACGGCCCTTTACGGGCTGATATCCTATTCATGGGCAAAGGACCTGTCGCTGGATTAATGAATCAAACGGGCTGATGTGGTCATCAGGACGGTCGTCGGATGTCAGATGTCGGTCGTCAGTTAATCCCGCAGATTACGTTGAATCGTAGGGGGCGATGACCACATCGCCCCGTTATTTCTGCCACTGATTGGGAGGCAACTTACCGGCGCAACGCCTCCACCGGCGGCACCGACGACGCCGATATGGCCGGATAAACCCCGAACAGGAGGCCCGCCCCCAGGGCCACCAGGGTGGAAATCTGGATGGCCTGCAAACTAATGGCCGTCTCAAATCCGTACTGGGAGAAAATATTCGTCCCCCAGATCCCGGCCGCCACCCCGGCCACAGCCCCGATACCGCTCAGATACAGGGCTTCCAGCAGAAACTGGACCAACAGGTCCCCTTGTTTCGCCCCCAGGGCCCGGCGCACACCAATCTCCTTGGTCCGCTCCGTCACCGCCACCAGCATAATATTCATAATGCCCAAACCACCCACCAGCAGGGAAACGGCGGCAATCCCCCCCAAAAGGAGGGTCATCACCCGGTTGGCTTTGTCCGCCTCCTCCACCAACTGGTTCAGGCTGGTAATGGTAATCAGGTCCTTACCCTGGCGCAGGCCGGGCATCTCACTGTCTTTCGGTTTTTCCCCTTCCGGCATGGGCATATCCACAGCCATGCCGAGATCCTCCCCGGCTGCCTCATCTGCCGGGGCCACCGGCGTGGGAGCGCTTTGATCCAATCCCAACTGCCGGCGGAAAATCCGGCCCAACTGGACCACCGCCAAGTCCGCCTCCCCCGGGGAACCGGCCTTGCCCCAGATCTCCTCCACCGTTTTCTTCTCGGCAATCCGCTGGGCTATCGTATAGGGAACCACGATCTTGTCATCGATTCCTTCCCCCTGGCCCGCCCCTTTCGGCGCCAGCACGCCGATAATGCGAAAAGTATAGCCGGACAAGGTGAAGGTCTGGCCCACCGGGCTTCTCCCTCCCAGCAGGCCCGCAGCGATATTATATCCCAAAACCGCCACGGGAGAGCGCTGTTCCACATGCCATTTGGTGAAAAAGTGTCCCGCCACCAGTTCGTGATCCCTGATTTCCGGAAAATGATTGTTCACCCCCAGCAGGTCCGCCGTACCCCGGGCCCTTCTCCAGCGCATGGGGCCCTCCGTGTAGACCACCGGGGTGGCCAGTTGAAGGCCCTCCACCCGCTCGGTCAGTCCCTCCGCCTGCTCCGGGTCAAATTCCACCGAAGGATCCAGGGCTTTGATCACTATCACATTGGCGCCCAGGCTTTTGAATTGTTTCACCACCGCCTGCCGGGCCCCTTCTCCAATGCCCATCAGGCTGACGATGGAGGCCACCCCGATGGCCACCCCCAGGATGGTCAAAGCCGAACGAAGGGGGTTAGCCAGCACTCCATGGCCGGCCATCTGGGCGGCAAACCAAAACCTCACCCAAAGAGACTTGATCCATTTCACGATAGGCCCCCCTTAATTCTGCGACCGCGCAGGCTGGCCTTCCCCGCCGCCACTGTTTTGTTCCTCCTCGGGTTTCTCCGGCAGGAGGCTGTCTTTGGACTGAATGCGCTGGCTGGGCAATATATCCGCCGAGCTGCCGGTAATCACCAGTTGCCCCTCTTCCAGTCCTTCTTTCACCTCGGCGACCCGGTCGTTCATCAGTCCCAGTTTCACCGGGACCACTTTCACCGTGCCGTCTTCCTGCAGGACCTCCACTTTCGGCTGGCCGTCCTCTTCAAAAATGGCCTCCAAGGGAACCAAAAGCACATTCTCGGCCCGGCCGGCATCGATATAGGCCTTGGCCTGCATTCCCGGCCTCAGATCCGGCCCGCCCTTCACCTCGATATCCACTTCAAAGCGGGTAATCCCGTCCCGGTCCCGGCCCATAGTGGAAAGGCGGTTTACTTCCCCTTCGAAAACCTTCCCGGGCAGGGCATCCACCGTCACCCTCACTGGCGCCCCCTGCCGCACCAGGACCACATCCACATCATCGATGGTACACCACATCCGCATATCCGCCGTATCGTAGATATGGCCCAGCCATTCTCCCGGCTGCAGCATCCGCCCGTAATCCGCATTGATATAAGCCACTACCCCGTCAATGGGGGCCAGGATATCCATCTGGTCATACTGACTGTAAAGCTGGCTCAGCTCATCCACCTGTTCCCGGATTTTCTGCAGCCTCTCCGCAATCACTTCCTGGGCGTCCTTTCCGGCCAGGGAAACAAGAGGATCGCCTTTCTTCACTTTTTGGCCGTTCTTCACATAGACTTTAGTGGCAATGGCCTCGGCCCGGCTGTAAACCGTCTCCTCATTCACATAACCGTCAATGACGGAGTAATAGCGCAGCCATTGGGCGGTATAGGGATCCACCTTTTCCCTTTTCGGATCGGGAGAAATGCCGATCCTGGCCTGCATGCCGGGACGGACCAAGCCCGGGTTTTCCCCCTCCAAGGTCACCCAATGCACAAATATGTAATCCTCATTGCCGCCGGAACCTCCTCCCCCGCTGCCCAGGGAATCCATCAGGTTGGAAGCGGGCTCGGCCACCGGTTCATAACCCAAGTCGGTTATTTCCGCCTCCACAAAACTGTCAAACTGGGGCAAACTCAAGACCGCCTTATCACCGATCTCCATATTGGCAAACTCCCCAATGGTGGCCTTGGCCACCAAACGAAAACGGGAATCATCCACCACTTTGGCCACAATCTGCCCCTGTTTCAATTCCTGGCCTTCCCTCACATCCAGGCTGATAATCCTCCCGTCAATGGGCGCCTGGAGGATAATGCCCCGGGAAGGATCCAGCCTGTCGATTTCCTCCACGGAAATGCTGAGCAGGTCCGCCAGCGCTTTTTTATCGTTTTTCAGGCGCTCTTCCAGGGTCTTGATTTTCGTTTCCAGGTCCGGCGCATCCAGCCTGACCAGGAGCTGTCCCTTTTTCACTTCGTCCCCTTCTTTAACAAAGATCTCCTGGATCACATAATTAATGCCCCCGGACATGCCGTAGTAGCCGGGCACTTGAATACCGCCGCCGCTGGAAGGATTAAGAGGGCCGGACGTTTCCACCCCTACGGAAATATCTCCCCTCTCCACCGGCTTGGTGGAGTAAACAGGCCCCTGGTCCCCTTCCTCCGGTGGGGGAATTAACTGTTGGTAGGCATAATAGCCGCCCCCCAGCACGATGATCACAATCAGACTGATGGTGATGATCTTCTGCCACATTTTCTCTAACGCCCTCCATTCTCCGCTGCGGCGATCTCCTCTTCCCAAGCCACCAGCGGTTCTTCCAAAATTTCTTCCCTTTCGATTTTCCCGTCTTTCAAGTTAATGATGCGCCTGCCGTGACAGGCAATCTCCCTTTCATGGGTCACCTGAACCACGGTAATGCCCCTCTCCCGGTTCAGCCTCTGAAAAATTGCCATAATCGACTTTCCCGTCTTGGAATCCAGGGCGCCGGTAGGTTCGTCCGCCAAAATCACCGCCGGCTCCCCCACTAGGGCCCGGGCGATGGCCACCCTCTGCTGCTCCCCCCCGGAAAGCTGGGAAGGTTTGTGATGGCGCCTGTCGGCAAGCCCTACCGCTTCCAGGGCCTCCTGGGCCAATTTCCGCCTCTGCCGCCCTCCTATTCCCCGGTAGATCAAAGGCAGTTCCACATTGCCCTGGGCGTCCAAATCGGGCAAAAGATGAAAGCTCTGAAAAACAAAGCCCACCAAGCGGTTGCGGATATCGGCCAAATGCCCGTCGCTCAGCTTCTCCGCCTGCTGTCCCGCCAGGGTATAAGTGCCGGCAGAAGGCCGGTCCAAACAGCCGATAATATTTAACAAGGTGGATTTGCCTGAACCGGACGGGCCCATAATGGAAAAAAATTCTCCCTCTTCCACCGCCAGGTCGATATCTTTCAGGGCTTCCACCCGGACCTGCCCGGTTTTATAGAAGCGGGAAACTCCTCTCAACTCCAGTAGTGGCAAATGATCCCCTCCCCCTTTCTTCCTAATCTCATTTCTCTCTTTCCCGATGGATACCTTCTTGAATCTGACGTAAAAAGGCAGGATTTGGTTCCCCAATTTCTTACCAGAACAGTTTAATTTTTCTTCCGGCCCGGCTTTTATCATGTATAATAAGGACAAAAGGAATTTTAGTAAAGGGGATAGAGCAATGAAAAAAATCACACTGCCTATAATCTTGGTGCTGCTGGGATCTCTCCTTTTTGCCCCGGCGGTCACCGGGATGTCTCCCATTCCGGTTTTTCTCAACGGGGAAAAATCCGATGCGGAGGCCCTGCTCATCAACGGCCGTACATATGTGCCTTTAAGGTATTTGGGGGAAAAGTTGGGGGCAGCGGTGGATTATCGGGATGGGAAGGTTTTTGTGGAAACCAAGGGTAAAACCGCTCTCAGCAAATCCGCCCTGGACAAGCTGCCCATCAAGAGAATTGGGGAGAAGATTACGAAAGATAACATTGACTACACCATCTCTTCTTTTATCTATCTGGAAAAAAGCGGGAAGACCCATGCTTCCCTCACCTTTATGGAAACGGCCACCGTTAATGTGGATTTCGGCCCTCTGCCCTCCTTCGCCTACCAGTTGGAGGACGGCAGCATTGGGTTTATCCAGGATTATTCCCTGACCGTGGACCCGGAATTCAACAGCAAGTGGCGCCGCTGTTTCACCCTGGAATTTCCCCTGCCTGACGGCCTGAAGTACCTGCTGTACATCCCCAGCCGGGCCGACCAACCCATCGGCCGTTGGATTCCGTAGCACACGACCCGTTTTTTCATTTTACCGTAGGGGCAAGGCCCTGTCCCTGCCCGGAACGGTCGTCGGATGCCAGATATCAGTCGTCAGGATTCGGGTCATCCTTCTGGGTCCGGGCTGATGTGGTCATCAGCCCCTACGTCAAACACAGAAATAACGCAAAAAATGTACGGGGCGATGCCCACATCGCCCCGTACGGTTTTTACCCTCGCATCAAATCCCGGGCGGCCGGGTAACCATACATGGCCCGGGCCTTGGTAACCCCGTTTACCACCGACTGCTCCACGGCCCTCACCGCCAACACCCCCAACACCTGGAAATCCGCCTCCAATTCCCCGGTGGCCATGGCAAAAATCGTATCCCCGTCAACCATAGTATGGCACGGCCTGATGGCCCTAGCCAAACCATCATGGGCCATGGACGCAATTTTTTTCGCCTGGGCCTTGGTCAGGACCGCGTTGGTCACCACGATGCCGACGGCGGTATTCCCCGGGAAAAAATCCGCCTTTTCCCCTTTCTCTGCGGCGGCCAGGATGGCTTCTTCTGTCCCGATAATTTTTTTGCCGGACGGATCCAGCATCCCCGCAATGATCCTGCCGCCTGCCGGGTCCATCACGTCGCCCAGGCAGTTCACCGCGGTCACCGCCCCCACCACCAACTCACCAACCTGATACGCGGCGGTGCCCAATCCCCCCTTCATGGCGTATTGGGTACCCAGGTATTTCCCCACGGTGGCCCCGGTCCCGGCTCCCACGCATCCTTCCTCCAGGGGTCCCGTGCTTTTTCCCGCCTGGAGGCAGGCTTCGTAGCCCATTTTAGCATCAGGGCGGATGTGAGGGCTGCCCACCGCCAGATCAAATAAAATCGCCCCGGTCACGATGGGCACCTTGGCCGCGCCCGCATCAAAGCCGGCTCCTTTTTCCTCCAGATACTTCATAATTCCCCCGGCCGCATCCAGCCCAAAGGCGCTGCCTCCCGCCAGGAAGATGCCGTGGACCCGGTCCACCAGGTTCACCGGGTCCAAAAGGTCCGTCTCCCTGGTGCCGGGAGCGCCTCCCCGGACGTCCACTCCCGCCACCGCTCCTTTTGCACAAAGGACCACGGTGCAGCCGGTCCCGCCTGCCGGGTCCTGGGCATGGCCGCAGCGTATGCCCTCCACAGAGGGGAAAGGGACTTCCTTCATCATTTTCACCTCACTCATAGTTTCCTCCTATAGATCCAAAGCCATTCCGCCGGCGCTTTCCGGGTTTTCCCAAGGACCTTCTTAAAAAAAGAAAGGGTCTGCCTCCGGAGGGCAAACCCCTTCTTCATTAACCACCTATTCTGATGTTGTTGATTCAGGTTTTAGTTGAACTACTCCGCTGCCGCTCTTGTTAGTAGCAGTCTGCAAGCCATTACCTTCACTGTCTAAAGCTTCTACAACAATTGCGCCGGCAGCGATTTCTAAGACCTCACCCACATATACATCATCTTCGAAGGTAACAACTATAGATATAGACACAGTCCCTCCGCTCTTATCTGTTGTTACCGAAGCACTCCGTGCGGCAATGCCGGAAACGCTTATCTTAGACTTATCAACAGTTACCTCATATTGGATGCTATCATCCCAACCTATACTCTCTAAGTCAATTTCAACAGCTGCTGTGACACTCTTACTCTTAATTCCGTCCTCATTTAGACAAGGATAGCCGTCTTCAAACTCCAGATCGAAAGTTACATCGCCAGTCGGCCCGCCCGGTACTTCTGGTGCCGGTACAATAACTACAACACTACAAATCCCGTCATCTTTGTCAATTACATAAGGATGGACATATACATAATCACCGCGGACTACTCTGTCAGCAGGTTCTGGATTTGAACCTGTGATGTCTACGATCATCGTATCCTCATCAATGTAGTAGACATCAACTTCTGTATCAAAATATCCACCGCCTACTTTTGTTACTAACTCCTTGTCCTTATCATCAATTGGGATTTCTTTGATCTTATCCATCTTGCCATCCGTTAATTGGAATTGAACAAGAGTCTTCTTAGAAATAACTTTGCTTAGGGCTGGCTCATCCTTGGTGTTGAAACGTTCTTTTGCACCCTTAAAGAAAACGTCATAGTAGAATCCTTTGGTGTTGTACCCAGAACCGGCTATAACACCATAGTTATCGGGATCGACCAAAGTATCAGGATAAGCGATGGCAAGAAGCTTATTTCCGTCATAAATGGCATTAGCCTTTACCAAAGCATCATACCCATCTTTGAATTCTGCCCAGCTGGCAGTGGTCCATTTTGATACAGAGCTATTATCACCAGAGCTATCTATTTTTATTTTCTCCGCTACAAAGAATACTGTATCATCTGCAATTCTCTTCCAAGACTTGTCTGTCGAGGAAGCGCTGCTTATCAAGATACGATTTCCGTCTTCTTTTGTAACGTATACAACGGCGCCTTTTTCAGCTTCAATAAAGCTAGAAAAAGCTTTAAAGTAAACAATGTCCCCATCGTCATTGAGACGATATAGTACTAATTCATTTGCTTTTGCTTTTGGTGATAGTCCCGTTTGTCCTTCTCCTTGTCCTTCTCCTTGTCCTTCTACTTGTTCATCTCCTTGTTCTTCTTCTTGTCCTTCTTCGCCCGTTAAATCAACTACATCTTCATCTAAGGGATCATCGACTTCATAAATGACTTTCTTTCCATCGGCGTTGACTAGCTGGACCTTTACATTACCAAATGCGTCGCGGTCCGCAGCTAAGAATATACCGTAAAGGTCGTCACTTTCAGCTTTGGCGCCGGAAATAGCGAAGGCCACTTTGCCCACAGGCGAAAGCAAGAGGGTAATATCTTCGTCAACCATATCTTTAGAGAAGACTTCGTCGTAATCTCCGAAATCTTTACCTTCATTGTCAGACACCAGCGCATCGCTATCCACCTTATACTTGGTGCCGTCAACGGTAACTTCGTCCCACTTGCCGCTAGCAGCTTCGAGTACGCCTTCAACCTTTTCATCGCTGGCAATTAATAGGTAATCCAGGCCACGAATATTTTTCTCCAAGTAGAACAGGTCGCCTTCCGCCAGATCTTCAAAGCCAGCGATAGCGCCGTTTTTAACAATCACTACATTATCATCTTCATCATATTCAAAGTTAGTTCTTACTTCTCCGAACAGGTTGTCGCCTTCAATTTCTTCAATCAGATCGGCCCTGCTGTACTCATAGACAAAAGCCCACTCGGCATTGTTCTTCTTATCCAGTACAACTACGATGTTATCAGCCTGAATTCTTCGCCTTCTTCATAGTCGCCGCTTCCGGGGAAGAAAGTAACGCCGAAATCTTCAGCCAGATCGTAGTCCTTCTTATCGATGGTCAACTTTTTGCTGCCGATAGTAGCTTTATCTTTGCTGACAGTCTTGGTTTCTTTTGCGCCCGCATAGACGATCTCATCGTCATCGTTCAGGATGAAGTCCACTTTGCTGCCCAGAAGAGCCAGCATATCAGGAGCGCCGGCGATAATCGCATCATCGGACACTTCATAGGCACTGCCGCTGATTTCAGCGCTCATGACACCCTTGGAATCCCAGGAAATATCGGTGACCAGGCCGTCTTCCATCAGGCCTTCAAAGCTCTTGGCAATCAGCTTTTCGTCTTTACCTTCGAAAGCCTGGGCGTCGCTGTCCCACTTCACCATTTCGGTGTCCAGGGCCTTGTCGGCCATCATGAAGACTTCGCCGCGGACTGCGAAAGCTTTGGCGTCAAAGGAAATACCTTTGGTGATTTCCAGGGCCACCGCTTTGACGATGTAGTTGGTGGGCCAATCTCCGGGCAGGTTGTCATTGTAACCCAACAGGCGGAGAAGGACCGTCACTACTTCCGCATTGGTGATCTTGTCATTGGGACGGAAGGTCCCATCGGGATAACCTTTCACATAGCCTTGGGAGGCTGCCAGGTTAATCCACCCGGTGTACCACTCATTGGTCTTCACATCGCTGAACTTGGAAGGAGTGCTCTTCAGGATATCGCCGGCATCTCCATGGCCGCTGGCGATCACGGCAACCTTGGCAAATTCAGCACGGGTGATTTCCCTATCCAGCCCGAAGCTGCCATCGGGATAACCTTCGATAATGCCGAGAGCTTCCAGCTTGCCGGCCGCTTTTTCAGCATCGGATGCGTCAGCAGCCATAGCCGGTGCGGCGACGCTGAAGAGGAAAGTTAGTGCGACTAGGAGTGCGACTAATTTTCTGTGTTTCTTCATTCTTTTTGAATCCCCCTTATCTTAATTATTTTTTTCTTTTACACCTTGGACAACAAGACAGCTAAATCCACAAGGTCTTTCTTTTAGCCGGCCATCACTCCCTTCGATGAATTTTATGCAATTAACCAAAAGGGCTTGTTTATTGCAGGCGGCCTTGCCACCAGCCGGCAGCTGCCAGGTATTTTGGCAGTTCCCGGCCGGCGGCGAGGTCCTGGACTGTTTTAGCGTTTTAAAGTTGTCAAAGAGCGTTTTGCAACAGGTATAATACCCCAAGTCCTATATATTGGATAGAAAGGGCAAAATTCCTGCCGGAGCGGGAAATTTTATCATGTTTTTTCCGGGCCGATATAGTCATCGGCCCTTGCGGGCAAGGACGGGGCCTTGCCCCTACGTTATTTTGTATTTCTTTGGGGTTGCGGGGCGATGTGGGCATCGCCCCCTACGGTTTTTACGTAATTTTGGTATTTCGTAGGGGCCGGTGCCCACACCGGCCCGGGACCCAAAAGGACGACCCGAATCCTGACGACCGACATCTGACATCCGACGACCGTCCCGGGCAGGGACGGGGCCTTGCCCCTACGTTATTTTGTATTTCTTTGGGGCCACGGGGCGATGTGGGCATCGCCCCCTACGATTTACGTACCTCGGTTTCGGGGTGTCATTCCCCGCTGCTTTTCTTCCTGCTCTCCCGCCAAACTAACCCCATGAATTTGGGCAGGGACATCATCCTTTTATACCGCCACGGTTCTTTCACCAACCGGTAAAACCATTCCAAATGGGCTTTCTGCGCCCAAACCGGCGCCCTTTTCACGTGACCGGCGATCACGTCAAAACTACCTCCCACGCCGATGGCCACGGGAACCCCGGTTTTCCGGAGGTTTTCTTTAATCCAAAATTCCTGTTTGGGCGCCCCCAGCGCTACCAGCAGGATCTGGGGACGGGCCTCCCGGATTTCTTCGATGAGGGAGGGCATTTCCTCCTCTGTCAGGTAGCCGTGGGCGGTACCGGCAATCTCCAGGGCCGGGTACTGCTTCTGCAGGTTGGCTGCCGCTTGCCGGGCCACTCCCGGCTTTCCCCCGTAGAGGAAAAGCTTCCAGCCGGCGGAGGCCCCTTTCCTGGCGATTTCCTGGAGAAGGTCAATGCCGGTGACCCTTTCGGGCACTGGCCGGCCCAATTTCCTTGCCGCCCAAAGGATGCCTGCACCGTCGGGGGTGACCAAATCCGCCTGGTTGATGATTTCCATTAGGGCCGGTTGGTGCACGGCCCGGTAGAGGATTTCCGCATTGAGGGTGATGGCCTGATGGGGTGTCCCTTCCTGGATAAAGGATTCGATTTTCTGCAGGGTTTCTTCCATGGTGAGGCCGTCAATTTGGGCGCCAAGGATTTCAACTCTCATAATGTAATACGCTCCTGATTCAGGTTTTCTTGCATAAATTTTTTATTTTTGGGCATTATTTTTTGGTTTGGGCAAATGTGAGGGGCGATGTGGGCATCGCCCCCTACGGTTTTTAACGCAATTTCGGGTTCGCGTGGTTTTGACGTAGGATCGGCCTGTTTTGTTCCCAGATGAAAATGCCGCCCACCTGATGCAAAACACCGTTCGAGTGGGCGGGTAGGGATGGATCAATATATACTTCGCCGGCAAACATCAATTTGTGACCGTCGCAGGCTCGGAATGGTCAGAATAACCGGAACCGCTGTAAAGGGAGATCATCTCTTCCATGCCCGTGGTATCGGGGATCCAATAACTGATGTTGTCTATATACTGGGGCTTGCCGGGCAAGGTGGCCGCCTCAATGGCCGATGTGTCCAGATTTTTGGCGGCCTTGGCCAGGGACAGCATTTCCGTGACGCTGATATCCGTCTCAACGCATTCGTTTGCCTCCCGGACCAATGCGGGCAGCTTGAGAATGGTATTGACCTGCATCACTTCTTCCGCCAGTTCCTTCAGAAATTTCTGCTGGCGGGCGATACGGCTGATGTCCGCTCCCGTATCCCCCCGGTAGCGCACGTAGGCCAGGGCATCGTGCCCGTTCAGGCGCTGTTTGCCCGGTTTCAGGTCGATGTTTTCCGGGGGATAGACCATGCGCTTCTCTATTTCCATTTCAATGCCCCCCAGGGCATCGATCAGCCTTTGAAAGCCTTCGAAATTGACGGCCACGTATTTGTCGATGTTAATGCCCAGCAGGTTCTCCACGGTGCGAACGGTCAATTCCGGGCCGCCGTAGGCGTTGGCATGGCCGATCTTTTCTTTGCTGTAGCCGGGTATTTTCACATAGGTGTCCCGGGGGATGGATAACAGTTTCACATCGTTTTCATCCAGATCCAAAAAGGCCACGATGATGGTGTCGGCCCGGGCCGGTTCATTAGCCCTCTGGTCAATGCCTAAAAGAAGAATATTCAGGCGGTTGTTGGGAGGGACATCCACCTCTTCTTCGGTGGTCTCGGCGCCGGCCTCCGGGGTGATGCCTCCCTGAAGCCAGGTATCGGCCATTTTAAAACCCATCATGCCGAAAACAGCAAAAACAATGATCATAACGAGGGTAATACCCAGCCAAGAATATTTCTTCTTTTCTTTTGGGGAAGAAGTCTGATGCTGCCCCCAAAAATCTTCTTCGTTGTGGTTGGACATGGATTTTACCTCCCTCAAGGGAAAACAGCATGCCTGTAAAAATAGACGCAAGTGACAGGGCAATTGTTCCCCGGCCGGTGGGGAGTCCGGTCAGGAAACGACAGGATACAACACGGTTTGCAGTAGCCTGCTGCCCGTCAGGTATTATATAAAGTGAGGCAGATGACCGTCAAGGGGATGTTGTTGGAATTTCGTTTGCGGGCAGGGACGGGGCCCTGCCCCTACGTTATTTTGCAATTCTTTGGGGTCACGGGCCGATGTCGGCATCGGCCCCTACGGTTTATTGCGTTATTTCTCGTGTTTGGCGTAGGGGCCGGTGCCCACACCGGCCCGGGACCCGAAAGGATAACCCCACATTCCGACGACTGACGACCGTGCCAATGACCACACCAGCCCGTTTAGGGATTAATGATTACTTGTTTTTTCTCCGGAACCCACTCCACCCGGGCGCCCAAACTGTCCGCCACAAAACGCAGCGGCACCATGGTTGTGCCCTGGGTCAATCGGGGCGGCACCTCCAAATTCACTTGCTCCCCGTTCACCAGGGCCACCTTGGACCCGATGGTGAGGGACACTTCCCTTGCGCCCAGTTTGAAGAGCACCGCTTGGGTGGCCTGTTCCCAGTCCACCTTGGCTCCCAAGGCTTCGCCGATGAAGCGGAAAGGAAGCATGGTCCGCCCATCCAGGGTGTAAGGGGCAACGGCAAGCTCAACGGTTTTATCGCCGATCATGGCCTTCTTGCTGCCGATGGTCAGGACCACGGGAGGCGTATAGCGGGCTTCCAGTTCAGCAACCCTTTTTTCCAGGGCCTGGATCTCGGCAGCCAGATAGGCGATTTGTTCTTTGAGGCCGGCGGTGGCTTCCTGGATGGCCCGGTCTACGTAGCTTTTGGTCACCAGGGGGTCCTCCTGGGTCCCCGGTTGGGGAGAAGAAGCCCCGGCGTTTTGGGCGTAGAGAAAGCCCAAGAGCAGGATGGCAAGGCAAAGAACGATAGGCCAGCGGGATTTCATGGAAAGTGTCTCCTTTCGATTTATATGCGGGGCGATGTGGGCATCGCCCCCTACGATTTTCAACGTAATTTTGATATTTCGTAGGGGCCGGTGCCCACACCGGCCCGTTTCGGCCCAAAAGAATGACCCCGAATTCCGAAGACCGTATTCAGACGACTGACATCCGTTCCACGTAGGGACTGATGACCACATCAGCCCGGGACCCAAAAGGATGACCCAAATCCTGACGACCGATATCTGACATCCGACGACCGTTTTCAGACGACTGTCCCGGGCATCGCCCCCTACGAATTACGAATAATATTTGTCATCTTCCCATTTGGCTGGGTTGGTGTCGATGTACTGCCATATTTGTTGGTATTCCTGTTCATTGCGGATAATACGATCGTAGTAGGAACGTTGAAATATGGAAAACCCGATTTCCTTGGATATCAACGTTTTTAACGAACGTATCAATTGCGGGATTGATGTGGAGGCTGAAGGCACGGATCGGCGTGAACATGGCGCCATCGGGCCGATGTGGGCATTGGCCCCTACATCGGTTTGTATTTCTTTGGGGTCAGCGGTGCGATGTGGGCATCGCCCCCTACGGTTTTGCGTTATCTCCGTGTTTGTCGTAGGGGCTGATGACCACATCAGCCCGTTGTTTGGGGTATCAATCATAATGGTCATATGAATGTGATTGGGCATAATCACGTATTTGTCTATTCCTTCCAGATTACGCACGTATTTGTCCACCACCCGGCCGTATTTCGATAAACGAACGTACGAAGCGGTGTGAGAATCGCCGCCCACGACATCGCCCAATAATTTTTGCATGTTTTTCACGCATATGGTAATGAAATATGCGCCGGTTTTGCTGTAGTCGTAGCCCCTGAGCCGGTTTGGTTTTCGTTTCGGGAAATTCATGAGTATCACACCAATCAGCGGGGTGATGGGGGGATCGCACCCGTGCGTTATTTTGCATTTCTTTGAGGTCAGTGGGCCGATGTGGGCATCGCCCCCTACATTTATTGCGTTATTTCTGTGTTTGGTGTAGGGGCTGATGACCACATCAGCCCGGGACCCGTAAGGATGACCCGAATTCAGACGACTGTATTCCGATGTCCGACAACCGTTCTCAGACGACCGTTCCGGTCATCGCCCCCTACGATTAAATTTATTCTCCATTATAGGCGGTTTTCCTTCGCGGGATGTTTGATTGGTAAAATAACGATGTAAATGTTCTTGAATTTCGAGGGGAAATTTTAACAAGGAAAAAATTCAAAAAATTTGCTTAAAAACTGTTGCTCTTTTTTTCACATTATGCTAAGATAGGAATCGAAAGGATCAGGATCAAGAATCAGGCAAAAAAAGGTTTTTTTTAAGTTAGGATTGTGCTTGGGAGTACGAGTACTAAGTACTTATTTTCAGCGGCTGTGCGGCTAAGCTGTGAAGTTAACCTAAAACGGAAAATTCCATTTGCGAAACAGCTAAAGTTTGTTCTTGATTTCACTTATAGTATACTTTCCCAACATGCTAATTCTAACTACTTATAATATGTTATGCCTGACCACCGGAGGAAAGGAGGAATTTTCATGCGCGACAATCTGAGCATCCTACAAAGGGAGCGGAACAACCTGCTAAACGAGTGGATGTATGCCAAGGGGAATGAGAAGGTGCGTCTTTTGGTCCGCATCATGGACATTGATGAGCAGCTGGAAGTGAGCAAGCGCAAATCTTCCCGGCAGCAAAAGGTTGGATAAGGCCCGAGTCTGGCAAAATACTACGGAGCCAGAAGAAAGACCCTCACAAGGGGCTAGCCCCTGTTAAATTCTAAGCGGAAACACGGATCCCCCCGTGTTTCCTTGTTTTTTGGGCGCATATTTTGGCCTTGACCTCGCCAAACTAGAGAGAAGACCATGGCGAGGTGATAGCTGGATGAAAAACAGGTCCGGACGCTACCTGGCGTTAACAGGAGCGGTTTTGCTGCTGATGGTTTTTCTTTATCTCGCGGACACCACCGGAGGCGTTCCCCAAGAGGAAGAGAAGGAGAAGCAGCCCCAAACCGTGATCCTTTCTGAAGAAAAGGAAGATAGAGGTCTGCCGGATTTTCCCCCGGAAGAGGAAAGCCCTTTCCCCCTGGAAGTGAAAGAGGAAACAACAGAACCGGTCTCCCGGCCTGAAGCCTTCCAAACAAAGAAACAGGTCCCGGCCTTTCCTGCCCCTCCCCCGCGGGAGGAAGTGCAGCACCTGAACCGGGAAACGGACAACCTGAATATTCTTTTTCTCGGACTGGTGGAAGACCAGTTGAAAATGGCCGCCGTCTACAGCATCAATCACCAAGACCGGATGCAGTCAGCGGCCATCTTTTTCCCCATCAGGGCCCTGGTGCCGGGAACCGGCGTCTCCCTGGCGGATTATTACCAGCTAAAGGGAACGGCGGAACTGGAAAAAGTGCTGGAAAAAATCCTGGAAGTGGACATTAAATATTACCTCACCATTGATGCAAAAGTCCTGGACCAGGTGGAAAAGATCATCGGCCCCCTGGTGGTTGACGGAAAGAAAATCGACCTGAACCAGCTTTTTACCATGCCGGCCGGATCGCAGGATGAGCTTGTTCTGGGTGAGCTGTTGAGGCGGTTCTGCCGCCCCGAGGTTTATTTTCGCCACCTGCCGGGCCTGGTGAAAACCGCCCAGCGCTATATCACTACAGACTTTCCCTTGACCCCGGAGAATCTCTGGGTTCATTATCAGATCGCTTCCCGGATCAAGCCGGAGGAACTCCGCAAAAAAATCATCCCAGGCACCTCTCTCCGGCTGGAAAAAGGGCTGGGATGGCAGCTTTCCGATCTGGTGGCAAAAAGGGTGGTCTATGACCTGACCCGCTAATCACAACCTGATCCGGGGAGTCGAAGGACCATTCCGCAGGATATTAAGCATGGTCAGGGCCTTGCCTGTACCGTGGGCCACACAGGCGATGGGGTCTTCGGCGGTGTGAATGGGGAGATGGGTTCTCTCCATGAGCAGGGTGTTCAGCCCATTGAGCAGGGCGCCGCCGCCGGTCAGGACAATCCCCCGATTGATAATGTCCGCCGCCAGTTCCGGAGGGGTTTTTTCCAGGACCTCTTTCACGGCCGTGACCAGGGCTTCCACCGGTTCAGCCAGAGCGACGGCTGTCTCTTCGGCGGTAATGGTGACGGTTTTGGGCAGACCGGAAACCAGGTCCCGGCCCCGGATGTCCATTTCCCGGTCGGACATCTTCCCCTGGGGATAGGCGGTACCCACCTTGATTTTCAATTCTTCCGCACTCCGCTCTCCGATCATCAGATTGTATTCCCGGCGAATAAAGCGAGCCAGAGCTTCATCGAACTTGTCGCCGCCGATGCGCAGGGATTTGCTGAGGACAATTCCTCCCAGGGAAAGGACGGCAATATCGGTGGTGCCGCCGCCCACGTCAACGATCATATTGCCGCAGGCCTCGGAGATATCTATCCCTGCCCCCAAGGCCGCCGCCAGAGGTTCTTCCATTAAAAAAGCCTGCCGGGCTCCGGCGGCCATGGCCGCTTCCCGGACGGCCCTTTCCTCCACTCCGGTGACACCGGAAGGGATGCAGATCATCACTCTCGGTTTGAAAAGAAAGCGCCTGCCGCAGGCCTTTTCGATAAAATAGCGCAGCATGCGTTCCGTGGTATCATAATCGGCAATGACCCCTTCCTTGAGAGGCCTGATGGCCACGATATTGCCGGGGGTCCGGCCCAGCATCCGCCTGGCTTCTTCTCCCACGGCGATGATTCTCCCGCTGTTTTTTTCAATGGCCACCACCGTCGGCTCGTGGAGAACAATGCCCTTCCCTTTGATATACACCAAAACGCTGGCTGTGCCGAGATCTACCCCGATATCCATCCCCCATCCCAACATTCAGCAACTCCTCCCACAGGTACTGGTTTTATTTATCGAAGCTTGTCCATGCTTTGGCCGGGCCGATCCACTGCTTGTCCCCTGTCGGGTAAAAGAGGAGGAAGGCGGGCACCATGGACTGCAATTCTTGCACCGGTACATTTTCCATAATTCGCTAAGAATAGGGGAAATCCTTTCCTGGCCGCTAAGATTCTTCCAGCTCCTTGTATTTTTTTCTGGTGGCTTCGCCGCCCCTCAAATGTCTTTCCGCTTTGTTCGTATCCAGGATTTTGCGCACTTCCTTGGCCATCTGCTCATTGATGGTGGGCAGTCTTTCCGTGACATCCTTATGTACAGTGGATTTTGATACCGCAAAAACTGATGCGGTTTTCCGAACCGTGGCGGAAGTCTCGATGATATATTGGCTGATATCCAGTACCCGCTGGCGGATATGGTCTTGCATGGTGGGCCTCCCCTAATATTATTTTCTGTAAAATGCATATGTGAGTGGACAGAAAAAAAGAACGTTTTTCCGCCGGGGGAGGAAGAATCTCTTGGCAGGACAAGGGCCGGTTTGTCCAATGAAAAAAGCCCATCCGTCTGGTGGGCTAAAAAGCAAGGGCTTTTTGTTTTACAGGTAGGGTTCCGGGTCGATGGGTTCCCCGTCTTGCCATAATTCAAAGTGCAGGTGGACTCCTCTGTTTTTTTCCGCCAATGCAGGCTCATCCAGGGTGCCGAGAGCCTGTCCCGGGGAGACTTTTTGACCCGCCCGGACGGAAACTTTGTCCAGGGGGGAGTAAATGGTTTTCCAGCCGTCTCCGTGGTCGATGATAACCCGCCTACCGTAAAAGTCGCTGGTTTCTACTCCCTCCACGGTGCCCGCCAGGGCGGCGGTGACCGTAGTGCCCCTGGCGGCAGAAATATCCAGACCCGGGTGGAGCCGGTAGTCGTCGAATATTTCTGAGTAATGGAAGCCGTAACCAAGGACTTTCGCTCCCTGGATGGGCTGTTTCAGTTTGGTTCCGTCAGACAGGCTGCCGGAGGCGGTTTCCAATTCTTCCGCCACGGGCACCACCGGGGGCGCCGGGTAGATTTCCAAGGGCACCGAGGCGGGGGCGGTGGGGCTGCCTTCGATGGGCGTTTTGGGCTCCACCGGCAGAACCTGGACGGTGTTTTCCCCTTCAGCGGGCGGGGGCGGCACGTCCAGGGCCAATTCCCGTCCGCCTATGAAACCGGAATATTGGAGGATGCCTGCCAAAAGGATCAATGCCATCCCCAGGGCCAAGACTTGGGCCGGTGCATAGGCCCGGCTCTGCCGGAATTTTTGCCAGCCGTCCCGGAATTTCCCCGTGGGGAAATGGGGTTTGATTTTGGGCAGGTTCAGCCGGGGGAACCGCACATTGGTAATTTTGAAGACTGCTTTTAGTGTGTTCAGGGGTTTGTTTAACATGGCCAAATCACCTCAGGTCTAGTATTGACCTGGAGTTGGGAAAATATACCTAGGGGGATGGGATATAGGGGCTGATGACCAAACTGGCCCGTGTATTGAAGGTTTCCGTGATTTGCATTTACGGGGCGATGTGGTCATCGCCCCCTACATTTTTTAACGTGATTTGCGGGATTGATGTAGGGGCTGATGACCACATCAGCCCGATGACCCGGAAGGATGACCCAAATCCTGACGACCGATATCTGACATCCGACGACCGTTTTCCGACGACCGTTCCGGTCATCGCCCCCTACATTCCGTTGTCATATGGGGGGTTGTATTGGCATAAAATGGTATTATAGAATGAGGCCGGGCAGCCCCGGAAAAAGGGCCGGCCGGCGGGAAGCGGCAGGTGAAAAAATGCGTCGTTTTGTCCTGGGCATCATTATCCTGGTTTTTATCATGATGGTCTTGATCCCGGCTCTGGTGGTTTCTTTTTTCCGAACCAAGGAACCGGGGAAAAAGGCGGAGATTACCCCCGCAGGCATTCAACTGCGGGTCTTGATGGTGGACACGGGCCAAGTGGAAACCATGCCCCTGGAGGATTATCTGGTGGGAGTGGTGGCCGGGGAAATGCCGGCCCTGTTTGAAAAGGAGGCTTTGAAGGCTCAGGCGGTGGCAGCCCGCACCTATGCCTTAAAAAGGCGGGAACTGTCCCAGGGGCAGGGCAACGGCCCCCATCCCCAGGCGGATATCTGCACCGATCCCAGCCACTGCCAGGCCTGGCTTTCTGCCAAGGAAATGAAGGAGCGCTGGGGATTCTTGCGTTACTTGACTTATCACCGGAAAATCAAGGAAGCGGTGGGAGAAACGGAAGGGGTGGTGATTACCTATCAAGGGAAATTGATCGACCCGGTCTATCATTCCACCAGCAACGGGAAAACGGAGAATTCCGGGGAGATCTGGAAATTCGACATTCCTTACCTGAAAAGCGTAGAGTCCATCTGGGATCTGGAATCCCCCAAATACGAAGCCTCCGTCAGCTATCCCCTGAAGGAGGTGGAACAAAGGTTAGGCGTCAATTTACAGATGAAAAACAGCGGAACGGCTTTACCTCTGCAGATCTTGGAGAAAACCACGGGAGGCAGGATCCGGCGGATTAAAGCAGGCGAGAAAGAATTTACCGGGGAGGAATTCCGGCGGCTGTTAGGTCTCCCTTCCGCCGACTGCAGCTGGCGGCTGGAGGGAGACCTGGTTGTTTTCTCCACCAAAGGCTATGGACATGGAGTGGGTCTCAGCCAGTACGGAGCCAATGGGATGGCCAAAGAGGGAAAAAACTTTCAGGAAATACTCACTTACTACTACACCGGAGTACAGCTTTACCGGGTGGCCAAGTAGGAAACTTTTTCAGGAAACTCTTCCTCTGCTTCCGGCAGGTACTCACGCTTGATCTTAGCCCCGACAGCATTTAATTTGGAAACCAGGTTTTCGTAACCCCGGTCGATGTGATGAACTCCGGCTATTTCCGTTTCTCCTTCGGCCATGAGGCCGGCGATGACCAGGGACGCTCCCGCCCGCAAGTCGGTGGCTTTCACCGGAGCTCCGGTTAATCTGGGGACTCCCTTGATGACGGCCGTATGTCCTTCCACGATGATCTGGGCCCCCATCCTTTTGAGCTCGTCCACGTGCATAAAACGGTTTTCGAAAACTGTTTCGGTAATGATGCTGGTGCCGTTGGCCGTGGTGAGAAGGGCCATCAATTGGGACTGCATGTCGGTGGGGAAACCGGGATAGGGCAGGGTTTTTAAGTCAATAGCCTCCAAAGGGCCGCTGCTCCGGACCCGCAGTCTCGACCCCTCTTCCAAAATTTCCACTCCTGCTTCTTCCAGTTTGGCCACGACCGGCTTCAAGTGATCCACAATCACATTTTCTAAGAGGACATCTCCACCAGTGGCGGCGGCCATGACCATGTAGGTCCCGGCCTCAATCCGATCGGAGATGACCGTGTGGACAGTACCCTGAAGCCGTTCAACTCCTTCAATGCGAATAATATTGGTGCCGGCACCGCTGATATTGGCACCCATATTGTTCAGGAACACTGCCAGGTCCACTATTTCCGGTTCTTCCGCAGCGTTTTCAATGATGGTGGTGCCTTCAGCCAGCACCCCGGCCATCATGATGTTTTCCGTGGCCCCCACACTGGGGAAATCCAGGTAGACCCGGTTCCCCCGCAGGCGGGGAGCTCTGGCCTCGATCTGGCCGTGCCCCATATTGACGGTGGCTCCCAGAGCTGCCAGCCCTTTTAAGTGCAAATCAATGGGACGGCTGCCGATGGCGCAGCCCCCAGGCAGACACATCCGGACCTGACCTTTCCGGGCCAAGAGAGGTCCCATCACCAGAAAGGAAGCGCGCATTTTTTTGACATATTCTTTCGGGGCTTCGGTGTTGACCAGATCAGAGCAGTCAATCTTCAAGGCGCCCCCCAAATGCCGGCTCACTTTGCCGCCCAGACTGCTGATAACTTGCATGATCGTTGTCACGTCGGCCAGCCGGGGGATACCGTGTAAAGTGCTCTCTCCTTCCGCCAATAGGGTAGCGGCAATAATGGGCAGTACAGCATTTTTCGAACCGCTGACGGTGATTTTTCCTTGCAGTCTCTTACCCCCAGTGACGATAATTTTCTCCAAATCTCTTCCTCCCTATGGCAACAGTCCTAGTCATATTTCAACAAAATAGGCCTTTTTCCTGCCCAGCAGGAATTGGAAGATATATCCTCTAATATGCCCCGCTGATCAGGGGTGATCCCAGGTAAAGATAAGTGCGATCTTCTGCGGCATGATAACGCAGGGAGATCTGGATATTGATTTTATTCCCCGCCAGGTCCCGGACATAATTGCCCAGCAAAGGGGAGTAACCGGTGAAGCTGGACAGGCCCCCTTCCCGGATGCCTGCCGGTGCGGTCACCTGCAGGGTCCGAAAAATCCGCCGGGCTGCTTCCTCCTGTTCATTATACGAATATGGGCCCGGTAAGGTACCAATTACGGAAATAGTATAATTTGGCTGTAATTTCTCCTGGCGGAAAACTTGTTCTAGCCGAAAGAAGGCTTCCTGCCAGGAAGAAGGATCCCCGTCCAAGGAAAGGCCGGCTAATAGATAAATCTCTTCTTGCTCCTCCGGGCCGGAGCGGAACCAGCGGAGGGAAAGCCGGGCAGCTTCCCCCTCTCCTTCCTTTTCCCAAGTCAAACCGGAAAAAACTGGTCCTTCCTCACGGACCGGGGAAAGAAAACCCTCTCCGGGCGCCAAGACGCCCACAGCCCTGGACAAGAGATCTCTTTTGGCAGCCGGGGAAAAGGGAGGAGCGGAAAAGTGGGCCCAGCCCTGGAGCTCCATTTTCTGAAAATCAGCTCCGGCCGTCTCCAGCCCCCGGCAGAGAAACTCCGCTTCTCTTCCGGCGGTCCCTGCCAAGAAAGGGGGGATAAGGACAAAGATGAAAATAAGCAAAAAGAAAAGAAGCCGCCTGGACAAGTTCAAGACCTCCCGCCCCCGCTTGGGCCAGGAGGCATGCCCTATCCTTATATAGTTCGCCTGCCTCCTGGGATTTACGGGGATAGTACATTAGATATTTTTGCCAATCGGGAAAGAGATATACGCGGCTTTGCGATCAGGAGGCCTTTCTTTTGTTTTAGGGCAAGAATCACACAAGCCGCCAGAACCTGAAGTCCATAGCGACTTGTGCGCCCTTTGGTTAATTGCTCTGCTTTTTGCGCAAAGCAACTGTACTTATTCTCGCTGCTTCTCCTCTTTTCCTGCCTAAAAGCATGGTAATTTTTGGCCTTTAATATTTATTATTCCCTTGGTAATCGGCGGCCTTCAGGCGGGTCAGGGCTCGCCGGAGGGCTGCCTCCGCCCGGGCCTGGTCAAGCCCTTCCGGGCGGGTCTGGAGCAGATTTTCCGCCCGGGCTTTGGCCCGGAGGGCCCGGTCCACGTCGATTTCACAGGCTCTCTCCGCCGTATCCGCCAGGATGATGACCCGGTTTCCCCTGGCCACTTCCATGAAACCGCAGCAGATGGAGAGACATTCCTCCTGGTCCCCAACCCGGTAGCGGAGAACGCCGATGTCCAGTCGGGTGAGCAACGGAGCATGGCCCGGCAGGACTCCCAGGTAACCCTCTGCCGCCGGGACAACCAGGGAATCCACTTCCGCTTGGACCACCACCCTTTCGGGTGTTACCACTTCCATTTTGATTTTATTGCCCATTTTGGATCCCGCCTTTTAAGCCATTTCCTTGGCCTGAGCCACCGCTTCCTCAATGGTGCCCACCATCAGGAAGGCCTGCTCGGGCAGGTGGTCGTGTTTTCCTTCCAGGATTTCCTTGAAGCCCCGAATGGTCTCGGCCAGTGGCACGTATTTGCCCGGCGTGCCGGTGAAGGCCTCGGCCACAAAGAAAGGCTGCGATAAAAACCTTTGAATCTTCCTGGCCCTGGCCACAATGATCTTGTCTTCTTCGGAAAGTTCGTCCATGCCCAGAATGGCGATGATATCCTGGAGTTCTTTATAGCGCTGGAGCACCTGCTGAACTCCCCTGGCTACCTGGTAGTGTTCTTCTCCCACCACCCTGGGGTCCAGGATCCGGGAGGTGGAGTCCAGGGGGTCCACCGCCGGGTAAATACCCAGCTCCGCAATCTGCCGGGAGAGGACGGTGGTGGCATCCAGGTGGGCAAAGGCCGTAGCCGGGGCCGGGTCCGTCAAGTCGTCGGCAGGCACGTAGATGGCCTGAACGGAAGTAATGGAGCCTTTTTTCGTGGAGGTGATCCGTTCCTGCAGGGCTCCCATTTCCGTGGCCAAGGTGGGCTGGTAACCCACCGCCGAAGGCATCCTGCCCAGCAGGGCGGACACTTCGGAACCGGCTTGGGTAAAGCGGAATATATTGTCGATGAAAAGGAGCACGTCCTGGCCCTCTTCGTCCCGGAAATACTCGGCCATGGTCAGCCCCGTCAGTCCCACCCGCAGGCGGGCCCCGGGAGGTTCGTTCATCTGGCCGAAGCAGAGGGCGGTTTTGTCAATAACTCCCGATTCGTTCATTTCCAGCCAGAGGTCGTTTCCTTCCCTGGTGCGCTCCCCCACACCGGCAAAAACGGAAAAGCCCCCGTGCTCGTAGGCGATGTTCCGGATGAGCTCCATGATGAGCACCGTCTTGCCCACACCGGCCCCGCCGAAAAGTCCCACTTTACCTCCCTTGGCATAGGGGGCCAACAAATCCACCACTTTAATTCCCGTTTCCAGGATCTCGGTGGAAGGTTCCTGATCCACAAAGGCCGGGGCCGGCCGGTGAATGGGAAGCCTTTCCGTTGTTTCCACAGGGCCTTTCCCGTCAATGGGCTCACCCACCACATTGAAAATCCGTCCCAGGGTGGCCCGGCCCACAGGAACCTCAATGGGAGCCCCGGTATCCAGGGCCACCATGCCCCTTTTCAGACCGTCGGTGGAAGAAAGGGCCACACAGCGGACCGTATCGTTGCCCAGGTGCTGCATGGCTTCCAGGGTAATATGCAGGTTGCTGGCGGCGTCTTCGGCTTTTTGGTCTTGCGACCGGATCAAAATGGCATTATAGATATCGGGCAGTTTTTCCGTGAACCTGATATCTACCACCGGTCCGATGACCTGTACGATGGTCCCTTGATTCAAATTTTTCAACCCCTTTCGATGGGAATTATCAGTTCCTCCGGGCTAGCTTAAAGCAGCCGCCCCTCCCACAATTTCGCTGATCTCCCGGGTGATGGCCGCCTGGCGGGCCCGGTTGAAGGAAAGAGTCAGCTTGTCGATCATTTCCGCGGCATTGTCCGTAGCTGCATCCATGGCTGTCATCCTAGCCCCGTGCTCACTGGTTTTCGCCTCCAAAAGAGCCCGGTAAGTCAAGGTCTCCAGATAACGGGGCAGCAGGGTTTTCAGAACCTCTTCTTTGCCGGGTTCGTAAAGATACTCCTCCAAATCCTCTTCCTCCCCTTTCGGCGGGAGAACTTCTATTGGTAAGAGCTGCTCCACCCGGGGTACATAACGGATAGCGGAATAGAAACGGCTGTAAACCAGGTAAATTTTGTCCGCCTCGCCCTGCAGGTAAAGCTCCGTCAGTTCCCGGGCCAATTCCCGGGCCTGGATATAGTGAGGCTCGTCGCCGATTTCCAGGTACTCCCGCAGGAGGGGATATTTTCTCCGGCGGAAATAGTCCCTGGCTTTGCGCCCCACGGCGATGATGGCCGCTTTTTCTTCTTTTTTCCCCTGGATGGTTTCTTCCGCCAGCCGCATCACGTTCACATTATAGCCTCCGGCCAGTCCCCGGTCGCCGGTAACCACCACATAAGCAGCGGTCCCTCCTTCCCTTTCTTCCAGAAAAGGATGCTGGAAGCCCTCCAGGTCCGCCGCCAGCCGTCCCAGGACTTGCCCCAGTTTCCCCGCATAAGGGCGGGCTGCCACCACTTTGGCCTGGGTTTTCCGGAGCTTAGCTGCCGCCACCGTTTTCATGGCCTTGGTGATCTGCTGGGTGTTTTGGATACTTTTGATTCGCCTTTTAATATCGCGCATCCCTGGCATTTTTTCATTTCACCACCTTCTGGGAAATCAGGCCGGGCCGGTAAATGGCCCCTGCCTTGTTCCAGGGCCTTTATGATGAAGCGGTAAAGCTCTTTTTAAAATCCTCGATGGTCTCTTTCAAACGGGCAATGGCGTCTTCCGTCAGTTCCTTCTTGCTTCTTATGTCATGGAGCAGGTCCGCTTTTTCCTTGCGCAGGTAGGCCAAAAATTCCCTTTCAAAGGGACGGACCCGGCTGACAGGCAGGTCGTCCAAAAAGCCGTTAACTGCTGCAAAGATGATCACCACTTGTTCTTCCACCGGCATGGGGGCGTACTGGTCCTGCTTCAATACTTCCACAATCCGCTCGCCCCGGGCCAGCCTGGCCTGGGTGGCTTTATCCAAGTCGGAACCGAACTGGGCGAAAGCGGCCAGTTCCCGGTACTGGGCCAGGTCAATTCGCAAGCGTCCCGCCACCTGTTTCATGGCTTTGATCTGGGCGGCACCCCCCACCCGGGAAACGGAAATACCCGGGTTGATGGCCGGCCGCACTCCTGCATAAAACAAGTCCGATTCCAAAAAGATCTGCCCGTCGGTAATGGAGATCACGTTGGTGGGAATGTAAGCGGAAACGTCCCCGGCCTGGGTCTCAATGATGGGCAGGGCCGTTAAGGAACCCCCTCCCATTTCGTCATTGAGCTTAGCCGCTCTTTCCAGCAGGCGGGAGTGGAGGTAGAAAACGTCTCCCGGGTAGGCTTCCCGCCCGGGCGGACGCCGTAAAAGCAAGGATAATTCCCGGTAAGCGGCGGCCTGTTTGGACAAGTCGTCATAAACCACCAGCACGTCCCGGTGGTGATTGTACATGAATTCTTCTCCCATGGCGCAGCCCGCATAGGGAGCAATATAGAGCATGGGCGCCGGTTCGCTGGCGGTGGCGGCCACCACGATGGAATATTCCATGGCGCCGGCCTTTTCCAGGCTGTCCACCACCGAAGCCACCGTAGAGGCCTTCTGCCCGATGGCCACATAGATGCAGATCACGTCCTGGCCTTTTTGGTTGATAATGGTATCAACGGCCAGGGCCGTTTTTCCCGTCTGGCGGTCGCCGATGATGAGCTCCCGCTGTCCCCTGCCGATGGGCACCAGGGAGTCGATGGCTTTTAAGCCGGTTTGTAACGGTTGGTGCACAGGACGCCGGTAAATAACACCCGGAGCCGGGGATTCAACGGGCCGGTAGCGATCCGTATTGATGGGGCCCTTGCCGTCGATGGGCTGCCCCAGGGCGTTGACCACCCTGCCGATGAGGGCTTCCCCCACGGGAACCTCCACAATTCGCCCTGTCCTTTTGACCTCGTCTCCTTCTTTAATATGGGTAAAAGGGCCGAGAATGACGCAGCCAATGTTATCTTCTTCCAAGTTCAGGACCATACCGTAGGTATCACCGGGAAAAGCCAGGAGCTCCCCGGCCATGGCATTTTCCAGCCCGTACACCCGGGCGATGCCGTCACCTACTTGAATGACGGTCCCCACATCGGATACTTCCACCTCGGACCGGAAATCGGCAATCTGGCTCTTGAGAATAGAGCTGATTTCATCCGGCCGTAAACTCATCTTTCCATCACCCCTCAAGATAAACTTTAGGAAAGGGCCCCCTGACTGCTGAGCTTCTGCTGGAGACGCTTCAGTTTGGTGGCCACGCTGCCGTCGATGACTTTATCTCCCATTCTGATCAAAGCACCGCCCAAAAGTTCCGGCTGGACCCGAAATTTTAGACGCAGTTTATTGCCGGTGCTCCGGGCCAGCCGTGTCTCTAAAGACCGGGCTGTCTCCGGGCTCAATTCCACCGCGGTGCGAATTTCCACTTCCATAATTCCTTGATGCCGGTCCGCCTTTTGAAAGAACTCGGCGACGATCTGTTTCAGGTAATATTCCCGGCGTTTGGCAAAAATTACTCCCAGGAAATTCAGGGTCAGATTTTCCACGCGGCCGGCAAAAATCTTCCCCATTACCTGGTATTTCCGGTGAGCAGGGATCCTCTGGTTCTCCACCAAAAGGGTCAAGTCCCGGTTTTCTTCCAAAGTCTTTCTCAATAGTTCCAGATCATTGGCAACCTGCTCCAAAAGGCCCTGCTCCAGGGCAAGGGCAAAAAAAGCTTCCGCATAGCGGCGAGCTACCGTCTGTCTTTTCTTCATTGGATTTCTCCCGCTTCCATAATGAAGTCATTGATCAGGCGTTCATGGTCTTTGGGGGAAAGCTCTTTTTCGATGACCTTGCCGGCAGCCATCACCACCAAACCGGCCACTTCATTTCTGATTTCAGCGAGGGCTTTGGCTTTTTCACCTTCGATTTCCGCCCTGGCTTTGGCCAGAGTCATGGCCGCATCCTTTTTGGCGCTGTTGATGATCTCCTCTTTGATTTCTTCTCCCAATTTGGTGGCCCGGGCGATTATTTCCTGGGCCTCATTTCTGGCTCCTTTGATCTGTTCTTCGTATTTGGCCAGAAGGGCATTTGCCTCGTCCCGGGACCGGGCGGCATGAGCCAGGGCCCCTTCGATTTGTTCTTCCCGTTCCAGGAGCATCCGGGTCACAGGTCTATAAGCCAATATATATAAAATGCCGATGACAATCAGCAAGTTGATCGCTTGCAAGAAAAAGGTCCAAAAATCAAAATTCAGGGCTTTGAGGGCATCCATTTACTCCTCACCTCCGGCCGAAAAATAGTGCATGGGCGAATAAGAGGAAAGAGCGCTCCTATCCGCCCGTATGAGTTAGAGTTTAGTCCACATTAAGATGGCGATAACGAAGGCAAACAGCGTTAACGCTTCCATAAAGGCCAGTGCCAAAAGCAAGGTGGTTCTGATTTCGCCGGCTGCTTCCGGCTGCCGGGCAATACCCTCCATCGCCCCGGCAGCGGCATTACCCTGTCCTAAAGCGGAACCAAGCCCAACTAATCCAATGGATAGTGCGACTCCTACAAAACCTAAAGTTGCCATTAAACCGTTTCCCTCCTTTCAGTTTTACGCCAGATTTAGTTGTTGCTGCTAATGCTGGGTCATGAGTTTGCTTTTATCATGCCTTCGGCCTTTCCCATCAGGATTTCTAATGGCCGTGCACTAAAATGCTGATGTAGGTGATGGTCAGCAAGGTAAAAACAAAGGCCTGGATAAAAGCCATTAAAACCCCCAAGAGCTGAATGGGGACCGGTACGAAGAAAGGCACCAGAATAAAAAGAATGACCACCACCATCTCTTCTCCGAACATGTTGCCAAAAAGACGGAGAGATAGGGAGACCGGTTTCACCAGCTCTTCGATAATATTCATGGGAGCCATGAGCGGATTCGGCGACAAAAAATGCTTGATATAGCCGCCCAATCCTTTTTCTTTGATACCGATCAGCTGGACGGTGATAATGGTGGTTACCCCAAAAGCGGCGGTGGTGCTCAAATCCATGGTAGGCGGTTTCATCCCCGGGATGAACCAGGCCAGGTTTAAAAAGAGAATGAAAAGGAAAAGAGTCCCTACCAGCGGCAGAAATTTTCGTCCCTTTTTCCCCAATGCCGCTTCCAAAAGACCCCAGATGAAAAGAATAGGCAATTCGATGAGATGCTGCTTGCCCCTGGGCACCAGTTGTAAACCTCTGGTCAAGACAAAAACCAAGACGAAAAGGACGGCCATGATGATCCAGGTGTTGACCACCGTGGATGAAATGGGCACATTCCCCACCTTAAAGACCGTATGGGGTTTCAAATGCTCCATGACGGTCATCAAGGCCTCCATTTTTCCTCCTCCCATACCAACTGTCACCCCCTTTTTTTGCCTGTAACTTTGCCGCTAAGAAAGAGCTTGCCTGCATCCAGAGTGTAGGTGAGCATTTCCAGCAGAAGGCCGAAAAGAACACCCAACAAGAAATCGGCGCCAATAAAAATTGCGGCGCCAAGGACAACCGCAGAAAACAGAAGGCGTAGCAGGTATCGCTTCATGAAGCGCTTTTGTTTCTTGGTTTCCGGATCAAGGGACTGGTCTAAGATCACTTTGACAACCAGGCGGTAATTAAATATTCCAACGGCAGCCCCCAACCACACTCCCAGAGCCGCTTTTGTCAGCCCAAAGGCCAACAAGATCCCAGAGCCGCATCCAGCCCCAAACAATATTTTTTTTATGCGTTTTCTGGCTTCCTGCTCGCTAAGCATCGCCCGCATCTCCATTGCCCGGTTTGAAAGGATCCCTCATTCTCTCCAGGGTTTTCAATTCTTTGAAAAGCGAGTAAAAAGCAACAGCGACGCCCAGTAAAAGGCCGATTACGAGGAAGATGGGGCCGGTACCCAGCTTGCCGTCAAGCCAACTGCCCCCAAAATAGCCGAGAAAAATACTGGCTGCCATGGTCACACCGAAGGAAACGGCAAAGCTGGCGTACTTACTGTAGGTCCAGTATTCCTTTTTCAAGCCCATCACCCTCGTCACGGTAGTGTCTCTGCTAAATTTTCCCTCCCCGGGGGGGCTATTATACATTGTGCTAACTTTGTACATATTCGATATAAATAGAATGATTCCTTGTTTTTTTTCTGGGTATTATGGATTCCATTTTGACGCACGGGCGGATCCCTGTGTCCGCCCGGTTTTTTCGGGGCAATGTGCGGGGCGATGTGGCCATCGCCCCCTACGGTTTCTAACGCGATTTGCGGGATCAATGTAGGGGCTGATGACCACATCAGCCCGGGACCCGGAAGGATGACCCGAATACCGAAGACCGTATACCGACGACTGACATCCGTTCTACGTAGGGGCCGATGACTACATCGGCCCGTTATAGGGCCCGAAGGGATAACCCCAATTCTGACATCTGACGCCTGACAACCGTCGACCGTTCTGGTGCCCACACCGGCCCGTTTCGGCCCGAAAGGATAACCCCAATTCTGACATCTGATGCCTGACAACCGTCGCCGTTCTGGTACCCACACCGGCCCGTTTCGGCCCAAAAGAATGACCCCAATTCCGACGGCTGTATTCCGATATCCGACTACCGTTCCGGGCAGGAACGGGGCCCTGCCCCTACGTTATTTTGTATTTCTTCGGGGCCACCGGGGCGATGTGGCCATCGCTATCCGCGGGTCGATGTGGTCATCGACCCCTACATTTTTGGCGTCATTTACGGGGTTCACGTAGGGGCCGGTGCCCACACCGGCCCGTTATAGGGCCCGAAAGGATAACCCCAATTCTGACATCTGATGCCTGACAACCGTCGACCGTTCTGGTACCCACACCGGCCCGTTTCGGCCCAAAAGGATGACCCCAATTCCGACGACTGTATTCCGATATCTAACAACCGACATCTGACATCCGACGACCGTTCCGGTCATCGCCCCCTACGGTTTTTGCGTTATTTCCGTATGTTTTCACCGGGGGCCGGGGCGCCCGGTCCCCGTGGGATCATACTCATACTCGTCAGGGGGCTCTTTGGACAAACCAAAAACATACAAAATAGCCTGGGCAATCCTCCGGGAAGCCTGCCCATCCCCGTAAGGATTCACCGCTTCCGCCATCTGCCGGTACCGGTCCTCGTCATCCAAAAGGGCCGCGGTTTTTTCATACACTTCCTTGCCCGAGGTCCCGGCCAAAAGGACCGTACCCGCCTCCACCGCTTCCGGGCGCTCGGTGGTCTCCCGGAGAACCAGGACCGGTTTTCCCAGAGCCGGCGCCTCTTCCTGCAGGCCGCCGGAATCCGTGAGCACCAGGTAGGACTTGGCCATCAAATGGATAAAAGGCTGGTAATCCAGGGGCTCGATCAAATGGACCCGAGCCATACCCCCCAGGATCTCCTCAGCCGCCGACCGGACCAGGGGATTTTTATGCACCGGAAAAACAATTTCCACTTGGGGGTAATTATTCACAATCTCCCGCAGGGCCAGGAAGATTTCCCGCATGGGTTCCCCTAAATTTTCCCGCCGGTGAGAGGTCACCAGCAGAATTCGCCGGGAAAAATCCACCCGGTCCAATTGGTGATAGCGAGTCAGGTCACATTCCCGGCGCAAGGTGGCATAAAGGGCATCGATAACCGTGTTGCCGGTAACGAAAATCCGGGAAGAAGCTACTCCTTCCCGGAGAAGGCTCTCCTTGGCGGTGCGGGTAGGGGCAAAATGCCAATCGGCCAGGACACCGGTCAGGCGCCGGTTGATCTCTTCCGGAAAAGGAGCGTATTTATTATCGGTTCGCAAACCCGCCTCCACATGCCCCACAGGTATCTGCTGATAAAAAGAGGCCAGGGAGCCGGCAAAGGTGGTGGTTGTATCGCCGTGCACCAGCACCAGGTCGGGCCTCTCCCGCCGGAGAATTTCCCCCAATCCTTGAAGGGCCCGGACGGTGATCTCCGTCAAAGTCTGTTCCTGCCGCATGATGTCCAGGTCGTAGTCAGGCAAAATGCCGAAAAGGTCTAAAACCATGTCCAGCATTTCCCGGTGCTGGGCGGTTACCGCCACCAAATTTTTGATTTCTTTGTGGCTTTCCAGTTCCTTGATGAGGGGAGCCATTTTAATGGCTTCCGGTCTGGTACCGAAAACCGTCAGGATCTTCAGCATGAGAACTCCTTTCCCTAGCCGGTGATGTCGAGCAAGTAGCCTTTGCGTTTGAGTTTTTCCACATGCTCTTCGATGGCGTGTTCAATGTTAATGCCGTAATTCTCTTCCAGGACGAACATCATGGAGACGGCCGTTTGAGCCACATCCAGAAGCTCTCCGGTGATTTTTTCCATGACCTGCTGTTCCTGGAGGGAAATGTCTTCCCCGTTTAATCCCCGGAATTTGCCGATAGCCTGGGCCAATTCCCCCGCTTCTTCCATCAGCTTGAGAGCGGTGGATTCCAGCGTGGGGGACAAATTATTTAACTTGGGAAGGGCGATTATTTTTTTGTTCATGTTCATGGCGCGGTACCTACCTTTCCGGCCTCTTTTCCAAATCATTTCAACTGCAGCACGGGGATACCGGCTGCATCCAACATTTCCTGCGCCAAAGGATCCGGATAACTGCCCCGGGTGATGATTTTTTTTACTCCCGCATTGATCAGCATTTTGGCACAGACTACACAGGGATTCACCGTGACGTAAAGGGTGGCTCCGCTAATGCTGACCCCGTAAACCGCCGCCTGGATGATGGCGTTTTGTTCCGCATGAAGGCCCCGGCAGAGTTCGTGGCGCTGCCCGGACGGAATGGCCAGATGCTGGCGGGCACATCCCACTTCGCTGCAGTGGGGCAGGCCGCTGGGCGCTCCGTTATACCCGGTACTCAAAAGGCGCCGGTTTTTGACCAAAACAGCACCGACCTGGCGCCTTAAGCAGGTGGACCTTTTGGCCACCAGTTCTGCGATTTCCATGAAATATTCGTCCCATGAAGGCCTGTCCATCAAGTGCCCTCCTTCTGTTAAGCATCATTTGCGGTATTGATGTGGGGGCTGACGCCCACATCAGCCCGTTTTTTTGCCGATCATTGGGGGCGATGTGGTCATCGCCCCCTACGTTTTTATGTGGTTTTCGTGTTCCGCATGGGGGCGGACTCTTGTGTCCGCCCGGTGGGGCCGGTGTCCACATCAGCCCGTTTATTTATAATTTGCAATAGCGGGCTCTTTCTCCGCCGATGAGCCGGGGCCGGGTCCGGGCCAGGGTCAAATGGGCCTGGCCGATGCATTTTACGGAAAGACGGACAGGAACCGCCACCGGCCGGAGATGCATGCCGATGAAGGTGTCGCCGATATCGATGCCGGCATGGGCCTGGATCTTTTCCACCACCACCGGCTTTTGAAAACGCTCCATGGCCACTGCGGACAGGGCACCGCCGGCTTTTTCATGGGGAACCACATTCACTATTTCCCAGCCGTATTTTTCCGCACATTCCTCTTCCACCACCAGGGCCCGGTTGATATGTTCACAGCCCTGGATGGCCAAGAAAATGCCTTGATTTCGGGCAAAAGAAAGAAGTTGTTTCATAAGAACTTCCGCCACCTCCCGGCTGGAAGCGGAACCGATTCTCTGTCCCATAACCTCGCTGGTGCTGCAGCCTACCACCAAAATCTGGCCCGGCTTGAAAGCGGCCGCCTGGGCCAGCCCTTCCAAGGCCTCTTTCATCTGGCCGGCAATCTCCTGCTGAAAACTCATTTTTTTCCCTCCTCTTTTTTCTTTTTACCGCACCCGTATTTTTCTTCAATGGCTTTGATCTTGTCCACTCTCCTCTGGTGGCGGCCGCCGGCGAATTCCCCGGCCAGCCAAGTCCGGACAATCTCCAAGGCCAGGCCCGGCCCCACCACCCTTTCTCCCATGGTCAAGATATTGGCATCATTATGTTCCCGGGAAGCAAGGGCGGAAAAAGTGTCATGGCACAGGGCCGCCCGGATCCCGGGCACCTTATTGGCGGCGATACCGATGCCAATCCCGGTACCGCAAATGAGGATACCCCGGTCAAAACGGCCGGCGGCCACGGCTTCCGCCACTTTCAGGGCGTAATCAGGATAGTCGACGGAGTCGCAGCTGAAGGTGCCGAAGTCCTCAAATTCATGGCCGGTTTCTTTTAGGTATTCCAGGATGGTGGTTTTTAATTTAAATCCCCCGTGATCGCTGGCCACGGCAATGCGCATTTGGATCTTCCTTTCATCGGCAAAATATGGAAAGAACGGCCATTGGAATTGGGTAATGTGGATTTCCATCATTCCGGCCTCCAACCGGCGGTAGGGGCAGGGCCCTGTCCCTGCCCGAAACGGTCGTCGGATATCGGAATACAGTCGTCGGAATTGGGGTCATCCTTTCGGGTCCGGGCTGATGTGGTCATCAGCCCCTACACCAAACACGTGAATCATGCATCAATCGTAGGGGCCGATGCCTACATCGGCCCGCACAGGTCGATGCCCGGAATGGTGGTCGGATGTCTGATATCGGACAGCAGTCGTCGGATATCGGTCGTGGGAATTAGGGTCATCCTTTCAGGTCCGGCCTGATGTGGGCGTTGACCCCCACATTAAAAGCCATGAACCTCTCCATGAAATTTCTACAATTTGCGGCAGGATTCCTTTCTTGGTTTTTTCGCTTCAATGTCACTCCATTGATAATTTATCCAGCACTTTCTCGATGGCGGATCTCAGCTCCCGGGAACACTGCCTGTAATCCTCCAGGGTCCCCCCGATGGGGTCGGCGATGTCCCTTTCCCTCAACTCCTGATCCAGCCGGGCCAGTTCCTGCCTTTCCGCGGCGCTTTCCTGCCGGATCCGGTCTTCCCAGGAGGCCAGCTCCTGCTCCACCCGGGATAATCTGCGGCAAAGATCCTGATACTCCTGCCTCAGCCTATCCAGTTCTTCCCGGTGAGAAGCGATAAATCTCTGTTCTTTTTCCTCCACCAGGGCGGAAAGCTCCTCAGCTTTTTTCGCCAATCGCACATAGTCCTCTTCTCCCGCATATTCCGCCAGGGTATAGATCTTGGACCGGTGCTGGGGAAACTGGGCCAGCAAACGCCTTTTATGATCCCTGGTCATGGCCAAAATCAGATCAGCCTCTTCCACCAGTTGGGGAGTGATACTCCGGGCCCGGTGCTCCTTCAGGTCCAGGCCCTGTTCTTCCATGGCCTTGACCGCTTCCGGCGCAGCCGGCGCTCCCGGCACCGCCGCCAGACCGGCGGATAAAACCATGACCTGTTCTTCACTCCAGCCTTTTTTTTGCACCAGATCCCGGGCAATGGCCCCGGCCATGCTGCTCCGGCAGGTATTGCCGGTACAGACGAAAAGAATCTTGATCACTTCTTTCACCGCCTTTACTGATGAAATCCCTAGAGAATCATCTTCAGCCCGATGGCAATAAGGACAATTCCTCCCAGCAGCTGGGCCTTTCCCCCCAGCCAGCGCCCCAAGCGTTGGCCGAAAAACAAACCCATCACGGTCATGATCCCGGCCACCGCTCCCATGGTCAGCACCGAGAGCAAGAGATTAGCCTTCAATACTCCCAAGCCAAAACCCACCGTCAGAGCATCAACACTGACGCTGCCGGCCAAAAGAAGGACGGCCCCGGCGCCGGTTAGCACCCGCAAGTCCGGTGCTTTTTCCCCCAGAAAGGTTTTTTTAGCGGCCTGAAAGCCGGTCAGGGGCGCCTGGGGGCCTGTCCAGCCCTCTTTCAGCATATGTAAGCCGATGAAAACCAGGACCAGTGCCCCAAGATAACCGGCCCACCTGCCGATGGCCTTCCCCAGCAGGGACCCCAACCAAAGGCCGGTGAGGGGCATCAGCACATGAAACAAAGCCACCGCTCCGGCAAAAAGATAAAGCTGCCGGCGGCGCAGCCCAGATAAGCCGAGACCCACAGCCATGGAAAAGGCGTCGGCTCCCAGAGCCGCAGCCACCAACAAAAGGGAATAAAAAGTCACCGCTATTCCTCCAAAGTTCAGATAGAAGCAAAACAAAAAATAGATCCGGCTAATAGTATACCCGCTTTTCCTACACTTCCAAGCACTTTCACCATGGGTTAAAGCCAATCCCCAAAACCCTGAATGGCCCTTCCGGCCCTTACTCCAGGAAAGTGAGGATAAGGACGATCACCAGTCCCCAAAAAGCCCCCAGGCGGGAATAGTTGGGATGCCTTTTGACCGATTCCGGCCAGATTTCGTGCATGACCACAAAAAGCATGGCTCCTCCCGCCAGGGCCAGCAGAAAGGAGATCACTTTTCCGGAAATCTGCACTAAAAGGATGCCCAAAAGGCTGCCCAGAGGAGTAAACAGGCTCACCAGACCGGCCAGGGCGAAAATTCTTAAAGGGGAAAGGCCACCCATGAGAAGAGGTGCGGCTGTAGCCATTCCTTCCGGAACATTATGTAGGCCGATAGCGAAAGCGATCACCCAACCCAGCCGGACCGTGGTGGCATAACCCACGGCAATGGCCATGCCTTCCGGCAGATCGTGGAGGGCAATGCCCACCGCCACCAGATATCCCATCCGCAAGAGATAAAAATTGTCCCTGGGACCGGCGGGATGGGTTCTTGTGCCCAAAATCCACCCTAAAATCTTCAGCAGCCACCAGCCGGCCAGCAAACCAAAGGCCAGAGCCAAGGGAGTGCCGGAGCTTAAAGAGGCGGGAATCAAATCCAGGACCACCACTCCCAGCATAATGCCGGAAGCCATGCCTAAAAAAAAGGCCAGCAATCTTTCCGTGGGGCGGCCCGTCACCAGCACCATCAAGGCGCCCAGGACGGTGGCCAATCCCGCCAGGAAACTCATGAAAAGGATTTCCCTCATACCAATCACCCTAAGCAAGGCTTCTAAATACTATTCGCCGGCAGGGGTGATTAGTACTGAAGACTATGATAAGCAGCAGTTAGCGGTTTTTTCGCGGCCTAAAGCCGGATAACCCGGTAGCCTGCCGCCTTCAGGAGGCGATTCATCACCGCGAGCCCAATACCCTTTTCCGGTATGCTTTCCGCATAAACAAGATCCAGGCGGTGTCGATCGCAGTTACGCAAAGCCTCAAAAAGGCGGGCGGCGATTTCCTGGGGACGATTCCTGGAACCCATGACTTCTAAGTAATCCGGCTGAATCTTTTGCCGGATGAATTCCCGGGCTGTTTCGGCAGTGAGAAGCAGCCCCACTCTCTTTCCCCTGGTCCTGGCCCGCCGGACCAATCGGACCAGGGCTTCCGGCAGCCTTTCCGGCAAAGCAGCCCGGATGACAAAGACCCGGGCAGCAGGAGCATAATGGGTGTACTTAAGGCCGGGTGACCTGGGCTTTAGAAGTCCACTATGATCTTGGGCCAAAGCCGGATCCAGGGCTACTTGTCCCAGGACCTGCTCCAGCTCTTCCCTGCTCACTCCCCCGGGACGCAAGATCAGGGGACAATCTCCGGTCAAATCCAAAACTGTAGATTCCAAACCCACCTCCGCTCTTCCTCCGTCCAGCACCAGGTTCACCCGCCCGGCCAGGTCCCGTAAAACATGGAGGCCGCTGGTGGGACTGGGCTTGCCCGAAAGATTGGCGCTGGGTGCCGCCACCGGCACACCGGCAGCCCTGATCAGGGCCAGTGCCACCGGGTGCCGGGGCATCCTGACGGCCACCGTATCCAGCCCGGCGGTAACCTGGTCAGGTACCGCCCAGGAGCGGGGCAGGATCAAAGTGAGGGGGCCGGGCCAAAAAAGATCAATCAAACGTTCCGCTTGGGCCGGCACCCGGGTGACCAGCCGGTCCAACTCTTCCCGCCGGGCCACGTGGACTATGAGCGGGTTGTCGCCGGGGCGTCTCTTGGCCAAAAAGATCTTTTCCACTGCCGCCCCATCTAGGGCATTGGCTCCCAATCCGTAAACGGTTTCCGTGGGAAAGGCCACCGTGCCGCCGGCTAAGAGAACCCGGGCGGCAAAACGGATGTATTTCTTTTGGGGATGAAGGGGATGAATCTTGATATAGCGCGTCACTTTCCGCATGGCTGATCCTCTTTTGGAAAAAATTCGATAATTTTAATGTTAATATTGTATCACATCTTGAACTTCCTTGATAAGAATAAAGACCCCGGTGAGGGGTCTGTTAGAAGATAAGCATGCCCAAAATTCCTCCGGCGGCTAAAAGAGGAATAGGATGCAGCCGGAAACGCCAGGAGACAAGCAGAGCCGCCAGGGCAATCAAGGCCTGGGCCGGGCTGGAAGCGGCGTTGGAGGCAAAAGAAATCCCGGCAAAAGCGATCAGAGCCACCACCACCGGCCGGATGCCCCGCAGCACCGCCTGGACCACCGGGTGGCCATGGTGTTTCAAAAAATAAACCGCCCCGATGGAGACGATGATGGCGGAGGGTGTAATCACGCCGATGGTAGCCGCCGCCGAACCCAGGACCCCCGCCGCCCGGTAACCGGCAAAAGTAGCGATATTGATGGCGATGGGGCCGGGAGTCATTTCGGCGATGGTGATCATGTCCATCATCTGTTCCATGGTGATCCAGGAGTGGTTGACCACAACCTCATCAATAATCAGGGGGATCATGGCGTAGCCCCCGCCGAAGCTGAAAGCGCCTATCAAAAAAAAGGTGGAAAAAAGCTGCCAGATAATCAGGAGTCTTCCTCCCCCTTTTTCCTCATCCGATGGAAAAGCAGATAGCCGGTCAGGCCTCCCAGGATGATGAGCAGAATGGGACTGGGCTGGAGCAAGATGGAGAGAATTAAGGCTGCCACGCAAATAATAAGGCCCCGATAATCCTGCACGCTCTTTATGCCCATGGTAAAGGCGGCATAAAGAAGCAGGGCCACCACCACCGGCCTGGCCCCTTCCATAAAGGACATGAGCAGGGGCAGATGGCTGAACTGGACAAAATAAGAGGCAATCACCAGAATAATAAGAAATGAGGGCAGAGATACGCCAAGGGTGGCTGCCGCCGCCCCGGGAATGCCCGCCAATTTGAAACCGATAATCAGCGCTGAATTAATGGCCATCACACCCGGGGACGCCTGGGCCACAGCGATCAAATCCAGAAACTCCTCTTCTTTCACCCATTTTTCTCTCTCCACCACATCCCTTTGAATAATGGGGAGCATCACATAACCCCCGCCGATGGTAAAACCGCCGATGCGGAGAAAAGTGAAGAACAATCTCCAAAGAAGCATAAAAAATCACCGCGCCAAAATAATCCGATCTCGTCCTCCGTAATCCTGAAAAAGGCTTATCTGGGAAAAACCCTCTTTTTGCAGTATTTCCCGGATCCGGATCCCCTGGTCCCAGCCAATTTCCAAGGCGAGAAAGCCCCCGGGAGCGAGCAATGAGGCCGCCTGGGGAATCAACCGGCGATAGCAGCTTAAACCGTCCAGTCCCCCGTCCAGGGCCGTCACCGGTTCCCGGCCCACTTCCCGGGGCAGGCTTGGCAAAAGAGGGGTGGGGATATAGGGAGGATTGCTGACGATTATTTCAAATTTTTTTCCCTGATGGAGAAAAGCTTCCAGCAGGTCGCTTTGAAGAAAGATCACTTCCACCCGGTGAGAAAGGGCGTTTTGCCGGGCCAGTGCCAGGGCCTCCGGGGAAATGTCCACCGCATACACTTCCGCCCCGGGCCAGTAATAAGCGAGGCTCACAGCAATGGCGCCGCTGCCGGTTCCCACGTCAACTATCCTTATTCTTTTTCTGCTTTCCAAATCCTGCCGCAAATCCAGGACTTTTTCCACTAGAAGTTCCGTTTCCCCCCGGGGAATAAGCACCGCCGGGCTGACTTTGAGTTCCAGGGACATGAACTCCTGCCTGCCGGTCAGATACTGGAGGGGCTCCCCTTCCCCTCTCTGCCGGACCAGGCGAAAAAATTTAGCCCGGGTTTCTCCGGTCAGGCTTTGGTCAAGCCTGGCCAGAAGACCGGCCCGACTCAAACCCAGCACATGGGACAGGAGCACTTCCGCCTCCAAGCGGGCCTGGGGGATACCATTTTCCTGCAAAAAGAGAACCGCCTGCTGCAAAGCCTCTCCTGCCGCCGGCGGTTGTCCAAAGAGTCGCACTTTATTCCACCCTTTTCAGTTTCTCCGCCTGATCAGTGGTGATCAAGGCTTCGATAATTTCTCCCAAAGCCCCGTCCATCACCGCATCCAATTTATGCAGGGTGAGGCCAATTCGGTGATCGGTGACCCGGTTCTGGGGAAAATTATAGGTCCGAATCCGTTCGCTCCGGTCGCCGGAACCCACCATGGTCTTCCGGGCCTGGGCCATTTCATCCTGCTGTTCCTCCATGGCCTTGTCAAGGAGCCTGGCCCGCAGAATCTTCATGGCCTTATCCTTGTTCTTGTGCTGGGATTTTTCATCCTGACAAGAAACTACCATCCCTGTGGGCAAGTGGGTAATCCGCACTGCCGACTGGGTAGTGTTCACCGACTGACCGCCGGGGCCGCTAGAGCAGAAAACATCGATCCGCAGATCGGCGGGATCAATTTCAATATCGACTTCTTCCGCCTCAGGCAGCACCGCCACCGTGGCGGCGGAGGTGTGGATTCTTCCTCCCGACTCGGTAGTGGGGATCCTCTGGACCCGGTGGACGCCGCTTTCAAACTTGAGGCGGCTGTAGGCGCCTTTGCCGGAAACCAGGAAGATGATTTCTTTGTAGCCGCCGATATCGGTGGGGCTGTCGCTGAGGATTTCCAGCTGCCAGCCTTTGCTCTCCACGTAACGGCTGTACATGCGAAAGAGGTCTCCCGCAAAAAGGGCCGCTTCTTCCCCGCCGGTGCCAGCCCGGATCTCCATGATCACGTTTTTCTCATCATTGGGATCCTGCGGAAGGAGAAGGATTTTTAAATCCCGCTCCAGCTTTTCCTTTTTCTGCACCAGCTCTTCCAGCTCCTGCCGGACCATTTCTTTAAATTCCGGGTTCCCTTCTTCCGCCAAAAGCTGCCGGGCATCTTCCTCTTCTTTCAGCACCCGGTTATACTGGCGATAGACATTAACAATATCTTCCAGAGCCGCGTGGGCTTTGGCGTGTTTTTGGTATTCTCTCTGATCCTCCATCACTTTGGGGTCAGCCAGCAAATGACTCAGTTCTTCGTATTTATCTTCCAGGCTTCTCAGTTTTTCAAACATCTTTCCACCTGCTGTCTTTCCAAATTTACCTTAAGGAGCCAGCCCGCTTTCTTTTTCCAGGGCTCCTTCCAAAGCACAAATGGCCACTTCCAACTGGCTGTCATCCGGTTCTCGCGCGGTCAGTTTTTGCAGCCACAGGCCGGGAGCGATGATCAATTTCACCCAGGGCACATCACATTTCCGGCCGGACCATTTGATGAATTCATAGGCCAGGCCCGCTATCACCGGTAAAAGCAGAATCCGGGAGCCGATGCGCCAAAGGAGTCCGGGAGTTTCCAAAAGGGAGTAAATAAAAATGGTCAGGACCAGGACGAATAAAAGAAAACTGGTACCGCAACGGGGATGGAGGGTGGTATATTTCTTGGCATTTTCCACCGTAAGCTCATCTCCCGCCTCCAAGGCATGAATCACTTTATGCTCGGCACCGTGATACTGAAATACCCTTTCGATGTCCTTCATCCGGCCGATGGCCAGCACGTAAACCAGAAAGATGGCGATGCGCAGCAGCCCTTCCAATAGGTTTTGCCAGAAGTTGTTCAAGTATCCACGGGTAAAATGAGCCGCACCGGTAGGGATCACAATGAAGAGAAGCACTGCCAGCCCTACGGCCACCAGGATGGTCACGGCTATTTCCCTCGGCGATAATTCTTCCTCTTCGGCTTCGGCGGCCAGGTTGAAGCTTTTGGTGAGCATCTGCACTCCCAAAACCAGGGCCTCGAAAAGAGCGATGACACCCCGGAAAAGGGGCAGTTTCAAAATGGGAAACCGGGCCCCCAGCGACTTGAAATGCTGTTTTTCCAGGATAATGTCTCCACCGGCTTTGCGCACGGCCAGGGACACCACCTGGGGCCCCCGCATCATCACTCCTTCGTAAACCGCTTGACCTCCATATTGAAAGGATTGTGGCATTTTTCGCCCTCCCCGCCCATCGGCTTGCCGGAAGAAAAACCGGATTTGGCCTCTCAAACCTGAATCGTATTATAACATAGGAAAAGTCGCAAAAAAAAGGGTCTAGCAAGACCCTTTTTAGATGCCGTATTTTTTCTTGAAGCGCTCCACCCGGCCGCCTTTTTCCACCTGGGTGCGGGAACCCGTGTAAAAGGGATGGCAATTGGAACAGAGTTCGACCCGGATGTCTTTCTTGGTCGAATATGTTTCCAGCACATTACCGCAAGAACAGGTAATAGTGGTTTTATACATTTCTGGGTGAATACCTTTTTTCATCGTAACCACCTCTCTTTTCTCCGGTACAACGAAATTCATTATAGCATAAGGCATGGCAGGGCGCAAGACATAATTGTTATTTTCTTTGAATCTGTACGGGCCGGTGACCACACCGGCCCGTTTATTGGGGGTAATATATGCGGGGCGATGTGGGCATCGCCCCCTACGGTTTTTGCGTGATTTACGGGATTGGCGTAGGGGCTGATGACCACATCAGCCCGTTGACCCACAAGAATGACCCAAATTCCGACGACTGTATTCCGATATCCGACGACCGTTCCGGTCATCGGCCCCTACAATTGGATGGAGGTTGGGATATGGCCGGATGTTATTTCACGTATAATTTGGGGTTCACCGGTTTGCCGCCCAAATGAACTTCCCAATGCAGGTGGGGACCGGTGGCCCTGCCGGTGCTGCCCAGCTCGGCAATGACCCGCCCCGCATGCACCCGGTCGCCTTTTTGCACCAGATTGCGGGAATTATGGGCATAAAGGGTCATCAGGTCGTGATCATGCTGGATGATCACCGTATTGCCGTAAATCCCGTTTTTCCAGCCGGAAAAAACCACCGTGCCTTTCAGGGCGGCCCGAATGGGGTCTCCCTTCTTGCCCGCAATATCCAGCCCGTGGTGGAACTCCTTGCCTCTCGGCCCAAAAGGAGAAGTAATCCTCCCTTCCAAAGGCCAGAGAAGCTGGTAATTTCCACCCTGGCGGGCAGCCGTCACCATCCTGGTGGAAACGGCGGTCAGTTGGGGGGAACCGGGGATTATGATGGTGCTGCCGGCTTGAAGCTGTTCCGGTTTGTTCAGGCGATTGGCGGTCATGAGGCTTTTCACGTCCACGTCAAAAAGACCGGCAATGCTCCAGAGGGTGTCCCCGGGCCTCACATGATACTGTCTTTCCGGTTCCACCGGAAGCAGTAGCTTCTGTCCCACCTGAATCGCCTGGGGCGAATTAATCCCATTGACCGCCGTCAGAAGATCCAGATCGATCTTCAAATCCCTGGCAATGGCCCATAAGGTATCCCCTGCTTTCACCGTATAAAGCAGGGTATGGGAATTAACCCTGGCAGCGAGTTCTGCTTCGGCGGTCATCTCAGCGGTGCGGAGACGCCAAGACCAGGAGTCCCAATCCGCCACGGAAGCAAAGGCCGCTCCCGCCCCCGCTGTCAGGAGAAAGGCTGCCAGCAACACCCCCACTGCCGATTTTTTTATCTTTGTAAACAATATTTCTCACCTCAGCTTTAGTTTGGCTGGAATAATTTTCTTCCAGCTTGTCTCAACAGTTATTTTAGCCCTGAGATGAGAAAAATATTCATTAGGGGTTCAATAATGGGAAAAATGGGAAGATCTAGTCCCCTGGAAACAGCTGGGGCAAAGCCCGGAGAAGGTCTGCATTGGTTTTTGTTTTCTTCATGGCATCGATGAGCATTTCCGTCACTTCCACGCTGCCCAAACCGCTGGTCACCCGGCGGAAATTCCACATGAGTTCCAGCTCTTCCTTGGACAAAAGCAGCTCCTCCCGCCTGGTGCCGGAGCGTTTTACATCCAAGGCCGGGAAGATTCTTCGTTCCGCCAGCCTCCGGTCCAGAATCAGTTCCATATTGCCGGTTCCTTTAAACTCTTCGAAAATAACATCATCCATCCTGCTTCCGGTTTCGATGAGGGCGGTGGCTAAAATGGTCAGGCTGCCGCCTTCTTCGATGTTCCGGGCTGCGCCGAAGAAGCGTTTCGGCTTATGTAAAGCCGCCGGGTCCACTCCGCCGGATAGAGTCCTGCCGCTGGGAGGAATGACCAGGTTTTGGGCCCGGGCCAACCTGGTGATGCTGTCCATGAGAATGACCACGTCTTTTTTGTGCTCCACCAGACGCTTCGCTTTCTCCAAAACCATATCGGCTACTTTAATATGGTTTTCCGGCGGCTCATCGAAGGTGGAAGCCACCACTTCCGCCTTGACCGAACGCTCAATATCAGTAACTTCTTCCGGCCTCTCATCGATCAAAAGGATGATAAGCACAACTTCCGGGTGGTTGGCGGTAATGCTGTTGGCCACCTTGACCAAGAGGACGGTTTTACCGGCCTTGGGAGGTGACACAATCAGGCCTCTCTGTCCTTTGCCAATGGGGCTAATCAAATCGATAATCCGCGCAGATAAATCGCCGTCAGGGGTTTCCAGGGTAAGCCTTTCGAGGGGATAAACCGGGGTTAAACCGTCAAAATGAAGCCTTTGAGGGGATAATTCAGGATCCAGATCATTGACCTTTTGGACGCGGAGAAGAGCAAAATACTTTTCTCCTTCTTTGGGTGGTCTGACCAGGCCGGAAACCAAGTCTCCCGTGCGCAGGTCAAAGCGGCGAATCTGGGAAGGAGAGACGTAGATATCATCTTCACTGGGCAGGTAAGCAAAGGGCCGCAAAAAACCATAACCGTCCGGCAAAATTTCCAGGGTTCCCCGGGCCATCAGGTGTCCGTCTTTTTCCGTAAGCTTTTTTAAAAGCTCAAAAATCAATTCCTGCTTGCGCAGCTTGGAGTAGCCCTGCAAGCCCAGTTCCCGGGCCATGGCATATAATTCCACCATGGTCTTGCTCTCTAATTCCGAAGCATTCAAACTGGAGACCTCCCTTATCTCTTTAAATAGACCGCAAAAATAAAAATATGGGAAATACAAGAATCTAGAGAAATAAAGCCGGGTTTTCGAAAGATCCGGTGGGATAATGAACCGGCGGGAAAAAACCTTCTTCATGACGAAGAAGGTTTGGAAGCTAGTTAACATTATACCACTTTCAGAAGATTTTAGTCAATGAAAGCGAAGCTTTTTTCCAGGGGAATCAGATGGCCGGGCAAAGCCTCTGCCACTGGGGCTTTTTATCGAAACGGTGCCGGGCTTCGATAAAACGCACGGTACCAGTCAGACCCCGCATTACCACTGTATGGGTTACCGCCCCGCCTGGAGTAAAACGCACTCCCCTGAGTAGATTACTGCTGGTAATTCCGGTTGCGGCAAAAATCACATCATCGGTCTTCACCAGATCATGAAGGGTCAGGAGTTGTTCAGGATCCTTCAGACCCATTTTGATAGCCCTTTCCCGCTCCCCGTCAGTGGAAGGCACCAACCTTCCTTGCAAGTCACCTCCCAGGGTTTTCAGGGCAGCAGCGGCCAGAACTCCCTCCGGCGCTCCTCCAATACCCAGCATCAGGTCGATTCCCGAATCCTCGAAAGCCGTAGCAACAGCAGGAGAAACATCCCCATCGGAAATAAGCTGGATCCGGGCGCCGGTTTTCCTAACTTCCTCGATGAGACGCTGGTGACGGGGCCGGTCTAGAATGACCACAGTCAGGTCGGGTATCCTTTTCCCCAGAGCACTGGCTACCGTTTCCATGTTCTCTGGAATTGAAGCATCCAGACTGATCTTCCCTGCTGCTTTGGGACCAACGGCAATCTTATTCATATACATATCCGGGGCATGTAAGAGACATCCTCTCCCGGCCACTGCCACCACGGCAATAGCTCCCGTCAATCCTTTGGCCACCAGGTTGGTTCCCTCCAGAGGGTCTACAGCTACATCTACCGGAGGGGCAGTCCCCGCCCCTACCTTCTCACCGATATAGAGCATGGGGGCTTCGTCCATCTCTCCTTCCCCAATCACAACAGTCCCATCAATATTGACAGTATCAAAAACTGCCCGCATAGCCTCCACGGCAGCGTTATCAGCGGCGTTTCTATCACCTCTACCCATCCAGCGAGCTGCCGCTAAGGCAGCAGCCTCAGTCACCCTGGCGAACTCCAGGGCCAGTTCTCTTTCCATAATTGATGCCTATACCTCCCCCATCCGGTCTATAATAAACCAGAATACTTATTTATCCTTCACTTTTTCCCAGTCGGCCAAAAACTTTTCAATACCCTGGTCAGTCAAGGGATGTTTGGCCATCTGGCAAAGAACCCGGTAGGGAATGGTGGCAATATCAGCACCCAAGAGGGCTGCCTGTTGTACATGAAGGGGATGCCGGATACTGGCGGCGATGACTTCCGTGGCCAGCCCGTGTTGGGCAAAAATCTGCACAATTTCCCCTACCAGTTCAATCCCATCGTGGCCTACATCATCCAATCGCCCCACAAAGGGACTGACATATGTAGCTCCTGCCCGGGCGGCCAAAAGGGCCTGGTTGGACGAAAAGACCAGAGGTCACATTGGTTTTGATATTTTCCCGGGCCAGCTTCTTCACCGCTTTCAGGCCTGCGGAGGTCATGGGAATCTTGATGACGATATTGGGATGGATCTGGGCCAGGCTGCGCGCTTCTTCCACCATGCCCCCTGACCTCGGTGCTGATCACTTCGGCGCTGATGGGACCGTCCACTATGGCAGCAATCTCCTCCACCACCTGGCGAAAATTCCTGCCTTCCTTGGCGATGAGAGAAGGGTTGGTAGTCACACCGCAGATTACTCCCAGATCATTAGCTTCTCTGATTTCTTCTATATTGGCTGAATCCAGAAAAATACGCACGATACCCACCTCCTGCCCGATTTAGTTCGTCCTGGGCCGGTTATATTCCTGCTCAAGGGGGAAAAAGTTTTCCAACCCGGCCGTTAAGCCGGTGGGAGGCCGGAAGAGAACTTCTAGCTAAGCCCTTTGGGTCTGAAGGTTTCGCAGGCGGTGCCGTCTGAACTCTTGACGATATTATCGCCCTTGGACCGGACTTCAATGGCATCCGCTTGGCAGATTTTCCTGGCGTTGAAAATGCATTCTTCCACCTGGCATTTGATCTGTCCCATCAATCTCACCTCCAGGCTTATTGTTCCCCGCCGCCTGCCTTCCCTATGCGAAACCCCAAACCTTTTACTTTGCGGACACACCCGAACCCGGCCGCCAACTCCCATAGTCCCCTTAACGAGGGCAAAAAAAGAACCCGGCAAACAGGTTCCTTTTATACTGCTCTTATGCTTTTCCGGAACTGCCGAAGAGGCGGATTTTTTCCCGGATGATGGCGGTCATTTCCTCCCGGGCCGGTCCCAGGAGTTTCCTGGGGATCGATCTCCTGGGGATTACGAGCCAGGGCTTCCTTCACACCCTTCACAAAAGCCTCCCTGATATTGGTATCGATGTTGATTTTGCGCACGCCCAGCTCCACCGCCCGGCGAATGGCATCATCGGGCACTCCCGAAGAACCGTGGAGGACGATGGGCACATCCACCAGTTCCCGGACTTTTTTCAGCCGGTCAAAATCCAAGCGGGGAGTTCCCTTGTACTGGCCGTGGGCGGTGCCAATAGCGACAGCCAGGGCATCTACGCCGGTAGCCTCAACAAAAATCCTGCGCCTCTTCCGGGTCGGTGAGGGCGGCTTCCCACTCATCCACGGTAATGTCATCTTCGGTGCCGCCAATTCTGCCCAGCTCCGCTTCCACCGAAACGCCTACCGGCCGGGCCATTTCCAGCACTTTGTTGGTGAGAGCGATATTTTCCTGGAGTTCGGCAGTTGGGAGCCGTCAATCATCACGGAAGTAAAACCATAGCGAATGCACTGGACCACCTGCTGGAAACTGGTGCCGTGGTCCAGATGCAGGGCCACCGGAATGCTGGCTTCTTCTGCCGCCAATCTGGTCAGGGCGGTGATATACGCCAAACCGGCATATTTAATCGCCCCTTGGCTGGCCTGGACGATAACGGGGGATCTCTCCTCCTCCGCCGCAGCGACGATAGCCTGTACTATTTCCATGTTATTGCAGTTAAAGGCCCCGACCGCGTAGCCTCCTTCCTCGGCCCGGCGGAGCAGTTCTTCGACTGTTACTAGAGGCATTTCTGGGCAACTCCCTTTCTGTGCTGAGCTGTGTGAAAGATTCTCATGGGGAAGACCGCTATCTGGAAAAGACCTGCGACAGTCAATAACGGCCTTCTCTCCCACAGTTTATTATCACCTGTGCGTTAACACTTAGTCCTGGCTTGTTTATTGTATTTATTTTGTTGAGAGGGCCCTTTTCTCCGGCCTCTTTTGTGCGGGGAAAGGTTGGTCATGGAGCCGGGGATGATGATCTGGTCAGCATCCTGAATCTCTTGCGCATCCTCCTCAGATTTGGGCCGAGATACTTGTGGTGACCTTGCAGGTGTCGCAGCGCAATTCCAGGTGTCCGGGGAAAATCTCCATTTCAATGTTTTCATTGCCGCAAAGGCAGCACAGCCCTCCATTTTCCGCCAGCTCATACACCCGCTGTCAGGACGGAATACATGACCTCCGGGTTCTCAAAATAATCGTTGCAACCGATCTCCCTGGCCATTTCCGCCAAAGAGCGGTTGCGATGCTGTAAAGCCTGCCTCACTTCCTCCTGGGGACCGATATAGCCGATCTCCAGTCCAGTATCTTCACAGGTAATCTCTAAAATTTTGGCAGACCAGAGACGTTGTCGAGAAAGCTGCAGGATGTGTTTGGCTTCGCATAAGGCACAATCCACTTTCAGCCAAAATTTCCGCCGGTCCCTGGTACTGATAGACAGTAATGGCAAACCACAATCACAATAAATCCGGCGGGTATCCCCTCTGGAGAAACTAAAAAGGGTCAAAGGTTGAAAACTCAAGCGGCCGCAATGAGAACAACGCAGGGCCATGGTACTGGTTGCCGAAATAATCATCACCGGATCTCCCCTTCCCCTGGCAGTAATTCTGCGCCGGAAGCAAAAATCCTGCTATGCACCAGAATTTGGTTAGCCCAAATTTATCCCAAAACCCGATCTGCAATCAGATGTTCTTCAAGAATACTCCATCCGTAAAACCCTTTTTACCTCTGATTTCAATTCAAAAATATCAAATGGTTTAGATAGAAAATGACTCGCTCCCACTGGCGACGTACCAACTATGGAGTCCAGATCGTCAAAAGCGGTCATCAAGACGATGGGGCCGGTATAGTTACGGCTACGTATACGTCTTAACGTCTCCAATCCGCTCATGCCGGGCATTCTCATGTCCAACAAAATCAAATCGGGACAGCAATCTTTCAGAAATCCCAGAGCCGCTTCCCCGTTTTCCGCCAGAAGAACCCTGTAGCCATCCTCTTTGAGCACATCAGCAATCAATCGCCTTATCCCTGCCTGGTCATCCACCACCAAAATAGTCTTTCCGGTTTCAGGCAACTTTTGTCATTCAGAGGGCCCACCTTCTTTCAAAAAGTAAACACTCCGGAGATTGTGTAAAGCCTAACAATTACCGGTTTTCCATCCAGACACAGTAAAAAGACTTCTTCCCAAGCGGGGACAATTCCTGCCCTTTGTGAAAAATAATTTCCATTTTTTAGGACTCAAGAGAGGCTGCATCAACAATGCTTGGCTGCCACCTCCTTACTTTATATGGTTGACCCTCCCGCAGGTAAACCCTGGGTAGGAGAGAATCCGCATTGAGGCGCCGCAAGGGGACTTCTACTTCATCTCCCACTTCCAGGTGAAGGTCGCCGGCATTGATCATGGAAAGCTGCATCCCTACCCGGCCTACCACCGGCAGCAGCCGGTCATCATAGACCACTGCCAGCCTTGAAGGGCCCTTTCCCACATAGGCCAGGATTGTTTTCACTAGAGATTTGCCCAAGTCGAGTAAATTTTTGGGCCTGGAAATGGCGGTTACAGACAAACCATCTGCATAGCCCATGGAAATTACGGCTATCCTTGCCCTGGACTTGAGGATATAATCCCGCCCATAGCCGATGCTGGTTCCTGGAGGGAATTCCGCCACATGCAGGACCCGGGCCTTGACTTTCCAGGGGTCCTCCAGGTTCAACCCAGTGAGAGACTCCCGGGGGATACTGCCCGTATAGAAGAGTGCCCACCCTGACCAGGTCCAGATGCATTTCCGGCAGCTCTATAAGGCCGGCGCTGTTACATACATGCCGGAGAGGTATTTCAATACAGCAGTCCTTCAGTTCTTCCAAAAGAGCCTGGAAACGAAGAAATTGTCCACGGGTGAAACGGTCCCCGGCTCCAGCCCGGGCAAAATGGGTGTAGAGGCCTTCGATGTGAATCTGGGGGTAATTCTCCAGGATATGGCGGATGAAGCCTCCTGCTTTTTCCGGGTCCAGTCCGGTGCGGCCCAGGCCGGTCTCAATTTTAATGTGAATGGGGAAAGGACCTTGCCAAGGCTGAACGGCAGCGGCCAGGGCTTCCAGGCTTTCATGTGATGAAACGGAAGGGGTGAGCCGGTACTCCACGGCCAGGGGAGCCTGCTGGGGCAAGATGGGAGCAAAAATCAAAATGGGGGTGTCAATTCCCTGCCGGCGCAATTCCATGCCTTCTTCCAGGTTGGTCACGCCCAGCATGTCCACTCCTTCCCGGACAAGAACCCGGGCGATTTCCTCCATCCCCAAGCCGTAGGCATCGGCTTTGACCACGGCCAGGATTTTTACCCGGGGAGCGATGATTTCCCGGATCCGGGCCAGGTTGTGGACGATGGCATCGGTATCGATTTCTATCCATCGGGTTAGTTGCTGGAGATATTCCTGCATGGTAATCCCCTTCCAAGTGAAGATCGGGGCGATGTGGGCATCGCCATCCGCGGGTCGATGTGGTCATCGACCCCTACATTATTGGTGTAATTTACGGGGTTCAAGTAGGGGCTGGTGCCCACACCGGCCCGTAACCCAAAAGGATGACCTCAATTCAGACGACCGATATCCGACATCCGACGACCGTCCCGGGCATCGCCATCCGCGGGTCGATGTGGTCATCGACCCCTACGGTTTTCAACGTAATTTTGGTATTTCGTAGGGGCTGATGACCACATCAGCCCGTTTCGGCCCAAAAGGATGACCCGAATTCCGATGACCGTATTCCGACGACTGACATCCGTTCCGCGTAGGGGCCGGTGCCCACACCGGCCCGGGACCCAAAAGGATGACCCCAATTCAGACGACCGATATCTGACATCCGACGACCGTCCCGGGCATCGCCATCCGCGGGTCGATGTGGTCATCGACCCCTACGGTTTTCAACGTAATTTTGGTATTTCGTAGGGGCTGATGACCACATCAGCCCGTTTCGGCCCAAAAGGATGACCCGAATTCCGAAGACCGTATTCCGACGACTGACATCCGTTCCGCGTAGGGGCTGGTGCCCACACCGGCCCGTAACCCAAAAGGATGACCTCAATTCAGACGACCGATATCCGACATCCGACGACCGTCCCGGGCATCGCCATCCGCGGGTCGATGTGGTCATCGACCCCTACGGTTTTCAACGTAATTTTGGTATTTCGTAGGGGCTGATGACCACATCAGCCCGTTTCGGCCCAAAAGGATGACCCGAATTCCGAAGACCGTATTCCGACGACTGACATCCGTTCCGCGTAGGGGCCGGTGCCCACACCGGCCCGGGACCCGCCCCCACCACTGGATGGTGCAAATCAGCGTTTTCGGAGGTTGATCAGCTTTCGAATTCCTTTATAATACAAGGGCTCGGCCACCTGCCACAAACGGTAGTAAAAGGGGGAAAGAATCATGTCATACTCCCCGACGAATTCCACATATTCCCCGTTAAAACCTTTCTTGAAACGATAGAGGCCATATAAAGGGTTGTCCTCGGTGAGCTGCCCCGGTACTCCCCGAAAGTCGTAAAGAGTGCAGCCCAAATTCTTGGCCCAGCGGATCATCTCCCACTGTAAAAGATAGTTGGGCATCACCTGACGGTGCCGGTTGGATGAAGCCCCGTAAGAATACCAGGCTTTTTCCCCCATCACCAAAGCCAAGGTCCCGGCAATGACTTCCCCTTCGTACTCGGCCAGGAAAAATTCCGCCAACCCGTTTTCCACCAGTTGGTCCCAGATAGTGGAAAAATATTCGTAAGAGCGAATTAAAAACTCGTCCCTTTCCGCTGTCTCCTGGAGAATAGAATAAAATATCTTTAAGTCATCTTTGTTTTTGGTGATCCGGACAGTAACACCCCTGCGAGAGGCCAGGCGAATATTATAGCGGGTCTTATGATGCATATTGGCCAGGAGTTCTTCTTCTGGAGGAGTAATATCCAGTCGAAAAACAAACCGGGGCTGGGTGCCATCAAAACCCTCTGCGGTCCGGGCCGGCTGGAAACCAGCTTTCGTAAGATAAAGGCGTAATCCTTCATCCTGGTAAGGAACATCAGGATCCATTTTAAAAAGAATGGCACCATGTTCCCTGCCTAGTTCCCGGACCTTTTGCCAGAGAAAATCCAGGAGTTGATGATTGAAAAGATCAGCCACAGGCCCCCGGGGAGCATAGAAAATGGCCTTGCCGATGCCGGGAATAGGTCTTTTCAGAATGGAAAGGGCTGCTACCGGCCGGCCTCCTTCCTCCACCATTAGACGAAGTGGCTGCCAGTTGGTCAGGGACTTCACTTCACCCCATTCAAAACTCTGCAAGACATGACCCTGGGGATGCCCCGCCAGAAAATTGTTAAAGTGGGCTCTTTCACCGGTTGTGATCAAACGAGCCTGATAGGACAAAACAAATACCTCCTTGATATGAAAAGCTGCAACACCGATTGACCCGGCACCAAACCAGCCGGGGCTTTGTAAAGAAAGACTTTGGTACTAATCCAAAGTCTCTCCTTTTGTTTCTGTGTCTCAGGGCCGCCAGCACAAAGTCCTTGAACAAGGGATGGGGCCGATTGGGACGTGATTTAAATTCAGGATGAAACTGAGAAGCCATAAACCAGGGGTGATCTGACAACTCGATGATTTCCACCAGACTACCGTCAGGAGATAAACCACTGATGTTTAGACCTTTCTCCGTGAAAGCCTCCTTATAGGACTGGTTATATTCAAAACGGTGACGGTGCCTTTCTCGCACCATCTCTTCCCCGTAAGCAGTAAAGGCCAGGGTACCCGGTACCAACTGACAGGGGAAACTCCCTAAACGCATGGTCCCACCCAGCTTGGCAATTTCCTCCTGCTCAGGTAAGAAATCAATTACCGGGTGGGAAGTGCCAGGATCAAATTCCCGGCTATGGGCTCCCTCCAGGTGACATACATGACGGGCAAATTCTACTACTGCCAGCTGCATGCCCAGGCAAATCCCCAAAAAAGGCACCTGGTGCTCTCTGGCCCATTGTATGGCGCGAATTTTCCCCTCAATGCCCCGGTCACCAAAACCACCGGGTACCAGAATACCGTCCACGTCCCCAAAAAAATGAGCAAGGTCACCAGCAACCTCCAGATCCCCCGAATTCACCCAGCGCAGGTCGATTTCTGCCTGATGGTAAATGCCAGCATGGATTAAGGCCTCCGCCACACTCAAATAGGCATCTTTCAGCTCCACGTATTTCCCTACCAGGGCAATAGTCACCCGGTGACGGGGATTTTTTGCTCTTTCAATCATATCCACCCAGCCGGCCATTTCCGTGGGACCGCAACTCAGCTTTAGTTTTTTCACAACAATATCATCCAGTCCCTCTTCTTCCAACATCAGGGGGACTTCGTAGATGATCTGGGCATCGGTCACCTGGATGACAGCCTCTTTGTCAATGTCACAAAAGAGAGCTATTTTTTCTTTCATTTCTTCTGACAAGGGCCTGACCGCCCGGCAGACAATAACATCAGGTTGAATTCCAATGCTCCGCAATTCCTTCACACTATGCTGGGTAGGTTTGGTTTTCGCTTCGCCGGCTGCCGCCAAAAAAGGTACCAGTGTTACGTGTATGTAAAGTACATTATCCCGTCCCGTATCACTTTTAAATTGGCGGATGGCTTCTAAAAAGGGCAGGGACTCGATGTCACCCACCGTACCGCCAATTTCCGTAATAACCACGTCAACAGTACTGTCCCCGGCTACATCATATATCCTTTCTTTGATTTCGTTGGTAATGTGGGGTATCACCTGTACCGTACCGCCTTGGTACTCACCCCTCCGTTCTTTGTTGATGACCGACCAGTAGATTTTTCCCGTAGTGACGTTGCTGTCTTTGGATAGGTTGATATCGATAAAGCGCTCGTAATGCCCTAAATCCAGATCAGTCTCCCCACCATCATCGGTCACAAAGACTTCCCCATGCTGGTAAGGGCTCATGGTCCCCGGGTCAATATTGATGTAAGGATCCAGTTTCTGAATGACCACTTTCAAGCCCCGGCTTTTGAGCAAACGTCCCAGGGAAGCGGCGGTGATTCCTTTACCTAGGGAAGACGTTACTCCCCCTGTAACAAATATAAATTTAGCCATGCCAATCCTCCTGTTGATTATAACCCCAATAATTTTATCCCGTTCCTCCACCGGCTGTCAAGAAGTGTCGAAAAACTGCGGTTTACATTTTCTCGGGGGCCTTGACACCGATCAGTTGTAACAGGTTCCTCAAGGTGATCCTGGCAGCATTGACCAGGGCCAGCCTGGCATTTCTCAGTTCCTCTTCCTGGGTCAGCACCCGGCAGTTGGTATAGAAAACATGGAATAGGCCGGCAAGTTCCCCGGCAAAACGGGTTAAACGATGGGGCTCCAGGGCCAGGGCGGCTTCCCGGACAATGACGGGGAAATCAGCCAGTTTCCTGATAAGCTCCAGTTCTGAAGGATCGGTCAGCAGTTCCAACTGGCATTCAGACGCTTTCTTACAACTGATACCCTCCCCGGCAGCCTGTCTCAAAATGCTGCAGATCCGGGCATGGGCGTACTGGACATAGTAAACGGGGTTTTCGCTGCTTTCTTCTTTGGCCAGATCCAGATCAAAGTCCAGATGGCTGGCGGCACTCCTCATAACAAAGAAGTACCGGGCCGCATCCACACCCACCTCTTCAATCAATTCCTCCAGGGTAATATACTGGCCGGTCCTTTTGGACATACGGACAATTTCCCCACCGGAAAAAAGGCGAACCAACTGCATGACCACCACATCAAGGCAATCCGGATCAAGACCCAGTGCTTCCATAGCCGCTTTCATCCTGCCTACATGAGCATGATGATCTGCACCCCAGAGGTTAATGACCCAGGTAAAGCCCCGGTCAAATTTGTTTTTATGGTAGGCAATATCCGCAGCATAATAAGTGGGGATACCATTGGAACGGACCAGTACTTCGTCCTTATCCAAGCCCAGGTTGGAGGTTTTCAGCCAGAGGGCCCCTTCTTCTTCATAAAGATGGCCCTTTTGTTCCAGAAGGCGAATAGTGGCCTCAATGGCACCTGTATCGTAAAGAGACTGTTCACTGAACCAGACATCGTATTCTACCCCGAATTGCCGGAGCACTCGGCGAATATGGTCCAGCTTTTCCTGCAAGGCAAACTTCACCAGGAATTCTTTCCGTAGCTCACTATCAATCCCCAAGTATTTATCACCCACCGAGGCAATGACTCTTTTCACCGTATCAATCAGATCAATACCATGATAGCCATCCTCGGGAAAAGGCACTTCCTGGCCCAACTGCTGTAAATAGCGGGCTTCCAAAGACCGGGCAAAGTTTTCAATCTGATTTCCCGCATCATTAACATAATACTCCCGGCTAACCTGGAAACCCACCTTGTCCAAAAGATTGGCAATGGTATCGCCCAAGGCAGCCCCCCGGGCATTCCCCATGTGCAGCAAGCCCGTTGGATTGGCGCTGACAAACTCTACCTGTACCTTTTGCCCCTGTCCAATGGAACAGCTTCCATAGTCCCCATCACTGGTCTCAATATGGGGAATAACCTGATAAAGCCAGCCTGAATCCAGGTGAAAATTAAGAAACCCGGGACCGGCCACTTCAATATTTTTTACCCAAGTACCTTCTCTGGCAAAAAATCGGACTATTATTTCAGCTATCTGCCGGGGGGATTTCCTGGCCTTTCTTGCCAGAACCAGGGCCAGGTTGGTGGCAAAGTCCCCATGGTCCTTCTCCCGGGGCACCTCTACCACAAAGTCAGGCAGTTCGTCAAAGCTCAACTCCCCGGCGGCCCTTGCCTGTTCAGCAGATGTGAATAGTGACTGCTGAATTTTTGCCTGTAAAGAATCAACCATGCTCATGCTACTCTCTCCTCGCTTCAATCAGATGCCGCTTATTGATTATATGTTAATCTTATCACCATCTTTTCTCAAGTCAACCGGATCTCATCTCAAATCTATTTTCCCCTCTCCCGGCCATTCTTAGTTATCCCAAAACTCTCCCGGAAATAGAAAAAAACCCGGTTTACGGGCTTTTTCAACACTTAATCTGGTTAAGGCAGGGTTGCTTTCCAAAGACCCCTCTTTTCCCCGGATCCGGGTGTCCATTCCAGCAACAATTCCTGGGAATTCGGCGACCAGGCCAGATAGGCGGAGCTACTACCTGCTCCTTCGGGGGTGGCCGAATAAAGGCGTTCTTTTTGTCCATCACTGGTAATAGTCAGAATATAGACCATTCCTTCCGGATCAGTAAAAGCCACTTTACGGCTGTCCGGGGACCAGGCCACATCAGAACCTCCCCCGATTTGAACCAGCCTTTTCCACTCACTGCCGTCAGTTCTGGCCAGCCAGATACCCTGCTGGTCCAGTTTCCCTTTCACACTGACTGCCAGATACTTTCCATCGGCAGACCAGGCCGCTGCCATTCCCTTCCCGTCCATCTGAGGAGTAATGGCTTTTTCCTGGCCCCCATCGGACCCGGCAATGTAGAACTGACCATCTCTTTGAAAAATAATATTCTTGCCGTCAGGAGACCAAACCGGGTTAGTCTCATCAGTCTCAGCCCCGGCCACCAGGCGGCTGCCCTGGCTATTGGAGACCATAATGTCCAGGTTCCCGGACCGGTTGGTCAAATAAGCCAGTTCACCATTCCTGGACCAGGCGGGAGCAAAAGCCCAGCCTTCAGGAGCATTCTCCCGGTCTAACGATGTCAGGTTGGTAGCCTTACCGGAGAAATCATCCACATAAATGGTTCTTCTCCCGTCCACTTGGTGTACATAAGCCACTTTCTTCCCATCAAGAGACCACTTCAAGTCTCCATCGGCAGTAGCAGCAGTCTTGCCCAGAAGCCGGGGGTTTTTCCCATCGGCTTCCACTTCCCACAGTTCCAAACATTCACCGGGATTGCCGGTCAGGTATTTGATCTTGCCCCCATCCCCGGCGAAAACAGCTTTCCCATTGACAGTATCACCCACCGCCACCCGGGCCAAAAGCACTCCGGAAGCCGACTGGGGTCCCTCATGACCAGCCGCCAGGATCGGTCCGGTAAGTTCCATCACTTCGTCGGGAACTCCCGGCAAAACCATTTCTCCCGGTTCTGGTTTGCTGGACCGGCACGTTTTCCTGGGAAGGGCCCGGTCTGGCCTGGTCTCCTCCCGCTTCCAGGCTTACTCCCGGAGGACGGGGGAGGAGTTCATTTTGTTCCCCCTCATTTTCCCTCGGTGAAACCCTGCTCTTCCTCCGGGCGATTGGCGCCAGGGTGCCGGGCAGCTGGGACTGTTTCCTGCTGTGTCTCCCGGAACCTTCCTGCCCGGGAGGAAGGTTCCCTTTTTCCGTGGGAGGAATGATAGCTCTTCTCCCTGATTTTTATAAGGAGGGGAGGGAAGATCCGGGATGGGATTCCTGGCGATTTGCCAGCCCCCGCCGGCAAAAAAGGTCAAGCCCATGATGGACGCCAGGACAAAGAGAGAGGCCACCCGGGCCTGCCGGCCGAACCCTTCCTGGCCAGCGCCGGTAAAAGGGCTGCTTCTTGGCTCGGGGGGGAGCTTGCCGGCAGTGCTGTGCCCTCTATCTTCTCCGGACAATCGCAGCCATAATCCGCTCTGTCAGGTCCTGGGGGGGATCCACCTGGGTACAGCACTTTTCCAAAAGGGAATGTGTCTGCCTGGCCAGTTCCATCTCCTGCTGGCAATGGGGACAGCCGGACAGGTGGGCATAAAGGGCTCCCGCCAGGGGACCGGCTAAGTGCTCATCCAGGTAGGAAAATATTAACGGCTTAGCGTCTTGACACTTCATGGCGCTCCCCCCTTTGCTAAAATGGGATCAAGTCTTTTCTGTAACAGGGCCTTGCCCCGGTAAAGACGAGTTTCGATGGTGGTCAGAGGCAAATCCATGGCCTCGGCAATCTGCCGGTAACTGAACTCCTCCAGGTACCGCAAAACCAGCGGGATGCGGTACTTTTCCGGGAGCTGGGCGATGGCCTGCTGCACCAGCAGCTGCACTCTCTTTGGCTCTCGTACCTCTCCTCCGGTTGGTGCTGGCTTTGGGGTACAATGGGCCCGAATTCGATGACCTTTTCCAGGGGCACTTCGTCGGCCGGCCGCCTTCTCAGCGAAGGTATAGCAGACATTGGTGGCCACCTTGTACATCCAGGGGAAAGAAGGGCCTCTGGGCGTCATATTTCTCCAAAACCTGGTATAGCTTGATGAAGACTTCCTGGGCCAGATCCTGGGCATCCTCCATGATGGTTGGTTAAACGGTAGGCCAGGCTATAGATCTGCTTCTGGTACCGCCTGACAATCTCGGCGAAAGCGCCCCGGTCTCCCATCAAGGCACTTTTGCACCAGGACTTCATCACTATACTTCTCCAAAAACTCCACACCCTTACTTCTATCTCTATAATCTAATACTACCTTTTTGGCAAAAAACTTGCAATTTATTTTCTTAGTTGCACCTGCAAAGTTGTGACTACCGTGAAAATTACTCATGGCGGGGCTGGCCAGTCCGGCAGTCGCTCCCGGTGATCCTCCCGGACCAAGGTAGCGCTCTTCCTCTGGCTCCGGCGGAATAGCCACCCCTCCCTTACCCATTTTTTATGCTCTGCTGGTGCCGCCACCAGCGGCATAAGGGTGTATTCAGGGGTAAGAGCAACTAGTTAGCCAGTCCGGATGGGCTAGAGGCGGCGTCCCATGACCATAGCCAGGGCTCCGATTTGTTCCATCAAGGAAGCGAATTTTTCCGGATGCAGGGACTGGGGACCGTCACACAGGGCCCGGGCCGGGTCCGGATGGACTTCCACCATGAAACCGTCGGCGCCTGCCGCCACTGCGGCCCGGGTCATGGGGGGAACCAGTTTCCAGATGCCGGTGCCGTGGCTGGGATCCACAATAACCGGCAAATGGGAATGCTCCAGAACCAAGGGGACGGCGCTTAAATCCAGGGTATTCCGAGTGCTGTTTTCGTAAGTGCGGATACCCCTTTCGCAAAGGACGATGTTTTCGTTGCCCGCGTCCATAATGTACTCGGCAGCCATGAGCCATTCCTCAAAGGTAGCCGCCAGACCCCTTTTTAAGAGAATGGGTTTCCCGGTCAGGCCCACCTCTCGGAGAAGGCGGAAATTTTGCATATTCCGGGCACCGACCTGGATCATATCCGCGTATTTGGCCACCAGTTCCACATCCCTGGGGTCTACCGCTTCCGTAACGATGGGCAAGCCGGTGGCTTCCCTGGCCCGCACCAGATAATTCAGACCTTTTTCCTCCAGTCCCTGGAAAGAATAGGGCGAGGTCCGGGGCTTAAAGGCACCTCCCCGCAGGATGTGAGCCCCCGCCTCTTTTACGGCCCGGGCCACATTGATCATCTGCTCTTCACTTTCCACGGCGCAAGGACCGGCTATGGCCACTAATTTTTCCCCGCCGATTTCCACTTCTCCCACCTTGACCACGGTCTTGGTGGGCTTCAGCTCCCGGCCCACCCTCTTATAAGGCTTCATGATGGGCAACACTTTTTCCACTCCCGGCCAAGTGACCAGGGCTTCGGAACTCAAAGACTTTTTGTCCCCAATGGCGCCGATAACGGTTTGCTTCTGCCCGTAAATGGGATGGGTCTTAAAGCCCAGTTCCACCAGCCTTTTTTCCACTGCAGCGATTTGCTCCTGGCTTGCTCCAGGCTGCATGACAACGATCATGACTCTTCTTCCTCCTTAATTTTTTCGATTAATAAATAAAAAAACCTCGCCCCGAAAGGGACGAGGAATTACTCGCGGTACCACCCAAATTGGCCAAAGGCCCACTCTTTCTGCAGGTACGGGAAATCACCGGCGGATTTCCGATACCCTCTCCCTAGATAACGACTGGAGATGCCGTCTCGCCTAATAGCGAATTCTTCTTTAACGAAGCTTCGCATTCAGCTCGCCGCTCCCGGGAGAACTTCACCTGTCAAGCTTCTGCCGGGCTTCCACCTCACCCCGGCTCTCTGTGAAAAGCTTTCCAGGTTACTTTGCCCGCTCATCGCCTTTTGCTTTTTTAGTAATTTAAGAATAATCTAACACATGGATCAGGATCAGTCAACAAAAATTGTTTTATTTTTTTGTAAAAAAACAGGAAGCCCCTAAGTGGATAAACATGTGGGGGCAATCCGGGGCGGGACCAGCCATTTAAGAAGCAGCTTTCAGAATAGCTTTTTTTAAATCCTCCGGGGAGATTTTGGGGCTGCCGGCATTGATCCTGTAGATATGGAAGGGATCCGTCTTCCTGGTATTAATTCCGCTTTTGATGGTGAGCAGATAGCAAAAACCAGCTTCCCGAGCCGTTTCCACCACCAGCTCATCAAACCAGCCGTAAGGAACGGCCAAGTACTCCACTGGACTTCCTAATTGATTTTCCAAAATATTTTTGGATTGGAGCAGATCCTGGAAAATACGGTCTTTTCTTTCCTGCTCCGTTTCCCGCCGGCCGGTGGCCGGGTCATAAAGGCGGGCGGCTAGAGCCGGTTTTTCGTCCCCCTTTTCATTGACCGCCACATAATGGTGGGAATCGTATGTATGGCTTTGGATGCTGATGCCGGAGGCCTGCATTTCCTCCATCATTGCCCAGGTCAGCTTAGGGATCTCGTTTTCCGTGTTTCCCACCCTGCTGACAATCATAAAGACCGCAGCCGGAATTCTTTTCTCCCGCAACACCGGGAAAGCATGATGGTAAACACTGGCATAGCCGTCATCGAAAGTGATAACCACCGCATTGGGAGGAACTTCCCCGCCGCTGGACAGAAAGGCTCCCAGCTCCGCCAGAGAGATGACATTAAATCCTTCTTTTTCCAGCATCTCCATCTGGGCAGCAAAGCGGGCGGGGCTGATGGTGGAAGGGCTCTCTTCTTCATCCAGATGGTGATACATCAAGACAGCCACCCCATCCCGGTAATAAATCCCTTCCTCTTCTTCCACTCCGCAGCCGAAAAGGAAAACGGCGGGCATCAGCAAAACTAACAGCAATGGTTTGATTTTCATCCTTACCTCCTGGGTCCGTGCGTGAAGATATGGAAAAGGTTTGTGAAATACTTCATAAAACGCTAAAGCGAGACGGGCCGTCTCACCCGCCTCGCTTCGCCAGACTCTTTTCTGATCAGCTTTCCTTTTTAGGAGGGGTCTCTTCTTCTTTCGTCGCTTCTGTATTGACCTGGTCCACCACTTCCTTGGTGGCGTTCCGAAATTCCCGGAATCCCCTGCCCAGGGCTTTGCCCACCTCCGGCAATTTACCCGGTCCAAAAATGATCAAAGCGATAACCAAAATCAGGATCAATTCCCACGGTCCAATACTAGGCAAAAATCCAAACATATTATTTATCGCCCCTTTGCCCTGATGAAAAATAAAACCGACCTCAAGCCATCACCAATAATCAGGGAAAATCCCTCTTGCATATTATTTACACAGATAAGAAGGAAATCCTGCCTGAAGTTAAATTATTTCGCTCGATACCGCTGGATCAAGGAACAGAACGGCTGCTTTCAATCCACTTTAGAACAGCCGCAGCAATCGGAAAAAGTCACAGTCAAAATCGACTGCTGGTGAATCTGCCTAGCGGTGTGAAACATATCCTGCACCGCCGACCAGACATCCTCTTCCTTTCCGCAAAGGACGGTGCTCATGGTTCCGATTTTATACTCCACCTGATGGTACTTCAAGCGCTCAAGGACTTCATTAACAATATCGGCGTAATCATCAGCCCCTAAAGGGTAAAGAGATACCTGACAGGAAATCATGCGCTAACCTCCGCTTTATAAATTTTTCCAAAGACCGCAGACGAAGCCTGCACCAGGGCTTCCCAGGGCCCGCCCCTTCTTTTCCGCCTCCAGGGCTTTCTCCACCTGGAAGTTTTCCGGGTCAGGCGGGAAATAAAGGGCGGTTTTAACCTCTACTAATTTATCGGGCAAGAGTTCTTTGAATTCCTCTGGAGTATAAAATTTGGCATGCTTGAAAATTGGGTGCCCTTTCCTGGCCTTTTCCTCGTACATAGCACTCCAAGGGCTGTCTCCCCCGATTACGCCGATCACCACCTTCCCTCCGATTTTCACTACCCTTAAGGCTTCCCGGAGGAATTTCTCCGGCTCGGTGATAAACTCAAAAGCCGTTACGGACAAGATGGAGTCGAAGGTTTGGTCGGCAAAAGGCAGGCAGGTGGCATCCCCTTGGATAAAATTGATGTCCAGACCCAGCTGCCGGCTTTTCTCTCGCGCTTTTTCCAGCATGGCGGAAGAGATGTCCAACCCTGTCACCCGCAGCCCTTGCCGGGCCAGGTCAATGGCATACAGGCCGGTGCCGCAGCCCAAGTCCAGCAGCTCCTGACCGGGTTGAGGATCCAGCATTTCCCAGACCAATTCCCTCTCCACCCGGTCAACAGTGGCCCCCAGGGGAGTTTTATACCAGTCATCGTATTCATGGGCGATATGATCGAAGATTTCTGCCATAAAAGCACCCCTTTCTCATACAAGAACAGATCTTGTATATATTATTTAAGGTTAAGCACCCCGCTTAACCGTCAGCAGCTTTTCTTTTTTTCATTTTCTTTCTTAGCTGAAGCTATTTTAGCACAGCCGGGCTGTTGATGTCCAGTTTGCTCTTTTGCAAACCATGGGGAAAAAAGATCATGGTCATGCCAAAAACCCGGGCGGCATTTCAGACCAACTGACCACTTGCAGAGCACCAATTGAGCCTTTTCATGGTATAATAAGGTAAGTGAAAGAATCCTCCGTAAATACTATGAAGCTGAGCCGTAAAGAACCATCTTAGACAAATCTACAGTCCTGAAGAGAAAGCAGCTGGGGATGAATGCCTGACGAATTTGCCGGCGTTCTTGCCTATGCTTTACGGGAAACAACAATTGGTCCAGGTATTCCAGGACAAAAACAAAGGACATGCAGAAAGAAGGATTGTTGATGGAATTAGCCGGTCTGGGCATTTCTCTCATGCTGATTGTCCTCATCACATCAAAATGGCATAATGTGTCGGCAGCCATGATCACAGGGTCAATGGTCCTGGCTTTTTCCATGTCCATGGATATCAAAGAAGTCGGCCAAATGGTCTGCAAAGCAGCATTCAGCTACGACACCATGGAACTGGTGACGGCGGTGCTCCTCATCACCCTGTTGGCCAGCGTCATGTATCAAACGCGACTTCTGGAAGACCTTTTGTCCGCCCTGATCAGACTAATCAACAACATCCACCTGTTGATAGCAATCATCCTTCCCGCCATGGGCTTTCTGGCGATCCCAGGCGGAGCAATTATTTCCGCACCCTTTGCCGACAAATTGGGTGAAAAAATTAACATGGATGCAGGATCCAGATCAGCAGCCAACATTTTTTTCCGCCATGCCATTGTGTATGTGAATCCCCTGGCACCGGCGATGATTGTGCTGGCGGATTTGACCAGATTGGGTTTCGGCCCGATAATCAAGTTTTTTGCCCTGCCGTCAGCTGTCAGTATATTGCTGGGATTGTCAATCTTAATTAAATACTGGCCCAAATCAAATCATCCAGTTCCAACAGCCCAAGCAGCCGAACAGGGCGAACAATCAAAAGCTCACGCTTTGAAGCAAATTCTAGTCAGCGGTTCCCCCATCATCCTGGCCTTGGGACTGGCAGGGTTGGGCATAAATTTTATCCTGGTGCTGGTGATGGCACTGCTCCTTTCCTTTTACTTGGATCGAAAGACGCACGGCCTGCTGCAGCGGTCAAAGATCAAGGATTTATTCGTGAGCGGCATCAGCTGGCAACTGGGCCTGGCCGTTTTTACCATTCTCATATTTGGCGCCTTTATTCAAAGTAACCGGGCTATCCCCCTTCTCGCTGAAATGATCCAGCAAATTGACATGCCTTTTATCCTCATTCTGCTTGCCACTTCCATTATCATCGGCTTTGTGGCCGGGCATCCCATCGTGGGATCGGCCATTTTATACCCAATCTTCATACCCCTAGTGGGCTACGATTTAGCCGGTGTCGCTTATCAATGTCTGATTTTCTCCGGCATAATGTTTGGCTACATCATTTCACCCATACACCTCTGCCTGCTGGTCTCCAATGAGTTTTTCCAAGTGGGCTTTAAGGAAGTCTATCCCCTGCTATTACCGCTCCAATCAATCTTTTTAATAGCCACAATCATTTTAGCGCTTATTCTTACCTGGATTTAAGGAAAAACCCATACACAAAACCCTGACAGGGAGTGTATATGGGTATGGTGAAAGTCCCTTGTTTATTTACAGGTCTGCCTGCTCAGCTCCTTTGTAACGCTACTTGAATAACAAAAGTGAATCCAATCATGCTACAAACAACAAGTAATGCTATACTAATGGCCAGTGAAACTTGGGTTTGGCATACGGCTCCATTTTCTTTAGAAAATCAGCTGTCAAACGCTCAAGATTAACTACTATTTCCTCAATATTAATGCCCTTATATTTACCTTGATTGTAGATAATTTCCCCGTCAACAATTACAGTGTCAACAGAGTCACCATCAGCAGCCCAGATGAGATTGCTGATCACATTAACCATTGGAACCCATTCCGGCCTTCGCGGGTTAATAATAATGATATCGGCCAATTTCCCCGGCTCAAGTGACCCTATCCGGTCTTCCATACCATTTGCCTTGGCACCATCAATAGTAATCATTTCAACCGCCTTTTCTGCTCCAGCAATAGTACTATCCATGGACATATCCCTGATCAGGCCTATACCCAAGCGGGCCATTTGAATCAAGTCGCCAGTACACGTCGAGTTGAAGGAATCAATACCGATACCAATGGTAATGCCTTCGCGCAACATGCGCGGAAACTTGCTTAGTTGCGTAATCCCCTTAACCTGCCGAATAGCTGCTCCAGGGTTCATAACCACTTTGACATCAGCATCTTTGAGCATGTCCACTTCGTCATCGTTAAGGTCTATACAGTGCCCCAGTAAAAGATTCGGCCCAAGAATGCCAATGGCATTAAAGTGCTCCACTTCACGGTGCCCTGTACGTTTTAGAGTCGCCGCCACTAACTCTGTCGAGGTTGCACAATGAGCCTGCATCCAGATATCGTATTCATCAGCTATTTCTTTTAAACCTATTAACAAAGCATCTGATGCGGTACCCACTGCTTCGGTCGTAGAAAAGATCTGGATCTTTCCATTACAGTGGCCGTTATATTTGTGGATTAAATCAACAGTCTTCTGTAATGCACCTTCTGTTGTATCCAGTGGAGGCCCGTATTTGCCCCATCCTATCTGATCCCAAATATAGGGCCCAAGGTTGACCCGCACACCTGCCTCCTTGATAGCTTCAACCACATTGTCTACAGAGGGAGAGCCGCATTCGGTAAAACACGTTGTGCCTGTTCTTATTTTATAAGCCATGTTGGCCATGGCACCCCAGTATTCCAATTCTTCATCAGTGTTGGCAATAGCCGGCCACATGTAATCAATTACCCACTCACGCGAGATGACATCGTCTGGAATAAACCCCTTGACTGGATCATGAAAATGAGTATGAGAGTCTATTAACCCGGGCATTATTATCTTATCTCCAGCGTCAATTACTTGTACACCTTCGTAAGCCGCCTCAAGATCTGCTCGTTTGCCCACTTCCACTATTCGATTATCCGCAACCGCCAATGCACCATCAACGATAATCCGCCGCTCCTTGTCAACAGTAATAACGGTTCCTCCCATGATGAGCAAATTAACTTTTTTCTTCATAAAAATCTACCTGCCTTTCTGCCTTTTCTGCTTATGCTACATCCGTCCAGCTCTCTCTACAGTACGTTGACTTATTGTCAGAAAGCTTTCTGGGAATAACAACTTCTCACTAAATTTGCCTGATACGTACTAATTAGCAGGTGTTACATTCCTGCCTTTTTTACTGAAACGTTGAATTAGTACAAGCATGCCCAAAACCGTAAAACCAATGATGTCAGTAAGAACATCAGGGGAAATTAGCATCAAGCCTACCGCAACATACAACAAGCGAAGCAATGCGAAATGATAACCGTTAACCCCCTGGGCCAAGGCATATGCACCGACAAAAACGGTAAATAGACAGCGCAATATTACGTACCACGGCCCATCCCATAAAAGAGCGGGGCTATATATGATCATGTATGGTACAATATATGCTGCTATACCGAGCTTGAGCGCAGTCCAGCCTGTACGGTTCATATCTGCTTTCGCCAGGCCCGCAGCAGCGTAGCTGGCAAGAGCAATTGGTGGTGTAACAGATGAAAGACATGCGAAATACATAACGAACATATGGGAAGCAAATGCTGGAGCACCCATCTTAACTACTGCCGGCACGCCCACTGAAGCTGCCAGGATATATGCAGGAACAGTCGGCATACCCATGCCCAGAATAATTGAAACGATCATAATAAATACCAGAGTTAACGGTAGATTACCTGCAGCAAGATCTACAATTAACATTACCAAGCTCTGCCCCAAACCTGTCATGACCAAAATACCAATGACAATGCCAGCGATACCACAGGCTGCGACCGCTTCAAGAGAATCTATAGCACCTTCATAAAGACCGCCCAAAAACTTCTTCCAGTCAATCCTCGTTTCTTTGCGCCACCAGCTGACTATAATTGTAGCAATCGTACTACCCAAGGCTGAATAAATTACTGAACGCCCACTAACAATTAGATATACTAACAAGACTATCGGTATAAGTAAGTGCCCTCCCTTGTGAAGAACACTCCAAGTATTGGGTATTGCCGAACGTGGCATTCCTACTAAATTGTTTTTGACAGCCTCAGCATCAACCATAAAATAAACCGATGTAAAGTAGCATATGGCAGGGAGTAGAGCGGCCAGCATCACATCCCGGTAAGGCGTGCCACTGGCTTCTGCCAACACAAATGCTACTGCGCCCATTATCGGAGGCATAATTTGGCCGCCTGTGGAAGCAATGGCCTCAACCGCCCCAGCAAAGTGAGGTTCATAGCCAATCCGCTTCATGAGAGGTATGGTAAAAGAGCCAGTAGTTAGCACGTTTTGTATCGCTCCCCCTTGAACGGTACCAAAGAGGGCACTGGAAAAAATAGCTACTTTAGCTGGCCCGCCTCTTGCAGCACCAGCCAGGGCCATGGCCAGTTCAATAAACAAGTCACCTACGCCTGAAAAACGAAGGAAGGCGGCAAAAGCAACAAAGAAGATAATATAGGTAGAAGCAACATGCATGGCAGTACCATAAAGGCCTTCGGTGCTAAAGAGCATGCTCATCAGACGGTTAAACTCATAACCCCTGTGGGAAAGTATTCCCGGAAGATTACCGCCAAACAAGGCGTAGAAAATAAGTAATACTGATATGATAGGCAAAGTAAGCCCCAATAGGCGGCGTGTCATTTCAACGGTCAGGACTACCGCTACAAACCCAAAAATCCAATCCATTGTGGTAGGTGCAAAACCGGCACGATAATACATTGCACCATAAGTCAATCCCAAGTAAACCATTGCAGCCAGTGCCATAATACATAATGCAATGTCAGCTAGGTGTACGTTATCTTTAGCACCCTTCCAGCCTGGTACGAGCAAGAAGGTTAGTATTGTAAACAGACCCAGGCTTATTCCACGAAAAACCCAGGGGTCAAGTGGATATATGGTTAAGGTTATGATATGAAATAACGTTGTGATAACCCCAAGAGCAAATACGAAGACAAACCAAAAGCCTCTGAGCGACCTCCTTCCTCTTTCGTCTTCCTCTAGCCTATCAGTAGCTGGACTTGCATTTTGAGACAAAAGGAACCCCTCTTTCCCTGTTTTTTGCTACAACTCAAACAACCCCTCTTGAGAGTCGTCCTTAGTCGATCGGAGCTACGTGTTCAGGGATATCAATACCAATTTCTCGATAATACTTGGCTGCTCCTTTGTGCAACGGAATTGCAACCCTGTTAATAGCTGCAGGGTCAAGGTATTTGAAGCCGGCGTGAGCAGCTTCAAGACTCGTCCTTGTGGCGTTTTCGAATGTGCGTTTTGTGAACTCATATATTAGGTCCTCCGGCAGATCTTCCCTGACAGCCATAACCAAATATGTGCCCAGAGTATAAAACGGTTCGTTTTGTCCTTTGTAGGTATCGGGCGGACACTCAGTTACAGATAATGCAACATACTTTTCAGCAAACCGGTCCGCAAGTTCCTTATCAAAGCCAAAAACCTTAATGTCATTTAATGCCCCTGCTTCGGTAATCGCCGGATGTGGAAATGGTCCCTGTACAGCCGAGACATCTAGCAAACCATCGGACAACTGCATATTTGCATCGGAAGGTGCCTGGTTTACAATTCTAGATGGCTTGATCTCAAGCTCCTCCAAGAAGCGTCTGGCCCAGGTATCAATACTTGTCCCGGCACGACTCGGGTTAAGGCTTTTACCCTCAATGTCATAGATGCTCTGGATACCGCTGGTTTTCAACGTATAAAACTGTATTGCATACGGATCAATAGATAATACGGACCTGAAGTTTTGAAGCTTCTTGCCCTCGGCCCAATCAGCTACACCGTTAAAGCCTTCATAGAGTGGGTCAGCCCCGACAGTAACAATATCAACCTGCCCAGCCTGGAGCATCTGAATACCAACAACGTCACCGGCAGTAGACTCGGGTGTAATCTTTATTCCCAACTGTTTGGTCATCTCTCCCGCCCAGGCGCCGGCCTTAACGTACTGGTCACCGCTTGTAGGCCCACACCCGACAGTCAGGTTTTTTGGCCAATCTGCTCCAGGTTTTTGTTCAGTAGCCTCATTAGAAGTATCGGGTTCGGAAGGTTCAGGGGTTGTGGAATCAGAGCAGCCGGAAAAAATGGCTACGAGCAATAATGAACTAACCAGTAACAGGATCAGAAGCCATGACTTTTTACTATTAAGCATTGTTTTTCCTCCCCATAAATATGTTTTTGATGAACAAGCTGAAGCTCGTTCTGCCAGACTGAAAGACAAATATTGGAAAATGCTCAACTCGTTAGCTTGATATCTAACGCAAAGACAAGAAGACCTGAACCAATCTAACCTTTTCAAAACCGATTAAGTACCGTCTTGGGGGCTATCACCTCCAAACCATGGTAATAGTCTGTTGCGTGCACACCAATCTACTCGGTTATTGCTGCTTGAGAGATGTTTCATCACATGTGCCGAACATCTTTACGTGGACTGCTGCTGAACTATATGGCCACCCCCTTCCTCACAGCACCTGAGACAAAGTTGGTACAATCCTACATATCAACAACGCCCAACCAGTATGACTTATTTCCAAGGCTTAATTAACGCCTTGATTATGCCGTCTTTATGTTCCTTTATCATTTTGATGCCCACTTCAATGTCTTTAAGTCTTAACTCATGGGTATACATGGGTCTGACATTTGCCTTGCCATTACCTACAAGGTCAATACAATGCTCATAAGTACCATACTGCCCATGTGAACCTTTCAGATCTATTTCCTTGGCTCGAATTCCATTTATGTTTACTGCCATTTCCTTGTGGGCAAATGTACCAACGACAACTATTGATCCAGAACATTTCACAATATCAACAGCTTGCTGTATGGTTGTACTTTGACCCCCGCCCACACATTCAAATACATAGTCTACTCCGACTCCATTTGTTATCTCCATTACTCTTTGCTGCAGGTCTTCTTCACCCGGGCAGACAATATAGTCCGCTCCCATTACTAAAGATACTTGTAATTTATGGTCCAATAAATCTATCATTATTACCTTGGCACCGACTGACTTGGCAACAACCATTACACCCAGTCCTATAGCCCCTGCACCAAATACCGCAATGTAATTTCCTGACTTCAACTGGGTCCGATCCATTATGGCATGGTAACCCACGCCTATTGGTTGAGCCAGGGCTGCATCTTCCGTAGTAACATTTGCAGGTAGCAAAACAGCATTTTGCTCAGGAATTTTGGCATATTGGGCTAACCCGCCATCCAAGTTAAAACCATTAACTAGTTTGTTCTTACAGAGTCTTGCATTGCCATTTTTGCATAAATAGCATTCACCACACGGAATATTCGTTTCTGCGCACACCCTATCTCCAGCCTTAAGATCTTTCACCTTTGGGCCGGTCTCTACAATAATTCCTGCAAATTCATGGCCTAGAACCCTTGGATAAGTCACCATGAAGTGATTGCCTTCATATGCATGAACATCTGAACCGCATATGCCGCAAGCTTCTACCTTTATCAAGACTTCATTTTCCCCTATTTGCGGAATCGGCACGTTTTTGATGCCTATCTTATAAGGTTTACTTAGAACAGCAGCCTTCATAGTTTTCATAAATTGCTCCCTTCTCATGCAAAAAGTAGTTTTGCCGCAAATACTCATTCTCAGACATTCCACGTCAATCAATCTTGCTTTTCGTCTCTGCTTAATGAAAAATAGTGTTTTCACTCGTCAATTTTAAGCTTACCCCCGGTTACAACATTTTCAGGTTTCATATCTATGAAATATATTTTCACTCGATCTTCTTTCACCTTTGCTATCCTGGCCACTTCTTCAGTAATGACTTTAGACATTTCTCTTTTCTGTTGAATTGTTCTTCCTTCAACCATATAAATTTGAATAAATGGCATTTCTCCCACCCCTTTCATTCGTATTTGTCCACTCGGAAAACCAAAAGTAGAGCTAAATATCAGTATATTTTTCCCTTAATTTAGATGCAACGCATAATAATTGCCACCTGCCTCAGTTGCGTCTTTGGAAACGCAATGGGCATTAGCCATACTTATCTAGTGAAAGGTTCTTGACCCCGAACATTTTATGGTCTCTGTGATAAAAACTTTTCCATCCTTACGAAAGCCTCTTCAATCTTTTCCGTTGATACGAGCAGGGAGATTCTTATGTAACCTTCTCCAGCGCTACCGAAGGTAGTTCCCGGAAACGTGAATACTCCAGTATGTCTAAGTAAACTACTGGCGAATTCGTAAGAGGTCATTCCATACTTGCTAATATCCGGGAAAATATAGAAGGAACCTTTCGGAACCACATAATTAATTCCCAGTCCATCCAGCCTTTCCATGGCAATATTTCGTCTCCGTTCATAAGTGGCCGCAGTTTCCTTCACCACATCCTGAGGCCCCTCCAGAGCAGCCAAGGCAGCCATTTGAGAAACAGCGGGAGCGCAAATGGTCAGGGCATATTTCAGGTTCAGCATAGGAGAGACCAGATCCCTTGGCCCGGCCAGATATCCAATGCGCCAGCCGGTCATAGAATAGGACTTGGAGAAACCGTTGATGGTGATAGTCCTCTCAAACATCCTCGGCAGGGAGGCAATGCTGCAATAGCTGGCATTATCGAATAAGATTTTTTCATATAATTCATCGGAAATGACCAGCAGATCTTCCTGTTCAGCCAGGTCTGCTATTTCTTTAAGATTTTTTTCACTAATTACCGCACCGGTTGGGTTGTTGGGGCTGATTAATAAAATAGCTTTGGTTTTTTCAGTGAGTACTTTTTCAATGTCTTTCGCCGTTACTTCAAAGTTTTCTTCCGGTCGTGTCACCACCGGTACCATGACCCCTCCGGCCACTTTAATGGCCGTATCATAGGGAGTATACCGGGGCTCAGGCACGATGATTTCTTCTCCCGGATTGATTAGGGAAAAGATGGTGATGAAAACCGCTTCCTGGGCTCCCACAGTGACAATGATTTCGCTTTCCGGATCAACTTCAAACTTGTTCTCTTCTTTTAGCTTCTTGGCTATTGCCTTGCGTAATCTTAGATCCCCCGCCCAGGGCGTATAGTGGGTAGCCCCTTCATCCAGAGCCTTTTTTGCCGCCTCCACAATGTGGGGAGGGGTGGCCAGGTCCGGGTCCCCTCTGCCCAGGTTGATCACATCTTTTACTTCCTGTGCCAGGGCAATCATTTTTCTTCTTTCATTGGAAGCGTTTTCTTCCAACCGTGCCGCCAGAAATCGCCTGCTGGGAGATACATTCATCTCTCTCTTCCCTCCAACCAACCTTAATATCTTTCAGGGAAATCCCGTTTTTTCACTTGAACGGGAATCTCTTTAACTCCCCTGATAAATTCCGCAAATAAATCGGTCATTCTGCTGTAGATCTTTTCTCCCTTTTCCCTGCTTCCTAGAAGGGGATTGCCCATGACACCCGAGATACCATATTCCTGCTGATCCAAGGGGGCTCTTACCGGAAAACCTTTGAAATTAAAACCAAAGCCCGAACCGGAGTCCTTTACACTGCCGGGAGGCAGAAAGTCCGGTGTGGTGGGAAGCTCTTTCTTCGCCCTTTCCAGTCTTACCAGCTCCGGGCAGATGAGGAGGGCGGCGGAAGTTTCAATTTCCCCGGCATGCCAGCCAGGCAGCTGATCCTTACCGTCAATGAGATCCACGCACAAATTAGCGAAAACCTCCGTATCCGCAGCGTAGCCGAAAGCCAAAGCACCCGTTTCGTATTTCAAGGCTCTGATGACCCGGTCAATGGTGGGAGCATTGGAAGTATGACCGGTACTGTAGATGATTTTGTTAAATCCGTGGAAAATAAGGCTGCGACCCACATCATAGAGAACATTGAACAAGGTTTCATCCCGTAGAGTAATGGTGCCCGGTTCATTGGGCCGCATGTGAAAACAGCTGTACCCCAGGGGAATTAAAGGAGCCACCGGCACGTCCGCTTTCACTGCGGCTTCCATACAAACGTAGTAAGCCGGCGTAAGAATCAATACCTATTGGTAAGTGGGGCCCATGCTGTTCGCTGCTGCCAACCGGTACCAAGACCACATCAGTTTTTTCCAGCCATTCCTTTACCTCCATCCAAGTCATATCGAAAATCCGGTACTTTTGATAAATGCTTTCTTTGCATCTCGTATTCATCTCATCCGCTCCTTTTCATGATAGGCTCTTAATGATGCTCACGAATTCTTCATCTGTTAAAGGCTCTCTGCAGCTTTACAGCCTCTGTTTTTACTAAATCCAAAGCTTTCTCCAGGTTGATCCTCATGCAGCTCCAGCCCCAGTTCTTTCAGCTTCCATTGAATATTGGCTTTCCCGGATTTTTTCCCCAGTTTCACTTCATGTTTTCTGCCGAAGATTTCCGGTTGGAAGGGTTCCACCGTATGAGGATTTTTCATCAATGCGGCAGTGGGGATCCCCGCTTCCCAGGTAAATAGAGTTGTCACCCACCACTGGCTTATTGGGCGGGAATGACCAGCCGCTGAGCTCCCTCACTCGCCGGCTCACTTCGTACAAAGCCGCAAAATCGATACCCGTTTTCACCCCATAGAGGCATTCCAGGGCAAAAGCCACTTCTTCCGTAGCCGTATTGCCGGCTCTCTGCCCCAGACCATTTAAGGTGCAGGAGATGGAACTGGCCCCCTCTTCCACGCCGGCGATGGAGTTGGCCACTCCCAGACCAAAATCATTATGGCAGTGAACTTCAATGGGAACATCTGTCCAGTCCCTGGCTTTACTAACTAAGTACCGCATCCCCGCCGGATGAACGCATCCATTGGTATCCACCATGACTACTTTCCCCACTTCAGCCCGGGGCACCACCGTGGTGAGCATTCTTTCCAGAAACTCCAGCCTGGCCCGGGTCGAATCGATCAGGAAGAGAGAAGTATGCAATCCTTGCTCTTTAGCATAGGCGGCCGCTCGCAAGGCCTTGTCGATGACCGCATCCTCTTCCCAGCCGAACTGATACTTCAACCTGGGATAGCTCACCGGGATTTCGATAATGGCCCCCCAAACACCGCATTTCTTGGCCAAATCAATGTCCTTTTCCATGGCCCGGCATAAGCAGGTGATCTTGGCTTTGAGGCCGGCAGCGCAGACAGCCGCCAGGGCTTCCTGATCATTGGCTGATACAGCGGGGAATCCGGCTTCAATATACTGGACTCCCGCTTTATCCAAGAGCTTCGCTATCTCCAGCTTCTGGCTTTTACTAAAAACCACACCGGGCGCCTGCTCCCCATCCCGAAGGGTTGAATCATGGATAGCAACGGTTTGCGGCAGCCTTAAATTTTTCCTGACACTTTCTTCAAAGTTGAAGTGACTGACCCACCAGTGATCCTTTTTCCATGGACCTTGTTCCAGATTAATAGCCATTTTTTCCTCCTTCAAACAGCACGTTTATATCTGTTTCACCTTTTTATCTGCTCTCCTATTATTTAGCAAATTTGATTCCAAAACATTTACACGCACGCCCACGTATTTAGCGCCAGCATTATGCGGCTGAATAGGATCCCAGAGCAGCATCTATGGATTAAGCTTCAACGAGTGTTAATGGAACTGAAAAGGGGAGGATTTTAGGGGAAAGCTGGGGGCATTTCCCCATTTAACCCCCTTTTTCGCTGAGAACCCTGCCCCCTTTTACCTGGCGTGATAAATCATTTCCATACTTAGCCCAGAATTCTCCCCAAATCTCTTCATCGGCAGGTTTTTCCGGCTTAATGGGCTCTGATACCCAGGTCACATTGATAAAATGACGGTAATTGATGTTCTCCGTGGTGATATTGCCGCCCCAGGTACCACATCCGAGAGTAACGGTGGCCGGCATCCCATTAAAGAAATTCCCTCCATTGGCCTGGGCTTGGGGCTGCCTGACCATGATCCGGCTGGTTTTCATGTTTTCCGCCAAAAAATCGATGTATTCCTCGCTTAAAAGTGTGAATGCCGCAGGAGTGACCGGTACCGGCCAGGTCCGTCAGTTCTTGGAGAATCCGTAACGCTTCCGAAAAATCGGAGCACTTCCAGACGGTCAAAACCGGTGAAATCTTCTCTTGGTGGAAAATATCCTCGGCCACCGGCATCTCCCCTTCTACCAGCAGCATTTTGATATGATCCGGCACTGCAAATCCCGCATCTCGGGCAATTTTGGCAGCGAACCGGGCAATGATCTGGGGATTGAGAGCTATTTGCCCCTTCTTGTTCGGTACCCACATCCAGGCTTTTAGCTTTTTCTTCTCTTCGGGGCTGCATAAATAGCCGTTATTTTTTTTCAACTCTGCCATGAATTCATCATAAATATCTCGGTGCACAATAATGGAGTTTTCCGATGAACAGGAAGTGGCGTTATCAAATGTTTTGCTCATGGCAATCTTTTTCGCCGCATCAACCAGATCCGCATCTTCTGCAATAATCTGCACTGCATTGCCCGGTCCCACCCCGTAAGCCGGAGTGCCGCTGGAATAAGCCGCCTTGACCATAGCACCTCCTCCCGTGGCCAGCACCAGATCAACCTGTCGCATCAGTTCCCTGGTCAAATCAAGGGAAGGTTCTGCAATGACTTGGATCAGGTCTTCCGGGGCGCCTACTTTTTGCAGCCCTTCCCTCATCATGTCCACTACCAGCTTGGAGCTCTTCTTGGCTGCCGGGTGGGGGGAAAAGATCACCGCATTTCTCCCTTTTAATATGCTCAAAGCATTGCTGGCCGGAGTAGCCGTGGGGTTGGTGACCGGGGTCAATGCTCCCACCACGCCCACGGGCTTGGCGTACTTGGCAATGCCCCTCTTTTCATCCCTTTCGATCAGCCCCACGGACTTGGCTCCCCGCAAATCTCTTAAAAGACTGAGCACTTTTGCTTTGTGCTTTAGGATCTTGTCTTCGTAAACGCCCATCTGGGTTTCTTCCACGGCACTTTTGGCCAATAAGGAAATATTGTCGTCCTTATAGACCTGCCAGCCAACCGACAGGCAAACTTGGTCGATTTGTTCCTGGGTATAATTATCAATCTGCTTTTGGGCTCTTCTGGCCCTTCCAACCAATTCACCGATGACAGCTTCTATTTCAGTCAACAGTATCAACTCCCTACTTCAGTGCATACACGACTAATTTCCGGTTTTCTTACCAATTCCTATGATCCAAATGAGCATACTTGGGCAGCAAGCGGGTAGGCATAGCCAGGGCGTCTTTCCGGAAGGGAGGCGCCAGGATGCTGCCGTCTACCATGAATTCCAGCACCACCGGCACTTCCGAACGGAAGGCTTGGTCCAAGGCGTCCTTGATGTTCTCCGGCTTGTCAATCTTAATTCCTTTGGCGCCCATGACTTCCGCAATCTTGGCCCAGCTGGGGGCTTTGATGTCCGCTCCCACAAAACGGTTGTTGTAGAAGTCGACTTGGTTTTTCTTTTCTGCTCCCCAGGCGCCGTTGTTGAAGACGCAGGCAATGATGGGCAGGTTTTGTTCGACGGCGGTCATGACTTCGTAGAAGCTCATGCCCCAGGCCCCGTCACCCACTATGGCGAGAACAGGACTTTCGGGACTGGCCAGTTTGGCGCCCAAGGCGGCTTGATAGGCAAAGCCCGTGTTCCCGAAGGTCAGGCAGGCAACGTGTTTACGCGGCTTGGTGAATCTCAGGTAGCTATTAGCCGTGGAGGAGACGTTGCCGATGTCGGTGGTGACGATGGTTTCTTCCGGCATGAAGTTGGCGATTTCGTAGAGGGCTCTCCGGGGGTTGATGGGGTTGCCGTCTTTCATGGCCAGTTCTTTGATTTCTTTGTCCCAGGCTTCTTGTTTTTCTTTGATGGCAGCCAGCCTTTCTTGGTTGACGGGTCTAGATCCTTTTGCCTTGAGGATGTTCAGGATCTCTTGGGCGGCGATTTTGGCGTCCCCCACGATGCCTACTTCTACCGGGTGCCTCCGGCCGATCTGGAGGGGGTTAATGTCGATCTGGATGATTTTTTGCTTTCCGGTGAAGTAGGTGATGTCGTATTGGGGCAGGGTGCCAAAGACGGAGAGCCTGGTGCCGACGGCAAAGATCACGTCCGCTTCTTTGATGGAGTTCATGGCTGCTTTGGAGCCCATGTAGCCGATGGGGCCCACCCAGAAGGGGTTGTTGCTGGGGAAGGCGTCGTTGTGCAGGTAGGAGACTGCTACCGGGGCGGTTAAATATTCGGCTATCTGGGCGATGACGTCTATGGCGTCTGCGTCCACTGCTCCTCTACCGGAGATGATGACCGGGTTTTGGGCTTCGGCGAGAATTTTTGCCGCTTTTTCCAGAATGGCTTTGTCCGGGATTTGTTTGGTGGTGGCCCGGTATTTTTCCGGCGGCAGTATCTCGTCTTCCAGTTCGCCGTAAAAGTAGTCTCTGGGGATATCCAGATAGACGGGCCCTCTTTGGGCATAGGCGATCCGGAAGGCGGTCCTGACACAGTCTGCCGCCCGGCTGGGGTGCGGTATTCTGAAGGCTGCTTTGGTTATTGGTTTGAAGATGGACACCTGATCCGCTTCTTGGAAGCCGTCCCAGCCCACGGTGGCGCTGCCGGCGGAGGGGCCTAAAATGACCATGGGGGTGTGGGCATGGTTGGCGGTGGCCACGCTGGTGACCAGGTTGGTGATACCGGGACCGTTTTGACCGGTGCAGACGCCGATTTTGCCGCTTATTCTGCCGTAGGCGTCCATCATGTGGCCGGCGGTGTGTTCATCGCGCACGGGGATGAATTTGATGCCGGCGGTGGGAAAGAGGTCCAGCATATCCATGAAGGCTGAGCCCACAATCCCGGCACAGTATTCCACTCCTTCTGCTACCAGTTGTTCCACGATGGCTTCACTGGGGGTCATTTTTACTTTTGCCATTTGTCGGCCTCCTTTTGAATTGTGTTTTATTTTTCCTTATTATCTTTGACAGATATTCTCCAGCCTCAGATATTCTTGGGTAGCAATTTCTATGCCAGTTTTCTGTGTCGTACCCTTCGGGTCGATGTGGGCATCGCCCCTTGCGGGCAAGGACGGGGCCTTACCCCTACAAATTGTTACGCCATTTACGGGATCAATGTAGGGGCTGATGACCACATCAGCCTGTTTTTGCGGATGGTTTTTTCGGGGCGATGTGGGCATCGCCCCCTACGGTTTGTTCGCACCATTTACGTATTTGATGTAGGGGCCGGTGCCCACACCGGCCCGATGAAATTGGGGCCCAACAGGATAGCACCAATCCTGATGTCTGATGACCGACAACCGTTCTGCGTAGGGGCTGATGACCACATCAGCCTGTTTTTGCGGATGGTTTTTTCGGGGCGATGTGGGCATCGCCCCCTACGGTTTGTTCGCACCATTTACGTATTTGATGTAGGGGCCGGTGCCCACACCGGCCCGATGAAATTGGGGCCCAACAGGATAGCACCAATCCTGATGTCTGATGCCCGACAACCGTTCTGCGTAGGGGCTGATGACCACATCAGCCCGTTTTTGCGGATGGTTTTTTCGGGGCGATGTGGGCATCGCCCCCTACGGTTTGTTCGCACCATTTACATATTTGATGTAGGGGCCGGTGCCCACACCGGCCCGATGTAGTTGGGACCCAATAGGATGGCACCAATCCTGATGTCTGATGACCGACAACCGACAACCGTTTCGGTCAGGCCCTGGGACCTGCCCCTGGTTCTCCCGTTTATACCCTGTTTTAGCCCTATTTTCTCTAACAAAAAAACCACCCCATAGAGGTGGTCCCAAACAAAGACTTTTTATAGCCGGCTGTTTCCCTGGACAATCCTCCTGCCCTTCTCCGTAATTGTGGAGCCTGATCTACCGATGGAAACCTTGATGAGCCCTTGTTCCTCCAGCGCTTTTAATCTAGTTCTTATCCTATCTTCGGTGGTCCGGATGCCCGCCTCATTCAGAAGCACCTTCAGGCGTCTCCGGCCGATAGTCCTCCCGTAATCGGCCAAATCGGACATGATTTTCAAGATAGCCAGGTCTTCTTGCAGATAAGTGCTTTCCTCCAGCTTCTGCGCCAAGGAATCAGGCTTTTCCTCCGGGAACTGATAATCAGGATGAACCTGAAAGTCGATGGGCAAATCACATGCTCTCGCTTTTCTGTCATCCGGGACGGTGGCAATGAGGAATTCCGTGATATTCCTCAGTTCTCTGATATTGCCGGGCCAGTTATACTGGATTAGCAGCCGGCGAATTTCCTCTGTGAGAAAATCGTCCACTGACTTGCCGTATTCTCTAAGCATGCTGTCCATCAATGGAAGAATGTCTTCTTTTCTCTCTCTTAGAGGGGGAATATATACTTTTAGAACATTTAACCGAAAATACAAATCCTCCCGGAACTTCTTTTGGGCGACCAGGGATTTCAGGTTCCGGTTGGTGGCAGCGATAATCCGCACATCAACAGAAATCAAGCCGTCACCGCCTATCCGCATCACTTCCTTGGCTTCAATGGCCCGGAGCAGCTTCACCTGAATCTCCGGCGGAATTTCTCCGATTTCATCCAGAAAAAGAGTGCCCAGGTGAGCTTGCTCAAAGAGACCCGGTTTCCCGCCCTTCCGGGCCCCGGTGAAAGTGCCTTCCTCGAAGCCGAAAAGCTCGCTTTCCAACAGATCTTTGGGCAGGGCGGCGCAGTTGATGGCCACAAAAGGACCCTTTTTCCTCTTGGAAGCGTTGTGGATGGCATGAGCCATCAATTCCTTGCCGGTTCCCGTCTCCCCTTCAATTAACACCGTCATATCCAAGGAAGCAAATTTTTTCGCGTTACTGATCTGCTTTCTCAGCGCCGGGTTATCTCCATCAATATCATCAAAAGTATAGCGGGCCACATGTCCTTTGGAGTAAACATGTTTTCGCAATTTCTTTTCGATCTTTTCCACTTCGCTGAATTCATAAGCGGTTAAGACGGCTCCGTTGATAGCATTATCGTATTCCAGGGGGATTCTGTTGATGAGAATGTGTTTGTCTTGATAGAGCTTCTCAATATTTTCGTCCTTTTTCCCGGTGCTCATGGGCTTGTTGATCTCTAAATTGGGCAGAACCACATCGGCATTTTGGCCCAGCACTTCTTCCCTTTTGATGCCGAACATTTTTTCCGCAATTTTGTTGCAGATGACAATCTTCCCGGCCTGGTCGGTGGCGATAACGCCGTTATTGATTCTCTGAATGATGGCTTCCAGCAGGTGCACCAGGTTTTTGTTGGCAGCCAGGCTGTTGGACAATTTCCGGCTGATATCGATGATGTTGCTCATATATCTTGCTGCTAAAAGGTTGGCTCTTTTATCCAAAAGGTCAAATTTAAAGAGAATTTCCATCATGGTGGAAAGGTCGATTTTTCTCGTGCCGATATCGATCACTTTCGTAACATAAGGAGGAACCAGGTGGCTTTCCCCGGGAGTAATGGCGATGTCCGTCCGGGGAGGATTGGGCAATTCGGGATAAACGGGTATGAGCCAGAGATGATCGAAGCCCGCTCCATACAACAGGGAAATGACTTCTTCGGCAGTCTCCTTCCGGTCATTGACCAGCATGATTTTTTGTTTGGAAGGTAAATTGAACAGCTTGTACAGGTTGTCAAAATCAATGGTCCTCCTGGCCACGATTATATCGTATTTGCCTTTCAGCTCTTCCGGAAACAGTTTCAGGATTGATTCTGTGGCAGCCACCACCAAGTCAATATCGGGCATAATTTGCGGCAGGGGATCATCCACACAGTAACCCCTCACATCCACCCGGTCTCCCAGCAGGTCCTCCAGCTCCTGGGTTAAAATCTGGCAGTTTTTCTTCCCCCTGGTCACCAGTAAAATACTTTTCGAAATAGCTCCGGCCATCACTGCTCCCCCTCCTGGCTGTTAAAAGCAAATCAATCCCGGTATTTACATTCTTAGTAATCTACATTTTCTTTTCCCGCTTGGATTCTCCTTTTTTTCTTAACTATGTAAATTTGAACAAAAAAGCCAGCCTTTTTCTGTCCTAAAGGCCGGCTTCATCTCTTTCAGTCTTTAGCTTTCAATCAAGGTCCATTCCCCGTCAACCATTTTCAGGGCATAGGATTTGCCACAGCGGCCGCAGCGGCGGACTTCACCTTCCTGGGGCCCGCGTCCATAATCCAGCTCCCAACCGCAGAGAGGACAGTAAAAGAGAACCGGATATTCGCCTTTTTCCATGGCTTCGATCATTTGCCGGAAAATATTCACATGCCCCGTTTCCGACTGGGCCATGGAAAGGAAGGACTGGCGCAGGTCTTCCCTTTCCGCCTCCTTGGCAAATTGCCGATAAAGAGCCGCAGCTACTTCCTCAAATTCCAAATTCAGCTGCAAATGCAGCAGGGTCTGATCAAAACCGGTTCCCTTACCGGGAAATTTTTCCCGGAGATAGGCCAAGGCCTGCTCCACGTGATCTCCTTCGGTTCGCATAATGCCTTCCAAGGCGGCATTGATGGAAGGATTGTTGATCTGCCTGATCTGGTACTGGTAACGCTGGGTGGCGCCGTATTCCAGATTCAAGGTGTTAATGACATTCTGGACATCTCCTTCCAGTCTTTCGGGAGCTTTAGCCCGGTTGGCCCGGTAAAAGGAATAGGTGATGGGCTCACTGTCTTTGATCATGTTCCCATCCACCACATCAGCCACAAACAAAGTATGGGTCCCCACATCCACGCTCATTTCAGGAATGATCTTCAGATCCAGAAAAGCGGAGCTGTCGGTTAAAACCGGGCAGCCGTTGACAGGGCTGAGGGCATAAGCCAAACCGGCCATTTTGTCCACCTTGTGTCCCGTTTGGTAGCCGAAACGCTTGATATGAGCAAAATTTCCTTTACCCAGAATATTAATAGTGGCAACACCGCTGCTCTGAATAAACTCATGGGTCAGATTATTCTTGTTAATTCCCAGCGCCACCCGCTGGGGTTCGCTGGTAATCTGAAAGACGGTGTTGGCCATCTGTCCGTTAAACTTGTCATCCTTCTTGGAGGTGATCACATACAGCCCGTAGCTTATTTTGAAAATAGCCTCTCTGGCATTTCCTCCTGCCACTGCCCCCAATTCTTTCGTGTCCCCTGTCGGAATGGATTCCCCTTTTTCCTGAACCGCTTCCTCTTTGATTTCTTCGAACTCCTCCGGACCCACTCCGCAGATGGGACAGGTGTCAGGAGGGGTGGGGCCTTCATGAATATAACCGCATACGGTGCATCTCCATTTTTTCAACGGCTAATACCTCCTTGATTTATGTAAAATATTATCCGTTCTAGCCCCATTTGCTCTTTTGGACATGAGTCTGGATTTCCGCTTTGGCCATCTGCCGCAGCTCTATCCCGGCTTTTCTCGCATAGGTAAATACGTCAATGCAGCCGGGATCAAGATTATCCTCAATGCCTTCTTCACCGATTGTTTCCAATTCTTCCCCTATGTTCATCAAAGCAGCCAGCAGTTGGTTGGTAAAGCGGGCCCTGTCGATCAAATTGGCCACTTTTTCCTCCACAGCCACAAACTTTTCCGCGGGAGCACCGCATTTGGGGCATTTTTCCGGGGGAGCATCTCCATCATGGATATAGCCGCAGATACACTTCCATTTCATGTAATCGCCTCCAATTATCAAAATAATAATAGTTTGTATTATTCTGCTTGCAAGGGAAATATCCTCCTCTTTTCCGATAAATTATTTCTTAATCTTTAGAAAACATTAGCCCACATTCAGGAAGAATGCAGGCTTGCCGCATGCAGACTCCGGCGGATGGGTACCACCACCAAAGCCGCCAAGATTCCCTTCATCAAATCCAAGGCGAAAAAAGGTTTCACTCCCACATTGAAAGCCTGTATCCATGTGAGATTCAAAAGGTATTTAAGCTGGGCCATGCCCAATAAGTAAATAAAAAACAGGCCGAAAACAGTGCAGCCGAAAAAATAGAGAGGATGCTCCCCCAAACGGGCCGCGGCTTTTTCAAAAAGGGTCCCGGTTATATAACCGGCAATAACATAACCGAAAAGATATCCTCCCGTCGGTCCCAGCAGGACCGGCCAACCTCCTTTAAAATTGGCAAAGACAGGAAGGCCTACTGCCCCTAAGAAAAGATAAACCAGCAGGGAAAGGGCCGCTCCCCGGCCGCCCAACAGCCCTCCCGTCAGAAAGACCCCCCAAACAGCCAGGGTAATAGGCACCGGACCTAGAGGAATACTGATCTGGGACAAAATAGACATGACCCCGGCCATTAAAGCAGCCAATACCAGGCTTTTTGTTTGCATGAACAACCCTCCGGATCCCATGTTTATTCCACTATAGAGAAAAAAGCAGGGATTGTCAACCTTTAATAAAATCATGGTTAACAATCCCTGCTTCCTGCCGGGCCCTGGAGGGAAAAACGAAAGAGAGGAAGGTAAGTCAGCTTTCCCTGCGGGCAGCTGCTCTCCATCAAAGTCAGATGGGTGACGGGCAGTATTCGCGGCTCCAAACAGAGGCGCCGGGAAAGCTCTTCCCATCCCTCCTTGAGCACCGCCTCCCGGGCCAGGGTAATGTGGGGGCTGAAGGCTCTTTTCTCTTTAGGAAAACCTTTTTCCGCCAGATGAACCTCCAAACGATGAAACAGCTTTCTCAAGTCCTGCAGATCCCCCTGGAGACCGACCCAGAGAATCTTTTTCTGCTGCCGGGAGAAAAATCCAGGCTCTCCCAATCGGAGGGAAAAGGGAGCAGTAGCCCGGGCCGCTTCCTCCATAGCCGCCTGAATGGAGGGAAGTTCTTCTACCCTAGTTTCGCCCAGGAACTTAATCGTCAGATGCAGGTTTTCCCGGCGGCTGAAATTAGCCCGGCTGCAACCTTCTTGCCAGGCCTGCTGGATCCGGGACAGATAATCTTTCATTTCTTCTGCCAGTTCAACGGCGATAAAAAGCCGCATTTTCCTCTCCCTCTTTCCCATTAGCCCCCACCCACCGGCGGAAACAGGCTCACTTCGTCCCCATCTTGCAGGATCGTGGACTTTTTCTGCTGGGAACCGTTCACAATAGCCAGGGCCGCACTGCCGGGAGGAATCCTCAGCTCCTCCATCAAATCGGCAACAGTGCTTCCCTCCGGCAGTTCCACAGGAAACTCTCCTTCCGCATCCGGCCTATACTTGGCCAGCCAGGCATAAAGCTTCACCTTGACTTCCATTGTTTCACCCCCGGCTCAACAAGCCCAAATTCTCTTCCCATTATAACTAATTCCCGGATCAGGGACCAGTTTTGTTGGCTTTATTACAGTCCGACGTGGGTACCGACCCTTGCGGGTAAGAACAGGGCCTTGCCCCTACAAATTTTTCACGTGATTTGCGGGATTAATGTAGGGCCGATGCCCGCATCGGCCCGTTGATTTAGACCCAACAGGATGACCCTAAGACCGATGACCGACCTCTGACATCCGAAGACTGTTTAGGGCAGGCACAGGGGTCTAAGGCTACACATTTGTTAAAAACGAAAAAAGCCGGCCCGAAAACAGGTGCCGGCCTTTTGCATTTTAAGGGAAAATGCCCCGGATCTTATGGGCTTTGACCAGCTTATCCAGCGCCAGCATATAAGCTCCCATCCGCAGAGTAGTTCCTTTTTCCTGCCCTTTTTCCCAAACCGCAGCAAAAGCCTGGGTCATGACCTTTTCCAATCTCTTATTGACCTCGTCTTCATCCCAAGCCAGAGATTGGAGATTCTGCACCCATTCAAAATAGGAAACAATCACTCCCCCGGAATTGGCAAGAATATCGGGAACCACCACAATGTTGCGGGATTGCAGGATTTGGTCCCCCTCCCGGGTGGTGGGACCGTTGGCCCCTTCCACAATCACCTTGGCTTTCACCTCTCCGGCAATTTCACCGGTAATCTGGTTTTCCAAAGCAGCAGGAACTAGCACATCCACATCCGCCGTCAAAAGCTCCCGGTTGGAAATCCTTTTGATCTCCGGGCCGGCTGGATAAGCATCCAGAAGTTTGCCGGGGTTCCTGTCCATGAAGTCAATGATGGCGGCTATGTCCAATCCATCTGCACAATAAATGCCCCCGGAAACATCGCTGATGGCCACAATCTTCAGGCCTTCCTGATGGAGCAGCTTGGTGGAGATCCTGCCCACATTGCCAAAGCCCTGGACGGCCACCCTAGCCTCTTGAACGGAAATGCCCAGCTTCCGCAAGACTTCCCTGGTCACCAGCATGATCCCGCGACCGGTGGCTTCTTTTCTGCCCAAGGAACCTCCCACTTCCACCGGCTTGCCGGTCACCACTCCCGGTACGCGATAACCTTTAAAAGCACTATAAGTGTCCATTATCCAACCCATAACTTGGGGATTAGTGTTCACATCAGGAGCGGGGATATCTATTTCCGGGCCGATGAGAGGCAAGATGCCAGCCGTGTAGCGCCGGGTTAGCCTTTCCAATTCTTTTTGGGAGAGCTTGGTGGGATCTACAGTAATCCCGCCTTTACCGCCTCCAAAAGGCACGCCCACCACCGCACACTTGAAAGTCATCCAGGCAGCCAGAGCCTTCACTTCCGCCAGATTCACGTCCTGGTGATACCTGATGCCTCCCTTATAAGGCCCCAGAATGCCGTTATGATGGACTCGGTAGCCGGTAAATACTTCCACTCGCCCGTCATCCATTTCCACAGGAATGGAAACGATCAATTCCCGTTCCGGGTAACGCAAGAAAACATATTCCTTTTCTTCCAAACCCAACATGGCCGCTGCTTCATCCAGCGTGGCCAGCACCTGATCATACGGGTTATACTGATCCTGCATTTAATATCCCCCTCCTTAAATATTAATGGTTAATCTCAACGGCGGTGAAATCAGTTTAATTATAAATTTCCATTAATAAACATGTCAACTAACTTGATCTTTTTGCTTCTATTTTAATATCGCCGGGGTGGGCAAGGCCTCTGGCTCCTCCTATCATAATGGGCAAATAACAGACCAATACCACCCCATAAGTCAAGAACAAGTACTTGAGAAGCCAGCGGTCCACAAAAGCCCCGCCCAGCAAGGGTCCGGCGGTATAACCCAGGGAAAAGGCAGTATTGTTCAAGCCAAAAACAGCTCCGAAGCTGGTCTGGTTATTCTCCTGTGTGATGGCATCGGCCAGCAAAGGGGAAATGGGGGCCATCATTAGTCCATAAGTGACGCCCAACATGGCCATCACCAACATGCTCCCTTTGACGCTGGGAGCCAGGGTCAATAAGGGTAAAACCACGGCCGTGGTAAGGATGCCCAACGCAATAACCGGGACCCGGCCCAGCCGGTCGGATAATCGTCCAAAGATGGGCTGAGCCAACAGGCTGGTGAAGGAAATAGCGCCGAATAACCAGCCGATTGTGGTGGGGCTAGCAGCAAACTTATCTGCAAAATAGCCCGGCAAAAGAGGATCAATAAAACCAAAACCCACGGACGCCAACAACATCATGCCGCAGCCCACCAGCAGGATCCGATTCTGGAGAAGTTCTTTTAATGAAATTTGCTGCTGTGAAAGCTGCCTGCGGGCCGGTTCTTTGATGAAGAGAACTACAGCGGTCAGTACTAAAATGGTGAGAAAAGCGGAAACTGCGAAAGGGGCCTGGTAACCGCCCCAATCGTATAAAAAGCCTCCCGCCACCGGTCCAAAGAGAAAGCCGAAATTATTCCCCATCATGGCCAAACCCATTTTCCCTCCTCGTTCCGCAGGACAATACAAATCAGCAAGAAGGGCAGGCCCGACCACCCAGGTGACAGAAGCTGATACCCCTTGCAGGAGGCGAATGAGCAGCAAGGCCGGAAAAGTCCTGGCCAGGGCAAAAGCGACGGTGGTGACCGCCAAGGCCGCCATGCCAAAGATCATGATGTTTTTGCGGCCGAACCGGTCAGAAATAATCCCAAAAGGAACGGATAGAAGTAAAAGGGCAGCAGAGTAGGCGGCAAAAATCAGGCCCAGCTGGAAGGATGATAATCCCAATGTTTTCGTATATAAGGGAAGTACCGGCACAATAATGCCGTAAATAAAAGCGTCAACAAAAATAGTCAGTGCTACCACGACCAGTGCTCTGCTGCGATAAGCCATCGAAAACATCTCCTTAACCGCACAAAATCTCAACTGGGGTATGAAGCTGCTGAAAAATCCCGCACTAGCTACTATACTACAATTCGCAGCAGAAGCAAAGAAGGGGCCGGGCCACAGGGAAAGTCCATGGCGGAAAAATAAACGCAGCTCAAAACCGGGTTTTCCGTCTTCCCCCATGGAAGAAAGGAGGAGCTAAAGGGGCAATAAAAGCTGGCGAAGACAGACGGATCACCGAAGTGTTATTCTACTCCTTCCAGTTGATAATCTCCGGAAATGGATACCCCCTTCAGAGTATCGGAAACAGGACAGTTTTTCTCGATCATCTTCACCAGTTTTTCCACGCTGCCGGCAGGCGCATCCGACTTGATGTACATCCGGTAGCGAATATGGGAAAAGCCTTTCCGCACCTCCGGATTCTTCCCCAGGAAACCATCCAGATCCAAATCCCCTTCCACTTCTACGGAAAAATCCAACAACCTCACATTACAAGCGGGGGCAAAGGCGGCAGCGCTGATGGTGAGACAGCCCCCCAGGGCCGACAGCAAGACTTCCACCGGATTCATGGCCAGATCCGTACCTCCCAGATAAGTGGGCTCATCCATGGTGAGCTGAAAACCCCTGGCATCAGCGGTGCAGACAAACCCTTTCTTCCAATTCACTTTTGCTTTGAATACTTCCTTTGCCAATGTCTAAAACTCCCCTTTGCTTAATTTCGTTATTTATTAACTTTATCGCAATAATATTGTAATATAACTGGCAATAATTATCAATTCCTTGTCCGTTCCATTTAAATCCGGGAAGGCGCGGAGGCCCCCGGCTGGGCCATGTGGTCATCGCCCCTTGTATTTTTTAAGGTGATTCACGAAATCAAATATACGGGCTGATGCCCACATCAGCCCGTATATTTTACCCGGCGGACGCATTCATCATGCTGCAATAATAAGGCAAGCCATTTTTCATCTCCCGGGCATTGATCTGCATGAAACAAAAAGTAAAAAAAAACACAGTCTGATAGGATTTTAAAAACCAGTGTAGAATAGTAATTAGTTAAGGCGGAACTCGGGGCTTCATCGGCTTCCTGGATAATTTTATATTGGGGTGGGAATGGATCAAAAAATTTTGCGTAAAATCTGACCGAATTCCAACGAGTTTTTAGCAAAATGGACAAACTCCTTGTCAATGAAAAACAAGATAGTTTCCTTTTGAGGTGAATGTAATGGAAAAAAGAAGTACGGCCACTGAAACTGGAAGGCGGGCCGGTTCTAAGCTGGGCCCCTTCTTATTTTTAACCTTGGCTCTATTTGCATTTTGGTTGGTATTGTCCGGTAAATACGAAGCCAAGTATATTACCATCGGTTTTTTTGCGGCCCTGGGAGCAGCCGCAGTATCCATGCCGCTTCTAAGGGTACCTGTCAGTTCAAAGGAGGGCAGCCCTTTACGCTCGGCATATGACCTGCCCTGGCTGAGACTCCTGGGTTATTTTCCTTGGCTCGTCTGGCAGATAGTGTTGGCCAACATTGATGTGGCTAAGATAATTTTAAATCCCCGCTTGCCGATCCAGCCCCAATTAGTAAAATTCCACAAAGATCTGCCCGGACCGGTAGCCCACCTTACTTTAGCCAATTCGATCACCCTCACCCCCGGGACTATCACCATAGAAATGGAGGGAGGTAATTACCTGGTTCATGCAATCAGCGACTCAGCCGCCGAATCCCTTGCCCCGGAAGAGGGGGAGGGAGAGATGCCCCGGAAAGTGGGATTGGTTTTTGGTGAGCAGGATTAAAGACTCAGCCACCGAAGCTGAAGCAAAGGAGATAAGGAGCCTGGAGCCATGTATTATTTCTTTCTGTCATTGATTGCCATCATATCCTTAAAAATGCTGATCGTCCTTTATCGCGTCTGGCAAGGGCCGACGGTGTTTGACCGGATCATCGGCCTGGGCGTTATGGGCGTTGATGCCATTATATTGTTGCTCTTCATCGCCGCCATGAAAAATAGGATTGACATGTTCGTCGATATTTCTATTGCCTATGCTGCCCTGGGACTGATTGCATATCTTATCCTGGGTAAATATTTCGAAAGGAAAGGCGACCTCAATGGTTAATATTATTGCCGCACTTTTGATGATTGCAGGCCTGTTTTTTCTCATAGTGGGTGCCATTGGGTTGGTGCGTTTGCCTGATTTTTATACACGGCTGCATGCTGCCGGCATATGCGATACCCTTGGTCTATTGCTCTCTCTGGCCGGCCTGATCGTGTACCAGGGCTTCAACGTAACCAGCCTGAAGCTGCTGATTATTTGGATGTTTGTGCTTTTAGCAAACCCCACAGCCACCCATGTTTTAATCCGTGCTGCTTACCGGGCGGGACTTAAACCTCAGGGGGAGGCTGAACCTAAATGGGATTGATTCAACTGCTTTTTCTTGTCTTGTTAATCGCCAGTGCAACTGCTGCTTTTATCACTAAAGACCTATTAGTATCAGTCATCATGTTTGGCTTTTTCAGTTTTTTTGCAGCCTTTCTTTACACCTTGATGATGGCTGTAGATGTGGCTTTCACCGAGGTGGTGATCGGTGGTCTAACCACCATATTTTATGTCACAGTTGTATATCGGACTAAGCGAGGGACTTCCTGATGAAAAAAGTAACGGTATTCGTTTTGTTGCTGCTGGTAGTCTTATTTTCTTATGGGCTGCTGGAGCTGGCCCCTACCAGCGACTTGAATTCACCTCCCTCAACCCACGTTTCGCCCCGTTATATAGAGATGGCATATGAAGAAACAGGGGCCCTGAATATGGTGACCGCCGTGTTGGCCGACTACCGGGGTTATGATACCCTGGGTGAAACCACGGTTATTTTTACGGCGGGAGCAGCCTGCTTGCTAATCATCGAAGCCAATAGAAGAAGAAAAGAAAAGCAAAGATAAGCCGGGGAGGGAGATTCGTGCGCAAGCAGTATGGAAGCACCATTCTTGACACAGCCATTCGAATGCTGATCCCGTTTTATCTGGTTTACGGCGTCTATGTTTTGATCCATGGACATTACAGCCCGGGGGGCGGATTCCAGTCGGGAGTGGTTTTTGCCGCCAGTGTGCTTTTGATAAATTTAGTCCAAGGAGACAATGTGAACTGGGGCATTTCGAAAGGAACCGCCCTGTTGGTAGCTGCCGCCGGAGCTTTTATCTATGCGGGGATTGGCATTGCAGCCATGCTTTGGGGAGGCAATTATCTGGATTACGGAGTGCTTCCCTTTGGGGAAATCCCGCCAAAAATACGCGCCTGGGGAACCCTGGGCATCGAAGCCGGGGTTACTCTTGGTGTGGCAGGAACTTTTATTGTGATTTTTAATTTGCTCATTGGAAGGGAAGAGTAGGACCATGTTAACTGCCGCCACAGGCCATCTTAATTATATTTTCATTACTATCTTATTATTGGTAGGTTTTTATGGCTTAATCGCCACGGAGAATCTGTTAAAAAAACTCATGGCTTTGAATGTGGTTTCAGTTGCCATAATACTATTTTACCTCAATCTAGGCCAAAAGCTGGACAGCAATATACCGGTTCTGGTGGGAGAAAAACTGGGGACGGTCAGCGCTTACGCCAACCCCCTGCCCCATACCCTGATGCTCACTGCCATTGTGGTAGGAGTTGCCACTACCGGTGTAGGTCTGGCCATGCTTTATCGCATTTACCACCGTTACGGTAGCCTAGAAGAACCTGAGGTATTAAAGGAGATGCGCCAGTGACAGCTCATATGCCAGCGTTAATTGTTATTGCACCTTTAGCTGTTGCCCTTTTTACGCCAATCATGACGCGAATATCGCCTGTATTGGCACGCATAACCGCCTTGGCAGCTCTGCTAATCGCTTTTGCCAGTTCTGTAGGTGCTTTAAATGTGGCCCTGAATGAAGGGCCTTGGCATTACCATTTTGGCGGTTGGGCTCCCCCTTGGGGAATTGAATATGTGATCGATCCTCTTTCCGGCGGCTTAGCTGCCCTGGTTTCCTTTTTCGGCTTCTTAGTTTTGATTTATGCCAGCCCGTTTTTGGCTCCGAAAGCAGGGAAGGAAAAAGGCTATTTCTATACCCTTTACCTCTTGTGTGTCGCGGGCCTATTGGGCATGGCGGTTACCGGGGACGTTTTTAACCTCTATGTTTTTTTGGAAATCACATCCCTGGCCGGGTACGCTTTAATAGCTTACGGAGGCAGCAAGGCAACTGTGGGTGCATATCGTTATTTATTAATCGGTACGGCGGCCGCCAGCCTTTACCTATTGGGTATCGGTTATCTTTACGCCCTTACGGGTTCTTTGAACATGGCGGACCTGGCCGAATTGCTGCCCATGGTGAATGCCCCTGCCGCTTTAATCATCGCCACCAGCTTGATTGTCATCGGTTTGGGCATCAAAATGGCCCTCTTTCCCCTGCACGGCTGGCTGCCTGATGCTTATGCTTCAGCCCCGGCGCCGGTAACAGCTTTCATTGCTGCCGTCATGGCTAAGGTGAGCGCCTATGCCCTTTATCGAATTTTGTTCTTTGTCTTGCAAGCTGCCGACCCGGCCACTATCGCCCTCAATATGGTGGGCTGGATGGCCGCTGCCGGTATTCTCTTTGGATCCATTATGGCCATTGCCCAAAAAGACTTGTGGCGGATGCTGGCCTACTCCAGCGTGGCTCAAATGTGCTACATTGCCCTGGGTCTAGCTCTAGCCAATACCATGGGCATTTATGGGGCCCTGCTCCACATTTTAAACCACTCCATTACCAAGGGCTGTCTATTCCTCATCGCCGGAAGTATAGCCTGGAAGACCGGCATTCGCGATATCAACCAGTTGGCCAGGATCTGCCGACGCCTGCCTTGGACCATGGCTGTTTTTATTGTGGCCGCTCTGTCCATGATCGGTTTGCCCCCAACAGCGGGATTCTTCAGCAAACTTTACCTGGTCTTGGGTTCTATTGAAGCGGGAGCCTGGGGATATGTGGCCGTGTTGATTGCCAGCAGCCTGCTGACTGCCGTTTATTTCTTCCGGGTAATCGAATTCGCTTACTTACGGCAGCCTGATCCGGTTGAAGAGACGGACAAACCGGAAAAAGAAGACAAGGCTATACCCGGCAGATGGGAATTGCCGCCCGCCATGCTCGTACCTATCGTCATTTTAGGTATTGGCATTTTGACCGCGGGTGTTTTCAGTGAAAAAATTGTTGCAAACCTAATCCAGTTTGCGCTTCCTTGGGGGTTGCTCTAATGATTACGGAATTTTTGATGGCCAACCGCCCGCTCTGGGCAGTATTGATCTCACTTCTTGCTGCAGTTTTGATCTTGGCTAATGACCGGCGCCCGAACGTAAGGGAATCCATCACTTTGCTGGCCGCAGTGGGTAAATTCGTCATTATTGCTTCCATGCTGCCGGCCGTGTTAGCCGGGCAAATAATTGAGACCGCCCCTCTAAATCTTGCCCCGGGGGTAGCTTTACACTTGCGTGCCGATGCCTTCGGACTGCTGTTTGCTTTGTTGTCCTCTTTTTTGTGGATTTTGACTTCAGTCTATAACATCGGTTACATGCGGTCTCTCCAATACGGTCATGAAACCGGTTATTATGCGGCCTTTGCTGTCGCTTTGTCGGCTGCCGTTGGTATTGCTCTTTCAGCCAACTTGCTTACTTTCTTTGTTTTTTACGAAATCCTGACTATTGTTACTTACCCGTTGGTGATCCATGCCCGGACTAAAGAGGCCATTGATGGGGGCCGCAAATACTTGGTTTATACTCTGGCGGCCGGCCAATTTCTGCTGGCAGCGGTGGTCTGGACGATGATCATCGCCCCCGGAGCCGAGTTTTCGCCGGGGGGCTTTCTGGCCGGCAAAGCTTCAGCGGCTTCTCTTAACGTCCTCTTTATCCTGTTTATCTTGGGGCTGGGAGTTAAAGCCGCCGTCATGCCCTTCCACGACTGGTTGCCTACCGCCATGGTGGCGCCCACACCGGTTAGCGCCCTCCTCCATGCGGTGGCAGTGGTGAAAGCCGGTGCCTTTGGCTTTGTGCGCATAGCCGGCTTTGTCTTCGGCCCGGACTTGATCAGGAGCATGGGAGTAGGGACTCTGCTGGCCTGGCTGGCTGCCATTACCATCATTTTGGCATCTGTACGGGCCCTCTCCGAGGACGGTCTCAAGCGCCGTCTGGCCTACTCCACCGTTGGCCAGCTCTCCTATGTGGTCCTGGGTGCGGCTATCGCCACACCTCTGGCTTTAGTAGGCGCCATGTTCCACATCGTGGCCCATGCTTTCATGAAAATCACCCTTTTCTTCTGTGCCGGGGCCATCTATGCTACCACCCACAAAGAATATATCAGCGAAATGAAAGGCCTCGGGCGGCAAATGCCGCTGACCATGGCCGCCTTCACTTTAGGGTCAATTGCCATTGTGGGCACACCATTTATGATCGGTTTCGTCAGCAAATGGAATCTGGGTTCCGGGGCCTTGCAGGCACAGCAACCCATAATAATAGCGGTTCTCATCGTCAGCGCCCTGCTGACTACCGGTTATTTCTTCCCTATCGTCTATAATGCCTATTTTGCTCCCAGCCAGGAGGGGGCTGTCCGCCAGGATGCCAAATGGTCTCTTTTATATCCTTTAGTCATTACAGCCGTTATTTCACTGGTCTTGGGCAGCTTCCCGAATTTTGGACTTAATTTTTATGATCTGGCCGTCCTGGCCGTGAAAGACATTGTTTCTGTGGGCGCCGGGCTGGCCGGAGGGGGGTTATAAGCTTGCAAAAGTGGCTTAAAACAGTAATCGGAGCAGTATTTATCGTAACCTTTATCCTCAGCGTCATCGCCACCCGCGGAGACCACCAGCCGGGGGCGGCTTTCTGGCATTATGTGCCTGGATTTTATATTCTTCTCGGGTTGGCTGGCTGCATAGCCTTTATCCTGGTTTCCAAATGGCTGGGCAAGCATTTTCTGCAGCGAGACGACCAATATTACGAAAAAAGGTGATTGAGACCCATGACTAGCTTTCATCCAGCCCTGATTTTAATCGTTGCCGCTTTGTTGGTCTATATCCTTCCCACCCGTTTGCGGCAAGCTGCTTTCATCGGAGGCCCGTTACTTGCAATTCTTGCCGTACTATCAATAGAAACGGGGACAATAGTTAAACACAAGTTCATCGGCTATGATTTGATCGTCCTTAATGCCGATGCCACCGCCCTGGTTTTTGCTTTGATTTTCACCATGGTGGCCTTTTTGGGAGCAATGTTTGCCCTCCATCTGGAGAAACCCGGCGAGCAGATGGCCGCTCTGCTCTATGCCGGCGGTTCCCTGGGCGTAACCTTTGCCGGTGATTGGTTGACCCTGTTTTTCTTCTGGGAATTAATGTCAATTTCATCCGTATTTCTGATCTGGTACCGGGGCAGGACCGAATCCCTGAAAGCCGGTTTCCGCTACCTGGTAATTCACTTGATAGGCGGCAACTCAATGCTTTTCGGCGTTTTGTTGCTGATCGGAAGCGGGAACCAATTGGTGGGCTCTTTGACCGGACTCGACAGCCCTGCTTTCTGGTTGGTACTTCTCGGCGTAGCCATCAATGCTGCCATCCCGCCTCTCCACGCCTGGTTGACTGATGCCTATCCGGAAGGAACAGTAACCGGCAGCGTTTTCTTGAGCGCCTTCACCACCAAAGTGGCTGTTTACGTACTGGTTCGGGCCTTTCCAGGGGTGCAGCTTCTTCTTTACCTGGGTGTAATCATGGCCATCTACGGGATCGTCTTCGCCGTCTTGGAAAACGATATTCGCCGGCTGTTGTCTTATCATATTGTCAGCCAGGTGGGCTACATGGTGGCCGGTGTCGGTATCGGTACCGGATTGGCCCTCAACGGCTCCATCGCTCATGCCTTCAGCCATATCCTTTATAAATCCCTTTTGTTCATGGGGGCAGGAGCGGTGATTTACGCCACCGGCCGGGAAAAATTGACCGAATTGGGCGGTATTGCCCGGGCCATGCCAGTAACGGTGATAACCTTTGCCATCGCAGCCCTTTCCATTGCCGGAGCGCCTTTGTTTAACGGCTTTATCAGCAAATCCATCATCGTCACTGCCGCCGGCGCCGAGGGCCTAAAATTGGCCGACTTCTTCTTAACTTTAGCCAGTGTAGGTACTTTTTTGAGTATTGGCTTAAAACTATTTTACTACATGTTTTTTGGCGAGGACCGGGGCCTCAAGCCCGTCCAGCTGCCCTTGAACATGAACGTGGCCATGGTCCTGGGAGCCTTTCTCTGCACCCTTTACGGCATTTACCCGAAGCTATTATACGATTGGCTGCCTTTTGCCATGGACTACAACCCCTTCACCCTTGACCATATCGTGAACTATATCCAACTTCTCCTGGCTACAGGAGTGGCTTTCTGGCTATATCTGTCCCGACTGGAGCCCCGGGCCAACATTTCTTTGGATTTTGACTGGTTTTACAGAAAACCCCTGGCTTATTTGTTCGGGAAATTTGTCCTGGCTTTCAAACAAGTTAAAGTCTGGCTGGATGCCAGCGGGATTAACATTTTACACGCGGCCACCCCCTATTTCGCCAACCCCTTTATGGGGCCGTTAAAAGTGCTGTGGGCAGTATCGCCGGCAGCGGCAAGAGGGGAAAGGGAAGCAGCAGTTGACGGAATTATTCTCTACAGTGAGGACCGCTACCGTTTTCCGGTAGGCCTAAGCCTTCTCCTGGCAGCTATTTTCCTGGGCTTGATCGCAACCTATATCCTGTTTCTGCAGTAAAAAGCCGCCCCAAAAGGGCGGCTTTTTCATGTAAAAACGGGATAAGTAATTCATGAAAATTTATCCGCAGTGACATCCTCCCCCATTTTCTCCCCCGTCATTGTCAACTACCTGAGGCGGATAAGGAGGCCACTCAGGGCTGAAATCCGGACAAAGACCGGCCACAGTCTCACATTCCGGCGGCTCGGGGCAGAAGCCAAAAGAAGGCACCAAGACTTGAACCTGAGCGAATAACTTGAACAAGAAAAGCTTGCCAATACAGCAGGTGACCTCCGTCACCGAACCCCCGGGGCTGGTATCGGAAATAAAGCAAAGGAGGCATTCCGGGAAAATATCCACCTCACATTGAAGACCTCTCTCACCGGCTCTTCTCAGACGGACGGTTTTGGTCTCATTCTGAATCCGTTCAGTAATGGTGGCCACCACGGTACTCCCCTGGAGCAATTGGAAGGTGACCACCAAGTCAAAGGTGACCGTAACCGTGCCGGTGTCCACTTCACATCGCACATCTTCTACAGCGGCGGAAACACAGCGAACAGAATTAGCATTCCTAGGCGGGGAAATCCTAAAGGGGATGTTATTCACATCGGTCTGCTTGCACTCATTGTACACCTTGTCAACTTTCAGACAGATTATTTCCGTGGGGGTGGGGCAAATGGGCAAACCGGTAACAGCATCCACAGGTAAAATGCCGGACCTGATTACCTGGTTCCGAACATCTTCTTGGGGCATTATTGATTACCTCCTCCTCTATCTTCGAATTTCAAACCTGCTCGGTTTACTAATACATTGTATGCCAGGTGCAAAGAAGTGTGAAATGAGGAGGTATTTATTGATGTCAAAGCTTTTCTCTTCTGGCTTCCGGATTCAGGCAATTGGGAGGGATTTCTCCCCGGAGGGCGGCCAAGATATTTTCCGCTGCCATTAAACCCATTTTTGTCCGCGTCTCGTAAGTAGCACTGGCAATGTGGGGGCAAAGAACCACGTTTTTCAGATCCTTCAAGCCCGGGGCCATCTCCGGCTCGTCCTCATAGACATCCAAACCGGCTCCCCAGATGAGTCCCTCCCGCAGAGCCCGGACCAGGGCCTTTTCATCCACCACCGGTCCCCGGGAAGTGTTGATGAGAATGGCCGAAGGCTTCATCAAACGGAACTCCCTCTCCCCCAAGAGATGGCGGGTTTCCGGCAAGAGGGGTACATGGAGGGATACAAAGTCCGAACGGCATAAAAGGGTGTCCAGATCCACGAACACCGCATCGCATTCCTTTTCAAAATCCGGCTTCCGACGGGTGCTGTGATAAAGAATAGTCATCTCGAAACCCTTGGCCCGGCGGGCGAAACATTGGCCGATCCTGCCGGCGCCGATAATACCCAAGGTTTTTCCACCTATTCCCTGCCCCAGAAAATCCAAGGGCCCCCAGCCGCGAAAATTTCCCGCCCGGTTCCAATTGTCCGCTTCCACCACCCGCCTGGCCACGGCAAAAAGCAAAGCCCAGGCCATTTCCGCCGTGGCTTCGGTTAGCACCCCCGGCGTATTGGAAAGCCAAATTCCCCTTTGGGTGGCTGCAGGAATATCCAAATTATCATAGCCAACCGCATAGTTGGCAAAAATCTTGGCTCCGCGGGCCGCATCAAGGACTTCTCCATCAATAAGATCGGTCAGCAAGCAGAGAACCGCATCCCTGCCCCGGACATTGGCCAAAAGTTCTTCCCTGCTCAAAACCCGGTCTTCCGGGTTCACCTCCATCCGACAATGCCGGGACAGCAAGTCCAGGGCTTCCTGGGGAATCCTGCGGGTCACATAGACATTCCAAGATTTGCTCATGACTACCTTGCCTCTCTTTCCTGCCATTTCAGTAAAAGCCGGATCAAATTTGCCGTAGCCTTTTTTAGCAGTTCCGGGGCCCTTTCCATAGCTTCCTCCAAAGTCAAGGGACCGGGCATAATGCTGAAAACAGCATCCAGCCCCGCCTCATAAACCCTTTCCACATCCAGGCCCAAACCCCCGGAAAGGGCAATTACCGGAACTCCATATTTACGGGCGATCCTGCCTACTCCCACCGGTGCCTTGCCCCGGGCGGTCTGGTAATCCGTATTCCCCTCTCCGGTGATCACCAGATCCGCACCGGCAATTTTTTCTTCCAGTCCGGTCACCGCTGCCATCACTTCAATCCCCGGCTGCAAGCTGGCTCCCAAAAAAGCCAGCAAAGCCGCTCCCAGCCCTCCGGCAGCGCCGGCACCGGGCAGGTCTCCCACGTCCCTGCCCAGCTCCCGGCGCATCACATCCGCCAGGTGTTTCAATCCCTCATCCAGCCGGCAAACCATTTCCGGATCGGCTCCTTTTTGCGGGGCAAAAACAGCGGCGGCCCCGTTCGGTCCCCAGAGAGGATTATCCACATCACAGGCCACCAGGATCTCCATCCCCCGGAGGCGGGGATCGAGACCCTGCAGATCAATCCTTTCCAGTTTGGACAGCTCCCCTCCCCCAAAAGCCAAAGGGCGGCCGGAGCCGTCCAGAAAAATCCCTCCCAGAGCCTGAGCCATGCCCAGGCCTCCATCGTTGGTGGCGCTGCCTCCAACCCCGATGACCAACCTCCGGCAGCCTGCGTCCAAGGCCCCTTTGATCAATTCACCGGTACCATAGGTGGTAGTGATTAAAGGGTTGCGCCGTTCCGGCGGCACCAGGGGCAGCCCGGAAGCTGCTGCCATCTCGATGACCCCGGTCCCATCGGGCAGAATGCCAAAAAAGGCCTGCACCGGCTCCCCTAAGGGCCCGGTCACGGTGAGATTCCGTTTTTCTCCTCCCGCGCCGGCTAAAAAGGCGTCTACGGTCCCTTCCCCTCCATCGGCGATGGGAACCTTCTCCACCCGTATCCAAGGGGCCACCTCCCGAATGGCTTCTTCCATGTAAAAAGCCACTTGGCTGGCACTCAAGCTGCCTTTATAAGAATCGGGGGCCAAGACAATCCGCATCCCTCTCCACCCCTTATTTAGGCCCGGCTGCCGGGCAATTAAATCCTGTGCAACTCCTCCAGCCGGAAAAGAGTCCTGGCATTGGACAGAGTGGCCGCCGCCAGCTCCTCCAGGTCCATTCCTCGCAACTCAGCAATCTTTTCCGCCACCAAAGCCACATAAAGGGGCTCATTGCGGCGCCCCCGATGGGGTTCCGGCGTAAGATAAGGACAGTCGGTTTCAAGCAAGAGACGGTTTAAAGGAACCTGTCGGGCCACTTCCAGCAGCCGCCGGGCATTCTTATAAGTAACCGGGCCGGCAAATGAAATGTAGAAGCCCATTTTAATAGCTTCCCGGGCCATTTCCCAGCTGCCGGAAAAGCAGTGGAGGACACCCCCTAGTTCTTGGGCCTTTTCTTCGCGGAGAATCTTCAATACATCCCCATGGGCATCCCGGTCGTGAATAATCACAGGCTTACCCATTTCCCGGGCCAATCTCAACTGCCGGCGAAAAGCCTTCCTCTGGACCTCCCGGGGCGACAAATCCCGGTAGTAATCCAATCCTATCTCGCCTACCGCCACCACCCGGGGATGGCCAGCCAAAGAACTCAGCTCCGCCAGAGCATCCTCGTTTAAAGTGAGGGCATCATGGGGATGGATGCCTACGGCGGCGTAAAGACCGTCTTTCCCCTGGGCCATTTGCACTGCCCGCCGGCTGGAAGGCAGATCATAGCCCACGTTGATCATCAGCACCACCCCGGCCTCCTGGGCCCGGGTCACCGTCTCTTCCCAATCATCATTGTATTGCCTGTCATTCAAGTGCACATGCGTATCGGCCAGAGCGATCATTTCACCTTCGCTCCACTGGGAATATCTCGATCTACGGTCAGGACGGCCAGCTTTTCCCCCCGGCTGGCTGCCAGCAGCATCCCCTGGGAGACAATACCCCGCACTTTGGCCGGTTTTAAGTTTGCCACCACAATGATCTTTTTGCCCACCATTTCTTCCCCTGTGTAATGCTGGGCAATCCCGGCCACAATGGTCCTTTCTTCCTCACCCAGGCGCAGGCGCAGTTCCAAGAGCTTATCGGTTCCCTCCACTTTCCGCCCCTGGATCACCTCTGCCACCCGAAAATCCAGCTTGCTGAAATCCTCAATACCGATCTGGGCCACTCCCGGGACGGGATCTTCTTTTCTCTCCTCTTTCACTACTAAATCCCTCTCTTTTTCTTCCCATTCTATCCTGGGGAAAATAGGTTTTCCTCTTTTAATCCTGATCCCCGGCGGCAAAGCTCCCCAACGCTGAACGCTCTCCCAAGTCAAGAGATCCTTCCGCCCCAGGATCCCCAGCTGGCCAAAGACTTTTTCCGGTACGGTGGGCATAAAAGGAGACAGCAACACAGTGGCAAAGCGCAAAGACTCAGCCAAGTTGTAGAGCACGGTGCCCAGCCGGGATCTGGTCTTTTCCTCCCTGGCCAGAAGCCAAGGAGAGGTTTCTTCAATATATTTGTTGCCCCGGTTGATCAGTTTCCCAATGGCCTGGAGGGCACGGCTAAAATCAAAAGCATCCAGGGCTTCCTCCACCTGCCCAGGAAAGCTGAGAGCCAGTTCCCGGATCTCCCGGTCCAAGGCTTCCTCCTGGCCGGGGGCCGGAATCAATCCGCCGCAGAACTTGTCGATCATGGAAGTGGTCCGGCTCAAGAGATTGCCGAAGTCATTGGCCAGATCCGTGTTGATCCGGTTCACCAGAGCCTCCTCCGAATAATAGAAATCCTGTCCGTAAGGCATTTCTCGTAAAAGGAAATAGCGAATGGCATCGGCCCCATACTTGTCGATCAGCTCCAAAGGATCAACCACATTGCCTTTGGATTTGGACATTTTGCCCTCATCCAGTAATAGGAGCCAGCCGTGCCCGTAAACCGCTTGGGGAAGGGGTATATCCGCCGCCATGAGAATAATGGGCCAGATAATGGTGTGAAAACGCATAATATCCTTCCCCACCAGGTGGCGGGCACTGGGCCAGTATTTGTCGAATTTTGGGTCCTGGCTGCCGTAGCCAAGGGCGGAAATATAATTGGTGAGGGCATCGAACCAGACATAAACCACTTGCTTTTTATCAAAGGGCACGGGGATGCCCCAGTCAAAAGTAGTTCTGGACACGCACAGATCTTCCAATCCCTGCTTAATGAAATTGATCATTTCATTGCGCCGGGAGGCCGGCTGGATAAACTGGGGATTCTTCTCAATATGTTCCAAGAGCCGGTCGGCATATTTGCTCATTTTGAAAAAATAGCTTTCCTCTTTCAGCAATTCCAAGGGCCGCCCGCAGTCCGGGCAATTGCCTCCTTCGCTTTGCCGCTCGGTCCAGAAGGTTTCGCAGGGAGTACAGTACCAGCCCTCATATTCCGCTTTATAAATATCCCCTTATCGTAAATCTTTTGGAAAAGATCCTGAACCACTTTCTGATGACGCTCTTCCGTGGTCCGAATGAAATCATCGTATTCAATGTGCAGTTTGCGCCAGAGCACCTGGAAACCGGCAACAATCCCATTGACAAAATCCTGGGGGGAAACCCCCGCTTCCTTTGCTCTCCTCTGGATTTTCTGCCCGTGCTCGTCGGAACCCGTCAGAAACCAAGTATCATGGCCCAGAAGACGGTTAAAACGCGCCAAGGTATCGGCCATAGTGGTGGTCAAAGCATGGCCGATGTGCAGCCGGTCGCTGGGGTAATAAATTGGTGTGGTTACATAGTAAGTTTTTCTGGACATGATCTACAGCCTCCGTCCTGAAAAATGTGAAAAGCCTCCGGCATAGAAAAAAGCCGGCCTTTTCCGGCAACTATTGTGACCTTATTGTAAATAATGGTTTTTAAGCTGTCAAGTTCTGCCTTCCTATGGTACAAACTAATACATTTTTTCCCAAGAATTTTGCAAAAACTATTGACTATTACTGGAATCATTGGTATCATTTACATTAGGAATGTCGAATCTTGTTGAAACAAGGGAGGAGAAGTTAAGTGATTAAATCAACTGGAATTGTCCGGAAAGTGGACGAGCTGGGAAGAGTGGTCATCCCAATTGAACTGCGCAGGACCTTGGGCATTGACGAAAAGGACGCTTTGGAAATCTATGTGGACCATGAAAAAATCATCTTGAAAAAATATGAGCCTGCTTGTGTTTTCTGCGGCAATGCGGAAGACGTACAAGTGTTCAAAGGCAAGAATGTGTGCAACGAATGCGCAAAAGCGATGTCGGCTAAGGCCGTTTAAAGTGGACAAGCTTATGTGAAAAACATTCCTCCTAATGGGGAATGTTTTTCTTTTTTTCCAGCTGAAGGGCCAGCCGATAAGCTTCCCTCTTGGAGATGCCCAGCAGCCGGGAGACTTCCCTGGCAATCTCCCCGGTCCTCAAGCCTTTATCTTTCAACTCCCTGATCAAGGGCCAGGGATCTTCCTCTTTTGTCCCACCTGCCTTTTTTGGGCAGTCATCTGCCCGGCAACCCTCCATGACGATGGTAATTTCCCCCTGGGGTTCGATTTGGCGGAAATGGGCCAGCAGCTGTCCCGGGGTCCCTCTCAACACTTCCTCAAATTTCTTGGTCAATTCCCGGGCCACCGCCAGTTTCCTCCGGGGAAAAAGCTGCTCCAAGGCCTCCAAAGTAGCCTTCAGTCGATGAGGGGCTTCATAAAAGATGAGCGTCCGCTCTTCTTCTTGAAGACCGGCCAAAAAAGCAAGGCGGTCCTTTTTTGTCCTGGGCAGAAAACCTTCGAAAGCAAATCTCCTGGTATCCAAGCCGGAAACGGTTAAAGCGGCAATAAGAGCGGTAGGACCCGGCACCGGTATCACCCGGTGGCCCGCTGCCAGCGCTTGGGCGACCAAATGGCTGCCCGGATCGGAGATACCAGGTGTGCCTGCATCGGAAACCAAGGCGATTTTTTTCCCTTGATCTAAAAGGGCCAACAGCTTTTCGCCTTTAGTTTTCTCATTATAGCGGTGGTAACTGGTAAGAGGAACGCTGATTTGGTAATGATTGAGCAGTTTGCTGGTCTGCCTGGTATCCTCGGCAGCAATCAAATCCACTTCCCGTAAAATTCTCAAAGCACGGAATGTCAGGTCCTCCAAGTTGCCGATGGGTGTGGCGCATAAGTAGAGTATGCCCGACATTCAAACACTTCCCCTCTGATCCATTTCCTTTTCCCTTCTTCCAACAGAGAAAGGCATCTATTTGGCCTCCCTTCCTTCCTGCAAGTTCTTTTTGCAGGAAGCTGAGACAAAACAGGCAGTCCTCTCCCTCAATCCGGGAACGGCCAAAGTGTACCGGGCAAACATGGTAGCCTTCTTCGTAAAGCCTGGTCAGATTCTCATAGGCCCCGTCCTGCTCCTCCTTTTGGGCATACAGTTTGGTTCTCAATTCCAGGTTCTGCTCCTCCAGAGCACATACATGCATTTTCAACTGGCTTGTACTTCCGCCAGCAAGGCCTCCAGGCGTGCCTCCAGATCCATAATGGCTTGCGTCACTCTCAAGGGAAATCCCTCCCCTACCCAATCCAGACTCTCTGTCAACTCTAGTTCTGGCCTGACTGATCTTCCTTCCCTTCCTTGATTTTTCTGACCTGCTTGGCCGCAAACTCATATCTTTCCTGATTGGCAGTCTCCACCAGCACCGTCTCTTTTAACAGGTTGACCTCCACCACCTGACCCGGCCCTTTCGGAGTTTTAACCTTGCTGCCCGGTGGCGGTAAGAGTTCCCGGGCCCTTTCATAAGCTTCGTTTTCAAACTTCAAGCAGCACATCAAACGGCCGCAGATGCCGGAGATTTTCCCCGGGTTCAAGGAAAGATTCTGGTCCTTGGCCATCCTGATGGAAACCGGTTCAAAATCGCCCAAAAAGCTGGTGCAGCACAAGGCCCGGCCGCAGGAGCCCAGTCCCCCCAGCATCTTGGCCTCGTCCCGGACTCCGATCTGGCGCAGTTCGATCCTGGTATGAAATACCGCCGCCAGATCCTTGACCAGTTCCCGGAAATCCACCCGGCCCTCGGCGGTAAAGTAAAAAATGATCTTACTCACATCAAAAGTGTATTCCACATCGATCAGTTTCATGGGCAGGCCGTGCTCCTCTGATCTTTTTCAGGCAGATCTCATAGGCCTCTTTCTCCTTCTGTTTATTCAGCTGAACCGTGAGCAGGTCGTCCTCCGTGGCCAGCCGGATCACCTTTCTTCAGGGGGGAGACCACCTCGTCCTCTTCCACCATTTTGGGTCCGGCCACCACATCCCCGAATTCCACTCCTCGGGCTGTCTCTACTATGACTCTATCACCGACCCGGATGGGAAGATCTCCCGGGTCGAAATAATAGATTTTTCCAGCGGTTTTAAAACGAACCCCGATTACTTTGATCAACCCGTAACCTCCTTTGCTGCCGGCAATTCCCGACTTAATTTCAAAGCCATCACCTCAAGGGCAAGCCTTTTATTGGCATTCTGGTGAAGACGGCGCCTGGTCAGATGCAATTCAGCCAGGGCCTTTTGCAGATTTGCCGGGCAATATCGCCCATGGCTATTTCCTCCACACAATCACAATTTATCAATAGTCTGGCCGAGGGACAGAGCTGCCATACCAGCAAATCTCGCAGCCAGAGTCTCCATGAAATCCAGGATCTGGCCCGGGTTATGGCGTTTTTCCCAAAGGAGCCGCCACGTTCCAGGCTTTCCCAAAGGTCCCCCGTCCTCTAATAGACGGCAGTATTCCCGGGCCAGCCGCCGTTCCTCCCAAAAAGCCTCATTCCCGGCCAAGGTCCAGGGCCCGGGCCATACTGCCCCCGCTCAAACGGGCCAGCAGTTCAGCTTCCTGTCGGGCTCAAGACCATGCTTCCGCTTAGCAGCTCCTGCAGCACTGACTGGCTGAGGCTGATGAAATAACAAGTTCTGGCAGCGGGAAACAATGGTGGGCAACAAAGCGGAAACATTATCGGTGACCAGGATGAAGACAGGTGGCGGGAGGGGGCTCCTCCAGGATCTTCAGCATGCTGTTGGCCGCTGAAGGAGTCATAGCCTCAGCCCCTTCCAGAATCGCAACCTTATAACCACTGCCCCAGCGCTTATAACTCAAGGACTGCTGGAGCTGGCGAATCTGTTCGATCTTCATGCTCCATTCCCCGGGCAGCAGCCGGAACAGGTTGGGATGATTTCCCCCTTCCATGAGCCGGCAGGAGGAACATTGACCACAAGCACTTCCTTCCCGGGGCTCCAGGCAGTTCAGGGCGGCAGCCAGTGCCAGGGCAGTGGTCCCCTTCCCCACTCCCGAAGGACCGGAAAAAAGAAAAGCATGACCAATCCGTTTTTCTAACAGGGATTGCCGCAGCTGTGAAATTACTGTCTCCTGTCCTTTGATCTCCTCGAAAGTGAGCATACCGGACCACCTCACCGTTCCTGCTTAAACCTGAGCAAAACCAAACTTTCTCTTTACTATCTCCACCACCGCCAGGTGGACTTCCTCCACCGTCCCGGTAGCCGGGATGATGCACAGCCTTTCTGGCTCCCGGGCTGCCATTTCTATAAACCCCTGGCGAACCCTGCTGTGAAAATCCCTCTTCTTCCATTTCCAGCCGGTCCGGATCAAGACCATCACGTCGGTTCCTTTGATCCAGACGGACCTTGCCCAGACCGGGCTCCACGTCCAGGATGATGGTCAAGTGGGGGAGGACCCCGTCCAGCCCGGGACGGTTCACCGCCCAGATCAATTCTGGATCCAGACCCCGCCCGTAACCCTGGTAAGCAATGCTGGAATCTATAAAACGGTCGCTGATGACCACCGCACCCCTGGCCAGGGCCGGCTTGATCAAACCGGCCACATGCTGGGCCCGGGAAGCTGCGTATAAAAGAACCTCCGTTAAGGGTGCTACCTTTTCCCCCGTCTCTCCCAGCAAAATATCCCTGATTTTTTCCGCTATCAAGGTCCCACCCGGCTCCCTGGTCAGGAGCACTTCTTCTCTCCTGGTTTCCAGATAGGAAGCAAGCATCCTGGCCTGGGTGGTTTTACCCGCCCCATCAGGGCCTTCCAGAGTAATGAAAACTCCTGTCATCACCATTCCCCCATCCTATTCCTCTAAGATCTGCACCGTTTCCAGGGCCGGATGGGCTGCTCCTTGCCAGTCCACCGGTAACCGCCGGAGCTCTTGGAGCCTCTCCACCATCTCTTGGCTGATCCTTTCCCCCGGACAAAGTAAAGGAATACCAGGAGGATAAGGCACCAAGAGTTCCCCACAAATAGTACCGGCGGCTTCGTCCAGGGGAATATGTCGTTTGGGTCCAAAGTAACTTTCCCGGGGACTGACAACCACTTCCGGTACAGTTGGCGGTAGACCGGCCGCCAGCGGGTAAATGGCAAGAATGCTTTTCCAGCACAGAATTCTTTTCTTCCGGACAAATCCCTTAAAGCCTCGATCAACCGGTCCACCCTTTCCCGGTCATCCCCAATACTGAGCAGAGCCAGGATGTAATAAGGGGCCGCCATCTCCACCTGAACTCCGTAATCCTTCCGCAAGGACCTGGCCAGTTGAAAGCCGTCAAAACCCGCCTCCAGGCCATCAATGACCAGTTTGGTCGGGTCCAGACCTGTTACCCCTTCATAATTGACTAATTCTCTACCCCAACAACGAAATCCTTTGATCCGATTAATTTCCCTCCGGGCCCGGGAGGCAATTTCCAGCAGTTCATCCAGCAGTTTTTCCCCCTGACGGGCCATTTGATAACGAGCCACATCCAGAGACAATAAGAGTAAATAAGAAGGACTGGTGGTCTGGAGGAGGCGTAAAGCACTCCTGATTCTTTCCGGGTCAAGGCCCCGGTTAAGATGAAGCATCCCTGCCTGGGTAAAAGCAGACAGGAGTTTGTGGGAGCCATGGACCACCACATCTGCCCCACAACTCAAAGCAGGAGAGGGCAACCGGGGATGAAACGGGAAATGAGGACCATGGGCCTCATCCACCACAGTGATCAAGCCCCTGGCCCGGGCACTCTGGATCAGCCTCCGGTCCAGGGCCGCCACTCCCTCATAGGTAGGGCTAACAAAAAAGGCTACCTTTCCCCGGGGATGCCTGTCCCAGCAGGCTACCCAGTCTTCCCGGGAAACCCCAAGGGGCATACCCAGCTCCCGGTGATAGGAAGGAAGAACGATAAACCGGTTCCGCTCCCGCCATGACCAAGCCGGCAAAAACCGAGCGATGCAGATGCCTGGGTAGAAAAACTCTATCGCCAGGTCCGGCTAGGGCCAGCAAAGCCCCGTGAATCCCTGTGCTGGCACCGTTCACCAGAAAAAAAGTCTGTTCTGCGCCAAAAGCCCCGGCCGCCAGTTTCTGGGCCTGGCCGATAGGGCCCCTGGCCTGGTGCAAATCATCAAGTCCCGGCACTTCCGTAAGGTCTGCCTGGAATGAAGCTTCTCCCAAAAAGTCCAGTAGCACTTGCGCCACTCCCCGGCCTCCTTTATGGCCGGGCATATGCATTCTTACCGGATCCTCCGCCAGAGTACCGGAGAACCGCCCCCATAATTGGAATTTCCGCCTGATCAAGCTCCAGCAAAGACTGCACCAACTTTCCCCACATTTAATGGTATTGTAGCACAAAAAAAGGTTTTGCGTATAGCAGGGAAAGGGGAAATAGTTTTTCATCTTCTGGAGAAACGTCAAAAGCGCCTGGGGGAGGCGCTTTTGACAGGTCGGGTTCGCTTCTTCCGGATAACTTGTTCCAACTGTTTGGCTTTTATTCAACTAAATCAACAAACCCTGTTCATAATATGAACAGGAAAGTCTTTTTTTATACCTAATAGTCCCTACCCCGGCCTTTTTCCGCCCAGCCGGTTGTAAAGATTCACGGCTGCCTTCTTTGAATGCCATTCACATCCACGTAATAATTTTCTTTATAAATCAGTTCCGAAATAGGGACTATCTGGTAACCCCTGCTCTCAAGTCCCTGGATAATCCCCGGTAAAGCTTCGGCTGTATGTTTCCCATTATTATGAAATAAGACGATGGAGCCCTTTTTCACCCGGCTCAGCACCCTCTCCTCTATTTGCCGGGCGGAAAGATCCTTCCAGTCCAGGGAATCCACATCCCATTGGATGGGGTGAATTCCCATCCTCTGGGTTACCCGGATCAAAGTATTATTATAGCTGCCGAAAGGAGGGCCGGAACAAAATGGGCTGAAAACCGGTTATTCTTTCAATGGCCTCTTTATTCTCCCGCAGTTCTTTTTCCATTTGCTCCTCGGATAGTTTGGCAAAATCCGGGTGGCTGGCGGAATGCAGTCCCAACTCATGTCCCTCGGCCACAATGGTCTTGGCCACTTCAGGATACTTATCCAGCCAGATATTAACCAAGAAAAAAGTTGTTTTTACATTATGTTGCTTTAAAATAGCCAGCAAAGTGGGAGTATGTTCCGCCCCCCAACAAGCATCAAAACTGATCGCAATTTTTGGTTCGGGGGTATCTACCGAGTAAATCGGTTTCAGCTTATTACCTCCCGACATTACCGTCACCAAAACTTCTGCCGGCCCTCTCAGGGGCCCACCATTAAACTAATCAGCACCAAGCCAAACAGTAAAGGACCCAGCCTCCCTAATCCTTGTCTGAGATTAATAATAATTACCCGCACCGGACTCACCCCTTCCCTCTAAGTCTTTATTCCAAAGGGCTTGTCCTCATTCCAGGTAATTAATGCTTTATGGCCGACTCATTTTGATCATCAGGATGATAGGGACTTCTAACCAAAGGTGCTGAAATCAGATGCCATCAGTTTTTGCAGCCCCTGCCCCGTAATCATTTGAGGCTCCTTCGCAAAGCAGCGGCAGAAATATTTGATGATCAGTTTTTGAACTGAACTCCAACTCCAAGGGATAGCCAAAAATCGCCTGCAGCGAGGTCATGCCTTTGTCCGTGATGCCACAGGGGTTGATTAACTTGAAATGCTCCAGATTAGTATTCACGTTGAAAGCAAAACCATGGATTGTTACCCAGTGTTTCACAGCACACCCGATGGCGGTAATCTTCTGATTTTGCAGCCACACACCGCGATAATCCGGATCCCGACAAGCTTCCAGGGCGTATTCCTTTTCCAATAAATCGATAAAGACCTGTTCCAGCAGCCAAATATATTTCCTCACATTGATCCCGTTTTCCTTTAAGTGTATGATTGGATAACCCACAATTTGCCCCGGGCCGTGGTAAGTAACATTGCCGCCCCGATCCGTCCCGTAGACTTTGATGCCCTGATCCTCCAAAGCCGCCGGGGAAAAAAGAATATGAGTTTCATCGGCATTTTTCCCCAGGGTAAGCACCGGCGGATGTTCCAATAACAATAAAATATCTTGGATTTTCTTTTGCTGTCTTAAGGACAGTAACTGCCTTTGTAGTTGAAGTCCTTCCGGATAGCCGGTCAGTCCCGGTAAAATTGCCACCAAAATCGGATCCATTGATTCTCCTGTCCCTTTAAGGTTTTTCAATATTTTATCATATTTACCCTGGTGCAGGAAGTTCCGGACCAAGTGTGTATTGAAATGCTGCAACCAGTGATAGGAGTGTAAGTGACATCCTACTTCCTGTGCAAATCTACCCTCCATTGGTCAGACCTAACTTGAATGTCATTTGTGAAGGACAGTCCTATGGATCCCGTGCCAGTAACGGGTAAAGAGAAAGCCAGGGCAATTTGCTCTGGCTTAAAATATTTCATAAAAGATTTCATAAAAAAACAACCCCCCTGGCAATGACCTACTCTCCCGGGGCGCACCCCAGTACCATCGGCGCTGGAGAGCTTAACTTCCGTGTTCGGAATGGAAACGGGTGGGTCCTCTCCGCTTAAATCACCAAGGGGGTATTTTTGTTTTTCTTGCTCTTTCAAAACTAAATAGCGAAGCGTCTCTTTAAGAATTCATCTGGTAAAAGTGTTGGTATTGTTTAAGGTCAAGCCCTCGACCTATTAGTACCGGTCAGCTAAAGACATTGCTGCCCTTACACCTCCGGCCTATCTACCTGGTAGTCTTCCAGGGGTCTTACCCGGCACTAAAATTAGTGCCGATGGGAAACCTCATCTTGAGGGTGGCTTCGCGCTTAGATGCTTTCAGCGCTTATCCAGGCCAGACATAGCTACCCAGCTGTGCCCCTGGCGGGACAACTGGTACACCAGCGGTCTGTCCATCCCGGTCCTCTCGTACTAGGGACAGCTCCTCTCAAGTTTCCTGCGCCTGCGACGGATAGGGACCGAACTGTCTCACGACGTTCTGAACCCAGCTCACGTACCGCTTTAATGGGCGAACAGCCCAACCCTTGGGACCTACTACAGCCCCAGGATGCGATGAGCCGACATCGAGGTGCCAAACCTCCCCGTCGATGTGGACTCTTGGGGGAGATAAGCCTGTTATCCCCGGGGTAGCTTTTATCCGTTGAGCGACGGCCCTTCCACTCAGAACCGCCGGATCACTAAGCCCGACTTTCGTCCCTGCTCGAGATGTCTCTCTCGCAGTCAAGTCCGTTTCTGCCTTTACACTCTACGGATGATTTCCAACCATCCTGAACGAACCTTTGGGCGCCTCCGTTACCTTTTGGGAGGCGACCGCCCCAGTCAAACTGCCCACCTGACAATGTCCCAAGACCGGTTCACGGCCTCTGGTTAGAATTTCAGCACTAAAAGAGTGGTATCCCACCGGTGACTCCACGAAACCTGGCGGCTTCGCTTCCAAGTCTCCCACCTATCCTGTACATTTAATACTAAAACCCAATGTCAGGCTACAGTAAAGCTCCACGGGGTCTTTCTGTCCTGTCGCAGGTAACCGGCATCTTCACCGGTATTACAATTTCGCCGAGCCCTTCGTTGAGACAGCGCCCAGATCGTTACGCCTTTCGTGCGGGTCGGAACTTACCCGACAAGGAATTTCGCTACCTTAGGACCGTTATAGTTACGGCCGCCGTTTACTGGGGCTTCGGTTCAAAGCTCTCACTTTTCCCCTTAACCTTCCAGCACCGGGCAGGCGTCAGCACCTATACTTCATCTTACGATTTAGCAGGCACCTGTGTTTTTGCTAAACAGTCGCCTGGGCCATTTCTCTGCGGCCCCCTCATGCAGTTTCGGTCAGGAGGATTATTATACCCTCCCTTCGATTCCACACTAGCGGGGCACCCCTTCTCCCGAAGTTACGGGGTCAATTTGCCGAGTTCCTTAACGAAGGTTCTCTCGCGCGCCTTAGGATTCTCTCCCCACCTACCTGTGTCGGTTTACGGTACGGGCACCTAAATTCCTCGTTAGAGGCTTTTCTTGACAGTTTGGGGTCAGCCACTTCGCTACTTTGTTTCGCTCCCCGTCACCTCTCGGGATTTTGCAAGACGGATTTGCCTGTCTTGCTCCCTACTGGCTTGGACGCACTCAACCAACGGTGCGCTTGGCCTACCCTCCTGTGTCACCCCTTCCTCAAGCGGTCTTTAGGTGGCATCGGATTCTCAACCGATTGTCCTTCGCCTACGCCTTTCGGCCTCGGCTTAGGTCCCGGCTTACCCTGGGCGGACGAGCCTTCCCCAGGAAACCTTAGGTTTTCGGCGAAGAGGATTCTCACCTCTTTTTTCGCTTACTCATGCCGGCATTCTCGCTTCCCAACAGTCCACAGCTCCTTACGGTACTGCTCCCGCCCATTGGGAACGCTCCCCTACCACTCCGTCGAAATCTTAATATCTTCAACATAGGTTTTTCGGACTTTCGCCCCTAAAGAAACATTTGGCCGAAAACTTCGATTGAAATGTATGGTTGTTTTCGGCAAAAATGTAACTCCTGGGTGATAAATAGTATTTGAAGATATTAAAATTTCGACGGAATCCGCAGCTTCGGTGACGGACTTGAGCCCCGTTACATTTTCGGCGCAGAGCCACTTGACCAGTGAGCTATTACGCACTCTTTGAATGATGGCTGCTTCTAAGCCAACATCCTGGTTGTCTGAGCAGCTCTACATCCTTCTCCACTTAGTCCGTACTGGGGGACCTTAGCTGGCGGTCTGGGCTGTTTCCCTCTCGACTATGAATCTTGTCACCCATAGTCTGACTCCCAAGGATAATTAACGGTATTTGGAGTTTGAGAAGGTTCGGTAACCTGGTAAGGCCCCTAGCCTAGTCAGTGCTCTACCTCCGTTAATCTCGCCTTGAGGCTAGCCCTAAAGCTATTTCGGGGAGAACCAGCTATCTCCGGGTTCGATTGGCTTTTCACCCCTACCCACAGGTCATCCGCCGACTTTTTAACGTCGGTCGGTTCGGGCCTCCACGAAATTTTACTTTCGCTTCACCCTGCCCAAGGGTAGATCACCCGGTTTCGGGTCTACAATAGCAAACTAGACGCCCTCTTCAGACTTGCTTTCGCTACGGCTCCGCTTCCGCTTAACCTTGCTTGCTATCGTAACTCGCCGGCCCGTTCTACAAAAAGTACGCCATCACCAGGCACTTGCTCCAGTGCTCAGTATTCTTTCGACTCTTGTTATGTCATGTGTGATCATTTGTGGTTCTTCTTTACTGAACACTTGAGTAAGTGCCCGGCTCTGACTGTTTGTAAGCATACGGTTTCAGGTACTTTTTCACTCCCCTCCCGGGGTGCTTTTCACCTTTCCCTCACGGTACTTGTGCACTATCGGTCGCTAAGTAGTATTTAGCCTTGGGAGGTGGTCCTCCCTGCTTCCCACGGGGTTTCTCGTGCCCCGTGGTACTCAGGATACCCTCTGCCTTCTTTACCTTTTTCGCCTACCGGGGTGTTACCGCCTGTGCCGGGGCTTTCCAGCCCGCTTCGGCTAAAGGTATTAAAGGCGTCTTGAGGGTCCTACTACCCCATCTGGAGGTTGGAAGTTGGATGTTGGATTCTGATCTCCAATTTCCAGCCTCTAACCTCCAGACAGGTTTGGGCTCTTCCCTGTTCGCTCGCCGCTACTGGGGGAATCGAGGTTTCTTTCTTTTCCTCCGGGTACTTAGATGTTTCAGTTCGCCGGGTTCGCTCCTCTGTGCCTATTTTGTTCAGCACAGGGTGACGGAATATTAGTTCCGCCGGGTTGCCCCATTCGGGTATCTCCGGGTCAAAGCCTGCTTGCGGCTCTCCGAAGCTTTTCGCAGCTTGCCACGCCCTTCTTCGCCTCTTAGCGCCAAGGCATCCACCGTACGCTCTTATTAGCTTGACCTTTTTTGGTCTTGTTCTTCGCTTTTCTTGATGAATCCTTAAAGCGTTCTCCTGCTTCGCTATTCAGTTTTCAAAGAGCAGTTTTTTCAAGGGCTTTTGGTCCTTGAAAACCAGACAGTGGTTCCTCGCGTCTTCGACCTGGAGTATTTATGGTGCTGATGGCATTAGCTACCAGCTCCTGGTTACTCCTTAGAAAGGAGGTGATCCAGCCGCACCTTCCGATACGGCTACCTTGTTACGACTTCACCCCAATCACCAGCCCCACCTTCGACGGCTGCTCCCTATCCGGAGGTTGGAAGTTGGATGTTGTAGGTCGGATCTCGTTGGGATTCCTGGTAAATCCCTTCTTACTACTAACCTCTAACTCAACCTCTACCTCCAGACGGTTGGCCACCGGCTTCGGGTGTTGCCAGCTTTCGTGGTGTGACGGGCGGTGTGTACAAGGCCCGGGAACGTATTCACCGCGGCATGCTGATCCGCGATTACTAGCGATTCCGGCTTCATGCAGGCGAGTTGCAGCCTGCAATCCGAACTGAGACCTGCTTTTTGGGATTGGCTCCACCTTGCGGCTTTGCTACCCTCTGTACAGGCCATTGTAGCACGTGTGTCGCCCAGAACATAAGGGGCATGATGATTTGACGTCATCCCCACCTTCCTCCGGTTTGTCACCGGCAGTCCCTTTAGAGTGCCCACCTTCACGTGATGGCAACTAAAGGTAGGGGTTGCGCTCGTTGCGGGACTTAACCCAACATCTCACGACACGAGCTGACGACAACCATGCACCACCTGTCTCCTTGTCCCCAAAGGGGAAAATGCTGTTTCCAGCACCGTCAAGGGATGTCAAGTCCTGGTAAGGTTCTTCGCGTTGCGTCGAATTAAACCACATGCTCCACCGCTTGTGCGGGCCCCCGTCAATTCCTTTGAGTTTCAGCCTTGCGGCCGTACTCCCCAGGCGGGGTACTTAATGCGTTTGCTGCGGCACAGAAGGGGTCGATACCTCCTACACCTAGTACCCATCGTTTACGGCGTGGACTACCAGGGTATCTAATCCTGTTTGCTCCCCACGCTTTCGCGCCTCAGCGTCAGGGTCAAGCCAGAAAGCCGCCTTCGCCACTGGTGTTCCTCCTAATATCTACGCATTTCACCGCTACACTAGGAATTCCGCTTTCCTCTCTTGCCCTCAAGCTGACCAGTTTCAATTGCACTTCTGCGGTTAAGCCGCAGCCTTTTACAACTGACTTAATCAGCCGCCTACACGCCCTTTACGCCCAGTGATTCCGGACAACGCTCGCCCCCTACGTGTTACCGCGGCTGCTGGCACGTAGTTAGCCGGGGCTTCCTCTTGAGGTACCGTCACCTCTTTTTATAAAGAGACTTCTTCCCTCATGACAGAGCTTTACGACCCGAAGGCCTTCGTCGCTCACGCGGCGTTGCTGCGTCAGGGTTCCCCCCATTGCGCAATATTCCCCACTGCTGCCTCCCGTAGGAGTCTGGGCCGTTCTCAGTCCCAGTGTGGCCGATCACCCTCTCAGGCCGGCTACCCATCGTCGCCTTGGTGGGCTGTTATCTCACCAACTAGCTAATGGGACGCGAACCCATCCTTAAACGGTAGACTGAAAGTCTCCTTTCCTTAATCAAGAGGCCTTGGATTAAGTATATCCGGTATTAGCTTCGGTTTCCCGAAGTTATCCCGGGCTTAAGGGTAGGTTGTTCACGCGTTACTCACCCGTCCGCCACTGCTCAGATGTCGGTCGTCAGTTAAACTGATGACTGAACACTGAACCGTTCGACTTGCATGTGTTAGGCACGCCGCCAGCGTTCGTCCTGAGCCAGGATCAAACTCTCCGTAAAATTTATACTGCTTGCGTCCTTTCATCACAAGAACGCTCTCTGTACGGGTTTGATTTTGGCTCCTTGAAGCCTACATCAAGCGCTTATTTACCACTGTCCAGTTTTCAAAGACCAAGACCGCAACAGTTGTGATTTTAGCATGAGCCATGAACTGTTGTCAAGATCATTTATGCCCTCTTGCTGCCAAATCTGATGCGGACTTTCATCTTAATTACATACTCAATCGGTTGTCAAGATATGATTTGTGCCTGTTTTTGGCAAATCATGTGCGGCAGCAAGTTTTATACTATCATATTCAGCCGGCCAACACAACATGCAATTCATGGAAAAAGCGGGCCCGGAAAAAAGCAAACTTTCCTCCCCGAACCCGCTTCTTATTTCTTCCTCCAAAATCCCTGTCTTCTTGGCGAAACAGGTACTATCCCTTTGATTCTACTTGATTTTCTCAATCAAGATGGCACAATCCGGGCAAACCAACTGACAAATATTGCAGGCAATACAGTCTTTCCCATGTCCCGGTTCCACAGTGGGCGTTCCGTAAACACCCAGCTGGTTCGACCAGCCGATGGTGTCCACAGGACACTTTTCGATACAAAGGCCGCAACCCTTGCACAGGCCGGGGAAAACATGAAAAATGGCCTTGCCGTTTTTAATGCTGATGGGCTTGAAAACCGCTGTCATGACTGCCCCTCCTTTAACTCGGCCCGGACTAATTCAATGCCTCGGGTTAAAGCCTTGAAGTTCATTTCCCTCAGACTGGGATCTTTTTCAAACTTATAACCCAATTTGCTTTCAAGAGAAGCCCTGGCCCGCTCTTCACTGACAACTCCTGTGGCCCCGATAATGGCGCCCATGATAATAATGTTGAACACCCGGGGGTGAAATTCTTTTTTCGCCACATCAATAGCCGGGATGGCCAGTATCTGTTTTGCCTCTTTCGGCAAATCCTCTTCAATCCCGGTAATGCTTTTGTCATAGATGAAAATGGTCTCCGGCCCCACATACTGCCCGGTCCGGCGTACCGCCCTGTCACTTAAAGCCACAACCACGTCTCCGATCCTGAATTTGGGAGCCTCGATATGCTGATCAGCGATCTGGACAAAGGCAACGGAAACACCGCCTCTTTGTTCCACTCCGAAATTAGGAATGTAAAGGGCCTCGCGACCTTCTTCATAAGCAGCCTCCGTCAAAATCATAGCTACTGATTGTACACCCTGTCCGCCTTCTCCAGCCAGGGCTATTTTTATGGCCTGACCCATTCCTACGCCTCCTTCTTTTCGGCAGGAGCCTTCAATTCGCCAACTTTAAAATACTGGGCCATATCTTTCTCAAGAAACTTCCAGGTTTGCTCTGCGTTGGTCCTCCAGTTGGTGGGACAAAGGGATAAAGCTTCGATAAAGGAAAAGCCTCTCCCGGCAACCTGATTCTCCAGCCCTTTCTTAATGAATCTTTTCAACTGCCGTAAATTAGATACGGTACCCCGCGCCACATAGGCCGTTTCCGGCGTAATGGCAGCAATCATTTCCGGTCCCAAAGTGGGATTTCCCGTCAAGTCCGTATTCCGGCCGTATGGGGAAGTCTCGGTTTTTTGTTGGGGTAGTGTAGTGGGGGCCATCTGGCCTCCGGTCATGGCATACTGGGTATTGTTCACCAGGATCACCATTATTTTTTCATTCCGGCTGGCCGCATTGACCAAGTGTTGGGATCCGATGGCATAGCCGCCCCCGTCCCCCATATAGGCTATGCCAATGAGATGAGGAGCAGCTCTTTTGATCCCGGTAATAACCGGTGTAACCCGTCCGTGATGTGTCTGCACAGAATCCAAATTAAAAAAGTCCCAAGCCAAAAGTGAACACCCGATATCACAACCGAAAGCAATCCTGTCTTCCAGCTTCAGCTCTTCGATGCATTCTCCCAACACTTTTAAGACAAGAGGGTGTCCACAGCCGGGACAGAATTTATGCGGTTTCGTCTCTACCCGCCATACTTTTGGCATGAGCGGTTGGGGCATTGCGGACATGATTTAACCTCCTTGTAATCGTTATTTTGCCAGGGTCTTGACTTTCTCAACAACTTCCTCCACAGTGATTCCTTGTCCCGGGCGGAAATAATCTTCCACCGGTACGCTCAACCCGTAGAGCTGTTCTTTTACCATCCGGGATAACTGCCCTACAGCCGACTCCGCGATCAGGATCTTTTTAGCTTTGGAAGCAACTCGTTTCAACTCTTCCCCGGGGAAAGGACGTAAAGTAATAGGACGGAAATGCCCCGCTTTTACTCCCTGCTCCCGCAGGATCTTCACAGCGCCCTGGACAGCCCTGGAAACAATACCGTGGGCAATCACCAGTATCTCTGCATCTTCCGTCAAGAATTCCTGATGCTCAACAATTTCCGGAGCAGCCGCTTCATAAGCCTTTTTCAAATCTAGGACTACCTCGTAGAGCTCGTCCTCCATATTATAAGTATTGCGCAAGTGGGCCGGCTCCCGGTCTACACCCGGCACCCCCGGTTTACCCATATAAGGCTCGGTGGGCACCATTTGAATGCCTCGCAATTCAGGATCATAGATAGTCAAAACCTCTCGCATCTGGGACTGGTAGCCGTCTCCCAAAACAAAGGTGGGAATACGGTATTTCCAGGCCGTATTAAAAGCTTTGATGGTGTAATCAAATAAATCTTGGTGACCGGAAGTGGAATAGACTACCCGGAATCCTTCTCCGTTACCGCCAAAACAAATCAAGTTGGTTTCCTGCTGGGAGTAAATGACGGTAGCAGTTGAAGGACCGCCTCTTTGGCAGATAACCACTACTGTCGGCAGGCGCATCATCTCCGCCATGGCCATGGGCTCCTGCATCAAAATGCTGCCAGGACCCGCCGTGCCGGTAAAAGCTCTTTTTCCTGCCAATACCCCTCCGACACAGGCAAAACCAGCAGAAAGCTCGTCCTCCGTTTGCAAAAAGCTCCTGTCGAATTTGGGAGACAACCTGGTCCAGTAGTGCATGATTTCGTTTTGGGGAGTGATTGGGTATCCGTACATAATGTCGGCGCCGGCCGCTAAAGCTGCCCAGCATACAGCCTCGTTGCCGGTCATGAAAACCCGTTTTTCACCCTGAATAGGCTTTTCCGCCATGCTCAGTACCTCCTCATAATCTGTATGTGCCGTTTAACCGCTCTGCCCAACAAAAAAAGTCTACCAATAAGCTGCGGGCATAAAACGGCGTAAACCCCGTACCGGATTGCCCATGCAATCTTGCTTTCCCATCTGATTGGCCAATTCCCAGACTGCAGCAGTGGCGATCACCGGTAGCTCCAGCATTTCCGCTGCCTGTGTAACAACCCTGGCCCCCTCCTGCACCAGCTCTAAGGTGGTTTCCTCGCCCAGGTGAGTGTTATTCAAAAGACCGTCCACCCTGGTCAGGGACCGGACGTAATCCACGATCAGGTCAAGGCTGCCGGTAACCGGCCGGCAGAGATTAATCACGGCAATGACCTGCAAATAAGGATTGGTCAAAGCCCCTTCCACCAGGTTCAGTGTCCTGGTCCCCATGACCCCGTAACCCACATCCAAAATAATGTCTCCCTCACGTCTCAAGGCCCAGCGCATGTCGGGCCGGAGAACGGAACCTGCTTCTCCCAACCCCATGGTCTTACCGGTTTCCCAGGTGACCACATTCAGCCCTCTTTCTTTAAGCTGGGCTTGGATCGGCCTCAGGGTGTAGAAAGGTGCCACCAAATCCAGATCGATCAAAGTGACTTGGCGACCGGATTCCAGCAGATCCAGGGCCCGATTAATGGCATTTTCACTTTTACCGCTGGCAAATTCGCCCACGTAGGCCTCAATGATGGGGGTCTGGGAAGAAGAAATGGTCCTCACCTCAGATCTATTATTCTCCTTTCACCACCTTTTATGAATGGAGGAGAAAAACAGACTATTTACAGCAGAAAACGCTGGATTGGTTATTTATAGTATAAAACAAGGGTCGCTGTTCGTCAAGGATGAGTAGCGCCTAGGGAAAAAATAACCCGGGCAGATCATGAGCAGAGCTATTTCTCATCTTACCGGGAAAGCGTGAATAACACCCGAATATGGCAGTTAGTCGTCTCTATTCCTACAAAAGGACCTGTAAAATAATGAGCAAAATTAAACCGGGTATACCTAAAAAACCCGCTACTAAAATTGTCACCAGATTTATGGGTATGGCCAAGGCCATCAGCGCTCCCAAGAAATTAAAGCCCCAGAGCAGCAAAAGTCCAAATAGGGAATTGACCAGGATTTTCACAGCCAGCTTTAATGGTTTAACTAAAATGCGGCTGATCACATAAACCAGAAATACCAGAAAAGCCAGAGCAAAAAACACCTGCAGAAAATCAACCATGCCCATCCCTCCATTTCTTGCTATAAATAATTATGCCAGCCTGTCCGGCACTATTCCAGCTAATCATATTATTGATCGTTATTTTGTAGATTATATAGGACTTATTCTGATGCTTCCGATCTCTTCTTTTCCCTTTTGGCGCGCACCCGCTTGAGTAAATACATGTATTTGAGTTCCGCAGCCTGCATTTGATAAATGGCCTGGTCGATTAGTTCCGGCACTGTTGCCTCTTCAAATTGCTTCCTGGTATCCTGCCATTCCTTTTTGGCTTGTTCCACAGCCATGATCTCCTGCATTTCCTCTGTCAGGGGCCTATTAAGGCTAAACTCTTCCGGGAACAATTTTATTTCGGGAAAGCGCCAACGGTTTTTCCCCACCATGATCTTTCCCCCCTGTGCCTCTCTAATATTTATGCTAGTCCCCGGTGCTTCCAGTACTTTTTTCTGAACTTGCTTTTTTATTTTATGCCGCCAAGTTCTTTTTGTTGCTCCAATTAATGGATAACGGCCATGAATCCTATTTCAACTAAGATTCATGGCCGTTTCCCGGCGGGCTTTCCAGCTCATACTTCCGCCGAAAAGGGGGAATATGCCTCATCAAAATACCAGAAAAGGAAAATGAATTTTCAAGCAGGATACCGGGCATTCAATTTCGCAACAGCCGCAATACCAGCACTCGTCATATTTCAAATAAGGCTTGTCATCCTCCCCCATCCGCAAGCAGTCCAAGGGACATAAATCCACACACACCCCGCAGCCAATGCACTCGTCCGTCACTAGAAATGAATGGCCGTTCATTCCATCTCACCTCTCTGGATTTCTCGCAAAGAAACCTTTACCTCGGGGGTATCGCTGCCTATTTGCAGGTCGATGTGTTTCAGCCAGTTTTTGTCATCCGTTTCTGGATAATCAGTCCGGTAGTGAATATGTCCCCAGCGGCTTTCCTTCCTGGCCAAAGAGGCCGCCGCAGACATTTGCGCACAATCGAGAATGAATTCTATTTCTAAAATCTTGCTGAACTCATGGAAAGTCCGGGCTTGGACCAGGTGGGGTAATTGTTCGCGGAGTTGGTGAATCAGATCAAGCCCTTTGTTGAGATAAGCGGAATTCTTGGGTGAAAGCAAGTATTCGTTGATGATCCGGCGCAGTTTATACTCAAAAGAAGCAGGTGGGATTTGATTGTTCCTTGCGGCATTAAACAGGTTGCCCAGCCGCTGCAGTTCTTGGTTAAAAGCCTTCTCTAAAAAACGATTAAATCTATTGGGCCTTTCGCCGGCACAATACTGGACCGCGCTCTCGGCGGCTATTTGCCCAAAAACAAAGGCCCCGGTTAAGTGCTGCATGGGTACGGCACTGACATCTCCTGCGGCATACAGCCCTTTGACATTGGTTTCCGCCTTTTCGTTAATGACCACTCCGGACATGCCGTGACCGCCGCAAAGCTGGGCCTCGGTCAAGCTCAGTTCAATCAAGTCCCGGCCAAATTTCATGCCCTTCAGCTCCCAATACCGGCGCTGCATGGGCCTTTCCGTGCTAAACAAAACATTTTCTATCTCCATGATTTTATCTTTGGGAAGATGGTCCGTCTTGAGAAAGATAGGCCCCTTGTCTCTTTCCAAAGCTTCCCGGATGCGGAAGACGGATAAATTGTTTTGATCCACGATAATTTCCCCGGCCGCGTTGACGATCTGCCCTCCCCTAGTTACCACAATGTAGATCAAAGGTATATTCAGATCTTTGACCAGGGTGTATTTCAAGGTGAATTCCATGCCCGTAATCTTGGCTCCGGCCCGAAAAGCCAGGGAATAACCATCACCGGCATTACCGGGAAAATCAAAAGTACCATAGAGATATCCTGTATTAGGGAGACCAAATCTGGCAGCGGAGCCATTAGCCAGGATTACGCTCTGGGCCTGGCAAAAAAACAAGCGCCCATCGGTGAGATTAAAGCCAACTGCTCCCAGGACCTTTCCTTCCTGGACCACCAATCGGGTAGCCATGGTCTTGTTCAGGACCTCTACCCCCGCTTCGCGAATTTTCTTTTCCATCATGGGCTTTAAGTCCGGTTCATCCATGCCCACACAAAACTTGCCGCCATCGTCCACCTGCATGAGATTGTAGTTGCCTTCATCATCTTTAGGAAAAAACACGCCCCAGTTTTCCAGGACTTTGAGGATTTCAAAACTCCTTTGGGCTAAGGTATAATTGGGCAAGTAATCCATGATGCCCCAGGTTTTTTTCTTCAACATTCTCAGGTAGTCAAAAGGAGTGGAAATGCCCGGTATCACCACCACATTTAAAGCGTCCATACCCATGGTAATGGAACCGCTCCTTTTCAGATGTCCTTTTTCCATAATGCAAACCTTTAGCTCGGGAGCAGCTTCCTTGATTCTGATGGCAGCCATCGAACCAGCACAACCGCCGCCGATTATTAAGACATCGGTGATCATCGTTTCCGGCTGCAGCTTCACTAAATCATCCCACCTTCCCTGTAGTCCTGAATTCTGCCGGCGTCATCCCTGCCGTTTTTTTGAAAGTATTACAAAAATGATGGATATCAGAAAAACCGACTTCCTCGGCAATTGCCTTCAGCGGTTTGTTTTTTTCGGTCTTTAAAAGAGATTTGGCTTTTTCAATCCGGGCTTCCCGGATAAAATTGCTCAAAGATACCCCTGTATTGGATTTGAATAGACGGCTCAAGTAACTGGTGTTCAAATGAACCAGGGAAGCCAGATGGGACAAAGTGAGATCCTTTTCTAAATTGCTCATAATATAATCCACTAAGCGGGAAACCCGGGGATCTTCAAAGCCGCCATAGCTCGCTTCCTTTTCTTCGTCACCCTGTTCCTCCAGCCAGCACTTGATTAAATCCGCCGACTGTTGCTTATTTTGTCCCTTACTCCGGATCAGAATATGATTTTTCACCCTCTGGATAGAAGCAAACAATTCCTTTTCTTCCACGGGCTTTAATAAGTAATCAAAAACCCTGCATTTAAGAGCCTGTTGGGAGTATTCAAATAAACCGAAAGCAGTCAAGATGATGATTTCCACCTGAGAATTGTTTCTTTTAATACATTCTGTAGCCTTGAGGCCGTCTAAGATTCCCATCCTAATATCCATAATGATCAGGTCCGGATGCAAAGCTTGGTTCATTTCTATAGCCTGGACTCCATTGGAAGCCTCCCCCACCACTTCCATTCCCAGGTCATTGGTTTTGAAAAAATGCCGCAGGGCTTCTCTTTCGATTCTTTCATCATCTACGATCAGCACTTTCAGCACTTCCATCTTTTCCCCCTATTTACCAAACCAGAAGACGGGCACATATTCATCGTCAGCATCGGGGACGAAAGGCAAGACCATGGTGACCTCGGTCCCTTTTTGCGGCTGGGATTTTATATCTAAACTGAATTCATCACCATAATAGAAATGAAGACGCTTTCTGATATTAACAAGGCCAGTTCCCATGGAAGATACTTTTCCCTCCCCAAAGCCGATGCCGTCATCGATGACTTTCAGGACCACCTTGTTTCCTTCCAATCTGCCAAAAATCAAGATAGAACCTCCCCCTTTGGGTTCCAATCCATGCTTAGCCGCATTGTCCACCAGGGGTTGTAAAGCCAAGGTGGGGATGAGACAGCTGAGGATATTCTGAGAAATATCCAATTGGTATTTCAGAGTCTCCCCATAGCGGCTTTGCTGAATAAACAAGTAATCCTTCACATACTGCACCTCATCCCGCAATCTGACCAGGTCTTTCTTTTCCATGGCATATCGCAGCAATTTAGAAAGGGCATAAACTACTTCCAGGGCTTCCTCACTCTTGCCCAGATAAATTAGGCGGGCAACCAGGTTCAGAGTATTGAAAAGAAAATGGGGTTTTATTTGTTTTTCCAGGCTCTTTACTTCGTTTTGAGCTAATAAAAATTCCAAATTTTTTATTTTTTCCTGAAGCCTTTCTAGCTCAGTTCCCCTTGTCTCCATAACGCACCGTCCTAAAGCCTTGTGCAATAGAGCACATGATATTATTCTACGAAAAACTCCTGAACTCCTTTATTATTTACCGAGCCCTGCAGAATTCTCCGCAGGGCTCGGACTTCCATTTATTTCGTATTGATTACCGCCTCAATTATATCCTTCCCTACCGTATCTTCAAACTCGGTCCAAACTGCTTTCATCAGCTCTTGGAACTGGGCTTTTTCATCTGGAGTAAGTTCGATCACTTCCATTCCCGCTTGCTTCATCTCCTCCAGAAACTCGCTTTCCTTAGCATTGATTTCTTTCCTCTGCCAGGCTTCTGCTTCCTTGGCGGCCTCAGCCATTATTTTCTGATACTCCTCGGGAATCTTGTTCCAGAGCTGATCATTAATCATGAGCATGATGCCCGCCCACTGGTGTCCGGTCAGGGTGATGTATTTCTGGACTTCGTAATAACGGTAAGCATAAACGTTTCCAATCGGGTTATCCTGCCCATCCACAGTGCCCTGCTGAAGGGCTGTAAACAATTCGCTCAAAGCCATAGGCGTAGCAGGTAGCCCCTAGTGCTTTGAAAGTGGCCAGGTTGATGGGGCTGTCAGGAACTCTCATCTTGATCCCGGCAAAGTCCGCAGGAGTGCGAATGGGTTTCTTCGAGTTGGTGATGGTTCTAAAGCCGCTTTCAAACATAGCCAAAGTTCTAATGCCAGTTTCTTTCAACAAACCTTCATAAAGCTGTTGGCCGACAGGACCATCGGCTACCGCATAGGCATGTTCCTTGTCCCGGAAAATGAAGGGGAAATAAAAGATATCCAGGGGCTTATAAAAAGGAGCAACGTTGGTGGTAGGAACAAGGGCCATTTCGATGGTGCCAATTTGCAGTCCTTCCGCCAAGTCCCGGGAACTGCCCAGGGTGCTGTTGGGAAAAACCGTTACCTCCACATTGCCGTCTGTTCTTTCCGCCACCAAATCGGCAAATAAAACTGTCCCCTGGTGGAGAGGTTGCCTTTCATCATAGGGGTGACCCAGCTTGATTGAAATTTTTTCCACCGCTTCCTGCCCATTTGTTTCGGCCGGAGCAGGCTCCTTGCTGTCTCCGCCACAGCCAACAATCCCCACTAACATGGCTGCAACCAGCACCACAACTCAAACCCATAATCATCAAGCGTTTTTTCATAACGACCCTCCTTGTCTATTAAACAATAGTTAAGGATACAACAATTACCTGAAGATCATCATCCCCCCTTTAACGCAAGAATTCCTGCCCTCATGTCAACAATTTGACTAAAAAGAGGCTGATGGGTGGGTAGTAGGTGATTATGAGCAGGTCGATAATGACAATGATGATGTAGGGCCAAATTTTCCCGATGATCTCTTCCAGGGAAACCTTGCTGATGGTGGAAGCAACAAAAAGGTCTACCCCCAGCGGGGGAGTAATCGTTCCTATGCTCAGGTTCACCACCATGATGATCCCAAAAAGCAGCGGGTCAATTCCAAAATTCATAGCAGCAGGAAATAAGATCGAAGCAAAAATAGGGATAGCAGCGGCCGCATTCATGAAGCAGCCAACAATCAGCAGCAAAATGTTAACCAAAAGTAAGAAAACAATATGGCTGTCGGAAAAGGCCGACATACTTGCCGCAAAACGCTGGGGTATTTGATGGGCAGTAATGACCCAACCAAAAAGACCGGCCGTATTCATCACCAGCATGACCACCGCCGTGGATAAAGCGGAACGCAAGATAATGTCCGGCAATTTTTTCAAGTTTAACTCTTTGTAAATAAAGAAACCAACAATAAAACCATAGACTGCAGCTATAGCGGCTGCCTCAGTGGGAGTAAAAATCCCTCCGTAGATGCCCCCCAAAATGATCACCGGCATTAAGAGTGCCCAGATGGCATCTTTAAAGCTGTGCCATATTTCTGACAAGCCCCGCCAAGGTTCGACTGCCAAGTGTTGGTTCTTGCAAAGAAGCCAGTTGAGGAACATCATGCTAGTACAAATCAGTATCCCCGGAAGAAAACCCGCGATGAAAAGGTCTCCGACAGATACTCCGGCAATAACCCCATAAAGAATCATGAGAATACTGGGAGGTATAATCATCCCCGTCACGCCGGCGGCTGCTATGGTGGCGGCCGTATAAGCCTTAGGATATCCTCTTTCTTGCATGGAAGGTATCATCACTGCTCCGATAGCTGCCACGGTGGCAGCATTGGATCCGGATAGGGCAGCAAAAAAGGAAGAGGCCAGAATGGATATTCCACCTAAGCCACCGCGGAAATGGCCCACCAAAGAGGCTGCAAATCTCACCAATCTTTTGGAAACACCGCCGCTGGTCATCAATTCCCCGGCCAGCATAAAATAGGGAATAGCTAAAAGAGGAAAGGAATCGTTGCTGGTGAACATCCTCTGGACCACCACAGTCAAAGGGACATTCCCCATGAAAAGCAATCCAACAACACCCGCCAAGCCCAAAGCCACAGCAATTGGCACCCTGATGATCATCAACAAAATCATCGAACCGAAAATGTATAGATTCAGCATTCCGTTCCCTCCCCTTCAGCTTTTCCACCTGCCAGCTTGGGGATAATTTCTGTAATTAGATTCTCAAGGGAATAAAGAAGCATGAGAAAGCCACCTACAGGAATGGCCATATAAATGGATCCCATGGGAATTTCCAAAGCAGGGGAAGCCTGTCTCCAGGTAACACTGGTTAATTCTATGCCCTTGTAAAAAATGAGAAAGAAAAAGAAAATACAGCAAAGAGAAGCAATAGTCAAAACTACTTTTCTTGCTTTTTTAGGCATCCAGCTCACAAACAGCGTAACGGCAGCATGGCTTTGCCTGCGAAGGCAAACTGGAGAAGCTAAAAAAACTCCCCAAATAAACATATAGCGAGCTACTTCTTCGGTAAAGAATAAATAATTACCAAATGCAACATATCTGCCCACAACTTGAAGTACCCCCATGATAATCATGACGGCAAAAGTAAAAATAGACCCTACAATACATATTTTCTCCAGCCAGTCTAGAAGTTTTTTGACACCACCCAAATAATCTCCCCCTCTCTAACCTATTTACTTGCCGGGATAAAGCCGGCAAGTAAACAGGTTAGTATGGCAACTCTTCTCCTACTTAATCGGCTTTCTGCGAAGAACTATCTCATGATATAAGGTATCTTTACATAGAGAGCTTCCTCTGGGCATTCCACCTCACAGGGCAAGCAAGACCAGCAGGTCCTGAATTTGCCGTGGGGCTCTCCACAGGATAGGCAGCGCTTTGCCTCCATCAAGGCCTGCTCTTTGGTGATACCCTTTTCCAGCTCCAGGAAGCTGGCTCTTTCTTCCCCGGCCAATCTGGCTGCGGATACCCGGGGGATGGCTTCCGCCCTGGACAGGTCAACCTGGAAGTCCACATCGCAAGAAACCAGCGGATCACGATCATATTCCACCGGAATATCATTCAGATACCGGTCCACTGAAATGGCCGCTTCCCGCCCTTGAGCCATGGCGTCAACCACTGACTTAGCTCCCACGGTAACATCGCCGGCAGCAAATACTTTGGCTGTTGATGTCTGCTTGGTCACTGCATCGGCCAGCACAAAGCCATCTTTCACTTCAATACTGCCCAACTGCAGTCCGGAATCCATTTCCTGCCCAATAGCAACCACCACCAGATCGGCGCTGAATACCTGCTTCTCACCAGGAGAAAACTGAGGATCAAATTTGCCGTCTTCATCAAAAACAGCATAGCAGCGTTGAAACTCTACCGAATTTATCTGGCCATTTTCCACCACAAAACGGGACGGGCCCCAACCATTTTCAATGATTATGCCTTCTTCCAGAGCATCGGCCACTTCCCACTGGTAGGCGGGCATGCTCTGGCGGTCTTCCAGGCAAACCACTCTCACTTCTTTGGCCCCCAACCTATAGGCAGTTTGGGCCACATCAATGGCCGTATTCCCTCCGCCGATCACCAGCACCTTTTTGCCGTCAGCGGGAATCCCTTCGTTTGCTTTGGCTTTTCTTAAATAGTCCAGGGCTTCATAAACATTGGAGGCATCTTCTCCCGGCAGGCCCAGCTTTTTCGAAACCGGTGTTCCCGTAGCCAGGATGACAGCTTGATACTGATCAAGGATCTGGTCTAAGCTCACATCTTTACCCACTCTGGTATTATACAATACTTCGACTCCCATCTTTTCCAGGATGGACGTTTCCTTTTGTACTACCAGCTGGGGCAGACGAAACTCCGGTATGCAGCTCACCAGCATGCCTCCCAATTTATTGCCTGCTTCGTATATGGTCACCTGATAACCCTTTTTTCTCAGAGTGTAAGCCGCCATCATTCCCGCCGGCCCTCCACCGATAACCGCCACCTTTGCCGCCAGTTCTTTTTCCGGCAGCAGATCTTCAATGACCAGCTCTTGCGTATCCGCCAGGTATCTCTTTAAGACTCTCAAGGAAACACCGCTTCCGTCCACCTGATTGCGGGAACATTCCCTTTCACAAGGATGATGGCAGATTCTGCCTAGGATACCCGGGAAAGGCAGATCTTCCCCGATCACTTCCAGGGCCTTGGCCTCCTCTCCTCTGGCTACCAGCTGGGCATAACCTTGACAATTCACTCCCAGGGGGCAAGCCTGCCGGCAAGGGGCCAGCTTCATTCGTAAATTGTCGATGATACAGACATCCACACATTTGCCGCAAAAGATGCACTTTTCTTTGTCGATGATAATGTTCTGCGCCAGTACCTCCAGGATATTACTCATGGACCGATACCCTCCCTTCAAAATTCTCGTCTACATTCAGTACTTTTTGTGGATCTCGAAGGGTAACCGCCGGGGCATCCTTGCTCTCATCTCTCTTCACGATCAGCAATTTAAGGAAGTTTTCATCGTCTTTCTTGGGATAGTCGGACCGGTAGTGCCAGTTCCCCCACCTGCTTTCCTTTCTCTCCCGGGAAGCTGTAGCGGACAGGATGCCGCAAGAAATGATACTTTCTACTTCAAAAGCTTTCACCAGATCATGCACCCTGTTGATGCGCACTTTTTCGAAAAGTTCCTTTTGCATGGCCTCCATGGTTTCAATACCGCGTCTCAGTTTATAATCATTTTTGGGAGGTGTTAAGAATTCCTCAATCAGCCGGCGGGTCTTGTATTCGAACTCCTCAATAGATGCTTCAGCGTCGGTGTTCTGCCATCTTTCAATCTTGTCCTTGACATTATTGACAAAGCTAGAAGCATCTGCTTGATCACTATCGCTGATGGATTTTACGTACTCGGAGGCAGCCTCTGCCGCGATTTCACCGAAAACAAAGGCACCAGACAGATGGCCTCTTCCCACACTGGCCACATCGCCGGCGGCATATAAGCCTGGAACAGACGCTTTCGCTTGCTCATCCACCACTATGCCGGTGATGCCATGGCCACCACAGAGGTAGGTTTCCGTGGGCCCCAATTCAATATCTTTGCTCCTGAAGTTAATACCGCGGCCTTCAAAAAAGCGCTGACAAGCGGGCTTTTCCGTGGTGAACAAGATATCCTCAATGCTTTTGATTTTTTCTTCCGGCAGATGGCTCATTCTGATTCTGATGTAGCCTCGGCCCTCTACATGTTCATTAATTATTGATTTGATGGAGGGATGTCCATAATCAAGCCTTTCATCAAATGCGTTCAGCAATTGGGCGCCGCGGGTGAGAGTGATGTAAAGAAGAGGCGAGCTGATATCTTTGATAATGTAATAGTAAAGGGTATACTCCAATCCGGTTAATTCCGCACCGGCCCGATAGGCCATGGTGTAGCCATCCCCTGTGTTGGCAGGACAATCGTAAACCCCGTACAAATAGCCGTTACCGGGCAGTCCAAACCTGGCACATCCTCCGGAAGTGAGAATCACTGCTTTGGCATGGCAGACAATTAATTCGCCGGTACGAACATTCATCCCCACGGCTCCGGCAACCCTGCCGTCTTCAACGATCAGTTCCAGAGCCATAGTCCGGTTGAGGACAATGCAATCGGTCTTCTGCAGTCTCTCATAGAGGATGGTTTTTAAATTGGGCTCCTGCATAGTGACGGTATAGCCTTTATTGGCATGGGCCTTCACTACTTCATATTGGCCATTATATTTAGGGAAGTGGACTCCCCAGGAAATAAGCTTCTGCATCAGGGGCCAGCTTCTCTTGGCCATTTCATAGCTAGGCCCTTCATCGAGAATTCCTTCGCAGCCTTTAACAGCGTCCTCCACATAATCTTCCGGCGTAGCCACCCCGGGCACCGTCACGATATTTAATGCATCCATGCCCCGGGGAATGCAGCCGCTGTACTTCATATGGCCTTTTTCGAAAACAACTACTCTTTGATCCGGGTTCATTTCTTTAGCGCGCAGGGCGGCCATTATTCCACCGCTGCCGCCGCCGATAATTAAAATATCGGCGGAAATTACACTTGTTTTCAATTTATCCATTCCTCCTTTTTATTTGTTATATTGGTCACATATTTGCCGAAAGCAACCACCTCTTGGAATGACAAATTGCAACAAGGCTATGTCTTGCTTGACAGTTTCTCGAAAAAATCTTCTATACCTTTGAATAATTTTTACTTATAGTTGCAATTTCTTGCTGTCGAAAACAAATGCGTTTTTACTTTACAATGACCTATGACAGCCAGAGACCGTTTTTTTGCCATCAAAAAAAGCCGGCTAACCGGCTTTTCTACAAAAGAAAGGAATATGTTCCAAAAACCGCCCTGCCACCGCTACTGCTGGACCAGCATAAGGCCTTAGCCCTACGACTTATTCACCCAGCTTCGTCTCCTTTCTTCCAGGTAGCGGCGCACTATCCTGGGGCCCATGGTGTTAAAAACATCAGAAGCTTTCAACCAGCCTTTCCTGGCCATCAAGACCCCATACCTGATATCATCCAATTCTTCCACCCGGTGAGCATCCGGATTAATGCTCACTTTTACTCCTAACTCCTTGGCCTTGGGCAAATGGCGCCAATCAAGATCCAGCCTGGCGGGAGAAGCATTCAGCTCAATGATCACCTGATACTCCCGGGCTGCCTCCAGAACAGCTTCCATGTCTACCCGATAGCCTTCCCTGGCCAGAAGCAGTCTGCCGGTTGGGTGTCCCAGCATGGTTACCGCTGGATGAGACATGGCTCTGATCAAACGTTGGGTTAAATCGGCACCGGCACTAAAATGACTGTGCACCGAAGCAATGACAAAATCAAATAAAGCCAGGATGTCATCATCATAATCCAAGGAACCGTCCGCCTTGATTTCCGACTCAATCCCGTGAAAAATCATGATCTGCGGATATTCTTCCTGTATTGCCCGGATTTCTTCCCGCTGGCGAAGTAGGTCCTCCACCTTCAATCCTCCCGCATAAAAAGCCGACTGGCTGTGATCAGTAATGCCAAGGTAGCGGTATCCCCGATCCCGGGCCCCCTTGACCATCTCCTCGATGGTATTGGCTCCATCGCTGTAATTGGTATGAACATGAAAAACCCCTTTGATATCCTCCCCCTCCACCAAATCAGGCAGCCTTCCTTCTAAAGAAGCCTCGATTTCCCCGGTATTTTCCCGCAATTCCGGGACAATATAATCCAGCCCCAGGACTCGATAAAAATCTTTTTCATCCTGGCACAGCAGGAGTTCATCCCCGTGGAAAATACCGTACTCGTTGATCTTCAGCTTCATGCCCTTGGCCAAATGCCTTAAAGCGGTATGGTGCTCCTTGCTCCCGGTGAAATGATGGAGGGCATAGGGGAATTGTTGAGGTTCCACCACCCGTAAATCCAGGGGCAGTCCATACTCCAATTTGACACTGGTTTTGGTAGGGTCCAGGCGCGATCACTTCTTCCACCGGGGTAACCCCGTCAAGTATTGGCTCACTTTCTCCGGTTCCCGGGAACTGGCCACCAGGTCCAGGTCTTTCACTATCTCTTTACCGCGCCTGATACTTCCGGCAATTTCCGCCTCCACCACCCAAGGACAGTCCTTCAAGTAAGATAGAATTTCCATAGCCCAGGGCCAGGCATCAGCCAGCCGATGTTGGCCTTGAAATCTTTTCAGATAGTCCACCCCGGCCAGGAATTTGGCCTGAGTTTTGGCTCCGAATCCTTTCAAGGTGATCAGGCGGTTTTCCTTGCAAGCATATTCCAATTCTCCGATGCTGGTAATCCCCAGTTCTCGGTAGAGGATACCGGCCTTTTTGGGGCCAAGACCCGGGATGCGTAGCAATTCCAGCACTCCAGAGGGAATGGCTTTTTTCAGCTCTTCATAATAAGCCAGCCTTCCCGTCAGCACCAGTTCCGCAATCTTTTCCGTCAGAGCTTTCCCGATGCCGGGCAATTCCTTAAGCTTGTCCTCTTCCACCAGCTTGGTCAAATCTTCCGTTAAAAACTCGATGGTCCTGGCTCCGTTGTAATAAGCCCTTGATTTAAAAGGGCTTTCTCCCTGCAATTCCAGCAGCAAGCCTATTTCCTCAAGAATGGCAGCCACCTGTTTGTTATCCACCATTGATCTCTCCCCTATTCCAAACAAAATCGATGGGGCTGTTGATCTAACGCCCTGTCCACCTTCATGCTGTTCAGTTAATTATATCATGGGACAATTCCCTTTCACCAGCCATTGGCATTCAACTATGACTGACCTGCCTTAATTTCCCCTTGTTAATGGTTTTGCCTGTAAAATCATGCCATAACAAAAAAACAGGACAAGCCTGTCTGATCAATCCTGCCTAATACAATAATACGTTTTTCACGTCGAGCTATAAAATAAAGCCAAGGTGAGTTCATTTCACCTATAGATCGTAAAATAGAATTGACCCTAGATCGTCAAGTAAAACTGACCCGCCTGTGATAAAATCTCCCCTGAAAAGGAGGGGAGAAAAGAGGTGGTCAGCATGTACAAATGGCAGCGCATTAAGGCACTGCATGCTCAAGGGGTCAGCATCAGGCAAATAGCCAGAACGGTAGGAGTGTCCAAGAAATACAGTTAGGAAATACTTGAAAGAAGCCGGTCCTCCTCATGAAATTTTACACTTTCTCCTTATCCATCACCACCGCTGATGTGATCCGGGTCTTGACTGAAGCCATCGCCTTCTTCGCGCGGTTATGCCCTGGAGCTGGTGATGGATAATGGTAAGCAAAGGCCCCACAGCACTTTAGGCCGGCCGGCGCTTGAGGGTATATGACGAGGCAGGAGGCCTTTTGGCGGAGTTTGACCTTGAAATCAAAAAGCAAACGGGTCGTCTCCCCCATCCCCGAACACGAAACCATCAACCGCCATTACCAGGAAAAGAAACTGAAGGCTCGTTCAGCTCTGGTACAAGAGTTTACCGCTGCCTTTGGCGAGGACGGGCAAAAGTATCTTGAAGGTTTGCGTACAGAGTGCGGCGCCAACCTGTACTGGCATCTGGCGGAAATCTTAAGCTATCTGGAGCTGTATACTCCGGAAGATATCACAGCAACCATCAGAGAATGCCTTGAAATAGGCTCTTTCCACAAAAACAGCATAAAGAGGCTGCTGGAATTGAAGGAGGTTGCCCCTCTTCTCCCGATGGATGGACAGTTAAAATTAAATCTACCTCCGGTTAGGATTAAACGGGACCTTTCCTACATCGAGTACCTCTCCCTGCTTTTGGAAGAGGAGATAAGGAGGAAAAATGAAGCCACGGTCAAAACCAAAGTTACCAAAGCCCGTTTTCCTTTCATCAAAACCATGGAGGAATTTGACTTTAGCTTCCAGCCTTCCATCCGGGAGAGGGAGATTATTTCTTTGGGCTCCCTGGATTTCGTGGAAAAAAAGGAAAAATATCATCTTTTTGGGTCCCCCCGGGGTAGGAAAGACCCACCTGTCAATAGCCTTAGGTGTCAAGGCTTGCATGGCCAAATACAGGGTGGGATTTGTTACCGTTCAGAAGCTATTGGAAGAACTGCTTTTAAGCGCCAAAGACGGCAGTTTGCTGGACAAGTTGTTGGGTTATTCCCGGCTTAATCTTCTAATCATCGACGAACTCGGCTACATGCCAGTCACTAAAGAACAGGCCAACCTTCTCTTTCGCCTGGTTTCCATGCGCTATGAAAAGGGAAGCATCATCCTAACCAGCAATTACAACTTTGACGGATGGGGGGAAATATTTCCGATCATGTGGTAGCTGCGGCCATAATTGATCGTCTGGTGCACCATGCCCATATTTTTTATATCAACGGCACCAGCTACCGG
>JBMNIZ010000001.1:0-151423 GCA_050951405.1 Bacillota bacterium | reverse complement strand
TGGGGAGATGGAGGTTTGGGCCCTGGAAGCTTATGGCTCTTCTTATACCCTACAGGAGATCCTGACGGTCAAATCCGATGATGTGGTGGGTCGGGTGAAGACTTATGAGGCCATAGTTAAGGGAGAGAATGTTCCCGAACCCGGCGTACCAGAGTCTTTTAAAGTTTTGGTGAAAGAGCTGCAGAGCCTGGGGCTGGATGTGAAGGTTCTGTCGGAGAAGGATACGGAAATAGAAATCAAGGAAGAAGAAGATGATATCGGTGAGACCGCCAAGGAACTGGGCATCGATCTGGAAGATCGGTCTCCGGAGTCCGAGTCTGATGTAGAGGAAGAAGAGGAAAAAGACGATTCCGATTTATTGGATCTGGAGGACCTGGTCTTGGAGGAAGACGATGATGAATTGTCCGAGATAACGGTAGATGATGTGGCTGAAGATGTTGATTTAGATGATGAAGAAGAAAGCGAGGATTTTTACGAGGAAGAAGAGTAAACGAGGCAAACCCTTTGATCGACCGTTTTAAGACGGCCTAGTTCATGAGAAGGGAGAGAGATTTTTGCTAGACGTCAGTAATTTTGACCGTATGCGCATCGGGTTGGCTTCCCCGGAACAGATTCGAGCCTGGTCCAGCGGCGAGGTGAAAAAGCCGGAAACCATCAATTATCGTACTTTAAAACCGGAAAGGGACGGGCTCTTTTGCGAGAGAATTTTTGGACCCACCAGGGATTGGGAATGTCACTGCGGCAAGTATAAAAGAGTTAAATATAAAGGGATTGTCTGTGACCGCTGTGGGGTGGAAGTGACCCGTTCCAAAGTGCGACGGGAGCGCTTGGGTCACATTGAACTGGCGGCCCCCGTTTCTCATATCTGGTATTTTAAGGGAATACCAAGCAGGATGGGCCTTATCCTGGACATGTCCCCCCGCTCTTTGGAAAAAGTGCTCTATTTTGTGTCCTATATTGTCATTGAGCCGGGAGACACTCCCCTCATGAAAAAACAGCTTCTCACCGAAACAGAGTACAGGGAGTACCGGGAGAAATATGGAAACAGGTTTGTGGCCTTAATGGGAGCAGAGGCCATCAAGGCTTTGTTGGTGGAAATGGACTTGGACCAGCTGAGCCATGAACTGAGAAAGGAACTGAAAGAAACCCGCGGCCAAAGGAAGGCCCGGGCTATCCGCCGTTTGGAAGTGGTGGAGGCTTTCCGCAGCTCGGGGAATAAGCCTGAGTGGATGATCTTGGATGTGATTCCCGTCATTCCGCCGGAGCTGCGGCCCATGGTCCAGCTGGACGGGGGTAGATTTGCCACTTCCGATTTAAACGATCTTTACCGGCGGGTGATTAACCGGAACAACCGGCTGAAAAGATTGCTCGATCTGGGAGCTCCTGATATCATCGTGCGGAATGAAAAAAGGATGCTGCAGGAAGCCGTGGACGCTCTCATCGACAATGGGCGGAGGGGGCGTCCCGTTACCGGTCCCGGCAATCGTCCCCTGAAGTCCTTAAGCGACATGTTAAAAGGAAAGCAGGGGCGTTTCCGTCAAAATCTTTTGGGCAAGAGAGTGGACTATTCAGGACGTTCCGTGATTGTGGTGGGGCCGGAATTGAAGATGGACCAGTGCGGTTTGCCGAAGGAAATGGCTTTAGAATTGTTCAAGCCTTTTGTGATGAAGAGATTGGTTGACAAAGGCCTTGCCCATAATATTAAAAGCGCCAAAAGGATGGTGGAGAGAGTCCGGGACGAAGTCTGGGATGTCCTGGAGGAAGTAATTAAAGACCATCCGGTGCTGCTCAACCGGGCCCCCACCTTACACAGGCTGGGCATTCAGGCCTTTGAACCGGTTTTGGTGGAAGGTCGGGCCCTGCAAATCCATCCTTTGGTTTGCACCGCCTATAATGCGGACTTCGACGGGGACCAGATGGCGGTGCATGTGCCTCTTTCCGCAGAAGCTCAGGCGGAAGCGCGCCTGTTAATGCTTTCCATTCATAATATCTTGAACCCGAAAGACGGAAGGCCGGTGGTGACTCCCACCCAGGATATGGTCCTGGGCTGCTACTATCTGACTTGCGTCAAGCCAAATGCCCGCGGGGAAGGCAAGGTTTTTAAAGACTACAATGAAGCATATCTGGCCTACAATGCGGGCGCCGTCGACCTGCAGGCTTTGATTAAAGTGTGCATTGACGGAGAGCTGGTGGAGACCACGGTGGGGCGCTTGATTTTTAACTACGAAGCGCCGATTCCCAAAGAATTGGGCTTTTACAACCAGGAAATAGGGAAAAAACAGCTGGGAGAAATCGTAGCCAACTGTTATCGGCTTTTCGGCGAAGAGACCACCGCCTCTATGCTGGACGGCATAAAAAGGCTTGGTTTCCATTATTCCACTAAAGCCGGCGTGACCATTGGGATTACCGATTTTGCCATTCCCTCCGAGAAAGAACAAATCCTGGCGGACACGGAGGCTGAGGTGGAAAAAATTGAGAACCAGTACCGTCGCGGTCTGATTACGGAAGAGGAAAGATATCAAAGCATTATCGGCCTTTGGAACAAGGCCACCGACCAGGTGACTGACCGGCTGATGGATTCTCTGGATAAATTTAACCCGGTGTTTATGATGGCCACTTCCGGAGCCCGGGGGGGAGTCCAGCAGATTCGCCAGCTGGCCGGGATGAGGGGCCTGATGGCGGATCCTTCCGGAAAGATTATTGATCTGCCCATCAAGGCCAATTTCCGTGAGGGTCTAACAGTATTGGAATACTTTATTTCCACCCACGGTGCCAGGAAAGGGCTGGCTGATACGGCTTTGAGAACAGCTGATTCCGGCTATCTGACCCGGCGCTTGGTGGATGTGGCCCAGGATGTGATTGTCCGGGAAGATGATTGCGGCACTGATGCCAGCGTGGAAGTGACCGAAATTCGGGAAGGGCAGGAAGTCATAGAGAAATTTGAGGAAAGGATCATCGGGCGCTATGCGGGCGAGGATGTTATCCATCCGGAAACTAAAGAGGTTATTGTAGCTTATAACGAGATGATTGATGTGGACGAGGCCCGGGCCATTCAAGAGGCGGGCATCACATCGGTGAAAATCCGTTCCGTCCTGACCTGTAAAACCCGCTATGGGGTTTGTTCCAAGTGTTACGGCAAGAACCTGGCAACGGGTCGTCCCGTGGAAATCGGTGAGGCGGTGGGTATTATCGCCGCCCAATCCATCGGCGAGCCGGGGACACAGCTGACCATGAGGACCTTCCATACCGGAGGCGTAGCCGGGGATGATATTACCCAGGGTTTACCCCGGGTGGAAGAACTTTTTGAAGCCAGAAAACCGAAAGGCCAGGCCATCATCGCGGAGGTGGACGGCCAGGTGGATATTACCGTCAATAAGGGGCGGAGAGAAATCATTGTCACCACCCGGGATGGGGAAATCCATCATTACCAGGTACCATACGGTTCCCGCGTTAAAGTGGCCGTGGGGGATTACGTGGAAGCCGGAGATGAATTGACAGAGGGATCGGTAAATCCCCATGACTTGCTGAAGGTAAAGGGCTTGCGAGGTGTACAGCTCTATCTCTTGCGGGAAGTGCAGAGGGTTTACCGGATGCAGGGCGTGGATATTAACGACAAGCATATCGAAGTGATGATCCGGCAGATGCTGCGGAAAGTGAAAGTGGAAGATGCCGGCGATACGGATCTCCTGCCCGGCAGCCTGGTGGATGTCTTTGAACTGGACGATGAGAACCGGCGTATTCTGGAATTGGGGGGAGAGCCGGCCAAAGCAAAACCCGTCCTCTTGGGGATCACCAAGGCTTCCTTGGCAACGGATTCCTTCCTCTCAGCCGCCTCCTTCCAGGAGACCACCCGGGTTTTGACGGAGGCGGCCATTAAGGGCAAGGTTGATCCTTTGCTGGGGCTGAAAGAAAACGTCATCATTGGCAAGCTGATTCCGGCGGGTACGGGCATGTCCCGCTATCGCAACATCCGGGTTCTCACTGATAAAGAAGATGCTTCGGGCCAGGAGGCGGAAAAGTTAACGGAGACGGAAGAAATTAGCTTGACACCATAATTGACAAATGATAATATAACAAAGTGTGCGATTGCCAAAGGAGGCTGTTTTCTATGCCTTTAGAGCGGGTGAAAAAGGCGAAAAAGAAAACTATCGGAACCAAACAAACCTTGAAAGCAGTGCAAAAGGGTCAGGCGATTGCCGTCTTTGTAGCCCGGGATGCCGATGACAGGGTGATCGAACCTCTGTTAAAGTTGTGTGAGGAAAAGATGCTGGAGGTTGTTACGGTCGAAAGCATGAAGGAATTAGGTAAGGCTTGCAACATCGATGTGGGGGCAGCTTCGGTAGCTATTTTGGCAGAGTAAGCTGGGGAAAAATGTGTCAGGGAAGAGCTGCGCCGGCCCAGTGGGCCGGCGTCTATCCCGAGATAATGGATATGGATTTTTAGCTGGGAATTGAAATGCAGGAGGGGGGTGTAGGTCTATGCCGACGATACAACAGCTGGTACGCAAAGGCAGAAAAGAAATACTGGGTAAATCGATGGCCCCGGCCTTAAAAGGATCGCCGCAGAAGCGAGGTGTCTGCACCCGGGTTTATACCACTACGCCGAAAAAACCCAACTCTGCCCTGAGGAAGGTGGCCAGGGTGAGATTGACCAACGGTATTGAGGTTACTGCTTATATACCCGGTATCGGTCATAACTTACAGGAACACTCGGTGGTGCTCATCAGAGGAGGCCGGGTTAAAGATTTGCCTGGCGTTCGCTATCACGTAGTCCGGGGCGCTTTGGATGCTCAGGGAGTGCAAAACAGGAGCCAAAGCCGCTCCAAGTACGGGGCGAAACAACCGAAAAAATAAAAAACAGCTGCTGATAGGCCGATTAAAGGAGGGAAGACAATGCCGCGCAGGGGTAACGTTCCGAAAAGGGATGTATTGCCGGATCCCATCTATAACAGCAAAGTCATTACCAAATTGATCAACCAGTTGATGCTGGACGGGAAAAAAGGTATAGCGGAAAAGATCTGTTATGGAGCCCTGGAGATAATCAAGGAGAAGACCGGCAAGAAACCTTTGGAAGTATTTGAGCAGGGAATGAAAAATGTGATGCCGGTTTTGGAAGTGAAGGCACGCCGGGTGGGCGGCGCCAATTATCAAGTACCCGTAGAAGTGCGTCCTGAGCGGAGGCAAACCCTGGCTATCCGCTGGCTGGTTAATTATGCCCGGCAGAGGAGCGGTAAGAGCATGCAAGAAAAACTGGCCGCTGAAATTTTGGATGCCTATAACAACACCGGCGGAGCAGTGAAAAAACGGGAGGATACCCACAAGATGGCGGAAGCCAACAAGGCTTTTGCTCATTATCGCTGGTAAGCAGATCATGTTTAAGGTTTAGGGTCTGGCTGGATGCCCTGACTGAAACCATAAGTTGGGGCGGAAGGAGGGATGAACGGTGGCAAGAAAATATGCGCTGGATAGAATCAGAAATATTGGCATTATGGCCCATATCGATGCGGGAAAGACTACGACTACGGAGAGGATTCTTTTTTACACCGGAAAAGTTCATAAATTGGGCGAAGTTCACGATGGCGCCGCCACCATGGACTGGATGGTACAGGAGCAAGAAAGAGGTATCACCATTACTTCCGCTGCCACGACCTGCTTCTGGAAAGGTTACCGTGTAAACATTATTGATACGCCAGGCCACGTGGACTTCACGGTGGAAGTGGAACGTTCTTTACGTGTGCTGGACGGAGCCGTGGCTGTTTTCTGTTCCGTAGGGGGAGTGGAACCCCAGTCAGAAACGGTTTGGCGGCAGGCGGATAAATACGGAGTGCCCAGGATTGCTTATATCAACAAAATGGACCGCGTAGGGGCGGACTTTGCCAGGGGCATTTCCATGATCAAAGACCGCTTAAAGGCCAATCCGGTAGCCATTCAGCTGCCCATCGGCTCGGAGGAAAATTTCAGGGGAATCGTTGATTTGATCAAAAATGAAGCCATTATCTATCATGATGATTTGGGAACAAAAAGCGATGTTGTCGACATTCCCCCGGAAATGAAGGACTTGGTGGCCGAATACCGGGAAAAAATGTTGGAAGCCGTTGTGGAAACTGATGAGGAATTGATGCTGAAATATTTGGAAGGCGAAGAATTGACGGTGGAAGAAATCAAAAGGGCCATCCGCCGTGCCACCATCCAGGTGAAAATGATCCCGGTTCTTTGTGGATCTTCTTTCAAAAATAAGGGAGTGCAGCCTCTCTTGGATGCAGTGGTGGATTATTTGCCTTCTCCTTTGGATATCCCCCCCATTAAAGGCATCGGCCCGGAGAATGGGGCAGAGGATGTCCGGCTGGCCAGTGATGATGAGCCCTTTGCCGCTTTAGCCTTTAAAATTGTCACAGATCCCTTTGTGGGCAAGTTGGCCTTTTTCCGCGTCTATTCCGGGTCCTTGAAATCCGGCAGCTATGTTTATAATTCCACCAGAAATAAAAAGGAAAGAATCGGCCGGATTTTACAGATGCATGCCAATCACCGGGAAGAAATCAGTGAGGTTTATGCAGGGGACATTGCAGCGGCGGTAGGTTTAAAGGAGACCAGTACCGGAGATACCCTGTGTGATGAGGGCCATCCTATTATGCTGGAATCCATGCAATTCCCGGAGCCGGTGATCAGAGTAGCCATTGAACCCAGGACCAAAGAGGATCAGGATAAGCTGGGAGGCGCCTTACAGAAACTGAGCGAAGAAGACCCTTCTTTTAAAGCCCATGTGGACGGAGAAACAGGCCAGACGATTATTGCGGGTATGGGTGAACTTCATTTGGAAATTATCTCTGATCGTTTGCTGCGGGAATTCAAGGTAGACGCTAAAATCGGTCGCCCGCAAGTGGCTTACAAGGAAACCATTTTGGCCAAGAGCAAGTCAGAAGGAAAGTATATTCGCCAGACAGGCGGGCGAGGCCAATACGGCCACGTTCGCCTGGAGCTGGAACCCCTGGAAAGGGGTGCCGGCTTTGAATTTGTCAATAAAATTGTCGGCGGAGTGATTCCCAAGGAATTTATCCCTGCAGTGGAGCAGGGTGTCCGGGAGGCCATGGAAGTGGGAGTACTGGCCGGTTATCCCCTCATTGATGTGCGGGTAACCTTGTACGACGGATCCTATCACGACGTGGACTCTTCGGAGTTGGCCTTTAAAGTAGCTGCTTCCATCGGTTTGAAAGAAGCCGCCCAAAAAGCCTCTCCGGCACTCTTGGAGCCCATCATGAAGGTGGAAGTGGTGGTCCCTGAGGAGTATCTGGGAGATGTGATGGGGGATATTAACGCCCGGCGGGGCCGGATTGAAGGAATGGAACTCCGTTCCGGTGCCCAGGTGATCAGGGCCTTGGTACCATTGGCTGAAATGTTCGGTTATGCTACGGAATTGAGGTCTTATACCCAAGGGCGGGGGACTTATGTGATGCAGTTTTCCCATTACGAACTGGTCCCGAAAAACATTGCTGAGGAAATTATTGCCAAGAGGCAAGGAATCAATATCAGGCATTAACTGTCCATTTAAAGGAGGATTAAACTACAATGGCAAAACCGAAATTTGAAAGAACCAAACCTCACGTAAACGTAGGCACTATTGGTCACGTGGACCATGGCAAGACCACCTTGACTGCAGCAATCACCCTGACACTGTCCAAATACGGTGGAGCAGTAGCCACGGCCTATGATCAGATTGACAACGCACCGGAAGAAAAAGAGAGAGGCATTACGATTAATACCTCTCACGTGGAATACGAAACGGAGAAGAGGCATTATGCCCACGTAGACTGTCCCGGCCACGCGGACTACGTGAAGAACATGATCACCGGTGCGGCCCAGATGGACGGGGCGATTTTGGTGGTATCAGCAGCGGACGGCCCCATGCCCCAGACGAGGGAACATATTTTGCTGGCTCGTCAGGTGGGGGTACCCTATATTGTCGTCTTTTTGAACAAAGCGGACATGGTGGATGACGAAGAGCTGATGGAACTGGTAGAGATGGAAGTACGGGAACTATTAAATGAATACGAATTTCCCGGGGATGATGTTCCCGTTGTAGCGGGTTCTGCATTAAAGGCGCTGGAGTGCGGCTGCGGCCAAAGGGACTGCGAATGGTGTGGCAAGATCCTTGAGCTGATGGACAATGTGGACGAATATATTCCCACTCCCCAGCGGGCAGTTGACAAACCTTTCCTGATGCCTGTGGAAGACGTTTTCACCATAACCGGACGAGGTACTGTAGCCACCGGCCGGGTGGAGCGTGGCACGGTGAAAGTTCAAGATGAAGTAGAGATAGTGGGTTTAAGCGAGAAAGCCCGGAAGACGGTGGTCACCGGCGTAGAGATGTTCCGGAAGCTATTGGACCAGGCGGAAGCGGGCGACAACATTGGTACACTGTTGAGGGGTGTGGAGCGGAAAGAGATCGAAAGGGGCCAGGTTTTGGCCAAGCCGGGTTCCATCAAGCCGCACACCAAATTCGACGCAGAAGTATACGTTTTGACCAAGGAAGAAGGAGGTCGCCATACACCCTTTTTCCCGGGCTATCGTCCTCAGTTTTACTTCCGGACCACGGACGTGACCGGCGTTATTACACTGCCGGAGGGAGTGGAGATGGTCATGCCTGGTGACAACATCAAGATGAGTATCGACCTGATCACTCCCATTGCCATGGAAGAAGGATTGCGTTTTGCTATTCGCGAAGGAGGGCGTACCGTAGGGGCAGGGGTGGTCACTGCTATTCGAGAGTAGCAATGGCGGAGATATCGGCAGCGACCGCTGGATTTTTGCAGTCGCTGGCTCTTCTCTTTGCAGGCAAGTTGGCGATGAAGTGAAAGGTTGCCCGGAAGGCTCCCATCTTGCCGGGGAAATTTTCACGGAGAAGGTCCGTTTTTAATCAATCGGGCGAAAAGGAGGAAAATAATCATGGCTAATCAAAAAATCCGTATCCGGCTGAAGGCTTTTGATCATAAAGTATTAGACCAGTCTGCACAAAAAATTGTTGAGACTGCGAAAAGAACAGGGGCTGAAGTCTCCGGACCAATTCCGTTGCCGACGGAGAAAAATATCTACACTATTTTACGTTCACCCCATGTTAACAAAGATTCTCGGGAGCAGTTTGAAATGCGTACTCATAAGCGTTTGATTGATATTAAAGAGCCAACGCCGAAGACAGTAGATGCATTGATGCGTCTCGATTTACCTGCCGGGGTGGATATCGAAATCAAGCTTTAACAGTGAGTGAGGATCAGCTATTGGAGGTGCCACGGATGTCTAAAGGAATATTAGGGAGAAAGCTGGGCATGACACAATTCTTTACGGATGAAGGTGTGCTTGTTCCGGTGACCGTTATCGAGGCTGGCCCTTGTGTTGTTGTCCAAAAGAAGACCCTGGAGAGAGACGGTTATCAAGCCATTCAAGTGGGCTTTTTAGCACAAAAAGAAAAAAGGACCACCAAACCTCTTCTAGGCCATTTTGTCAAGGTGGGACTGAAGCCTTTTCGTTATCTCAGGGAATTAAGGGTTGACAAGCCTGAAGAATTTGAAATAGGACAGGAAATCAAAGCCGATGTCTTTGCGCCGGGAGAAACGGTGGACGTAACGGGGATTTCTAAAGGCAAGGGTTTTGCCGGCTCAATCAAAAGGCATGGCTTTGGCCGGGGCCCGCAAAGCCACGGTTCCAAATACCACCGCGGTTCGGGTGCACTGGCGGCTAAAGGGCCTGCCAAGGTGTTTAAAGGACGCAAACTGCCCGGTCATATGGGGAGAGAGCGGGTCACCATCCAGAACCTGGAAGTGGTTAAATCTGATCCCGAACGCAACTTGCTTTTGGTGAAAGGTGCCGTTCCCGGGCCACGGCGGGGGCTGCTCATTATCACTTCTTCGAAAAAGGCTCGGGAACTGTAGAAGGGAGGAAAGTTCATGCCGAAAGTAGCTGTTTATAATACAGAGGGCCGGGAGGTCGGGGAGCTGGAACTCAGCGAGAAGGTTTTCGGCGCCAAGATCAATCCGGCAGCGATGCATAGCGTGGTTGTGATGCAAATGGCCAATCGGAGGCGGGGTACCGCTTCCACCAAGACCCGGGCAGAAGTGAGAGGCGGGGGAAGAAAACCTTGGCGTCAAAAAGGCACCGGGCGGGCCAGAGTGGGCAGCATTCGTTCCCCTTTATGGCGTAAAGGAGGAATTGTTTTTGGCCCAAAACCCCGCGATTACAGTTATCGTGTTCCCAAAAAAGTGCGTCAGCTGGCTCTCAAGTCGGCTTTATCCGCCAAAGTGCAAGAGGGCAATTTGCTTGTCCTGGACAATTTGACTTTTGCTGAACCGAAAACGAAAGCCATGGTCCAGATTCTAAACAATTTAAAGGTCAGTCGCAAAGCGCTGGTTGTGACTGCAGATGCTGATCAGAATGTGCACAAATCAGCTCGCAATATTCCCGGCATACTGCCTATGGAGGCTTCCGGCCTGAATGTCTACGATCTGTTAAAACATGATCATTTGATCATGACTAAAGAGGCAGTAGCCAGGGTAGAGGAGGTGCTGGCTTGATGCGGAGCCCTCAGGACGTTTTGTTGCGGCCGGTGGTATCGGAGAAGTCCATCGGTTTAATGGAGGATAACAAGTACACCTTTCTGGTCCATCCCAGGGCAAATAAACTGGAAATCAAACATGCAGTGGAGTCTCTCTTTAAGGTGAAAGTTCTCAAAGTATATACTTTGAAGGTGCGTGGGAAGAAAAGAAGGCAGGGGCGTTTTGAAGGAAAGACCCCTGATCGGAAAAAAGCCATTGTAAAGCTGCAACCCGGAGACAAAATTGAAATTTTTGAAGGCATGTAAGCCGGTCGCGTAAAGGAGGGAAAAGCGATGGCCATCAAAAAATTTAAACCGATTACGCCAGGGCGCAGGCAGATGGCTGTATCGGCCTTTGCAGAGATTACGAAAGACGAGCCGGAGAAATCTTTACTGGCTCCCCTGAAAAAGAGAGCCGGGCGCAACCATCAAGGAAGAATTACGGTCAGACATCGGGGCGGAGGCCATAAACGCCGGTATCGCCTCATTGATTTTAAACGGGATAAGGATGGAGTTCCGGCGAAGGTAGCCGCCATTGAATATGATCCCAATCGTACTGCCCGCATCGCTCTCTTACACTATCTTGACGGAGAAAAAAGATATATTTTATCTCCCAATGGCCTCCAGGTGGGGGATACGGTTTATTCAGGAGAAGATGCCGATATCAAGGTGGGCAATTGCTTGCCTTTGAGGAATATTCCCCCAGGCACCATGATTCACAATATAGAGTTGAAAGCCGGCAAAGGGGCCCAGCTGGTCCGTTCGGCGGGAGCTGCCGCTCAATTGATGGCAAAAGAGGGTAGCTACGGTCATGTGCGGATGCCATCAGGAGAAGTGCGTTTAATTCATCTGAACTGCCGGGCTACCATCGGCCAGGTGGGCAACATGGAACATGAAAACTTGACCATCGGCAAAGCCGGACGATCTCGCTGGTTGGGTAGAAGACCTTCCGTCCGGGGCGTGGTGATGAATCCCGTTGACCACCCCCATGGCGGCGGCGAAGGCCGTTCTTCGGTGGGCAGAGATCCGGTTACCCCTTGGGGCAAGCCGGCCTTAGGTGCAAAAACCCGGAAAAAGAGGAAGGCTTCAAATGAGATGATCCTCAAGAGACGGAAGTAAAAGAAAAGAGCAGCTTAAGGAGTGAAAGGAGGCAACTCGGCAGTGGGAAGATCCTTAAAAAAAGGCCCGTATTGTGACCCAAAGCTTTTGGCTAAAATTAAGCGCATGAATGAGACGGGAGAGAAGCGGGTGATCAAGACCTGGTCCAGAAGGTCAACTATTTTTCCGGAAATGATCGGGCATACTTTGGCGGTTCACGACGGGCGCAAGCATGTTCCGATTTATATTACTGAAGATATGGTAGGGCACAAATTGGGCGAATTTGCTCCCACCAGGATGTTTAGAGGACACGGTGCCCATACTGAACGTTCGACGGCATTAAAGTAAAAGGGAAGCGCTGGAAAGAGGAGGGTCTTTATGGAAGCAAGGGCAGTGGCAAGGTATATCAGGATTTCTCCCAACAAGGTCCGGCAGGTAGTTGATTTGATTCGAGGGAAGGATATTGACGAAGCTTTGGCCATTTTAAAGTTTTTACCGAAAAGAGCGGCTGCTCCGGTGGAAAAAGTTTTGAAATCCGCCATTGCTAATGCCGAACACAACTACGATATGGATGCGGGAAATCTATATGTTGCCAAAGTTTACGTTGACCAGGGTCCGACTTTAAAACGCTATAAGCCGAGAGCTTTTGGGCGTGCTGACTTAATTCGGAAACGGACCAGCCACATTACCGTGGTTGTCAGCGAAAAGGAGGTTTGATTTGTGGGGCAGAAGGTTCATCCGAAAGGATTGAGGGTTGGCATTATCAAAGATTGGGATGCCAAATGGTATGCTGACAAGGATTATACCAGTCTTTTACACGAAGACTTGCGGATACGCCGTTATATTAAGAACAAGCTTTTTAGTGCCGGGGTGTCCAAAGTGGAGATTGAGAGGGCGGCCAGCAATGTGAAAGTTACCGTTCATACGGCCAAACCCGGCATTGTCATTGGCCGGGGCGGCACGGAAGTGGAGAAACTCCGCAAAGAGCTGGAAAATATGACCGACAAGAAAATCAGCGTGAATATTGTGGAAGTGAAAAAACCGGAACTGGACGCTCAATTGGTGGCAGAAAACGTAGCCTCTCAGCTGGAAAAAAGGATTTCCTTCCGGCGGGCCATGAAACAGGCAGTGGGACGGACTATGCGCATGGGGGCGGAAGGCATTAAAATCTCCGTGGCCGGGCGGCTGGGAGGAGCGGAAATTGCTCGTACGGAGTGGTACAGTGAGGGTAAAGTACCCCTTCATACTTTACGGGCAGATATTGACTACGGTTTTGCGGAAGCCATGACCACTTACGGAAAATTGGGTGTGAAAGTCTGGATTTATAAGGGAGAAGTACTTCCAGAAGTGAAAAAGGCGGCGGATGAAGGGGGTAATTGACCATGTTAATGCCTAAAAGGGTGAAATGGCGCCGGCAGCACCGGAGCAAGCCCACCGGCAAGGCGAGCAGGGGCAATGAGATTGTTTACGGCGATTATGGGTTACAAGCTTTGGAGCAAGCCTGGATTACCTCGCGTCAGATCGAAGCGGCTCGTATTGCGATGACCCGTTATATTAGGCGTGGAGGAAAAGTGTGGATCAAGATTTTTCCCGATCGTCCCATTACCACTAAACCCGCCGAAACCAGGATGGGTAGCGGCAAAGGATCGCCGGAATACTGGGTGGCAGTGGTTAAACCGGGAAGGGTTCTTTTCGAATTGGCCGGAGTAACGGAAGAAGTGGCGAAAGAAGCCATGCGGCTGGCTGCTCATAAGCTGCCCCTCAAGACTAAGTTTATTTCACGAGCAGAAGTGGGTGGTGACGCAGATGAAAGCTAAAGAGGTCAGGGATTTAACTACAACGGAGCTGCTCAAAAAGGCTGACGATTTAAAACAGGAGCTGTTTAATTTGCGTTTTCAGCTGGCTACCGGCCAACTGGATAATCCCATGCGCATCAGGGAAGTCCGAAGAAGTATTGCCAGGGTGAAAACGGTCCTGCGGGAAAGGGAATTAAAACAAACAAAGGTTTAAAGGAAGAACCACCAGCTGCATGAGAAGGAGGGATTGGCATGGCTGAAAGAGCTGCTCGGAAGGTACGGATTGGGCGAGTAGTTAGCGATAAAATGGATAAGACCGTGGTGGTGTCCGTAGAAACGGTGAAGAGGCATCCTCTTTATGGAAAGCGAGTGAAAACCAGCAAACGCTTTAAAGCCCATGATGAAAATAACGAATGCCGCCAGGGCGATAAAGTGAAGATCATGGAAACCCGTCCTTTAAGCAAGGATAAAAGATGGCGGGTTGTGGAGATATTGGAAAAGAGTCAGGAAGTGTAGCATGAGAACGTTGATCAGGGAGATAGTTTTCCGGAAAAGGGGGTTAGTCCTGTGATCCAGCAAGAAACGGTACTGAACGTGGGCGATAACAGCGGGGCCAAGAAGCTTCTCTGTATCCGTGTTCTAGGAGGTTCCAGGCGCCGGTACGCTTCCGTTGGCGACGTAATCATTGGCTCCGTTAAAGAGGCAACGCCCGGAGGCGTGGTCAAGAAAGGAGATGTGGTCAGGGCTGTTGTTGTCCGGTGTACAAAGGCGATTAGGAGACCCGACGGGTCCTATATTAAGTTCGATGAAAATGCGGCAGTGATCATCAATGAACAGGGCAACCCGCGGGGGACACGTATTTTTGGCCCCGTAGCGCGGGAGCTGAGGGAAAAAGATTATATGAAGATAATTTCGTTAGCGCCTGAAGTCCTTTAAAGAATTAAGAGGACGAGTTTAAGATGCATCCGGTGGAGGTGAAGATTTTGGCCTCAAAAGTTCATGTGAAAAAAGGAGACACAGTACTGGTCATTACCGGCAAAGATGCGGGAAAAAAAGGTAAAGTACTGGGGGTTTTCCCCAAGGAACAGCGAGTGATTGTGGAAAAAGTAAATATCGTCAAAAGGCACAGTCGTCCTACTCGCAGCCTGCCGCAAGGTGGAATCATAGAAAAAGAAGCTCCTATTCATAGTTCCAATGTGATGATTTTTTGCGGTAAATGCAATAACCCAACTCGGGTGGGGAAAAGAATCCTTACCGACGGCAGTAAAGTGAGGATCTGCAAGAAATGCGGTGAAGTATTAGATTAGTTGCGGAAAGGGGGTCCAGCTGGATGACTATGCTGAAGGAAAAGTACCTGAAAGAAGTTATGCCGGCCATGCAAGAAAAATTCGGTTATAAGAATCCCATGGCCATTCCCAAGTTGAGCAAAATTGTCATCAACATGGGAGTGGGCGAAGCAACCCAAAATATCAAAGCTTTAGACGGGGCCGTTGATGATTTGACCAGAATTTCCGGACAGAAGCCGGTGATTACCAGGGCAAAAAAGTCCATTGCCGCTTTTAAACTCAGGGAAGGAATGCCCATAGGGGTGAAAGTCACCCTGCGCGGTGATAGGATGTATGCTTTTGCGGAGAAACTTTTAGTTGTGGCTTTGCTCCGGGTGCGTGATTTTCGTGGTGTGAATCCCAACGGTTTTGACGGGAGAGGAAATTATACCTTGGGGCTCAAGGAACAGCTGATTTTCCCGGAGATAGACTACGATAAGGTGGATAAGATCAGAGGGATGAATATATCTTTTATCACCACTGCCAAGACCGATGAAGAAGCCCGTGAGCTGTTGAGACTGCTGGGCATGCCTTTTCGGGAGCATTAAGATCATATCTCTTGCGGACAGGAGGGGAATGGGAAAGAATGGCCAAGAAGTCCATGATCGAAAAACAAAGGCGCAAGCCGAAATTTCGGGTCAGGGCCTATAACCGCTGCAAGATCTGCGGACGTCCCCGCGGATATTTGAGGAAATTCGGTATGTGTCGCATCTGCTTTAGGGAACTGGCCTATCGAGGAGAAATTCCGGGAGTGACGAAAGCCAGTTGGTAACCAAACTGGAAGGAGGTTTAGTCTATGACCATGACAGATCCCATTGCGGATTTTCTGACCAGGATTCGCAATGCCAATATGGTATATAAGGAAACCGTGGAAATTCCCGCTTCCAAGGCAAAAAAGGCCATGGCCCAGATCTTGAAAGATGAAGGCCTGATCAAAGACTACGAATATGTGGAAGACGGGAAACAGGGGATTATCAGGATCTATCTGAAGTACGGTCCCAACCGGGAGAAAGTGATTGCCGGGTTAAAAAGAATCAGCAAGCCGGGTCTCAGGGTCTACGTGCGGAAAGATGAAGTGCCCAAGGTTTTGAACGGCCTGGGAATAGCAGTAATTTCAACTTCCCAAGGGCTGATGACTGATAAAGAGGCCCGAAAAAGAGGTTTGGGTGGAGAAGTTGTTTGCTATGTCTGGTAAGATAATGGAGCAGGAGTTTTCTGCGATTGTAGATAGGAGGTGTGCCCCGTGTCCAGAATAGGCAGAATGCCTATTGCCATCCCCAGCGGGGTGGAAGTGAAAATAGACGGCAACAGGGTACGGGTAAAGGGTCCCAAAGGTGAACTGCAGAGGGAATTACATCCGGAAATGAAGATTACTGTTGAAGGAGAGGAAATACTGGTTACCAGGCCTTCCGATGAAAAGAAACACCGGGCCCTGCACGGGTTAACCAGAACCCTGATTTATAATATGGTGGAAGGAGTAACCAAGGGTTTTTCCAAGGGATTGGAGCTGTCCGGAGTCGGTTGCCGGGCTGCCAAACAGGGCAACAAATTGGTCTTGACCGTTGGTTATTCTCAACCGGTGGAACTGGAGCCGGAACCGGGACTGGAGATCGAAGTGCCGGCGCCGAACAAGATTATCGTGAAAGGACCCGACAAGGAAAGAGTAGGCGCCTTTGCGGCCAAAGTCAGGGCGGTGCGGAAACCGGAGCCTTACAAAGGCAAAGGCATCAAGTATGAAAATGAAGTTATCCGGCGCAAGGCAGGTAAGGCCGGGATCAAAAAATAGTCTGCTTTTCGTCTTGGGGAAGGGAGTGAAATCTGCTTGTTTAAACCTGTTGATAAGAAAGCAATGCGTGCTAAAAAACGGCTGCGCATCAGAAAAAAGATTCACGGGACGGGAGAACGCCCACGTCTCTGTGTATTTCGCAGCAGCCGACATATCTACGCCCAGATCATTGACGATACAAAGGGCCATACTTTGGTGGCCGTTTCTACCCTGGAGCCGGCTTTAAGGGATAAACTGCCGTCCACACATTCAAAAGAAGCCGCCAAAGAGGTAGGAAAACTGTTGGGTGAAAAAGCTGTGGCCCGGGGTATCAGCCGGGTGGTATTTGATCGGAGCGGCTATCTATACCATGGCCGTGTGGCTGCCCTGGCGGAAGGAGCCCGGGAAGCGGGGTTAGAGTTTTAAGCGAAGGAGGGATAAAATAGTGCGGATTGATCCGAGGGAGTTGGAATTGACCGAAAAGGTAGTTGCTATCAACCGGGTGGCGAAAGTGGTCAAAGGCGGTCGGCGTTTCAGTTTTAGTGCCCTGGTTGTAGTAGGTGATAAAAATGGTTATGTTGGTGCCGGTCTCGGCAAAGCGGCAGAAGTGCCGGAAGCCATTCGCAAAGGAATTGAGGATGCGAAAAAGAACCTGATCAAGGTGCCCATGGTGGGAACCACCATTCCTCACCAGATCATCGGCAGATTTGGAGCCGCGAGAGTTTTACTTAAACCTGCTGCTCCGGGTACGGGAGTGATTGCCGGTGGGCCTGTCAGGGCGGTATTGGAACTGGCAGGAGTGAAGGATATTTTGACCAAATCGCTGGGTTCGGCTAATGCCAACAATGTGGTGTATGCTACTTTGGAAGGTTTGAAAAGCTTGAAGAGGGCCGAGGAAGTAGCCCGGCTACGAGGCAAGACCGTTGAGGAATTGTTAGGCTAGGAGGGATGGAAGTGGCCAAGAAGCTAAAAATCACTCTTGTACGCAGCACGATCGGAAGGCCGGAAAAACAGCGCCGCACGGTGGAATCCCTCGGGTTGGGCAAATTGAACTCCTGGGTGATTCAAGAAGATACTCCCGACATCAGGGGGAAAGTGAAGAAATTGGCACACCTGGTGGCTGTAGAAGAAATAGATTCCTAAGGAGGTGCAGCTAGTGAAGCTCCATGAATTGAACCCCCCCCAAGGGTTCCCGGACGAGGGCCACCCGGGTGGGACGGGGTATCGGGTCTGGTCGGGGCAAGACGTCGGGGCGTGGGCATAAAGGCCAGAAGGCCCGTTCCGGGAGCGGCATTCGCCCCGGGTTTGAGGGAGGCCAGATGCCTTTGTACCGGAGGCTGCCTAAGCGCGGCTTTACCAATATCTTTCGGAAAAAGATGGTCGCGGTCAACGTGGGTGCTCCTGAACCGTTTCGCATGGGGGCACGGAAGTAACGCCGGAGCTTTTGCTGGAGGCCGGCGTCATCAAAGCTGTCAAGGACGGCGTGAAAATACTGGGCGAGGGCGATCTGGACCGAGCCTTGACAGTCAAGGCCCATAGTTTCAGCAAGAAAGCCCTGGAGAAAATTACAGCTGCCGGCGGCAAAGCTGAGGTGATTTAAGTGTTAGATACACTGGCAAGTGCCATCAAACTCCCCGATCTGCGAAAAAAAATCATCTTCACCCTATGGATGTTCTTGATCTTCCGTTTGGGGGCGCACGTGCCGGTTCCCGGCGTTGACAGTTCCATACTTGGCGGAAATGATGCAGGGCAATCTCTTCGGTTTCTTCGACATTATTTCCGGTGGTGCGCTTTTAAACGATTTACAGTCTTTGCCATGGGGATCATGCCTTATATTAACGCTTCGATTATTATGCAGCTCTTGACGGTTGTGATCCCTCACCTGGAGCGTTTGGCCAAAGAAGGAGAAGAAGGCAGGAAGAAGATTGTCCAGTATACCCGCTACGGGACGGTTATTTTGGGTGCCATTCAGGCCTTTGGCATGACCTTTTATTTGAGGGGGGCCCTGGTGAATCCGGGCCTCACTCTCCTATGCTGTAATCATCATTACCCTGACTGCGGGAACGGCTTTTCTCATGTGGCTGGGGGAATTAATTACGGAAAGAGGCATTGGCAACGGGATTTCCCTGATCATTTTTGCCGGGATCGTTTCCCGGTTGCCCATGGGGATCGTGAACACTTTCCGGGAAGTCCGCGCCGGCGAGGTCAGCATTTTCGGGGTTTTGGCCTTTGTGGTCATTGCCCTGGTGGTCATCGGCGGAGTGGTGGCCATCCAAGAGGGGCAGAGGCGGATACCGGTCCAGTATGCCAAAAGGGTGGTCGGGCGAAGGGTCTACGGTGGGCAGAGTACGCACATCCCTCTCAAAGTGAACCAGGCGGGGGTTATCCCGGTGATTTTCGCCATGTCGATCCTTTTGTTTCCTTCGACCATTGCTTCCTGGTTTCCCGGAACAACAGGTTTGCCCAATTTATTCTGACCCAGTTCAGCTTTAATTCGGCCCTGTATATGTTTCTTTATGCCATGCTGATTATTTTCTTCACCTACTTTTATACAGCGGTTACCTTCAATCCTGCTGACGTGGCTGATAACATGCGCAAATATGGGGGATTTATTCCGGGTCTCAGGCCGGGACGGCCAACAACGGAATATATCGAAAGAGTGCTGAGCCGGATCACCCTGGCTGGAGCTGTTTTCCTGGCTACCATAGCTCTTTTACCCAACTTTATCATGGCTTTGACCGGCCTGAATGTCCAGTTTGGAGGTACAAGTCTGTTGATCGTGGTGGGTGTGGCTTTGGAGACAATGAAGCAGTTGGAATCCCACCTGCTGATGCGCCATTACCAGGGTTTTTTGAAGTAGAGGAGCTGTTTTTGCCCCTCGGTAATTGCTGTTTGAAGAAAAGGAGGTAAGGCTAGGATGCGTTTGCTCTTAATGGGGCCTCCCGGTGCTGGAAAAGGAACTCAGGCGGAACAGTTATCAAATAGGCTGTCTGTTCCTCATATTTCTACAGGAGATATGTTCCGGAATGCTCTTCAGGAGGGTACGGAACTGGGGAAGAAGGCTAAAGAGTATATGGATAAAGGGGAATTGGTCCCCGATGAGGTGACCGTGGGTATTGTCAAAGAACGGTTAACAGCAGGGGATTGCAGCAAGGGCTTTCTGCTGGACGGATTTCCCCGGACGGTAGCCCAGGCGGAAGCCCTGGACAGGATTCTATCGGAGATGGGACTAAAACTGGCTGCGGTAATCAACCTGGATGTACCAGATGCCCAGTTAATTGCCAGGCTGACGGGACGTCGTTTATGCAGGGAATGTGGTGCCAGTTTTCATCTGATTTTCAATTCTCCATCCCGGGAAGGAATCTGTGATGCCTGCGGCGGTGAGCTGTATCAAAGAAGTGACGACAGTGAAGAAACGGCCACTAACCGTCTCCAGGTTTATCACCAAAATACCGCACCTCTCATCGACTACTACCGGCAGCAGGGGCTCTTGCAGCAGGTTGACGGGGAACGCCCCATTCCTGAAGTGCTGAAAAGTATCGGACAGTGTTTGGGAAGGGATTGGGAATGATATATCTTAAATCGGAACGGGAATTGAACTATATGCGGGATGCGGGGCGCCTGACAGCGGAAACCCACCGGGAAATCAAAGAGGCGGTAAAAGAAGGGGTTACCACGGGAGAGCTGGACCAGATTGCGGAAGACTACATCCGGCAAAGGGGAGGAATACCGTCCTTCAAGGGTTACCGGGGATTTCCCGCCAGCATCTGCGCCTCGATTAATGAGGAAGTGGTACACGGTATTCCCGGTTTAAGAAAGCTGGAGAGTGGAGATATTATTAGTATTGACATTGGGGCGGAAATAAATGGTTATCACGGAGACGCAGCCGCTACCTTGCCGGTGGGAGAGATCGATGGGGAAGTGGAAAGACTCCTTGAAGTGACTGAGGAATCCTTGATGCTCGGTATCCAGCAGGCAGTAGTAAATAACCGTTTGGGGGATATTTCCCATGCTATTCAGGAACATGTGGAGAAGAATGGTTTTTCCGTTGTGAGGGATTACGTGGGGCACGGCATCGGCAGCCGGATGCATGAAGATCCTCAAGTACCCAATTTCGGCATACCCGGTCGAGGCCCCCGCCTGAAGAATGGGATGACCCTGGCCATTGAACCAATGGTCAATATGGGAACTTATGAAGTAACAACTTTTGCGGATCATTGGACCGTAGTTACTAAAGACGGTAAGCCGTCGGCTCATTTTGAGCATACCATAGCCATTACCCCCGAAGGTCCGGAAATTTTGACCAAGATTTAGACATGGAGGTGCGTCCATGAATGAAGATCTGGGACCAGGGCGCCTGGTTTTTTCCAAAGCAGGACGGGACAAGGAAAAACCGTTTTTAGTAATGGGAATGGAGAGAGTTGGTAGCGGTATTTATGTCTATCTAGCCGATGGTGAACAGCGCAAGGTCCGGTGTCCAAAACGAAAGAATGCAAAGCATGTTCAGCTGACTGGAGCCCGAGACGGTGAAATTGAAGAGAAACTAAATGCAGGCCAGCCCATTTCCAATCTAGAAGTGCGTAGAGCTATTGCCAGATTACTGGAGTTTCACCGGTCCAACTCGTTTTCCTCGAAAGGAGGTAGGTAATGTAGTGGCCAAGCAAGATTTGATTGAATTTGAAGGAAGGGTTGTTGAACCTTTACCAAACGCCATGTTTCGTGTAGAATTAGAGAATGGTCATAAGGTACTGGCCCATGTTTCGGGTAAAATTCGTATGAATTTTATCAGAATCCTGCCTGGAGATAAAGTTACCGTAGAGTTGTCACCATACGATTTGACACGCGGTCGTATCGTTTATCGATATAAATGATGGTGATTCAAGGGTTTTAGATGAAGGAGTGTTTAATAATGAAAGTGAAGCCATCGGTTAAACCTATTTGTGAAAAATGCAAAATCATCAAGCGCAAAGGAAAAGTGATGATTATCTGCGAAAATCCCAAGCATAAGCAAAAACAGGGTTAAAGGGGATCAGATAGAATGAGATGTCTTAGTCTGCCAATGGAGGTGTCGCGTTAATGGCAAGAGTTTCGGGAGTGGACCTGCCTCGAGATAAAAGGGTTGAGGTGGCCTTGACCTATATTTTCGGCATTGGTCGTTCTATTTCCAAGGAGATTCTGACAAAGGCCGGGATTAACCCGGATACAAGAGTCAGAAACCTGACTGAAGAGGAAGTGTCCAGACTCAGAGAAATTATTGATAAGGATTATACTGTGGAAGGCGACCTGCGCCGGGAAGTGGCCCTGAATATCAAAAGATTAATGGAGATTGGCTGCTACCGGGGACTGCGTCACCGCCGGGGAATGCCGGCCCGGGGACAGCGTACCAAAACCAATGCCCGCACACGAAAAGGGCCCAAGAGAACTGTGGGTATCAGGCGGAGAAAATAAGGAAAGGGGGATATGAATAATGGCGAGAAAGCCAACTCGTACCAGAAGAAGAGACCGTAAGAATATTGAATATGGTGTAGCTCATGTGAAGTCTACTTTTAATAATACCTCGGTGACTATTACGGATCGGTCTGGCAATGCCATTTCTTGGTCCAGTGCCGGCGCATGTGGTTTCAAGGGTTCCAGAAAGAGTACTCCTTTTGCAGCACAGATGGCAGCCGAAGCGGCGGCGAAAGCGGCTATGGACCATGGTATGAAAGAAGTAGAATGTTATGTCAAAGGTCCCGGTTCCGGCAGGGAAGCGGCCATTCGTTCCTTGCAAGCGGCAGGCCTGGAGGTCAGCGTCATTAAGGATGTGACCCCCATTCCTCATAATGGGTGCCGGCCGCCAAAACGCAGAAGAGTTTAGGGAGGTGTAGGTATTTTGGCAAGATATACGCAACCAGTTTGTCGCCTCTGTCGCCGGGAAGGCGCCAAACTTTATTTAAAAGGTGATCGCTGCTATTCTGATAAGTGTGCTGTGGAGCGGAAATCTTATGCTCCCGGTCAGCACGGCCAGAGCAGGAAGAAATTCTCCGAATACGGTATCCAGTTGCGGGAAAAACAAAAGGCACGGCGGATCTACGGGATCCTGGAAAGACAGTTCCGCAATTACTTTAAGAAAGCGGAAAGGCAAAAAGGGATTACCGGTGAAAATCTGCTGCGCATGTTAGAAAGAAGGCTGGACAATGTGGTTTACCGGCTGGGTTTTGCCGGGTCCAGAATAGAAGCTCGCCAGCTGATACTCCACGGCCATTTCCAGGTCAATGGGCATAAAGTCAACATCCCTTCTTATTTGATAAAAATAGGCGATACCATCAAGGTCGCCGAAAAAAGCGCTTCTTCTCCCAAATTCAAGGAATTGGCTGAAGGGGCGGAACACAGGACACCTCCAGCCTGGCTGGAAGTGGATGTGAGTTCCATGGAGGGTAAAGTACTGGCATTTCCTTCCCGAGAAGAAATTGATACCAACATTGAAGAGCACCTCATCGTGGAACTGTATTCCAAGTAATTTGAGGAAGGAAGGCTTTCGAAGGAGGGTAAGGATGTTAGAAATTGAAAAACCGAAAATCGAGTGTGTAGAACGGAGCGAGGATAACCGGTATGGTAGGTTTGTCGTTGAACCTTTGGAAAGAGGTAATGGAACCACGCTGGGTAATTCCCTCCGGAGGATCCTGCTTTCTTCCCTACCTGGTGCTGCAGTGACTTCAGTCAAAATCGATGGTGTTCTCCATGAGTTTTCGACAATTCCCGGAGTTGTGGAAGATACCACGGATATTATTCTTAATTTAAAGAGTTTAGCTGTGAAGCTCTATATCGATGAACCAAAAGTGGTCCGGATCGATGCAGAGGGGGAAGGCGTGGTTACAGCAGGAGACATTATTTGCGATGCTGACATTGAGATACTGAACCCGGATCTAAAAATTGCCACTCTGGATCGGGACGGAAGCCTTTCCATGGAACTGTTCATCGAGAAGGGAAGAGGCTACCGGCCAGCGGAAAAGAACAAAAGAAACGGCCATGTTATTGGAGTAATTCCGGTGGATTCACTGTTTTCGCCTGTTCTCAGGGTTAATTATGCTATAGATGATACCCGGGTAGGTCAGATTACCGACTATGACAGGTTGACCCTGGAAGTATGGACCGATGGTAGCATTGCACCTGATGAGGCTATCAGTTCTTCCGCCAAGATACTCAGTGACCATTTGAAACTTTTTATGGGTTTAACGGAAAAAATTAGCGATGAAGTCACCATGGTGGAAAAAGAAGAAGAAAAGAAGGATAAAATCCTGGAGATGACCATCGAGGAGCTGGATCTTTCGGTACGTTCCTATAACTGCCTGAAAAGGGCTGGCATCAATACCGTAGAGGAATTAATCCAGCGTACTGAAGAAGACATGATGAAGGTGAGGAACTTGGGTAAGAAATCCCTGGAGGAGGTTACCTCCAAGCTGGCAGAAATGGATCTGTCTCTACGGAAGTCCGATGAGTGATAAAGGAGGTCGTAGCTATGGCATATCGTAAGCTGGGGGTGAGAGCCGACCACCGGCAGGCCATGTTCAGGAATATCGTTACTTCCTTGTTAAAGGAAGAGCGGATTGAGACTACTGAGCCCAGAGCAAAAGAGCTAAGGCGCTTGACAGAAAAAATGATTACCCTGGGGAAAAGGGGCGATTTACATGCCCGGCGGCAGGCACTGGCCTTCCTCCGGGAAGAGGATACGGTGAAGAAACTTTTTGAAAATATTGCTCCCCGTTACGCCGACCGCCAGGGAGGTTATACCAGAATAATCAAGAAAGGTTACCGGCGCGGCGATGCTGCTCCCCTTGTCCTGGTGGAGTTGGTTTAACCATAGTGGAAGCAGGAGTCAGGAGCTACGGCAGATCTCTGTCGATTTCCTGGCTTATGTTTTATGGAGAGATATTTGAGCCTGCCTTAACCTAAGTCAAGAGCGGGAGGAGCAGGGAAAAAGGAGGCAGGTGCGAGCATGATCGAAGTCATTGAACTGGAACATTATTATCGAGAGGGTACTTCGGAAGCCGTAATGGCGGTTGACAGAGTCAGCCTGACTGTCAAAAAGGGAGAATTTGTGGCCATTATCGGACACAACGGGTCAGGCAAGTCGACCCTGGCCAAGCACCTTAATGGACTTCTCTTACCCAGCCAGGGCCGGGTCCTGGTTGAGGGGCTGGATACAGCCCGCCCTGAGCACATCTGGGAGATCAGGAGGCAGGTGGGAATGGTTTTCCAGAATCCTGACAACCAGTTGGTGGCCACTACCGTGGAAGAAGATGTGGCTTTCGGGCCGGAAAACCTGGGTGTTCCACCGGTAGAAATCCGGCGGAGAGTGGAGGAAGCACTTGGACTGGTCCGAATGCTGGAGTATAAAAACAAAGAGCCCCACTTGCTTTCCGGAGGGCAAAAGCAAAGAGTGGCCATTGCCGGGGTTATCGCCATGCGACCCGCCTACCTGGTGCTGGATGAGCCCACGGCCATGCTTGATCCCCAAGGAAGGCAGGAAGTGATGTCTACCGTATTGAGACTGAATAAAGAGGAAAAGTTAAGTGTGGTACACATCACTCACTTTCATGGATGAAGTGGTCCATGCGGACCGGGTACTGGTGATGGAAAAAGGGCGCATTGTCATCGAAGGCAAGCCCAGAGAGGTGTTTTCCCAGGTAGAGTCTTTGAAAAGACTGCGTATGGATGTGCCCCAGATGACAGAACTGGCCAGCTTGCTCCGCCAGGAAGGGCTGGAAATTCCCCCTGATGTATTGACTGTAGAGGAAATGGTGAGCTACCTATGCGGATAGTCTTGGAAAATGTTACTCATGTTTACAAGCCGGGGACACCTTTTACTACCAAGGCTTTGGACCAGATCAGCCTGACCATGGACCCCGGGGAATTCATTGGTTTAATCGGGCATACGGGTTCCGGCAAGTCCACCCTGGTCCAGCATCTGAACGGTCTTCTTTTACCTACAGAAGGGAAAGTATGGGTAGGGGACCAGGATCTGACTGCCGACTAAGGTCCGGATGAAAGAAATCCGCCAGAAGGTGGGGCTTGTGTTCCAGTATCCGGAGCACCAATTATTTGAAGAGACTGTCTATGGAGATGTGGCCTTTGGGCCAAAAAATCTGGGTCTGAATCCGGAGCAAATTGAAGAGCGGGTGAGGGAAGCACTGGTCGCTGTGAAACTGGACTATGAAGAGATTAAGGGGCGCTCCCCCTTTTCTTTAAGTGGTGGGCAAATGCGGCGGGTAGCCATTGCCGGGGTGTTGGCTATGCAGCCGGAAGTTCTCATTTTGGATGAGCCCACCGCTGGACTGGATCCCCATGGCCGGGATGAAATTCTGGAGGAAATAGCTGAATTACATCGGCAGGGGGGATTGACCGTTATTCTGGTTTCTCATAACATGGAGGATGTGGCCCGTTATGCCAGCAGAGTGATTGTGATGCACCAGGGCCGGGTTGCCCTGGATGGTACTCCCAGGGAGATTTTCTCCAGGATAGAGGATCTCCACCGGATCGGCCTGGGAGTGCCTCTGGTGGGTGCTTTGATGCATCGCCTGAGGGAATTGGGTTTCCGGTACAAGAGGATGTTTTGACAGTTGAGGAAGCAAGTGTGGAGATCTTAAAGTGGTGGCGAGGTAGGCATCATGCTTAAAGATATTACCATTGGACAATATCTGCCGGGCTACATCTCTAATCCATAATCTGGATCCGCGGACAAAAATTGTAGGCGCTCTCATTTTTATGGTGGCTCTTTTTGCTGTGAAAAACCTGCTGGGTTATGTTTCTATGGGGGCATTTACAGTTTTGGTTATTATTCTTTCCGGAGTGCCCCTATCCTATCTGATCAAGGGTTTGAGGCCGGTCCTAGTTATTATTGTTTTTACTATTACCTTGCATTTTTTCCTCACACCTGGAACAGAAGTGTTTCGCTGGGGTATTTTGAAAATAACCTGGGAGGGTATCCGCCAGGGGGTTTTTATGGGACTGAGGTTGGTTTTTCTGGTACTGGTCACTTCTTTATTGACCTTGACCACCTCTCCCATCAGCTTGACCGATGGACTGGAATATCTGCTGGGCCCTGGTAAAAGGATAGGTATTCCGGCCCACGAACTGGCCATGATGATGAGCATTGCCTTAAGATTCATTCCCACCCTTCTGGAAGAAACGGAAAAAATCATGAAAGCTCAGATGGCCCGGGGAGCGGATTTTACCAGCGGCAACCTCTGGACAAGGGCGCGGAGTATGGTGCCTTTACTGGTACCCTTGTTTGTCAGTGCCTTTCGCCGGGCGGATGAACTGGCCATGGCCATGGAGGCCCGTTGCTACCGGGGAGGAACAGGTCGCACCCGGATGAAGCAGTTGATGTTTGGGCTGAGGGATTATGTCACCCTGGCGGCCGTGGTTTTGTTTGCCATTTATGCTGTTTCCACCCGGTGGTGGGGTTAGAAATGGTAAAGGAAGCAAGACGCCGGGTAAAAATCATCCTGTCCTATGATGGGACCGCTTATCAGGGCTGGCAGATCCAGGCCGGCAGACCGGATTTAAGGACCATTCAGGGTACCATTGAAAAAGGCCTGACCCGTTTAACCGGGGCGCCGGTGAGGGTAATCGGAGCCAGTCGTACTGATGCCGGGGTTCATGCCCGCGGACAAGTGGCCCATTTTGAAACGGAGAGTTCCATTCCCACCGCCAGCTTTCCTGCAGCCTTGAACAGCGTTCTGCCGCAGGATATCCGCATCCTGGCAGCGGAGGAGGTACCTTCCAGCTTTCATGCCCAATACTCTGCCCTGGGCAAAAGCTATCTCTATACCATAGACCGTCATCAGGTACCGGATGTTTTTCGCCGGCACTATGCCCTCCATGTTCCCTATGAACTGAACCTGGCGGCCATGCAAAGGGCGGCGGACTTTTTTGTGGGGACCCACGATTTTCGCAGTTTTTGCGCCAGCGGAAGCTCGGTAAAGACCTTTACCAGAACTGTGACCCATTGCCAGCTGGTTGAGCAAAATTCCTGGTTATATTTAAAAATATCCGCCAACGGTTTTTTATACAATATGGTGCGCATCATTATAGGTACCCTGCTGGAGGTAGGCCGGGGTAAACTGGCAGCGGATGCCATTCCTTCGATTATTGCCGGCCGGGACCGGACTTTGGCCGGCCCCACGGCACCCCCCCACGGCCTTTGTCTGTGGCAGGTGGAATATCATGAAGGCTTTTAAGAAATGGTCCAGGCTCTTTTCTTTGCGGAATCAATTGCTATGCTTGACTTTGGCTGGGCCTTGCATTACAATTACTACTGTGGTTGCAACCGGTCACGGCAGTTGAGCAGAGCCCCCTCAACCCGGTGAGCGGAGAGCGGCCAGCTTGGTGTAAGGAGGAAAGAAAATGACCGGAACCTTCATGGCTAAACCCATGGAAGTGGAAAGAAAATGGTACTTGATCGATGCGGAAAATCAAACTCTGGGACGCCTTTCCACAGAGGTTGCCCGGATTCTGAGGGGAAAACATAAGCCCATCTATACTCCCCATGTGGATACCGGAGATTTCGTCATTGTGATTAATGCGGAAAAAGTCCGGCTGACTGGGAATAAATTGGCCCAAAAGAAATGGATACGGCATTCCGGTTATCCCGGCGGCTTAAAGGTTACGGCTTATGAGACTTTGATGCAGAAAAAACCCGAGAAGGTTGTGGAAATGGCGGTGAAGGGGATGATCCCCCGCAATCCTTTGGGACGGAAAATGCTCAAGAAGCTGAAAGTATACCGGGGAGCAGACCACCCCCATCAGGCGCAAAAGCCTGAAATCTGGGAAATCAAGGGTTAAGGGAAGGAGGTTTAGTTTTGGCACAGGTTCAGTATTATGGGACGGGGCGAAGGAAAAATGCAGTGGCCCGGGTGCGCCTAGTACCCGGCGACGGCAAAGTGATCATCAACGACCGGCCCCTGGAAGAATATTTCGGCAAAAAGACTCTGGAAATGATTGTGAGACAGCCTCTGGAGCTTGCGGCCATGGAAGGGCGCTTTGATGTGCTGGCCAAAGTTCATGGAGGCGGGACCACCGGACAGGCCGGAGCGATACGCTTGGGGATTGCCAGGGCCCTGCTGGAAGCCGACGAGAATCTCCGCCTTCCCTTGAAGCGAGCAGGTTTCCTCACCCGGGATCCGCGGATGAAGGAAAGAAGAAAATACGGCTTGAAAAAAGCAAGAAAAGCACCTCAATTTTCCAAGCGTTAAAATTTTGTTTCTTTACACACGAGTTTGTTTACAATTACAAAGTTTGCTTATCGCAAGCGCCAACCGTCAGGGGGTACATTCCCTTTGGCGGTTTTTTGTGTTCAAAAATAGATATAGAAATAAATAAAAATATGCTAAACGGACGTAGTTTTAATCCCTCGAAAGCAAGTAGAATTCCGATGTGTAGGTGGTTTCGATATTTCCTCCCGTAGGTTATACCCTGCGTATGAATACTCATTTTATTAGTAAACCTTCCACGAGCAAACTTTGTCATTCTTCACTGCTCACGAGCAAACTCGCTTGTCATTTTCTCATTTTTTATATCTTTTTTTATATTTTTTAAGGTAATAAAACCCGAGAGCAAACTTTGTCACTACAAGGGAAGAAACAGCGAGAAGCCTTGCAACAACTACATTTCATCACGAGCAAACTTTGTAACTACGTGAGCAAACTTATTTGTAACTGGACAGATTCCTGTCTGAAAACCGTGGTACAGGGGAATTAGCCTCCTATAAGCCCTGGTTATCTATACAAGACTTCCCGTCAAAAGGAAGGGTTTCACGTATAAAAGGCTGGAAGACAAACAGAATACATCATTTCTTTTCAGATATACAAACCAGATGTTTCTACATGTTAGAATGGGATGATGAAATAGTAGATATTAGAGAACATTATCCACTTTTAGATTTAGCAGAGGTAGTAAAAGACAATAAAGACCTTAAGCAAGAGTTTTTTATTAATAAAGAGCCTCCATATATACTAACAACTACATTTCTACTAACTTTACGAAATCACAAATATATTGCAAGGACAGTAAAATCATCGAGTGAGTTAGGGAAAAAGTCCGTGCTGGAAAGACTAGAAATAGAAAGAAGATATTGGGCAGCAAAACAAATTGATTTTGGCATAATTACCCAAAAAGAAATACCTACTAAAATGGTAAAAAACATAGAGTGGATACACTCAAGTTTGTATACCTATGAAGAAAGAGGCTTAACAGAAAATTCATTAGAGAATTATTGTAACATTCTAATTGATAAATTTAGGGATAGTAAATATTCAATTAGAAAAATAACTTCTGATTTTGATAAAGAAAATGATGTGTCAGATGGAACAGGGTTATACATTTTTAAATACCTTCTCGCATCTAAACATATTTACATTGATATGAATGAATCAATAGATATAGCAAAAAGTTGTCCCAAAATTATTATTGATTGGGGTGCTAGGTATGCTTCCAATCAATAGTGTAATTTTATATGAAACAAGTCAGGGTAAAATATATTACCGAATTTTGTATTACTATAAAGATATCATCTATTTAATTGATATTTATGGTAACTCAATGCCTATTACAGTTTCAGAAACCTTTATTCATAGTGGGTTAAATGATGGTACCATATATGTTTTAGATAACGAACCATATATGATTATTAAAGATGAAGAGGATATCCTACCTAAACATAAGGCCATAAGAGATAAGGCCTATAATGCCATTAAAGAGATTGTTGCAATTGAGCCTGATATTTACATTGCTGAAAAGAGGGCTAAACTTGTCAGAGAATATGTTGAAAATATCCACGAAGCAACTGTAATGAGATATTTAAAACGGTTTTGGCAGAGAGGTATGCACAAAAACTCTTTACTTCCTGATTATCATAATTGTGGTGGGAAACAAGGGAACAAAGAAAAAGATAATACTTTTGTTATTACTCCCGAAACGATAAAGATTTTTAATACAGCACTTAATAGGTTTTATTATAATTCATCACAGAAGACATTGACATTAACCTATGAACTTATGATTAAGGAATACTTTAGTGAAAATGGAATAGTAAAGGATGCCATTCCTACATTAAGGCAATTCAGATATTGGTTTAATAAGGAGAGAAGCATTAAAAAAGAAGTATCTACTCGTCAAAGTGCAAAGCGATATGAATTACAACATAGGGGGTTAACAGGCTCTTCTACTGAAGAAGCATTTGGACCGGGAGCAATATTTCAAATAGATGCAACAGTAGGAGATGTTTATTTAGTATCCCAATATAATCGGAATTGGATTATAGGAAGGCCCGTTATATATACTGTTATGGATGTATTTTCACGTTGTGTCGTAGGAGTTAATATATCTTTGGAAGGGCCTAGTTGGATTGGAGCGAGTATTGCATTAATTAATGCTGCGTCAGACAAAGTATCCTTTTGCAGGAAGTACGGTATAGAGATTGGCAATGATGAGTGGAATTACTGCAGCACCCTGCCTGAAGCAATTATTGCAGATAGAGGAGAATTGGAAGGGGAAAACATAGAATCTTTAATATCAGCATTTGGAATAAAAATATTAAATACTAGCCCTTACAGAGGTGACATGAAGGGGATTATTGAGAGGTATTTTAACACTATTAACCAGCATACAAAGCCTTTCATGCCTGGTGCAATTAAAAGTCAATATCGTGAAAGAGGAGAGCAAGATTACAGACTTTCAGCAACTCTTGATTTAAGGCAGTTTACTCAAATTATAATAAAATGTGTATTGTATCATAATAATCATCATTATTTATCTAACTATACCAGAAGCGGAGATATGATTGCAGATGGTGTAGAACCAATACCCAAGTTAATCTGGGAATGGGGTGTTGCTAATAGAACAGGAAGGTTAAGAACTGTTGATGAAGATTTATTGAAATTAAATCTACTGCCAAGAGACAAAGCAACTGTGACACAGCACGGGATTAAGTTTAAAGGGATGCTATTTGGTTCTAAAACCTCATTAAAAGAACGATGGTTCGAGAAAGCAAGAAACAATGGATCTTGGAAAGTTGACATATCATATGATCCAAGGGATATGAGTTTTATTTATATCAAGTATGAAGATGGGAGAAAATTCGATAAGTGTTTTTTATTAGAACATCAGTCAAGATACAAAGAAAAATCTATTGAAGAAGTAACTTATCTAATGGAATATGAAAAAATGAAGGCAAAAGCCTCAAAAAAAGCAGAATTGCAAAATAAAATAGACTTATTAAATGACATAGAAGAAATAATTGAACAAGCGAAAGAAGAGACAAAAAATGAAGTTGAAGAAGGCATTGTCAATGGCCATTTGAAAAACCGCATTTTTGGTCACTAAAAAACCAGCAATTTTGGCCATGAAAAACCAGCAGTCATACAGAATTTAATCCTTGCGATAACGGTAGAGGAATTGCCTAGGAGGCAGTGGAGCGTAGCGGAACGCCTCCTAGGCAATTCGCACTCGCTTAATCCGGTTTATTTAGCCTGTAGTTGCCGCTATCTTATTTGTTGGTTGTATTAATCGGTTTCTTACCCGATAACTGTTCCCCCTAAGGTTAAACACATGGGCATGGTGTAGTAAGCGATCTAAGATAGCTGCAGCAGTACTCATGTTCACAAAAAGAGTGCCCCATTCTCCAAAATCCAGGTTGCTGGTAATGATCAAAGAACGGTTTTCGTAAGCTTTGGTGACCAGCTGGAAAATATGGTCTGATGCGGTTTCATCCATGGACACATAGCCCAGTTCGTCCAGAATGATAAGGTCATTTTTTAAGATATTGTTAATCTTTCTGTTCAGGCTGTTATCGGCTAAAGCTGCATAAAGCTCGGCAATGAGGTCCGTGAGTGTGTAAAAACGGACTTGGTAACCTTTTAGCACTGCCTTAACTCCCAGGGCAATGGCCAGGTGGCTCTTGCCTACTCCCGGTGGACCCAGAAAGATGATGTTCTCCTTGGCTTCGATAAATTGAAGGGTTGCCAGATCATAGATGCTTTGTTGGGTGATGCTGTTTTGGAAACTAAAATCAAATTCTTCCAAAGTCTTTATCTGGGGAAAGCAGGCTCTTTTCATTCTTTTTTCTTGTTGGGTCTTGTCTCTATGTTCCACCTCCTTGTTAATAACATAGGCTAAGAAATCCAGGTAGGATGGTTCTTCTTCCAGCGCCAATTCATTAACATCGTCAAGGATGTTTCTAATATGGGGAAGTCTTAACCTTTTTAAATTCTGTTCCAGGGTTTTCCGATCGGCGGTTGGTATTTGTCTAATCACTGGATAACCTCCTCGTAATAGCTGGTATCCCGGCGTTCTACTTCTACTTGGTAAGGAAGGTTATCCAGCTTGTAATTGGCTCTGTTGGAACCTACTGTAGGCAGAATATTGGGGTTCTGGGATTGTTTTTGCAGTATTGATTTTAACTTTGCGTAACCAATAGCTCCAAACTTAAGAGCTCGTTCCATGGCTGCATTGATTTCAGAAGCACTGTAATCTTCTTTTAGGGAGATGATCTTCTGCATCTGTTCTCTAAGGTGCCCTTCCCGGCGTTGGCTAAGGTGCTGCAGGTATTCTTCGGCCACCGGGGCCAAGGCTTCAAACTCAGCTTGCAGTGGATGTTTAGGCCTTTGTTTCATTTTTTGATGCTCAGGGTAGTGGTCATCGTTAATGATTACTTGGTTTTTACCTTTTACCAAGGTATGTACAGCTACTACGTGCTCATCATCTAGAATTTCAATCCTGTCCTCGTATCGCCTGAAATGTACTGTTTTACGGGCCAGTTTAGCGGGGACTGAATATTTGTTGTTGTCTACGGAGATAAGGGCTGTTTTGCTGGCTTTCCGGGTTTCATAGACGGGTAAGGGTGCTTCGATTGCCGGCAACGGTTTTAGATAGTTTCGTTCTTCTATTAGGCGTTCTTGAGGTATTTTACCGGTGGTGCCATGGACTTTAGCATTGGCCACTTCCTTAAGCCACACCTGCAACTGCTGGTTTAGGTCTTCCAAGTTCTTAAATTCCCGCCCGTAGTAGAAGCTCTTTTTCAAGTACTTGACATTGGATTCTACTTTGCCCTTGCTTTCCGGATCATTGATCCAACATGCTTTGGGTGTGAAGCCATATCTTAAAGCCAGTTCCAGAAGGGTAGAATTAAACCTCACTATCGTACCTACTCGTTCCGCTACCACAGTTTTGGCGTTGTCAAAGAGGATTGTTTCGGGAATCCCTCCCACATACTCGAAAGCTCGATGTAGGCAGGCGTTAAAGACGGCCATATTGAGGGAAGTGATGAACTCCGCATATCTTTCTCTTGACCAACTTAGGCAGAAAACAAAGACATAAAGCTTAACCCGCCGGCCGTTTTCGACAATGGTGCCTAAGTGGCCCCAGTCAACCTGGGCTTGTTCACCTGGCAGGGTTTCATAGGGTTTGTATTCCCGGGAAAGTTTTGGTCGTATCTTAGAGACGTAGCGCCGGACGGTTCTTGCGGAGCCTTTATATCCCATTTTTTTAATTTCTTCATAAATTGTTTCTGCAAACAGTTCAGGCCATTTTTCCAGTCGATTTGTGATATACTCTTTGTAAAGATCGATTTTGGAACTTCGCTGGTAGACCGGTGGTGCTTTCAAAGGCTCTTCAACATCCCAATATTTTGCTACGGTGCCACGGTCCAGGTTTAAACGCTGTGCTGTGGCGGTCTTACTTAGGCCGGCTTTCCGACATTCTTGAATGTTCACGATTTCCCACACTCCTGTCATTTTTGCTCGTTCCCTTCTTTAATGTTTTGGTTCCAATGAAAATGTTGTAGGGAACGAGCTTTTTTCCTTTTCTAAATGACCGGTTTTGCGGGTTTTTCGTGACCATTTATGTCGATTTTATCATGGCCATTAACAATTACTATATAAACAGTGGCTTCTATGACAATTTAATATTAGGAAAATGGATTGATGAAATTTCTATTTATGATGCACTATTAGACGAAATGAAAGTTATAAATTCTATGTGTAACAATATGGGGATTCCGAATTTGTTCAGGAAAACATTTGAACCGCATACTGCCGAAAAGCCAGAAGATTATAGAATGATTTTCCTTCCGACACTAAAAAACTATTATGCATTTATATTGTGCCTTGAAAAAATGATTATCCATAATATCAATCATAAAACATTTACAACTGCTGCTAGATACATAAGACCAGTTGATAGGAAAAATGGAGATGGAAATCCCAAGGGGAGTCTAGTAATGTTGGAGGAATGGCTAAAAAAGAATATAATAACTAATGAAAACTTAGATGAACTTATCATAAATCCGTTAAAAGCAATTCGAAAGATAAGACAAGTGCCAGCCCATGAAATATATTCGAACAAATATGATAAATCATTAATTAAGAGACAAAATGAAGTGATTTTAGAAACATATAGTGCCATTAGAAGCATAAGGTTATTTTTTGCCAATTATCCTGGAAATAAAGATATTAAAATACCGGAATATTTGATAACAGGAGAGAATATAAGAGTTTACTAAAAAAGTTAAGCATTGAAAGTTTTAATAAAAATCAAGTACAGGGTGTAGACAAAAGTAATTTTGCTCCCTTGGCTTTTCATTTTTGTTGCAGATGTAAAATAAAAGGATCAAAATATTTTAGTTTCATGTAATAAATAGATATCAAGTCTAGAAGTTATGTGAAAGTGATGGTACACTGTACACGCTTTAAAAAACAGAGAATAGGAGGGGATGTAATGCGTGAAATTAAGAATTTAGATGCTTTAGAACTATCCGAGTCACTATTAGATACTTATAAATGCGTTCATGGTTTTGGATTTAATGGCCATTTTATATCACTAATACCAACAAAAAATTATTATTATTTAGCCTATAAACATAGGGACAGTCTTGATGAACACAGAATCATATGAAGAAGGTGAAATTTATAATGTTTTACTGGAGATTAGAAAAGAGTATGGTCATGACCATGAAAATAGTGAATATGATGAGGATTACAAGGAACTAATAGATTATCTGATAAGTAGAGGTGATAAGGGGATTTAGGAAAATTGTTCAAAATATTGCTGCCAAAAAATTTGACAGAATGAGTAGTTTGAAATATCATTATAAGTGATAATAAAATAATCTTAAATCAAAGTAAACTAACATAGCAAATTTGCCCAGATAAGAGGGTCTTGCCGTGTTAGTTTTTTTGTTTATTTAGAAAGGAGAGATGTTTTTATGAGTAGGGTTAATGTTTATGAAAGTGAATTTTGTAATGACATTGTTGCCAGAGTAAAATATAATGAAAAATTAGATTACTGGAATGGACGTAACTGGGGTAATGGAGGATTAGGAATGCATAAAGGCATTACTAAGTTAAAAGACGGCAGGTTTGTTATTATTATTGGTTCTCAAATGCAAGGCTCAAAAGACTATGCTTATATAGTAAGTAAAGAAGAGGCATTACAGGAAGTTTTAAAGTCAGGCAATCTGGAACTATTGGAAGAGAAAAAATTTGTTGAACTAAAAACTCTGTATGATAAATTATGTGAGTTAGAAGAAATTGATGAAGCAGAAACTACTTCAGAGCAATGAAAAGGTTATAAAGGGTTATGTAGGGAGTCGGGGGATAAGCCTAGACTCCTTTTTAAATTTCGACTGCTTTTGTATATTACCCTTATTTATATTTGTAATACTTAATTTACAAGAAGATTGGGCTAAAAATTTTTTCAACATAATATAAATTATGCTGCCGAAGGTCCTGATTTTTGTTGCTAAAAGCGGTAACATCAATATATAAATTCAACATAATTTACGGAAATTGAGAATTAAGATTGGCAACATAATTTATGGAGGTGAAATTTTGTTAGAGGCATTCAAAGAGTATTTAGCATTGCAAGGAAAAAGTAAAAACACTATCAATAGTTATTATTTGCATATGAAAGGTTACTATCAATGGTATTTGGAGTCCTTTGGCAGAGAATGTTCGGTGCTATACCGGGAAAACATCTTAGATTATATTAGTTATCTTCGTAACATTAAGAAAGATAATGGGAGAACAATAAATTGTAAGATCAGTGCATTAATAAAGTATAATGAATTTTTGATTGAGAAAGGAATACAGCAAGACCAAGTAGTTTCAAAGAAAGATAATATTAATGTTCAGCAGACATATGCAAACCCTTCGGATATAACTAAACAGGAAGTTGATGCTTTTAGACAACAACTATTACGAGAATGGGCATCGGGACATTTATTGCTTGGCGACATTATTAGCATATGCAGGATTGCGAATTAGTGAAGCACTTAATATTCAATTAACAGACTTCAATTTAACAGTTGGGGAGTTAAAGGTTAGGGGTAAGGGAGATAAAGACAGAGTTGTTTATTTAAATGATAAGATCATTAATAGTATAAGAGAGTTCTTAAGAGTGAGAGAAAGTGAAAGTCCATATTTATTTGCAAATAGTAATGGAAAGGTAATCCATAGATCAACAGTTAATAAGGTTTTCAATAAGTATAGCGATAAGATTACCCCTCATACATTGCGGCATTATTTTTGCACAATTGCTTTGGAGGGTGGCCTATCAGTTCATGAGGTTGCCTATTTAGCAGGTCATAGCAACATTCACACAACGCTTATATATTTGAATCCGAGTAGAGAGGCAATTAGAGGAAAAATAAATAACCTGTAATTAAAGGCTATGAAAAGATTCATAGCCCTTTTTTTGATCAGATTCCAATAACGATACTTTGTACCTACATTATACATAATATAGTAAAAAATCTTAAAAATTGTGAACTTTAAATTAGAATAGTGTATAATATTGTTAAATAATCTTTGGAATGTAATGGAATCAAATTTAGAAATAGATTTGGGAGGGTTAAATAATGGAAATCATTAATGATTTTAAGTTTATTTGTGAGATTAAACCCTTGATTAATGATCGTGGGCAAATAATGGAGTATTATCCCTCCACCAAATATAATAATCGGGCAAATAAAAAACTTAACAAATATGGTAAAGGACCATTTTGTAGATTTCGAATTCCTAACACTATAAACAGCGAAGGTGTCTATATTATTAAAGTCAATAACGATATCTTGTATGTTGGGGAATGCGAAAATTTAAGTCACAGGTTTAATTTAGGTTATGGTCAAATATCGCCTAGAAACTGTTTTGTGGGAGGACAGTCAACAAATTGCAAAATAAATTCATATATTCTACAGGAAATAAAAAATGGTTCAGAAGTATTTCTATACTTCTTTGAAACTGGAGAAAGGTTTAAAATAGAGAGCGAATTAATTAAGAAGTATAAACCGGAATGGAATTCTACTTCAGGAAAGCATGTAAATTCTGTTGGGAAAAAATCTGTGAATACAAGCCATGAAGAAGTGAAAGGCATAAATAATATCAGTAAATATTATCCTTTGGAAAAGTTTCTAAATATACAAAATGTAAATCAGATTGAGTTAACTTTTTCTGAAGTAGAGAAAATCATAGGGGATGCACTTCCACCTTCTGCATATAAATATCGTGCTTGGTGGGGTAATGGAGGTCATTCACAGGCAAATGCATGGCTGAACGCAGGCTGGAGAGTAGATAAAATAAAACTTAGAGACTCAATACTATTTGCAAAAAACAGTGAGTAGAAAAAATTATGTTCATTGTTTCATTACACACGAGTTTGTTCAAACTTACAAAGTTTGCTTATCGCAATCGCCAACCGTCAGGGGGTTCATTCCCTTTGGCGGTTTTTTGTGTTCAAAAATAGATATAGAAATAAATAAAAATATGCTAAACGGACGTAGTTGTAATCCCTCGAAAACAAGTAGAATTCCGATGTTTAGGTGGTTTCGATATTTCCTCCCGTAGGTTATACCCTGCGTATGAATACTCATTACCTTCCACGAGCAAACTTTGTCATTCTTCACTGCTCACGAGCAAACTCGCTTGTCATTTTCTCATTTTTTATATCTTTTTTTATATTTTTTAAGGTAATAAAACCCGAGAGCAAACTTTGTCACTACAAGGGAAGAAACAGCGAGAAGCCTTGCAACAACTACATTTCAACACGAGCAAACTTTGTCACTCCGTGAGCAAACTTATTTGTAACTGGACAAATTTTGTTTCTTTACACTCGAGTTTGTTCAAACTTACAAAGTTTGTTTTCAAGTTACCAAACCGTCAGGGGGTTCATTCCCTTTGGCGGTTTTTTGTCTGTCAAAATTCATATATAATATAGAAAATTAATTGCCTAAAAAGGAGGCTAGTTTAATGAACAATATCTTAAAGGAAAATCAAATTATTATTGGGGCGATAATTATAGGAATTTCCATGATTATCGCGGGCAGTGTCATCGGTAATAAGATCAGCCATGCAATTCTTGATAAAATTTTTTAATTCGGGACAAGAGGGGGAGGATCGCATGTATTACAGCATCTGGGAGACCGGCTGGGGTTTTATGGGGGCCGCAGGGGATGAAAGAGGGCTGGCGGTGCTGACCTTGCCTCTGCCCGGCAGGAGTGAGGTGGAGGAGGAGCTGTGGGCTCTGACTCCGGAGGCTCCTCTGATAGAAAAACAATCCTTTTTCCGGCGCCTGCGGGAGGAACTGGATCTTTACTTGGAAGGGAAATTACAATATTTTTCCCCCTTTCCCCTCCAGTGGCAAAGAGGGACTCCTTTTCGCCGGCTGGTTTGGAGGGAGACCAGGCTCATTCCATACGGAAAAGTGATTACTTACCGGGATTTAGCCTGCCGGATCGGCAACCCCAGGGGCAGCCGGGCTGTGGGACAGGCCCTGGTCGCCAATCCCTGGCCCCTGCTGGTTCCCTGCCACCGAGTCATCGCCAGTGACGGTACTCTAGGGGGCTTTGGCGGAGGAATTCAGCTGAAGAAAAAGTTGTTACAATTAGAAGGAGTGGAGAAACTGTTTACAAAAGGATAAAAATGCCTTATACTTGTATAAGGATAACGAGGTGGAATAGATGTACCGTCTCAAATACAAAATCTGGCTGGATAAAAATGGGAAGGCCTTTGGGGAAGGCCCTTATCAGCTGCTGGATCGGACCAGGAAGAGCGGTTCATTGCATATAGCTGCCAAACAAATGGGGATGTCCTACAGCCAGGCCCACTCCCTCATCAAGAAATTGGAAGAAAGGCTGGGTTTCCCCCTTTTAATCAGCAGGGTGGGAGGCAGCGGCGGGGGAGGATCTTCTTTAACCGCCGAAGCGGAGACTTTGATGGACAGGTATCGGAGTTTTAGCGATGAATGCAAACATGCTCTGGAAGAGATTTTTGCCAGGCATTTTGGCGATTAGCCCCCTTTTTGCCCATCTAGCTACAACAGAATAAGCAGTGTTTCCGAGCCTTCTAAGCTAAAAAGCAGCCCTTCATGTTTAGGAGGCCGCCGTGCAAACGGCCGGGGCAGCAGCTGGAAACGGTTGTGCCTTACCCTTATTACAAGGAAACAGTCCGGGCCTGAAGCCGCTTTTCTTTGTTCAAAGGGAAACCGGCTTTTGTTTTAACCAAGGGAAGGAGGGAGAGGTATGAAAGAGAGAGTAGGGAAATTGATCTTGCTCCTTTTGATCTCGATGCTTGCGGTGACAGGCTGCGGCGGCGGGGCAGCAGAAAGGGGGGCGGAAAATAAGGAGACTTTGATCATCGGAGCGGCAGCCAGTCTCCAGGAGTCTTTTACCGAGTTGGGCCGGCTGTTTGAGGAGGAAGATTCCCGCTGGTCCCTGGAATTCACCTTTGCCAGTTCCGGTAACCTGAAAACCAGCATTGAACAGGGAGCCCCCATTGATGTTTTTGCCTCGGCAGCCCAAAAACAAATGAATGCCTTGGTAGCCGCTCAGTTGGTAGATGAAGCCTCCGTAAAGGATTTTGCCAAAAATGCGCTTGTGGTTGTTGTTCCTGAGGACAGCCCGGTGAGCAGCCTGGAAGAGGTATTTGCTTTGGACAGGATCGCCATTGGCGAGCCGGAAACGGTGCCGGCAGGGCAGTACGCCAAGGAGAGCCTTACCAACCTGGGCCAATGGGAGGAGTTGGAGGAAAGGTTGATCTTGGCTAAAGATGTCCCCCAATGTCTTTTCTACGTGGAGCAAAAGGAAGTGGATGCAGGATTTGTTTATGCTACGGACGCCGCTAAAAGCAGGAAAGTGAAAGTGATCATTTCCATGCCGGAGGAAAGTTACTCCCCGGTGATTTATCCCATGGGCATTGTCAGTGCCTCAGCCCGGAAAGAAGGAGCCCGGCAGTGGATGGATTTCGTCCTCAGTGAAAAAGGCCGTGAGGTGTTGGGAAGATATGGCTTCCAAGACCCCAGCGAATAAACTTACTTCTGCCAAGGAAAGGGAAGGGCCCGGCAGTCTTGTGATCCGGCTGCTTTTTTGGATTTGGGTTCTCTTTGTTTTCTCCCCCTTTCTGGCTCTTTTTTTGCAACTGGACCGGTCTGCTCTTTCCTCTTTGGGGGAGAGTTCCCTGGCCTGGCAGGCCCTCACCGTTAGTTTTGCCACCACCAGCGTGAGCCTTTTTTTCATGATCCTGATCGGGTTGCCTGCAGCCTGGTTCCTGGCGCGAAGCAAGGGTTTTTGGTCCAGGCTGGCCGGCAGTTTATTAGATCTGCCCATGGTCTTGCCCCCTTCGGTGGCCGGAGTGCTCCTGCTCCTCGCTTTTGGCCGCCATGGTCTGATCGGTTCTTACCTGGCGCAGAAAGGGGTACTCATCACTTTTACCTGGCTGGCGGTGGTTTTGGCACAGTGCTTTGTGGCGGGACCCTTTTTTATCAAAAGCGCTGTTACCGGTTTTCGGGGGGTTGATCCGGAATTGGAGGCCACCTCCCTGACTTTGGGGAACAATCGCTGGCAGACTTTTTGGCGAGTGACTTTTCCTCTGGCCCTTCCTTCCATGGTCAGCGGTTTAGTCATGGCTTGGGCCCGGGCTTTAGGCGAGTTTGGAGCCACCATTATTTTTGCCGGAAACCTGCCGGGCCGGACTCAAACCCTGCCCTTGGCCATCTATACGGCCATGGAAAACGATTTTCCTTTGGCCATGGCCCTGGCGGCTTTGATGGTGTTCATTTCTTTTTGCCTTTTAGGCCTGATCAAGCTTTTGGAGCGGTGGAAAGCAGGTGGATGGGAAGATGCTCCAAATTAGGGTGAAAAAGAGCCTGGGATCGATGCTGATGGATCTGGATTTGCAGCTGCCCTTCGGCATTACGGCGGTTTTAGGACCAAGCGGCGCCGGCAAGTCCACCCTTCTGAAGCTGGTGGCGGGCATTATCCGTCCTGATGAAGGGGAAATCGTTCTCCAAGACCGGGTATTTTTTCGCAAAGAAGCAGGGGCAAAAAAGCTCTTTGAACTGCCTCCTTATCGGAGAAAAATAGGATATGTGAGCCAGAATTACAGCCTTTTTCCTCACTTGAGCGTGCGGGAGAATATTCTCTTTGGCGTAAAAGGCAAAAATCCCCTTTTTACTCTGGAGGAAATGCTGGGCTGGCTGAGGCTGACGGGTTTGGAGAACCGGCGGGTGCAGCAGATCTCCGGCGGGCAGCAGCAGCGGGTAGCCTTAGCCAGAGCTTTGATGACCGGCCCTTCCCTGCTCTTATTGGATGAACCCTTTTCCGCTCTGGATGCCCTGGTGCGGAACAAATTGCGGGGAGATCTCCTGCGGATTCACCGCCGATTTCGGCTGCCCATTATTTTTGTCACCCATAATCTGGAAGATGCCTTAGCGGTGGGAGATTACATTATCGTCCTCCACGAAGGAAAGATTCTGCAAGGGGGAGAAAAAAATCTGGTCTTCGCCCGGCCAAACAGCGTGCAGACGGCCAAATTGGTGGGCATGAAAAATATTCTCCCCGCCAGGGTGCTCCAGGTAGATGAAGCAGGGCGAAAGATCTTGGTGGATTGGGACGGAAAAAGCTTGGAGGGTCCCTGGCTGCCGGAACTGGAACCGGGACAGAGGGTGGTCTTCGGCGTTCGGGGCGAACATATTCTCCTCATCAGGCCGGGCCGGGAATTGAAAGAGCAGCTGAAACCCAATCTTTTTTCAGCCCGCATTGAAGATGTGGTCCGGGACTGGATGGGTTACCGTTTAATTCTCACTTTTGATCATACCAGACGCAAAGTGGAAATGTTACTGCCAAGCCATGTTTACGAAAGATATGTGGACGGCAAAAGTACCATTACCGTATCCTTTAAACCCAATTCTTTATGTCTTTTGGCGGTTGGAAGCCAAAATGGCGGAGGGACGGCTTCCGGCTCAGCTAGCACATTTTTCCAGGGGGAGCATAGAATAAAGCATGGATAGCAGATTTTACCTAAAAAGGAGGGTTTGTGGTGCCTGCTCCAAGATCCTTTGATTTTGATTACAACTATTCCTCCCCCTACGGATACGGCAGTCCCTACGGGACTCCTTACTACCCGGGATATGGTCCCGGCATGGGATATGGACCGGCTTACGGGCCCGGCCTGGGCTATGGTCCCGGTATGGGCCACGGGCCGGGTTATTGTCCGGCAGATGACCATCACCAGCACATGCAAAGGCTCGGGGAAATTTATGAATTGAGTTTGGATACCAATCGGACGGTCCATGAAATCCATGAGATGCTCCGAAGAATGCAAGATCCCATGATGCCCCGGGAGACCTAAAAGGTAAAAACAGGCCGGGTCTAAAAAGCCGGCTGAACCGGGAGAAGCGGATATGGAGAAACCCGGCCGGAAAGAGGGAGCGGCCGGGTTTTTACCGTTGGTGGCGATAATTAAGGAAGTGGCTTCCCGGATTTTTGCTTCCATAAGTTTTCCAAATCCACGTTTTGCAAGGCGGTCAGAAACTTTGATTTCAGATCCGGGTAATGGTCCTGGAGGAGGGAGAGCATTTCCCGTACCTCTTGCCGTTTGGTCTGGCCGCTGGCCGGGCAGGGGTTTTTCACTTCCGGCAGCTTTTCCAGCCTGCTGACGGACCGGATGGTCTCCTGGGGCAGGTAAACCAGAGGTCTGATCAGGGTCAAGCCGCTCCTGTCCAGAAATGCTTTGGGGACAAAAGTGCCCAGTTTGCCTGTGTAGAGGATGTTGAGAAAAAGAGTCTCCAGGGCATCGTCCAGATGATGGCCCAGGGCCACCTTATTGCATCCCAGCTGCAAGGCCGCCTGGTGCAGGGCTCCACGCCGCAGCTTGGCGCATAAGGAGCAGGGGTTAGACTCCTGCCGGACCTGGAAGACGATTTGGTAGATGCGGTTTTTTTCCACATGGAGCGTGAGGCCCAGCTGCCGGCAAAAAGAGGCCAGAGGAGACAGGTCCACTTCCAGTCCCAAATCTAAAGCTACAGGCTGGAGGGAGAAGTCCACCGGCAGCTGCCGGCGGAGCTCCGCCAGCACGTATAAAAGAAAGGTGCTGTCCTTCCCTCCCGATACTCCCACGGCGATGCGATCTCCCTGGCTGATCATAGCATAGTCTCTGACGGCCCTTTTTACTTTGGTGAAAAACCACTTGTTGTAGCTTTTTTTCATGGCAGCCACCTTTAAGTTGTATTAACATTCCTATTTTAGCTTAATTTTTTGCTGCAGGCAAAATTCCTGCAGGATTTGCTCATAATGTTTGGAATAATTATTGATAGCGATAGAGGATTGTGATAACATGGAGCAAGAGTGGAATAATCCCGACTTTTACAGCAAACCACCAAAAAAAGAGCCGCAAACTCTTGCCACACAAGAGCTAGCGGCTTTTCGAATTTATCACAAAGATGTAGGGGAAAAGCTCATTTTTTGACCTGACCCAAAATTTTTTTAATGTCCCCAAGACGAAGCCTCTTGTTGGTAAAATCAATCCCCAAGGCCTTCCCAATAGCATCGGAAACCTCAGTTCTGTAATCGAACAAATAAACATTTTCATGCTCCTTTGAGCAAGAAATCCTATGAAGACACTCAATAATCTGCTCCGCAGAATAAACATTGCCCGTTTTTCTTTGCATAATCCTCATAATCGTAAGCGCGATGAAGCAAATCAAAAAATGAGCATTAATATGATCCTGAAGAGATACATACACCGGGCGGGTCTCCAAAACCCCCTTAGTAATCCGGAAAGTCTCCTCAATCTTCCACAAACCCCGGTAAGTATCAATTATTTCAACATCAGACATATCCAATTCACTGGTGACAATCGCATAGTAGCCATCATACTTGGCCTCTTCCCTAACCCTCTCCCAGTCCACAACCGGACGCTCCTTAACCGCAAGAACCTCTCCCGTCTTCTCATCAAACTTAAGATTCTTCACATACCTGGCCGCCCCATAAGAAGTAGCCTTATTGTAGCTCTGAGGATTAGCCGCCAAATCAAAAGCCTTTTTTAAAAGCTCTTCCCGTTCAGCCTGAGCCTTTAAAGCATATTTTCTTCCCCAGAAAACCACCTGCTTTTCATACACCGTTTTCCTTGTCTTTTTTCCACTAGGCAACGTTACATTGATTTCCCTGGCAATGACCCTGCTTTTCATCTTGAAATCAGCATTTTCATCGGCAGGCTTGCCATTTTGATCTACGTAACCCTCATCAGAAAGGACATGCTCCTTAAACTCTTGAGTGCCGCCCCTGACCGAAAAACTGAACACATAACCGTTAAAATTCCTTCCCTTCTCCTTACCCTGAAGATAAAAAATATTATCCCCCGTAATAATCCCCATATCAGCAACAACAATAATCCTGCCCGTATCATAATTTCTTCTTACTTCCCCGATAACCGGCCGAAAGGTCTCCTTATCAACCGTATTACCAGGAAACAAATCATAATGAAGAGGTATCCCATCAGCATCCATAGCCAATCCCATCTGCACAATAGGATTCCGACGGTTTTCCTTTGACAACCCGAACTTACGGAACTCATCCCCCTCATCAATCTCAAAATAGAAATTGGTCACATCATAATAGATGGTCTTAGTATTACGCCCATACTTCTCACTGATCTGAGCATTCAAATACCTTTGAAACTCCTTGGCAATCTTCGAAAAATGAGAGAGGGACCGGTAAACATCCGCCAAAGAAAAATGAAAACGCTCAAAATACCGCCCTTTTTCCTCAAAAGCCTTTTTCTTGGAGCCGGGAGAAAGGAGCCTGGAGATAACCAAAAGCATCATGATGGAATTCGTATTGAACTTAAAATTCTCATGCCTGGACTTATTCTTGAAAAACACATCCAAACCCAATTCATGATAAATCTTTAAAATTGCCGCATAGCCAAAATTCTTTCTGTTATCAGTATTAGGAGCAAGTTTTTCCTCCATATTGATGGACAAAGTCAACTTCTTTTGGGCATTTTCCTCTTCAGTCATTTTCCGGGCAAGCTCTTTGAAGTGGGCGATAGGGTCATCGTATATTTTCTCCAGTTCGTCAAGGTAACCAAGGGATTTAACAGTACGGTCAGTGGAAATACCTGTCTCTGGATCCCTGTATTTCTGAGCGATAGAAAGATAAGTCCTCCCCGTGTCTTTTCGATAAGATTTTTTTAGGTACACATTAAGAACCTCCGTCTCTGAGTGTCGATATTTATTTAATTATACCACATTATGCCAAATAATGCCACGGAAAAATGACAAAAATTCATAAAAAATTCCCCCTTAAGGCCTTATGCCGCAAGGGGTTTAGAATTCGCATCTCTAAATCAGGTGTAAAAGAAACGAAATTCCTGCAGGATTTGCTCATAATGTTTGGAATAATTATTGATAGCGATAGAGGATTGTGATAACATGGAGCAAGAGTGGAATAATTTACATAATTACATAGGAGGTACCGGGAATGAGCTTGTTCGCACGAAAGACGAAGCAAGATTTCGTCAAAATTCAGCAGGAATTGGAAGCGGTTACGGAAAAGCTGAAATCTATGAATGCCAGTCGGTGCTCCCATGAGTTGAAGGCGGAAGATTATGTATATCTGCAACAATTGGCCGAAGCTTTTCAGGAATACTGCGCAAAAAATAACCAATTGTTGGGGGATTTTGTGGCCTCTGTGAACGAAATTTTTGCTGATGCGGCAGTGGACGAGATGATCGACAATATTAAGCTCGGGGTGAATGATGCGGAGGGGATCAGTGAGCAGGTGAACGGCATCAGCCAGGCCATCAGTGAGCAATCAGCGGCGGCGGAGGCGGCGGCTGACGGCACCCAGTCCATTGCCCTGAGCTTTGAACTAACCACCAAGAACGCCCAAAAAGGCCGGGAGTCTTTGGGCAAGTCTTTGAACAGTTTGAGGTGGTATCGGAGAAGGTTTCCCAGCTGGTCCGGCAGATTGAAGAATTGAAAAACGATATCCAAAGTACCAGCCAAGTGGTGGACTTCATCAGGGAAGTCTCGGAACAGACCAATCTACTAGCTTTAAACGCCGCCATAGAAGCAGCCAGGGCTGGTGAACAGGGACGGGGTTTTGCTGTGGTGGCGGAAGAGGTCCGCAAACTGGCGGAGAAGACCAGGGAGTCTATTGATACTATCAGCGATACGGTAGCCAGTATCCAGCGCCAAATTCAAGTGTCAGTGGCAGAAAGCGAGCCTATTCTTGCTGAAGTGGCCAGAAGTCGGGAAATGGCCAGAGAAGCGGAAGGTCTTTTTTCCAGTATTGTGGAAGAGGTGGTGAAGTCCTCGGAGCAGATCCAGGATTTGACTGCCGCTTCCCAGGAGCTGTCCGCCTCCATGGAGGAGGTTTCGGCCGGCTCGGAAGAGATTGCCAAACTGGCCAGGCATAGTGAAGTCACTTTCACGGAAACGGGAAGGGGTATTTATGGTTTTACCCAAAGCATGGAGAAATTGCGCCAGGCTCTGGCTGGCTTTCAAGTCCAGTTGGGTGACGAGCAAATGCTGAGCTATTGCTAAGATGGACCATCTTCTTGTGGAAATGGAAGCTTTACAGCATGCTTTTTGGCTATGAGAGTATCAATGTGGAGGCGGTGGCTTCCCATAAAACCTGCCGCCTGGGTCAATGGTATTTGGCTAGCTGGGAAAGGTTCGGCCATTTAGGCTCTTTCCAGAGGCTGGATGAGCCACACGAGAAAATGCACCAGATCACCAGAAGAAGTGTGGAGCTTTATCAGGAGGGTAGGTTGGTAGAAGCGGAAGAACTGGTGGAAGAAGTGAAAATACTATCGTCTGCTATCCTGGGTATTCTTGATGAGATTGCCCAGGATATCCGCCGGAACCAGGAAGTATATAGAATTATCCCAAAGACCACCCAGGAAATTCATTCTGTGGTGGTTTTTTGTTATAAGATATTTTCCGGAAATGGCTATGTTTTCAGCAGGGGTAAAGTGGAGTTGGCGTAAGGCAGGGCCAGGATTCTGGAATCCCGGCCCAGTTTTTCCAGGGCTTTCGCTAAGGCTTGTTCAACGGATTCCGCCGGTTGGAGGAAACAGTTCCGTACTGCCTCATCAGGCATCTTGCTCACCAGGTAAACCTCTTGTTTCTGGAGAACCCGGCAGAGGGCTACGGCCTTATGAGCTCCCAGAACAAATTCTTGCTGCATCCAGTTGATGGGATCGTCAGGGGTCCGGGCTCTAGTCATCCATTCCTCAAAAAGCTGATTTCCATACATTTCCCCGCACTCGGCCAAAAGGATAATGGCTCCCTCCTTCCCGGACAGCATGGCTGGCGTTTTCCAGTGCTTTTTGGGCCTGATAAAGATTTAGATCCTTTGGGAAGCCACCGCAGGCAGCTATCCCTATATCGGCCAGTTGAGGGATGGTCCTTCTATACATCCGGTCCACATATTGGGTGCCCTCCCGGTGGGCCTGGATCCTATCCCCGGCCACGGCCTTGACGATTTCCTGCCGGGAGTTTAACACTACGTTGACGATAAAGGCCAATCCGGCCATCTTCCCTGCTTCTTCAATATCTTCCCGGATGGGGTTACCAGTGATCCGGCCGGGCCCGGCACCTGGCTGGAGCATCATCCTATGATTGGACTGGATGCTTTCTTGGCTGCAGACCCCGGGCATGAGGGCCTTGTCACCTCCGGTATAGCCGGCTTTCCGGTGCAATTCCAGGTTGCCCGTGGCAATAATAAGATCCGCATTGGCCACCGGACGGAAAAGCTGGACGGGAGTGCCCCGGGAGGTTTTGCCAATGGGGACGCAATCCAGGAGATTATGGTCCAGACAACGGAGACGCCGGTACATTTCTTCTCCCACCAGTTGCCGGTGTTCTTGGGGGGTATGAGGACGGTGAAAGCCCAGTCCAAAGATCACTGTCACCTGGTTATCCTTAACGCCTGCCTGGTTCAACTCCTCCAGTAGGGGAGGAAGGATCACTTTGCTGGGGGCAGGGCGGGTGATGTCACTACAAAGGATGACGACATTTTTCTTGTTCCTGGCCATTTCCCTGAGAAGAGGAGTACCCCGGGGATTTGCCAGTGCTTGCTTGATCTCTTCCCGGGGATCTTCGGCCCCGGGAAGGTCTTCCGGTTCCAGGATGCCCATTAAGTTACGACGGGGAATGGAAATCTCTTTTGTTTCCCGCCCATATTTCATCTGGATTTTTTCAAACACTATCTTATTCCTTTCAGACTACTTGCCCCGAACGACAGGTCCCCGGAGGGAAGTATCCGGGGCACTACAGGGACAGTTAGTTCATACTTTAATGCTTTTGCCTCCTGGATGATGTGATCAGCAGTCCGGGCGGCAATGGCCATGACTCGTTTCCGTAGGATTGCCTCCTCCCGAGGTGACAAAGACGCCGGCACCGCAGATGTAGAGATTGGGAATATCGTGACTACGGCAAAATTGATCCACTACTGAGTTGGCGGGGTCGTTTCCCATCCTGGTACCTCCGTGTAAATGAGCTGTATCAGGGATGACAAAGGCAGGCTTGCCTCCAGCTGCTTTCAATATTTCGTTGGCGGTGTTGACAGCATGGGTGATGAGATCAAGGTCGTTTTTACTGTAGCTGAAATTGACCAGGGCCCTGGGTAGGCCGTATTCATCCTTTTCCTGGCTTAAAGTCACCGAGTTGTTGATCTGGGGCAGTACTTCCCCTACCAGAGTGATCCGGGCGTAGAAGTTGAAGTCCCGCATGATTTCATAAAGATCCTTTCCCCAAATACCTGCCTTGGACGGATAGTCCCCTGGCCAGGGCTACTGGTCGGGAACCGTGAGCGTGGAGGCTATAGCCCCGGACAAAACCGCGGCTGGAGTATCCGTTTCGTAAAACTGCTGGGTGGTGGCCAGGACCGGGGTACCCTTGTAAAACCTTATTTCCTCCTCGAATTTGCCGAAAGATGTCGTGGCTGCTGTGGGGCATGATGTATTTTCCCACCAGGCCGCTGGAGTTGGCCAGCCCGTCCGGAAATTGGGGGCAGGCGGAATGGAGCAGGAGGCGGGGCGTCTCGATCACGAAAGAAGCCAGGATGACCAGTTTCGCTTTCTGAAAATACTCTTTGCGGTCGTGGACAAAAGCAACTCCGCTGACCCGGCCTCCTTTTATCCATTTCTACCCGGGTCACCATGCAGTCGCTTAAGACTTCCGCGCCCTGTTCGATGGCCCGGGGAATGTGCTGGATGAGGGTGCTGAATTTGCTGAATTGGGCATGCAGCCCTGATTGCAGAAAGCCCCGGTTGATGCAGGGAGGCCGTCCGTCAAAAGGAGCGGAAAGGATGGCCAGGGGGGCGACTGCGCTGGTGATGCCCATGTTCCTCGCATCCCCGGCGGAAGACCTGGGCATTGGCGCTGATGGGTTCCCGCTCCGGATAAGGGATAAGGGACCGGATTGAACTGCCCCCCAAGGAAAATGCTTTGGGCCGGAAACGGCGATTTCTTTTTCCAGCCGTTCGTAATAGGGTTCCAGGTCTTGGTAGCTGAATGGGCCAGTCTTCAGCCACCCCGTCCAGACTGTCTTGACCCGAAAATCGCTAGGGATGAAAGCGGAGGAAAACTCCGGTAAAGTGGACGGTACCTCCTCCCACGCCCACGGCCGGAGTTGTTGTGGCCGAAGGTGATGAGGATTTTTCCCAGCCGACAGGCGGGTGTCCTGCCAGCCCAGGCTTTCCATGGCCAGTTCATCGCTGGCGAAAGTCCCTCTGGGGGTCCCAGAAAGGTCCCGCCTCAATCACCACCACCCGAAAACCGGCCTTGCTCAGTTCGTAGGCCAGGACCCCTCCGGCCGCGCCGGCGCCCACGATGCAGATATCCGCTTCGGTGGCGTATTTCCGGTGGCGGAAATCATCAAAACGGCCTCCGGCATGATGGACGTAATTATGGGTCAGCTTTTTATTTTTCTTTTCCATTGCGTTTAGCCTCCCATGGTTCGGTAAGACCCCTTTCGATCCGGACGTAGCCCCGGGGATAAGCAGGGCCCGGCGTAGCCTATTTCGGACCAGGCAGTAGGGTGGGAATAGTAGGCGCTGACGATTTCCCCCGCCAGTTTCTTGAAAAGTTCTTTTTGGGGCACCTTTTGCCAGTCAGGGATTTCCTGGAGCCAGGCCCTGCTGGAGAGAGGCCAGCAGGGCCAGCTGTTTTTCACCATCCAGCTCCAAAAATTTTCTTTGAAACTGCTTTTGGGCTAAATTTTCCAGGGCTTTCAGCCCCCAACGGACCAGGTCTTTGGCCGGAGGGCTGTTCGGCGAACGCTGCCCTTCTCCCCTGTCAGCGGCGAGAGACCGGTCGAAATGATACACCACAAAATCGAGGATTTCCTGTCTTTCGTCGTAAACCAGGTGCGCGGCTATGACCCGGACCAAGGCTTCTTCCCCCGGGCGAAAAAATTGCGGCTTGGGGAAGGGCCCCAGCCTGGCCAAGACTATTTCTTTGGTGTGAGCGTCCCACTCTTCTTGGTTTGCCAGCACATCATAAGCCGGGTAATGAGTCCTTTTTTCCTTCATGGTTTACCTCCAAAAAAGGGCGATCAGGCCTAAAAGGCTGATGGCCGTTACCATCAGAGGCAGGGTGATGGGAGGGCCCACCAGGAAGTTCTGGACCGTATAACCGTCCACCCTCTGCCCCACCCCCTGGGCATGAAGAAAAAAACCGGTGACTCCGGAGAGGGCACCTACGGCAAAAACTACTCCGGCAACGGTTCGCAGCCAGGGAAGATTGTAAAAGACCAGGGCCAGGGCCAGCAGAAAAGCTAAGGGACTTTCCAGCACAGGTCCCCACATGGCCCAATGGCGAAAGTTTTGGCGCGAATGGAAAAGGGTCACCTGCACGAAAATCAACACAAAAGCGATGGCGGTAAACAAAAGCAAAATACGAGGAATGGGCCAGCCACTCCACATCATTTCAAGCCACCTCTCTTCGGGAGTAAATGTGAAATATCTTCTTATCAAGACAAAAAAATAATCTCAATGCAAAAAAGTTCTATCTTCCCCGTGGACCAATGGCCGGCCATAATCAAGCTGGAAGACCGCTTTTTCGTCCACAGGGACCACTTTTTCTTCGGCGATGCTCTGGAGGATGCAATGGACTGTTTTTAAGTCGCCAAGTTCCATTTCCGGGGTGACGCTGACGGGCTCCTCCCCGGTAAGGGCCCGGTAAAAATTGAGAAGTTCGTTGTAATAGCCCTGCTGGGGTTGGTAGGGTATTTTTTCCCTTTGGCCGTTATTCCAAGCCAAGTTAATCATCCCCGCGTCCCTCTCTTCCAGGTAAATCATTCCCTCCGTGCCGAAAATGCGCAGCCCGGTCAAGGGACGCTGCATTTCCTTGCCGGCGCAAAAAAAGCTGAAATGCCCGATGATGCCATTGGCAAACTGGAGATTGACCTGGACCACGGAATAAGGGCTGTAAGAGGCTTCTTGGGGACGGCCGAAGGATTGGAGCTTATGGATGGCTCCGAAAATGTGCCGCAAAGCGGCCAGATCGTGGAGGGCAATATCCGCCAGGGCTCCCCCCATGTATGCCGGATACTGGCGCCATTCCCGGGCAGGGAATTGGTTGCGCCACCTGTCTTCGGGGAAATTGACCACCCGGTTTTGGAGAAAATAATAGACTTGGCCGATCTTTCCGGTCTGGATCAAGTCCCTGATGATATTCACTTCCTGGTTATAACGGTAATTCTCAGCGATCATGATGGGGATACCGTATTTTTCCGGTAAGAGCCGGGCCTCTTCGGCTTCTTCCAGGTTGGGAGCCAGGGGTTTTTCACAAATGATCCCCTTTCCTTTACCGGCCAAGCGCCTGGCCGCAGCCTCGGTGATTTGAAAATTCAGTTCTATGGGGACCATGATATCCACCACATCCAGCTGCTCCTTTTCCAGCATTTCTTCATAATCCGCGTAGACCTGTTCAGCGGGCAGCTGCAACTTTTTGGCCCAGTAGAGAGGCCTTTTCTTTGTCCACATCGCAAAGGGCGCTGATCTGATAACAGTCCTCCAGCCGCTGATAGGCCGGGTAGTGCAGCTTCTCAAAAGCCATTCCTGTCCCGATAATGCCCACTTTAAATCTCGGCAAAAAATTCACCTCCGGTTTTTTCCTTAGTATTCTCTTCGGGGAAGCAGGATATGCAGGCCGGGTAGGTAGAGAAGGGAGGTTCCTCTTACGGTAAAGTTTTGGCGGGGGAAGGCCGAAAAAAGACGGGGATATCCTGATCACCGATGGACCCAGTTTCTTACTCTTGGCAAAGTTTCTTCTTTGGGTTATTGTTATAGAGTAGAGGATTTCAGCGGACTTTTTGGGGGTAAGACCATGCTTGATCTGGAAAAGATTGCCCTGTTGGTGGCTTCCCGGATGGGACCCCTCCTGGCGGATCACCGTCGCTGTACCAGGATTCGCTCCCCTTTAAGCAAATGCTCCCTTTGCCAGGAGCTGTGCCCCGTCCAGGCTCTTTCCTTCCATCAGGGAGAGGGCATCTCCTTTGCCGACAGCTGCCTGGAGTGCGGCCTGTGTGCGGCAGTGTGTCCCACCGGCGCTTTAAAGATACAAGAACCAACAGAAATGAATTTGCTGCAAAAGATAGAGGCCTTGGGGGAGAACGGGGCTGCGGTAGCCCTGGGCTGCCGGCGCAACCGGGAACTGGATCAGGGAGTTTTGACCGTGCCCTGTTTGGGCAGCCTTTCCAGGGAATTCCTGCTGCTGTTGGATGGATTGCCTTTTCCTGTATACCTGATCCATAATGAGGAAACTTGCTCGGGCTGCCCGGTGACCAAGGGAGGAGAGCTTTACCGGAAAGGCTGAAAGAGCTGCGCTCTTTTCAAGAAGGGCTTGGACTGGCCTCTTTTTCCATCAAGAATGTGGGACAGGTCCCCGGGAAAGTTTTTTCCCAGAAAAGAGCTGCCAGCGGTCTGGGCCGGAGGGCCTTTTTCCGCTCCCTCTGGGGAGGGGCGAGGAAAGTGCCTTTAATGGCCCTGGAAAGCTTCCTGAATGGGGAAACGGAAAAAGAAAAAGGGATTATCGAATTGCCGGGACTAAAAGCGGATCGTCTGGCATTTCTCCAAAGGGCTCTGCTTCCGGTTCACTCTCCTGCTCCAATTCCCTTTCTTTCCCAGCCCTTCCTTCGGCAAGCATGTCATTTTTGCCGGGCCTGCGTTGTTCTTTGCCGGTGGGGGCTTTGAGTGTGAGTGGATGGCGATCACTATCGGCTACTTTTGCATCAAAACCTTTGTACCGGCTGCGGCCTTTGTGCCCAGGTTGTTATCACGAGAGCCTGGAATTGGCACCCGCCGCGTGGCCCATGTAAAAAGAGAAGAACCTCTGGTGCTGGCCCAGGGAGAGGAAAAAAAGCTGTTCTATCTGCGGTCAGGAAATGATTATCTCCGGGCCGGCGGAGGAATGTTTTCTTTGCCGGAAAAAAGCCCTTTTGGATGCGAACTTAAAAGGAGCGGATCAGTTGAAGAGGGTCAAGGCCCTCTTTTTCTTTTTGTAAAATCCTACAAAAACTTTGCAAAAATCTGAATAATCTTACAAAGGTGTTGAGTCCTGCAGCGAGAAATACACTGCAACCGGGAGAAGCTTTCCTGAGCAGAAAATTGTGAAAGGAGGAGCTATATCTTGAAGAAGGGAGGGAAGAACATCCGGACCATCACCAAGGAAGTTCCTTATTGTTCGTACAAAGGCTTGTTCAGAAGCAGGTGCTGGATTTATCGTTTTTTGGGCGCAGCTTTTTATCAGGAACCCTTTCAGGCGAACTTCCAGGAACTGTCGCAGGTGAATCTGTTTAAAAGCCTCTTGGATCAGGGCGAAGAAGAAAATCCGGGTGTAAAGATCTTGGCATCTTTCGTTGCGGCATTACCGGCCATGGCTCCGGAGGAGTGGGAAGAGCTGCGCCGGGAGTATTTGCGGCTTTTTCTGGGACCGGAGAAGGTGCTGGCGCCCCCTTGGGCCTCGGTCTATCTAAGCAAAGAAAGGCTTATTTTCGATGAAAATACCCTGGCCGTAAGGCGGGTTCTACCGGGATTGGCAGCTGGAGACCGTTCATTATAAAAAAGAACCCGATGACCACATCGGCTTGGAGCTGGAATTCATGGCTATTCTCAGCGAAAGGACTTTGGCTGCCTATGAAAAAGGTGACTGGGAATTATACGGGCGGCTTATTCAAGGGCAGCTTGCATTTTTGCATAATCACCTTCTTCCATGGGTGAGCGCCTTTTGCCGGCAGATCTTGGAGCACTCTTTCCAATCTTTCTATCGGGGCTTGGCTTTTTTCACTCCCGCCTATTTGGAAATGGATGGCGTGCTTTTGACGGATCTGATGCAGGATTACTGCGAAGGAGGTTATGGATGTGCATCAGGGAAAACAGAGTCTTCTTAAAGACTTGGTCCAACATCCTTTTTCCCGCCGCAGCTTTTTCAAGCTGGGCGCTGCTCTCGGCGGCACTGCCGCCCTTGGCCGGATGCGGCTCCGCCGGGGTTGAAGGACCGTTTCAGTCAGCGATTGGAACCGGGAAGCCCTGGAGACTGCCGTCATTCCCACGGCCAGCTGCCATAATTGCGGCGGCCGGTGTCAATTGCTGGCTCATGTTAAAGACGGCACAATTGTCCGGATTTCCACCGATCAGGAGCCGGAGGAAGGGGATCAGCTGCAGCTGAGGGCTTGCTTGCGGGGGAGAGCCTATCGCAATCGCCTCTACCATCCCGACCGCTTAAAGTATCCCATGAAGAGGGTGGGGAAACGGGGAGAGGGTAAGTTCGAAAGGATTACCTGGGACGAGGCTACAGATACCATTGCGGCAGAGATTAAGAGAATTAAGAACGAATACGGCCCGGAAGGGATTTATGTCCAGTATGCGTCCGGGATTCCCGGGTTGGCGGCGGAGAAGCAACCTGGATGCGGCGTTTGCTGGGCTTATACGGCGGCTACCTGGATTACTACGGCACCTACAGCACCGCCTGCACCCGAGGCCGCCACGCCTTATACCTACGGGACCACTAATACAGGCAGCAGCCGGGATACCCTGGTGGATGCCAAGCTGATTATTCTTTGGGGTTTTAACCCGGCGGAAACCGTCCATGGCACCAATACCACTTATTATTTGCGGAGAGCTAAGGAGGCGGGGGCCAAAATAATCGTGGTGGACCCGCGTTACTCCGATACGGCGGTGGCCCTGGCCGATGAATGGATTCCCCTGTTGCCCACCACCGACAATGCCCTGATGGATGCCATGACTTATGTCATGATTGAGGAAAGTCTCTACGATGGGGATTTTGTGAGCAAGTACTGCATCGGTTTTGATGAGGATCAGATGCCGGAAGGGAGTCCCCCCAACAATTCCCTGAAAAGCTACATTACTGGGGAAGGCCGACGGGGTGGCCAAGACGCCGGAATGGGCGGAAGCCATTACCAGGGTGCCGGCGGAGACGATCCGCAGATTGGCTCGGGAATATGCCACGCATGAAGCCTGCCGCTTTGATTCAGGGTTGGGGGCCCCAGCGGCATGCTTACGGCGAGCAGCCGGTGCGGGGAGCCACGGTGCTGGCCGCTGTCACCGGCAATGTTGGGAATTAGCGGAGGCTGGGCTTCCGGAGCGGGTTATGTGTCCAGGACCAGGGTTGGTTCCATACCTGTTCAGAACCCGGTGAAAACCTACCATCTCCATGTTTACCTGGACGGAGGCCATTGAGCGGGGTGAGGAGATGGGGGCCAAGGAAGGGGTTCCTGGCGTCGAGCGGAAACGTTGTCCAGCAACATGAAGTTGATTATCAACCTGGCCGGCAATACCCTGCTGAACCAGCATTCGGATTGTAACGCTACGGCTAAGATACTGGCCGATGAAAGCAAGTGCGAATTTATTGTGGTCACGGAGCACTTTCATGACTCCCAGCGCCAAATTCGCCGACATTTTGTTGCCCAGTGATAATTTCTTGGAAAGAGAGGATATTGTGGGGCCCTGGAGTTTGGGGCGATTACCTGCTTTTTCAAAACAAGGTGGTGGATCCCGTTTTTGAATGCCGGGACGGGTACGACTGGATCAGCGAAGTGGCGGAGAAACTCGGTCTCAAGGAACAGTTTACGGAAGGCAGGACCAAGGAAGATTGGCTGCGCTATATTGTTGAGGAGACCAGAAAGAACCATCCGGAGTTTCCTTCTTATGAGGAGTTCAAGAGGAGAGGAGTCTACAAGTGGCATTTTGATAAGCCGCTGGTTGCCTTTCAGGCGCAGATCGAGGATCCGGAGAACAATCCCTTTCCTACTCCATCCGGGAAAAATCGAGATTTTTTCCAAAGACCTTTACGAGTATGGGCAACCCCAAGGAGATCCCGGCCATACCCAAGCATATCGATAGTTGGGAAGGCCCCAACGACCCCCTGAAAGAAAAATATCCGCTGCAGTGCATCGGCTGGCACATCAAACGCCGCATCCACTCCACCCACGATAATGTGCCCTGGCTGGAAGAAGCCGGCTCCCAGGTGATGTGGATCAATCCCCGGGATGCGGAAGGGAGAGGGATTAAGAACGGAGACAAAGTGCGGGTATTTAATGATCGGGGTGTGCTGGAGATTCCGGCTAAGGTGACGGTTCGGAGTCATGCCGGGGGTGGTGGCGATTCCGCAGGGTGCATGGTGGCTGCCTGACGGAGCGGGGCGTGGACATCCGGGGGAACATTAATACCATCACCAAGTACCATCCGACTCCCCTGGCCAAGGGCAATCCCCAGCACACCAATTTGGTGCAAGTGGAAAAAGCCTGAGGTGAGGAGGGATAAAGCAATGGCTAAGCAACTGGGCTTTTACTTGGAGCAGAACTACTGCATCGGCTGCAAAACTTGCCAACTGGCCTGTAAGGATAAGAACAATTTGGACCTGGGAGTGCTCTTGCGGAAAGTGTGGGAGTTTGAAGGGGGCGGTTATCAAAGAGAGGGGGAAGGTTTAAAGAATAACGTTTACTCCTACTGGTTGTCTTTGTCCTGCAATCACTGCCAAAACCCCAAGTGCGTGGAAAACTGTCCTACAGGAGCCATGTATAAGCGGGAAGAGGACGGAGTAGTGGCGGTTAATTCCTGCTAAATGCATCGGCTGCCGCTACTGTGCATCTGGTCGTGCCCTTATGGGGCCCCCCAGTTTGACGGGAATTCAAGACAAGTGGTCAAGTGCGACCTTCTGCATGGATTACCTGGCCAAAGGTGAGGATCCGGCCTGTGTGGCAGCCTGTCTTTTGCGGGTATTGCATTTCGGAGAATCTGGAGGAATTAAGGCAAAAATACGGTGGTGTGCGCGAAGTGAAGGGTATGCCCAGTGCCGGGCTGACCGGGCCGTCCATTGTTATCAATCCCCATCGAGGGGCAATCAAATGAGGAAAGGGGGCTTTCTCCCGTGCAAGATTGGGCATTGGTGATATTTACGCTCTGTATCTCCGCCGCCGCCGGGGCCTGTATTTTCTATGGGTTGGAAAGGCAGAAGACGGCTGATCACAAATTGGAACGGGGCTTCTTGTACCTGTTAATTATGGTGGTCATCGGCCTGCTGGGATCCTTGCTTCACCTGGGCCGGCCCTGGGCTGCGCCTTATTCCATATTAAATATCGGCAGTTCCTGGTTGAGCAGAGAGATCCTCTTTGCGGGCAGCTTTTTTGTCTTAGTGGCGGTGAGCTGGTTCCTGGAAAGGCAAGGCAGGGCCGCTGCCGGCCTCATCTGGCTGACCGGCCTGCTGGGAATTTTAGCGGTTTTTAGCATGACTCAAATCTACATGTCCTCTTTCATTCCGGCCTGGCAGAGTTGGTATACTGTCGTGGAGTTTTTTGCAGCTACCGTTGTTCTGGGCGGCTTGGTGGCCGTCTTCACTTTGGGAAGGGAGGCCAACAGGCAGCCGTTAAAGTGGCTTATGTTGGGCGCAGTGCTGCTGCAGCTGGCTTTGCTTCCCAACTATTTGGGCAGTTTGGGGGCCGGGGCGGCAGCCGGTCAGCAGAGCCTCTCAATGCTGTCCGGATCTTACGGCATTCTGAGTTTGATCCGCTGGCTTCTAATTTTGGCAGGCATGAGCTGGTTTCTCCTGGTACCGGACAGGAAAGGTCAGTTTTTTCCGGCATTGGCCTTGATCGCTGGGCTAGTGCTGGGCGCTATTTATTTTATGCCAGTGGAGTTGCGATCAGCGTAGGATTAGCGGGAATGTAGGCGGGGAGATAGGGTAAAAAAATTTAAGGTTCTGAGGTTTACTCCCCGGTTTTATTGGCCGGGGAGTAAGCCTTTGGGGATTGATTGGAAACCACTCAATATTATTTTTCGTCCAAATTGCAGAATTTGTAACCCACGCCCCAGACGGTGAGGATGTACTCAGGCCGGGAAGGATCCTTCTCAATTTTTTCCCTGATTTTTCTGATAAACACGGTAATGGTTCCCGTATCTCCCACATATTTTTCATCCCACAAATTGTCAAAGAGCTGCTCCCGGGTAAAGACCTGCCCCGGATGTCTGGCCATAAAACATAAAAGCTCAAATTCTTTGGAGGTTAAATCCGCCTTTCTGCCTCTGACCTTCACCTCAAAGCCTTTGCAGTCAATTTCCAAGTCCTTTACCATAATGACATTCTTGTTTTCCCTGGAGTTTTCCATTTCTTCTTTCCGGGCCACCCGCCGAAAAATGGCCTTGATGCGCAAAGCCAGCTCCACCGGGCTGAAAGGTTTGGTGATGTAGTCATCCGCTCCCATGTTGAAGCCCACGCTTTTATCCACGATATCGCCTTTGGCGGACAGTAAAATAATGGGAACGGAGCTTTCTTCCCTTATTCTCCGACATACTTCAAAGCCGTCGATTTCCGGGAGCATGACATCGAGAATGATGATATCCGGATTTTCGCGGGTATACATCTCCAAAGCGTCTTCCCCATTGGCCGCATAACAAAAATCATAAGCTTCTTTGCGGATCAAACGCTCAACCACTTTGCGCACATTGTCGTCGTCGTCTACCAACATCACCTTCATTCTCTCCATCATGTCACCTTCTCTCCTTTATTCTACAGGTTGAATGGGAAGACCGACGGTGAAGGTGCTCCCTCCCCCATACCTGCTTTTGACCTTGATCCAGCCTCGGTGAAGCTCCATCAGTTCTTTCGCCAGGGACAGGCCTAAGCCGGTTCCTCCGTATTTTCGGGCAGAAGAGCCGTCCGCCTGGGTGAATTTTTCAAAAATAATTTTTTGATGTTCTTCCTTAATGCCCACTCCCGTGTCGCTTACCGAGATGAGAATCTCCCCGGCCTCAGGGTCATGCTCCGCTAAGATTTCTACTTTTCCCCCTTTGTCCGTGAATTTGACCGCATTGCCCGCCAGGTTTTCCACCACCCGGCGCATTTTTTCCGGATCAGCCTTGGTTAAAGGAATATCGGGCGCAATTCGCACATGAAAACGCAGCCCTTTATTCCTGGCCAAAGGGGCGATGGTGCTCTCCACCGAAGCGATAATATCGGCGATGTCGATCACTTCTAATGACAGTTGATCCTTTCCTGCTTCAATTTTGGCCAGATCCAGAATGTTGTTGATCAGCCTTAACAGGATCTGGCTGTTCTGGAGCACTTCCTCCAGGCACTGTCTTTGCTCCTTTTCTTCCGGAGCGATTTCCATCAGCATCAGCTCAGTGAAAGCGATAATAGAGGTCAAGGGAGTTCGCAATTCATGGCTCATCACCGCCAGAAACTCGGATTTGTAGGCATTGGTTTCTTGCAGTCGCCGATTGACCTGCTCCAATTCCTGCTGGTGCTTTTGGAGGATTAGATTTGCTTTTTTTAGTTCGTCAGTTCTTTCCGCCACTTTCTGCTCTAGATTGGTATATAAGTCCTGTAACTGCTCTGTCATGGCTTGGAAGTGCCGGGTCAGCCTTTTAATTTCGCCTTTGGTCTTGAGATGCTGCAAGTTGATATTCCATTGCCCTTGTCCCACTTGGGCCACGGCCCGTTCCAATTCCCCCAGAGGGTTGATGACCATTTTCGCCATCAAAAAATACATGCTGAGGACGCAGACCAGGATGAGGATGATCAAGAAAAAACCGTTGCTCAAGGCACTTTTTCTGATATTTTCATAGAAAATATCCATGGGCATGATCAAGCTGATAGCCCCGGCAAAATCGCCCAGCTTTAAACCCTCTTTGGGATGGCCCGAGATGTCGATTTCGCCTTTAGGCTCGCCGTGGCAGTCCAGGCAGTTTTCCCCGATGGTGAGGGGGGTCATATAGCGGAAAACTTGTTTGCCGTTCACTTTCTCGATGGACCAGTATTCCTGGGCGGAAGGCTTTTCCTTAAACCAAGCAATACCCTTCATCTCGAATTCATCGGGAGCGTTTAAAATATTTCTATATTCAATATTGGTAGATTTGATCTTATATTCAGTTTTTGAAGCCAGCATTGCGCTAACTCCCATGGCAGCGGTGGAACAGCTTAAATGCTTGTATTCAAAATTCCCTTGGGAATCCGAGTTGATGCGATGCTGATTGATAGCCATGAAATCCCAAACGGCCTTTTGCTGTTCGGCAATGACCCGCGCTTTTTCAATCATGGCCTGCTCCGCTTGCTTGGTGGTTTCCATGAAATCCCAGAGAAATTTAAAGCTCATCACCGCAACAATCACGGCCACGGTGGCCAGCATGAAATGGAAGGTCAAGTTGTCTTTGATGGCTGGTTTTTCTCTGCACATCATGATCGAACCCCTTTTGGACAGATGCTTCTTTGCACCAGGAACCCATCATTGCTGATGATCGGCTTTCCTCTTTTCGCCCAAGTAGATGAAGAAAAGTCTGTCGTAGCAACACTATATTTTATTAAGCTGAATTTCGCAAGCGGGAATCAATCCCCTGTAATATTTTAAAAATTAATAATTGGTTAATAATTGATTAATACATCACTTGACGCCTATTAATATATTTGTGCTAAGATACACAAACAAGCGATATTTTTATTATTTTTTCCGGGAAAGGAGTGATCAGGGTTTTCGATTTTGTAATTGTTTTCACTTTCCCCTGCACACCACCGGCCGGTTTTCCTGGGCGAGGAGGAGGAGGTGTATAGACTGAAACAGCAAATCCAAGATCCTTGGCATGGAATTGATTTCCTTCCTTTAATTCAGGTGAGGAACCACTGTTATGACCTTTTACGGAGGACCTTCTTGGAGGAAGCCTCACCGGAATTCCTGCGCAGCTTGGTGGAAACAGATCAAATACGCTTTTTTCCATTTTTTGATGCAGACGCCTTGATTGCCGATGGAGCACAAGAAGCTGCTTCTTACTTGGAACAGTTCAAAATTCTGCCTGATGAAACGGTAGACGAGCTGCGTTCTGATTACACCCGTTTGTTTATCGGTCCCAATAAGCTGCCGGCTCCCCCTTGGGAATCAGCTTACTTGCATGAAGAACGCCTGCTTTTTCAAAAAGAAACCTTAATGGTGAGACGGGCCTATCTGAAGTATCATTTTCTGCCTAAACGATACGGCCATGAAGCTGATGATCATCTGGGTCTGGAGTTGGATTTTATGTACCAGTTGGGATTGCTCGCTCTCGGTGCTTTTCAAGAACAGAGATTTGAGCGGTATCTTTCGATTCTGCATGACCAAAAGGATTTCCTCAGCCATCATTTGCTGAAATGGGTCGGTGAGTTCAGCAACGATGTGACCGCCCATGCCCGGACAGCTTTTTATCGCGGGATGGCAAAAATCCTGAAGGGCTTTTTAACCCTGGATCTGGCAGCCTTGGATGAGCTTTTGGCGGTGAAATGAAGCATGTTGATTACTACATGGAGGTGACCTGTTCATGGCGAATCTGGTTGAGAACGCCAAACGTTTTACCCTTTCCCGACGTTCTTTCCTCGGTTGGACAGCGGCTTTGGCTGCGGGGACTGCTGCCGGTGTGTCCTTGTCAGGCTGCGGCCTGACCAAAGTGGAACCCAGCAGAGCGGAGGCAGTCGCTGCCAAAGAGGGGAAATGGGTTGGGGTTTCATGTTGGCACAACTGTGGAGGACGCTGCTTGAATAAAGCATATGTGGTGGACGGGGTAGTGATCCGGCAGAAAACGGACGATACACATCCCGACAGTCCCGATTACCCCCAGCAGAGATCATGCTGGCGCGGCCGTTCCCAACGCCAGCAGATCCTTGGTGCAGATCGCTTGAAGTATCCGATGAAGCGCAAGCACTGGGAACCGGGAGGGGGCAGAAAGGAACTGCGCGGCAGAGATGAATGGGTGCGCATTTCCTGGGACGAAGCTTTGGATATTGTGGCGGGTGAAATCAAAAGAATTAAAGAAACCTACGGCAACGAGGCCATTCTCGGCTTGGTCCGGGAGGGAATGGACAGGACCTTAGGCTTGTATGGGGGATTTGTCAGCACCTGGGGTTCCACTTCCTGGGGAACTTGGGTTGATGTGGGTCCTGCCGTTTGCGGTCCCTATGCGGTCAGTTATTCTAATACAGGAAACGACAGGTTGAGACTGCGCCAATCGAAACTGATCGTGATGTGGGGCGCTAATCCGGCTTGGTCCTCCGGCGGCAATCCTACTTACAATTACTTACAGGCCAAAAAAGCAGGCGCAAAATTCATTTTCATTGATCCTTTTTATAATGACAGCATGAGGATTTTGGGGGATGAATGGATTCCCATTCGCCCCGCAACGGATATCGCCATGTTGTTGGGGATGGCCTACGTGTTGATTACTGAGGATTCCCCGCAATTACCTTTGATCGATTGGGATTTTCTCAATAATTATACGGTAGGTTTTGATGCGGATCATATGCCGGAAGGAGCCGATGTGAGGGAGAACTTCAAGGATTACGTTTTGGGCACTTATGACGGTATTCCTAAAACTCCGGAATGGGCTTCGGAAATATGCGGCGTATCCCCGCAAAAAATCAGATCCTTTGCCATCGAATATGCAACCACCAAACCCACGGCCATTATCTGCGGCGGCTCCACCACCCGTAGCCATCGGGCCGAGCATACGGCGCAAGCTTATATCACCTTGGCTTGTATGACCGGAAACATAGGCATTCCCGGCGCAGGCGTGGGATTAAGTGTGCATAACCGGGCCGGCAACGCCGGACCTCCTTTGGTGAGAGCGGGAAGCAGCGGAGTGCCTTCCATTGACAATCCTCTGAAAGATGTGCGCATCAACCAAAACGAATTGTGGGAGGCATGTTTAAGCGGTAAATACACCGCCGGTAAGGATGATATCAGAAATATCGATATCCGCATGGTGTATTTCGAGGGCATGTCCGTGCTCAATCAAAAACCCGGGGCAGTGAAAGGCATTAAAGCCATGCGGGAAAAATTTGAGTTTGTGGTCACTAACGCTTATAATCTGACCACCCAGGCAAAGTTTTCCGACATAGTTTTGCCTGTCACCACACCTTGGGAGAAGTTCGGCAGTTTCGGCAGCGGTAACAGGGAGGCGCTCTTCTATTACACCAAGGCCATAGAACCCTGGTACGAATCAAAAGACGACATCTGGGTGGCTGCGGAAGTGGGCAAAAGATTGGGACTTGATCCCAAGCTGATCGATCCCCTGTCCATCGAGCAGCAGGTCTTCAACCAGTTGGCCGGGGCCCAGGTGGTGACGCCGGATGGTTCCGGGATGGAAAAATTGGTGACCATTACGGCCCAGGATATTAAAGAATGGGGAGTGGAAGGTACACCCCAACAGGGCCGCATTACCATCAAGGAGTTTGCGGAAAAGGGCTGCTATCAGGTTCCCCGTTCCCCTGGGGATAATTATGGGTTTACGGAATTTGAGGACTACAGAAATGACCCGGAAAAATATCCCCGGTCAACGCCCAGCAAGAAAATAGAGATTCATTGTCAAAGCCTGGCTGACAAGATTACAAATTATGGCTGGACCGTGAAATCCCCCATCGCCAAATACGATCCTCCGGAAGAGGGATACGAAGATACCTTTGCGGATTGGGAAAAGAAGATCAAAGGGGAATATCCCTTCCAGCTTTATACGATTCATTATCGCAGGCGGTCCCACTCCATTTTCGACAATGTCCCCTGGTTGCGGGAGGCTTTTCCCCAGGAATTTATCATGAATGCGGATGATGGCAAAGCCTTGGGCTTAAAAGACGGGGATATTGTCAAAATAACCAGCCGCCATGGTTCGGTGCTTCGGCCGGTTTATCTCACGGAAAGGATGATGCCGGGCGTTGTCACTCTGGGTGAAGGGGCCTGGATCGAGCTGGATGAAGAAACAGGTATAGACAAGGCAGGTAACGTGAACATGCTCAACGGGGACATTCCCACTGGGCAGGGACATCTCGGTGCCAATTCATGTGTTGTTAAGGTGGAAAAATACGACAAACCCTTACCGCCCGATGCTGAGTGGCCTCAAAGAATTATTTTCTAGGGGAGGCGTGACTGATGTCTCAAAAAGCTTTTTATTATGACATGACCATCTGCACCAGCTGTAAAACTTGCCAGATTGCCTGTAAAGATAAGAATGACCTGGAGGTGGGGGCCCTTTTTCGGAAGGTATATTACTTTGAAGGGGGGAAGTACCCTAACCCCTGGGCTTACCCATTATCCATTTCCTGCAACCACTGTGAGAAACCGAAATGCGTGACCAACTGCCCCACCGGAGCTCTTTACAAGCGGGAGGACGGAATTGTGGCCCATAACAAAGCTTTGTGCATCGGCTGCCGGATGTGCGTTTGGTCTTGTCCCTATGAAGCGCCCCAGTATATCGCCAAAGAGGGCAAGTCGGGGAAATGTGATTTCTGTGTGGATCTCCTTGACCGAGGAGAGAATCCGGCTTGTGTGGATGCCTGCCCCATGCGGGCCTTGGACTTTGGCGACATGGAGGAATTGAAAAAGAAGTACACAGGCACTGCCAGGGTCAAAGGATTACCTGATGCTTCCATTACCAACCCGTCCATTCTCATCAAGGCAAATAACGAGGCCAAGCTTTAGCAGCAAATATTTGCGTATTATTCTCAGACCTTTAAAGGGGGTTATTCAATCATGTTTGCCGAAGAGTGGTCACTGATTTTATTTACATTATTAACTCAGCTGGCCGTGGGTGTTTTTATTCTCCTGACAGCGGTTCGTGTTTCTTTGGTCAAAGAAAATGAAAACCAATTGGCGGCGAAACTGACGGATAAAGGCTTCTTGGCCGCCGGCATTCTCATGGCTTTAGCCATGGTCATTTCCTTGTTCCACTTGGGAACACCCGGCGGGGCCTACCGGGCCATTTTCAATCTGGGCAGTTCCTGGCTCAGCCGTGAGATCTTCTTTGCCGGCCTGTTCTTTGCCCTTACCGTTGCCTGTTATTATTTGGCGAGAAAAGACCGCTTTCATGCTTTCCTGGCCTGGATCAGCTCTCTGGTGGGGCTGTTGGTGATTTTTAACATGGCCAGTATTTACATGTCCACCATCCGCCCGGCTTGGACTGACATCAATACGGTTCTGGCCTTTTTAGGGACCACTTTCTTTTTTGGCGCCGTGGGTTCGGTGGCTTTCATCGCTTTGGGGGCTAAAGGGGAAAACTTGCCTCCCATGGCCCTGAATCTGCTGCGCAAAGTGAGCGTGGTGGGTTTTATTGCGCTGGCGGTGCAATTCATTTACCTGCCGGTCTATTATGCCGCCCTTTCCACAGCAGGGCCGGCCGGGATAGCATCCGCGCAAATTATCGCCGGTTCTTATGCGCCGGCCATGGTGTTCAGATGGATATTCTCTTTGGCCGGTGGCAGCTTTTTGGCTTATGCTCTTTTTAAGCAGGGGGATGCCCCCAGTTGCCGCCGGCAAGTTGGGTCTATTCAGCTCTGATCCTGGCTTTGGTGGGTGAATTCCTGGGACGCTACCTCTTTTATGCTTCCGGCGTATCCATCGTCATCGGCTAGGGTACAGGGGCTGTCTTTCCGTGGTTTTTCATTCATATGCATCAAGTTGAACTAATTTAGGTTTTTGCCAAGCTTTTCGAGTCCGGCTTTCCAGGCGGGATCCTCAAGGAGGCTGCTCCATTGATTATTGAAATTACCCAGCGGACTTGGTCCAATATAAAAAACCCCTATTTTTCCGCTTATGCCCGGATGTATCTGGACATTTACGAGAATTTTCTTCGGCAGGTGGAAGAAAGCGGTGTGGAGATAGACAGCAGAAGTTGTGTTGCCCAGACCAAGGAAAAGATCCGCAAACTGAAAAAGATGGGGGCCAAAGGGGAAAACGACGACAAAAGCATCTATTGGCGGAGGATCTCGCCGGCCTGTGAGGGCCTGCCGCAAAGGAGTGGGCAGCGCCACCTTTTTCATCTCTTTACAGTGTCCCCGGAACTGCTATTACTGCTTTAACCCCAACCAGGAGTTCTATGAATACTTCCTGACCAATGAGAGGGATTGCATCAAGGAGCTGGGGCAGATTCGGGCGGCGGGAGGGGAGCTGTCCCATATCGGCCTTATCCGGCGGTGAGCCCCTGGTGCACAAAAACCAGGTGATCAGCTTCTTCCAGCAGTCCCGTCAGATGCTTTCCCGAGGCCCATACCCGGCTCTATACCAACGGGGACCTGGTGGATCGGTCCATCCTGCGAGAACTTGCAGGAGGCCGGTCTTGGATGAAATTCGTTTCAGCATCCGCCTGGATGATTCAGCTGGGACATGCGATCCTGGAGACCCTGAAAAGAATCAATCTGGCGGGGGAATTCATTCCCTGCGGTAATGGTGGAAATGCCGGTGCTGCCCGGCAGCTTGGAACAGATGAAAGCCCTTTTGCTCCAACTGGACCGAATCGGCATTTCTTCGATTAATCTGTTGGAATTCTGTTTTCCTTTTCATAATGGGAAATTATTTAAAGAAAAAGGCTTTTCCATTAAAAACCCTCCTTACCGCGTGCTTTATGATTATTGGTACGCCGGAGGCCTTCCTGTAGCCCGGAGCGAACTGCTTTGTCTGGATCTGCTGGAATTCGCCATTGAACGAGAACTGAAGATGGGGGTGCATTACTGCTCCCTGGAAAACAAGCATACAGGACAGATTTACCAGCAAAATGCCGGCGGGAAGCTCCCGGAGCGGGCTTATTTCTCCCAAAAGATTACTTCCTCAAGACGGCAAAAGTATTCGGCGATGATATTTCTTATGTGCAGTCTTTTTTAAACAGGATGGGGTCCAAAAATTATTACCTGAACAGGGAGTACAATTACTTGGAGTTTCCCGTGGATAAAGTTGCCGCCTTGGGCCGGCCGGGAATGGAAGTGGGCATTTCCTTCAATGTCATGGAGGAAAGAGAAGACGGCCGGTATCTGCGGGAACTGAAAGTGGATTTGACTTATCCGGAAATATTCGATCTGGACAAAGATGTCTAAATCCATGGGTCGTGAGCGGAGATGTTTAGAACGGAAAAGTTTTCTCCTCTCCGGCGAAAGCCGGGCTTTTTACTGCCGTTTCCTGGAAAAAAACAATTGTTTTTATTGCATGAATAGTGAAAAAACACTACAATGAATGGTAAGATTGATTATCCGGCTGTCCGGAAAACAGGCGGCTTTTGTTTCCCGGGAGGAGGTTTAGGGATGACGCCGGAAAAGCTGTTGGCCTTTCAGGATGAATTGTTTCAGGAGCTGGTGGCCGGTACCGGTTTGGCAGGGCTGCTGGAGAAGTATTCTGTTTGGATCGATGCACCGGTGGTGGCCGTTGACACCTTTTCCCGGGTGAAGGCGGCATCTCAGAACGCTCCTCATTGGCCGGAAGGGAAAATTCTTTCCCTGTCTTTGTCGGAAAAGGATTCCCATCGCTATTTCCTTCATGAGGACGGAGGCGGCTGGGAAGCTTTTGGCCTGGAGATTACCGGCCGGGGAAAGGAAGTGCTGGGCAGGCTGTTGGTACTGGAAGCGCCGGGGGAAAAATTAAAGGAAAAGGAAATTATTTCTTTGGGCAGGCAGGTGGCCTGCTCCTGTGCTCTGGAGTTTGCCCGGGAAAGATCCCTTCTGGCCGTAGAGCAAAAATACAAGGATGATTTTATTTTCGATCTGCTCTACAGCAATATTGAGGCGCCGGAGACGGCGGTGGCCAGGGGGGAGCTTTGGGGCTGGCAGTTGGACCGTCCTCATCTGGTGGTGGTCTTTGAACTGGATCAATATGAACATTTTTCGCCGGATGCCCGATTAATGGAGGAAATATTTGAACTGGCCAGATTTACTGCCCTTAAAATTGACCGGGCTCCCATTCTCATGGAAAAAAGAGGTGAATTGGTGGCCATCCTGCCGGTGGAGGGACGGAACAAGAAGAAAGACAAGGCAAGGGTGAAGGAATTCGCTTCCGAACTTTGCCGCAAGGTAAGGAAAAAGATTTCCCCTCGCTTGTTCCGGGCAGGTATAGGAAGGGTTTATCCGGCTCCAACGGAGATTTTTCGCAGCTATCAGGAGGCCAAAGTGGCCCTGGAATTGGGGCGCCTGGTACCCTCTGCGGGGATGCCCCCTTTTTTTCCGATTTGGGCATGGTTCGTCTTTTGTACAACACTGACCGGCAGGAACTGGACGAGTTCTATCGGGAGAATTTGGGTGAGCTGGCCAAATATGATCAGGAACTGGGTTACGATTTAACCGGCACCCTGAAGTCTTATTTGGTTCACAGCTGCGATTTGAAAAGAACGGCCCAGGCCCTTTTTCTGCATCCCAATACTTTGCGTTATCGCTTAAAGAAAATTGAGGAGCTGCTGGAAATTGACCTGGAGGATTTGGATACGAAGCTGGATTTGATGGTGGCCTTTAAAATTAAACATCTTTTGCCAGCGGGAACCTAAAGGGGTTGCCGGGGAAAAGATCTTTACCGGCCGGGAAAATGGAGGTGGCTTTCCATGGGCGGCAAAGAGGGAAAGCAGGTATTTCGCAATGTCTGCCCCCGTAATTGTTACGGGACCTGCGGGATTCTGTCCCATGTCAAACAAGGTAAATTGGTCAAGGTGGAAGGGGATCCGGCGCACGGTTATAGCCGGGGCAGGCTTTGCGCCAAGGGATACGCTTATCCTCAGTATGTTTACAGTCCCGAACGGCTGCGCTACCCCCTTCTCCAATATCCCCGGGGGTCCGGCAGTTGGGAACGGATCAGCTGGGAGAAGGCCCTGGACCTGATCGCCTATAAACTTCTTGAGATCCATGACCGGTATGGGACCAACCTGGCGGCTGCTTTTAACAAGTTTTCCGGCAATCTGGGGCTGCTTCATTATGCTGTGGAAGGTTTTTTCAACAGCCTGGGGGCCCATACCAGGCCGGTGGGCAATTTATGCCAGGCCGCCGGTTGGGACGGGCAGTCCTGCGATTTTGGAGAAGCTGTTTCCCCCGATCCGGAATTGATGGCCCAGGCTGCCGGGATTGTGATCTGGGGGGCCAATCCGGCGGCAACTTCCCTCCACCAGTGGCATTTTATCAACCAGGCCCGGAAAAAAGGTGCCAAGCTCATCGTCATTGACCCGGTTTTTACTCCCACCGCCGCTCAAGCGGACAGCTACATTCAGATCAATCCCGGTGCAGATGGGATGCTGGCCCTGGCGGTGGCGAAGTTGCTGATCAAGGAAAGAAAGTATGACCGGAAATTTGTGGCGAAAAAAGTGAAGGGTTGGGGAGCATTCCGCACTTATTTGGAAGAAAAAATTTCTCTTGAGGAGGCCGGCTCCATCACCGGAGTGCCCATGGGGCCATGCTGGAACTGGCCGGTCTTTATACCCAATCCAAACCTTGTGCCAGTTGGATCGGCTTTGGCTTGCAACGCCACGGGAATGGGGGGCAAAATGTCCGGGCCATCGATGCTTTGGCAGCCCTCTCCGGCAATTTGGGCCGGCCGGGAGGAGGAGTATATTACCAGCACTTGAAGACCTGCTTCCCTTCTTCTCTGGAAAATTATGCGAAAGATATATCCAAGCCCAGGCAGGTGAATCTTCTGGACTTTCCCCCGGCAGACCTTGGCTTTGCAAGACCCTCCCGTTCGGTTCTTGTGGGTGGCCTGCCGCAATCCCTTGTCTCAGGACCCCGAGCCCCAATTGTGGTCCAAACTGCTGGGGCAGATGGAATTGACGGTGACGGTGGATTTATTCATGACGGAAACGGCCCGGCTTTCCGATCTGGTCCTTCCGGCGGCCAGTTTTTTTGAGGATTATGACCTGCATCACAGCTACTGGCATCATTGGGTGGCCCTCAATGAAAAAGCCATCGGGCCGTATTTTGAAGCGAAAAGTGATCTGGAGATCATGAGCCGGCTGGCTGAAAGGCTCAACCGCTTGTCCCCGGGGTTCACCGCTTTTCCGGTGAAACTTTCCTCTTTGGACTGGGTGGCGGCAGAATTAAATGAAAAAGTGCGCCGCCTGTTGGGGGTGGAGAAATGGCAGGATTTCCTCTCCGGACCACGAAAACTGAAGATAAGCGGGGGGGACACCCTGGCAGGATGCCGGATTCGAAACTCCCTCCGGCAAATATGAGCTGTATTCGGAAGGGGCCAAGAAGATGGGGTTGCCGGCCTTGCCGGTATTTAAGGAACCGAAGAGAAGATCTTCTCCCTATCCTTTCCGCTTGCTCACTCCCCAATCTTTGCTCAGGCTTCACTCCCAGTTTGGCAATCTGCCCTGGCTGAATTCAGGGAGGGAGGAAGAAGGGCTGTTCATTGAAGTGAATGAGGCGGTGGCTCGCTCCAAGGGCTTAAAAGCAGGAGATGAGGTCAAGGTTTTTAATGCTTTCGGCGCAGTAACCGCCCGTCTCAAACTCAATTCCTTTTTACCCCGGCAGTTGGTGATCATGCCCCAGTTGGGTGCCCGTAGCTCTGCCAATCGTTTAATTTCGTATATCCCGACGGATATGGGAGCGGGGAATACCCAGGCCCCTGGAATCGCTTATTATGATGCGCAGGTGAATTTCGTGAAATGCCGGAGGGAGCTGGAAGATGGTTAGACAAAAGGGCTTCTTGTTTCATGTGGGACTTTGTATCGGCTGCCGGTCTTGTGAACTGGCCTGTCGGAATGAACACCAAACAGGAAAATGGGTCCGCTGGCGGAGGGTTATTGCCAACTCCTTCTCCACTTTTCTTTCCATTTCGTGCAATCATTGTGCCAGTCCGGAATGTTTCCGGGTTTGTCCTCAAAGAGCTTATGGGAAGAGAAGAGACGGTATTGTCTTGATTGATTCCAACCGTTGTGACGGCTGCAGGACTTGTATTAAGGCCTGCCCCTACCGGGCTCCCCAGTTGGATCCGGAAAAAAACAAAGTGACCAAATGCGATTTCTGTCTACCCCGGCTGGAAAAGAATTTGGCAACTGCTTGCGTTTCGGCTTGCCATACAGGGGCCCTGCAAACAATCGATTTGGGAGATCCGGAAGAGAAAGGGGCCGTATTAACAGTGGAAGGCTTTCCCGACATTCGTTTGACCCGTCCTTCTATCCGTTTTCTTCCGGCCGGAAAGCGTGTTCGTTATTGGTTGGAGGAGCAGGGAAGGTATTCAGCCCTTGATGGAGCCGGATCCAGGTAAAAGCAGCCGGAAAGACCACCGGGGTGTTTCTTAAGATGTGAAGCAAGGAAGTGAAGTATTCGTGGAAATCATTTACCGTACTGCCGGCGGGGATTTTCTCTGGAGAGGGAATAATTCCCTGGTGCTCCAATTTGCCGGTCCCAGAATTACCGCCGGCACTTCGCCTCTTCAAGGAGGCATTCAGCAAGGGATTGAGGCCGTTTTCAACCACACCGTCTCTGAGGCTTCTTCCCCTCGAGATCTGCCGGGAGGCGGGCTGGAAGCTTATCTGGCCATGACTGCCGTGGAGCTGGGGCTTGATCCCGAGAGGAGTTCCGGCCTTTTAACTGCCGCCCGCATGGAAAACGCCGCTTTTCAAGTGGAGGTTTTTCAAAATTTGGAGGTATTGGCGGTGGCCACCGCCGGGGTGGATGTTAATGGAGGCCGGGCCGGAGACCCGGCTTCTTACGTGGAAGAGAAGGGTTCCTTCCGCCCTCTGCCGGGCACAATTAACATATTTCTTTCCATGAACGGTTTTTTGCCGCCGCCCACCTTACTGCGAGCCTTGATTACGGCCACCGAAGCGAAAACTGCCGCTCTGCAGGAATTGATGGCTCCCAGCTGCTATTCGGAGGAGCTGGCCACCGGGTCCGGAACGGACGGGATGATCATTGCGGCTGATCCGGCTTCATCTCTGCTTCTCACCGATGCCGGCCTCCATGCGAAATTGGGGGAATTAATCGGCAGCTCGGTCAAAAAGGCGGTGAAAAGGGCCCTTTTTTTGGAAACCGGATTATCCCCCCGGCGGCAGCAGAGTGTTTTGGCAAGGCTGAAACGCTTTCAGGTGGATGCTCTCCTCCTCTGGCAGAGGGCCGGGGCCGGACAAAAAGACAGGGAGTCTTATTTTCGGGTCCTGGAAAAGATAGAAAAGGAGCCGGAAGTAGTCTCTCTGGCCTCGGCGGTAATTCACCTGGCGGATCAAGTCCGCTGGGGGCTGCTGCCGCCGGAAGCGGCCCAGGCGGCAGCCCGAAAAATCCTTTCCCTTCCGGCAGAAGCTTTATCTCCCGTAGAGGAAAAGGGGGGCGGGGCCGCTGAGGGGCTGATTCCCCTTCTGCTGGATTGGTTAAACTTCAAAGTCCTGGATGGACTGCCCAAGTAATGAGATTTCCCTGCAGGAAAAAAAGGGCTGATGGCGTAATCTTACCGGCAGGTATATTTTTGTGATGGGAGAGAACGAAATGAAGAAGACTCTCGGGATTTTGCTGGTTTTTGCCATATTGTTTCTTTTCGGCAGTATGGGCTGTGGTGGAGACACTCCCCAGGATCCAGTCAGCGGTCAGGAGCCGAACCTGCCCCAGATGGAAAATCCTGATCTCGGCTTTCCCGTGACCATTGTGGACAGCCTGGGCAGGGAAATTACTATTGAAAAAATCCGGAACGGATTATTTCCCTTTCTCCGGCCATTACGGAAATTTTGTTTGCCATCGACGCCGGTGAGATGATTGTGGGAGTGACAGACTATTGTCACTACCCGCCTGAAGCCCTGGAAAAACCCAGGGTGGGAGGCTTTAGTGATCCTAATTTGGAGCTGATCATCGAAGCAGAACCGGAAGTGGTTTTTGTGGCCGGGGGCATTCAGGCAGACATGGTGAAACAGTTTGAGGATTTGGGGATCAGCGTGGTGGCCCTGGATGCCCAAACCTTGGACGAAGTTCTGGCCAACATTGAACTGGCCGGGTTGGTGACCGGCACCATTGATTCTTCCATCGCACTGGTGGAAAAGCTGGAGGGAAGGATTCAAAGAGTAGAAGACAAGATATCTTCAGCATCCGGCAAACCCAGAGTCTTTTTTGAAGTCTGGGATGATCCGTTGATGACGGCAGGCCCTGGTTCTTTTATTCATAGCCTGATTACCATCGCTGGCGGGGAAAATGTTGCCTCTGATCTTTCCCAGGATTATGCCCAGTTCAGCCTGGAAACGCTGTTGGAAAGGGATCCGGAAGTATACGTGATCAATGATCATGCCCATACGCCTACCGATGTGAAAAACCGGCCCGGCTATGGAGAATTAACGGCGGTGCAACAGGACCGGGTCTATGCTATAGAAGATGATCTGGTCACTTTGCCGGGCCCACGGATAGTAGAAGGGCTGGAAAAGATGGCTGAAATCATTCATCCGGACCTGTTTTCCAAATAACTTCGGCAGTTGATGGGGTTTTCATCATAGTAATGTGAAAGCATACGGAGGATTTCATGGCAAAAAGAAGAAAACGCTGGCGCTGCCTGGCTCTTTGTCTGGGTTTAGCTTCTCTCCTTCTGATCATGGTGGTCAGCATGACCTTGGGCCCGGCTGATATTTCCTTTCCGGAAGCACTGGAATTGACTTTGGGCAAAATTCCTTTTCTCCGCGGTCTGGTTGATCCGGACAAGTATCCGGCTGCTCATCAGTCTATTGTCTACCGGGTGCGGATGCCCCGGGTCCTGCTGGCTTCCTTGGTGGGTGGGGCTTTGGCCGCTGTAGGCGCGGCTTTGCAGGGATTATTTAAAAACCCCATGGCCGACCCTTTTGTCATCGGGGTTTCCTCGGGAGCGGCCTTGGGTGCCACTGCCGCTATTGTGACCGGCTTCAGTGCCGTTCTGGGCCTGTGGGCACTGCCTTTGGCGGCTTTTTGCGGAGCTCTTCTTGCCACCGGGGTGGTTTACCAGGTGGCTCGGGTGGGCAATAAACTTCCTGTCCATAACCTGCTTTTGGCGGGTATTGCTTTAAGCTCCTTCATGAGTGCACTGATGTCCTTCATTTTGTTGTTCAACAATAGGGAGCTGCACCAGGTGGTGTACTGGATGTTGGGAAGTTTTTCCGGCAAAGACTGGTCCCATCTCCAGGTGGCCGCCGTCATTATTCTTACGGGCATTGCCGTTCTCTGGGTTTTTGCCAAGGATTTGAATGCCATGTTGTTCGGTGAGGAAACAGCCCGTCATTTAGGGATTGACACGGAAAGGGCGAAAAAACTTCTGCTGGTGGTATCTTCCTTTACTGTAGCGGCGGCTGTGGCCGTCAGTGGCACCATTGGTTTTGTGGGCTTGATTGTTCCCCATATTATGCGCTTGATAGTGGGCCCGGACCACCGTATTTTGTTGCCGGCAGCGGCCATGGCCGGAGGGGCTTTTTTGGTGGCAGCGGATACTTTTGCTAGAATTGCCCTGGCGCCGGCTGAAATACCGGTGGGCATTATCACGGCTTTCTTCGGCGGTCCTTTTTTTATTTACCTGCTTCGCCGGAAGAAAAGGGGAGTATTCTAGGTGGGTGCGGGAGTTAAGTTGATCTGACGAAGCTGAGATGTTGTTTCCCGGAAGGAGAGAGACAGGTGCGGCCTTATCTTCAGGTGCAAGAGCTGGCCTTTAGTTACGGAGAGCTGCGGGTTTTGGAGGAGATTTCCTTCCAAGTGCAGCAGGGCGGCTTTGTGGTTATCGTTGGACCTAATGGCTCGGGTAAATCCACTCTGTTGAAAAACATTTCCGCCAGCCTCACTCCTCAGGAAGGGGCTGTTTTTCTTCGGGGAGAAGAGATCTTTCGCATCAGTCCTAAGGAACTGGCCAGGAAACTGGCGGTGGTGCCCCAGGAAACCCAGGTGCAGTTTCCCTTCACTGTCTTGGAGGCTGTGCTGATGGGAAGAATGCCCCATCAGAGAAGATTTCAGGGAGACAGTCCCCAGGATCTGGCTGTGGCCCGTTGGGCCATGGAATTGACCGGCACCTGGGAACTGCGGGATCGCCTCATTACTGAAATCAGCGGAGGGGAGAGGCAGCGGGTCATCGTGGCCCGGGCTCTGGCCCAGGAGCCTCAGGTTCTTTTGCTGGATGAGCCCACTGCCCATCTGGACTTGCAATATCAAATGGAGCTCTTGGAATTGCTCCAGAGCCTGAATGAAACCAGCCGGATTACCATCCTGGCCGTACTCCATGATTTGAACCTGGCCGCTCAGTTCAGTAAGTATGTAATTCTCTTGCACAGACGGAGCATTTTTGCCGCCGGTGCACCGGAAAAAGTGCTCACCGCCGCCAATCTGAGGGAAGTTTACGGCATGGAAGTGATTATCGCTCCCAATGATTTAACGGGGCGTTTCAATGTTATTCCCGTGGGACGGAGCAGCCCGGAAACTTCTGAAAAAATTGGAATGCGGGTGCACCTGATTTGCGGCGGAGGCACTGGTTCCTTTATCATGGACAAGTTGGTGCAGAACGGGTATCAAGTCAGCTGCGGCGTGTTGAATATCGGGGACAGTGACTGGAGCAAAGCCAAATCCCTGGGGCTGGAATTGGTGGAAGAGGCTCCCTTTACCGGCATCAGCCGGAAACCTATGAGAAAAACCGGCAGTTGATTCAGGCTGCGGACCTGGTGGTGGTCATGCCTATTCCCTTTGGCACGGGCAATCTGGGGAATTTGCTCCAGGCCCGGGAGGCGGCCGGGCAAGGCAAGCCCGTGGTCCTGGTGGGGGACGGTGAGGTGGAGGAAAGGGATTTTACCGGAGGAAAAGCCGCCCGGGTTTATCGGGAACTGCTGGATGGCGCCGCCTACGGGGTGAAGCAGCCGGCGGAGATTTTTCCCTTGCTTACCCAGCTGGGAGAGGAAAAGAAAGGCAAATAAATGTAGGGGCCGATGCCTATATCGGTCCCCCATTTCTTTCAACATATGGTATAATATTTTAAAACTGAAGACAAAGGCAAACCCAGCAGGTGCCTGGAAGGGAGAATAGGGAAGCAAGTGCAATTCTTGCGCGAACCCATCACTGTAACGGGGACGAACCTGATCTTGACGCCACTGCCGCAAGCGGGAAGGCATCAGGGGAGGAAGAACCGGAGCCAGGAGACCTGCCTGTTGGGATGACTGGAGGATGATGGTAAAGTTCTCAGGCTTATTTCAGCTTGGGAACTTTTTTTATCGACAATATCATTAAAGGAGGCATCAGCGTGGAACTGCTGGAAAAAACTTTACAAGAGATTGAATCCCTGGACCGGGAAAGCCAGAAAAAAGCCAGGGAAAGGCTGGACAATTTGGCCAAACCGCCAGGCAGTCTGGGCGTCCTGGAGGAGCTGGTGGTCCAGCTGGCGGGGATCTACCGGACCCCCATCCCCGCTCTTGGGGAAAAAGTCATCATGGTCATGGCCGGGGATCATGGGGTGGTGGAAGAAGGAGTGGCCGCCTTTCCTCAGGAAGTCACCCCTCAGATGGTCCTCAATTTTTTGCGGGGCGGAGCGGCCATCAATGTTTTGGCCCGGCATGCCGGGGCGAAAGTAGTGGTGGCTGATGTGGGCATTGCCTCTCCGCCCTTTAAGCACCCCCATCTTCACAACTGCCGGGTCAAGTGGGGAACCGATAATTTCTTAAAAGGGCCCGCCATGTCCCGAGAGGAAGCTATTCAGGCTATTGAAGTGGGTATCAAGCTGGTTCAGGAACAGATTGAAAAAGGGGCCAGGCTGGTGGCTACGGGGGAAATGGGCATCGGCAACACCACTCCCAGTACGGCTATTCTGGCCGTTTTCAGCGGTCTGGATGCAGCCGGGATCACCGGCAGAGGCACCGGTCTGGATGAGGAAGGCATGAAGATCAAGGAGCAGGTCATCAACCGGGCCCTGGCCTTCCACCGGCCGGACCCCAGGGATGGATTGGATGTGCTGGCCAAGGTGGGGGGCCTGGAGATCGGAGCTTTAGCCGGGGTGATTTTGGGGGCGGCGGCCCGGCGGGTACCGGTTTTGATCGATGGTTTTATTTCCGGCGCGGGAGCCCTCATTGCTAAGGCCTTAAAGCCTTTGAGCAGGGATTACATGATCGCCTCCCATCTTTCCCAGGAACCGGGGCATCAAATCATGCTGAATCTTTTGGGGCTAAAACCCATGCTTTCCTTGGATATGCGCTTGGGGGAAGGAACAGGTGCGGCTTTGGGCTTTTTACTGGTAGATGCCGCCATCAAGTGTCAGAGGGAAATGGCTACTTTTGCCGAGGCGGGAGTGAGCAAGGGGGAGTAGGGTAGAATGAAAAGGAAAAGCCCGAGTGATGACGAAAATAATAACGGTAATGACCATGGACAAGGCTGGTGACGGTGGTGGAAAATAACAGGTTGATTTTGATCACAGGCGGCTGCCGGAGCGGCAAAAGCGAGTATGCGGAACAACTTGCCCGGGAAGCGGGGCTGCCGGTTTTCTATCTGGCCACCGCCGTCATTACGGACCCGGAAATGGAAAAAAGAGTTGTTCTGCATAAAAAAAGGCGCCCTTCCTCCTGGCAGACTATCGAAGAGCCTTTGGAACTGCCCCAGGCGGTGCGCAGCTTGCATGATCAGAAAGGGCTTCTTTTAGTGGACAGTCTGAGCGGCTGGCTGGCCAACCAGATGTACAGCTTGGGCCAAAAGGAGGGCGGCTGGGATCAGCAGAAGGAGAAGACAATACTGGACATGGTGAAAGCATTTCTCAGCGCAGTCAGGGACGGGAGCTGTTCCTGTCTGGTGGTCAGCGATGAAGTGGGATGGGGCTTGGTCCCCGACACCGCGGAAGGGCGCTTTTTTCGGGATTTAAATGGAAAGGCCAACCAGATGGTAGCCCGGGCGGCCCAGCAGGTATTTCTGGTGGTGGCGGGAATACCGGTTCCTATTAAATAACGGGGAGAAAGAGACAGATGGCGAAAGGGAAGACGATCATGCTCCAGGGTACGTCCTCCGGGGTGGGGAAAAGCCTTCTTTGTACGGCCCTGTGCCGGATTTTCCGGGAAGAGGGATACCGGGTGGCTCCTTTTAAGGCCCAGAACATGAGCTCTCATGTTTACATAACAAAAGAAGGAGGTCTGATTGGAGCGGCCCAGGGCTTCCAGGCGGAGGCTGCGGGGATTGCGGCCACGGTGGAGATGAACCCTATTCTCCTGCAGCCTCAGACTGATACCGGAGCTCGGGTTATTGTCCTGGGCCGAGATTGGGGAGAAATGAGCGGCTGGGATTACCGGCGGGAATTCCTGCCGCGGGCGAAGGAAATAGTGAGACAATGCCTGGATCGGCTCAGGGAAGAATATGAGCTTTTGGTCATCGAGGGTGCGGGAAGCCCGGCTGAGATCAATTTGCGTGAGGGAGATATTGTCAACATGGCCACGGCGGAAATGGCAGAAAGCCCTGTACTGCTGGTGGCGGATATTCACCGGGGAGGGGCCTTTGCCAGCCTTATAGGTACTCTGGAGCTTTTAACTGGGGAGGAAAGAAAGCGGGTGAAGGGTTTTTTCATCAACAAATTCCGGGGGGATGTCCGCTTATTAAAACCAGGCCTTGATTTTCTGGTGGAAAGAACGGGGAGAGGAGTCTTGGGAGTGATTCCTTATCTTAAAGATCATGGGATCGAAGAAGAGGATGCCCTAGAGAGGCCCGATGAGAACCGGCTTTGCCGGATTACAGGCTGTGCAGAGAAGGATTTGGCTGTCCGGGAAGAACTGTACTCTAGCGTTGCTTCCCGGGTACGTGCCCACCTGGATCTGGCCGGGATTTATGAATGCATGGGCCTGGCCGGGGGCCGGAGTCTTGAGTAGAATCGAGGGGAGAAAATGCTGCATTATCTAATCCCGGCGGCTGTAATTCTAGATCTTCTCTTGGGAGATCCCCGGGGTTTTCCCCATCCGGTGGTTTTCATGGGAAAAGGGATTAGCCTGGGCGAACAGTGGGTGAGGAAATTTTTTCGCCATTCCCGGGGGCTGAAGGCCGGGGGGATTCTTTTGGTTATCGCCGTAGTGGGCTTGACCTACTTGATCAGCTGGGGATTGATCCGGGCGGCCTACCAAGGGAATCAATACCTGGGTCTTTTGGTGGAGACCTGGCTTCTCTATACCGCCTTGGCCATCAAGGATCTGCGGATCCATGCCCGGCAGGTGGCTCTTCCCCTGGCTGCCGGCGATCTGCCCCAGGCCAGGGAAAAAGTAGCCTTGATGGTGGGCAGGGATACGGCCCAACTGGATGAGGCGGGGGTGGCCAGGGCGGTGGTGGAGACGGTAGCTGAAAACACAGTGGACGGGATTGTTTCTCCCCTCTTTTACGCTTTTCTTGGCGGGGCGCCCCTGGCCTTGGCTTATAAAGCGGTGAACACCCTGGATTCCATGGTGGGCTATAAGGATAGCCGCTACCGTGATCTGGGCTGGGCGGCCGCTCGCTTGGACGACGCAGCCAATTACCTGCCGGCTCGGCTGACGGGGCTGCTCCTGCTGCTGTTGGCTCCTTTTACTCCCGGAGGATGCCGGAGAACCTGGACCGCGCTTTGGCGGGATGCCGGCAAACATCCCAGCCCCAATGCCGGTATTCCCGAAGCGGCTGTAGCCGGGGCCTTGGGTATCAAGCTGGGAGGCTTAAATTTTTACGGGGGAAAGCCTTCTTACCGGGCGGAAATGGGAGAAGCTTTGGAGCCTTTGTCCGTCAAGCACATCCAGCAGGTGCTGACCCTTATGTATGGGGTTTCTTTTCTGGCCTGTTTCCTGGGTGTTCTTCTTCGCCTCTTGATTTAAAGGAGTGGGAGGAATACAAATGCGATCTTTTCTCTTGGCTTTGAGTTTTTTGACGGTCCTTCCCATTTCCGTCAAGGGCAGGGCCAGCGGGGAGGAAATGAGCCGGTCCTTAGGAGTTTATCCTCTGGTGGGTTTGACCTTGGGCGCTTTATTAGTTCCTGTGGCCTGGTGGGGCGTTCACCTGCAACTGGGGCCGGCCGGGGATGTGCTCACCATTTTGGTCCTGGTTTTTCTCACCGGGGGACTGCACCTGGACGGTTTGATGGATACCTCTGATGCTGTTTTCAGCCGCCGGTCCCGGGAACAAATGCTGGAGATTATGAAAGACAGCGGCGTTGGGGCAATGGGAGTGCTGGCCGCTTTCAGCGTTCTTTCCTTGAAAATATCTTTGTTGTCCCTTTTCCCCTGGCCCCTGAAAGCCTGGTATTTGTTAGTTATGCCTGCCTTGGGCAGGTGGTCTTTTGTCTACTGCATTGTCCGTTATCCTTATGCCCGGTCTAGTCCCGGGCTGGGAAGCAGTTACGACCGGAGTTCCAGCCGGGTCTCTTTGGCTCTGGCTACTGTCCTTCTCCTGGCGATGGGACTGCTTTGTACCGGTTGCTGGGGATTGTTTCCCCTGGCCGGCGGAGTAATTTGGGTGCTGCTGGCAGCGGGCTACCTGTCCCGTGTCTTGGGAGGGCTGACCGGCGACACTTACGGGGCCGTGGGGGAGACGGTGGAAGTCGTTTATTTAATGCTTGCTCATGTGATGCTGGCCTGGAGGTGAGTTGATTGACAGACAGAAATGGAGCCCGGGCCTGGGCGCCGGGTACCTGCGGGGAATTGGTAGAGGGCACTTGGGAAGGAAAACCTTTTCTCGTTACCTGTCCCATTGATTTAGGCTCCACAATGGAAGTCTATCTTGACGGGGAAAAAGAAGTCCCGAAGAGCTTGAACAAAACCGGCCGGGCCTTGGATCTGGTTAAGAAAAAACTGAACCTGCCGGATCTGGGTTTGGGTTTTGTCCGAGAGAGCAAGCTGCCTCCGGGGAAAGGAATGGGCAGCAGCACCTCCGATATTGCGGCGGCCATTTTGGCGGCAGCCCGCTTATTTGAGAGGGAGATCAGCGCGGAGGAAATTGCCCGGCTGGCCCTGTCCATTGAGCCTTCTGACGGGATCATGTTTCCCGGTGTGGTGCTCTTCGATCACCGAGGAGGGCATTGGCTGGAAAGACTGGGGGACCCGCCTCCTTTCAACATCTTGGTCTTGGACCCGGGGGGAGTGGTGGATACCCTGGAATTTAACCGGCAGGAAAAATTGGATTACTACAACCGGAAAAAGGAACCTCAGGTCAGGCTGGCTTTGCAGTTGGTTAAGGAAGGGCTGCAGGAAGGGGATCTGGAGAAGGTGGCCAGGGGAGCTACGGAAAGCGCCCTGGCCAATCAGGAGCTCTTGCCCAAACCCCATCTAAATCAGGTGCTGAATTGGGCCGAGGATGTGGGGGCCCTGGGAGTGAATGTGGCCCACAGCGGTACTGTGATGGGCCTGTTCTTGCCGCCGGACGGCAATCACCCGGAAGAGGTGAGGACATTTTTGCAAAAAAGAAGGCCTCACTGGAAGTATTATGCAGCTAAGATGATCAGCGGTGGTTTAAGGTAAGAGGAGGAAGCCATGGAGGAAAAAAGAGCACACGGGGGCAATTTGTGGCGGGCATCTCAACGTTTTCAGCTACCCCCGGATCAATTTTTGGATTACAGCGCCAATATCAATCCCTTGGGGCCTCCTCCGGCGGTGCTCCGGTCCCTGGCCGGTCAATTAAGAAGCTTGATGGCCCGCTACCCCCAGCCGGAGGCGGAGGAATTGAAAGAAGCCTTGGCCGAGTACCTGGAGGTTCCGGCAGAGAGCATTCTCTTGGGAAACGGCGGAATCGAATTGATTTATTTGCTGGGCGGGTATTTCCATTCCGCCCGGCTGGTAGTGCCGGTTCCTTCCTTTGGGGAATACGGGGCCGGTCATTCCGGTATTTGGCGGGAGGAAGTGCCCCTGGACCGGGCCCGGGATTTTCGCCTGGACCTTGACCTTCTAGCAGGAACCTTGGAGCGGGGGGATCTGGTTTTTGTGGGCAATCCCAATAATCCCACCGGGGTTTTAACCGAGCGGGAGGAGTTGTTATCTTTGTACCGGTTCGTCTCCAAAAAGCAGGGGGTCCTGGTTCTTGATGAAGCTTTCATGGATTTTGTCTCTCATTCTCAGAGCCTAATCAGAGAAGGAGCGCAAAAACCAGGTTTGATCATTATCGGCTCTTTGACCAAGTTTTTTGCCCTGCCCGGCTTGCGCTTGGGCTATCTGGTGGCCATCCCCTCCTTCGTCAAAAAATTGGAAAAATTGCTTCCGCCTTGGCGAATTAACGGTCCGGCCCAGTTGGCCGGTTTGCTGGCTCTCAAGGACCGGGCCTACCGGGAGCAAACCCTTACCCTGATCAGGGAGGAAAGGGATTTCTTAGCCCGGGGTCTTGCCGCTTTGGGTTTTCAGGTTTTTCCTTCCGCAGCCAACTTTTTATTGGTAAACGGGCGCCCGGTAGGACTGTCTGCCGACAGACTGGAGGAATATCTGGGCCGGCGGGGTATCTTGATCAGGAATTGCCGCAGCTTTTCCAACTTGGATGAGTATTTTTTCCGCATTGCGGTCAGGACCAGGAGGGAAAACGAGAGCTTGCTGGAGGCCCTTGCCGCGGCGGCAAAAGACTTATGTAAACATAGTGGAGAGAAGGAGGAAAACCGGTGCGATTGATCATGATCCGCCATGGAGAAACGGACTGGAACAAAAAGCAGCTTTTTCAAGGACATAGCGACATTCCTTTAAATGCCCTCGGCAGGGAACAGGCGGTCCGGGCAGCCGAGCATTTGGCAGGAGAGGTTTTGGATGCCATTTACTGCAGTGATCTTTCCCGGGCACGGGAGACCGCTTCCATCCTGGCTCAGGGCCGGTCCCTGACGCCCATCCCGGATTCCCGCCTGCGGGAGATTAATTTTGGAGCCTGGGAAGGGATGGATTTTACAAAGATTTATGATCAGTACCCCAAAGAATTTGAGGCCTGGTATAAAGATACGGGAAAAAGAGCTGTCCCCGGCGGAGAAAGTCTGGAGCAGGTGAACGGAAGGGTTTTGTCTTTTATCCGGGAAATACACGCCAAATATCAGGAGGGTACGGTGGCGGCAGTAACCCACGGAGGTGTGATCAAGGGGCTGCTGATGATTTCTTTCGGAACTTCCGCCCTTTGGAAGCAGGAAATCAGTCCCGGTTCTTTGACCTATTTTCTGGTGGAAAAAGGAGATCTTCTTCCCCTGCAGGTCAATGTCTTGGGGGAGTAGCTGTTTCTTCGTGGCCATTACCGGCGGTGGCCGGATTAAAATAATTGGTAAAAGGCAGGAAAGTTGATAAAATTAACGAATAGGGTTTAAGGGAACAAAAGGTAGAGAATAAGGGGGGAGTTTGGAAGGGCGGTTTGACAGTTGTCTTAATTGCTTGATAATTATGTAAAATCCAGAAGAGAAGGAGTGTTAAGCATGCTCATTGTTGGCGAATTAATCAATACCAGCCGGAAGGCCATTAAGCCGTTGGTGGAGGAAAGGGATGCGGCTGCCATTCAGGATATCGCCCAAAAACAAGTGGAAGCCGGCGCCCATTATATTGACGTGAACTGCGGCACCATGGTTTTCAACGAGCCGGAAACCATGGCCTGGCTGGTGGAGACCATTCAGGAGAAAGTGTCCGCTCCCTTGTGCCTGGACAGTCCCAATCCCCAAGCTCTGGAAGCGGGTTTATCCCTGGTGAAAAACGGCCAGCCCATGATCAATTCCATTACCGCTGAAAAAGAAAGATTCGCCGCCATTCTGCCTCTGGTCACCAAGTACAAAGCAAAAATCATCGCCTTGTGTATGGATGATGCGGGGATGCCGGAAACCGCAGAGGAACGACTGGCCATTGCCAAGAGACTGGTGGAAGACTTAACTGCCGCCGGGGTGCCGGAGGATGATATCTACCTGGATCCCCTGGTCAAACCCATCAGTACCAGTGATCGGGCCGGTTTGGAAGTCCTGGAAACCATCAAGGCAATTAGAGAAACTTATCCCTCTGCTCACCTGATTTGCGGCTTGAGCAATGTTTCCTATGGACTGCCCAATCGGAAAGTACTGAACCGGGTCTTTTTGATCCAGACCATGACCATGGGCATGGACGCCTATATTTTAGACCCGCTGGACCGGACCATGATGGGATTTGTCTATGCCTCTCAGGCCCTTTTGGGAAAAGACAATTTCTGCATGCAGTACCTGGTGGCCCATCGCAACGGCCTGTATGAAGTATAGTTTCTGCAAGAATCGGTTTGATCTGGGATTATCACTGACTTTAGCGAAAAACCTTTTCCCCTTTCCGCCCTTACACCGGTCCTCCTCCAGCAGCATAAAATATATGGATCAGTGATGATAAAAAGCAGGCTGGGGGGTGCCACAATTGGGAAATGGGGAGCAGATCAGGTGGGTTGACTCTCCGGATAATCGAGGCGGCAGGGAAAAGGACTTTGTTGCCCAAATGCAGCAATTGGAGAGGGAAATGAAGAACAAGCCCACCTTTACGAAATCAACATATTGGAACCAACTGAAGACGGAGGCAAATAATCCAAGGACGGAAATTTTATTGCAGGAAATCGCGAAGCGGCTGGAAGGTTTGGAAAAGAAAATTGATCACTTGGAGTCATTGATCCAGGCTCAGTCTTAGCAAAGCCTGTCAATCTTGAAGTTAATAAGGAGAAGCAGACCGGGTCCGGTCTGCTTCTCCTCTAGAGAATGTTAGACTGCATTGCAGGGATCACCCGGGCAGGGGCCGATTTCATGTCCTTGCCCAAATTTCTGATCAACGGTGATGTTCTGGGGATAAGGCCGTAAAGCGGAGACCAACAGGTTTTCATGCTTCCACAGCTTATCGATGACTTTATAGTCAATGATCAGGACGCAGTTATTCCCTTCTGCTACTATTCTCACATCCTCAAAAATGATTACTTTACAAGAGCCGTCGATCAAGGCCAATTCGTCTCTCCATTGGTTGAGGCCTTGTTGGTTGTTGGGGAAACGATTGCCGCTGGGAAAACGGGCAAATTCATGGAAAAAGCATTCAAAAGTGTCCTTAGGTGTTACTACGCCGAAGCAGTTTTCACCATAACTGACGACCACTTCAAATTCAATTTCGTTGATGATGCGGTCACAGTTGGTCCCCGGGCTCAGGCATTCTTCCGCGCACAGGACTCGAAAGCTTCGCACTGAGGGGAATTGAAAGTCGGGAGGTAGCCCTGGCAGCATTCCTCCCCGGCATCCGGCACTGCCGTCAGGCCGGCAGGGGATTACTTGTGTTTTGGTTCGCCTGGTGACACAAATATCCCTCACGTCTTGGACGCAAATATCGTGGCATTCACAGGCAGCCTCGCGCAGTTGATAGCCAAATCTTTCCCTTCTGCTGGGATCGGTGAAGATACTGCAGCATTCACTGCAGTTCGCGTCTCCTCCTGTATTACATCTAACTTGCTGATTTCCTCCCACTTCAGCTTCAGCATCTAATTCCATTACATCCTGTCCTGCACACGGTTTGCGGGTCATAGAAAAACCCCCTTGCTGGTTATTATCTGCCTTATCCAAGGCAGATTCTGTGGTCTCCTTTCTATTACTTGCATTTTCAGCATTTTCTGCCTCCGCTTGCGCCTTCGCCAACGCCTCACCGGCTTTGGCGAATTCCGGCGCTTCCAAGACAATAATTAATTCTTTGTTTTCGCTTACATCCGTTCTTCTTTTGATCATGACGCCCTCCTTTACGGTTTATCAATACATCATATTCTTTCGCCGCAAAAGCTGTTCCCGTCAAGTGCCCCCGTATGTATTCTTTTCTCAGGGATCTTGCACTGAAGATCACCATCCCATTCCCTTGTTTCAGCTAACAATATTTGCCTTTTCTGCAAGTTGAATAAGACTGTAATAAGAAAGGAAAAAAGGCATATTTAATGACTAGCAAGCCTTGTATTGAAGAGGGAGGAAGCAAGGTGGTCAAACTTGAGCGAATAGAACAAGCGGTTGCGAAAGGGATGCAGTGGCTGAAAGCCCAGCAGAATTCCCAAGGGGGTTACGGCGGCTGGGGTGTAGGCTCCAGCAGTTTGGCGGTAATGGCCTTGCTTAATGCCGGTCTGCCTTTCTCCGACGAGGCAGTGGCCAAGGGCATCTCCCATATCCTTGACTGCCAACCGGCGGACTCCACCTATTTTCGTTCTTTAACGATTATGGCCCTAAGCTCTGTGCAAGATAAAAACTTGGATTTTTTACACGAGCTTCAAGAAAATGTCTCCTGGCTCATAAAAGCCCAAGGTAGCAATCCGGCAGACGAGTTGACCTACGGAGGATGGGGCCATACGGCTCATTGCCGGGAAGCGGACGGTTCCAATACCCCGGTTGCTTTGCTGGCTTTACATGCCGCCAGTTTATGGGGTGTGGATATTCCGGCAGAAGTTTGGCACCGTTCTTTCCTTTGGTATCGGAGAAACTATGAACTGAACCAAGACGGAAGCTGCGTGTTTTGCCTGGGAAATAATGAGCAATTCAATGATGAACAAATTATCCATGCCGTCACCAGCGGGGCATTGGCGGCTCTGAAAAGCATACAATTATTTGCGGTAGACGAGGAGATAATCAGCCGGGCGGCGGAGCTGGAGGAAAAAATCGCCGGCTGGTTGGATACCCATTCTTCTTTTGTCTTAAATCCAAAAGGAGCACCGGGCAGCTGGTATTACAATTATTTATTCAGCCTCTATCAGGGCGCCAAAATGGAGGACGTTTCTGTTCCCCTGGGAAATAAAGACTGGTACAGCGATGCAGTGGAATTGCTGATAGAGCACCAACAGCCGGATGGAAGCTGGGTGGGAGAACCGGATCGGGCATCCACGGATGTGGTCTACACCAGTCTAGCCCTTTTAAGCCTGACCAGCTTTTTAAACGGGAACATTGCTGTAGAAGGGGCCGGGGAGCCGGATTTATTCACGGAAGAAAACCCGACCGAAGAATCGGAGGAAAAAACAGATGTGGCAGCGGAAAATCAAATGATGGAGGAGGCAAATAGAGAAGAGGAAGACCATAAAAGCGAGGAGGAAAGGTTAGAAGAAGAAAAAAGATCAGATCAAGGTTCCGATTCCTTAGGCAAAGGAAATATTCCCCAGGAATTGGCGGCAGAGTTGGATCTGGTGAAAAAACACTTTCTTGATCATTCCTTTGTGCACAGAACTGCCGGTCCTGATCCGGATCAACAGGAAGCTGTCATCGACCCGGCAATGCAGCTTCCGGTATCAAGCAGTTGGCCTAATCAGGCTACCGGCGCTTCAAGGTCATCTGCTGGTATTTCAGTTGATCGGGAAGAGTCTTTTGGCCTGAACCGGAATAATATTATCTGGGAAATCCTACCGAACCAAAGAGAAAAAAGGACGCTGGAGAAAGGGAAATCTGCGGGAACAAGTGCTTTTGTTTACGGAGCATTGCTCTGTGCCCTGATGTTGGGCTTTTTTGCCAACAAAAAAGGCCCTTGTCACAAATAAGGTTTTTTTGGGAAAATCTATTTAGGCAAAAACTCAAGGAAAAAGCAGACCGGATGATGGTCTGCTTTTTCCAAGGAAATATTGTCTTTTTTTATACTACTGCATTGCATGGGCCGCCTGGGCAGGGGCCGATTTCATGACCTTGGGCAAATTTCTGATCAACGGTGACGTTTTCCGGATAGGGGCGCAATGCGGAGACCAGCAGGTTTTCATTTTTCCACAGCTTATCGATAACTTTATAGTCGATGACCAGGACACAGTCGTTTCCTTCCGCCACAATTCTGACGTCCTCAAAAATGATTACTTTGCAGGAGCCGTCGATCAAGGCCAATTCGTCTCTCCATTGGTTGAGGCCCTGTTGGGTGTTGGGGAAACGATCGCCGCTGGGGAAACGGGCGAACTCATGGAAGAAGCATTCAAAACTATCCCTTGGCGTTACCACGCCGAAGCAGCTGTCACCATAACTGATGACTATTTCAAATTCAATTTCATTGATGATGCGGTCACAGTTGGTCCCCCGGGCTCAGGCATTCCTCTGCACACAGGACTCTGAAGTTGCGCACGGTGGGAAGTTGGAAGTCTGAGGGCAGAGCCGGCAACCTTCCTCCCCGGCATCCGGCAATGCCGTCAGGCCGGCAGGGGATTACTTGTGTTTTGGTTCTCCGGGAGACACAAATATCCCGCACGTCTTGGACGCAAAATGTCGTGGCACTCACAGGCAGCCTCTTGCAATTGATAGCCGAATCTTTCCCTTCTGGTGGGGTCGGTGAAGATGCTGCAGCATTCACTGCAGTTCGCGTCTTCCCCTGTATTACAACTCACTTGCCGATTTACTCCTCCTTCAAGCCCAGCATCCAATTCCACCACAATCTTGCCCTGCACATGGTTTACAGGTCATAAAAAAACCTCCTTTATGATTTGCTTGTTCTGTTAACTTAATAATAAAAATGAGACCTGAAACGCCTCTGGTATAATGGAAATTGCCAAAAACCCATTACCTCCCAGAAAGGAGCGTTCAAGTCTCATGACCATTATACCATCAAACGTAGTATGTCCAAGGTGTTTTTCAAAAGTTCTTCACCGTTTTGGTAAGGACAAAGACGGTTTTCAAAGATATCAGTGTCAACGATGCAAACGGCAGTTTGCACCTGATAAACCATGTTCACCAAGAAAAAGAATATATCCCGATTGTCCTGTTTGTGGTAAAGCAACTTTTCTTCACCATGACTATACTTATTACTCAAACTTCCGTTGCTGTGACAAAAAATGCAACCATTCTTTTCGAGTACCAAAACTAATAAATGTTGAGACCCCTTCTTCCGAGTTTAAGCCTGAAACCTTTTCTTTTAAAGGTATGCGCCATCCGCTTCATATTGTTCTTCATGCACTGACTTACTACTTCTGCGGAAATTCAACAACCCGAAAAGTCGCTCAAACCTTACATATGGTTCACCAGGTTAAGGTTTCTCATGTAACTGTTTCTAAATGGATCAAGCGCTTTGCTCCTGTATTCAAGAAAATTGCTGATGACAGGCTTTTGGGGATTAATCTTTGTGATTCGGATGAATGGCATTTCGATGAAACTTATATTAAAATTGCTGGTAAAGATTATTACCTCTGGCTCGCTTTTGATGCAGAAACCAGATTAGTTCTTGACTTCAATCTTTCCCCTATGCGTGACTCGGCATCTGCCATAGCCTTTTATCTAACTGCAGAAGAAAGTTTGGACAACCCCGGTATGCTGTCATCTCCGACAGATATTATGCCTATCTGCAGCCTGCTTCTTTGTTCTTTCCACAAGCTGAACATATACGCGTTGAAGACTTTGATGACTTAATCAATAACAACGTTCTTGAGGCTTTTAATGGGCAATTTAAAGCTTGGTACAAACCTAAAAGAGGTTTTAATTCATTTGAATCTGCCAATAGACTTATTGCTACTTACATCTTCTTCTACAACTTCATCCGACCTCATTCCAGCCTCAATGGTCTCACGCCAGCTCAAGTCGCTGGTGTGAACTACTCGGAAAAAGAACGGCTATTCTGGCTTTTGGTAGCTTGAGTAATATTCAGATTTCAAGGTTCATTCCGTCCTGTACTACATCAGGACTATTTGTGCTGACCTGATTTTTTTCAAAGGCTTGCACGTATCTTTTTTTCGTGTTATCTTACACTTAGGCGTTTCCATTTGTAGGTTTTTCCCTTTTTTAAACCTACCAGAGGCCTTTCAGGTCTCATTTCTTTCATACTAAGTTAACAAAGCCAATACATCATATTCCGTTTTATGAATCCTGTTACCATAAAAAAGGAAATTATGAAAACTTTGCCATTTAGCTTACTAATTGATCTATACTAAAATAGACAAAACAAGGTAAACTAAGCAGGGAATATTTCCAAAAAAAGCGAATGTAAGCCTGACAAAAATAAACACACCCGGTCGGGGTAAAGGAGGAAGAGCATGAGCGAACTAATCAATAATCGCCGGCACAAGCGGGAGTTAATGAAAGAGCTCATCATGGAACTGCACCAGGGAAAAAGTGTGGATGAAGTCAAGGAACGGTTTGCTTCTCTGATCGAAGGGGTATCTCCGGCGGAAATTTCCGCCATGGAACAGAGCTTGATTGCCCAGGGGCTGCCGGTGGAAGAGGTTCAACGGTTATGTGATGTCCATGCTGCTGTCTTCAAGGGTTCCTTGGAAGAGTATCACCGGGCTGCTGCTGCTCCACAGTATGCTTCCGGCCACCCGGTGGACACTTTTAAAAGGGAAAACCGCCAGATTGAAAAACTGATTGAGGACAGTATTATCCCCGCCATCGAGTCTTTGAAAAAATCACCGGATGAGGAAGGAAAAGAGCGCCTGGCCAAGGCATTTAAGCAGCTCTGGGAGATTGACAAGCACTACAGCCGGAAAGAAAACCTGCTCTTCCCTTATTTGGAAAAACACGGCATTACCGCTCCGCCCAAAGTTATGTGGGGGGTAGATGATGAAATCAGGGACTTGATTAAACAGCTGATGGGCCCGTCCGAAGGGAGCTCTCCGGAAAAGCTGGTAGCCACGGCCCAGGTGGCGATAAATCGGGTCAAAGAGATGATTTATAAGGAAGAGAATATTCTGTTCCCCCATGGCTTTGGATACTTTAACCAAGGAGGAATGGGAGCAAAATTGCCCAGGAGAGCGATGACATCGGCTACTGCCTGTATCAACCTGAAGTTGTGGAGCAGGAAGCAAGTTCCCAGCCGGCGGAACTGATCAGTCCCGGGGAGATTCGTTTGGAAACGGGCGTGTTGAATCTGGAGGAGTTGACGGGGATCCTAAATCATTTACCCGTGGACATTACTTTTGTTGATAAAGATAATATTGTCCGGTATTTTTCCCAGGGCAAGGAGCGGATTTTTGCCCGGACGAAAGCCATCATCGGCAGAAAGGTGGAAAACTGCCATCCTCCCGCCAGTGTTCATGTGGTGGAAAAAATTGATTGCGGACTTTAAGTCCGGGGCCAAAGAGAACGAAGATTTTTGGCTGAGGCTGGGAGGATGCCTATGTTTATATCCGTTATTTTGCGGTGCGGGATGAGAAGGGGGAATATTTGGGAACCCTGGAGGTCACTCAAAATATTGCTCCCATCCAAAAAATTGAAGGAGAAAAGAGGCTGGTCAGCGGATAGGAAGCTTCAAGATGAGAGGAGAAAAGGGCATAACAAGATAAACCTGCATTTTTGCTGTATTTATACTGCCCGCCAAAGGGCAGTCTCATCGCAGTTGGGGAATTTGACGCAATCCAGGCAGTCTTTTCCAGACTTTATGCGGCAGCAAGTCTTTGCTGATTTCCTCAAAACCGCATTTGATGAAAAAGCCGGGCTGGTAGGTGAGGGTAAAAAACCCTGGGGATGCCCAATTGGCGGGCTTCGTCGATTAAAGCCTCCACAATCCTCATGCCCAGCCCATTTTTCACTCTTTCCGGGGCAACGGCCAAGGAGCGGATTTCCGCCAGGTCCATCCAGATCAGATGCAGGGCTCCCGTACCGATGATTTTTCCATCTTCTTCCGCCACAATGAATTCCCGAAGGCACTGGCAGATGGAATTCAAGGACCGGAGGCAGCATCAAGCCCTGCCCGGCATAATGATTGACCAGATTTTGAATGCCTTCGATGTCCTTGATCCGGGCCTTTCTTAACTGCACTGTCCATCACCTCAAAATCGTGCTGACATAAATATACTATATGACGCATAATTATGCAATAGAGATTTTCTCGTGTCGTCATGTCATTGACATATTTTGTTATAGAGATAAAATAAAAGGGAGGTTAAAATCCGGTGGATATGAATATATCCTCTTTTTTTTTGGAGCAGCTTTCTTTCGGGTACAATAAGGAAGAAGTTAGCGGGAAAGGTGAAGGGCCATGCGGGATCTCTATCTGGATAACAGCGCCACCACCCCGGTGTTGCCGGAAGTGGTGGAAGCCATGGGGCAGGTGATGCTGTCTGCATACGGCAATCCTTCCTCCCTTGCACGGTAAGGGCCTTCAGGCGGAAAATCTCATCCGGGAAAGCCGCCGCCGGGTGGCGGAAGTGCTGGGAGCGGAGCCCCCAGGAAATATTTTTTTACCTCAGGCGGCACCGAAGCCAATAATTGGGCGGTTTTAGGCGCTGCTCGTCGGAGAAGGGGAAGGGGACGGCATTTGGTCACCAGCTCCATTGAGCATGCCCTCGGTTCTTCACGCCTTTCAGCTTTTGGAAGATGAGGGTTTTCAGGTGACCTATCTCCCTGTAAATGAAAAAGGTCTCCTGGAGCTGGAGGATCTGGACCGGGCCCTTCAGCGGGAAACGGTTTTGGTGAGCGTGATGCATGTGAATAATGAAGTGGGCTCCGTCCAGAATCTGGCTGAGATCGGGTTCTTGATCCGGGAAAAGGCGCCGGATGCTGTTTTTCATGTGGATGCCGTCCAGGGATTTGGCAAACTGCCTTTAAATCCGGCCGTATCGTCTATTGATTTAATGTCCCTCAGCGCCCATAAAATCCACGGACCGAAAGGAACGGGAGCCCTGTATATCAGGAAAGGGGTTTTCTTGGATGCGCTCCTGGTTGGGGGAGAACAGGAAGGCGGCCTGCGCGCGGGTACGGAAAATGTCCCGGGGATTGTGGGGATGGGCTTAGCTGCGGAAAAAGCCGGAAAGAAACCTGGCAGTCAACCAGCGGCATTTTGTGGCATCTGAAAAAAGAATTGGTCCGTGGTATCTTGGCAATACCGGGGGCCCGAATCAACGGGCCTGACTGGGAAGAGGGCGCCCCCCATATCCTCAATGTTTATTTTGAAGGAGTGGACCGGGGGGAGGTCCTGGTCCACATGCTGGAGGAAAAGGGAATTTACGTTTCCACCGGTTCCGCTTGTCATTCGCGCCGGGCTGAACCCAGTCACGTCTTGAAGGCCATGGGATTAAAGAAGGAAGGGCTTTTTGGGGCCATCAGGATCAGCTTATCTCCTTTTAATACCCTGGAGCAGATCCAGGAGGCCTTGGAGCTTTTAGCCGAAGTGGTTGGGGAATTCCGGGAATTGAAAGGAGGGCGGTAAAGATGGAAAGTGTTCTGGTGGTTCGCTATGGGGAGATCAGCCTCAAGGGGAAAAAACCGCCGTATCTTCGAAGATTTATTATTGCGCAGGATGAAGGAGGCCTTGGAGGGGCTGCCTCCCAGGAAAATATGGAAGACTTATGGGAGAATCTATGTGGAACTTTTTGATGACGCTTCAACGGTCATGGAGCGTTTAGCGAAAGTGTTCGGCATTTTTTCCTTCAGCCCCGCCCGGCTGGTTTCCCTGGATCTGGATGCCATCAGGGAAGCCGCCCTTTTGGAATTGCGGTCCTGCGGGGAAGGGGGCACTTTCAAGGTGGAAACCAAGCGGCCCAACAAGAATTTCCCTTTGAAGAGCCCGGAAATCAGCCGGGAGATCGGGCGCCATCTCTTCTTAAATACAGAGAATTGGACGGTGGACGTTCATCAACCCCAGGTCAAAATCAATTTGGAGATCCGGGGAGAAGGAGCTTTTGTTTACTCTAAGGAAGCCGCAGGATTGGGAGGCCTGCCGGTAGGGTCCACGGGGAAAGCTCTTCTTTTGATTTCCGGCGGAATTGACAGTCCCGTGGCCGGTTGGCTGGCCATGAAACGGGGTATCCAACCGGTGGGCTTGCATTTTTATAGTTTTCCTTTTACCAGCGAAAGATCCAAGGAAAAAGTGATAGATCTCTGCCGGGTTTTGGCCCGCTATGGAGGGTCCTTCAAACTTTATGTAAACTATTTTACTGAGATTCAGAAAGCCATCAGAAAAAGCTGCCCGGAAGAATTCTATGTAACTATTATGCGCCGGATGATGTTCCGCTTGGCGGAGGCCATCGCCCGGCAGGAGAATGCCCTGGCTTTGATTACCGGAGAAAACCTGGGGCAGGTGGCCAGCCAGACCCTGGAGAGCATGGCCGTGATCAACGAGCTGGTTCGTTTGCCGGTTTTACGGCCCTTGGTAACCATGGATAAAATCGAAATTATCGATTATGCCAGGAAAATCGGCACTTACGACATTTCTATCCTTCCCTATGAGGATTGCTGTAGCTTGTTTGTACCCAAACACCCGGCCACCAGGCCCAACTTGCAGAAAGTCAGGGAAGCGGAAGAAAAGCTGGATATCCCTTCTCTCCTGGAGGAATCTTTGGAAAAAACCCAGGTGCTGGAAAGCGTTTAAAAAAACCTGCCTCAGCGGGCAGGTTTTTTTAACGGGACAGGTAAAGAAGGGAATGCTTTAAAGCTGCGGCCAGCCGGGAAAGCTGTCCCAGATCAATCTGATCAAGGGTGTCATTGACCGTATGGTTTCCTTCCTGCCAGTTCGAGCTGGCAATGGTCACGGCCTTGATGCCCTGTTTGGCAAAAGGATAATGATCGCTTAAGCCCCGGTTGGGAGTGATGGTTTCAGTTTGAAAGCCATAGCGATTGAGGACGGCGGTGAGGAGTTTGGTCAGGGCGTCGTCTTCCAGGGAATAGAGGTGCAGGGCAGGGGAAGTTTTGCCCACCGTATCCAGGTTGATCACCGCCCGGATCTGTTCCGGCTGGACGGGAAGGTTTTCCGCCAAGTGGGTGGAGCCCAATAAGCCTGCTTCCTCCGCGCCGAAAGCGATGAAAACCAAGGTATCATTGATCCTGGGTTTGGCGGCCAGTACTCTGGCCAGAGCCGTGACCACCATGATGCCGGAAAGATTGTCATTGGCGCTGGGATAGATTTCTCCATCGATTACTCCCTGCCCGTCATAATGGGCGGAAAAAATAATCCATTTTCCTTCCGGATCCTGACCGGGCAGAGAGCCGATCACGTTTTGACTGGTGTTTTCGGAACTGCCTTGGGTGCGAAAGCGTAGCCGATCGCCGTCCCTGATCACCTCCACTCCCCCCATCTCAAATTCCTGCAGGTAAGAGGAATACTGGGGCAGGGGTTCAAGCCCCATCAGTGCAAACTGATCGGCCAGGATGTGAGCGGCCGCTTTTTCGTCCGGCGTGCCGGCTCCCCGTCCCCGCAGCTCCATCAATTCTTCCGAGAGTTTTTTCCCCACAGTAACTTCGTCAATGGGAAGAGGCGGTTCCAGGTATTTTTCCGGGATGACCGGTATAGCCACCAGCAGAAAGATGACTACCAGCACCAAAATAATTGTTTTGAGTATTCTCATAAATTGTCACCTTCTTTGACAAAAGAATACTACAAATACCTCTGTTTTAGAAAGAAGAAAGTTCATTGACGGGGAGATCTAAAGAACACGTACAATACAATTAAAACAACGTATGAACAACTATTCATATGTGCAGGAGAGGTGCTGGGGGATGGAGAAAGACATCGGTTGCTGCTGTGGCTGGAGAGAGGAAGCCCGATCGGTGCCAGTCATGCCCGGGAGGGAAGAAAATTCCCCGCCGGCAGGCATGCAGGAATGGGCCTGTTCGTCGGATGATTTCGCGATCAGGTCAGTTTAAGCGGTAGGAACAGCTGATCGGGTCACGGAGAAAGAATGGTCTTGGAGCTTTCCGGCCTGGACTGTGCGGATTGTGCGAGAAAGCTGGAAAAAAAGCTGGCCTGCCTTGCCGGGCGTGCAGGAGGTGACGGTGAATTTCGGTGCGGCCAAGCTATACCTGAAGCGGCACCATTGCTGTGGAGAGGGTTATCCGGGCTGTGAGGGAAGCGGGTTATGAAGCATTTCGGGCCCGGGCAGACCGGGCAGCAGAGCCCCGGCCCTTTCTTCTTGCAGAACAGAAGGGCCTTTCTCACCGGGAGTATCGGGCATCCTTGCCCTGCTGGGATTCTTCGGCGTCTCTGGCTAGGCTTGGACCCAGGCGGTGATCCCTCTTTATCTAGGGTGCCATCCTGGTGGGGGGATATTACACGGTGCGGGCGGGCATTTACTCCCTCAGGGACGGGCTCTCTTTTGACATGAACGTGCTTGATGACCATCGCCGTGGGGGGAGCGATAGCCATCGGAGAATGGGAGGAGGCAGTGGCGGTGGTTTTCCTTGTTTTCCCTGGGAAATACACTTGGAAGCCTACACGATGGAAAGGACCAGGAGATCCATTAGAAGATTGACCGAATTAGCACCCTCAAGTGGCCCTGGTCAGGAAAAACGGAGGAGATATAGGGAAGTTCCGGTGGAGGAAGTTCATGCTGGGGGATACTGTGATTGTCCGGCCGGGAGCCAGGATCCCGGTGGACGGGGTGGTGGTCCTGGGGAGTTCCGCCGTCAACCAGGCGGCCATTACGGGCGAATCCATCCCGGTCTTTAAGGGCGCCGGGGATGAGGTCTTCGCCGGTACCCTGAACGAGAACGGGGTTCTGGAAGTTTCCGTCACCCGGCTCTCCAGCATGATACCACCCTGGCCAGGATCATCGAGATGGTGGAGGAGGCCCAGAGGCCAGAAAGCGCCCTCCCAGAGGTTTGTTGACGTGTTTGCCGCCTACTATACCCCGGTGGTGATTGGCCTTGGCCGGTGTTGATCGCGGTGGTGCCGCCGGTGGTATTGCAAAGGCCTCTTTTTCCACCTTGGTTCTACCGGGCCTTAACCCTGCTGGTGGTTTCCTGTCCCTGCGCTCTGGTCATTTCCACCCCGGTTTCCATTGTGGCCGCCATTGGCAACGCGGCCGGCAATGGGGTGCTGATTAAAGGAGGCGCCTATCTGGAACAGGCGGGCCGGATCAAGGTGGTGGCGTTTGATAAGACCGGGACCCTGACCAGGGGGCAGTCCGGAAGTGACGGACATTGTTCCGGTCTGGCGGGGAGAGAGGAGGAAGAGCTCCTGGCCCTGGCGGCAGCCATCGAGCAGAGATCGGAACACCCTCTGGCCCAGTGCCATTTTGGCCCGGGCCGAGGCGGCAGGCCTGGAACGCGGAGCCGGTGGAGACGTTTCTTGCCGTGCCGGGCAAGGGGGCCCGGGCCACCTTCAAAGGGCAGGAGTACTTCATGCGGGAAGCCCTCCGATTTTTTCCGGGAGGATTTGGGCTGGGACGTGACCGGCTATACCGGCAGACTGGTGGATGCTTTTCAGGACGAAGGGAAGACCGTGATCTCTCCTGGGGACCCGGGAGAAGATTGAGGGGATCATTGCCGCGGCCGATACGGTCCGGGAAGAAAGCCTCTCGGGCGGTGCAGAAGGCTGAAAGGCCCAGCGGCATCCGGACGGTGATGCTCACCGGGGACAACCGAAGAACGGCCCGGGCGGTGGCGGAGCAAATAGAACTGGACGAATTCCAAGGGGAACTGCTGCCGGAGAATAAGGTGGCGGCGGTCAGGAGCTACGAAAAGGAACTGCGGACCGGTGGCCATGGTTGGCGACGGCATCAACGATGCTCCGGCTCTGGCCGCGGCGGGCATTGGTATTGCCATGGGAGGGGCCGGGACGGACACCGCTTTGGAGACGTCGGATATCGCCCTGATGTCCGACGATTTGGAGAAAATCCCCTTTGCCATCGGCCTCAGCCAGAAAGCCCTTGCCATTATTAAACAAAACATTATTCTTCGCCCTGGCAGTGAAACTGGCAGCAGTGGCATTGGTTTTTCCGGGCATCCTGACCCTCTGGATTGCCATTGGGGCGGATACAGGGGCTTCCCTGGCAGTTATCGCCAATGGGATGCGGCTTCTCCGGGCGGAATAACTCCTGCCTGGTTGGTTTTAATTCCCAGAATAATCAGCCATTTCCTTGGCAATCCTAATCAACGAAGGGTGCGTAACAGTTGAGCCCAGATCCAGATGCGCTCCTTGCGGGGGTGTATCTGGGTCGGCCAAAGGTTGTCATGCAGGTCTTGCAGGCTTGCAGGCAGCCGGAGGGAAGATTCCAGGTGGCGGGGAAAGGTTCTGCTATAGTCGAAGTTGAGTCTGTTTTTGATTATAGCGGGATCCCAACCTGTTGCCTGGGGTCGAGCGAAGATCATGCAGGGTGCCGCAGGTCATCCTTGGGAGACTAATGATTACCTGGGGTCGAGAGATCCCAGGTAGTCATACAGGTATCCTGCCTGGTCGAACGGCCGATCGCTATCGGTGTTGAAATGCTCGGTCATGGTCTCCCGATCATGGCCGGGTATGAAGGTACTGATACCGGTCCAAGGTAGACTGTTGCGCGCTCTTTTTTGTCTGGCCGAGAAATGACAAAAGGTTTAGGCACTTGTAACTGCCGGTATTATCTAAAAGCGAATTTAATGGAGTTGATTTTATACTGAAAAGTTCCACCGGGGGCGTGAACAGTGACTGTATCGCCCACTTTTTTCAGGAGTAGTGCTCTTGCCGATGGGGGATAAAAAGGAGGCCATATTGCCTTCAATTGTATCCTGAAAAGGGGCCACGATGACAAAACTCTCCAGGCGATCGTCCGCCAGGTCGATCACTTCCACTTCGCTGCCCACCAGGACAAAAGGCGGCTGGTCAGCGGTCTCGAGAGGTGATCCGGCTGTTTTTGATCAGGGATTGTAAGTGCCCGATATAATCGTCGAAGAGAGCCTTCAGCTGGGCTCGTTCACTGAAGGCCTCGGGAAAATATTCCTCCAGAAGCTGGTTTTTCCGTTCCTCCAGTTCATGGACCTGTTGGACGAGTCTATCGTAAGTAGTTTGGGACAACATTACTTTACCGGCCATGGGGGTCTTCTCCTTTCCACCATTAAATGTAATTTAAGGTAAAAAATGAAATTTGGGCATTTCGCGTTGGCAGCGAAATGCCCTAGTACTACAAGCATAGCACTAAAACAAGTCGCTGTCAATGGTTCTGGGGATCTTCCCGGTGTTGTAAGAATTCCGCAAGAAACAATGCCGGTTTTTTCTTTTTCAGGGGATTTTTTGGGATAGGAAAAGGTGGGAAAAGGTTTGAGCTTTAGGCAAAATGCTGGTATATTATATTCTGGTTGAAAGGATTTTTAATCTTTCGTCATTAAGGCCCGAAGCCTGGGCTTTTGTTTTTCTGCACCTGGGCTTGAGGCTTTCTGCCAAGGGGGAAGTTAAAACAGCTGGCTTTAGCTGTTATCTAACGAGACCAGTTGTTTAAGGCGTAGAAAGCCACGCTGCCGATCAAAAGGGTCAGGCCGATCAGCCAAAAGGTTGCATTTCCCATCATTATTAGCCCTCCTTCTGATTGCTTTTCCCGGTAGATGCTTTTTACGCCGGGGAGAGTTGTGATATTATATGCCGCTGGCTGGGCGATTGCCCCCGGAAAGATTTCATGGTATTGGGAAAGGAGTAAGGCCAGTGATTGCTAATGTTTCATTTTTTGTAATTCCAAAGCAGGACGTGATTTACTTATTACACGATGCCACCATGCGCCAGGCCTTGGAAAAAATGGAATATCATCGCTATACGGCCGTTCCGCTTATAGATGATCAAGGAAAATATGTGGGGACATTAACTGAGGGCGATCTGCTTTGGAAGATCAAAAACACTCCAGGGTTAACTTTTGATAATCTGAGCCGGGTATCATTGACTGAGGTGCCAAGGCGGATGAAGAACCATCCGGTGAGGATTGATGCCACCATGGATGACCTGATCGAAAGGGCCATCGAGCAGAACTTCGTTCCGGTGGTTGACGACCAGGGCATTTTTATCGGGATTGTGCGCCGGAGGGAAATTATCGAGTATTGTGCCAAGCTTGCTCTCTTTTCAAGAGGAGAAGAAACAATGGAGTACCTATGGAGCGCCTGTTCTGTTCAGAAACGGAAACGCTCGCTACCACTGGCGGGCTGAGAGAAAGGAGAGAGGTATGATGATGTACATCAGCACCAGGGATAATTTTAAAGACGTGTCGGCCTCTTCGGCCATCAGGTTGGGCATGGTGCCAAAGGGAGGGCTCTTTGTACCGGAGAGGATTCCAGTCCTGCCGGATTCATGGATGAAACTTTTCCCCCGGCTGTCCTATCAGGAAAAAGCCGCACACTTGTTGGCCCTGTATTTGGATGATTATTCGCCGGAAGAAATCAAAGATTGTGTGGATCAGGCTTACAATGGAAATAACTTCGGGCATCCGGAGATCACACCCTTGGAAAAGCTTGCAGATGATCTTTATATTTTGGAACTGTGGTACGGTCCCACAGCCGCTTTTAAAGATTTGGCCCTGCAGATCATGCCCCGTCTCCTTTCTCTGGCGGTAAAGAAAGGAGGCGAAGAGCGGGAGACTGTGATCCTGGTGGCCACATCCGGCGATACGGGAAAGGCTGCCCTGGAAGGTTTTAAAGATGTGCCGGGAATGCAAATCATTGTTTTTTACCCTCGCCAGGGAGTTAGCAAAGTCCAGGAGCTGCAGATGACCACCACCTGCGGGAGGAATACCCATGTGGTGGCAGTCCAGGGAAATTTTGACGATTGCCAGAGCGCGGTAAAAGAAATATTTGCCGATGAGGTTTTTAAGAGCAAGTTGGCAAAGGCCGGTTACCAGCTTTCTTCTGCCAACTCCATCAACTGGGGGCGCCTGGTTCCTCAGATCGTCTATTATTTTGCCGCTTATGGGGAAATGGTAAAAAGAGGGGCAATCAAGGACGGATCCAAGGTGAATATCGTGGTGCCCACGGGCAATTTCGGCAATATCCTGGCTGGCTGGTATGCGGCCAGGATGGGGCTGCCGGTGCACCGTTTTATCTGCGCATCCAATGAGAACAAAGTGTTGACGGATTTCTTCCAGACGGGCATTTATAACCGGAACCGCCCTTTCAAACGCACCAACAGCCCTTCCATGGACATTCTCATTTCCAGCAATTTGGAAAGGTTTTTGTTTGAAATCACCGGTCACGATGCGGAAAAAATCAGACACTGGATGGAAAACTTATCTCTCCACGGCAGTTTTACTGTGGATGAGGCTACCAAAGCATCCATGGACCGGATCATGGGAGTCGGTTATGCCACGGAGGAGGAGACCCTGACTACCATCAGAGAGACTTTCCGGGCTGCCGGATACGTCTTGGATCCCCATACGGCGGTGGGGAAGAAGGTTTACCAGGACTACCGGGACCGGACGGGAGACGAAACCCCTACTGTGCTGGCCGCTACCGCCAGCCCTTTCAAGTTCAACGCCAGCGTGATGCAGGCCCTGCAAGGGGAGAAAGGGGTGGAAGGCCGGACGGAGTTTCAGGTTCTGGATGAGCTGGCCAGGGTGACGGGTTTACCTGTGCATCCCGGTTTGAAAGGATTGGAAAAACGGCCGGTGCTGCACCGCCGGGTTTGCGCCCGGAAGGATCTCCGGGCCCAGATCGAGGAGATTCTCCTCCATGAGGAGTAAAAAAATAAGTCGGTTTTACCAATGTTTTCGGTGGGAGTGATCAGGCATGATTCACATTATCAATGAATCCACTAATCCTTATTTTAATCTGGCTTTGGAAGAGTATGTGATCAAGGAAATGGATCCGGGTCAGGATTATTTCATCCTTTGGCAGAACAGCCCGGCGGTGATCGTGGGTAAGAGCCAGAATACCATTGAGGAAATTGACCAGGCTTACGTGGAAAAACACGGTATTTATGTTGTCCGCAGGCTCTCCGGCGGAGGTGCGGTATACCACGATCTGGGCAATTTAAATTTCACTTTTATCACTGACAATACGGGCGAAGTGATGGAAAATTTCAAAAGGTTTACGGAGCCGGTTATTCAGGCCCTGGCTTCGTTAGGGGTGAAAGCAGAGTTCAACAGCCGCAACGACCTGACCATCGATGGGAAGAAGTTTTCCGGAAACGCCCAATATTACTACCAGAAGAGGATTCTGCACCATGGGACTCTCTTATATAATTCAGATCTGGAGCGTATTGGACAAGTATTAAATGTGAAGCCGGAAAAGATCGTCTCCAAGGGAGTTAAATCCGTCAGGAGCAGGGTAACCAATATCGTGGACTATTTGCCCCGTCCTGTTTCTTTGGAGGAATTTAAGGAAGTGCTGGTGAAACATTTTAACCAGAGCGGCCGGCAAGTGACGGAGTACCGGTTGTCCGGTGAAGATCTGGCCCGAGTCCATCAGCTGGTGGAGACCAAATACTCCACTTGGGAGTGGAATTATGGTCGGTCTCCCGCTTTTAACCTGAAAAAATCCGGTCGTTTTGCCGGCGGCTACCTGGAGTTTCGCCTGGAAGTGCAAAAGGGATATATAAAAAATTGCAAGATTTACGGGGATTTCTTCGGGGAAAAAGACGTGGCAGAGCTGGAAGAGCTTTTGCATCAGGCCAAATATGAAAGGGAGGAAATTAAAGAACTTTTGCAAAAGGCGGACTATGCCAAATATTTTTCCGGTATTACCCTGGAAGAGGTATTGAGCTGTATTATTTAGGGGAGTTCAAAAGATAATTGTTTTTCGTCTGAACCTTTCCTCCGTGGATTTTTTTAGCTGATGGGCATATCTCATAGCGCAGCTTAATAAAAATACCATAAGATGTATTTGCGAAGGAGGAAAGGGAAATGCCTTTAGTTTTTCAAAAGTTTCGCTATCGGGTGATACCGTTGCTGTTGGGAGCGGTGTTGGTCGTTTGGGGGTATTTTATTATTCCTGTGGAAGTGACGGCTACAGGGGAGTTTACCCCCACTTTAACGGTGGCGGCCGGACAGGGGGAAGTTCTGGACGGGCTTTTGAGGCCGATTTTCCTGGGATCGATTTTGATGATCGTGGGTGCCATTCTCACTTTGGCCTACGCCTACTTTGAAGTATATTCTTCGGTCATTGATTGGAGTAGGCCCGGACGGATCTGGCAGGTGGTGAGGATGGCTTTTGCATTTCTGGTAGCCATCACCGCTTTCCAGGTGGGAGGGCCCAGTATCGTCTGGCTGGCAGTGGGAGTAGTGGTGGTGCTGCTCATCTTCGGCTCTTACTACTTGTTAGTGGGTAAAGGTTTCCCCGGGCGCTTTTAGAAATGAAAATTCCATGGATTGAAAAAGAGTTTGTCCCCACGGTATCATGGGGATATTTTTCTACCGTGGAGCAAGCATAATCTTTCGGCAGGCAGTGAGCATTGGTGCCTGCCGCTTAAATTTTTAGCCGGTGCCAATGCACCGGCTTTCTGCGGCAGGCGGTTTTGCCTTGAAGAAGGCAGATCCTTGTTCCTTTAGGGGTCTATCTTGCCAGGCCGGAAAAGTTTTACTAAACTAAAGATAAGGCAGCTGGTAAAGGATGATGATTTTGCTCATAATTAGATGCGCAGCCTGTAAAAACAAACTATGGAAATACGATAAAATTGGCAAAGGCAAGGTTTTACGGTGCCACAAAGACAGAATTATACAATTTTACAGCGAAAAAATCATAGAAAATGATAAATATAAATGTTCTTGTGGCAAGGCGATCGGCATCGATAAAGGGACATTTATCAAAATGGATCCTAAAGCTTTTGTATACAGCGGTACCAAAAGAAATAAATAGTCTTTTGGCAGGATGCTGTCCGCCGTTTGATTCTTAGTTTCTTATCTCTCCTTTTACTTTAAAGTTTTCACATATTCGCCTATTTTTTTGTCCATTATTCTGATGTGATTGGTAAGCCAGTCTATTACCATTTTATTTGCATTAATGACTACGAGAATATTGCCGCCTGACTTTTCATATTCGCTTTTCAATTTGGCGAGTTCACCGATAAAGCTTGCATGTGCTTTCTTTTGAGCTTCAAGTCCAGGGTAGCCGATTTTTTCCATATAGGCTTCTTCATCTTGAAAGTGTTGCTTTGTATAATTATCTAGAAAATCAAGCATAGTACTGATGTATTCTTTTGCTCTCCGCTCTTTTCCGGCTTCAAACAGTTCATTGGCCTTTTTAAACCATGTTTTGTGTTGCTCATCAATATGCTCAACACCCACCGACAAATCAGCAGTCCATACAATTGACATAAAAACCCTCCGTTTAGATTGTTTTTTTCATTATTATAAATTCTATAGATTTTTGCAATAGATTCAAGAGAAACGGCAAAAAACTGCTATGGTTTCCTACATCCTTATTTTGCAGATAATTTTTTTAACATGAGAACATGGGGGATCCCATCTTCCATAAATACATCAGATGAAGTCCGATAACCGAGTTTTTGATAAAAGCCTTCCGCCTGGGTTTGCCCGTGCAGTTTTACCTGAGACAGTCCCATTTCTTTTGCTATTTCTTCCAGTGCATTGATAATCACTTTGCCAAGACCAAATTTGCGATAGGCTTTTAAAACACAAATCCTCTCCAGTTTGCCTAAACCGTCAAGGATTCTGATCCTTCCCGTACCAACCGGCTGCTGATTACAATAGATCAAGATGTGCTGGCATGGTCCGTTTAGCCTGTCAAATTCATCAAACTCATCTTCTAATAGTACGCCCTGTTCCTCAACAAATACTTCTTTCCTGATATTAAATGCTTTCTTTAAATCCTCATCTGCTGTGATTCTTTTTACCTGCACTGCTGTCCTTTTTTTCTCCATCTATTTTCAATCCTTTCCGGATCTGATGGTTTTTTTAATAAATCCAATTTTGAAAAACTAAAGGTGCTGCAGATAAGCACCCTTATTTGTGCAACCAGAAAAAAATGTGTCCTATGGTTTTTTCGTTTTTATCTTGAACACTGTACATACGAATATTAAAACCATCCCAAGAAGAAACAGCCCGGCATAAACAAGGATCTGAAACGGTCCTCCCCCTAAGCTGCTAAATGGATAGGGGCCGTTGATGATCCAAATATATCTCTCGTAATCTCCATGAATAAACCAATATAACGCCAGCGGACTGAGCACAAGGACAAGCCCTAATCCCAAGAATAAATCCACTATAAATTCCTTCAGTAAGTACGCTTTCATCTCCACAAACCTCAAATCCAATGCACTTTTTTACTGCCGTCCATGAAAGTGCCTGCTTCAGTTTCATTCTATAAGGGACGCTTTCCAAGAGTCAAGATTTCTCTTGTTCAGTGCAGCTGGCGCAGGTGCACCGGTGTGTGGTTTGGCAGTTCTGCGGCATGGGATTTTGGATCAAAGAAGGAAGGACCTTGCGATTCTATTGGCCCATCTTGCCATATCAGTAAAGTTTTACTAAACTAAAGATAAGGCAGCATTGGAGCGAAAATACGCCGAAAAGTGTACTATCTTTGTCGGGATTTGAGAGGATGAACGTAATGAGTGTGAAAAAGATTGCTGCAATGATAGCCTTATTATTCATGAATGATGGCAGATCTGGTGATACTTTTTGCCCTGTTGGATGAGCTGAATGCTGTAGAATATAGGCTTACATAAGCAGATTACGATTATGGGGGTGTTCCTAAAACGAAGTAAGAAGCAGAAGAAATTCTCGGTGCAAATATAGGGGCTTTGGGAAAAACAAAAGAGACCTTTCTATTCAAATGCCCCCAAAAATCGTCCAGTTTAAATGGCATCCGGATGTGATGTCGATTATTGCTTTTGATCATGTCATGGGCCTTGATGAATAACGAGTATCTAACAAAAAAAGTGAAATAGGCCTAAGCAGCAAGGAGAGGAGAAACTTTGAAATTTATTTCATGGAACGTTGATTCACTAAATGCAGTATTGACAGGGACTTCGGCGCGAGCGGAATTAAGCAGAAAGGTAATGGATACCATCGCAGAAAACGATCCGGATGTTATTGCCTTCCAGGAAACAAAGCTGCCAAGCGATGGGCCTACTGAAAAGCAATTGAAAATATTAAAAGATTGGTTCCCGGAATATGAAGTTGTGTGGAACAGTTCAGTAGAACCGGCCCGCAAGAGTTATGCCGGTACCATGTTTCTATATAAGAATAGTTTAAAGCCAGAGGTAAGTTTCCCCAAAATAGGCGCGCCCGGTACCATGGATTGTGAAGGCAGAATTATCACCTTAGAGTTCGATGACTTCTATTTAACGCAAGTGTATACCCCCAATGCAGGAGAAAATTTAAATCGCTTAAAAGAGCGCCAGATTTGGGACATTAAATACGCTGACTATCTGGAAAATCTGGATAAAGAAAAATATGTTATTGCCACCGGTGATTTTAATGTTGCCCATAGGGAAATTGATTTGGCCCATCCTGACAACAATCGCAATACAGCCGGATTTACCGATGAGGAGCGCGAGGGTTTTACAAACCTTTTAAAAAGAGGCTTTACAGATACATTTCGTTATCTCCATGGTGATGTTACAGGTGTTTATTCCTGGTGGTCTCAGCGGGCTAGAACAAGCAAGATAAACAATTCCGGCTGGAGAATTGATTATTGGCTGGTGAGCAACAGGATTGCGGACAAGGTTCTAAGATCTGAAATGATCGATTCCGGCCCGAGACAAGACCACACGCCCATATTGCTGGAAATTGACTTGTAAGGCAAGGCATGATGCCGCCGGCTGAGAAATAAAGTTCTTGCTCGGTGGCACTTTGACGGTGGTTAAATTCACATTAAACAAGCTTTGAGAGTTTTGCCGATGCTTTCGTTGATGACCAGGCTGGCCAAATTGTCATATGGCGTAGGGGTCTTATTAATCAAAACCAGATTTTTACCGGCAAAATATCTAATCAATCCCGCAGCCGGGTACACTGTCAGAGATGTTCCGGCCACGATCAACAGGTCTGCATTTTTTATATACCGGATGGATTTATTCATAACATCCATGTCCAAGCTTTCTTCATACAGAACCACATCAGGCTTGACAATGGCTCCGCATCGGTCGCACTTTGGCACTCCTTCAAATTCTAATACATAATCCAGGGTGAAGAATTTTTTGCATTTCATGCAATAATTCCTGTAAACGGAGCCATGCAGTTCCAGTACCTCTTTACTGCCGGCTTTCTGGTGAAGCCCGTCGATATTTTGGGTGATAATCGCCTTAAGCTTACCCATCTGTTCCAGTTTTGCCAATGCCAAATGAGCATGATTAGGCTCTGCGTCTTTATAGATCAATTTATTTTTATAGTAATCAAAAAAGTCTTCGGTATAATTCATGAAATAAGTGTATGACAGCATTTCTTCCGGCGAAAACCCCTTCTTTCCTGCACGCTCGGAATAAAGTCCGCTGGGGCTTCTGAAGTCCGGAATATTGCTTTCAGTCGAAACACCTGCGCCCCCGAAAAATACCATATTGTTTGACGAGTTAATGATATCCCGTAATACTGAAACCTTTTCTGACCAATTCACGAGATTCACCTCCCCCTTAACATATTAATCAATGAATCACTCATCATGCAACCGGAAACGGCAATCAATTTCCCTTCAAAACGAAATCCATTAAACAAAAACTAGATTTTTGCTTTGCGGAAACAAGTCGATAAAGACCATATTTAATAGATAAGTGGACAGGTTAGATGTCAAATCCCCGCAAGTGGTTAGGTTAGATGTTTTTCGGCTTATTTTGAGGTCGCATGGCGGGGCTGGATGTTGAACAAAAATAGGACAAGAGTTACTTAGCACTTTGCTCAGAGATAGATGTTGTTTTTAAGAGATTGAAAAGTTAAGTACTGCGATTCATAAAAATATTAAAATATCTGATATAAGAAGAGGTGATCATATGCCTTTTACTATCGCCCGTCAGGATATTATAAAAATGAAAGTTGACGCCATTGTTAACGCCGCTAATACGGACCTACAAATGGGCGGTGGAGTATGTGGAGCCATCTTCAAGGCGGCGGGAGCCGCACAGCTTCAAGCAGCCTGTGATAAACTGGCCCCCATTAAGACAGGTGAGGCGGTGATCACGCCGGGATTCAATTTGCCTGCCAAATACGTGATCCATGCAGCGGGACCTGTCTATCGAGAATGGAGCAAGGAACAAAGTGAGCGGCTTCTTCGGGCTGCTTATCTGAATTCGTTGAAACTGGCCGTTGAGCATAAGTGCGAAAGTATCGCCTTTCCGCTGATTTCGAGCGGCATTTACGGTTATCCGAAAGACGAAGCTTTGAAAGTGGCTGTCTCGGCAATTAAAGATTTCCTTGAAGACCACGACATAGATGTGACCCTTGTGGTTTTTGACAAATTGTCATTTGTTATCAGCCGCGAGCTGCTGGGTGCAGTGGAAAGCTATATTGATGAACATTATGTGATTGCTCACGACTGCAAGCGGCGGGAATTGTCTGATGAAGAGCGACAAGTCATGGAAACTATCCTTGAAGCTGATGAGGTTTTTAGTATGCATAACGGGCTTTTTTTATTAGAGGAAAAGTTCATCGGGCCTGTTGGAGAGCAGGCTTCCCTGGATGCTTTGATCGGCAACCTTGATGAGCCCTTTTCCCAGATGCTTCTACGCCTGATTGATGCTAAAGGAATGACGGATGTCCAGGTTTATAAGCGTGCCAATCTTGACCGCAGGTTGTTCTCCAAAATCAGGAGCAACAAAGGATATATGCCGAGCAAGCGCACGGCTATCGCCCTCGCCATAGCATTGGAATTATCGCTGGGTGAAACCGTAGTCTTCTTGAGACGGGCGGGCTATGCGTTATCTCCCGCTGTCAAGTTCGATGTTATCGTGGAGTACTTTATCGCTAATAGCAAATACGATATTTTTGAAATTAATCAGGTTTTGTTCCAATACGACCAGCCGCTGCTGGGAGGATGAAAATGGTTATGCCAAAAGAAACCAAAATGTCGCCTAAAAAGCGACCAATGAATCTGATGGAATTGCTATCCTTAGGATAACAAATCTTAAGGAGGGCATTTTACAATGAAAAAAGATTTGACAGAACTGGTATTTATATTGGATAAGAGCGGCTCGATGAGCGGGCTGGAGGCTGATACTATTGGCGGATTCAATTCAATGCTGGCAAAGCATCAGGCGCAGGAGGGCGAATGCCGCATCACAACAGTGTTGTTTGACAACGATTATGAAATTCTCCATGATCGCATCGATATCAGGGCAGTGAGTCCAATTACCGAGAAAGAGTATCAGGTTGGAGGTACGACTGCGCTGCTTGACGCCATCGGCAGGACCATTCATAAAATCGCTGGTGTGCAAAAGCACACTGCAGAAGACTACCGCGCCCAAAAAGTAATGTTTGTAATTATCACAGATGGGGAAGAGAACTCCAGTCGGGAATACACTGCTGAAACGGTCAAAACGTTGATTGAGCGACAAAAAACGAGTTTTGGTTGGGAATTTATCTTTTTTGGAGCGAACATGGATGCAGTTCTGACTGCCGGGGGCATCGGAATTACTCCTGACAGGGCGGTTGATTATCTTGCTGACAGTGAGGGAACCACGTTAAATTTTATGGTAATGGCAGAGGCGGCAACCGCTTTTCGTAAGACAGGAGTTGTGGAGCAGTATTGTTTTGAGAAAATCCGTGAAGATGTGAGGCGGAGGGGAGCTGGTAAAAAAAATTCAGCAAACAGCAGGCTGAAGAGTTAAAAGTACTGATTGACTAGTATAAGAAAGTGTAGCAAAAAGCGAACGGTATCTTACTGTTTGTTTCGGTATTAATTGTGAGGGGATGGTCGTGAGAGGGCCGGAATGACCTGGCCATTTGCCTGTTAGAAACTTCGCAGATGTAATCATAATAGTAATCGTAGTAAAAACGAGAAGGAGTCTTTATGGGAGAGAGAAAACTGGATAAATTGCTTGGTATCAAAACAGTAGAGATAAGAGAATGGAAAGACAATAAAGTTCAATATAATCGTTACGAAGGAACGCCATATAAGGTTTTGGAGATACTTTGTGAAAACTACAAGTTTAAAGATATTGACAGAGTTGTAGATTTTGGCTGTGGTCGGGGCAGAGTGGCATTTTATTTCCATAATCGTTTTCATCTGCCGGTAATAGGTTAACTTTGGATAACTAAAAGCAATCCCTCAGCTTTCCTCAATGGGAATCTGAGGGATTATGTTTTTATGGAGGGATCATCTGTAACAGGTTGTTCCGCTATTTACAGGATTTATATTTTCTGCGTTGAATTATATGGACGTTATCAAGGATATGCATCTTCCTAAAGGTGCGGGAACAAGCATCTAAGACAATTCTTTTGCTTTTTAGGTGAAAATGAGATGAATATGGAATACAGAAAAATTCTCTGGCCTTTTACAATATGGTTGGTATTTGAAATCGTAGCCGTTACTTTATGGCTTCTAAAAGATAATTTGTTTTCAGTATTTAGGAATCGCTTTAATTTAGATTCGTTACCTTTCATTCTAATTATTGAACTCGGTTGAGTAAACCTGACAGTTGTAAATCGTTAACACAGTAAGGATGGCTGGATGAAGCCGTTTTTTGTGTTACCGGGTAACGGGTGTCGAAGGTGGGAGTGAACTACAAAGTAAAAAGCAGTTTTGCGACTGCCTAATTACCTTTTATGTATAACTTCATCATTAACAATAGCTAATGCTTGCTGTTCTAACTTATAGGCTTCATAACGAAGTTTATTAGCTTTTAAAGCTAAATAACCAATTTTATCTTGTATGCTTACATTTTTAAGTAACGGAACTTCAACCTCTGCAAGATGTATATCTTCAATGTGGTCTTGAACTGAACCATATGTAAAGCGTTTTAATAATATTTGTCCATATTGAGAGCTCAAATAAACATATAAAAAACCGCCAGTTTGCTCATTTAATGGAACAATGCGTATAAGGTCTTCACTTGCAGCCCAACCTTCCCAGTGCTTTGGAACTAAAGCGACCTTTCCAATGGTTCCACTCCTTGATACTAGTATCTCACCTTCCTTAAGAATAAGTTCATTTTTTATCCGGTTTGAATGATATTTTGTTGATAGAAATTTGTGTTCTATTGAAGGGTCAAGATTTTGTATTTGCTTCCCTCCAAAAAAGACTGTGCCTTGACCTTCGCCTACATATACTCTCTTAAATCTACCTGGCAAAAATATTCTGCTACTTAACCTGCTATCTTTTAGTGTTACTATTTCTGAAGCAAATTTTGCAAAATGCTCAATGATAGCTTTAACTATAGGTAAGTGATAAGAAACATCTAACCTACCTGCTAAATCACGTAATTTGATGCAGAAATTACTTACATCAATACTATTATCAAAATACTCTGGTTTAAAATCATCAATAGGAGGAAGCTTTAACTCATTGACTAATAACTCCTCGGCTTTATCGAGCAGTTCATTTGACTCATCCCGTAGTTCATAAGATTTCATCACAAGCTCGTGAATTCGTTTCTTTAGCATATTGGGTGGATTAGGTATTGGAATATTATGCAAATGTTCCGGCTCGATGTGGGAAACAACTGCCCCATAATTATTGGTATTTATAAGAGTGTACCCTATCTTTGTTTTTAACAAAGCATAAACGTATCCAATATCAGTCTCATTTTTACAATCAATTCGTATTAAGTCGTGACTGAAAATCTTATTATCAAGCGTTTTTGAAACAATACTACAGTTCCCTATAGTACCGGAGCAAGTCAAAAGAATTTGTCCCTTTTTAACCCTTAATGCTTCAATATCAGTTTTTGTAGCTTCAGAAATATACCCACTAGGTTTTGGATATATCTCTAGTATTTGTGAAGGTTGATATATCGGAAAAGGAGATTTTTCTACCCAAATTCTTTTAAAGCGCGGTCTATGGTAAGCTGTAGCCAAGCCATTATCACCGCAGACCCAAGATAACTCCCACTTACATTTTTTAAGAATTTCCCTCGCGTGACGACCTTCAATATTGTAGACACTAGCCTCCAGCCTTGTATCATTATCAAGACTTCTGACAAACTAACACTACCCCAGTTAAGTTCCTCTTGAGGTATATCAATGATTTTTTCTTCAGAAATTTTCTGCGCTATTGCTTCTTTGTTCATTCCTACCATGTTATTCCCTCCTGTTGCTTCCAAACCTTAAAAACATCAGCAATAAGAGGGGTTTGGTCATCACGAATTTTTGTTTTTGATACGGTTTTTACAGTTTTTGTTCCATCAGCTATTTCTCCAATAGCCAAAACATTATCTTCTTCCGGTACTAAAATTTCATTACCGTATTTGTCACGTTTAAATAACGGGTTACCTCTTTTATCGTGACCTATCCGTTCAGCCATAGCCATAAAAATATTATAATCAGCCATTGTTCTGCTTTTCTCTTCAAAATCAATTTCTTGTTGGCTTTTCTTTTGTAGAATCAAAACTGAAGTCTGTGTTCCATTTCTAGGTTGAAAAGTATCAGCATGTAAATCAATACTAGCAATAATTTTTGCATGCTTTATAATCCATTGACGAATATATCCTAAACCTGGAGCCCCTAAAATTGCATCTGGCAGCACAATACCCATACGGCCACCATCTTTCAAAAACTGCATACATCTCTCAATAAATAATTGTTCTGGAGGTACAGAAGACTGTAACCTGTTGGTTTTTACCCAATAACCATTATTTTTCTCCCAGATATAACCTAAATCATATTGTTCTAAAATTGCTGGGTCTTTAATAGGAATTTTACTTCCAAACGGAGGATTTGTAACTATTACATCAAATAAAGCTATCGACTTTGAGTTACGAATAGCAGTCTTGCTTATACCCAATATTTCACTTAAATTTTCCTTTATATCGCTCGGCCACTCGTGCGGTGGCAGGAGAGAATTAATTCGGAATATATTGCCACTTCCGTCATTATTCATTACCATATTCATCTTTGTCGCTTTAACAAGGTCGGGGTTAATATCAAAACCAAAAAAATTGTTTGATGCAACTTCAGAAATTTTATCCTGATACATTCTATATTCATCGTGATTCCATTCAGGACGTGGTTTTCCAAAAACAGCCTCCATTTGTTTTTCAAGCTCTTTTAGTACTTTATTCATTGCAATAACAAGAAAACCGCCTGTCCCGCATGCAGGGTCCAGAATTTTTTCGTCTGATTTAGGAGAAAGCATTTCAACAGTCATACGTGCTACATTTCTCGGAGTAAAAAACTCGCCTCTATCACCCCGTAGATTTGCTCCTACTAACTCTTCATAAGCTTTACCTTTAATATCAATATGGGTATTCAAAAGACTGTAGCTTTGAAGCTCGCTAACAATATACGCTAAACTTCTAGGTGATAAACCTATTTCGTCATTATGTTCAAATATTTTATTATGACGCTTTTTTACTCTCTCGAATATCTTCGATATTCTTTTTTTTACTGTAAGTTGGCCATCAGGGTTTGACCGTTCAGATGAAGTTACGTAAAATTCAAGTGGATTAGGAATGTTTCTTTCGTCTTCAATTTTACAGAAAATGACTTTGAGTAACTCAAAGAAAGCTGGCTGTTTTTGCATTCCATCATTAGCGTAAATATGATTATGACAGGTCTTGAAGACAAACAAAAGGTTATCCTCAACAGCGTTGCGTAATGATACTCTTTTAGGTCTATCTATGTCTTCAACTGAGCCGTCAGCGGAAGGGATATCGTTATAATCTATAAACTCAATCTGTCCTTTTTCGTTAATCACTTTTCTTAAAACTTCTTTATACTTACCATTAGTCCACATACCCCACTCACAATTAGGACAAGCGGACATATAAGATTTTAGCTGTTCTACCCCATCTTTTTTATTTGTAGGCTCAACGGTTTCTTTTTTACACTCGATGATAAGTTTCACGTTTTCCTGACTAAAGCTTTCGCACCCATCCGGAAAAATAACAATGTCTGCTCGAGGTCTTCTGGAACCAACTTTAATTCCATACTCAACTTTTATTCTTTCTCTCGAGTATTTGAGTTCATTAACTAGTCTTTTTTCAATGTTTTGCCGCACATATTCTTCAGGGGTGTCATTCCTAAATTTACCATCTATGTAATCGCATATTTTTCCTTCCGGAATAGTAATAATTGACGTTGTTTTCTCATCATCTATTATATTGGCAGTTGTTGGCATTTGCTATACCTCCCTCATCCTTTACAAAATTTAATTATAACATATTAATGTTCTATATGGAGCAATAAAAATCACCATTTGGACGGTTTCTGGCGTAATCAAGAGAAATAAAGAGATAATATAAAATAATTGAATTAACCGCTCTCCAACCCCAAAAACTGCTGGATGTCCTTCATCTCCATCAGTTCCTCAACTGTCCAGTAGCGGTGGAACCGGTTTTTGTAGCGCAGTTCCCACCACCTGCGGAAAAGCGGCTCAAGTTCATCGAACATCGGCCAGCGGCTCCACTTCATTTTCTCCCTCAGTTCTTCCAGCGTCCAGACGCTGCCGTCTTCTTTTTTGGGTATATTAATGCGCCCGTCAGATTGGATAACCACCTGCGGCTGTGCAATCTCTTTTTGGAGAACAGTCAACTGCGCCAACCTCCTTTGGATATTTATCGGAAAGAGTTATCAAACAATCAAGCTCAAAGCTCAAAGTTTGGTAATAATTCTTGTTTTGGGCTTACTGCCTCAAACCGCCGGGTAAGGTTTGCTGAAGCCCTGCCGAGCGTGGAACCGTCGTCTACAACGCGGTCCCGCTTCAGCGGCTTCAGACGAACCCGTCTTTGACCAAGGTCAAAGCTCAAAAATATATATAGCGGTTTTGACATTTTGACCTTCGGCGGTAACTGTTCATTCACCGCTGTCTTCATCGTCCGCTTTCCACCCATCGGGCGTCTTTGTAAGCGTGTAAGTTTTTGGAGACCCTTGATGTCCCCCTTCTTCCTCAATGGTGAATCCGCCTGCCCGCAGTTTGCTGATGTCGTTTCTGACAGTCTGGTCGCTGACTTTCAGCAAGTCCGTCAACTCTTTCTGCGTGTAGCTCCTCTGTGTCAACAGCTTCGCCAGCTTCTGCAGGCGCACTTCGCTGTCTTTCAGCTTGATGTTGATGCGGAAACCGTCGTCGTAAACCAGATTCCCGTCCTCGAATTTTAAGCTCAAATTCTCTACAGTCTCAGCGTCGCGGAACTCTCCGGTAACGACGACACCTACATCTTCGTCTTTCTGGAACTTGCGGATGTCTATCACGCCGTCCATTTCCGCCCCTTTGACAGAAGACCCCCTGCTGGCATACACCAGAACGTCCGACGGCTTTTTTGCGGTATGGTCAACGACGACGACCGCCATGTGGGGGTACTTGCGGAGGAGCATATTCAGCGGCGCAAATACCTGCTGCATGACGGAAGAGTCGTTTTCGTCTCCGTCGAAGAAGCTCCTCAGTGGGTCAAGTACGAGCAGGTCAGGCCGGAACTCGTCAATAAATTTGAGCAGGTCTTCAAATTCCGGGTTTTTCGGGAGCAGTTTCACGCCTGTCCTGTGCGGGATGACGATGTTGCTTGTACCGGCAAGGCTCTGCTGTACTCTCTGGATTAAAGCGTTGGTCGAGTGCTCTTCCTCCACCATAACGGCTTTGATTCCAGAGACGGTAGTTTTCCAAAACGGTACCCCGCAGACGTTTTCTCCGCGGCTGAGCGCTTTCAATAAGCTTAGGACAAACCACGTCTTCATCTGCTTCGGCGGCCCTTGGACAAGAATTTTTTGCCCTCTCGCTATCATCCCTCTTACCAGCCAGTCAGGTTCCGCAGGCTCTCTCTTCAGCAGTTCTTCCACCCTGTAGTAGCGGGAAAACCGGTCTTGGTGTTCTTCAAGCGGGATTAGCTCTACCAGTTCCTGGTCGGTATGGTTGTTGCGGGTCAACCACTCGCAGATGTCTTTGCCGACATCACCCCGCTTCCACGGCAGTTCAACGACTTTACAGCGTTCTTCTCCGAGCACCGCTAAGGCAGACCTCACGAAGTTGGCGCTGGCGTCGTCGTCCTGCGGGATGAGGTAGACAGTGCGTATGCCTTCAAATTCCCGCTTCCATTCTTTGCGGAAATTGTTGCCCGGCACGCTCACCACAGGGATGTCTACGCCGCAGGCTTCAAGGGCTTGGATAGTCCTTAGAGCATCGCTTTCTCCCTCTACTATAACTGCTTGGCTCTTCCCCTCAAGGCTGTCGAGGTTCCACAATGAAAAGCGGGAGTTTTTAACCGCTCCTTTCCTGCCGTCGTAAGCCCTCCCTCTGATAGCCCTGATTTTGCCCCTGACGCGGAAGGGGACTACCAAGCATTCAACCTGTCCTGCCTCTTCGTCATGGGGGACATAACCCCACTCGAAACGCTCCAGCATCTCATACTTGATTCCTCTGGCGGTAATGTACTCTTGGACAATCGGCAGTTCCGGGCGCAGGCGCGCTTTTGCTTCTTTGATAAACTCTTCAAATTCCTCTTCCTGCCCGGGTGTGGGGATATAGGTGTGGCTGGGGTCGTAGTGGGGGAACGCTCGGAGGTAGCTTCCTGTCCGTTCGTCTTTTACGTAAAGCTCGCGGAGGTAGTCGTTTATAAAATAGCTCGCGTCTTCCGGCGCAATGCCTGCAATTTCAACTAAAAAGCGGTACGGCGAAAAGCTCCCGCATACATGGCAGACGTAAAAGCCCGACTTGACGTTGACCGTCGCGGAAGGCTTCCGGTCGCTGTGGTATAAGCACTTTAAAGATTGGACGGTGAAGCCGTCTTCCTTTATGTCCATCCTGTCCAGTTCCGGAAAATAGCGGGCGTAAAAATCCCGCCAAGGTTCGGGGTGAAGAGACTCGTTAAAATCAACCCTCCACTTCTTCATACTTAAAACCTCCTCTGCCTATGGTAATATTATACATTTGACCTCAGCAACTTTCAATAAGAAGCTCAAAATTTTTGACCTTTGGCCAAGGGAGTGTACAAAGAAAGAAAAAGACAAATTTTGACAAAATTTTTGGTTCCCTCTTTAAATTTTCATGGATGTACATTATAATATAATTAAGCAGATGGAAATATTTAACAGATAAGGAGTTGATGCCGTTGAACAAGAGAGAAGCCAAAAAGAAAGTGCGGGAAATCATCCGCTGTTTGGAACAAAGCGGAGACTTCCCGGAACAAGAAAACTGTATTAAGGTCGCGGAACGGAAGCTGGAGATGCTCGTAAAAGAGGCTCCAGCTTCTCTGGTTTATGAGTTGGGCTGCGTCTACAGCCGCTTTAAGAATTCCGGCGGGGATGTGGACACTGCTCTATCTCGGCTGAAGAAAATTTTGGAACGAGAGGTAAAAAAGGAGGATGAGTAAAATGGCAGGTAACAATCAAACAGTCCAAAAATCCAAGAAGGAGGAGACGGAAAAAATGAAGGTTGAGTTTACTGTTTCCGCAGAGGGTAAGGAACAAGACCCTAAACTGCAGGAGCTGCAGAAGAGACGGGCGACTTACCGCGCTAACCTTTCTTATGCGGTGCAGATGCAGGATAAGTACGCCGTAGAGTACACTGAAGCAATGCAGGCTGGAGCCGACCAGTTAACAATTGATAAGCTGGAACTGAAGCTGGCGGAGCAAAAACTGCGGATTGAGTTTTACCGGGAAAAAATCGCTAAAGTGGAAGAGGAAATTGCCCGTTACAGAGTAGAAAGAAAAAAGGAAGAGACTTCGGGAAAGGAAGGAAATGAGAGTGCCGCATAGGAAAACAGCGGCACTCTCGCTTTACTCTTGCTTTTTCTCAAATTACAACCAATTATACGACTCTATGCCCTACGGAACTTTTTTCGTCAATATATTTATACTCCGGAGGGCATAAGCAACTTTTTTTGAAAAAGGAAAAACGGGATATACTCATTGAGGGTAACCCTTTATTTGTAGTAAAATATAAATTGGAAAATTGTTTGCCCGAGGTGATACAGTTGAAACGCATAAGTCTTTTACTTGTGTTAGGACTGGCAATTATCAGCCTTGCTGGCTGTGGAGAAGTAGAGACACAGGAGAAAATATTGCCGGACGGTAGTAAAGTTACAGTTGATGCCGCCGGAAAAATCTTATCTGAGGAAAAGGTTGAACCGCTTGAGGGATATACTTATGATGAGGAGACAGGACGGTATATTAACGAAACTACCGGTATTTGGTATATTGTTGAGAACGGTTATAAGGTAATACCACCCGAAGAATATATTGACCGCGCCAAAGTAGAGACAATTGACGGTATCAATATTACAGACCGCCCTAATGATGTGTGGGAGCTAAAAGAGATACGGGAGATAACTATTAAATCAGGAGATACGCTGGTTGACATTATCAACCCGTACTTTATGAATGAGCATTTCAGAATGAATTATGAATGGTATGCTAAACAGGTTCTGAAACTTAACAACATTACCGACCCTCACTATATCAAAGCGGGAGACACCTTAAAGATACCGATTTATATTGACAAGGGAACCAAATAGTGGTTCCTCTCGTCTTATCAATTAGGGGGTGTTTGAATGCTTAAATCAAAACTATTAAGAATGGTTATTATTGCGATATTGGTAATGACCATCTTTGTGCCTGTAGCCCAAGCACGTTTAGTAGCTGGTAGCCCAGAAAATGTAATTTCTAACTCCACACTTATTTTGACTGGAAAAGTCATTAGTAGTAACGAAGTGGAAGAAGAAAGAACATTTACTGTTTTGGTAGACCGGGTTCTAAAAGGTGAATATTCCGAACCAGAAATAGTGTTTACTGGGAAGAAAAATCGTGTTTACGGTTGGATGGGTAGTGTTCATACTCTACCGGAAACCAACACAGAATTGCTTCTGTTTTTAAGAAATGATGATAATGACAATCCATATGTCACATTTGACCTTAACTGTATTGCAGTCATTGAAGGACAACGGGTAACAAGTTTATTGGGTGGCAGTAACATTGGTATCAATGACGAGCATTGGGAGATTAAGGATTACATTGAAACATACAATGAATTTCTCGACACTGCTGACCCGACTGTTACACAAACAGAAAAAACGACTAATGGGGAGAATGAAACAAATAAAGATTTATCTTCCCGTTCTATTGCAGTTACCGCATCTGTATTCTGGCCAGGAATAATCACTTTTCTGATTTTATTAGGTTTATCGCTGGTAGGTCTTTGGTATTATGCACGTTCCAAACAAAATCATTCACTATTGTTCTGGGTAGTAGGGATTGTGGTATGTATCGTTGTTTCTTATATAATCGCTACATTTGCAATAACTCCGTTATTGCTTAGTTAGTCAAGTGTAATAGTAGGTGATGCCATGAAGCAGTTAATAAAGCGTGCCGCTGTCCTCTGTCGGGTTTCCACAGAAGACCAAGCAGAGGGGACTTCTCTCGATACCCAAGCGGAAATCTGTATGGAGGAAGCAAAAAGGCGCGGTTACCACGTTACAGAAGAAGACGTATTCAAAGAAGACGGCTACAGCGGAGCACTGGGGATTGATGCAAGACCAGTGCTCCATCAGCTTTGGGAGAAATACCAAGCGGGAGAATACGACGCTATCTTCGTCTACCGCCAAGACAGGCTTTCCCGCTCTCTTAGCCCTTTTTGCCGCCCTGCGGGACGAAGCCCGAAAAGTAAGGCGGTGCGGCCTTAAAGGAGACGGCTTTATTTTCGTGCAGGGGTCTAACGACGACACTCCCGAAGGTAAACTGCAGTCAAACATCCTCGCCACCTTTGCGGAGTATGAAAGGGAAGTTATCAAATTAAGGACGGTGACCGGCAAGAAAAAGCTGGCAAAAGCAGGCAAGTATTCCGGCGGCTCTCAACCGTTCGGCTACAGGTGGGACGACGAAAAAGAAAAATGGGTAATTCGAGAAGATGAAGCCAAGATAGTTAAGCTTATTTTCCAGTGGTACGTCTATGGAGACGAGTCAGGACAGCCTTTGGGTATGGTGCGGATTGCCGAAAAGCTGACTGAACTCGGCATACCCACGCCTAACCAATTTCGCAAAACTCGAAAAGGGCGCGCTGGGAAAATGCAGGCTTACTGGAGCGACGCTACTGTCCAGCGTATTCTTACTCACACCGTTTACGCTGGGACAAATTATCTTTGGAGGGGTGATAAAATGCAGGTCAGTCCAGAACAGGTCGAAAAAATAAAGAAGGAAAAAACTGATGGGTGGTTTGAGGTAGACTTCCCGCCGATTATTGACAAGATGCTCTGGGAAAAAGCGCAGGAGAAGAGAGTGCAGTCCAGAGGAGGCTTTAACCGCAAGAGGCCCAAGCCTATACTTGCCGGTCGTATCTTCTGCGGTGTCTGCCAGCGCCCGTTTCACGATGCTATGTATAACAAAGGCACAAAGCTGGTTTTCAAGTGCAACGGGAAATTGAAACAGTACCACCTTGACGGGAGCCCGAAATGCGACAGCCCTGTGCTTGACGGCGAAGCAGTTACTGCAGAAGTCAAAAAACGGCTTATTGATATGCTTCAAGACAAAGACCAGATGCGGAAAGCCATCGAGGAGTACGTCGGTTCGCTGGAACGCCGGAAAGAAGAACTTGAAACCCTGCTCTCTCCAATATCGGAGCAGATTTCGCATCTGCAGGAGAAGCAGAAAAGGCTCGCTACTGTCTATGTTGACGGGGCTTTGTCTCACGAGGACTATAAGCGGCAAATCAATGAATTGAAGGAGCAGGAGCTTGCTGTCCGCAGGCGTTACGAGCATTACTGGCCGGAGATGGAAAACCTTACAAAGCTGGAGCAGAATATTGCTGTTGTGAAAGAAGCGATTGAAGAGGAACTGTTTGATGTCCGCTACCAGCCGGATGACAACACTGTCACGGAAAATATTGCTTTTGTGAAGGTTCACGATGAAAAACATTTAACGGTCGGGTTCCCACAGAGAGTAGTAACCTGGGAGGAACTGCTTGACAGGTTACAGGTTAAGCTGTGGGTGTATCCAGACCGTTTAGAGGTTCGGGGAATTGTCCCGATAGAAGATATAGCGAATCCTAAATACTGTTGTGAACAAAAAAACTCCCAATGCCACCGAGCTTCCTATGTAGGTGAAATTCAATAGATAAAAGAATATAAGCATGCAAGGCGAATAGTTCAGCTGCTTGTCGGAACATATATGCTCATATATTTAGGATTTATCCGTAATGAAAACATGCAGATAGAGGGATTTTGGTATTACCTTTTTGCGGGTGTGTTTGAAGCCGCTGTAATCCATTATGTAGTTGCCAAGATATTTGGCCCCTTGTTCTTTGGCAGGGGCTGGTGTGGATATGCCTGCTGGACGGCTATGGTATTGGATTTTTTGCCATATAAGACATCTAGAGAACCAAGAAAAACCATCGGCTGGCTTAGATACATAATGTTTATCGGGTCTTTGCTATTTGCAGCGGCCCTTTTTCTCTATAAAGTTGGGAATATAGAAAGGATTATGTTCCGGGCCTTTATAATCGGTAATGCCCTTTATTATGCGGTAGGAATCATCCTGGCGTTAGCATATAAAGACAACAGGACATTTTGCAAATATATTTGCCCGGTCACTGTCTTTTTAAAGCCGATGAGTGATTTTTCTCTGCTTAGAATAAAGTATGACAAAGAAAAATGCATTTCCTGCGGAAAATGCCAAACGGTTTGCCCGATGGATGTAGAAGTTAATGATAATTCGCGGAAGCGTTTAAATGGGACCGAATGCATCCTGTGTCTGGAATGTTTAAAAAACTGCCCTCAAGGCGCTTTAGAAGTTTAAGGGAAACAAAAACTGGGTTAGTACAGTAATAGGTTTGTGCGTAGTCGGTTTAAAACCTTAAAGACAACGATTTTTCCACGCCAGTTAAAGTTAACCCCGCAACTTGTTGCTGCGGGGTTAACTGTCGGCAGTTCATTCAGTTGATGTTTATTATGGATTATTCGTCAAAAGCTTGGCTCACTTTCCATTCTTTCCATACGTTTCCGACTAAATCGGGATTGGGCTTTAAGGTGGCTTTGCCCGGTTTCCAGCCGGAAGGTGTGGCCTCTGTGCCTCCTGAATTGCGAACCAGCTGGAAGGCTTGGATCTGACGGATGGTTTCGCTTACATTTCTGCCTACGGGAGGAGACAGGACCTCAAATCCCTGAACAATCCCATCGGGATCTATAATGAATCTTCCTCTGGTTTCCACACCGCTGTCTTCATCGTAGATGCCGTACATTTTGCCAATACTGCCGTCCTGGTCGGACAACATGGGGAAGGGAATGTTCTTATTAATCATTTTGCTCAATTCATGGTCATTCCACATTTTATGCACGAACACGCTGTCAACGCTGCATGCCAAAACTTCCACGCCCAGTTTTTGGAGTTCGGGATATTTTTCAGCAACTGCTGAAATTTCCGTAGCTCAGACGAAGGTGAAATCACCCGGATAAAAGCATAGCAAAATCCACTTGCCTTTGTATTCGGACAGACTGGTGTTCACAAATTTTCCTTGATAGTAAGCCGGAGCAGTAAAGTCAGGAGCAGGTTTACCCACTTTAATCATTGATTGCTTTTCCTCCTTCACCGTAATCTCCTGTTTTTCCTCAACCTGTTGTTTAGGCTTCTGAATAGGGGGCCGTTGGCATCCAGGTTTAAATTCTACCGGCATTTGGTACCTCCTTTACAATAAATAGTAATTAATACTAAATTTAGTCTACCATAAAAATTATTTATGAACAATATTCAAACCATAACAAAATTCTATGGATTATATTGAGAAAAAAAGGGCTTTCAGATGACAAAAACCCCCTCTTAATTTTTAATACTGTTTCCTTCGACATTCTATGCAAAATCCTTTTGGCAGTGGACAGCTGCCGGTCCGTTGTCAGTTGATTTTCAACTGCAGCTTAAATATAATTAAAATATACGTATATTCCCAACGGAATAAAAAATTGGAACAGCACAGAGCTAGTAGTGGAATATCCGGATAATTATCGGATTGAGGGAAGCCGAAAAATATAAGGTATAAAAAGGTGAGAAACATGGGAGACATAATGGAAGGCGGGCAAAAGGGCATTGTTAAATCTTTTCCGGCGCTGTTGGAAAAAGAAGAGATATTTGCCAAGGTATTCGAGTCCTTCCCCTATCCAATTCAAATTTTCTCCCTGGACGGAACAGCCAGGATGATTAACAAAGCGGCGCTGGAGATGATAGGCATCAGAAGTGTGGAAACTCATGTGGGTAGGTATAACGTTTTTGAGGATCCCGTGGTGCGCCAGCTCGGTTTTATGGAGCAGGTCAGGGAAGTACTGACAGGCAAAACTGTATATCTTACCGATTTTAATGCACCCTATAAAGATTTGATCCGGTATTTTAATGTGGTAGACAGAGATATTCAGACTATCAGTTCCGACATTACCTGTTTCCCCTTATTCAACGCTGAGGGTAAAATGGAATACTTTGCTGCAGTTTTTATTCTCAAAAAGATATACGGGGGGAAAGAAGAAATCCAACTGGGCAAGCAATATATAGAGGCTCATTGGTTGGAGCCGTTTAATGCGGACGAAGTTGCTAAAGCGGCCTGTCTCAGCAAGACTCATTTCAGCAAACTGTTTAAAAAACATACGGGCGTAACCCCTCACGAGTATTATATTAATTATAAAATCAGCAAATTGAAGGAGAAACTGTTGGATACCAATCTTTCTATCTCCCAGGCTTTTGCCGCCTGCAATATGGAGTATAACGGCTATTCGGCAAGATTGTTCAAAGAGAAGGTAGGGGTTTCACCGTCTGCATATCGGAAAAAGTACCAGTGAAATGAATTTTTTCCTAAACAAAGAAACTAAATGAAAGCAATAAGAATAAGCGCGGTTTTGGTTAAGAAGAAAGCCGGGCTTATTTTTATTTGCAAACAACCGTGCGAAAGCAGGCTTTATACTTGAGACAAGAGGAGTTTCGCTGGTGAAAAGGCTGCTCATCTTTGTGATTAGATTATTTATGGTGTTTTTAATTACAGCCTGCAGCAAGAGTGAAATTGCCGGCAGCAGTCCGGAAGGCGGTGAAAAGGCCGGACAGGAAGAGAAGAGACCGCTCAGACCGAACAACCTTGACAAAAAGAGCAGATAAAACAGTCCAATAGTTCCGGTGAAGTTGAGGGAGTCAAAGAATGGTATGCCAGAGTTTTGATGCCAATACTTTTGATTAGGTTTTGCTGCCGGATTGAAAACATACAAAGCACTGCGAGTATAAGCAAAGATGCGGTACCGGGCATACCGCATCTTTTTGCTGCTCAGGCATCTTTCTTTAAGTTTTCTTTAATTTCGGATAATGACTCATTAATTTTAAAAATAATGATTAACAGCTCACAGTAAACGCGAACCGTGAGGGGGCCCACAACCAGGATAGCAAGACCGCCCAGCACTTGTAACCCTCCGCCCCAGGGAGAGCTCAGCCCGGCGATAATCATGCCTAAAGCAATGACCACAGACACCACCAGGCCAACCCAAAAAATAATTTTAATGATGACAGGGGTAATCATTTTGTCAAACTTAAGAAAGTCGCTGAACATCTTCATCCCTCCTTCATCAATATTGTTTGACCCACATATTTCTTTCATATTCTCTCCAAAAGATAAAAGTCCTGCCAAAATAGACAGGAAGCTATTTGGAGGTTGCTTTCGCGGGCGGCGTCATGGGAAGCATTAGTTGAAGAAACGGTTTCATCATGGTTTCATATTGACACTTTTCGATTTGACGCATATAATTGTCATATCGATGTTTATGGATTTGAGGTGGCATTATGGGAGACTATGCGGATTATGCTGGAGTATTCAAGTCGCTGGGAGATCCTAAAAGAGCTATGATTGTGGATATGCTCTCGGGTGGAGAGCTTTGCGCTTGTATGATTTTAGAGAAATTCGAGATGTCTCAATCCACCTTGTCTTATCATATGAAGCTCTTGTGTGAATCTGGGCTGGTCATTGGCAGGGAACAAGGTAAATGGACCTATTATTCATTGAACACAGATACTATTAGCAGAATAAAGCAATTTTTCGACCACATAACTGCCCAGAAAGAAAACATCATTTGCAAAGAAGATGCAGGCTGTTGTAAAGGATGTGATGAAAATGAGTAAGGAGAAGTCCTGCTGCTGCTCCGCCGACAGTTGCTGCAGCACGGCATCCCTCACGCCGTATGATGGAAAAGATGAATGGATAAGGGGTGAAATCCATACCTCCAAAGGCAGCGTGCCTGTGGTTTCAACAAATCTTCGCTTTAGAGACGTGCTCGGAGCGTGGAAGGTGCGCTGGGGGATCGGCAGAATGGATTACAAGATCAGTCCTGGGCTTTACGCGTTAGGCAAGCCTGATCAAACTTCTCCTGTGCTGGTTAGCGCAAACTACAAGCTGACATTTGATGCTTTGCGGAAAGAACTGAAAGGCATGGATTGCTGGGTATTGATACTTAATACCAAAGGCATCAATGTCTGGTGTGCCGCAGGTAAAGGTACCTTCGGGACTGATGAATTGGTGGGCCGCATATGGAAAACTGGCCTGTCCGAGATAGTGTCACATAGGAAATTGGTGCTGCCTCAGCTGGGGGCACCCGGTGTGAGCGCTCATGAAGTGACTAAACAAACGGGGTTTTCTGTGGTTTACGGGCCGGTTAGGGCGAAGGATATAAAGGCCTTTTTAGATTCAGGCTGCAGGGCCACGGAAGAAATGCGTACCGTGAAATTTACAATGTGGGATAGATTGGTCCTCACTCCAGTGGAGCTGTTGGCTGCCGCAAAGTTTTCTTTAAAGGTTTTTGGTGTGTTGTTTCTTATCAACTTGTTTGCAGCAAGGCCTTTCGGGCTGGCGGATTTTATCGCCTATACGGGCGCTGTGCTAACGGGAACCGTCATCACGCCTTTGTTTCTTCCCCTGATTCCCGGCCGGGCCTTTGCGTGGAAGGGCTGGCTGCTGGGGCTGTTATGGACCTTGGGATGGATCTGGTATAACGGTTGGTTTGTGTCTGGGCCCTTCTTTCTTGTGATAGGGTATTTGCTGGTTTTGCCGTCATTATCGGCCTTTCTGGCGATGAATTTCACCGGCTCTTCAACATATACATCCTTTTCCGGTGTGATCAAAGAAATGAAAATAGCTGTGCCGCTCATTGCTCTTTCATCCGTAGCGGGGATTGTATTGTTGTTGATTAACAGTCTGACGGCATAAAGGAGGACGCTATGAAACACAGATATTTGAAAAATGTCACTACCCTCCGTCTGTGGGTGGAAAAATGTATTGGCTGCGGGAGATGCGTGGAAGTTTGCCCTCATGGTGTTTTCAGCATGAATGATAAGAAAGCTCGGATTGAAGATAAAGACCGTTGCATGGAGTGCGGCGCTTGCGCGAAAAACTGTTCTGCAAACGCTATCACTGTTAACGCTGGAGTGGGATGTGCCGCGGCAGTGATCATGGGCTGGCTTACCGGGAGCGAGCCGAGCTGTGATTGTTCAAGGGGTGGGGAATGCTGCTGAAAGGGTGATAAAAATAATTGAAAAGGTGTCTGTTTGGAGATTGTTTTGCAAGGAGAATTGTTTGGGCATAGTGAGGCGACTATGCCTTTTTTTGTATTAAGAGTGAAACACCATGGAACAACTGTGGTGTAATTTTTTTGTAAGCGGTTGGAGGGATTTGGGAGGAAGATGAAGAAAAGAGACTTCCATAATGTGCACTCCAGCGGAGGTTTCTATATTCATTTTATATTTTTGAAATCAATTTCTGAGAGGTTACCATGGATTTAAGAACTGTAATGTTAATGCTGGCAGTCGGTTCTTTTTTGTTCGGACTGCTGTTGATCGTATTTCGAATGAAAAAAAACAGTCCCCAGATAGTTCCCTATTGGATTACAGCAAAACATCTGCAGGCTGCCGGGTTCTTTATGCTTTACTTGAGGACAAATACCTTTGACGGCTTACCAATACTGGCAAATACTGCTTTAATCTTAGGCTGTTCCTATGAAGCCTGGGCGGTCCGTTTTTTAACCGGGCGACTGGTCAAACACCGGCTGCATCTTTCGATATCCGTTGGGATAATTCTGGTGTGTTTGGCAACCATCTTTTTGGATAGGGCTTATCGAGCAGGATTAATCTTTCTTCTCCAAAGCACCTTTTTCTTTTTGCCGAGTCTGTTTTTGTTCGGTAAATCAGGCATGAAGTTTTCCCTGCAATTAATTTTGGCTGCCTGTTATTTTCTAACCGGATCGGTTTTTCTCATAAGTGCCGTGCTCTGTTTAGGGTTTCCTCAATATGCCTTGAGCCTGGCAGGGGATCCCATATTCGGCGTCATACCGGTGGTGAGCTTTTGTATATTTTTAATCAGCGGTTTTATTCTGCTGATGCTGGCTAAAGAAAAAAGCGATCTGCAGATAGTGGAAATGCAAAAAGCTTTGGAAAAAACTCAAATACAATTCCAGCGCATCGTGGAGACTGCCATTGAGGGCATTCTTATTTTTGATAAGGATTATAGAATTACCTTTGCCAATAAAAACATGGCGTCAATGCTTGGATATACGGTTAATGAAATGCTTGGAAGGTCATATATTTCCTTTTTCCCTGAGAGCCAATTAGATGTGTACAAGCATCAAGAGTCCTTGCGGAAAAAGGGGCTTGATTCGGTTTATGAATGCTGCTTGCTGAGAAAGGACGGACAAAAACACTGGTTTCTGATTTCTGCCAAACCGATTTTTGATGATTACGGGAGATTTGAAGGGTCTTTCGGCATGTTTACGGACATAAATGAAAGAAAAGAAATGGAACTATTATTGGAAGAAACCAATCGGCAGCTGACAGAATTAAGCAATAAGGACAGCCTCACAGGAATACCGAACAGAAGATGCTTTGATGCTACTTTGGAACATGAGTATTCCAGGCTTAGACGTTCAAAATCCAAGTTGTCGGTTATCTTGTTGGATATTGACCACTTTAAAGAATATAACGATTATTATGGTCATGTGATGGGAGATGATTGTCTGCGCCAGGTAGGCAAAGTGTTGACAAGTTGTATCAGCCGATCCGTCGATTTGGCGGCTCGTTATGGGGGAGAGGAGTTTGCCTGCATTTTGCCTGACACGGACATTCATGGGGCGGTGAAAATTGCCGAAAGGATTCGGCAAAGAATTCAGGATCTAAAAATTGAGCACAAAAAATCTTCTGTTTCAGAGTTTGTTACTGCCAGCTTTGGGGTAATTACAGTTCGATATTCACCAAAAGTTTCCCTGGCGGACATTGTAGCCATGGCCGATAAATTGCTCTATAAAGCCAAAGTTTCCGGTCGGAACAGAATAGTATTCGCTGAATTAAAAGGAGACAAGTCAGCTCTCCTGCAAAGAAACGCTTAAAATCTTTTCTGCTTAAATACAAAGCCGAAGCAGGTTGAAATTAGTCATTTCTCTGCATATAATAGAAATTGGAAATTTTTGTCGAGGTGTTTACACTACAGCAAAAGTGAAGAAAAGTACATCGGAAATCTTTTTAACGGGTGATTTTAAGCTTTATGTTTTTCTGTTCTTCTGTTTAATCTAACATATGACCCCCAAAAGCAAACCGTTGAATGGGTGTGAAAGATAGGAAATTATTCAGGGGTGAGCAATTAGTGGGTACTATGTTTGTTGGATTGACTGATTATGATTGGTATTACAATCTCAAGTCTGAGAATTTCGATGAAGTCAATTTTTGGCGACCGAGCAGCAAGGCATTTAGAGCTTTGCGACCAAATGAGCTGTTTCTTTTTAAGCTGAAAAAGCCGTATTATTCCATTGTTGGCGGGGGCTTTTTTGTAAAATACTCTTGGCTACCCGTTTTAGAAGCGTGGGATGCATTTCGCAAAAAAAACGGCGTTAAGAGTCTTATCGAGTTTTCAGAAAGTTTACAGAAATATAGAGAAAAGTACGGGATGGATGTTTCCCATTCCTATGTTGGGTGTATTATTTTGAGGGAACCCTTCTTCTTTGAGCAAGAAGACTGGATCAGACAGCCGTATGATTGGCCTTCAAATTTAGTAGGGGGAATGAGAATGGATACAGAAGAAGGTGAAGGAAAGCGCATTTTTCAAGAAGTATGCGAGAGACGGGGAAAAATTTTATTTCGGTGAAATAGTAATAGTGATACTACAGGAGTTATCCTGATACTCTGGTATTATTTGGCGAACGGCGATGAGGTCAAGGTGCATTCCGTGTTTTAGTTACTGACGCATACTAAAGACGCTGTGTAATAAGTGGAGAAAAGGCGCTCCCTGTTTTAGAAGCAGTCCATATAAAACCTTATTCTGTAAGTAGGCCTCATCATATACGAAACGGTGTGCTGCTGCGTTCCGACATACATAAGCTTTTTGATGAAGGTTATTTGACAATTGCGCCTGATTATCGAGTTGAGGTTAGCAGACGGCTCAAAGAAGATTTTGGGAATGGCCGCATTTATTATCAGTACCATGGGCATAAGCTTTGCGTGATGCCTCGGAAAACTGATGAAGATCCTTCCAAGGATTTTCTGTTGTGGCATTGCGAAAATGTATATTTGGGTTAATTCAGGTAATGAACAACGAATTTATATAATAATCACTCAAAATGTGTGAAAATTATCGTATAATTTAGGTGTATTTGTTGGATGGTGATTTGCGTTTTGTTTTCAAAACTGGGATTTTCCACTGCTAGATTAACCTGACAAGAATAAGTCAGACGCCGTATCATGATTGTCAGTTTTCCTTTAGCCCAAATTCATCGCGGTTGAACAGCTCGTCCGGCATTGCAAGGAATTCGCCGTTAGGTTGGTATAGAAGATTTTAGGCATATTTTCATATCGCATATTTATAAAATTTGTTGAAAACCATTAAGATATTCAGTTTAAGATATCATCTCTATTGAACTAATCGAACAGATAGTACGCTTTGAAAATGCATTGATTGGTTACCTAAGGAATAAGAGAAGCAGGTCACTTGATACCTTTTTCCAGAAGTTAAACGATGAAGAGAGATAATTGCATTTTGTTGAGGGGTTAATATGAAACAAAAAATACTGATCATTGGCATAGTTACCGCATTTTTAGCTATTATTTCGATTTCTTGCGCCGAAAAAGCTGCTATGGAGCTGACAGATGACGAGGTCTTTGAGCTCTATGCTAAGGCAAGGGAAGCGTACGGTTGGTTTGATTTAACAACGATACCGCATGACAGTGAGAAATATATCGAAGTCGACGGTGAAAAATATTTTGAGGTCGTTCAACCGGGCATCACTTCAAAAAAAGCCCTTGCCGATTATCTGAACGAGCTTTTCACCGAAGACATAACAGAAAGCTTGATGAGCGGATCTTCTAACCGCTATGTGGAGCGCCAGGGCAAACTGTATGTCCTGCCGGCGGACAGAGGGACCGATATTTTCAAGGGAGAGGAATCGTATGAGTTGGTCAGGGTATCCAACAATCAAATCAAGTTTACAGTTACGGTGGAAATCTACGATGATCCCGAACAAAAAAATGTAGCCGGATATGAGGAATACGACTTCTTCTTGGAGTTTTTGGACAACGGCTGGAGATTCATAAATTTTGAGTTGGTACGATAAGTGAATCTGGGACACATCTTCAGCAATAAAGTATTCTCTCCCTGTTGGTTAAGAGCACATAATCTAATATGCTAGTTTCATGTGGAGATGGTGCATCCGATGTCTGGGAATAAAGTCCGAAAAGCTTTGAGAACATAGGATTTTATAAAAAATAAGGAAGTGTAAATTATTTTGTGTAAATGGATTTGTTCCTTAAAGCTTTGTTTACTGGCTTAGCATTAGTTTAACATAAATTGGGAATAATATTCATGGCTCTTACCTATCAGGGGGATAGGGCAATGCCGGAGGGCAACCCGAGCGCCTGTTAGGGTTCTCCTGAGGATAGGGGTGGCTTTTTGCTGCCCCTTTACCGATCCTTTAAATATCCTTGGGAGAACAAAAGCGATAAACTCTGGGGCGAAGCCCCAAAAGTTATATTATTAACCCTGGTTTTATTCGATCCCTGAAATAGATGGCAAACTGTGAGATACAACTCCCCCAATCTTTTAATGGCATGGTCCATTTTTTATAAATATCCATGGTAGCCAGATAGACTATTTTAATTAACGCTTCATCGTTTGGATAAGCTGTCTTGGTTTTGGTGACTTTCCTTAATTGTCGGTGATAACCTTCAATGATGTTGGTAGTGTAAATCATCTTTCGTATTTCATGGGGATATTTGAAGTAAGTAGTTAATTCTGACCAATTATTCTCCCAGGAACGAATTATAATTGGGTATTTGTTACTCCATTTTTCTTTAAATTCCCCAAAGGCAAACTCTGCTTCTTCCAAGGTTAAAGCCTGATAAACTTTTTTCAGATCCGCCATTATTTCCTTCTTGTGTTTGTAAGGTACATACTTTAATGAGTTACGGATCTGGTGGATTACGCATAATTGGAGCTCTGTTTGAGGAAAAACAGCGTTAATTGCCTCAGAAAAGCCGGCTAAACCATCTTTGCAAGCAATTAGGATATCCTCAACACCACGATTTTTCAGTTCATTGCAAACATTGAGCCAAAACTTTGCACTTTTATGTTCTCCTACCCAAATACCGAGTATTTCTTTATGACCTTCCAGGTTGATACCTAAAACGCTGTAGGCTGCCTTATTAACAATACGGCTGTCCTGGCGCACTTTAAAGTGAATGGCATCAAGGAATACTATTGGGTAGATTCGGTCCAGCGGCCGGGATTGCCACTCAGCAATCATAGGCAGTATTTTATCTGTGACCTTACTGACCATAGTAGGGGATACATCAATACCATAGATATCCTGCATGTGTTTTTCTATATCCCTGGTAGACAAACCTTTAGCATACATAGCAATAATTTGGTCTTCTAATTGGTTAGATGTGTTCTCGTATTTCTTGACAATCTGAGGCTCAAATTCCCCGTTACGATCTCTGGGAACTTCAATTTCAGTTTGTCCAAACCTTGTTTTTACCGTCTTCTTGCTGTAACCGTTTCGGCTGTTACCGCTGTTATTACCGACTGGATCATGTTTTGCGTAGCCAAGGTGCTCCTCCATTTCTGCTTCAAAGATTTGCTGCAGGGTCTCTTTAAAAAGGTCTTTTAGCTTCTCATGGATGTCATCCATACTACGGCAGCCTTTGGCTAATTCTTTTGCCAATAATGATTTGTTTTGCATAAATGGTCATCTCCTTTTATTGGATAGTATTACCATTTACACAAAACTTTTTACGCTCTCTAAAATAATAGTAAGCCTGTCAACTATACCCTCGATACGTGTCTTAAGAGGGGAATTGCAAGTTTAATTGCCACCCATATTTTGGCATCCTCTGATTATACTGCCATCTTTGCCATCTCATTGGCAGATTTATATCCATGAATTTTTCTTGGGTAATTATTCATCCAGTTCTCAATTCGCCTAATATCTTTCTGTTTAAGCTTGCTGATATCTGTGCCCTTTGGAATAAACCGACGTATTAGCTTATTAGCATTTTCATTGGACCCACGTTCCCATGCGCTGAATGGGTGAGCATAATAGATTTTAGTCCGATGAGTGCCCGGCTTTCTGATTGAACTCTCTAATTCTACACTGTTAAGAAACTCGCTTCCGTTATCTACCGTAATGGTTTTGAACACTTCTGAAAAGCGTGCTCCGTACTCTCTTTCAAGCCTATCCAGCGTTTTCTTCACTGATTTCTGTGTCTTTTCCGGCATCTTTCGGATAATCTCTTTTCTAAACTTGCGTTCTGTTAGAACTAAGAGTGCGGCTTTGCCTTTCCCTTTGCCGCTTACAACACAATCCATCTCCCAATGGCCGGCTTCTTCACGAGTATTAGCTGCCGCAGGTCTTTCTTCAATGCTTCTGCCTTTTAGATTGTTGTGGGCAACTCGTACCCTCTTATGGCGATTTTTTTTAGGTACTCGTTTTACTGGAAGGTTTTTATTTGTTATATTTGCAAATACTTCTTTGTCGATATAGTTATAGAGCGTTTTTGTGCATATACTCCGAATGTCAACGAATATTTGATCCACCTGACCACGAATTTTTGATCCACCGTGATAACCAAAAAGTGATCCACTTGGTTACCGGTTAATCAATTTCATATTAGCTTCTTTTAAGCAATAAAAGTGATGAATTAATAAATTAACTTAACCATGTTCCATCCGGTAGGACGGATTATTCATGTTTAGAATATGGGATCGAAAGATGAGCCGATCCACTAATGCTGCAACCAAGGTAGGATTTTCGAATAGCTCTGTCCACCGAGAAAACTCCAGATTAGTACTGATGATCACACTGCTTTTTTCCGCCCGGTCGGAGATGACCTTGAAAAGCAGTTCAGACTGATGGCGGTTAAAGCTCAGATAGGACAGTTCATCAATAATCAGTAGATCTGCTTTTTGAAGCTGGCGTTCCAGTTTTAGGAGTTCTCTTGTTTCTTTTGCCTCCACAAGGGTGGTTGCCAGAGTTGCGGCAGTGGTAAACTTAACCCTAAATCCTGCTTGGCAGGCACGTAATCCCAAGGCAATGCTCAAGTGGGTCTTCCCACTGCCGGGGTTGCCAATCATTAATACATTTTGCCGGTTACGGATAAAATCGCAGCTTGCTAATTGATGTATGTAGGCCTCTTCAACGTGCTTAAGCCTTTTAAAGTCGAATTCTTCCAGGCTTTTTTCATTGGGAAATCCAGCCTGTTTAATACGTCTTTTTTGTTGATTAAGGTTACGGGAAGCCAGTTCCTGCTTCATCACTGAAAGAAGGAAATCCTCATAGCTTAGCTGCTTCTGCTGGCGTAATACTTCTTGATACTGTGTAAAGCTAGGGATTTTAAGCTGTTTGGCATAAAGTGCAATTAGTTCATTTTTAGGGTTCATGGTGCCACCGCCAGATACTTACGATCATAGCCGGACAGGTCAATGGTACTAACAGGGATATCTTTAGCGGTATCCAGTTTCACAGGAATATGTGGTTCCAACTCATTTTGTACCAAGCCAATAGTGGGAGTGATGCCGGCCGGTAATGCATCTTTAATAGCAAGAATTCTTTCGAGGCCATATTCCACGCTGAATTTTAGTAATTTGACTGTGTCTTTGGCACCACCGGGAAACATTTTGCCCCACTCTAAAAGTTCATTGGTTGCTGTTTGACGAACCGGTTTGGCATGAAACACAGAACGAGGTTTTTGTTCCAGTAGTGGTATGTAGTGAGCTAATTCAAATACTGTTTCCCCACGGCTGTAAAAACGTTGATGTTTGGCTATCTCGTCTCCCTGATGGTAACAGGCCAGGTGATTACCGTAGGCCTTGATGCTAACCGTTTTGCCAACTAATGAAACAGGAACAGAGTACTGATTTCCTTCAAAGCGAATTAGCCCGTTATCGGCTACCCGAACAGTTGTGCTTTTGCCGGTATCAAATACGAATTTAGGTAGTGGAGTTAAGCTGTATTTCTCTGTCGCAAATTGCTCTCCTACGGTCTGGCCCCGGCCTTGGATTTGATGTTTTCGGTATTGTAGGCAGGCGGAGATTAGAGTTTCATTCAGTTCATCTATACTGTTTACCCGGGGAACCGGCACAAGCACATTGCGTCTAACCCAGCCGACCAGATTTTCCACTAAGCCTTTTTCGTTCCCGCTATTGATATTGGTAAAGTGCATTTCAAAGGCGTAATGGGCACTTAGGGCCTGGTAGGCAGCCTGAGGCTTGGCATATAGGCCAAAACCTTCTTTGACGGCTACCCGAGCATTATCAAAGATAATTTTCTTGGGAATACCATTGCCGTGGGTAAAAGCAGCTACGTGCCCTTCAAGAAAAGATTCTTGATTCTGTCGAAAGAAAGCTTTAACGAATATGTCGGCGCTATAGCATAACCGATAGCAGAAGAGTTGGATCTTGGTTTTTTCGCCGTTGAGATAGATAGTGGCCTCGCCCCAATCAACTTGGGCTGCTTCGCCTGGGTCAAATTCCAGGGGCATAAAGGCTTCTTTAACGGGCTGTTTCATCTCCCGGACTACCCGTCTAATGGTGGATTCAGCTCCGGTAAAGCCTTTTTCATCTACTAAGCGTTTATAGATCCGTCTGGCAGTATGGCTTTGTTTTGGAATATTTTCGGCCTTATCTTCGGCAAAGCATTGGAGGATGAATTCACGAACTTCCTTTGTAACAATCGGTGATTCCCGATGGTAGGGCTGTCGTTCCCAGGGTACATGTTCACCCCCGCAATATTTTTTTACTGTGTTGCGGGAAATGCCAAGTTCTTTAGCAATTGCTCTTTGAGACATTTGTTGTTGAACATACATGTATCTAATTTTGCCATAAAGATCCACGTCAATGATCACGCCTTTCATCCTCCTGCCAATTGATGTCTTATCATCGATTGTACAGGAATTTACTCAAAGTGGATCAAATATTCGTTATCACAGATGCCGGATCGATTGCGCAGGTGGATCACTTTTTCGTAATCATTGACTGGCTTTTTGGATCACTTTTATGTTAGCACACACATATACTAGTCTTAAATTTTAAGCCTTTTGCCCGGATTTCGCCAATGACTGCGTCAGGGGTATATCCCTCTTTGATAATCTTTTTTTCAATGTAATCGGCTAGTCCATGGTCATGACCGATCTTTAAGCATGCTCCCTTATTAGCAGCTCTCTCCCGGTATATTCGCTCTGCTGTATCTGCACAGTATCTATCAACATAAACCAGGTCGCTTCTCAGCATCCTGACAGTTCCACGGGCAATCTCACGTTCGATGGTTCGCTTATGCTTGCCTAACAGCTTTGCTATCTCGCTGGGTGACTTCTTCTCCTTTAGAAGAATTTCAATCTGATAGCGTTCTTTTACAGTGATGTGTTTAAAGCGGCGGGAAGTCGTGGTACAATTGAGTTGACTCATGTGCTTTGCCTCCTTTATGTTTTTAAGCGTAGTTACCTTAAACATATCAGAGGTTTAGCCTTGAGTCTCTATTTTTTATTAAATGCGGCAATTAATTTTACAACTTACCATACGTGTCTTAAGAACATGTCGGGGGTATATTTTGGGGTAAATGGAGCCTGAAATTAGTTGGGGTTCAAGTTGATGAGACAGGTTGGTTGTAAGGAAAAATGAGGAAGAAGCTTTAGGATATTGGATGAGCGATACCTTTTTAATTTTTAATCGCTAGGCGAAAAACAATAAAAATATATTGTCAGGCAATAAATATTTTGCTATAAAGAGGTCAAGTCCAAATTAGTGTGTAAATTCTTCAGTTAGCTTTGCTTGTTAATCTGAATATTGCCTCTTATATTATTCAGCTTGCCAATCACCAGCCAAGGATAAAGGCTACGCATCCGCTTTGTGGATGACTGGTCCTATTTTGTCATTTGTTTATCCTTTGATCTTGGATGTTATTTGGCTGCCATTACATTGGCGGGATATTATTATTATGTGAACAAATAAAAAGTACAAGGGGTGAGATTGTGTCAGAAACAGTAAAAGCCAAAAATAAAAAACTTGTAAGATGGGCTATTGTATTATTGGTCATATTAGCAATACTTGCATCTCGGGCTGTTAAATCAAACCCAGATCAACTTCCCGACGGCTTTGTTTATGTAACTGATGTAATCCCCACCGCACTCCTTGAGATACGATATTTTAGTGAGGACAATTTTGTCGGCGCAGTGATTGACGGTTATCAAGCGCCCAAGGCGATCCTGACCAAAGAGGCGGCGCAGGCACTGAAAAAAGCCGCTGATATGCTGTATGAACAGGGGTACTACATTAAGATTTTCGACGCTTACCGTCCCCAGAGAGCGGTTGACCATTTTAAACGCTGGGCACAGGATTTGGATGATATTAAAATGAAGGAAAAATACTATCCCGATTTGAATAAATCCCTTTTGTTTGAACTGGGATATGTTGCAGAAAAATCCAGCCATTCACGAGGGAGCACCGTTGATTTGACTTTCGTTGATATTTCCACTGGCGAGGAAGTGGATATGGGAAGCGGCTTTGACTTTTTTGGCGAAATCTCAAACCATGGTACTGATTTAATCACTAAGGAGCAGGAGAAAAACCGCAATATCCTGCGTGATGCTATGGTTGCCGCCGGTTTTGAGGTTTACCCGGAGGAGTGGTGGCATTATACATTGAAAGACGAGCCTTATCCGGATACATATTTTGATTTTCCGGTTAAATAATTTGGGATACCTAAAAGGGAACCAACATGAAAAAATTAACGGCGTTTATTTCGGTCTTATGCTGTTATCCCATTCTATGGCTCTTTACATATATTTTAAAGGGCTGGGTGGAGTTATCGGACAGGAATATGCCAAGGTTCAGGGACAAATTGTCTTTGGGGGAGAAATGGCACAGCAAAAACTCATGCATTACAATATGCTCAAAAAGGTATGGAACAAAACCACAAGATGATTTTGCAAAGGACAGCAAAGGAGACAGTACTGTTAACCCGATTAAGAACGTACCGCACGTTTTATAACAAGACAATGGAATTGCTCTTTAAAGGAAGGCGGTGGGCTGAGGCCATGATTATCAAAACATTAGTGGAGAATACAGCGCTATGGGCGGACTTGGGCAGTGAACACGGACTTAGCCTTTACATAGAATCAAATGGGCGCAAAATTCTTTTTGATGTCGGTGCAAGCGAGTTATTTCTTGAAAATGCAATAAAGCTGAATGTGGATATTTTTGATGTGGATTATCTCATTATTTCACATGGACATTATGACCATGGCGGCGGGCTGAGGGCATTTTTGCGTGAAAACACAAAGGCCAAGGTATTCTTGCACCAATTGGCATTTGAAAAATACTATGCTTTACGTTCGAATGATGAACTGGAGTATATTGGTCTGGATGTAGAACTGAAAGAAAACGGGCGAATTGTGCTTACATCAGACCGCTTCTTTATTGGCAAGGGGATGCAATTGTTCTCAAATATTACTCAAAGGGCAGCTCTGCCAAAATCAAATGCGGGACTATTGATGGAGCAGAGCGGGCAAATAGTACAGGACACCTTTGCTCACGAACAAAACCTCATCATAGAGGAAGACGGCAAGACGCTTTTGGTAACAGGATGTGCCCACAATGGTATTGTAAATATCCTTGAACATTTCCATGATCTAACAGGGCATATGCCCAATTTTGTGATAGGTGGATTTCATCTTTACAGCCGTTCATCGGGGACCACTGAGGACCCTGAAACGATAGATAAAATAAGCGAATACTTGATGGATACAAATGCAAAATTTTATACCTGCCATTGCACAGGGAAAGAATCATATGACAGGCTTAAAGCTGCCATGGGTGATCGAATTGATTATCTGTCAGCAGGCAGGGAAATAACAATCTAAAACATGATGCGAAAGGAGAAATAAAGGTGAGGGACAAGGAAAAATTTGAAGGATTTGACTTTAATCATAATCCGTATGAGGAAGAGGCTCGGAAAATATGGGGCGACTTGGCTGTAGATGAGGCCAAGGCGAAAATAGCGAGACTGTCTGAGAATGAGAAAAAAGAAGTTGCTGAAAAAATCAATGCAATATTTAGGAAGCTGGCCGGACTTCGCCATCTTCCGCCTGATGCAAAAGAAGCACAAGCAGCAATTGAAGAATGGTATGTGATTTTGAACGAAATGGGCAATTATTCCCTTGAGGCCTTTAAGAATTTGGGCCAACTGTACGTGGACGACGCACGCTTCACTGAAAATATTGATGGATTCGGTCCGGGCTTGGCAAAGTTCATGCGGGAGGCAATGGCTGTTTATGCTGATAATAAACCGTCTAGCTGATGATTACACTTTTTTTGAATAGTTGCTTTCACTTGCTCTCCAGGTTGTTTTCCGATCTTCTTGCGAGTATCCTCGGGCAAACTGATGAGCTAACACACCGAGCCGTCCGCATTTTTCACGCCCATATTAACAATGCTGCCCTCATAAGCTTCCCCGTCAAATGTTGCGTGTCCCTTTATCCTGCCTTTGCCAAACTCGGCTTTTCATCTGTTCTCCTTTATAGGCTTTAAGAGCAATATTCAGCTTTCTTTTTTTATGGGCCCACCGTAAAAGGAGAGACGATGGCACAGGGAAAAACCTAGGCCGGGCAAAATAAATCATTTTTTTATTATCCTTTAAGGAATCCAGAAGCCCTCTGCTTCTCTTTTGTATTGCCGGGATTATTTGCACGATTGCCGGGTTACCGCTGATAGGATGAAAAAAGCCACCGCAAGAAAAAGCGGTGGTTTTTAGATGTAAGGGAGAAACAAGTACCGTTGTTTGTTATTTATCGCCGAGGGGATAGAAGACCGAATGCTCAGTACAGGGCAGTGCGGCTCAAATAAAATTTTAATTAAGTGTTGACTTAATTAGATGAAAGTGCTATTTTAATTAAGTGATTACTTAATTGAAAGGGGGCTTTTGTTTTGGAAAACACTACAATGATGTTAAAAGCAATGGCGGACGAGACAAGACTAAAAATAGTGAAATTGCTGCTGAAGCACAATTATTGCGTGGGCGCCTTGGCACGCCATTTGGGCTTAACGGAGGCGGCCATATCCCAGCATTTAAAAGTTTTGCGCCAGGCCGGCTTGCTGATTGGCGAAAGACGCGGCTACTTCATGCATTATGATGTGGACCGCAAGCAACTGCTGGCACTTGCCTCTGAACTTGAGGAATTGGCAGCCATACAAAAAGAGGCCTGCAAACCGGAAGAAGAAAGTTGTCTGCAGGAAAAGAGGGACAAATGCCGCAGCCGTCAGCCCGGCAAAGAATGTCCAGAGGAAGTTCGGTTTGCCTGCCATGGCCTGAGAACCGAAAAGAAGGAGAACTCGCATCATGAGCATTGTCAGCGTCAGGAATCTTAAAAAAGCATATGGTGATTTCACCGCTGTAGACGGTATCTCTTTTGATATTGAAGAAGGAGAAATATTTGGTTTTCTAGGTCCCAACGGAGCAGGCAAGACAACTACCATCAATATGCTCATCGGCTTATGCAGACCCAGCGGCGGCACCATCTGCATAGATGGTCTGGACGGCATAAAGGATATAAAGAAAGCCCAGAGCATGATGGGCGTCGTCGCGGATGAAAGCAATCTCTATGACGAAATGGACGGATTTGAAAACCTCTGCTTTTGCGCTTCCCTTTATGGCATGAGAAAAGAGGAGCGCGAAAAACGGGCCAAGGAATTGCTTGAGTGGTTCGGTCTGAAGAAGGCGGGAAAACGTCCTTTCAAGGCGTATTCAAAGGGGATGCGGCGCAAGCTTACCATTGCAGCGGCTATTATCCACTACCCGAAAATTCTCTTTCTGGACGAGCCCACCACTGGGATTGACGTGGAAAGCGCAAGGCAAATCCGCAGCCTGATTTTGGATCTGAAGCGCCAGGGCACCACAGTCTTCCTTACAACCCATTATATTGAGGAGGCAGAACGAATTTGCGACCGGATCGCCTTTATTGTCAACGGAAAAATTGTCAAATCAGGCACCCTGGCAGAGCTGATGGAAAACCTTACCCATGAGCATATCATGAAATTGACGCTGAACGGTAAGGCGAATGGCATTAAAGAGGAGCTCCAGCATCAATTTCCCGCCCTCCGTATCGAAGTGAAGAAGGAAGAAAACGCTTGCTTCATCTCTTCACCGGATCGGATCGCCCTTTGGCCGATCCTACAATACCTTGACAGCAAAGGAATTACCGTGTATGAGGCCAAGGAAATGCGGCCCAGTTTGGAGGATGTCTTTGTCAAGGTGACTGGAATCGAAGCAGGCAAGCTGCACAAAGAGAAAGAGGGTGGGAAGAAATGAATGCTTGGATTGCCTTTTGGAACATTTTAAGGAAGGACATAAAAAACTACTATCTCAAGCCCCCCAATATCAGCTGGGGCATCATCTTTCCTCTCTCTTGGACGCTGATGCAATTCATCCGCACTCCCCAAGCCCAGTCCATTGCCATCAGAGAGCTTTTGCCGGGGCTGATGAGCATGAGCATCCTCTTCGGCACCACCTCCATGCTGGCGGTAACGATAACTTTTGAACGAAGAGGCCGTTCTTTTGATCGCTTATTGATCGCACCCATCAGTCTGAATACTTTGGTGTTGGCAAAAATTTCCGGCGCCGTCCTTTTTGGCACGATTATTGCTTTCTCGCCGGTCTTATTTGCAGTTTTTCTCACCGATTTGTCGGGCATCAACTGGGGAATGGCGTTAATCAGCATCTTGCTCATGGCTGTGACCTCTACCCTGCTGGGCCTGGCCATCGCGGTTTCCTCCAAGGAAGTCTTTGAAGCGCAGACTTATTCGAACTTTTTCCGCTTTCCCATGCTGTTTCTGTCGGGATTCTTTATTCCGATAAAGACCCTGCCGGTATTTTTGCAGCCTATTTCATACTGCCTTCCTTTGACCTACGGAGCGGATATGCTGAATAACTCTATCACGCATACCGGCTATATGAATGGGTGGTTAAACATTACCTTGCTGGTTGCCTTTGGCGTATTGCTTTTTTATTACTGCCAGTGGAACATCAAGAGGAAATGGATATTGTGATAAAAAATTTCAGGGCCGGAAGTTAATCCGACCCTGAGTTTAATTTGCTAAAGAGGAAACCGAGAGTCGGGCCCTTGCCCGTATTCTAGGCAGTGACACCAACTTAAGCAGTTTGACCTTCCTTTACGGCAGTATCTCCGTTTTTAAGCCTGCCTCTCCCTGAGAGCCACCATAAAAGAGCGGCTGGTGATGGTGTGAATGACGATGGTGTAAACGGGGAGCAGCAAGGCCCTGGCCAGGATTCTTGCCGGCAGGATCGCCAGCACGCCTACCTTGTACATGATGGTCAGCCACAAGGTATTAAGTACAACAGAAACAATTACTTCTGTGACAAGAATGGCCCAGAAAAGACGCCATACGGTCAATTCTTTCGCGCTGTTTCGGAGCAAAAGGCCCGGGATCAAGCCGGTCAAACCGGCGCTCAAGGTGAAGCCTGGGAAGTAGGCGAGGCCGGCTGAATTGAGCATGTAGCCCAGCAAGTCGGCGGCAATGCCGGTCAGGGCGCCGGCGAAAGGACCGAAAAGAATACCGGCCAGCATGATGGGGATTTCCCCGAAGCTCAGGCGAACGGTCATGGCTCCTCCTACCGGAAGCAGCCAGCTGAACATTCTTGTCAAGATGATGCTGATGGAAACAAGCATCGCTAAAGCAGCCAGAGTGCGGATATTCAATTTCAAACTAATACACCTCTTTTCTCTCCGGTCGGCAGATAAGCCACACCAAAGAGAAAAAGAGGTGTTCTTTTTCTACTTCTTCAATGTGGCAGCGGATGCGGCACCACATCGCAGGTCATCCCTTTCGTCTGGAAGCAACTTCCCATCTTCCGGCACTTAACGCGTGATACCTACTCTGCCTTGCTTCATATATTATTCGATTTACAACATTATTCTAAGCTCATGCAGAGGATTTTGCAAGGGAAATTTTGTTTGGAAACCTTTTTTGCGGGTTTTTTACCATATTTACCGGAAAATTTCATGTTTTTCCGGGAAGAATGCTATAATAGGACGGAGGGTTTTTGCAAAAGACGATCTCATCTTGGGTTGAAACAGGAGGTTGTGGGCTTGGGGGTAAGCAGTTCATTTTGGCGCGATCTGGCCCTGGATTTGAAATGCCTGACAGTTTTTCGTTCCCTGCTTAAAGACCAGGTTTTTCAGGAAGTGAACAATCTTGTGGAGCTTTTGTCCGGGGAAAAGGTTTGTTTTGAAAATATGTGTGCCAGCTATCACCGGCTCTGTGGACTTCTCTTAGAGAAGGCGGGTTTTGCACCCTTTCCCAAACTGGGGAATGCCTGGCAGGATTACCTTTTGGACAGGCTCCTTTTGGAGGAAAATTTTTTTACCCGGCAAGCGGAAAGATCCGGTTCTGAGGAAGATCTGGCCCCTTCTCTGCTGAAGGCCGCCCGAAAAGATCTGATCATCCTGCAGCGTTTGTTCCAGATCCGAAGCGACTGGATCAAAGATACTATTAAGAATCTGGCTGGCGTTACAGCGGCCTGGGCGGAAAAAATTGATCATTGGCCTGATTGGAATGAGAGCTCTTTAGGCGGATCCTGGCAGAAAAATAGTCCTGCCGGTGAATTAAAAAGGATTTTTCGAGATGCCGATAGCTGGGAGCCTCTCTTGGGGAATTTAATCGCTTATTATCGTAAGATGGGCACCGGCCTGTTTGGCTGTTATCATGCCTTCCGTTTTTTCCAAAAGGGAGGGGAAGGGCAGTTGTTGCCGGTAGAGGAGCCGGACCCGATCCGTTTATCCCACTTGATCGGTTATGAGCAGCAGAGGCGGCAGGTGATCGAAAACACGGAACAGTTCTTGGCAGGCTTCCCGGCCAATAATCTCCTCCTTTATGGGGAAAGGGGTACGGGAAAATCCTCTACCATTAAGTCCTTGATCCATGAATACGGCGAAGCTGGGCTGAGGTTGGTGGAGGTGGCCAAGCAAGACCTGACTTTTTTCCCGGAACTCTTGGTAAAACTCAGGGGAAGGGCCCAGCGTTTTATAGTTTTTATCGATGACCTGTCCTTTGAAGACGGAGAATTGGACTATAAGCATCTAAAAGCGCTTTTGGAAGGAAGCCTGGAGGCTCGTCCTGATAATGTCCTGATTTACGCTACTTCCAATCGGCGGCACTTAATAAAAGAGAGTTTCCGGGACAGGGAATTTAGCGAAGAAGAAGTAAGGGCCCAGGATTCTCTCCAAGAAAAGCTTTCCTTGGCGGATCGCTTTGGGATCACCATTATTTTTTCCACTCCCGATCAGGAGGAGTATCTGGAAATTGTGGAGGGTTTGGCCCGCCAGAGAGGCCTGCAGATAGCTCCCGCCCTTCTCCGGGAGAAGGCACTCCAGTGGGAACGCTGGCATAACAGCAGGTCCGGGCGGACAGCCAGGCAATTTATTGATGATTTAACCGGGAAAATATTGATGAGGGAAGGTGAGAGACGTGAAGCCAACACTGCTGATTTTTGACTTGGATGATACTCTGGTTCATTCGCGGATGGACTTTGTTACCCTGGGTCGCTGGATGAGGGAGCGAATAATGGAAAAGAATATTACAGAACTTAGCGCCGGTGAATTATCCACCATGTCCGTATCTCAAATGCTGAAGCTGGTGGACGATTTTGACCGGGCGAAAGGCACCTCTCACGGTCAGGAATTATGGGAAAAAGTAGAGGAAACGGAGTATCAAGGAATGATGCAGGCCACAGTAGAACAGGGAGTGGATGAGGTTTTGCAAAAGCTTCGGGAAAGGGGTTTCATCCTCGCCGTGCTGACCAACAATTCCCGGAAAACTGCGGATACGGTTCTCCAGCGGTTTGGCTTGTTGGACTTTTTTGATGAGGTAGTGACCAGGGATGAAGTGGAAGAGTTGAAGCCTCATCCTGCCGGCATATCATTCATCAAGAATCGCTATGCAGCCAGAGTGAGCGAGATTTATTATATTGGCGACAATTGGATCGATGGTGAGGCGGCGCGGGCTGCCGGGGTCCCTTTTATCGGTTTTAACTTGCGGGGGAAAAAAGAAGTCCCCATGGTTGCCCATGTCTCCAAGCTGGAAGAGCTGCTGGATTTTTTCCCCCAGGTATCTTTGCCAGGTTAAAAAGACGCCCATCGGGCAGATCAGGTCAGGAATCTAAAGAAAAAGGAGGCCACCAGGATGATGCGGTTTGCCAGCAAAACAGCCCTTATTCTCATCCTGATATTGCTAGTATTATCCTTTAACCCGGTACTGGCCGGACCAAAGGCGCCGGAGATTACTTCCGAGGCGGCGGTGCTCATGGATGCCGTCAGCGGCGAGATTATCTTTGCGAAAAATGAAAATCAAAGGTGGGCTCCAGCCAGTCTTACCAAGATCATGACCCTTTATCTTGTTTGTGAACAGCTGCAGGCAGGGAAAATTTCCATACAAGATCCGGTTCCCATTTCAGAAAAAGCCTGGCGGACCAGCGGTTCAAAAATGTTTGTCTTAGTTGATACACAAGTACCGGTGGAGGAATTAATCAAAGGCATTACCATTGTGTCCGGTAATGATGCCTGCGTGGCTTTGGCCGAGTATATTGGAGGTACGGAAGAGGAATTCGTAAGAAGGATGAACGCCAAGGCCAGGGAACTGGGTTTGGATAACACCCATTTTGTTAATGCTCACGGTTTGGGAGATCCGGACCAGTATTCTACGGCCAGGGATCTGGCCTTCCTGAGCCGTGACTACTTGCAAAAATTCCCGGAAATGCTCCAGTACCATTCAACGAGGGAATACGAGTATAACGGAATCAAGCAGTATAACCGCAACGGTCTGCTCAAATATCCGGAAATAGATGGTCTGAAAACCGGCCGCTTGAGCAGTACCAGTAACCTGATTGCTACAGGCAAAAAAGATGATTACCGGCTTATTGCTGTGATCTTAGGGGCTGACAGTGAAGCGGGGAGGGAGAAGGACGCTTATGCCCTGTTGAATTACGGTTTCGACAATTACCAGGCCCGGAAAGCAGGGGAAAAAGGACAAAGCTTTGGGAAAGTGAGAGTGTATAAAGGGAAGGGAAGCTCCGTCCAGGCCGTTTTGCCTGAAGATCTGTTTGTCACCATCCTCAAAGGAGAAACACCTTCCATCAGAACCGAACTGCCCAAATATTTGGAGGCTCCGTTAGCGAAAGGGGAGAAAATCGGGGAGCTGCTGGTGGAAACCAGGGACGGGGAAAAACGTTTCCCCCTGGTGGCTGAAAAGGATATTCCCCGCAGCAATTTTCTCAAGGTCTTTTTCCATTCTATCTGGCTGGCCATTCGGGGTCTCTTTGGCTAGAAAATATAGAGTCAAGGGCCCAAGAAGAACTGAATAATCGCTTGGGGCGGATCCTTTGTGGATCCGCCCCATTCTTTTCTTAAATGGATAAAGAAATGTTTCAACCTTTAGAGCCTGTTTTTTGTTTGTCAAGACAAATTATATATTTTCAGCTTTCGGTAGAGGGTGGCCAGGCTGATGCCCAGGGATTCCGCCACTTTCTTTTTTCCTTCCGTGGTGCTGCCGTATTTGGCCAGGGCGTCTGCAATCAGATCTCTTTCCATTTTTTTTAGGCCGTTGTCTTTCTCGATGTACTGGGAAGTTGTGGCACGCAAGCGGATGCGGGGCGGCAGATTCCTGGCATTGAGAGCAGTGGAGCTCTCCATGTTCACCGCGTATTCTATGGCATTGGAAAGCTCCCGCACATTGCCGGGCCAGTCATAATTCAAGAGCATATCCTCCGTTTCTTTAGCAATATGCATAATCTTCTTATTGATTTTGTCATTATATATCTTTAGGAAATGCTCGGCCAGCATCATGATATCCTCTTTCCGTTCCCGTAAAGGAGGTATGTGAAGGGGGATAACGTTCAGCCTGTAGTATAGATCCCAACGGAATAGGTTCTGCTGGGCCCGTTCTTCCAGATCCCGGTGAGTGGCGGCAATTACCCGGACGTCGATGGGTACAGAGAAAGAGCCTCCCACCCTTTCGATGACTTTTTCCTCCAAGACTCTGAGCAGTTTTACTTGCAAGTGCAGGGGCATGTCCCCGATTTCGTCCAGGAAAATGGTTCCTCCGTTGGCGATTTCGAATTTGCCCAGTTTGCCGCCTTTTCTTGCTCCGGTAAAAGCACCGTCTTCATAACCGAACAGCTCGCTTTCCAGCAGAGTCTCGGGAATGGCCCCACAGTTGATGGTGATAAAATGTTCGGGGATGCGGTTGCTATTGGCGTGGATGGCCCGGGCCAGGATTTCTTTACCTGTCCCGCTTTCACCGGTAATGAGGACTGTGGAATCAGACTTGGCTATTTTTTTGGCTTTTTCTTTTATTTCCAGGATGGGGTGGCTGACACCGATAATATCTTCAAACCCATATTGAAGGGAGCTGTTGGCTGCGTAAGACATGCGCACCGCATCGGAGACCGCCCGGAAGCTGAGGACCACACCTGAATTTTTGTTGTCCACAATTACCGGGTGAGCATCGCCGATCACTCTTAAATGGCGGTTTTTTTGTTTTAAGTCAAATTTCTCTTGCTTGAAGTATTGGTTGGAGAGATAGATATTTTTGATTTTTTCCACAGGCATGACCGAAGTCAGCCTTTTGCCAATGACATTCTCTTCTCCCACAACTTTTTGGGCATAGCGATTAATATGGGTTATATTGCCGTATTCATCACTGGCAATAACACCCTGATCAACAAAATTGATGACCGTCTCCAGTTGATTGTTCAGGAATTTTTCTTTCTCCAAAAGCTCTATTTCTTTTAGTTTGCTGGACAACAGATCACTCATTTTCTCTAAAAAGTTTACGTTCTGGTCCTGAAAAAGAATCAGCCTGTCCCTTTGCTCTGCATCTAAACTGACCAGACCGATTACTCCCACCGGGGTCTTTCCTTTAAAAATTGGGACACAGATTTCCGCTGTAGCGTAGCAGTTTTTCAAAAAGGGACACGGCCGGCAAAATTCATGGTAACCAGGGTTTTCAATGATACAGGCTTTTCCGGAGCTAAGAACCCGGGCATGGATGTAGCCTTGCAGTTTAGTGCCGATTAGCTTGGCAAATTCCCCGGTGCCAGCAACGCATTCCAGGTTGTCATCGGAAATTTCCACATGGACATGCAGGGCTGCAGAAATAGCTTCCGCAGTCTGTTGGGCGGTTTTTTTAATGCTTTTCAGAGAAGCCAACCTTTTCCCACCTTTCTTGAAGTGTTTAACCATGGAATTTGCTAGCAGCCAAACTATTCTAGGGAATTTTTATTAGATCAAAATATACGGCCCTCCCTTCAGGTTGAGCGATTCGCATTCAGGCGGATTAATGGGTTAAAATATATAATTCTGGGTATGTGGACCAGCTCCTGCTGGTTTTGCAATTTAAGAAATATTTCTAAAAATGATAATTCCCGCTCTCCGGATTTTTATCCTTTTCCAGATTATTCAGACTATAGCATTAGGTTTCTTGTCCCAACTCTCATATTGCGTACTTGGCCTGCATATAGCTTAATTTAAGAAAATGCTTGGTCAATTTCTCAAGAAATGAGAATTCTATTTTGATAATTGATTTTAATGAAAGGGCTGAAAATCCTTGCCTGGGAAGCCTTCAGAAGAATGATCCCGGTTTGGCATAAACTTTGCATGAGTGATGCAGCAGATAAGCATAAAAGGAGGTGTCTTGCTTTTTATGAGGTACTTGGAGTTTCCAGTAGAGGAGATGAAGCAAAAAATCAATAATGCCAGGAAGTTGATCCTAGAGCAGGGACTGGCGGGCCTAATGATTACTGCTGAGGCCAATTACTATTATTTTACAGGGTACCGTCCCCATACCTCCTGGTCTACTTTTACCAGGCCTGCTTTCCTTTTTATTCCTAAGGATAAGGAACCGGTACTTTTGGTACACATTTTCGTTGTGCCTGAGGCCCAGTCTCGGTCGGCAGTAAGGGACGTGAGGGGTTTTCGGGAAATCATGACCACCCCGCTGGATGATGTAGTGGAGATTTTAAGGGAGCTGGAGATGGATCGGGGTCAAGTGGGATGCGAGTTTGGTTATGAACAAAGATTGGGCATTCCTCACAATGCCATGGAAGAGCTGAAAACTCGCCTGCCCAGCGTCCAGTTTGTAGATGGTTCAGATCTCATCTGGAAGTTGAGAATGGTCAAGCTTCCGTCAGAAATCGAGTGTATGAGAAAGGTCTGCCAAATCACAAGCCAGGCTCTGGATCAGGGGTTTCGGGAAATCCATGAGGGCATGACGGAAAAGGAAATTTCCCAGAAGATTTCTTCCCTGATGTTGGCTGCAGGCGCAGAAGCGCCGGGCTTTATTATCATTTGTTCCGGCCCCGGTAACTACGATAGGATCAGTGCCAGGGCTACCGACCGGCGGATTGTTAAAGGGGATTTTGTCTGGCTGGACGTGGGGGCCAATTACCTGGGCTACTGGTCTGATTTTTGCCGGGCCGGAGTGGTGGGAGGGCCTACCGCTGAGGCAAGGCGTTTACAGGCCATAGTCCATGAGGTGACCATGGCTGCTTGTCAAAAGATTGCGCCGGGTGTGCCGGTGGCAGAAATTGCAAGAGAATGTGCCAAGCAGATGGAAGCTCATGGTTTTCCTTTGAGTTTCGACTGTGGCAGAGCTGGACACGGTATCGGACTGATGAGCACAGAGCCTCCCAGCATCGTTGATTACGATACCACTGTCCTGGAGCCGGGGATGATCATTACTGTGGAGCCCGGCATTGTCAACGAACTGGGTTGCTTTGACATTGAGGAAAATGTCCTGGTAACGGAAGATGGTTTTGAAATTCTTTCCGGCGCCAGCCGCGACCTGTATACTATTGCAACGGTTTAAAACTTGGAGGTGTAGAAAGATGAGCTTTTTGGAAAACCTGGCTGACGAAATATTAATCACGGACATTTTAGTGGTAGGCAGCGAGGGGGCCGGTGCCAGGGCTGTGCTGGAAGCTTCCAGACATGACCTGAACATCATCGTGGCCACGAAAGGAGTTATCGGCAAATCGGGAGCCACTTTGACAGCGGATGCGGACATTGACGTGGACAGCCGAAGCTGCATCGAACTTTTTGGTTTGCCCGGAGATCCGAATGACAGTCCTGAAAAATTTGCCGAGGACATGGTCAAAGAAGCCGAATACATCAACAATCAAGACCTGGTGAAAATTCACTGCGAAGAAGCTCCGGAAAGGGTCAGGGAACTGGTGGACTGGGGAGCCAGGATCGACAAATTGACCCATGCTCCGGGACATACCTATCCTCGGGGCATCTGGATTCCGGGGACCGAGTTTCCCAGAGTGCTGGTGAAAGAAATCAAAAAGAGAGATAACATCAAAGTCATCGACAACTTCGTGGTCACGGACATTTTGTTAAACGATGGTCGAGCGGCGGGTGCTTGTGGCATCGATATTAATACGGGGAAATTCTATGTGATCAAGTCCAAAGCGGTAGTTCTTTGCACGGGAGGCGCCATGCGCATCTACCCCCATACCACCGCGCCGGAAGAACTCACCGGGGACGGACTGGCCATGGCCTACCGGGCCGGGGCAGAACTGATCGACATGGAATTCCCCATGTTTCTACCTTATACCCTGATTAAACCTGATTCCCTGAACGGAGTGGACTTTTCCTATCTTTTAAGTGCTTATTTGGAAACCCATGCTTTAAATCGGCTGGGAGAAAGATACATGAAAGACTGGGACCCGGTCAGGATGGAACGGAGCACCCGTGATGTGAACTCCATCGCCGCCATGGTCCAAGTATTGGACGGCAAGGGCAGCCCCAATAACGGTACTTACCTGTCCCTCCGGCACCTGCCGAGAGAACCTTCTGGAGTTTAGCGCCGAATGGTTCCCCTCCAACATAGCCAACTGGCGCTACGGCGGTTTCAACATGAAAGAGTTCCTGCCTGATTTAACTCAGGATGCCTTGGAAACAGCACCGGCCGCCCATTTCTGGAACGGTGGGAATCAAAATCAATGAAAGATGCGAGACCAATATACCGGGCCTCTATGCGGCCGGTGAAGGCACAGGCAGCATCATGGGAGCAAACCGCGTGTCCGGCAACGCCCTGACCATGACCCAAGTTTGGGGGCACCGGGCCGGAGCTTTTGCCGCCCAGTATGCGAAAGATGCCGGTGACGTGGCCATCGATACAGATCAAGTTAGCAGAAATCAAGCAAGAGTCTTTATGCGAACCCTCTGACCAGGGACAGCGGCCCCAATGCTGTGGAAACCAGACTGGAACTGCAGCAGCTGGCCTGGATGAAAGTGGGGGTTGTACGGGAAAGAAAAGGGCTGGAAGAAGCTTTAAGCAAACTGGAAGAAATGGCCAAAGACGTGGAGCCCAAGTTGGC